>CALGFD010000040.1 GCA_937881075.1 uncultured Planctomycetales bacterium
GCTTTTGGTACTGTTGAGTAAAACTCGCTTGACGTGTGCGCATTTCCTGGGATTGCCAATCCGTTGGTCTATGCTGAGATTGAACGTTTCTTCCTATTTCCCCGGCGTCCAACTCAGCGGACAGAACGGACGGTTGTACTGATTTCTGGGTATAACGGCTTGTATTTCTTCTCATGGGCGTTTAACCCCAAAAAACGGTCCGTTAGTCCGTTAGTCCGTTCCGGCTGGTAGCCCAATTCCGACGTACCATAGGCCGTTGTTTCGGTGTTTCTGAATGCCGCGTTCGATCAGCATGGCGGTCAATTTCCTCGTAGTGATACTCTTCGTTCCTGACCATTCGCGGAATGCATCAAGCAAGTCTGAAGCTCTTACTCGCGCCCAGTCTTCGAGAATGCAGCATTCGGCAATGAAGTTAGCCAGGCTGTCTTCCGCCAACTGGTAATCGCCGGTCGCTTCAGTCACAACCTGCGGCTCACCGAGCCCATTCAGCCGCCAGTCGATGCACCCTCTAACTGACCAAGCCAGTATCCCCGGCAGCTCGCTCCGTAGCTTCTCGTTAAGGTGCCTGTCTCGGTCCCTGGCAGGAATGACCACGTTGAATGGAATTAGCTTGATGCGACGCCAGATACCGTTGTCTGTTCCCCGGACCACCGGTCGATGGTTGCAGGCGAGCACGAGCTTATGGGTGGGCGAGAACTGCCAGAAGTCTTCCCGCATCCGTCGTGCGCGGATGGCATCGCCACCGGTCAGCTCCTTGACCATTGATTCCGCTAGTCTCCGGCCGTCGTCTGTTTCTATGCACGCAACAAACCGCTTGCCGTGTAGGTCGGTCAGGGCCGTTGGATGGTCGTTGCCGTGCTTCATTAGTAGCAGGTCAGCGGCCGCTTTCATGGCATAATCGGGACCGAGCATTTCCATCAAGACATTCAGAATCGTGCTTTTGCCGTTCGCCCCTACGCCATGCCAGATTGCCAGAATCTGTTCGCTTATATCCCCGGTCAGGCAGTATCCGATGAACCGCCGCACGAACTCGATCAACTCGAGATTCCCTTGGAACCATGTGCTCAGTGAGGCAAGCCAGACGGGACATTCGGCGCCGGCGTCGTACTCGACCGGGCAAAGCCGGGTAATGAAGTCCTCGCGGCGGTGCGTGCGCCACTGGCCGGACCGAAGATCTATCGAGCCGTTAAGGCAGTTCAGCGTCCAGTTGTTCGTGTCCAATACTTCTGGAGTGATCGGGAGTGGCGGCTCACTTCTAGCGAGCTTAAGCATCGCTTCGCGACGTGATACCGCCTCGCTTTTCGCCGCGAAGGAAACCAGAGCTTTCCGGCGGTCGTCGTTCGGTTCGTCTGCCGCCTCAAGGAGAATCGATCGAACCGTCTGCTTGCCGAGTTGCTCGACCATTCCACAGTCGTCTCGCTTCCATCGCTTCCCATCCCATACCAACCAACTTTGCCAGGCATGACAGAACCTCACGCTATCGGCGTGTTGCTTGGCGAATCGCTCGGCGTTGCCGGTATCAGTCAAAGCGAACGAGTCGTGACCGACTACAACAGCCTTGGGCGACTCTTGCCACTCCTCAGCCTCTGCAACCATTCGCTCTAGGTCAGTAAGCTTTCCGCCCGCGTCCAACCAATTAGACACATCACCCTTGTCAGGAAGGTTAGGCAACTGGACAACCTTGATAGATACTGCCTTTCCGTTAAGCATTGCCGCAACCTTGGCCGCATGGGCTCGGCCTGGTTCATCGTTATCAGGCAAGATAACGACGGGTCGGCCCGCAAAGTATTCGCCGAAGCTTTCCTTCCACTTGCCTGCCCCGCCGGCGTTGGTGGTCGCTGTTAGCAGTAGATTCTCGAGTCGTCTGACGTCCTTTTCGCCCTCCACGATGTAAACATGCTTGTTCGGATCCGCTGCGAGCAGTTGCGGGAGGCGGTACGGGACAAGCCGCGTTCCCTTGAGCGTCCATTCCCAACCGCCACCCGGTTTCGGTCGCCGCTGACGGAAGTCTTTGGGCTCCATGCGTACGACCTGATAAAGCAATTCGCCCGATTCGTCTACGTAGTCGTAGGCCTCGACTATCGTGGAGTCGCGGTGATTCCTACTCGATCGACCAACATGGAGATAGCTGCTCAATTGTTTGACGGTATCAATGAACGACAGCCCCGTAAGCCACTGCATGGCCGCTATCCCGTCGCCATTGCGCTGCGAGAAGCATTGATTACAGAACAGGGCGCCCGCCTCGGCGTCAATTAACCGAAACCGGTCCTTTCCGCCGCACTTGGGGCAAGGGTGGTTCTTTCCGTCCAAGTGCTCGACCGGCACTCCTCCGACGAATGCCAGAACTTCCGGCCATCGGCCCGTAGCGGCTTGCTTCAGCGTCTGAACGTCCATGCCTTAATCCTCGCACCATTTGCCAACAAGCTCATCCAATTCAGCCGGCAAGCCAGCGTCACGAAGAACTCCGCGAAGAACTCGAAGCTCGTTTGTGGCGTCTCGCGCTTCACTTTTGCCCTCGATTTGTCGCTGCCGGGCAGCAAGAGCTGCCCTAACAACGGCCCGTCGTGTGTCATCGCTTAACGTCATTTCGGCCTCCTTAGTTTGCATCCTGCTCGCGCCACACTCTGCGAAGCAATTCCAACGCTTCCGATCCATCGACGAACAACCGTTGGCCGATCGGCCGCACGCGAAGTCCCTTGCGACGTAGCGCGGCGAGAGAGTGCCGGCCGATGCCGAGTCGCATCATGAAACTACGGATCGTGTAGACAGCGTCCGCCTCGATCAAGCCGTCGGCCGACTTTCGACTTGCAAAACGGGCTCGGCTCACAATGCGGCCTCCGCTGTTTCGCGTTTCTGCTTTTGCAGCCGAGCGGCAATGGCAGGAAGCATAGAACGCGGAATCAGGCGATACAGCCCAGCCCGCGGGACTTCGTCACCGATGGTGTCGACGATACGCCGGATTCGCCATGCCGGCGTTTGAAAGAAATCGGCAACTTGGCCGACTGTTAAAACTGGTGACATTGGCTTTCGCTCCGCAGTGAACTGAGCGACGTTCAACGCGGGGCAATAGACCAATAGACTAGATAACGATCAAACTACAGTGTCCGCTGATTTGTCCGCTGTGTCAGGAGACGGATTCCATTCGTCCGGGTGATCTTGCAAAGCTCTGTCGATGGTTTTCCAAGACGGCGGCTTGCCGTTCGTGTGTCTGTATTTGTGCCCACTTTCTGCGGTCCAATCTTGGCAGAACAGTTTGCGGTTTTTCCTTTCACCGCTTTCCAGCGCGCGACGATACGCGCGAGCGCAGGCTCTTGCGGCATCGCTGAAAACCCGTTTCTTTTTTTTCTGCTTTCTGTCCGATTCGCTGTCCGTTTGTCCGCCCGCTGCCGCTCCGAAACCATTGGCTAGCTTACTCTCATTTTCGATCCTATCGATCAACCAACGCCTAAAGTCTTCGTGGTGTTTCTCGGCCTTGTGTGGATCGTTCGTTATGGACGGATAGTCGGGCAGATTGTGGCGGCCTTTACTGCTTAGGAGAAGGTGGGCCCGTCTTACTTCATCGCACAGCAATTCAGAGTGCCTGGCTATCTCGTCAGCCTTGAAAACGTCGTCGAAAATCCGGCCGGTGTTGGAGCACAGACTGACAAGGCATCTGTCAGGCTGAATGACCAATAGATGCGGCTTGGCAACGCGATCTAGCCACTCCAACAGCTCTTGGAGCGTTGTAGGCGCTCCTTCAAGCCGTCGTGACCAGGCGGGGGATTCGCTCGCGTCCAGCAACATGAGAACCTTCCTTTCTGCGCCGGACCGCCGGCGGGGCCGTGTGCGAAGGAAGGAGAAGCACACAGGCCCCGCGGGCACGTTGGGCAGGTCGCGTAGCTATCGCGCCAGCCGCCCGGCTACGACTTACAATAGCGACTGCTCGCTATTTTTCCACCAAGAAGTGAGCCATACTTGCCGCCAGTTACTCGCTCAACCGGGTGTCTTGCTCATCGGCCCTATAAATATCATGGTGGGGACTGGCGGCCGCGTCCTTGAGCGGCCCTTCTGATTCGCTCGTCACCCAATTAAGTCGCCGGGCACCGACAAAAAGGAGAGACCTATGCGAGTCAAGCATTGCGTAATCGCTCTGCTCGTCGCTGCGATCTTGGCCCCGGGCGTCTTGCTGGCCAAGGGCGGCGGCAAGAGCGGCAGCAAAAGCAGTTCGAGCGGCGGAACAGTCCACGTTAAGGGCTACTATCGAAAGGACGGGACATACGTTAGGCCGCACACAAGGAGCGCCCCAGGCAGCGGCAGTCACTACTCAGCCCCGAGCAGTCGTAGCTACACGCCGCCTCCCGATTCGCCCCGAACAACCCCACGCTACTTTGACCAATTGCCACCGTTTCCAGATGAACCAACCACCGAAAAGCCCTCGGCATCCAGGAAGAAGCGGGACAGCTCTTCAGCTCCGGGGGCCGGCATTGGGTACGGGATCGTTGCCAAAGGCGACACGGTAGAGGGCGAGGTTGTGGGCGTAACGGATGGCGACACGATTACCCTGCTTGTCGGCAAGATGAATTACCGTATCCGCTTGGATGGTATCGATGCCCCTGAAAAAGACCAGCCATTCGGCAACCAGGCAAAGAAGGCCCTTTCTGACAAGGTTTTCGGCAAGACCGTCAGAATGCTATCCAAGGGCCAAGACAGGTACGGCCGGACCCTGGGCATCGTCTACTCCGACGGCTGCGTAAATACGGCAATGGTTCGCGAGGGCTGGGCTTGGCACTACAAACACTTCGTAAGTAGCCCCATTCTTGCCAAAGCAGAGGACGGGGCACGGGCGGCTCGGGCCGGACTCTGGGTGGACGGGAAGCCCACGCCACCGTGGGAGTGGCGACACGACACAAGCCAGAAACCTCCAGGTGAGGCGGTTGGACCGTCTGCCCCGTTCACCAATCCCTCGCCTCGCTCTAAGTGATCAGATGCGGCGGACCCACCCACCTTGGGGTTGCCCCGCTTTTCGGGGTATAATAAGATAGTTTTTGGGCGTGGAGGGGAATTCTTCTGTGGGAGGCGATGTTGCACGATGACCGCGCGACTTGATGTTGAAAAGGCAATTCAGGCGTTAGGAGTTGTGCTTCGGTCGGAAGGAAAGCGAGCGTCTCGTCTCCGACTGCTCAAGCTTCTTTACATCGCAGATCGTGAAGCAATTGAATCGACCGGCTATCCGATTCTTGGGTCTCGCCTAGTTGCGATGAAACATGGTCCATTACATAGCGAGCTCCTTGATCTTATAAACGGAACCCATCCAGGTGAGCCGCTTTGGTCGAAGTACTTCCGCAATTCAGGCAGAGACATCTTGTTGGATGCCGAGCCAGATACGGGGAAGCTGTCAGGCTTTGAAATGAGCTTACTTGTCAAGGTGACTGAGCTAAGACTCGAAAAGCAAGATTACGATATCGCTGACGAGACACACGGTTTTGATGAATGGGTCAAAACCTACCCTGGCGGCGACACATCGGCCCCGATACCGATCGAACTTCTCATTCATGCCGTTGGCCGTGACGCGGATAGAGAATCAATCCTGCAAGACATGACGGACAGTACCGCCTTCGATCATTTCTTTGCGGGAATCTGCTCGAAATGAACGCCGGCGACACTCTGCTTATAAATAAGCCCGGCACAAGTTACGACAGCCATCTTTGGATCGTGTTGAGTGATCCTTCCCTTGGCGAAGAAACAGTAATTGTGAATTTCACATCGTGGCGGGCGGATAAAGACCAAGCGTGTATTGTTGACAAAGGAGATCACCCATATATAGCCCACAAGACGTGCGTTAATTTTAGGGATGCAAAATTGTGTAAGACATCATCTCTCGAGGAGCTTGTGGCAAACGGCGGTGTTAGCAATCACGATTCGCTGTCTCAGGGTCTTCTGGATAAGATAAGAAAGGCTGTACCCAATTCTAGAATGAATTGGAATTGCGTGAACGTCTTGGTTGCACAAGGTCTTGTGGAGTTATAGGGTACACTTGGTTCAGGCCGCGATATCAGTACCTTCAAACAATACTAGTTCTGCCATAACGGCTGTAGACGCGGTATCAAAACGCCGTCAAAAACAGGTGTTTTGCAGCCAGAGAACACTCAGAGAACACACCTTTTCGACTTTTAATCCGTTGGTCGCGGGTTCGAGTCCCGCCGGCCTCACTTCGCAAGCTCTTGTTCTGCAAGAGGTTGCGGTCTCTTTTCTGAGCAAGGCTCCTGTCTGCCAGCTTGGTTAGCTACCAAAAATCTGCCATAGTGGATTCTTCAAGCCGCCGGTTGCGATGATGTTTCGAGCTCCGGTGGGACCAGCATTGTTTCGATTGCCGTTTCAAGCTAGCTCGTCAGGATGGCGAGGCTGCGTTGAGTTCGGGCGTAGCAGTTGGCGGCCATGATTCCCCGATTCCCTTTTGCAGCGACGAAGGAGTGCGGATCCGATGATGCAAGCGAGCGCAAGATACAGGGCGGCGGCCTTGGCATCGCTGATCACTTTGTTGGCCGGCTGCTCCAACGGTATTGATCCAGAGGCGGCGGCTGATACAAGCAAAACCAGCCCGACGCGGGAAGCGGCTAGCCGCCAAGCGTCCAAAGCCAAGCTCCCGAACATGGGCCGACGGCTCCATCCCGCGCAGCTTGCCCTGCTCAAGGCGGCCGACGCTCAGCACGGGCTGATGGCCGTCGCCCTGGCGGTGTTCTCCGACGATGGGTCGAAGCCGCTGTTCGACCGCAGCATTGACCCGGGCATCAAGGACACCAAGAAAGGCCTGGCCAACTACCGCCGACTGATCGTCGCCCTGGACCGCTTGGCCACTGCCGAGCCCGGCTATCGTGAGGCGATCAAGAAGCTCTCGGCGGAGACCGGCGTGGGCAAACCACACGCCTGCCAATTGCCACCTGATGGGCTGCGGCACCTGTTCGCGGTTTGGCCGCCGGCCCAAGTGTGCCTAATGCAGACGGATTCGGCGTTGGCGGGCTGGGATTTCTGGAACATCCCGGCGCGGCGCAGGGCCGCCGACCGCGAGACGATCCGGCAGCTCACCCTGGTCGGCTCGGCGAAGCTCGACCGGCAGTCGCGGAAGCATCTGGTCGATCGGGTCTACCAACAGGCCAAGGAAGTGGTCAAGGTCAACATCAACAGCGATGCCGATAAGACCCGGCTGAAATCGCTGATGACCTCGCAAAAAGACTTTTATGCCAATCTGCTCGACGGCAAGCTCGATGAATTGGCGCCACACCTGCACCGTCAGATGTGTGAGGACGCCGACAGCAGCGGACAGGACTACTTGAAACTGGCCGATGATCGCGGAGAGACGCCGGGAAAGATCCTGGTCCGGACGGGCGCCGATGCTATCAACTCGGGCGTGAACCTCTACGTAGCCGTCGCGAAGGACGCCTTGGGCGGGCCGCTGGGAGAAGAGATCGGCACGGGACTCGATGCGGCCAAGACCACTTGGGAAAAAATTGAACAAGCCGAAAAGGGCATCGACGAACTCAAGAAAAACGTCCCCAAGGATGCTAAGGAGGCGATCCGGAAGCGAGCCGTCGAGTACCTCTCGGAAAAACTGGGGGTGCCGGCGGATCTGCTCGACAAATCGACAGAGGATATCGGCGAATCCGTGCAGGACTTCGCCCAGAACACCGAGTTCGACCGCCGCGTGGCCGAGGCCGGCAAGGCCGGCTTTCAGGACATTATCAATCACGACCTGAAGGAGGGCGTCAAGAGCTTCGACATCATTCGCCAGGCGACCGACGAGGTCAGCACGCAAACACAGAAGGAGGACTGGGGACGGGGAACGGTGCAGGTCGGCGATGCAAAGGACGGCCCCTTGGATAGCGCCGTGGTCTGGTATGAAGAGGAAGGGAAGCAGAAACCAAAACTCTTGCTCCACCCGTTGCCAGTGGTCCCGGGCGAAAGACTCTCGCTGCCGGACAGGGCCAGGGTGGAAGTGGTCGAAATCTCCGATTCGGGCGAGATCCGCCGTGTGACCGACGGCCCGATCCTGGTCTCGGCCGACGGCGTGGCGATGATCGGTCTGCAGAAATCGGAAGAAGCTCCGCCCGAACAAACTCCGACACCCGATGCGGTGGCCAACGACACTCCCAAACCACTGCCGCCGCAGAGCGATTCGACGAACCGCACCAAGAACCGCACGACCGAAGACCTCGCTACCAAGGAGCTTGGACCAAACTGCCTCCTTCGCATCCCGCAGGAACTGCCGCCGGGCTGGTGGCAGCCAATGCACGAACATTCCGCAAAAAACCACGATGATGGGATTCCTTACCATTCGTCCGGCACGTGGAATCAGCGATTCTATCTCAGCCGCGACCAGGGATTTGTGTGGAAGTCGGGATGGTGGCGAGATCCCAACAATCGAAAGCGAGACTTCTCCTACATTTGGGCATGGGTCATGATCTACGGACCGTTCCGCGGTGAGTCGGCGGGGCCCATCAAGAAGGCTTACCTCGACACGTGGATCAAAGAGCCTAGCGCGCGGTATCTCGACGACACGCACCAGTCGATTCTGCTGAACTACACGCAGGCGGGCGGGAGCCAGCACTATATCAAGCTAGTCTTCAACCACAACGATTGCCACGTCTGGATGCAGCTTTCCGCCAAGCCGGGCACGCATTCCGGCGCCACCGAGGAGATCGCCAAGCAGTTCGCGCGGTGCATTACCCGGCACCTCGACGAACATTTCGGCCGGCGTGTGGTCGACAGGCCCGATTTTCAGCCAAAGAAGGAATCGCGGGGGCCGATCGCCCGTCCTTAGAGATCACGGATTGTCCTTCGTATCCGCCGGCATCTGCTCCGACTCCAGATCGACCGACATCATATACGTATCGGGCAATTTGGCGACACGTTGGGCCTCCGGAAGCGGTTCGTGAGGAAGATCGACATTGCGGTGGATCATCTTGCCGGCCCGCTTGTCGTAAATAAGTAGCAGCGGCCGCTGCTCGGCACATCGCAGAGCGTGATGATAGCCCTTGTAGGAAGTGAAGTGCATCAAGTCGACCGCGATCAGAATGTCACCTGGCTCCAGTCCAAGTCGGGCCGCTGGGGTATTCTTCTGGACCTTGTCGACGCGCATTCCGCGACTCGGCGGAGTCGTCTTGTCATCCGAACCACTTGGCCCAGGCAAGCCGAGCTCCTTGGGCAGATTCACCAGTGTTCCCTCGAAACCCAACAGTGGCTCCTTGGGCAACTTGACCGGTTCCACGGCACAAGCAACATCGCATAACACCGCTTGCCAGAGCAATATGGCTAGACTGATTGCAGACAGATTGTGCTGAACCCGCATTTGCATCACCCTTTTCGTTTGGGCTGTAGCTAGATCTTCACGGCCCATTGCGCCCCTAGCTAGTCGAGCCAGTCCTTGGCTTTCAGCCGGGCGGGCGTGTACTGTTCGGTGACGTAGCTAATGTCCTTGCTGATCAAGGCTTCGACTTCGAGCTTGAAGCCGTTGTCCAAGAGCAGCTTGATTTCCTTCTGCCACTCCTTTTTATGGGCGAACCAGGGGTAGCCCATGATCTGCTTCGCCCGCTTGCGGTCGGTGTCGTTGAGGTTGATCTTCACGCTGTCCGACAACTGGCACTCTTTGAAGTCCTTCGAGCGCAGTCCGAGGAACTTCGCATCGGGGATCGCCATCCGCTGTGACTCGTAGGCCAGGTTGATTGAGCCCTGCTTGATCACGCTGTAGATGTAGTATCCCCACGGATCGTTATCCAAAAGGCAGTAAACCGGCAGTTTCAACTCGTTGTGCAGGCGGTGGAGCATCCGTCGCACGCCGCGCGGTGGCTGGCCGCTACCGTGGGTGAGGATGCACTTGTGCTTGCGCCAGAACTTGTCTTCGTTGAAGCGTTGCCAGACCGTGTCCTTTTCGACATGCAGGATAAACTTGGCGTTGCACTTACGAAACTCGATTACCGAGGGCTCGACGATCGAGGGAATGCCGTAGCCGCCGGAGCCCATTCGCGCGCAGTCGATTTCGTCGCCGGAGTCGGCGATGACGATTTCGCCCACCATTTCGCCGCGTTTTTGGGCGTACAGATGCAGTTCCTCGCGAAGGCTGTTCAGCAGCACTTCGCAGTCTTCGATTACCGGGTCGCACTCGCCCTGGTCGGCAAAGGTTTCTTCTTTGGTGCCCTCGATCGTGTGCTTCAGCAGGTAGTAGAGACCGCGGATGCTGGTCGTCTTCCCTTGCTCGATCAACTGCGTGGCCCCGCTGGCCACGAGCATGGTCTGCATGTAGGACTTCGCCTGGGAGAGGTTGAACAGTTGGCGGCGGTTGGTGTTGCTGCCCATCTCGATAAACCGCCGCGTCTTGTTGTATTTGACGTTCGACAGCGAACGAGTGGGGATATCGACGTGCGGGTCGCGCTTCTTGGCGGCCGCCTCGACGACGTTACTGGCCAGCTCACGGAGCCGCTTGAGGGTTTTGGTATCGTTGGTATTGATAGAAGGTTGTTTGGCCATAGTTGCAGATATTTAAGAACAGCGGACACACATTAGAGAATGAAACCACGGATGAACACAGATAGACACGGATAAAAATTGAATGAGCTAGTTAGCAAAGCGTTTGATCTCAATCTTGGGTTGGCCGAAATTGATCAAGAGGCAAATGGGCAAACCGGTAGCTTTTAAGTAATTTAGACACTGAGCCGAATGTATTCCATCAATTGCTTTGACAGCCTTTAATTCTACCAAAACAAACCTCTCGACTAGCAGATCGGCTACGTACTCACCTACGACGACACCTTTATAGAGCACTTCGATCGGCTGTTGCTGCTGAACACAGAGTCGGTTCGTCTTCAATTCGTAGGCCAAAGCATTTTCGTAGACCTTCTCCAGGAATCCTGCGCCCAAGTCATTGCTCACGGTATAAGCGCAGCCGATGATCCGTCGAGTCAACTCATTTAAGGCTTCCGCATCTCCGGTCATCTGTGCTCATCCGTGTTCATTTGTGGTTTCATTTCGCCTCTCGATGCCCCTGGGTAGCCGCTGCGTGGTCCTGGGCTGTCTTACCTCAAGCCCTTCGGGCCAGCGGCCATGCCACCGATAATAACTTCAATTTGTCCAATAGTCCGCCAAGGCTTGCTCGATCATCGGTTCAACAAAATCGTTCCCCTCCTCGCGAGCTTGGGAAAGACGAACCAGTAGGTACTCTCGCACTGCATGGCGTTGTGCTTCCGACAACAGACCAAATCGAGATGACTCCAAAAAATGGGTCAAGTGAAATAACAGGTCTGTTGAGAGGTTGCCCTGGATATCTGCGAGCAGAAATGCGGGCAGGTGAAAACGCATCCCTTCAGCATCGACAAAACAAAGGCTGCCGCCATATCGATTTAGGTCCTCTACCGGGATACGGGACCAGTCGTCTTTCTCGTCCTGCGACCGATACTCTGCAAGTCTCGCCGCGTTGGCATAATCATCAAGTCCGCGACCCTGCCGCAATCCGATCCCGTCGCCAAGACGTACATCACGAAATGCCAATCGAATCAGGTCCGCAACCCGTTCCTCATCGTTGGTCATCTTGGCACGTTTCCTCAGAAACCCCAATGGGGTTTCTCCTATCTTTTCTCGGGTACCCTGCGTAGCCGCTACGCGGGCCGCCTTGGGTCGTCCTATCGCGAGCCCTTCGGGCCATACCTTTCGTCGAAGCTCAGCTCGATCTGCAGTTCCTTTCCGCCTCCTCAACATCCGGGAATTTTCGAGCGACGTCTTCGTAGGTCTGATTCTCTGTAAGTGCTCGTACGACAACATCCAAGGGTTCCACCCAAATTTGCGGCAAGTCGAATTCTTCTTCGGACGAACTCGGAAAGGCAAGTCGCTCCACCGGCGGACAAAATTGGGCGTCAACGCCCGGCTTGTTGCCTCTTGGATCGACCCGGTACCATCCGTACTTATTGAGGAAGACCGCGTTGAGCCCATGCAGACAGTAAGGCGATCCGTTGCCGCTTAGCAATAATCGCTGATAACAAAGGCCGGCCGGGATACTGTTCGCTCGCAAAAGGGCCGCCAACAAGTGACTCTTCGCATAACAGTACCCAGTGCGATGGCTCAGCACCTCCGATGCTCTGCACGTAACCGGATTCATCTGATAATCCAGGCTATGCCGAATTTCATCCCGAACAAACTCGAAACACCGTCGGGCCAGTTCCTCTTCGTCGGAACAATTGGCAGCGATCTCGACGGCCTTTTGCACCACAAGCGGATGATCGAAATCGATGTACTTGCTCGGCAGAAGGTAGTCAGCGATTGGCGACGGACTAAGCTGTTCCATTCTTCGCCGTCTCCGCCGTCTTCTGCTCTTCGTGGCTTACAATGATCACATGTTCGCCAAAATCCACGGCGTCTTCCTCGATCGGTTTGCCGCGATCGTCCAACTCGACGTCGGCCTCGGCCGTGCGTTTTTTGGCCACTTCCATCAGTTGGTCGTAGAGCTTCTTGCGGTCCGCCTGATTGATGCGACTGACGGCCGTGGCCACCTCGCCGATGTAGCGCAGAAACAGGTTGCGGCGCTCGCCTTCGTGACGCACCCGCAAGCGGCGGCGGAGGAACATGCCCAGTTTGCGGCCGACGGCCTGCAGCGCGAGCCGCAGTTCCTTTTGAATCTCGGGATAGCAGGCCACTGCTTCTTTCGATTCGTTGGTGAAGGGGACCCAGACGCTGGCCATGTGGATCATCAGCGTGATCGGGCCGCTGGGCAATGAGCCGCGCGACTGGCTTAGGCCGTACGCCCGCCAATTGGTCTGCATCACGGTCTGCGTAATCGCACACGCGCCGGCCTGGAACTGCAGCGGCACGCGATTGGCGTACCGAAACACGTTCATCGATTGGCCTTCACTGACATTGACGTTCTGCAGGGCCTCGTGCAGGTGGTCGATCTCGGCCGCTTTCAGCCGGCCGGGCGAGACGCGGATGCCCACGTTGGCCGCGGCCAAAATCTTATCGGCCGCATCGGCGCCAAGCCCTTGGAACGTGGTAATGAGGAACTGCCGCAACGTGCGGGCGTCGCTCTCCTCGAGCATTTCGCTCAGGCCCTCGCGCGAGACGCGTTGGGCAGGCGAAACGCCTCCCCAGCACAGCCCGACCTCAATCTGGAACGGGTTGCCGCGATAGACGGCCGGTGGCCGCGTGGCCGCCGCATAAAATTCGCCCGGCACGACCTGCCGCAGACCCTTGAGGATCAGTTCCTCGCCAATCGGTGCGATGCAATCGGTCGACGGCGCTGGAATTTTCGTCTTTTGGATCGCCTGGTAGAGCAAATCGGCTTCGTGGCGACCGATTTTCTTGGGATTTGCCCGGGTGGTGATCTTGATCGTCTCGCACAGCTTCCGAGCGATGCTCGGGCTGACCCGCGAGAACGAGCCGATCAGGAACTGGGCGATCGTCGGCTCTTTGGCATCGTTCAACATCGTCACCAGTCGGCCAAGTTCAACCCCATACGGGTGTGGCTTGATTTCCTTGGGCTCCGGCGGCAGTTGATCGGTCACCCTCTGGTAGTCGCGGCTGTTGTCGTCGGGATCGGTGTAATGAATGGCGACGTGCGGATTGGCGATGGCCGTTTGCTCGAGATATTCGTCGACGCTGCCGCGCCCCCGTTGGTAGCGGGCTTCGAGTTCAATGGTCACGCGGGTGCCGTGATCCAGTTCGATCCACTCGATGCCGTGCTTTTGGATCGCCTTCTGGCCTTCGTGGTTCGGCGGCACCTCGACACCTTCGCCGCGGCCGTTGAGGATCTCCGGCACGTTGCGCTTGGTGTCGATCTGGATCTCGTAGTAGTGGGCCGGTTCGCGTTTGGAGACTTTGGAAATGATTTTGACCGGCTTGCCGGTGGTCAACAGGCCGTGCATGCCGGCGGCGCTGATGCCGATGCCTTGTTGGCCGCGGCTCATCCGCATCCGATGGAACTTCGAGCCGTAGAGCAGCTTGCCGAAAATCAGCGGGATCTGTTTCTTGACGATGCCGGGACCGTTGTCCTGCACGCCAACCTTGTAGCGGTCCTGGCCGACGCGTTGGATGTGGACCCAAATTTCGGGGAGGATGCCGGCCTCTTCACAGGCGTCCAAGGCGTTGTCGACGGCCTCTTTGACGGTCGTCAGCAGAGCCTTGCGGGGGTTGTCGAAGCCCAGCAGATGACGGTTCTTGGCAAAAAACTCGCTGACCGAAATGTCTCGCTGCCCCGCGGCCATGCTTTGGGCCGTGGCGCGACGACGGGCCTTCGACGGCGATCCGTTGCCTTCGGCAGAGTGACGCGAGGAGCCATTCGAACTGGGGGGCGGGATAATTTCGACTGGAGAGGGAGAGCTAGCGGCCAATCTTGGGGTTCCTCCTGAAACGACAGCAAAAAGCTAACGGATTATACCGATTTTCCGGACCGTGTCCCACACGGCTTTCCTCGAATTCTCGGCATATTACGGGGGTTTTTCCCACACCGCACACAAAGATTCACCCCTAAGACCGGCGCCTGCCGAGATTGGTTGTGGTACGGTTCATACCCCCAGAAATCGCGTCTCGGTTCGGAGAGAAGGAGGCCCTTTTCCCCCTGGGGAAAGCGGCCGGCGCGATGGCAAGTTGTCGCCGTAGGAAAGGATTCAAAACGATGAGCCGAAGGGTTTGCTGCTCACGAATGTTGACCGCGGCCGGGCTGGCCGTGTTGATGGTTGGCTGTTGGGCCTGCTTGGCCAGCGATGCCAAGGCGGAATGGATTCGTCGCAGTGCGCCGGGCGATGTCTCGATCAACTACTACGTGCCGCCGGTGGGGGAAAACAGCGTCGGCGCGAAGCTGTACGTATCCCCGCGACCGGTGCCGGCCTGGGTCGGCCACACCTACATCACCTACCCGCCCTTGGCGCCGCACGAGTTCTTGTATCCGCATCACCGGACGTATCGCACCTTCCATGACGATGCCCCGCCCACGCGGACCAGCGTGCGGTGGTGCCGCTGGTAGAGCGCAGTGGTGAGTGGCCAGTGGTGAGTGGTGAGTAAGGGTTCAGGAACGGATTACTAGCAACAACCAACCTTCGAACAACGCGAAGGAGTTTTGAAGAATGAAACGTTTCCTCTTATTGAGCGCCGCAGTCGCGTTGGTTGGGCTATCGGGCTGGGCCAATGACGCCAGCGCTGCCGCACGGGGCGGTCTGAAGAGCCGGGTCTCGTACTGGCAATCGCAAACCAAACCTTGGCACGGCGAGTACTACGACGTGGCCTGGGGCGTTCCCGTGGCCGTGGTCGTGCCGCCGACGGCCGAAAGCCAGACCCATTTGGGCTGGGGCGTCGGCGCTACCCGTGTCACACCGATCCAGCACCAGTTCCGCCGCGGTTATCCCGGCGATTTTGGCAACGAGCGAGTTCGCTTCCTGCCGCCGCCAGCCTGGCCGTCGAGCACCGATCAACTGGGCGACTACTACATCCGCGGGCCGTGGTAGAGCCGTGAGGACGTTGTCAGGCAAACTAGCCGGGACCTAACAGGTCCCGGAACGAAAGCCGGAAACAAGAAACACCACCTGCTCCTTGTCCCTCAGGGCAGCTCGACCGTCGGGCTGCCCTGCTGCGTTTCTCTGGGTAAGCGCAAGCTTGTCCACCGAGTAGAATGCGCCGGGTGGGCACGTGGCCGAGAACCTCACGGCCGCATCGGCAATGTCGCAAGATGCGTGCCAGCGCCCTGCTCTCCACTTGCCTCACTGCATGACGACGTCGCTACGTCACTGATGAACGCGTCACCACACCACTACTTCACCACGAAATTGACCATCCGGCCGGGGACCACGATGGCCTTGACGATCGTCTTGCCCTCGAGCAGTTCGGCGATCTTGGGATCGTTCTTGGCCACGGCTTCAAGAGTGTCCTTGTCGGTGTCGGCTGGCACGATCACACGCCCGCGGAGCTTGCCGCAGATCTGGACGGGGATCTCGACCGTGTCTTCCTTGATCGCCGCTTCGTCGAAGGTGGGCCAGGGCTCGTAGGCCAGCGTTTCGGCGTGGCCGAGGGCCTGCCACAGTTCTTCGGCGATGTGCGGCGCGAAGGGAGCCAACAGCAGGACCAGCTTTTCCATCGACACGCGCGGCCGGGGCTCCTGCTTGGTGAAGAAATTGGTGAATTCCATCATCCGCGCGATGGCCGTGTTGAACGACATCTGTTCGCAGTCGTTGGTCACGGCCTTAATGGTCTTGTGCAACATCCGATTCTGCTCGGCGTTGGGCTCGACCGCCTGAACGGCCGGGTTGAGCTGCATAGTCTCCGCCCGATCGTCGAGGATCATCCGCCAGACGCGATCCAAAAAGCCGCGGACGCCGCTGACGCCGTCCATGTTCCACGGCTTGACCGCTTCCAAGGGGCCCATAAACATTTCGTAAAGCCGCAGGGCGTCGGCGCCGTATTCGCGGACCACTTCGTCGGGATTGACGACGTTGCCGCGACTCTTCGACATCTTTTCGTTGTTCTCGCCGAGGATCATGCCCTGGTTCACCAGCTTCTGGAACGGCTCTTTGCCGCTCACGTAGCCGCGATCGAACAATACCTTGTGCCAGAAGCGGGCGTAGAGCAGGTGCAATACGGCATGCTCCGCGCCGCCGACATACAAATCGACCGGCATCCAGGCCTTTTCGATGGCCGGATCGACCAGGGCCTGGTCGTTCTTCGGATCGAGGAACCGCAAATAGTACCAGCAGGAGCCGGCCCATTGCGGCATGGTGTTCGTTTCGCGCTTGTACCGCTTTCCGTCGAGCGTGACGTAGAGCCAGCTTTCGGGGGCCTTGTCCAGCGGCGGCGTCGGCTCGTCGTGCTTGGCATCGAACGTCATCTGCTCGGGCAGGTCGACCGGCAAATCCTTGGGTTCGAGCGCGCGGAGGCGACCGGTCGGCTGGCCGGCATCGTCCAGTTCGTGGAGGATGGGAAACGGCTCGCCCCAGAAGTGCTGGCGGCTAAAGAGCCAGTCGCGGAGCTTGTAGTTGACTGCGGCGCGGCCGATGCCCTGCTCGGCCAAACGTTTTGAGATGGCTTGCTTGAAATCGGCCACGACCAAGCCGTCAAACTCGCCCGAGTTAATCGACCTAGCAGGTCCGCCGAGATGTATTTTGAAACTGCGGTATTCCTCAACTTCCTCACCTGGGTCGCGCAAAGGAATATTCACCTCATCCCCGATAAGGCATACCTTTCCGGAACGTTGCGACTCATACCATTGCTTCGTTATTGCGGCGCGTTTCTGAGTAACCTCGACAACTGCATCCATCGTTTCCGGGACGTAACCCTCCGTGACGTAATCGCTGCAGGGGCAATACACCGGAATTATTGGCAGGTTGAACTGCTGGGCGAACTCAAAATCACGGGTGTCGTGTGCCGGTACGGCCATAATTGCGCCGGTGCCGTAACTGATCAACACGTAGTCGGCAATCCAGATTGGAATCGCCTCGCCGTTGACCGGGTTGATGGCGTAGGAGCCGGTAAACACGCCGGTCTTTTCCTTGGCTAGATCGGTGCGGTCGAGATCGCTCTTGAAGGCGGCCTTCTCGCAGTACGCGCGGACGGCCTCGGTCTGTTCAGGCTTGGTGAGCCGCTCGACGAAGGGGTGCTCCGGCGCGATGACCATGTAGGTTGCCCCGAAGAGCGTATCGGGTCGGGTGGTGAAAATGCGGAGGACTTCTTCGTCGGGCTTGCGGGGCCAGCCGCCGTAGCGACGGTCGTTGAGCCAGCCGGCATATTCCTTCTGTGAGGGAAGGCCGTCCTCGTCGGCGAAACTGCCGATGAAGAAATCGACCTCGGCGCCCGTGCTGCGGCCGATCCAGTTTCGCTGCAAAAGCTTGATGCTCTCGGACCAGTCGAGCGAGTCGAGGTCGTTTTCAAGGCGGTCTGCGTAGGCGGTGATGCGGAGCATCCATTGCCGCAACGGAATGCGGACGACCGGATGGCTGCCGCGCTCGCTGAGGCCGCCAACGACTTCTTCATTGGCCAGCACGGTGCCCAACGCCGGGCACCAGTTGACCGGCGCTTCGAGTTGATAGGCAAGGCGATGGTCGTCTTTGTACTGCTCGATGGCCGCTTCGCCTTCCTCGGCCACTTCTTCGGGAATCGGCAGTTCGGCGATCGGCCGGCCGCGCTGTTGCGACTCGTCGAACCAGGTATCGAACAGGACCAGGAAGATGAATTGCGTCCAACGGAAGTAGCCTACGTCGGTCGTGGCCACCTCGCGGTCCCAGTCGTAGGAGAAGCCGAGCATCTTCAACTGCCGGCGAAAGTTGGCGATGTTCTTCTCCGTGGTCGCGCGGGGGTGGGTGCCGGTCTTCTTGGCGTGCTGTTCGGCGGGCAGGCCGAAGGCGTCCCAGCCCATCGGATGCATGACGCTGGTGCCCCGCATGCGATTGAAGCGGCAAACGATGTCGGTGGCGGTGTAGCCCTCCGGGTGGCCGACGTGGAGGCCATCACCGCTGGGATAGGGGAACATATCGAGGGCGTACAGTTTGCGCCCCTTGGGGAGCCTGGGGCAGGCAAACGTTCGGTTCTGTTCCCAAAATTGTTGCCACTTGGGCTCGACGACGGCCGGATTGTAGCGAGGCATGGTTGGGGCGCGAAAATGGGCTGGATTGGCATGAGTGTAAGGGGGCAATTTTACTTACTTCGGCTCGCAGGGGCAAATGCCCTTGAACCGCAGAGGGGTTTCGGCTACAAGTCCGCGGCCTGCAATTACCGTTGATGCCAATCCTGCCGCTTATCGGACCCGTCCTAGGCCCCGGCCCACCCCGGCGCGCTATGGCGGGAGCACCGAGGCAGCGGGGTCCGTGGGCGATGGAAGAATTCCCAAACTAACTTGTTACAGGCCGGGAGACCTATCGATGCGCTCGCTCCTCGCCAGCTTACTCGTCTGCACTATATCTACGGCTTTCGCTGCCTCAGCACATGGTGAACCGTCATTCCCTTATAAGGCCAGCGTGGTGACGGACGATGTGTATGTTCGCAGCGGCCCGGGACAGAATTATTATCCGACCGACAAGCTCAAACGCGGCCAAGAGGTGGAGGTCTACCGCCATGATCCGGGCGGCTGGTGCGCCGTTCGTCCGGTCGAGGGCAGTTTTACTTGGGTTTCTGGCCGTTTTTTGAAACCCACCGACAACCATCTCGCCGTGATTACCGAAGAAAACGTCTCGGCGCGGGTCGGCAGCCGCTTCAGTGATGTCCGCGACGTCATCCAAGTGCGACTGCGGAAGGGCGAGGTTGTGGAGATTCTAGAAGCACCACGCGGCGCCGGGCCGAGTGCATGGTTCAAGATCGCGCCGCCGTCGGGCGAGTTTCGCTGGGTGTCGGCCAAGTTTTTGGACCCCGATTATCCGCGCGATGGCATTCGCAAGAACGCCGATGGCAGCGAGACGCGCATTGCCCCATCGGACAGCGAGGATGTGTCGCCAACGGGACGCCGCGACCCAAACGTGGGCAGTGGATCGCTCGGTGCACGGTCGGGCAAGCAACGCTCGCTGTCGGCCGAAGAGTTCGAGAAAGAACTCGAGCGGGTCGATCTCGAGCTTTCGGTGATGGTGATTGAAGATCCGCGAGTGTGGTCCTTTGACTCCCTGCGAGAGCGATCGAATATGTTGTTGGACCAAGCGCAGACGGCCGTGGAGCGGGGCCGGGCGCGATTGCTGGCCAACAAGATCGCCCGCTTCGACGACATCAAGCAGCGTCAAGATGCCGTGTTGGCGATGCGCGACAACGTGGACCGTCGCACCCAAACACTGGCACGACTTCGGCCGGGTGAGAGCGATGAGAACGCGAAGTATGAGATCGATGATCGCTTCGACGGTGTTGGCCGATTGACGCAGGTTGTCTCGCCCAAGGCCGGCGCGCCGCGCTATGCCCTGGCCGACAAGGACGGCAGCGTTCGCTGCTATGTGACGCCCGCGCCGGGGGTGAATTTGCACTACTTCGTCGGTCGCGACGTGGGCGTGAATGGCACCCGAGGTTTCATGCCGGAACAACGGACGAGCCACATCATGGCCCGACACGTGACGCCGCTGGAAAGCAACACCCGGGTGCGGTAATTGCGGCGCGATTGGTTGTGAAACCGCGGATGCACGCCGATGAACGCGGATAGGATTGCAGCTATGGCAACCCCTGCACGATGTGCCAGTGTTCCCTTGAATCTGCGTCCAACTGTTTTCATCTGCGGTTTCGTCCTGCTCGTCTGCTCCCTCTTCGCCGGCTGCGTGTCGATCCCCTATTACACGACGTTGCGTGGCCCGATTCAGGCAATTCGCGTGGTCGATGCGGAGACGGGCGGCGACATCCCGGACGCGACCGTGTCGCTGTTGTCGCAGAAGAGCGAACGGTTCTTGGGGCCGCCGCCCAGCACGTTGACGTGCCCCAGTCTTTTCGAGACTCAGGCGGCACGGCGGGGACGGTTGCTGCGGAACGACGACGGTTCGTTCCATGCCTCGTGGGGCTTGGCCGAGGGATCGCGCGGGATCTGCATCACCCAACCCGGTGACGCCAACGAGTATCCGCGGGGAATTGTCACCGTCGAGGCGCCCGGCTACCGGCCCGCAAAACTTCGTTATACCGCGGGCCAAATTAAATCGGATTGGGCGTGCGTAGAGGCGGCCGAAGAGGGCGAGGCGGAAACCCTTACCCAAGCCAACGGAAGAGCGAACGTCCAAGGCCTGAACCGTTGCGACTTCAGGGACGGCGTATTGCGATTCTACCTTCGCCGCAACGTCGAATCGAAACCGGCCACGCAGCCGAACGTGGCAAATGTGCCGGGGCTGTAGCGGTTCGCAATCCGGCGTCGAGCGGCCGATGTTCGACGGCCCTTCTGAAAGCGAGCGGTTCTCATGCGGAACATTGAGTTGAAGGCCCGATTGCCCGATCTGGCGGCAGCGCGAGCGACCGCCGAGAAGCTAGCCACGAAGCGGCTCGGCACGCAGCATCAAATTGACACGTATTTTGACTGCCGCCATGGCCGCCTGAAACTGCGGCAGATCGATGGTTTGCGAGCCGAGTTGATTTGGTACGATCGGCCCGATCTGAAAGGGCCGAAGACGAGCAACTATCGCCTAGTGCCGGTCTCCAACCCGGTGACGCTGAAGAACGCGTTGGCGGCCGCCTTGGGAGTGCTTCAGGTGGTGGAGAAGCGGCGCGAGATCTTCCTCTTCCACAACGTGCGGATCCATCTCGATCAGGTGGCCGGGTTGGGTGAGTTCATCGAGTTCGAGGCGGTCGTGGGACAGGAGGCAGACGAAGCGGTGAGCCACGCCCGGTTGGACGAGCTCGTGACGGCGTTCGCGATTGCGCCGGCCGACAAGCTTGCCCGCTCCTACGGCGAGATGTTGGACAAGCCCGCGGGACTAACGGGAGGCCGGTAAACAGGAGCTTTTTTGCTTAGAACGCCCGACGTTATCTACCTGAGTATCAAGAAACGTCGGACGAGCAGACGCCCCGTCTTGCTCTTCGATGATCCGATGTCTCGCTAATTCCCGCCCGGACCGTCCATCGCCGGCACTTGCATGTCCAGATTCGGCGGCGGTGCATTGTTCTCCACCTTCTTCGCCTCGCCCTTCGGGGCAGCGCCATGGAAGGCCGGCGCCTCGGCCTCGTCATCGCCGGCGTCCTGAACCTGAATCTTCTTGCCGTCGGCCAGCAGTACTTCCAGCACCGGCGTCTGCCACTTGCCCATCATCATCTTCGCCAACACGTGCGCCTTGGCGGTTCCCTGTGGCCCCTTGATCGTCCAGCGGACTTCGGTCTCGCCCGACTCCACGCGCGCGCTCGGCAACGACCAATGGACCGTCTCGACCGGCTGGCCCAACGCCGCCTGCACTTGCTTGTCGGCTGCGATCTTCGCCATCGCCGTCCGATAAACCTCAAGATTGTAGATCCGGGCAAAGAGAGCCCAATAGACGGCCGCTCCGCCGACGAGCACCAGCAGCACAAGGACGATGAACGTCCACTTCAGCTTGCTTCCGCGCTGTGCGACGGGCGTTTGCCCTTTTCCGCCCTTGCCCGCAGCATCTCGCGTGTCCGTGCTCATGCCTTTGGCTCCACTTTAAGGAACTTGGGATTGATGTCGTGCCAACTGCCGTTGGCGCCTTCAAATTGCACCAACGCGCAACCATTCCAATTCACCGCCACCACGCGGCCGGGGCGACCGACCAATCGGCTCAACTCCGGGCGACATGGATCCACGGTGACTTGTTTTCCCGCATACTGCCGCTTCAAACGTTCCAATTCCAACGGGGTCATTTCTATCTCTACTCGCTGGTCACGAGGCCAAAATCGTATCTCAACCGAAAATTTACCATCTTCGCGACCGTGAGAACAGCCCTTAGCAGCCCCGTGAAAGGCCCAAACCGCAGCTTTCGCGTCGCGGCGACGCCTTCCCAGCAGCACTGCCCGCTGTCTCAATTTTCTTTCCGAAAAGTGATGCTCCACGGCATCGCACTGCTTTGCTGATTCGTCAAGGTGAGCACCACCAGCCCACTCTCGAGCTTCGCGGCGGGGCTCGTGCACTTCCAACCTGCCGGCAACGTGAATCGCAGTTCGTACGGGTCGCCGCCGACTACCGCGCTCTTGCCACTCCACGTCATTGCCTCCGGATTCCACCGGGCCTCAATCAGATCGTCGGCGCCTTGCGTGATGTGCCGCGATGTGCCGAGCAATTGCGGACGGTCGACGCGCGGCCGGACGGTCAGCAGCCGGCAAGAGGTCGGCGGCAGCGTCAACTTCCATCCGCTCTCGCTCGTACCCAACAGCTTCTTCTCCCAGGCGTCGTAGTACAGGTAATCGCCCGTCGGCAGCCCCAAATCCTTCGGCTCCACCACGAGCGAGGCCGCCTTGTGCTCGTCCCAATTGAACACCGCCAACACGTCCCACGGCTCCATTCCCGGCTTGGCCACCCGCACGTCAAAAATCCGCGGCTTGCCCTCATACGGATACAAGTCCATAGGCCGGATGTCGGCGGCTGGCAGGATTCGCTTCAGCATTCCCACGCGATCGAGCGGAAGCTGGGTCATATCGTCGCTGAACATGATCAACTGCCCGGTGATGCCCACCAGCGTGGCGCACGCCCGGGCTTGGTCGAGCGTCAGCGGCGGGCGGACGCAGATCGTGTCGGGATCGTTCCAAAAGCAGATATTGTTCTTGAAGAGGTGGCCATAGGTCGCGTCGAGCATGAACGCCAGCCGCGACCAATCCGGCCCGCCGGCGTCGCCTCCCGTGCGAACACCCTCGCAATAGCCGCAACTAACATACTGGTTGCCACAGTTCAACAAGAAGCGTTTCGGCCCCATCACCGATTTGATCGCGTCGAGTTCCAACCGATAGGCGTCATCCGGCGCGATCTTCGGGTCAGCTAGCAGATCCCGATACTGGTGGCAGGCCAGCACCGCGTCTCCTTGCCCGTCGACCTTGACAAAATCGTAGCCCCAATCGAGACACAACTTCCGCGTCAAGTCTTCGAACCACTTTCGCGCATGGGGACTGGTCGGGTCCACGCGATACAGTCCGCTCCAAGTCAATTTGACCTTGCCGGTCTTCGGATCGATCTCTTCAAAGGGCGTCTTGCCGTCGGGCTTGCGAATAAACAGCTCCGGCTGCTCGTCGAAGAGCCGCTTGTCGCTAGTGGCAAACGGCACGACCCAAATCCCCGGCGAAAGCCCTTGTGAGCGAATGCGGTCGGCCAGCCACTTCATGCCGTGCGGGAACTTCTTCTCGGCAATCACGTTCCAGTCGCGATTGTCCCCAAAACCATGCCCCACGCCCTGCCAGCCATCATCAATCTGCACGTACTGCAAGCCAAACGGCTTCAAATGGGTCGCCAGCCAATCGGCATTCTTGACGACGTCCTCTTCGCCGACCTCCTGGTAGTAGATGTACCAGGAACACCAGCCGGCCGGGGCGCGGCTAAAAACCGTCTTGTCCAACGGCTGGTAATAGGTCACGCCCCGCACCTTCCGCATGTAGTCGCGCACGACGCGCATGCGAAGCGGGCCACGGGCCGTGATGCCGTAGTGATCCCCCTGCCAAACAAGCTCGACCCGCTCACCCTCAAAGCTAACGGCTTCGTCACGCGAGGGGCTAAACAGGGCATTGCACCGTGAGTTGGCGACCCGGCCGATGCTCAATTGCACGATGTCCGGATTGCCGGCCGGTGTGATTCGACAAAGAAACGCATCGTTCGGAGCGATCATTTGGGCCGAAATTGTGGCCGCATTCCGGATGGCTGTCTCGTCGACACCAGTCTCGACTTGGGCAACTTGGCCATCGCCCGTCCGCACGTCGACAAGCCGCCAGACCTCGCCGCCCGCCTCTCTGCCACAGGCAATCGCTGCAGACAACAATAGCGTCAGAAACGAAGTGGCCAGATGCTGCCAAAACATCAGCTTGCTCCTCGCTCGGCGTTTATTGATATTCAAGTAAATAACGTCGGACGTTCTAAGCGAAAAGCTCCTCTTTACCGGCCTCCCGTTAGTCGGCTCCCGACATTCCTTTTGCTGAACCTCAATAGCGGCCGACGGCACGTCGGCCAACCGCGGTTCAACAAACCACACGTGCCCTAGCCCCCAGCCTAGAATTCCTAGTCCCTAGCCTCGAACCCCTAGCTCCTAACTACTCTTTCCCGGCCCGGTACCGCAGATAGGCGTCCAAGAATCCCTGGATATGCCCGTCCAGCACATTGTGAAAACTTGTCTCACTATAGTTCGTCCGGGAATCCTTCACCCGTTGATCGGGATGAAGAAAATAGCTGCGAATCTGCGAGCCAAAGCCCACCTTCGGCATCTGGTTGTACTTCGCGGCCTGCTCCAATTCACGCTTCTCTTCCTCGATGCGGGCAAGTCGCGCGCGGAGCATTTTCATCGCCGTCGCCCGATTCTTGTGCTGGCTTCGCTCGCTCTGGCAAGCCACGGCGATGCCGGTCGGATGATGGATCAACCGAACCGCACTCGACGTCTTGTTAACGTGTTGTCCGCCGGGGCCGCTTGAGCGAAAGACCTGCTCCTCGACGTCTTCCGGACGGATTTCAATATCGACCTGATCGGAGATTTCCGGCGACACGTCCACCGCGGCAAAACTCGTCTGTCGCTTGCCTTCGGCATTGAACGGGCTGATGCGGACCAGCCGGTGAATGCCGCTCTCGCCTTTCAGGTAGCCATAGGCCATCGAGCCGCGAACGGCGATTGTGGCACTGTTGATGCCCGCCTCCTCGTTGTCCTGGCGATCGAGCAGTTCGGTCTCGTAGTCGTTGTCGCGAGACCAGTTCAGGTACATCCGCAACAGCATCTCGGCCCAGTCGTTGGCGTCGGTGCCGCCGTCGCGAGCATTGATCGTCACAATCGCCGCGTTGCCATCTAACGGCCCGCTCAACAGGGCCTTGGTCTCCATCTCCTCGACCATGCCCTCAAGCCGTTCCAACTCGGCCGGCACTTCGGCGGCAAAATCCTCGTCCTCCTCGGCCATCTCGATCAACGCGGCCAAGTTGTCGGAAGCTTTCACGACTTCCTCAAGCGGCTTCAACACCGCCTTGATCCCCTTCAACTGCCCGACCACGTCGCGGGCCTTCTCCTGGTTGTTCCAGAAGTCGGGGGCCGCCATCTGCTGATCGATCGCTTGCGCCTGCTGACAACGGGCATCGTAGTCAAAGAGAGTCCCGAAGTTGCAGGACCCGCTGACGAATGCCTTCCGCTCGATCGATCAACTCGCGTTCCATAATGCCATCTTCCTCGGGGAAACAAAACCTATTGACCTTCGCACAAGCAGGAAGGCCTCGGCCGACCATCGGGAGGCCAACCCCGCGAGTGAAAACCGTACCTATCCAATCACTGTAACCGCGAAGTTCAATAACTTGCGCATTATAGGGCTGCCGCGGAGGTGTGGAAAGGCGAGATACGCCCCAGGCACTTGGTCATTGTCATCCTGAGCGATAGCGAAGGATCTCGCCGCAATCTCGGCACGCATTTGTCAGGGGCGACGAACTCTTGCCAACGCCCCACCATACGAGGTCTAATAATAGACTATGGCTCGCGTAGTTCTGGCAATGTCCGGCGGTGTCGATAGCAGCGTGGCGGCCTCGCTCCTGTGTGAACAGGGCCACGACGTGATCGGCGTCTTCATGCGCCACGGCCAGGACAGCGAAACAGCCTGCCAGGTCGCCAATTCCCCAGGCAAGAAGCAGGGCTGCTGCACGGCGGCCGACGCCGACGACGCTCGACGCGTTGCCGATCAGCTCAACATCCCCTTCTACGCCCTCAATTTCCAACGCGACTTCGCCCGCATCGTCGACTATTTCGTCGCCGAGTACACCGCCGCCCGGACGCCCAATCCGTGCATCGTCTGCAACACCTGGCTGAAGTTCGGCAAGCTGTTCGAGTATGCCGACAGCATCGGCGCCGAGTACGTGGCAACCGGACATTACGCCCGGCTCGTGCGACACGACAACGGCGACGTCGCCTTGTGCCGAGGGCTGGACGAAACCAAGGACCAGTCGTACGTCCTCTTTGGCATCCCCCGACATCTGCTGCCCCGGCTGCTGTTCCCCGTCGGCGAGTTTCACAAAACCGAAATTCGCGCGATGGCCGAGCGTCTTGGGCTCCGCGTGGCCGCCAAACGCGACAGCCAGGAAATCTGCTTCGTCCCCGATCAGGATCATGCCCGCTTCATCCATCAGCGCCGCAGCGACCTCGACACCTGCGGCGAGTTCGTCCTCACCGACGGCACTGTGGTCGGCCGCCACGACGGTTTCGAGCGATTCACCGTTGGCCAACGAAAAGGGCTAGGTCTAGCCTTCGGCGAACCCCGCTATGTCGTCCGTATCGAAGCCGATACTCGCCGGGTCGTGCTGGGCACTCACGAAGAACTCGCCCGCGGCGAACTTTTAGCCGCCCATGCCAACTGGCTAGTACCGACCGGCACCGAGGGGCTCGAAACGGGCGAATGTGACAAGAGTGAAGATTCCGACTCACCACTCGCCACTGATCCCGCACCACTCACCGTCAAAATCCGCTACCGCAGCAAGCCCGTCGACGCCACGGTAGAATTTCTCCCCAGCAACCGTTTCCACGTCCGTTTCCACGAGCCCTGCTACGGCGTGGCGCCTGGCCAAGCGGCTGTCTGCTACGCCGGCGACCGTGTCCTCGGCGGCGGTTGGATTGAATAGCGTACCCGCTCGGGCTGTGGTCGCTAAGGCCGTCTACTTTTTCGCCGAGCCTTCACCCCGACAGGCCGTCTCGTAAGTCCGGCCCGTGACATTGTTGCGATAGTTGTCGCTGGCAATCTGGGCGAGTTGCTGGCCGCAGGGCGTGGGGTACTGGCCCGTGATGCAAGCTCGGCAGAGATCGCGCGACGGCAGCCCAATTGCCCGGGAAATGGCTTCTACCGGCAAGTAGCGCAGCGAATCAGCCCCGAGTTGGGCGGCCATTTGGGCTTCAATTGCCGGTGTGATCGCTCCACCGTGCAGAAACTTGGTAGCGAACAACTCGCTCACCGTCGACATGTCAATGCCGTAGAAACAGGGGCCAATGATCGGTGGGCAGGCAACGCGAACGTGAATCTCCTTCGGCTGCCCGTACTGTCGAATCCGGCTGAGGAGCACCTGAAGGGTCGTGGCGCGAACAATCGAGTCCTCGACCAGCAGCACCCGCTTCCCCTCCAGCACTTCGCGGAGCGGCGTGTATTTGGTCTCGGCCTTGCGCCGACGACTGCCGCTACCTTCGATGAACGTCCGGCCGCTGTAACGGTTGCGAATCAATCCCTCGACGCAGGGCACCTTCAACGCGTAGGCCATCGCGTCGGCGGCCGCCTTGCTGGTGTCGGGCACCGGCACCACCACCGTGTTGTCATCGACCGGCACCGTTTCCAGCCGGGCAAGCTCCTCGCCGAGCGCTTTCCGCGCGAGGTACACGCTCCGGCCATCCAGCGTGCTCGCCACGTTCGCAAAATACACCCATTCGAAAAAGCAATGGGCATGGTGCGAAGCCGGCGCGAACGGCTCGATGGCGAAGCGCCCATCGATGATCGTAATGGCATGACCGGCCGGCACCGACTTGATGCTTTCTGCCGCAAAACCAAGATTCAGCAGGGCCACGCTCTCACTGGCGGAAGCAAACAGCGGTCCCTCGATGGCATAGCTCAAAGGCTTGATGCCCAGCGGATCGCGCGCAACCATCATATTGCCCAAAGCGTCGAGAAAGGCAATGCTGTAGGCCCCGTCAAACTTTTCGGCGAAACGGCGGCAAACGTCCAACAGCGGCGGCTTCTCCTCATTCGACAAAGCCGCGCAGATCTGGTGCATGAAGACCTCGGTGTCGTTCTCACGCGACAAATAGTTGTTGTCGTCGCCGAGAAGCTGCTCACGGAGGTCCTGATAGTTGGCCAACTGGCCGTTGAAGGCGAAGCTGAACCACTTGTGTTTCTTGATGTGGTGCCGCTCGAACGGCTGGGCGTAGCTGCGGTCGTCCTGCCCGCAGGTCGCATAGCGGACGTGGCCAATCGCCGCCCGGCCGGCATACTCCTCCATCAGGCTCTCGAACTTGCCACGGTGGCTGAGGCGGAAGACCTCGCTGACGCTGCCAATATCCTTATAGGTGTCGATCAGTTGGTTGCGCTGCGGGGCATAGGTCGTGATCCCCGCCGCCAATTGGCCCCGGTTTTGGATGTCGAGAAGCATTCGCGGCATCAGCCGGGAAATCTCTTCGGGCCCCTGCTCCGGGCACAGCGGACTCGTTCCGCGGCCGGGCAAATGATAGATCGCAGCGACGCCACATTCCTCGTATAGTTCGCTCATGGCTTCATTGTAAAAGTGTTAAGAGACCTCCACAATCCACCTGTCCGGCGGGGGACGCAAAGTAACGTCGGCGACTCGCCAGTTTCGTCCAATTCTTCTAGACTTAACAGTCTTTCCGGCCAAACCGTTCACCGCACCGATGCCCATCCGCCACGACACATTCTACAGCATGAAACGGATGCACGTGGCGTTTGCCGCGGCGTCGCTGCTGGCGCTCGCCGTCACCGTCTGGATGTGGATCGCCGATGGCCAACGGACGTGGAAGGACTATCAGCAACAGCACCGCAGTCTGAGGGGTCTGCCACCACAGATTCCGACCGTCGAGCAGATCGACCTGCCACACCTGCCGTTGGATTTCCATTTCCGCCATGTGGCCCGGGTCGACCGCTGCACGACCTGCCACCAAGGAGTTGCCCAGCAGGCGGCAAACGACCTTTCGCCGCCCCACGGGGCCCACCCGCGGCTGGACCTTTTTGTCGCCGCGAAAAGTCCGCATCCGATGTCCGAGTATGGCTGCACGGTTTGCCACGACGGCCAAGGCAGTGCTACCGATTTTCACTGGGCCTCGCACTCGCCCAATGAACCGGCCCAAGAGGAACGCTGGGCGGCCGAGTTGGGCTGGTCCGAGAATCCCCACTGGCATCTTCGCATGCGGCCAAAACGTTTCGCCGAAGCCGGCTGCCTGAAGTGCCATTCACAAGTCGTCGACCTGGAAGCGACACGGCGTTTTCCGGCTCCGCCGGCCGGCAAGCTCGTGACCGGCTACCACTTGGTGAGGCAATACGGCTGCTTCTCCTGCCACGAAATACCCACGTTCGCGGCGCTGTCCCACAAAGTAGGCCCAAGCCTGCGAAACATCCGCAGCAAGCTGACGGCCGAGTATCTCGCCAGAAAAATTCGCAAGCCATCGGATGTCCTGCCGTCAACGCGAATGCCGCAACTATTCGGGCTGACGGAGCACTTCTCGGCGGAAAAATGGGCGGCCACGTTACGGTCGGAGGAAGCGGAGGTGACGGCCGCCGTCGATTATCTTCTGGCAAGAGCCGAGGCGGTCCAACTGCCGGCCGGACCGCCGGGCGTGACCGAAAAAGCGTCGCGGGAACGCGGCAAGAAGCTCTTTGAGACACAAGGCTGCCTGGCTTGCCATCAACATGGCGACTTCCCCAGCGGACAGGCCACACAAGGTCCGGCGCTCGACTACGCCGGCGCGAAGTACACGACCGAGGCGAGCCGAAAGTGGCTGGTCGATTGGTTACGAAATCCGGCAAACCTCTCACCGGCCACGCTCATGCCGAACCCGCTCCTGCCGGTGACCGCCACCGACGAGAAGAAGGTAAGCGATCCGGCGGCAGATTTGGCCGAGTTCTTGGTCTCCAGTGGCCCTCACCCTAACCCTCTCTTGAAGGGAGCGGGGCCGGGTGTGGCGGTGCCTCGCAGTTCTACGGAGCCTCAAGATTCCGGCGGGCATCAAAATTCAATCACTCGCGCCAAGGCAGACAAACCAGCAGTCGACGGCAAAACAGTGCTTGCCGCCCGAGGCTGCGCCAGTTGCCACGACATTCCCGGATTGGAGGAAGCGACGCCGATTGGACCGAGCCTGCGTGATTGGGGACGCAAGCCGGAGGAGCTTTTGGCCTTCGAGCGGGTCGGCGAGTTCTTGGAGAAGAATCACGCGTCCCAGACGGGTTTCTTTGCCGCGGCTCTAAGGGCGGGGCACCGAGAAGGCTTTCTTTGGCAAAAACTGCGAGCCCCGCGGAGTTTCGACTACCAAGTGGCCGACCGGAAACCGGTAGACCAGCAGTTGAAGATGGGCCGCTTCGAACTCTCGGATGCACAGTGCGAGGCCATCCTGACGTTCATCCTCGGCCAGGAGGATGATCCGGCGGCCGTGAAGATCCATCAGCCGTCGCCCAGCCGCCAAGCGGTTCTCGATGGCCGCAAGGTGATGGACAAGTTTGCCTGTGCCGAGTGCCACACGCTGGAACACGAGCAGTGGACGGTCGACGGCAAGTTCGAACTGGTCGGCACGCCGCGATTGGACCGCCGTGGGCAGTGGCAGCAGGACGAGGACGACGATGGCCAGCCAATTCACTACTTCACGCCGTGGGAGCCGGCCACCGTAGCGGGGAGAGCTTTTTCCGTGGGCGGTCCCGATGTAATCGTTGCCCAATCGAGTCTGACGGCGACGCGGCCAGCACGAGGCGGCAATTTTGCCCGGCTGCTCTACCCCGCGCTGCTTGCGCGGCCGCCCGAATCAGGCGGGGCTGGCGACGATACGAATGCCTGGACCGCCGTGCCGCCTGTCTTGGTCGAGGAAGGCGCCAAAGTTCAGCCGCAGTGGCTCTACCGTTATTTGCTCAACCCCGTGGCAATTCGCCCGACGGCAGCGCTGCGGATGCCGCGATTCCCGCTTTCGACAGCCGAAGCCAAGCAGTTGACGGACTACTTCATGGCCACGACGGGCCGCGAATTTCCTTACACCGCAGATGGTCCGCCCCCCGGTAACTCGCCAGACAGAAAACAACTCGATCGGGCCGTGAACCTGCTCCGCGATCGCACTACCTTTTGCGCAAAATGCCATACCGTCGGCAATCAATCGCCGGGCAACTCGGCCGATGCCACCGCAGCGCCTCGTCTAGACGACGTCGGTCGGCGGTTGCGGCCGGAATTTCTACGGCGATGGCTGGCCAACCCGCGGTCGGTGCTGCCGTACACGCCCATGCCCGTATTGTTTCCCAAGGACGGACCGGCGCTGGGGCAAGATATTTTCCCCGGCTCGGCCGAGGACCAACTCGACGCGGTGGTCGACTTGTTGCTACGATATGACGAGTACTGGCGGCCGCGATAGCGCAATCCTCAAACGGTCTTGCTCCTGATCGCGCATTTCGCGGTCGCCCGGAACGCCGGCTTGTTCCGGCAGATACAATAGCATCGCGTCGACGGACCGTCGGCCGCTGGATAGATCGAAGCTTAGTATCGGGCGAACAAAACCATGCACGACGAGCATCCCTCACACTTAGCCCATCACTTCGAAACTCCGCAGCAGCAATTCCAGTCGGGCAAGCTAGGCATCTGGCTGTTCCTGGTGACGGAAATCTTGCTCTTTTCCGGCTTGTTCTGCGCCTACGCCGTATATCGGGCAAATCATCCCGAGGTCTTCTTCTACGCCCATCTCTATCTGTCGAAGTCGCTCGGCGCGATCAACACGGCCGTGCTGATCTTCAGCAGTTTCACAATGGCCGCCGCCGTGCATGCGGCCCAAGTCGGCCACCGTCGCTGGCTGGTCGCGCTCTTGGGAGTCACGCTCTTCTGCGGCTTTGTTTTTCTGGGGATCAAGTTCGTCGAGTACAAGGACAAGTGGGAAGAGGGCCTGTTGACCGGCCAGGCCTATCAACCCCATTCGCCGCCACCGGGGGCCAAAGTCCCCAAGATCCCCGAGACGCCCACGAAGACCGATGCCGCCGACAATAGGGCCGCCACGGACCAGCCTGGCGGTGTGGCCGAGCGAAGCACGATCCCGCCGGCGGCCGTAGGACCGTCAGGCATCTCCCAGCAGTGGCTGACCAAGAAACAGGAGCCTACGTGGGTGGGCCCCGAGCCGAACAACGTGCAAACGTTCTTCGGCATCTACTTCGCCATGACTGGCCTGCACGGCGTGCACGTGGTGGCGGGCCTGGCGGTGATTGTCTGGATGATGTTCCGCGCGATGCGAGGTGAGTTTGGCCCCGCCTACTTCACGCCGATCGACTTCACTGGGCTCTACTGGCACCTCGTCGACCTGATCTGGATTTTCCTGTTTCCGCTGCTGTACTTGATTGCGTAGGCGGTCGGCCGCGACCTCAGCGGCAATCAGCGAAGATTAGCGTTCCTGTTTTGCAGCGCTAATCGGCGCTAATCCTAGTGGGACTCGCTGCGATTGGCCTACCCCCACCTTTCGCCACCCTTTGCAAGCCCCTACGGCTTATCCGCAAAGACTTTCACGTCGCGGGGCGTGACGAATACCGTGCTGCCCGACGTGATGTTCAGCGAGCGGTAGCGTTCCTGGGTCATTTCGGCGCAAAGCCGCTCGCCTGACTCGGCCGTGAGGTCGAGGCGGACATTGGGCCCGGCCGAGTGGATGCGTTTCACGGTGGCCTGCAGGGCCGGGTGGCCGTTGCGGATGATGTTCACGTCGAGTTCGTGCGGCCGGATGAAGACGTGGGCCGGCTGAGATGGCGTGCCGGCGTGCTCGGGCGATTCCCAGGCCAAGGTGGAGAAGTGAACCTTGCCGCCTTCCAATCGGGCGTGGAAGAAATTGACCTGGCCCAAGAATTTTACCACAAACTCGGTTGCCGGCTTGTGGAACACGTCGTCGGGCGTACCAATCTGCTCGATCTGGCCGTTGTTCATCACGGCCACGCGATCGGCCAGCTCGAGGGCTTCGTCCTGGTCGTGCGTCACGAACAGGCTCGTCAGGTGAATCTCATCGTGCAATCGGCGGAGCCATTGGCGCAATTCCTGGCGGACGCGGGCGTCGAGCGCGCCGAACGGCTCGTCCAGCAGAAGCACTTTGGGCTCGATCGCCAAGGCTCGGGCCAGAGCGACGCGTTGCCGCTGACCGCCGGAGAGCTGATGCGGATAGCGATTGGCCATGCTCTCCAACTGCACGAGTTTCAGCAACCGCATGACCTTGTACTTAATGAGGTTTCGCCCGGGGCGTTGCGACTTGGGACGCACCCGCAATCCAAAGGCGACGTTCTCAAAGACGGTCATGTGCCGAAACAGGGCATAGTGCTGGAAAACGAAGCCAACTTTGCGGTTGCCGACTTGCGTGCGAGCAACGTCCTCGTCATGAAAGAGTATGGCGCCGCTGCCGTCGTCCGGTTCTTCCAAGCCGGCGATAATGCGGAGCAAGGTCGTCTTGCCGGAGCCCGACGGGCCGAGCAAGGCGACCAGCTCGCCGGTGGCCACGCTAAGGCTCACGTTGCGCAGGGCGGTGAAGGTGCCGAAGGTTTTAGTGATGTTGCGTGCTTCAATACCCATGGTCAAACCTCGCGGCGAATCGCCTGCCGACTGTCATTTTCTCTCCTGGCCGGGGATGCCAACGTTAATCCCCCGTGTAGCCAAGTTCCTCGGCCGAAAGCTGCTGGCTCGTCTTCCACTGCAGGAACGACTTAAACACCAAGGTCACCAGGGCCAGCAGGGCCATCAGCGAGGCGACCGCGAAGGCGGCGGTGATGTTGTATTCGTGGTAAAGATTTTCAATCTGCAGCGGCATCGTATTGGTTTCGCCCCGAATATGGCCGGAGACCACCGACACCGCGCCGAACTCGCCCATCGTTCGCGCGTTGCAGAGGATCACACCGTAGAGCAAGCCCCACTTGATGTTCGGCAGCGTGACCCGCCAGAAAGTTTGCAGGCCGCTGGCCCCCAGCACGCAGGCCGCTTCTTCCTCTTCGGTGCCCTGCGCCTGCATCAACGGAATCAACTCGCGGGCCACGAAGGGGAAGGTGACAAACAGCGTCGCCAGCACGATGCCGGGAATGGCAAAGATGATGCGGATGTCGTGCGATTCCAGCCAGGGACCCATCCAGCCTTGGCGGCCGAACAATAACACGAAGATCAAGCCGGCAATTACCGGCGAGACGCTATACGGCAAATCGATGAACGTAATCAGCAGACTCTTGCCCACGAACTGAAACTTGGCGATCGCCCAAGCAGCGATCACGCCAAACACGGTGTTGATCGGCACGACAATCAAGGCCATCAGCAGTGTGAGTCGAATGGCCGCCAGGGCGTCGGCGTCCCACAGCGACTGGGCGTAGACCTCCCAACCTTTCGCCAGGGCCTGGGAGAATACGGCCAACAGCGGCAACAGGAGAAAGATGGCCAGAAATATCAATGAAACGACAATCAACAACGTCCGCACCCAGGTAGGTTCGGTCGTCGCGCTGGTGTCGGGCTGACGCCGGGCCGCCGTGCGTCGCATTGCCACTGTACCGGCCATCTTACTTTTCCATTGTCGGGTTGTTCGTTGCGCCGCCAGACCGGCCGCGGCCAGGCCTTATCCTTGAACCCTCAACTCGCGTACCGCCGACTCCACCATTGCAGCAGGTTGATGAACAACAACACCGCGAAGGAGGCCATCAGCGTGACAACCGCAATCGCGGCCGCCTCCGCATAGCTGTACTGCTCAAGCTTCGTGACGATCAGCAGCGGCGTGATTTCCGTCTTCATTGGCATGTTGCCAGCGATGAACACTACCGAACCATACTCTCCCAGCGCGCGGGCAAATGCCAGGGCAAAGCCGGTCAACAACGCCGGCAGGATCGTGGGCAGGATCACCTTCAAGAACGTTTGACGCCTCGTGGCGCCGAGACTCGCCGCCGCCTCTTCGATTTCCGAGTCCATGTCTTCCATCGCCGGTTGCAGCGTGCGGACGACGAACGGCAGGCCGATGAAGGTTAACGCTACGATGATGCCCAGCGGAGTGTAAGCGATCTTGATGCCGTTTGGCCCAAACCATTGGCCGATCCAGCCATCATGAGCAAACCACTGGCCGATCCAGCCGTTCGGCGCGTAGATGGCCGTCAGCGCAATGCCCGAAACCGCCGTCGGCATGGCAAACGGCAGATCGACCATGGCATCGACGAGGTTCTTGCCAGGAAACGAATAGCGGACCAACACCCAGGCCACGATCAGCCCAAAGACGGCGTTGATCGTCGCACCGATCAACGACGCACCGAAGGTGAGCTTGTAGGAGGCCACCACGCGTGGATCGGTCGTCGCCGCCCAGAACTGGCTCCAATTGATCGTGGCCGACTTCAAGAACAGGCCGGCCAGCGGAATCATCACCAGCAGCGATAAGTAAAGCAGCGTGAAGCCCATGGTTAGGCCGAAGCCGGGCAGCACGCTGCGTTCTTTCAAGGTCAGTTGCATAGGCGTTGGCATCGTTCCTGCGACGGCAACCCGCGCCACCACGGCTGTCGCTGCTGATTGGCGGCCGACGGTTTGAGGTGGGCTCTTACCGTTTGGAAAGCTGGTCGAAAACACCACCGTCGGAGAAGTGGGTTGCCTGGGCCTTCTCCCAGCCTCCAAACACTTCATCGACGGTAAATAATTCCACCTTGGGAAAACGTTTCAGATATGCCTCCGGAACGCCCTCCGTGTGACGCGGACGGTAGTAGTGCTTTGCCGCAATTGCCTGACCTACCGCCGAGTACAGGTACTGTAGGTAGCTTTCAGCGACTTTGCGGGTGCCGTGCTTTTCGGCATTCTTTTCCACCACCGCGACCGAGGGCTCGGCCAGAATGCTTACCGAGGGAACGATGATTTCAAACTTCTCGGGACCCAATTCCTGCACCGAGAGAAAGGCCTCGTTCTCCCACGCCAGCAAGACGTCGCCAATGCCGCGCTGGACGAAAGTCATCGTCGACGCCCTGGCGCCCGTGTCGAGGACCTGGACGTGGCCAAAGAGGTCTTTGACAAACTCTTGGGCCTTCTTCTCGGCCTGGGCAACGTCGGCGGCATGCTTCGGGTCCTTCAGTTTCGACCAGTCGCCGAGTTCACGCTTCAAGGCGTAGCCCCAAGCGGCCAGGTAGTTCCAACGGGCGCCGCCCGAGGTCTTGGGATTGGGCGTGACGACCTCGATCCCCGACTTCACCAGATCGTTCCAGTCCTTGATGCCTTTGGGATTGCCCTTGCGCACCAGAAAGACAATGGTCGAGTTGTACGGGGCGCTGTTGTCGGGCAGTTTCTTCTGCCAGTCCTTCGGCAAGAGCTTGGACTTCTGCTGAACAGCGTCGATGTCGTAGGCCAATGCGAGGGTGACGACGTCGGCGGCCAGGCCGTCGATCACGCTGCGAGCCTGCTTGCCCGAGCCGCCGTGCGACATGCGAACGGTGACGCTCTGATTGTTGGTCTCGGCCCAGTGTTTGGCAAAGGCCTGGTTAAAGTCTTTGTAGAGTTCGCGGGTAGGATCGTAGGAGACGTTAAGAATCTCGATGGTTTTCGTTTCGGCGCCGCTTTCGGCCTTCGGATTGGAGGCGGCGGTCTCCGTCTTCCTCGACGGGGCCGAGTTATCGGCCGGTTTCGAGCAGCCGTTTCCCAAAGCGAGCACGGCAACGAGAACGGCGAGTCGGGCTACGAGGAAGTTTGTGCCTGGCTGAATCACGATGACTCCACGGTTCGGGTTTTGTTCAGTAAAACGATGGCATAGCAAGTGCTTTACAGGCCGGGTCGCAACTGGCATGCCACGCAAGACGGGGGAGGCTGGATGGCCTCGCTGGCAGCAAGCTAGAGAAGTTTAGGTATTTAGGCACAGCGCGTGCCGTCAAATAACATGGCATAACTCCAGCAAATATGCTAGCCTGCCGTTATCCTTCCCAGGACCTCCCGCACCACACCGCCCCGCTTCACAACATGGAAACCGTACAGAACGTGCTCCTTGGCGTCTGGCAAGAGGCCTGCCGCCATATCGAAATCGGCGAGTCGACACGGACGATCGCCGCGATGCTCTCCCGACATCTGCCTGCCGAACAGATCCTTGTGCGGCGGGTGGACCGGGCACGCAGCGGCTTGGATACCGTCGCCGTCGGGTTCCCCAATCTGAAACATCGCCTGCCCGACGCGCGCAGCGATTGCAGTTCCGCCCAACTGGAAAAGTTGCTGGCGTGGTGTCGCAACGGCGAGGTCGCCCAACAACGCCAAGGCGACGAAAAGATTGTCGATCTGATGCCGCTGCTGGCCTGCCAACATGCCGGTGATATCCTTGTGGGACCGTTGGGCGATCCGGCCGGGCATTGCGGGCTGCTGGTGTTTCTCGCCCCACTGGGGACCGTGTTCGATCCGTCGCATGTGCGAATCATGCAGTTGTCGCTCGAGCCTTTTTCGGTGGCCTTGGACAACGACCGCCGCTTGCGCGAAATGGCCGCACTCCGCGAAGCGGCCGAAGCTGACAAGCGCTCGCTGTTGACTCGCTTGGGACGCAAGACGCTGGGCGACACGATCGTCGGTGTCGAATCAGGCCTGCGGAGCGTGATGGACCGCATCGAATTGGTCGCCCCTTCGGACGCGCCGGTGCTGATTTTCGGCGAGACCGGCACCGGCAAGGAATTGATCGCCCGCGCGATCCACAACCGCTCGGCGCGACGCAACGGCCCGTTCGATCGCGTCAATTGCGGAGCCATTCCACCCGAGTTGATCGACTCGCAACTTTTCGGCCATGAAAAAGGGGCTTTCACCGGGGCCGTCGAAGCCCGGCGCGGTTGGTTCGAGCGGGCCGACGGCGGCTCGCTGTTTCTCGACGAAATCGGCGAACTCCCGCTGGCCGCCCAAGTCCGCATGCTGCGGATCCTCCAAGACGGCTGGATGGAGCGGGTCGGCTCGGAGAAGCCGATTAACGTCGACGTCCGAATCGTTGCCGCCACGCACCGAGACTTGGCCGCAATGGTGGCCGACGGACGGTTCCGCGAGGATTTGTGGTATCGCATCGCGGTCTTCCCCATGGTCTTGCCTCCTCTGCGCGAACGCCGCGAGGACATTCCCGGGCTGGCGATCCACTTCGCCCAACGTGCTGCGACGCGTTTTGGCCTCGCCCCGGTGGAACCGACCACCGAGGATCTTTCCCTGTTGATGGGATATTCCTGGCCAGGCAATGTGCGAGAACTGGCCGCCGTCATCGACCGGGCCGCGATTCTCGGCGACGGCAAGCGGCTGGAAGTGGCCACGGCGTTGGGCGTCAAAGCGGGAGATCTGGCCCCCGCCCCCGTGCTGCCGCACCGCCTGTCAGCCAGCGGCCTTCCCGCCGGAATCCAACACCGCAAATCGGGGGCGATCGAGCCGTTGAACGTCGCAATACGGCGGCACATCGAAGCCGCCTTGGTGGCCACGCATGGTAGAATCGAAGGACGGCGAGGCGCGGCCGCAATGTTAGAGATCAATCCGCACACCCTGCGGGCAAAAATGCGGAAGCTGGGCATCGACTGGTCCCGTTTCCGCGAAATGGCTGAGCAGGATTAGGAGATCAGTACGTGTCGCACAAGAGACCTCTCGGCGTGGGCCTGTTGGTGTTGGTGACATTTGTCACCGTCGCGCCGGTTGAGGCGGCCAAGAATGTGATCCTGATGGTCGCCGACGGGGCCGGCTATAACACCTGGCTAGCCGCCAGCATGTACCAGGGCCGGATGGGCCAGCAAGTCTACGATCAGCCGGGCTGGGTTCGCCTTTCCTGCACGACCTACCCAATGAATTTGTCGCACAAGCCGACCGGCAACAGCGAACAGAATCCGGCCGTGGTATACGACCCGATCAAGGCCTGGGATGCCACCCCCGGCAAGTCGCTGTTGACTAGCTTCGTCGGCTACGGCTACCTGAAGGTGACGCCCACCGACTCAGCCGCCGCGGCCACCGCCTTGGCCTCCGGCCAAAGGACCTACAACAACGCTATCAACTGGTCGAACGGCAATCGGCCGATGACCGGCCAGACGATCGCCGAATTGGCCAAGGTCCAGGGCAAGCGGGTAGGCGTGATTACGAGCGTCCAATGGAGCCATGCAACCCCCGCCGGACTGGGTGGCGCGCACAACGTTAGCCGTGACAACTATTCGCACATCGCCAAGGAAATGCTCACCGCAACCTGGCTGGACGTGATCATGGGGGCAGGCAATCCCGATTTCGACGACAACGGCCAGCCGCTGCCCGAGGCGATGAAGCGGGAGTACAAATGGGTCGGCGACCAACAGACCTGGGAGTCGCTCAAAACGGACCGGCTGCCGTGGAAACTGATCGAAAGCTGTGGTGACTTCGAAAAACTGGCGTCCGGGGCGACGCCGGCGAAAGTGTTGGGCACCGCGCAGGCGGCCAGCACCTTGCAGCAGAAGCGGGGCAAAGGCCTAGTAACCATCGCGCGAAACAAGCTGGCACCGCCGGCGGCGCCGTACGCCATGCCCCGGAATCAGAATGTACCGTCGCTGGCCGCCATGAGCCGCGCGGCGATCAATTGCCTGGACGACGAGCCGCAGGGCTTTTTCCTGATGATCGAAGGCGGCGCGGTCGACTGGGCCAACCACGAAAACGAACCGGGCCGACTGATCGAGGAGCAGATCGACTTCTTGCAGGCCGTCGACGCCGTCGTCGCTTGGGTCGAAAAGCATAGCAGTTGGGACGAGACGCTGCTAATCCTGACGGCCGATCACGAGTGCGGCCTGCTCTGGGGGCCCGACTCGGCGAAGGTCGCCTTCCAGCCGCTCGTGGATCATGGCAAGGGAAAGCTACCCGGCATGCGCCACAACGCCTTCGGTCACAGCAACAGCTTGGTGCCGCTTTACGCCCGGGGCGCCGGCGCAACTCGTTTCAACGCATCGGTGCGAGGCAGAGATCCGAAGGCGGCCGAGGTGTGGAAGATTTCCGGCCAGTACATCGACAATACCGACGTCTTCCGCGTGATGCGGGCAGAGGTGGAGCAGAAGGCGGAATGATGAAGGCAGAAAAACTGCAAATTGGGAATCGGAATAGCGTTACCCAGCCCATCGTCCCTAGCTCCTAGCCCCGAGTTCTCTCAGCGACTGGACGATCGCTTCCACTTGCCGGAACGGTTCCGACTGTGGCACTTCGGCGCCGTGACGCAAGTCGGCCAGCAACTCGCCAAGCAGTTCTTGTTCGAGCCATTCGGCCAGCCAAGCCGCCCGCTGTTGGGCATAGCGCGATTGCAGGCGGATGAAGAGGCGGCCGGCCGCTTGCCGCACGCCTTCGCTGGTGGTGCTGACGATCGCTTCGCCGCCGCCGGTGATGCCGCCGGCAATGGCCGCCTCGGTGGCGATGTGTCCGGCCGTCGAGCCGGCAACCTGAATGGCGGTCTGACCGACGATATCGCCGGCAAAGTGCAGCCCGGTGAAGAACAGGGCCACCGTAACCGCAGGCCGGGCCAGGGCCGCCGCATGGTCCAGCGAATGCAGAAATCGCACGGCCCGCGGATTGGCGTCGCGCCAAGCATCGAGTTCCGCCCGGAGGAACACGCGGTAGTCTTCGTCCACCGCCGGCAGTTGGTCATGGGCGGTCTGCACGCGTTCCAAGAGCGTCGCCCGGGCGTGGCCGCCCAACAACCGTGCTAGCCGCGGGCGAAGCGTCTCGCTGCCAACCTGCGATAGCCGAGTGAGTTCGTCGAGCAGTTTTTCGACGGCCATGACGATCGCGGCGCGCTCCTGCTGCTGGAAGGCGACCGTCGGCGGGGAACTGGGACCGCTTACCGCGTTCCAGGCGGCCCGAACCGGCCAAGTCATGCCGCGCCCGAGCGTGCGGTAAAATCCATGAATGCGACGCGACCAGGCTTCGCGCGATGCGTCCCACCAGGCAGCGATTTCATCGACAAGCACGCTTGCCGGCAGCGCCGGCCATGCGACCCGGGCCATCTCGGTGGCCGACAATGCAGTCGCTGCCGCTTGGAACTCGGCGGCCGTCGCCCGAATCGTCTTCATATAGCCGGGTAGCCCGCGTTGCTCGTCCAACACCCGCTGCAAGGCGCCGCGGAAGGTGCGAATCTTAATGGCATCGAATCGCAGCGAGGCCAGTTCCGCGCGGAGATCAGCCTTCTGCAGTTCGCCCGCTGCTTCTTGGCCGCTTTTCCTTTGGCTCGCGGCTGACGCCGACGCCTCATTCGTGGCACTGATCGTGTAAAACGGCAATCGCAGTTCTTCGGCCGCCTGGCGATCGTACGGAATCACATAGGCCGACTCGGGTTTCGCGCCGGTGTGCTCGCAGAACGTCGCCAGCCATTGCGGCCAGTACTGACGGTCGTACTGCAACTCGCACTGGTTGAACAATACGATAATCGGCTTGTCGGCCTCGACCGCCGCGCGAAAGAACTGCTTGATCGCCGCGTCGTTGTATTTTTGCTGGGTGAGGATAGCGATCAGGACGTCGGCCGTCTGGCGGATGGCGGTCGCCCGCTGCCAATTCATCGTCACATCGGAGTCGACGTCGGGGGCGTCGATCAGCAGCAAGCGAGGAGGGATCGTCGAACTGGTCCGCCAAAACACCAGGTTCTCGGCACACTCCTCCAGCGGATCGTCGGCCGAGTGCCAGGCGCGAAGTTCGAATTGCTCGAACAACTGCTCGAGCAGCTGCGGAGCGGCCAGCGCCGGCGGAACGAGGCATACCGGGTGCTTCGTGCCGGCGGCCAGCGGACTCGACGTGCTCGCCACCTCGCCGGCCAAATGATTGAAAACGGCCGACTTGCCGATGTTCGTGCCGCCGACGATGGCCACGACCAGCAGCGGCGGCATTTCCAGTTGCGCCAGGAGCTTGTTGCGCAGCAGATCGAACCACTCGCTGCCGGCGGGCGTCGGCGCGCCGACCGACGCGGCTTCGGGCTCCAAAGCGGCCAACGCCCGATCGAGCCGTTTCACTTCGGCGGCAAAATCGGAAAAGGTAGGCATGCGTCGGGTCCGTGAGAGCCCCTCTGGCTCGACTGTGGCCGCTGCACTATTTGCCCAACACGATGGCGACGGCGTGCCCGTGTGGCGAATGGCTCAGCACCATCGCCTTGTCGGCTTTCAAGTCGGCCAGCCCGCCATGCACGACGTTCACCGGGCACAGCGGATCGGCTTCGTCGTAATTCAACGTGGTCGGCACCTGGCCATGTTGCAGGGCCAAGATCGCGAGGGCCGTCTCCAGAATGCCGCACGCCGGACCGAGATAGCCAAAATAGCCCTTCGCCGCCGTTACGGGCACATCCCCTAACGTCTCGCAAATGGCTGCCGCCTCGATCCGGTCGTCCTCAATCGTGCCAAGGCCGTGGGCGACGACCACGCCGATGTCCTCTTTGGTCTGTTCAGAATCACGCAAGGCAGCGGCCATCGCCCGACGAATGGCGTCGCCCTTCAGATGGCTGTTGTTGCGCCGCGGTTCGAAGGCCGAGCCACAGCCCAAGATGCGGGCAGCGATCGTCGCTCCCCGGGCAGCCGCTTGTTGTTCGGTTTCCAGCACAAACGAGGCCGAACCTTCGCCATCCGCCAGTCCGTCACGACGGGCATCAAACGGCCGGGCCACCGCCTGCGGCGGCTCCCAACGCGGCGACAAGCCGAGGATGTGGCTGCGAATCCACATCGCCGGATGGAGCAAGGAACCGACGCCGCCGGCAATGATCACGTCCGCCTGGCCACGCTCCAGCACGCGGACCGATTCGGCCATCGCTGAAAGGCTCGAGACGTCGCCCAGCGTGATCGTATTGTTGGGCCCCCGGGCGTCCTGGCTGATGCCGATGTGGCAGGCCGGCATGTTCGGCAAGTACTTCAGCATCCACAAGGGGAACAGTTCGCTCATGGCGACCTTGCCCCAGCAGTCGAAGTTGAAACGCCCATCCTGAATGCAGCCACGATAGACCCCAACGACGTCTTCCAGTTCACAAGGGAGCAAACTAGCGCCGAAGATCACTCCGATCCGCTCGGGGTCGGCCGGCTTCTCCCGCAAGCCCGAGTCGGCCAAGGCCAGATCGGCGGCGGCAAAGCCTAGTTGAATCTCGCGGCTCATCACCTTGAGACTCTTGCGCGGGCGGACGTACTGCTTAGCGTCGAAGTCGGCCACCGGCGCACCGATCATCGCCGGCGCCAGCCCCTCGATGGCCTCCAGCTGGCGGAAACCGCTGCGACCTTCGCGCAGCGAAGCCCAAAACGGCTCCTTTCCGATGCCAATGGGGCTAACGACTCCCATGCCCGTGACGACGATTTTCTGCCGAAGCGTCATGCGACTCAGGCCCCACTGCGTTTCAAGAAAGCACCTACGGACGGTCTACCTGCGTGGAAAAATCGAGTATCCCATCGTAACTTGCCCAAACCACGGCGGCAAGGGAGCACCGAACGAGGGGATGTCGATTCACCGGCTTGCCCAAATTTCGCTATTCTTGCCAATCCGGGCAGCATCCTATATTCTTCGTCCGACGCGGTGGTCGAAGGCCACAAATCGCTGCCCCAACGCCGCATTTCTCAGCCTAAAAAGGAGAGCTTGTGGTCCGCCTGATCCTGTTCGACCAGCCAACCGCGACCCGCCGCAATTTTGACCCCCTGGCGCTGAACCGGCCAATTTTCGAACTCCGCTCCGGGATGACAACCCTCGGCGAGAAGGTCGAAAGACGCTTCCCCGCCTGTGAAGTTGCCTATTTTGTCCCGCCTTACACGGCCGGCTCGCTGCGACAGCGGACCGACCGGTCGGTCAACCAACCGGCATCGCTGGCCGGCGACGGCCTGCTGCTGGTCAATGCGCGGGCCAAATCCGACTCGCTCCCCACCGCAACCGACGGGCCAAGTGAGGTGGCCTTGGATGCAAATGGCGAGGTGCTTTATGCGCGAATTGCTGAACGGGACCTCAGGCGATTGTCCGAAGCGGCGGCCGGGCCCTCTCGCGGCATCGAGGACAGTGCGGCTGCCTCGGATGGCTGGCCCAACAGCGACGCTGCCGCAACCTTGCTCGACGGGCTGTTGGAGGCGGCCAAGCGGCTTCTGCCACCCGCCGCTAAAACACCGGAAACCTGGAACTATCTCTGGGACCTGGTGCTGGCCAATCCCCAGCAGCTAACCGACGACTTCGCGGCGGCACGCCTCAGCGGCATCGACGGGATCGTCGAAGAGCCGTTCGCGATTCGCGGCAGCAAGCGTGATATTTTCATCGGACACGGCACGATTGTGCATCCCATGGTCGTGATCGATGCCAGCCGCGGCCCAGTGTTCATCGACGAAGGGGCCGAGATCCAGCCGTTCACCCGCGTCGAAGGCCCCTGCTACGTCGGCAAGAACTCGATCCTGCTCGGGTGCAAATGCCGGGAAGGCAATTCGATCGGGCCGATGTGCCGCGTGGGTGGCGAAATCGAGGAGTCGATCGTCCAAGGCTACTCGAACAAGTACCACGACGGCTTCTTGGGCCACGCCTACGTGGGCGAGTGGGTGAACCTCGGCGCGATGACGACCAACAGCGACCTAAAAAACGACTATTCCTCGGTGGCGGTGAGCCTTGACGGCAAGAAGCGGATCAATACCGGTTCGACCAAGGTCGGTTCGCTGATTGGCGATCACACAAAGACTTCGATTGGCACGCTCTTGAACACCGGCGCGTACATCGGCGCGATGACCCTGCTGGTCGCCAATGGTGGACCGTTGCCAAAATTTCTGCCGTCGTTCACCTGGTATTTGGACGGCCGGATCAGCGAGGGTTTCGGCAAGCCGCGATTTTACCACACGGCCCGCGCGGCAATGGCCCGGCGGGGCAAGACGTGGACCGAAATCGACGAAGCCCTCTGGGACGCGGTCTATGAAATGACGGCGCAACAGCGGGAAGTAGCGGGATAGTCCAAGATACTTCAGTGTGGCAGGTCGGGAAGCGACAGTCTACTCCCCAACGCACTTCGACTGGGCCACGCTGGCCGAGCGGGCCAATAGCGGCCGTTCCACCAACCGTTTTAACCGCGTATACCACGGCTCTTCTTCCGGATGGATGGGCTCGACCAAAATGCTCCGTACCCCGGCCAACCGCCCGGCCATCACGTCGGCGAACAATTGGTCCCCGACAATTGCCAACTGAGACGGTGGCCGATCCAGCACCTTGACGGCGCGCCAGATGCCCAACGGCAGCGGCTTCAGAGCCTGGGCGATAAAGGGTAAATCAACGCGTCGGGCGAACTCCTCGATGCGTGGCCCCATCCCGTTCGATACCAGGCACAAGCGAAAATCGGCCGCCCGCAGTTGCCCCAGCCACGTCGCCACCTCCGGCAGCGGTTCCCCGCTGCGGTAGCGGGCCAAGGTGCAGTCGACATCCAACATCAGCCCACAAAGGCCCCAGCCCTGCAACCGCTCGGGCGTCAACTCCCAAACGCGAAACACACGGTAATTCGGCGTGACAAGTTTCAGCATTGGTCTAGGGGCTAAAGACTAGGGGATAGGGGCTAGGGCTGCAACGAAGGATCAAGTTAGCGTGGCATCCATTCGGCATTCGGATTTCGACATTCGTCATCCACAGATTCCGCATCGTCATTCTCGCCACTGGCCATGGCGCAGTAGTTGTGCACTGGTTTAGCCGCCGCCGGTACGGCGGCGAATGCTTGGGCCGACATGCCGTTGGCCTCGAAACAGTCCTAACGCGACGATCCGCTGCTGCACCACTGGCCTCTAATCCTTCCACCAGTATCTTAAGATGCTGACAAACACCCGACAGGCGTCGGGAAAGCCAATCTTCTTGCCTTCCTGATAGGTGCGGCCGAAGTAGCTGATGCCCACCTCGTAGATACGGTATTTTCGCCGGGCGATCTTCGCCGTCAATTCCGGATCGATCCCGAAGCGATTCTCCTTGAGCGTCGGCGTGATTGCCTCGATCACTTCCCGTCGAAAAACCTTGTAGCAGGTCTCCATGTCCGTCAGGTTCAGGTCGGTGAAGATGTTCGACAACATCGTCAGCGCCCGATTGCCAACGTAATGCCAGAAGTAAAGCACGCGGTGCGGCCCCGTCGGCAGAAACCGCGAGCCATAGACCACGTCGGCCGCCCCCTCGACGATCGGCTGAATCAGGCGATGATATTGGGCCGGGTCATACTCAAGATCGGCGTCCTGGATGATGACAATGTCCCCGGTGGCCTCCGAGAAGCCCGTACGAACAGCCGCCCCCTTGCCCTGATTGTGTTCGTGGAGAATCACGCGGACGTCCCCCTGCCCGTCCAGCGACGCCAGCAGGTCACGCGTGCCGTCCGTGCTGCCGTCATCAACCAGCAAGATTTCCTTGGGGATCGGCACAGCCCGAATCCGCCGCACGATCTCGTCGATCGTCCCCCTTTCGTTGTAAACCGGCACCACTACCGAGAGCTTCAGTCCCTCCGGCATCGGGTAAATCCCCAATTCTCGGCAGATATTTTCCCCCAGGAGATTGTGACAGTTCGCGACAAATTCCGGCATCTGATCAGGGTGGGTCATGAGCATAGAGGCGTCGCGAGGCAACGATTACCTAGTGTCCCCGTTATGGCGGGCTATTCCGACCAAGATTCGCACAATCATAGCATTTCCATAGCTTGACGACCTATTGCCAGACGGCTAACCTCGGCACTTTCCCGGATAATTGCTCTGTTCGTTTTTCAGTAAAAACCCCACAATAGCCGCCAGTCACGCCTCGTACCAGGGCACCACGGCCACCGTCGGCCGCCTGGACGTTCTCGACGCCCAAATCCACTTGAATTGTTATGCCGGGACACCCACCATTTCGCTCCAAAATCGCCGGCTGGGGCCGCTACCCCGTCGTCGATGGCTTGGTTCTAACGTCGGAAAGCCTGGCGGCGGCCACCGAAACCGCCTCGCTCTCCCGCGGCCTCGGTCGCTCCTATGGCGATTCCTCGCTGCCCGCCCGGCCGGATGTTCCCGTGGCCGACACCACCCTGGCCGATCGCCTGCTGCACTTCGACCGAACCACCGGGCTGCTCACTGCCGAGGCCGGCGTCTCGCTGCTAGAACTGAATCGCGTGTTCTTGCGGCAAGGCTGGTTCGTCCCTGTTTCGCCCGGCACCCAGTTCGTTACCGTCGGCGGCATGGTCGCCTCCGACGTCCACGGCAAGAATCATCATGTCGACGGCTGCTTCGGCGAGCATGTCGAGAGCATCAAGCTACGCGTGGCCGACGGCCGAATCATCGAATGCTCCGACTCGGTCGAGCCCGATCTCTTCCGGGCCACCATCGGCGGCATGGGCCTGACCGGCCACATCCTGGAAGTTACCTTCCGTATGCGGCAAATCCCCTCGCCCTGGATCTGGGGCGAGAGCGAACGGATCGACGACCTCGATACGATGGTCGCCGGGCTCAAAAAAGCCGCCCAGGCGTGGCCGATGACGGTCGGCTGGGTCGATTGCCTCGCCCGCGGACGAAAACTCGGTCGCGGCATCCTCATGAAGGGCCGTTGGGCAACGCGCGAGGAAGCCCCGGCCAAAGCCCCGCCGCTGAAACGTCGCTTCCGCATCCCTTTCGAGTTCCCCCGCCTCGCCCTCTGCCGGCCCAGCATGAAGGCCTTCAATTTGGCCTATTACTGGAAGCACTTCCAACGCATCAAGCAAGGCATCGTTCATCCCGACGCCTTCTTCTACCCCTTGGACATGGTCGACGATTGGAACCTGATCTACGGTCGCCGCGGTTTTACACAGTATCAATGCGTGTTGCCGCACGCCGACGACAACGGCCCCGCCCGACGCTTCCTCGAAGCCTTCGTGGCCGGTGGCGGCATGGGCTTCCTCTGCGTGATCAAGGATTGCGGCCCCGAAGGCAAGGGCCTGCTCTCCTTCCCCCGGCCGGGCATGTCCATCGCCATGGATTTCCCCATCCACTCTCGGAAAACGCCCGTGTTGATCGATCGTCTTAACGAGTTGGTGATCGCCGAGGGCGGCCGCATCTACCTCACCAAGGACACCTTCACTAAAGCGGAACACTTTCAGGCGATGGAGCCGCGACTCGAAGCCTTCAACGGCGTCCGCCGCAAATGGGACCCGGATGGCCGCATCCGCAGCGCTCAGTCGGTGCGTTTATTGGGAGATGTCGCATGAATTTTGTCCTCTTTGGCGCCACTAAAGGTATGGGACGCGCCCTGGCCCGCTTGCTCGCCGAGCGCGGTGAGCGGTTGTTCCTTGTCGAGCACTGCATCGACGAATTGGAGGCCTCGGCCCGTGACCTGGAAACCCGCGGCGCGCAACTGCCCGTTCGCACGGCACAGTGCGACCTGCTAGCGCCAGCCACCTTTGCTCCCGCTTTGGAGCAGGCCGAACGCGAGTTGGGCCAGATCGACGCCGTGATTGTCACCGCCGGGCTGTTCGCCACCCAGGACCAATTGGAGCGCGACCCAGAATTGACCGCGCGTATCCTTACCGCCGATTTCACCAATACCGTATTGTTCTGCGAGGAAGCGCGAAAACGCCTGCTCGCCCGCGGCGGCGGCACGCTTTGCGTGTTTAGCTCCGTGGCCGGCGATCGCGGCCGCAAACCGGTCATCCTCTACGGCGCGGCCAAGGCCGGCTTGTCGCGCTACCTGGAAGGCTTAGACCACAAGTTCCGCTCCCGCGGCTTGAAGACGATTTGCGTCAAGCCGGGCTTCGTCAAGACGGGCATGACCGCCGGACTGAAACCGCCCCCGTTCGCCGGCACGCCCGACAATGTCGCACGCCGTGTGCTGCGCGCCATCGACGGCGGCTGGCCCGAGGTCTACGTCCCTGCTGCATGGCGTTGGGTGATGTCGGTCATTCGCCGCCTGCCGCGCGGCGTGATGCGCCGCGTCGGGTTTTAGGAAGGCCACCGCCGAGACACAGAGAGAGAACATCAGCACAGAGAATGATGAATGCAGAAGCCTCGATGCGACATTCGACATTCTGATTTCGACATTTCGGTTCCTCTGTGTCCTCGGTGTCTCGGTGGTGTTATTTGTTTGGGTAGTGGCGACACAGCAGGCTTTTGAGCGCGGGGTAAGTTATGGCTGAAAGCGAACTGGCAGCGGGATCTCCTTCATTCTCGGTGGCTCAATTGCTCGGCGGGATGCTCCGTCTCGCCCGACCGAAGGATTGGGTCAAGAACGTCTTTGTGCTCTTGCCGGTGCCGTTTGCGCTAAAGGCCGGCGCGCACCTCGATTGGACTGGCTTCACTCTCGGTCTGTTCGGCTTCTGCCTGCTCAACTCGGCAATCTACACGCTGAACGACCTTTACGACGCCAAGGCCGATCGGCTCCATCCGACCAAATGCCGTCGCCCCATCGCCGCCGGCATCGTTCCGCCTTGGGCCGCCGTTTTCCAGTGTACCACGCTGCTGCTGGCCGGACTCTGGCTGTGCTATGCCATCCATAAGCCGCCGGCGCCGGCGATTGTCATCGCCTACGTCTTGGTCAACATCGCCTACAATGCCGGCGCCAAGCACGTCACCCTGCTCGACGTGTTCCTGCTTTCCTCCGGTTTCGTGATTCGGGTCTTGCTCGGCTGCGCCCTGATGGTCGCCGAACCGTCGCCCTGGCTGTTGTTGTGCACCTCGACGCTCGCCTTGTTCCTCGGTTTTGCCAAGCGGCGTGCCGACCTCACCCAGGAACTCGACGGCAACCATCGCCCCAGCCTCCGCGGCTACAGCAAGGGTTTTTTGGACCAGGCCGTGGGCATCTCCGCCGGAGTCGCCTTGCTGAGCTATGGCCTGTACTGTATCGAGGTCCGCAACGTCCTCTTGCCCAGCCGCGAGATGGCCTCGATGCCTTTCGTGGCATACGGCATCTTGAATTACCTTCGGCTGGTCTACGTGGAGGGGGCCGGTGGCTCGCCGGTCGAAACCGCCTACCGATCCCTATCCACGCAAATTTGCGGCGTCGGCTGGTTGGTGGCGGTGACGTGGAGCCTCGGATTGTGGTAAAGTAGGCCCATTGAATGGCCAGTCGGTCCCCGGGCCTTGTCACAAAGGCCTAACACGAACGAGATTGACGCTGCGATCGGAAAGGGAATCCGCCGCAGGTCTGGCTATCCGATCGCCGCCTGCCGCAGATGCGAGGGAACCACTTCACGTGAAAAAACTGCTTGTTACCCTGCTGAAAATCGTCATCTCCGTCGCGATCCTCGGCTACCTGGTTTGGAACGCGACGAAAAGCGAGAAGAACAGCAACGTCTTCGACCAGCTGTGGAGTCAGCCCAAGAACTGGAAGGTCCTCGCCCTTGCCTGGGCGGCTTGTGGCATCGCCGTCGCCCTGACCTTCGCCCGCTGGTGGTGCCTGGTCCGTGCGCTGGACATACCCTGCCGCTTTCGTGACGCCATTCGCATCAGCTTCTGGGGCTACCTGTTCAACTTGGCCCCCCTCGGCATCGTCGGTGGCGATCTGGTCAAGGCCTACATGCTCGATCACGAGCATCGCGGCTACCGCGCCAAGGCCATCGCCTCGGTCTTGGTCGACCGCGTGATCGGCCTCTACGTCTTGTTCATCGTCGCCAGTGCGGCGATCCTGTTGACGGGCTTCTGGAAACTGCCCGACGCCTTCATCGCCGTGACCTCCAAAGTCACGTTCATCATCACCGGGGCGTTCACCGTCGGCCTGATCATGCTGATGGGCCCCGACATGAGCGAGGGCAAAATCCTTCGCGCCATCGGCCGTGTGCCCAAGGTCGGTCCGCCGCTGGAAAGCCTGATCACCGCCATCCGCATGTATAGCTCGAAGCCGGCGGTGCTCCTCATCTCGTCGCTGATAACCGTCGGCGTCCACAGCATGTTTGCCATCGGCTGCTTCCTGATCGCAGTCGGATTGCCGGGCAACCATCTATCGCTGGGGAGTCACTTCGTCGTCTTCCCGATCAGCGCCGCCACCGGCGTCATCCCCCTGGCGTTCGGCCCCTTCGAGTATCTGCTCGACATGTTCTACGCCGGCGTCTCGGCCGTCCAGGGGCCATCCGTTTTGCCCGGCCAAGGATTGGTCGTCGCCCTGGCCTACCGCCTCATCACCGTCTTGATCGCCGCCACCGGCATCTTTTATTACCTCCGCAACCGTCGCGAGATGGCCGAAGTCATGCACGAGGTGCAGCCCGAGGCCGCTTGACCCAATGGTCGTTTTTGGAGATCTGCCATGGCCAGGAAGCTTTTCGGTTTGCTTGCAGTCCTTGTCATCGGAACGGTGATCGCTAAAGCCGAGACTCCGGCAGTCGTCTTCGACCTGCCCTTGACCGTGGAGTGCCGCGACGTGACACCGAGGCGCTACGAAGAGAGCTACCGGCGAAAGATTGTTGAGGCAGTCATCAAGATCTCGCCCCAGCTTCTCGCCGGCGAGGAAAAAGACCTCAAGCGGCTGCACTACGAGATCTCGACCGGCCAACAAATGCCCGTGGTTAGCTTCGCGCCGAGTTCTCAGGTGACTTCCGATGTGGCCGGCGGCCAAATCGCCATTCAAACCGACGACCACCATGGCCAACTCTTGGTCAAGTATTTCGTGACGCCTGCTGCTGGCGATGGCAAGCTCACGGCCGACCTGAACTCCTCGCATACCCAATACACGCTCTTGGCCCCCAAGCAAATCCTCCTGGCCAGCGGCACGATCGAACGCGGCTGCGGCGTCTATTACGACCTAAAGCCGTCCACCCAAGACACCCTGCAGAAACAGCGGGAATTTGCCTGTCTCTTCGATGTGCCGGCCAACTGGCGAGCCAACTATCTGACCGTCACCTGCAAGGCCTCAGGCATCAAGCGTGGACTGCTGGGCAGCACCGAAGTCAATTGTGGCATGGGCTTGATGTCGATCGGCCTCTATCGACAGGGCGACGCAGAAGCGATGGCTGCCGCCTACGAACTGGGCCAACGGCAACAGCGCTATCTCAACGAACTGAAAAATGATCCGCGCTTCGCGAAAAACGAAAGACCCGGCGGCTTCCTCCCCGAAATGATCGACGGCGCCGGACGCGGCTTCGCCGGCGAGACGAACAAGTCCTTCGCTCGTCGCGAAACCCTCGGTCCTGGCGCAGCATTGCAGGCCGAGGTGGCCGAAGACAAATCGCTCGAAGCCGGGCTCTCCGAAGATGCTCGGCGGGCCAAGAACGAAATCGCCGTCGCTCAAGATGCCTTGCGGAAGCTTAACAGCGGGCACTAACCGCCTCTCGGACTTCCCAGCCTCGCCCGACCGACTATGGTAAAATCAATCCAGGTCACACACTGACAATCCGTCTGCTGCCGATTCCAAGCAAGAAACACAACAAGGCCCCCCATGCGTCTGATTCTGAGTCGAAAAGGCTTTGACTCGCAGAACGGTGGGGTGCCCAGCCCGATCTTGCCCGACGGACGGATGTGCTCGCTGCCGATCCCCGATGGCTCGTCGCAAATCAGCTACGCCGATATCTCCTGGGACGAGTTGAATCTCGGCCAAGTCGTCGCCGACCTCACCGACAATCGCATCCGTAGTTCGACGCGGGCGCACCTCGACCCCGACATCAACCCCGCCGCGCTGGGCCGGCGCAACGGGTGGCTCGGGCTGCTTGGTCCCTCGCGGCCCGCCTACACGCACTTGAAGCGTTGCGGGGTTACGGAAGGCGATCTATTCCTATTCTTCGGCTGGTTCCGCCAGACCGAGTGGCGCGAAGACCGTCTCCGCTTTGTGCCGGCCGCCCCCGATCTCCACGTCCTTTTCGGCTGGCTGAAGGTGGCCGCTATCAAGTCGGTCGAGCAGTTCTCCGCGCAGGAGCGACGCTGGGCCGATTACCACCCGCATTTCGCTCCCGACCGCAAGGACGACGAGATTGTCTGCTTGGCCCGCCAGGAAATGGCTTTGCCGAAGGTCCGACGGACCTATCCCGGCTTCGGTGTCTTTCCGAAATTCGACCCGATGCTCTGCCTGACCGCGCCGATCGCCTCCCGCAGTCGCTGGCAGTTGCCCCGCTGGTTCTATCCATCGCGAGGCCGCACACCGCTGTCCTGCCACGCCGACATCCGTCGCTGGCGCCGCGCGAAGAACTGGACCTATCTAGACAGCGTTCCCGTCGGCCAGGAGTTTGTCCTCGACTGCCGCGAGTATCCCGAGGCCTACGGCTGGCTGGCCGAACTCCTCGATGACGTCGACGAGGTGTGAGCGCGGCAGGTCGTCTGCCACGAAGTCTTTGCTCGGTCGTCACAAGCCCTTTCCTCGCACTCCCCCTAACCCTGGTGATGGCTGCTTGGCCGATCGCGCGCGATAATCCCTTTGCTAGAATGCCCCCGCTCGGTGCCCGGATTGGGCCGGGTGCCATGCTCACGCTCGCGTGAGCATCCCGCGCGGCCATGGCACCCGGCTGATTGAGGGCGACGATAGGCCCTGTGCAGCAGTCGGTGCGCTGCATGTCGTTCGGCTGTGGAGGCTATTACGGTGTTCGAGTTCCGTGTGACGAAGTACGACCCGGTCCACCGCGATTGCCGGGGTGTTTACATGCGCGATGAGTGGACTTCCGTCAGCGACATTGGACGGGTGTTCGGTGGCTCTCGACTTACGGAGTCCGAGTACCGTCGGGTGGAGACTGCCTACGCCACGACCGCCGTTGCCTTCCTCCAAGAGGCGGCGGTGCTATCGCTGATGGTTGCCGGGCTGGAGAACCACGCGGATATCCCGCTGCCATTGGCGGATGGCTCATCGCTCGGCTTGGCCGAGATCAGCGAGGTTGTACGGCGGGTGCTACGGGAGGAGTTTTGGTGTCGCTTGGAGGGAGCAGAAGCGTTTATCCACCTTGGATACGATTACTACATGTATGTCGGGCTACCGCACGCGTGCCCTGATGCGGAGAGGCTGGCTAACCAGCTCGGCCTGTTCGTCGAACCCTTCCCGTCGCCGTATGGCGAGCAAAGGGACGCCGAATCCGGCGCTGCACCGGACCAGGTCATCTGATTCGCGAGTCACGACAAGCAGCTTGGAGCACTGGTAAAGGTGAGCAAAGTCGATGTTCGAGTGCGCCATCGCCGCCGGTCGAGGCACTGCTGGACCAGCCAGCAGCGGCACCCGCACGTGCACGCGACGGAATGGTCAGGGGATTGACGGTCCCCTCGATGTTGCAGCAAGAATGCGCTGACTATTCGACCCTGCGGAAGTTGCGATGTTTTCCGTAGAAAGGCGAGCAATGGATGTTTTTGGAAATAAACGCCCCGAAGAAATGCCAGAGCATTTCTTTTTCAGGGCTTTGGCGGTTCATTACGAGACCGCCGTCCGAGCAAACACGGAACAACAGAACTACAGTGTGTGCGCTCGCAATTGGTACGTGGACGCGGACTTCGAATGTCAACGGTGTAAACAAAAGTTTACATGGACAGCCGAAGAGCAGAAGGCGTGGTTTGAGGACTATTTTTTTTGGGTTGATTCTCAACCTCATCATTGCAGGAAATGTCGAGTTCAGCTTCGCCGACTTTTGGAACTGAGAAAAGAATACGATGTCAAGGTTGCCGCGGCGCGGGATCATGGCACGATAGAGTTGAAGAGCCGCATTGTGGAGATCGTGTCCGAGTTACAGCAAGTTTGTGGAAAGTTGCCTGAAAAGATGATGGACACGATGGAGCTGTTTCAGCGGCAGATTGTGAAACGGCGAGACGCACATACTGAGGAAGATCGGTACCATGGCACCGACGAAAAGAGCTGAGCCGGGTGCCATCTCACGCTCGCGTGAGCATGCAGGGAAGATGCTGAGGGGCAGATGAGCGAAAATCGAAAACAGTGCCGACGTTTCGACATCGAAGGCGACGCCCACTGTCTAACGTTTTCTTGCTTCCGCCGACTCCCGCTCCTTTCACGCCGGCGGTCCTGTGACTGGATGTGCGGGGGCTTGGCGGCGGGGAGAAAGAAAGGGCTGTACGAGCTTTGGGCGTATGTCCTCATGCCGGAGCACGGACACATTGTGCTGTTGCCGACGAAAGGTGTGAGGATTTCGCAGATTCTCACGGCGATCAAGCAGAGTACGGCTAAGCGGGCACTGCACTGGCTTCAAGAACACTCGCCAGCGTTCCTGCCCCAACTGTTGGATGGGCAGCCAAGCGGCAAAAAGTCCTATCGATTTTGGCAGCGCGGTGGCGGATATGACCGCAACCTCCGCTCACTACGAGACATTTTCGAGAAGATCGACTACATTCACGCTAACCCCGTGCGCCGCGGCTTGGTCGATGTTGCCAGCCGGTGGCCGTGGTCGAGTGCGCGGGCCTGGGAGACCGGGTGTAACGATCCGATCACGATCGATCGCACGTTGCCTTGGTTAGCCCAGGAGCTATGAATCGCATGGCCACGTGTGGCCACGGCACCCGGCTCGGTGCCCTCGTGAAACGGCAACTGGCGTGGAGTAGCCGACAGCGACCTTCGCTTAGCGACCGGCGCGCCGCCTGGCACGACAGTGAGGTTGAGGTAATGACGAGAAGTTACATCAATTGGCCGCTGCTCGGGCGGGGTGCGGCCTGCTGTTCAACAGGGACGAAAGGTGATAGGTTCGTGGTCGTGAACTCCGTCCCGATCTCGGCCTGAGAAGGCGATTATCGATAGGACGGCGCAACGTGAGGCGATGATGGTGAAGACGATCCACATTAGCAATCCCTGGGGCGTCGTAATCCTCGGCCTTTTTGCCCTGTCGTTCACGGCAATCGGCGGGTGGATGGGCTCGCAACTCGGCTCGACGATCGCCCGCTATCGGGCAGCGCAGCAATGGGACGAGGTGCCCGCGAAGATTGTCCGTGCCGAATGGAGGGACGAGGACACCGGCGAGAGCATGACCTCCTGGGTCCAGGCGGAGTATCAATATGAGTACCAAGGAAAGCGCTACACCGGCAATCGCGTGAGCCTGCATGGCGGTTCAGACAACATTGGCGATTTCTGGTCGAAGGTCTACGGAGAATTGAGTACTTGCAAGCGGACCGGCCGACCTATGCACTGCTACGTCAACCCGGCACGGCCGTCACAGGCGATGCTCTACCGCGACCTGCGATGGGAGATGGTCGTCTTACAGTCGTTCATGACGCTCGCCCTCGGTGGCGCCGGAGTGGCCATGCTGATTGCCGCCCCAATCGGCTTCTTAATCATGCGTCGTCAACTACGGCTGGAGCAGGCCCACCCCGACGAACCGTGGTTGTGGCGAGCCGACTGGGCCATTGGCGAGATCAAGTACCCCTGCAAGCGGCACTTCCTCGGCGCGATAGGGGCCGCACTGGCGTTTAACTCGATTGCAATACCGCTGGGGCTGCTGGCACTCAACGATGTTATTGGCGGCCACAACATGATCGCCTTGCTGGCGATGATCTTGCCCACCATCGGCCTGGCGCTGATTCTCTGGCCGGTTACCTTGTTTCTGCGGTGGTTAAAATACGGGCAGTCGACCCTGAAAATGGTCGTGCCCGGGATCGTCGGTGGAATGCTCAGCGGCGTGGTGCGCACAGCGGTCAAAGTCCGATCCAGCGGCGGTTTTCGCGTTACGCTCACTTGTTGGCAGACCGACCGCACCGGCGCGGAATCCACCACCACAGTGTCCTGGCAGGACGAGCAGATCATTGCGAATGAGCTTCTGCCATCCGACGCCGCTCAGTCGGCGATCCCCGTGGCGTTTTGCATCCCGTTCGATTGCGGTCCAACCGGCGGCCCGTGCGATACCACTTGGAAGCTCGATGTCCGGGCAGCCGCGGCAGGCGTGGACTACCACGCCAAGTTCGACGTGCCTGTGTTCAGGACACTCGAGAGCGACCGCAATATCGTGACCGACCAAGGCGCCATTGCTAAGTATACCGCCCCGCCCGATCCGGATCGTGACCTCCGCGAGGCCGGGGTGGTCAAAGTCATGTCGCCCGCCGACGATAGCTGCCGTTTCGTTTTCTCCGGCTGGCGAAGCTACGGGCACCAGAGCCAATGGGGCACGCTGCTGGCGGTAGCGTGCTTGGTCGTATGCACCGGCGCCATTGTATTCACGCTCCGCGCACAGCAGCCGATTGAAATGATCGCAGTGCAGGTGATTCCCTTGCTGTTGTTCGACTCGTTGATCCTCTTGTTTCTTCTGACATTTGCGTTCTATCGCAGCGTGGTTGGTGTCTCCAGACGCGGCGTGGCGGTCAGGGCGGGGCCGTTCGGCCTAAGCCGCCGCCGTTGGATCCCCGCCTCCGCGATTGCGCGATTGGAAGCCGTCGCACCCACGCGGAATAACACCTGTCGGAATCTGGTTGTTGTCTGCCAGGACGGGGAGCAAGTTACGCTCGGCAGGTGGCTGCGGAGTCGGCGGTTGGCTGACTCGGTGCTCCGCCAAATTAAGGAGGTAATGAGTGGGCAGCCCCCGGCTGATTGAGGGCGACGATAGGTCCTGTGCAGCAGTTGGTGTGATGCATGTCGTTCGGCTGTGGAGGCTATTACAGTGTTCCAGTTTCGTGTGACGAAGTACGACCCGGTCCACCGGCGGGGTGGCACTGGTGAAGAAGAGTTGAAGTAGTCCGGCGAGGTGGCACTGACAAACGAAGCTAAGGTGGTGTGTGCCACTGGCCCTGCCAGAGCTGAACTCGATTGATGATAGTAGCACGGGCAAAGCCCGTGGCACCCAGCGAGGTGCGGAGGATAATCCCTCTGGTATAATGCCCCCGCTCGGTGCCCGGATTGGGCCGGGTGCCATGCTCACGCTCGCGTGAGCATCCCGCGCGGCCATGGCACCCGGCGCCAGACAGTGGCATGCCGTACAGCATTTATGCGTGGTGGCCTCGCCAGGGAGCACTTACGAGCACTGTCGAAAACACATGCAAATGCAGTAAGGCATCGAAATAGCAAAACACCTCTCGGCGGAAGGCTCAAATAGGGACCGAGTATGCAGAAAGTTGAACAAGAAGGTGTCAAGAGTCGCTGTAGCGGAAGAATCGGGTGCTTGGTGGGGCTGACCGTTCCGGTAGTTTTAGTCATATGCCTCTCGATATATTTTACGTACAAGCTGCAACAGAGGTCCTTACCCAACGGCTACGAGGTAATCTACGTGTACGGGACAACAGCGACCATTAAGTCATCAACGGGACGAGGCGTGGTTCCATTGGGTATCCTAGATTGGAAGGTGGCCGGAACAGTTGTGTACGGGCGGCTGGAGGGCGGCCGTTGGTACGTCTTGGAGACTACAACAGGCGAATGCGACTATTTCCAGGATTGGAAAACCGTCGAAGCCCGGTTGCAAAAACGATAACGTATAAAATCCCGGCGAGACGGCTGCGACACTTCCCCGCCTCCACTTCCCTCCTCTCCGCAGTACCCCCGCAGTACCTCCGCCCGCCCTCCCACCTGCTCCCTGTTTATGCCAATGCTAAGCCGCCCGCTGACACCGACTAGGCAACCCGCCGAGCAAACACCCTGCGAGCAAACGAGCAAAGGTTGGCGTGGCTTGGGGGGAAGGGCTTTGCTCGCAACCCTTATCACGGTGGCGGTCGAGCCAGGTGGGACTTTGCTCGTTTGCTCGCTTTGCTCGCACGCCTCGGGCTGCCGTCGTGAGGACGATGCGACCGCAATGGCTTTATTGTTGAGGCGTCCGGCGGGGTGGCACTGGTGAAGAAGAGTTGAAGTAGTCCGGCGAGGTGGCACTGACAAGCGAAGCTAAAGTGGTGTGTGCCACTGGCCCTGCCAGTGCTGAACTCGATTGATGATAGTAGCACGGGCAAAGCCCGTGGCACCCAGCGATAGCAGCAGCAAAAAGCAGTAGACACTGTCCTAAGCAAACACATTACGGAAAAAAGGGTACCTTAATGAAGCAAGTGACCCTCCTTGCCTGTTTCGCGGCCCTGTGTGGTTGTAGCTCTAAGGGCTCTATTACAAATGTGCCCCCCGCCGCAATCGACCGCAATATCTGTGAGTATTATGTTCGAAAGTATCCTGAATTTGCGCAAATCGTCGCAATTGGTGATGGTAAGCAGGGATGGAACGAAATAAAACAAGCCGACGAGCTGCGCAAGAGATGCCCGGTAGATTATATCAAGCATAGCCGTCCCGGCGGCCCTCTATGTACATATGTTGAAAGGACACAAAAGACAGCATCGCAAATGACAGTTACAACGACGACGATTTACGGAGTTCAAGGCGGAAGTCGTGTTGTGATTGACGCCGATGTGCTAGAGTGCCGAGAGGGAATAAGTGTTTCGTTGCTGGCTCCCATAAGTGGAGAGGATATGAACAGATTGCTTTCTAACTCGCTCTCGAATTGATCCACCGGCGAGGTGGCACAGGTGACGAAGGGTTGAAATGGGGCACCACGGGCTTTGCCTGGCAGAGCCAGTGAAACCCTGGCGCGTTGTACGACCGAGTAACATCACATCGCTTTAGGAACCACGCGATGGCGATCCCGATCCGCGCCACAGGCAACTAGCGGCCACCGCCGGCGCAAGCACAGGCACAAGCGCAACCGGCACAGGCACAGCCCCCGCCGCCACCGCCTCCGCCACTGGCAGCCGACTCGGCCACCGCCTTGAAAAACTCGCCGGTGACATGGTCGACGCCGCTGAGATCGAAGAAGCCGCCGCCGGGGCGTTCCATCGTCAACGAGCCAGGCGCGATCGAGGAGGCCAAATCCCCCATCGTGTTCTCCGCCCAGCCGGAAAAACTGGCGGCGACGTCAGTGAACGAGGTGCCGCCGGGGAGGTTCGCGGTCGGTTCCGGCGTGCCGCCGCCGCTGGGAAAGGAGGTGCTCGATCCGCGGGTCCAAACCGGCCGATACGGCCGCCCATAGTCGAACACCGGCCCGTAGCCGTCTCCCATCAGGATCCATTCAAAGTTGCGATCAATGGTCTTCTCTCGCTGAGGAATGTCGCCAATCGTGGCCGCTTGGTCCGCCGCCCGACGGATGATCGATCGGTAGTAGTCTTGGGTCTGCTTGAGGTCGAAGCCGCTGAGACGCGCGGCCGCCGACTGGATCAACAGCTTGACCGGGATGCCAAAGTTGATGTCTTTGACCGGCGTGCCGGAATGGGTCTGCAAAAGCAAGAGGAAAGGGTGCTCATAGGCGTTGACCACCGTGCGGTGCTTGACGGCCGCAGCATTGTAGAACGCGGTGCGGTCCTCGTCCTTCATCAGCGCGGGCTCGCCTGGAATGCGAAAAGCTTCGACAATCTCCACCGTCAGCGGCTCGGCGCTGACCTGCCGTAGGATTCCTTTCTTCAGCATCCCAAAGATTACCAGCGAGAGAACTTTGGCGATGGGGAGTTCCAGCAGGACGGCCGCCTCGGGCGCGGTCAGCCCGCGCTTGATGCCACCGCCTTCGATTTGAGCAATCGGCGGCATGTAGTGGAGCTTGCGACGGCTGAGAAACCATTCGTTCAGCCCGATCAGGGCAACGACAATTGGCATCGCCAACAGATGAGCGCCGGGACTGAAGACAAACAAGACGCCGGTGAGGATGGCAACGAAGAAATATACCGAGAAGCCCGTGCCACCGCTGAAGCGAAAGAACAGAACGCCCCAAAGGACCATGAACACGCTGCCCATGAAAAAACGAACGCGGGGCGACTCGCTGAACCATTTCACAAGCAAATCGATGGCGGTTTGCTGAACGACGCGCTGCATGTCCCGCTTCGGGAAGGAGAGGGCGACCTGGTGCGGGCCGGTCAAGCGAGCCCTGGGGAAATCCCAGCCAACCAGCGCACCCTGGCGGGTGAGCGCCTTGCGCCAAAAAGGCAAACCCTGGTGCAAGACCTCGTCGGGCTGAACGCTCTGCGGAAGCTGAACGGCAACTTGCAGGTGGGTGGTGCCCAAGACGTATCGTTCGCCAAACCAAGTCGGCGTAATCCGGAACGAGGCGTAGTCCTTTCGCGTCGTGTCTTGAAACACCGTGTTCGGCATCGTGAACTCGACCCGCAAACGGCCCGAACCACCCGGGGCGATTACGCGCGGGGCAAGGTGGACTTCAAAGCCCGGCTTGACGTAGGTTGACACACGAATGTCGTGCAGCGGGTGGCCGTCGATGGACGCTTCCACGTTGTCTAGCTTGTAGCCGGCGTGCGGAGTGCCAATGTCCACCACGTCGATCGGGTGAGCGCCGGGGGCGTTCTGAAACTGGAACTCGTAGGCAATGCGCACCGAAGCGTCCGGTTGGATAGTGGTAACCATCTGGACCTTCGGCACGCGGAAGCGATACTCCTGTGCGACGGCCGGCACAGCGCCGAGCGTGGCGGCAAGCAGCAGGACAACCTGTCGGACAATCGTTGGCATTACGCAAATCCCTTGCGGTTGATCGCTTGGAGCCCTCTAAGGGCAGTTGGAAGTAGGCATCGCCCAACCAGCCGGATCGCGCGGGCAATCGGCAGCGCAGATGGTCAGGCCGGGACATTGGCCACAGTGGGTATCGCTCTCCACCCGGCGACGATAGGCCTCGAAGGCCTCGCTGTGATAGATGGTCTCCCAGGGATCGTCAAACAGGTTGCCGGCCGAGCGGTAAGGGCCGCGGGGAGCAATGACCGTGCCTCCCGGCTCGACCCGAATCGAGGTGTCGCCGCTGGTCCGCGGTCCACAGCAGATCTGCTCGCCTAACGATTGCTTGGGATCGAACTGCACGGTCGGATAGACCATCAGGCGCACCTCGAGACGCTCGGCCGTGTCGATCAATTGTCGGGCGGCAGGGACGATTTCGTCGGGCAGCAGCGCCCCCTGTGCGGCCGCCTCGTCGTCCCTAGCCCCCAGCGCGAACAACGCGATATTCTCGATGCCGTGTCGGGCCAGTTGTTCGACGGTTTTCACCAGCGTGGGCAGGGCTGGGCGAACCAAGGCGAGCTGGGCAACGATACAGACTTCCTGCTTCCGTGCCGAGCGGAGCATCCGGTTGACCAACCGTGAGTCGCCCTCGCCGGCAAGGCCATCGTGAACCGCTTCCTCCGTCGAAAGGCAATAGAGGTCGAGGTGGTCCAGGCCGGCGGCGGCCAGCTCGTTCAAGCAGTTGACATGCGCCAGGTCAGAACCGCGGCCGCGGAGGCCGGTAATCATGCCGAGGTCGCCGGCTTTTTCCACGGCGCGGAGCAGGTGTTCGGCGACCGGCTTTTGCCCCACCACGAAGGTGACGTGCGGAATACCGAGTTGCCAGAGTCGCTCCAGGACCCGGGCCGAGTGGAACGGCGCACATAGCGGCACGTCCGCCGAAATCGGACGGCCGAGCGGGGCGGCTTTGGGGGAAAAAGCAGGGTCCGCAAGATTCAGCAGCGGGTATCCATGAGCGGGACGTTCCATCTGGGCAAGCAACGTCCGCACCGCCGCCACGTCGGCGACCAGTGTCGCCTCTTTAACGCCGCGAAACTGTTTCTTCAGGCGATGAAGAATTTCCCTCGGCTCGACGGCTTCGAGCAGCCCCTTGGCGATCAACACGCCCGAGGCGGTGAGCCGAGCGACGGCGGCGGCATTGGCCAGCAGCAGCCCGTCCCCCGCCGAGTCGACGCGAAGATGGAACAGAGCAGCCGCCCCCTCGACATCCCGACGATAACGGTAAAGTCCGGGCGAAACAACCGGCTTGCGGGAGGGCCACTCCAGGGCCGAGCGGAGGAACGAAGCAACCGTCATGATGCACCCCCAGGGAAGCGAGATGGACGCAAGGGACCAGTACCGCTAACTTCCACCCTATCGTAAGCGGTGGCCCCGGCTGGGTCATCGCAACTGCTTATTCTACCGTCTTCAAGCGACAACGGGACTCTTCCGCCGCGTTGCCGCAGGAGGTGTTCGCGTTCCAGAGGACAGCCCCCGGCGCAGAGCGAGCGGTCGGGGCATTGGACACAACGCGGAGGCAAGCCGGCCGGTTCATCGAGGCGATGGCGAATGCTGCGAAAGAGCTGACTCTCCCAAATTTCCGGCCAAGAATCCCGGAGAATGTTGCCGGCCGAAACGTAGTAGGACTGACACGGGAGCACGTCGCCGTTGGGCTCGATGCAGATCGAGTATTCGGCCGCATTGCAGCGCCGTGGCCCAAGGTCCAGTTCCAAGGGCGACAGCCGGCAGTACTCGGTGGGCGTGTACCAAAGGAATCGCATCCCCAAACGCGCGGCCCGATCGCGGACATCGCTCAAGACCGGCGCGAGCGATTCGACAGGCAAAGCATCCTCCGTCGTGCAGCCGTTGCCCGAGTAGATCATCCCGTTCATTGCGAAGGTTCTTAACCCCTGTTGATGCAGGAAATCCATTAATTCGCCGACGTGTCCGATATTTCTTCGGGTGAGCGTGGTGTTGGTGAGCGTATGCAGGCCGACGCGCAGAGCGTTTTTCAGGCCGGCCACCGTTTCGTCGAAAGAGGCCGCCCGGGTCATGGCGTTGTGGACCTCGGGGCGATGCGACTCCAAGGTAATCTGCACGTGGTCGAGTCCGGCGATTCGCAGCGCGCCGGCAAAACCCCGGTCGGCCAGCCGCCGGCCGTTGGTGTTCAAACCGGCCACCAGACCAAGTCGAGCTGCCTGAGCAATCAGCGCGGGGAGAAATTCGCACAAGGTGGGTTCGCCGCCCGTGAAGACCACGTGGGGAACGCCGATCCGCCCAAGACGCCGCAACACGAGGCGCCACTGTCTCTCCAAGAGCGCGCTTCGCGGCGAAGCTTCCTCCAAACGTCGATTGTAGCAATGCGAACAGGCGTTATTGCAGCCGTAGGTCAACGCAAGGTCGGCCTTGTAGGGGGCGGCGACGGGCAGAGTAAACCACGCGGAACGGTCGGCTTCGAGCAGACCGCAGGTCGGACAAGCAGACGAGGTATCGTTCAATCGGGCGACAAGCGTGTACATCTTCGTGACGGCTTGTTCGGCCTCCGCCCGGCTCGGCAAGCGGAAGCGGCGCTGAAGCCGAACGATGGCCTGCTTTTCCGGCACGCCGTCCAGCGCGGCTTCGACCAGCAGGGCCGCTGCGGGGTTAAGGTGGATCGCTTCGGTCACATCGACCATCAAGACGGCCGATCCGTCGGAGTGGACGCGCAGGTGAAGGCGGCGACGACTGTCGCCCTGCCGAAGATCGAACGTGCGGAGGCGAGGGCCGCGATGCTGGACGAGGACCGCGCGGAAGGCGTGCAAATCGTGCTGCACCAACTGCTGGAAACGGCGGGCGCAGCGCGCGGCTACGCCATCGATCACCATTTCGGCTCCTCCTCAATCTGATAGGTAGCGCCGCAGTACTGGCAATTCACGAAGACGCCGCCGGCCCGAACGCTGATCGACTCGTTGCCCAACGTGCCGCCGCAGGCACGGCACGTCAGATCTTGCAGTTTCACATCCCCGGAAAGGTCAATCTTTTGGACAATTGTCGTCGTAGGCGTTTTGGGCTTCTGGAGGGCCAGCCAGATCAAAACACCGGCCGCGGCAAGGAGGATCACGCCGACCAGGATCGTGGCGATTTGGCCGTGCGAGCCGACGACGAACATCAGGCCAAAAAAACCCAGCAGCGCGGCCAGCGGGTATGCCACGAGTTTCATAGCGATTGACTCCAGGGCCAGGAAACATCGTTATCCTGGTCTTTCCTCCCGACCGGGTCAAGACCGGCCAGACCATTGGACACTTTGGCAAAAGGAAAGAGAAGGCCTAACCGAAGCGCAAAAAAAATCGCCGGCGGTGACCGCACTGCCGGCGGTTCGGATCGTTGCTTGCATTTGACCGGTGTCAGTCGCCGCGGTCGACGAAGACCTCCTCGGCTAGCCGCCGTTGGGCGGCCACGCCGAGCTCGCTCAGGCGACGTCGTTTGCCCACCGTGTGCCAGGCGGTGACATTCTCCAACTCAGGCATGATTTCGATGAGCTGGCCGATCATGGTCTGGCCCATCCGGCGAACCGATTCCTGCTTGGCCGTCTCGCAAATCGCCAAAACCGTCTTCATCAACCGGACCAACTGCGATCGCTGCAAGACCGGCGAAGTGAGGGAATCGCTCGCCTCGACCAACAACTCGGCTACCGGCACCTCCAGGGCGTTCTGCCAGGCGTACAGGGTGGTGAGGTTGAGGTCGGCCGTTTCACGTTCCTGTTCACGAACCCGGTCAATGTCGACGTTCAGTCGTCGCGCAAGGGTACGGCGGGAAACTCCTTGTTGCTTTCGAACTTGGGCGAGTCGCTGTAAGGGGCGCTGCTCGGTAGCCGGCACGGAGACTTGCGGCGGCAGTCCGACACCCACGCTGCCATAGTGTCCCACGCTCATGATGATGGCTCCTCGGTTCACCCACTGCGGTGAACTGGCAACAAACGGTTGATAAGAAAGGGGAGAAGATACGTCACAGATCTGAGAACATTTCTTACCCGGTCCCAAGCGACCGAATGGCTTGGCAACGCCGCTTGCCCATCCATCGAGCGTCGCGCCGACAAATTGGCCCGTTGTCGAACGTCAGCCCGCGGTGACCGTAGCGTCCTGAGAAGCAGCTAAAATAAATCGACGATCACCGTTAGCAGCTTATGGTACACCGACCATCCGGGAATAGCAAATTTCGGCCATGCCCTGGGGGCTCCGAGGCGGACGTCCGCGGAGTCCTCTCACACCACTGATGGGCGATAAGAGACTTACTTAGAAGAGCATAAGATCGAATCGCAGGACGCCCCGCCGGGACCGCCAAGATGCTATTCGCCCAGCGCGAAGCTCTTCAGGCGCTCCAGGTAATTGGGGCGGCCGGGACGGCTGGAAGACTGCGGCCCGTGCCCCTGCTGCCAGCGACGGTGGACCACGCAGAAACCACCGTCATTCCCACGGAGCATCACCACCTCGCCCCGGCTTTGAGCGATACCGGTCCGAAGAGCCTCCTCGTCGCCAAGGGGGCGACCATGAGTCACCAGACGGACCTGGGGATAGTGCCGGGTCAGCTCGTCGGCTACCTCCGAGGTGGCGTCCGTCGAGCCATCGTCGATGATCACCAGCTCGAAGCGATGGCCGTAGTCGGTCATGATGTCAAGGACCTGATGGACCGAGTCGATCAGAGTCGATTGGGCATTTCTGACGGGGAGCAGGACCGAAACTGAGCGCGACACGGCCAAATCCTCGTTGTAAGAAAGGGGGGCGACGGTTCAGCGTCTTGGGGATTTTCGGCTACCGGCTTGAGTTATCTGCAGACAAGCTTGTCGTAAACCCTTTGTACAAGTTGTGCTTGAAGTAAGGGGACCCTCTAGCCGTCTTTTTCCAGGGAGGTTATGCTGAAGTTCCCTTATAGAGTGGATTTAGCAAAAGGATGACTGCGGAAATGACTGACACCGCTGCCGTTGGTCCCGACTTCTCGAAAGGTGACGGGTTGGTGCCCGCCATCGCTCAGGACGCCGCTACCGGAGAGGTCCTGATGATGGCCTATATGAATGCCGAGAGCTACGAAGAGACCTTGGCCACCGGCCGAGCGGTTTACTTCAGCCGCAGCAGACAAAAACTCTGGCGGAAAGGCGAAGAAAGCGGCAACGTCCAGTTGGTCCGCGCCATCGCCGTCGATTGTGACTGCGATACCATCCTCTTACAGGTCGATCAGTTGGGCGGGGCCGCCTGCCACGAAGGATACAAAAGCTGCTTCTTCCGCCAGGTCACGCCCGAGGGGCTGAAGGTCGTTGGCGAACGCGTGTTCGATCCGGCCGAGGTCTATAAGAAGAAGGGCTAGAGACTAGAGATTAGGGATTCAGGGATTCGAGCGCGAACCCGCGACATTCGACATTTCTTCAGGGACTTCCGATGGCCAACGTTTTGAAATTGGGGATTCCGGCCGGCAGCCTGCAAGAGGCCACCGCCGAACTGTTTCGCCGGGCAGGCTACAAAATCACCTTTAGCTCACGGAGCTACTACCCGACCATCGACGACGAGGAGATCGAGTGCCTCTTGATCCGCGCCCAGGAGATGGCGCGGTATGTCGAGGATGGTGTGCTCGACGCGGGTTTGACCGGCCACGACTGGATCATGGAGAATGGGGCCGACGTGCACGAGGTGGCGGAATTGGTCTTCTCCAAGGTCAGCCGCCGGCCGGTGCGCTGGGTCCTCTGTGTGCCAGAAAATTCGCCCGTCAAAACGGTCAAAGACTTGCAGGGCAAGCGGATCGCCACGGAAGCCGTCGGGCTGACCACCCGCTATCTGGCCAAGCACGGTGTGACCGCCAAGGTCGAGTTCAGTTGGGGGGCCACCGAGGTCAAAGCCCCGAAACTCGTCGATGCGATCGTCGAGGTGACCGAGACCGGCAGCTCGCTGCGGGCGAACAACCTGCGCATCGTGGACGAAGTGCTGCAGAGCACCACGCGTTTTATCGCAAACAAATCGGCTTATGCCGATCCCTGGAAGAAGCAAAAAATTGACGATATCGTGCTGATGTTGCAGGGCGCGATGGCGGCCGAAGGCAAGGTCGGCCTGATGATGAACGTGCCACGCGACCGCCTGAAATGCGTGCTGGCCCTGTTGCCGGCCCTGCAGCAGCCGACAATCTCCAGTCTTGCCAGCGAGGAATGGGTCGACGTGAACACCATCATCGACGAATCGGTCGTGCGGACAATCATTCCGCGGCTGAAGGCGGCCGGCGCGCGCGGGATCGTCGAGTATCCTCTGAACAAGCTGATTGATTAGAAGATCTAATTCACAGAGTCACAGAAGGCACAGAGACGGTAATCATCGGAGCGGCTCGAACTCCTAGCCTCTAGTCCCTAGCCTCTAGCCCCTGACCCTAGCCCCCGCAATCATGTCTGCCGAAGCCCAACTGACTGCGAAACTGGCCGAATTGGGAATCGAACTGCCGCCGGTGCCGGAGCCCAAGGGACTTTACAAGCCGACGATCACCGTCGGCAACTTGCTCTACACGTCGGGCCACCTGCCCGTCGATGCGTCCGGCACAATCACCACCGGCCGCGTCGGCGCCGAGTTGGACGTGGCCGCCGGCTATAAGGCCGCGCAGTGGGTGGGACTGAATATCTTGGCGACCCTGCGAAAAACGCTCGGCAGCCTGGACAAGGTCCGCCGGGTAATCAAGATCCTCGGTGTGGTGAATTGCACGGCCGAGTTCACCCAGCAGCCGGCCGTCGTCAACGGCTGCAGCGAGTTGTTTGCTGACGTCTTCGGCCGCGATGCGGGCGTTGGCGCGCGAAGCGCCGTCGGCACGAACACGCTACCGCTAGGCGTGCCCGTGGAGATCGAGGCGATCTTCGAAATCGTCGCGTAGGCCCGCCAGCGATTCAGCGGGCTTCTCAATTAAGTGCCGCCGCGCTCCCTCTACAACGAATCGGCAGCGACCACTTCGCCCCCAGCACGTGAGCCCAGCGCTCGCCAGACGCCAAGCGCGATCGACTCGTTGGCCGAGCGGCAGGAGCCGTCCATCAGTAGAATGTTGACCATCCCCGGATGATAGCTGCGGGCGGTGATGGCGGCGTAGGTGGGCGCGTCGAGATCCGTGCCCTCCTGCCGCGAGTTGTAGTCGATGTCGTAGGTACGGCCACCGTCGGTAAATGGCACGACGGTGTTGGGGGTGAAAAGGGTGGTGATGCCGCTGTGATGGACGCGACCGTCGCACCATTCCGTGTGCCCGGTGTTGTCATTGGTGTTTGCCCCCAATTTCTTCTCTCCATTGGCCAAGGCGGCCAGTGCCGCCGGATCGGCAGGCAAGGTGGCTCCCGGATCGGCCGTATTGCGGACATACGGCGTGAAGGCTTTGACTTCAGCTGCCGCGAGAGTATTGCTGAGTCCATCGGAGATGGCCGACGGGCTCAAAGCGCCATTGACGTAGGAGATGCCGTTGCCGCCAAGCAGTGTTCTCGGATTCCAAACCAGCCAAGTCCCCAGATTGAAGCCGTAGGTCTGCGGATAAGTGTAGGGATTTCCGGTCTTGGTCCGCACAAAGTTGTTGACCTCGCTCGGGCAGAAGTAGATCCCCATTCTCGTCGTCGGCACCGTCAAGTCCTGCCTGTCCCAGGCCACGCTGAGGTCCACGATGTTGTAGGCGTTGCCTTGTTCGATGTAAGGAAGGAGGCGGCCGTGGATCGACCAGGAGCCGTTGTTGGTGGCAAGCACCGTGTGGGGCGCGATGCAGAAGCTGGGCGGAAAAGTGCCATGGCTAGTGGCGTAGTTGTGCATTGCCACGCCAATCTGCTTGAGGTTGTTGCTGCACTGGGTGCGTCGGGCGGCCTCCCGCGCGGCCTGGACCGCCGGCAGCAGCAACGAGATGAGGATCCCGATGATGGTGATCACCACCAGCAGCTCCACCAGGGTGAACCCGAACCGCACACGGGGCGAGGACTGGACGGCGAGGGCCTTTGGGAGAGCGTGCTGCATCGTATGAGGTCGGGCAGGGCGTTCAAAGAGAAGGTGTAGGGTCGGCCGGCACAGGATTCGCATCGCCGGAGTGCAAAATGGGTGCCGGCAAGACGGCCATCGCCGCCAGCAAAGCGCAGGTCCTTATTTAGTAACTGATTGTGTCGTTTTCGCCGCCGACTACAATAGGCAGCAGTGTCGACAGAAGCGACACCCGTGTCGCATTGCGCAACACGGTCAAGAGTGGCCTGTGCGATCGCAACAGCACTGTCACGGGGGCGAGGGGGACCGAGGAGATGCTTTCCATGCGGTGGCCGATCCGGCTCCAGTTGCTCGTGCCGATGGTGTCCGTGGTCCTGCTGGCCAGTCTCTTGGCCACGGCCATCACTGCCTATTGGATTGCCTTGCGCGTGCGGCGCGAGCAGCGGGAGAGCCTTCGAAGAGTCGTCGAGACGCTCGCCGAGGCGGCTTTCCCCTTGAACGAGCAGGTGCTGCGCCAGATGGAAGGGCTCTCGGGCGCGGAGTTCGTCCTGATGACGCCCGCCGGCGCGCTGCGACAAAACACCGTAGCGATGCCGGACGAGTCGCGGGCCGAACTGCTGCGCGTCGCGGCAGAGCATACCGCGGACGATCAAGCCGCCGCCGAAAGGGATCAGCCAATTGTCGTGTTTCTTGCCGGGCACAGTTACCTGGTCGAGTTCGTTCGCATCCAGCGGCGGGCGCATTTCACCGAAGCGTCACTGCTGTTCATTCTCTATGCCGAAGATCGGCTTGCCTCGCGGATCCGCCAGGCAGTCACTCCGGCGTTGATTGCCGGACTGGTGGCCGCCTTTATTGCCGTCGGTATCGCTTCCTGGCTGGCGCAGCGATTCGCCCGGCCGATCCATACCCTGGTGGCGCGCACGGCCGCAATTGCGCAGGGCGATTTTACCCCAATGGCCCTGTCTGCTCGCAATGACGAGTTGCGAGACCTGTCCCAGTCGATCAATCACATGACCGCGCAACTGGCCGACTACGAGCAACGCGTCCGCCACAACGAGCGGTTGAAGACGCTTGGGCAATTGGGAGCGTCGATGGCGCACCAACTCCGCAATGCGGCCACCGGCGGACGCATGGCGATCGAACTCCACCGCCGCGAATGCTCGCAGGGCGACTCCGACGAGTCGCTGGACGTGGCCCTGCGCCAACTGCGCTTGATGGAATCATACCTGCGGCAATTCTTAACGTTGGATGAATCGAAAGAGACGATTCGCGAACGGCTGAACATGACCCTGCTGGTCGAGGACGTTCTGAACTTGCTGCGACCGTCCTACGTGCACGCCGGGATCGACTTCACCTTCGCACCGCCCGCCGAGACGATCCTCCTGGACGGCGATCCGGCAGCGCTTCGGCAACTGGTGACCAATCTGGTGATTAACGCCATCGACGCGGCAGCAAATGCCAGCAGCGACCGCCGCGTGACCGTGCATCTAAAGCGGATGAATGCCTACCAAGGAGCCGTTCAAGTCGAGGACACAGGTCCCGGTCTCGATCCTGGCGTCGTCGACCGCCTGTTTCATCGTTTCGTAACGACGAAAAGAGACGGGTTCGGGCTGGGGTTGTTCGTCGCTCGCCAGATCGCCGAGCGACATGGTGGGCAATTGGGGTTTGAACGCGTGGCCGAGATCACGAGGTTCACTTTCGAGTTTCCTTTGGCAACGGCGTAGTCTCATGGCGCACATCCTGATTGTCGACGACGAGCAGAGCATCTGTTGGGGGCTCAGCAAACTGGTACACTCCCTCGGCCACAGCGAAGTTGTCGCTTCGTCGGCTGAGCAAGCGCTGGCCGCCGTCGAGACCCAGCCGCCGGATGCCATTGTGTTGGACGTTCGCCTGCCGGGAATGGATGGCTTGGCGGCAATGCAGGCCTTTCGCGAACGATTGGGCGCCGTGCCAATCATTATCATGACCGCCTACGGCGATCTCGCGACAGCCGTCGAGGCAGTGCGAAACGGCGCGTTTGAGTATCTCGTCAAACCGTTCGACTTGCATGTCGCCCAGCGCGCCATCGAGCGCGCCCTGAAAGGCCGCGACGAGCAGACGCCTGCCAAGTCCCAGGGTAGAAGAACGGCCGCTGCCGCTAGCCCGCGATTGGTTGGATCGTCGCCGGGCATTCAGGAGGTGTTCAAGCGGATCGCCGTGGTCGCGCCGACGGACGCTTGTGTGCATATCCGCGGCGAAAGCGGCACCGGCAAGGAATTGGTGGCGCGGGCGATCCACCAGTACAGCCGCCGCGCCTCGGGGCCCTTTGTGCCCGTCAACATCGCCTCGTTAAGTCCCTCGCTGGCCGAGAGCGAATTGTTCGGGCACGTGCGGGGGGCGTTCACGGGCGCGGATCAAGCCCGAAAGGGATTGCTCGAGCAGGCCCACGGCGGGACGCTGTTTTTTGACGAGGTGGCCGACATTCCCCTGGCCATTCAAGTGAAGCTGCTGCGGGTGTTCGAGTATGGCGAGATCCTGCCGGTCGGCGCGAATCGGCCGGTGCGGAGCGATTTTCGGGTGATCTCGGCCACCCACCAGAACCTGCACCAGCGCGTGGTGCAAGGCGAGTTTCGCGAGGACCTTTATTTTCGCCTGATCACCTTTGAGATCGATCTGCCGCCGCTGCGCGAGCGCGCGAGTGACATCACTGAGTTGGCGAAGTACTTTCTCGATCTGTTGGCCGCAAAAAACGACTGCCGACCGCCGGCGCTGTCGCGGGAGGCGCTGGGAGTGCTCGAAAAGCGTCGCTGGCATGGCAACATTCGCGAACTGCGGAACGCGATCGAGCACGCCATGATTCTCGCCCGCGGCAACGAAATTCTGCCGGAGCACCTGCCGCCGCCGACGCCTTCGGCAAGCGATGCCAGCGGCACCCGGGAAGCCATGCTCGGGTCGATGATTCGCGACTGGGCCCGCCACGCGCTCGAGCAGCCCGAGGCAGTCAGCGACCTGTACCAACGGTTCTTGCAGGTGGTCGAGCCACCTCTGCTGGAGACCGTCTTGCAGCGTCACGGCGGGCAATACCTGGCAGCCGCCAAAGAACTTGGCCTGCACCGCGTCACCTTGCGGCGAAAAATCGAGCAAAACCGAGTCGATGAGAAGCTGTGACGATTTCGCAAGAAACGGGACGGGCACGGCGATCAACGCAGGGCCGAAGCGATCGATCGCTTCGCTCAAAGAATAGACGGAGCCTGCCTGTATCGTAGGCACCGTGACCATTATCGGCTTTACTCCGAGCCAAAACCGATCTGCAAGATCAATTGCATCAACGACTTGCGGAGAATGTCGATTATCACGCCTACTGTCGGCACGGTCTTTGCTTGAACGCCTGCCATTCAAACAGGCCGCCTTAAGCTGGACATTGCTGGCGGCATTCAGACCGGGGATTTTTTCCTGTTGCAGAAGGAGGGGACGATGACTCCCAAAGAAGTGCTGGCGTTGTGTCGGGAAAAGGGTGTGAAGGCGGTCGACATGCGGTTCATGGATTTCCCCGGCCTGTGGCAGCATTTCACCATCCCCGTCGACAAACTCACCGAAGACACCTTCGAGGACGGCCTCGGCTTCGACGGTTCCAGCATCCGCGGCTGGCAGGCGATCAACGAGAGCGATATGCTCGTGGTCCCGCAGCCCGAGACGGCCGTGATCGACCCGTTCTGCAAATTGACGACCCTGTCGATGATCTGCAACATTCAGGACCCGATCACTCGCGAAGATTATAGCCGCGACCCGCGAAACGTCGCCCGCAAGTCGGTCAACTACCTGAAGAGCACCGGCATTGGCGACACCTGCTACATCGGTCCCGAGGCCGAGTTCTTCATCTTCGACGACGTGCGCTGCGACCAGACGCCCAATAGCGGTTACTTCTTCCTCGACAGCAGCGAAGGCCAATGGAACCGTGGCCGTGAAGAGAAGCCCAACCTCGGCTACAAGCTGCGTTATAAGGAAGGCTACTTCCCGGTGCCGCCCGCCGACCAGTTGATGGACATCCGCAACGAGATGATGCAGACGATGATCGATTGCGGCATGAACGTCGAGGCCCAGCACCACGAAGTGGCCACGGCCGGCCAGTCGGAAATCGACCTGAAGTTCGACACCCTCGTCGAAATCGCCGACAAGTGCATGATGTTCAAGTACATCATCAAGAACGTGGCCAAGAAGTATGGCAAGACGGTCACGTTCATGCCCAAGCCGCTGTTCGGTGACAATGGCTCGGGCATGCACACCCACATCTCGCTGTGGAAGAACGGCGAGCCGCTGTTCGCCGGCGGCGGATACGCGGGACTCAGCGAAATGGCCTTGTACGCGATCGGCGGCATCTTGAAGCATGCCCCGGCGCTGTGCGGCATCTGCAATCCGACCACCAACAGCTACAAGCGGTTGGTGCCGGGCTTCGAGGCCCCGGTCAATTTGGCCTACTCGCAGCGCAATCGCTCGGCGGCCGTGCGAATTCCGATGTATAGCTCGAGCCCCAAAGCCAAGCGGGTCGAGTTCCGTTGCCCCGATCCGAGCTGCAATCCATACCTCTCCTTCGCCGCCGTGTTGATGGCCGCCATCGACGGCATCCAGAACAAGATCCATCCGGGCGACCCGATGGACAAGGACATTTATGACCTCGATCCCGAGGAACTGAAGAACATCCCGCAGGCGCCGGGCTCGCTCGACGAGGCCCTCAAGGCCCTCCGCGCCGACCACGAGTTCCTGCTCCGCGGCGACGTCTTCACCCCCGACGTGATCGACACCTGGATCTGGTACAAAACGGTCAACGAGGTGCAGGCCATGCAGTTGCGGCCGCACCCCTATGAGTTCTGCATGTATTTTGACATCTAAACCGGACGAGGACCAATCAGGGGAGATCGCCTCCTCTGCCCAAGGCCGATTCAATTCCATGCCCGGGCGACACGAAGATGTGTCGCTCGGGCGAATTTTTGGCTATTCTGTTGAGAAGCGGCGATCCTTCCGATCGGTAAAAATGAGGCCCCATCGGGTCTCCCACCGGGAACGCGAGACGCGGGTGTTCGTATGCTGCGACGCATGAAACTGGCCGAATCGCACGTAATACCGGACGGCGATGAGGGCAATATCCTTGTCTACGTCAATCCGGACGAGCGAGAACGCCGCTATTTGGCCGAGACGCTGAAACTCGATGAGCACACCCTGGCGTCGGCGTTGGACCCCGACGAATTGGCACGACTGGAGTTCGAGCCCGACCACGTGGCGATCATTTCGAAACGCCCTCAGAACTACAGCAGCGCCGAAGAGTTCATGTTTCGGGTGTCGTCGATGGGCCTGTTTCTCTTCGCCGACCGTCTGATCGTGGTGTTGTTCGAGGATGTGCCCTTGTTCAAGGGGCGTCAGTATGCGAACGTCTCCTCGCTCAAGGAACTGATGCTGAAGATACTCTTCAGCAGCGTCTTACACTTCACCGAGCACCTGAAAGTGATTAATGCCGTATCCGACGCACTCGAGGCGCAGATTAACGCGTCGATGCAGAACAAGTACCTACTGAACTTGTTCAGTCTGGAAAAGAGCCTGGTGTACTACCTGAACGCGATCAATTCCAACGGCAAGGTGATGGAACGGATCAAGAATTCGGCAGGCAAATTGGGGCTGACGGTAGAAAACATCGAGTTCCTCGACGATTTGATGATTGAGAATCAGCAGTGCTACGAGCAGGCCGAAATCTACTCAAACATTCTCGCTAGCATGATGGATGCCCGGGTCTCTATCGTCAACAATAACCTCAACTGGTTGATCAAGACGCTGACGCTGATCACCTTGGGCATCATGCTGCCGACGTTGGTGGTGAGCATCTTTTCAATGAACGTGAAATTTCCGGGGATGGACCATCCTCTAATGTTCTGGATCGTACTGACGTTGGCGGCCGCCTCGGCCCTGCTGGTGCGATTCGTCTGGTGGTGGAAAAAATGGTGAACCACGCGCTGACGCGACAGGTCAAGATTCTGAACCCGGCGGGATTGCATGCGAGGCCGAGCTTGGCGGTTGCCCAGATCGTCCGCAGTTCCCAGTCGAAGGTGCAGATCCGCACCCCTTGGAAAACGACCATCGACGCCGCCGATGTGCTGCAACTGCTGTCGCTCGGCGCGAGCCAGGGGACCGAATTGACGTTGTCGGCCACGGGCCCCGACGCCGAACAGGTGCTCGACGCGCTGGCCCAACGGTTCGCCGATCAGTTCGACCTCTGAGACCGGCGCTACTCGTACCGCAGCGCCTCGATCGGATCCAACCGCGAGGCCTTCCACGCCGGGTAGAATCCGAAAATGATGCCGACGCTGGCCGAAACCGCCACCGCCGCGATGATCGCCGGTAGGGAGATCTCGGTGGGCCAGTGCAGTTTCCAGCGCACGATCATCGAGGCCCCCCGTCCTAACAGGATCCCCAGGCCGCCGCCCACCAGGCACAGCACCACGGCCTCGACCAAAAACTGCCGGAGAATATGGTGGCTCCGCGCGCCGACCGCCATTCGCAGGCCGATCTCGCGCGTCCGCTCCGTCACCGAGACAAGCATGATGTTCATGATCCCCACGCCGCCGACGATCAGCGAGATCAGGGCCACGGCCAAAAGTAGCCCACTCATCAAGTCCGTGGTCTGGCTTAACGCCTTGCTGATCTCGCTCATGTCGCGAATGTTGAAGTCGTCGCCCTCGTCCGGCTTGATATGATGCCGCTCCCGCAGCAGAGCGGTGATTTGCTCAATCGCCTGGGGGATTTGCTCGGTCGAAGCCGCCTTCACCGAGATGTGGTCGACGTTCGCGAAGCGGACCAGTTGCGGAGTGTTGGCCGCCTGGCTTGCCGACATCTCGGGATACATCGAGCGCGTGCCCGGATAAAAATTGTTGAGGCTGTTGACGTTGCTGCTCGCCGCGCCCGAGCTCGCCGCGCTTTGGTTGGTGTTGGTCAGCGCCGTTCCACTGACACGATACTTGATGGCCGTCCAGGGCGCCATCACGACGTCGTCCTGATCCATGCCCATCATATTCGCCCCCTTCTTGCTCAGCACGCCGACCACTCGGAAGGAAACGCTGCGGACGCGGATCTCTTTGCCCAGCGGCGACTCGCCCTGGAACAGTTCACGCTTGATCGTGTTGCCGATGATGCAGACCTTGTTGGCATTTCGCACGTCGGCCTCGGTAAACATCTCTCCTTCCTCGAAAGTCTCCCATTCCCGGATCTTCAAGTAACTCGGACTGACCCCGTTGATGAACGTGGGCACCCAGTTGCGGTTGCGATACACGAGTTGGGCGCGGGCACGCACCAGCGGCGAGACATACGACACGGCCGGGCACTGCCGTGCGATCTCCTCCGCGTCCTGCGGCGTAAGGGTGACCGCCGTCCCCGCGCCAAAACTCACGCCCCCGGTGGATGCCGCTCCGGCAAACACCGTCAGCGTGTTGGCGCCCATGCTGGAAATCGTCTTCTGCATGGCGGCCTTCGAGCCCTGTCCAATCTCCATCATCGCAATCACCGCGCCGACGGCGATGATCACCCCCAGGGCGCTCAGCGTCGAACGCATCTTGTTCCGCCGCAAGGCGTGCATCGCCGTCACAAACGTTCGCGGCACCAGCGAGGCCGCCGCCCGCCGCCGGGCTGGTAACCTCGCGACGACTCGCTCCTCGCACGTCGAATGCTCCTCCACCGCGCTAACCGCCGCGGTCGCCAATGCCACGGTCTTCGTTGGACTGCCGTGGTCGGAAGTTGAGATGCCGCCTCGTGCAAGATGTGGCAACGCCACTCGGCTATCTCCATTTCCGCTATGCGCGTCCCCGTTGCTCGCAACGCCGTCGTGCGGCCGCAGCGGGGAATGGTTCATCTCGGGATGGCCGACCACCTGCTGTTTGCTCGCCGTCGGCGCTCGCAAACGCCCGCCCGCGACAGTCTCCGCCCGTCGATCGCCGTCAATCCGTCCGTCGCGGATGTGAATCACCCGGCTGGCATAGTCGGCCACGCCCGCATCGTGCGTCACAAGGATGACTGTAATCCCTTCCGCATTCAGCTGCTGGAACATCTGAAGGATCTCGACGCTGGTGTGCGAGTCGAGATTGCCGGTCGGCTCGTCGGCCAGGATCAGCGACGGCAAGTTCACCAGCGAGCGGGCAATCGCCACGCGTTGCTGCTGCCCGCCCGACATCTGCGAGGGTTCGTGATGGGCGCGCTCGGCCAGACCGACCCGCTGCAACAGCTTCTCCGCCGTCGTCCGCGCGTCGGCGCTACTCGGCCGGTGGGGCGAGTAGTCCAGCGGCATCAGCACATTGTGCACCGCGGTCGTCCGCGGCAGGAGATTGAAACTTTGGAATACGAACCCCAGTTTCTCCGTCCGCACCATCGCTCGGCCGTTCGGCGTCAAGCGACTCATCTCGACCCCGTCCAGCCAATATCTACCCGAGGAGGGATGGTCCAGGCAGCCGAGAATGTTCATCAACGTAGTCTTGCCCGACCCCGATGCGCCCATCAACGCAACCATCTCGCCGCGCTCGATGGAAAGCGAAACGCCGCGAAGCACCGGCACGTCAACTTCGCCGAGATGATACGTCTTGTGGATGTCTTCGAGTCGAATCAGTTCCATAACACCACGCAGACACTATTGCTTTGGCCGTTGCGGCTTGCTCCAGGGCGGCCGAATCTTTGGCAAGAACGGATTCGTCGTCGGTTCGCTGCTATCGGCCACTTGTGCCACCATTTCCCCAATCACCACCTCCATGCCTTCCTGCAACCCGTCCCCCGAAATCTCCGTCTGAATTCCATCACTCGTGCCGACGCGGACCTCGATCGGGCGGACCAGGCCCTCCTCGGACACTACCCACAATTTCTGCGGCTCCTCGCCAGCCTTGTTGGCCAACGGTCTTTTCCGTGTGGAGCCGGACATCGACGCTGCCGCCGACTCCCCCTTGCTCGCCTCACGAAAGTCTAGCGCAATCTGCTCGTCCCGCGGCTTCCACCGCAGCGCCCCGTTGGGAACCAGCAGCACCTTCGGCCGCCGCTCAATCTCGAACTTCACGTTGGCCGTCATGTAGGGCAACAATTTCCCGTTGGGGTAATCCTTGTGAGGCGGATTGTCGGTCTGGACCACGACAATGTACGTCACCACGTTCTGCGAAAACTGGGCGTTGAGACGAATTTGAAGCACCTTCCCCTCGAACACCTCATCGGGATAGGTGTCGACCGTGAATTGCACGGGCAGCCCCGGGCGGATCCGCCCAATATCCGTCTCGTTGACCGGCACCCAAATCTGCATCCGTCGCAAATCCTTGGCCAACAAAGCGAGGCTCGCCGCGTTCATCGCCGCGACCACCGTTTGCCCGACATTGACGCGTCGATCGATAATCACCCCTTTGACCGGCGACTTGATCGTGGTGTAATCAAGGTTCGTCTTGGCCATCGCCAGGGCCGCCTGGGCCTGCAAGATCGTCGCCTTGCCCACCTCGACGGTCGCCTTGGCCGAAAGATAGTTCGCCTCGGCCAAGTCGTAGTCGGTGTCGGCAATCGCTTTCGTCGGCAGCAGGCTCTTGGCCCGCCTCCACTCCTGCTCGGTCTGGTTGCATTTGGCTTCCAACTGAGTGAGATCGGCCTTCGCCCGAATCAATGCCGCCAAGGCCTCGTCGTACTTCGCCTGATAGAGAGTGGGGTCGATCTTGGCCAGCACGGTCCCTTCTTCGACGTGCGTGCCGTAGTCGATCTGCTTCGTCGGATCCTTGGGGTCCTGGCCGAACGACTGGATCTTGCCCGTCACCTGGCTGCCCACGTCGATCACGTCTTCCGGCTGCATGGTGCCAGTGGCCCCGATCGTCGAGACGAGGTCGCCCCGGCTGACCGTCGCCGTGCGGAAGGTGGTCGCCGCCTCTTTGCCGGCCGTGGTCGCATAATAGGCCACCCCGCCCCCGCCAAGGGCCAAGAGCACCACAAATACGAAAAATGTCCTCATAGTAAAACCTTCGAGGTCATGAAGTGCGGACCGCCATTCGTCTGACCGTCCTGGCTTCGCGCGCGAACCGCGCCGTGGACCAGCGACTGCAGCCCCGCGATTGCGTCCGCCCGTCCCTTTCCACTCATCTGTCCCAGCACCGCCGCCATCCGCTCGATCCGCGTCTCGTCGTGAATCCGCATCAATCGTTTGCCCCGCTCGGTGAGCTGCAGGCAGCGGACCCGACGATCGTCGGCCTGCGCGACGCGGTCCACCAATCGTGCCCGCTCCAGCCGGTCGGCAATTTGCGTCACGGCACTCAGCGAAACGCCCAATTCGCGACTAATGGCCGACATCGACCGCGGCCCCTCGAGCAACACTCCGCATAGCCTCAACTGCGCCAAGGGTAGATTTATTGCCGGATCGTTGACCCCACTGGTCAACTCGCGCAATAGCCGACGCATCAGCTCGGCGATCTCTTCCGCTTGTTTTCGCATTTCGAGCATCGAAGGAAAGGAAGTTGGAGAAAACGCGGAGCCCCTTAAAATTAAGGCGACTACATATTTAATGTATCTAAACCATTTTCCAAAAGCAACGCTCCGCCCCCCCAAACTCTTAAACCCGCCGATGATCCGTCGGTTTCGGCCAATTCGGCCGCTTTTCCAACCGCGCAAAGAAAACGGGCGGACTCGCCGCCCGTAACGCACGCACCGCTCGCCAGATGCACTAGCGGATCGTCACTCCGTAGGGCATCCACATCAGCACCTTCTGCGAAAGCAACTGTCGCAGCAGTTGCGACTGCCGAAGCAACGCAAATCCTTCCGGCAGCACCGATTCCAGATCCGTGCTCGCCGAGGGATCGCTAAAAAGCTGTTCGAAAAACGTCTTCGGCTCTGGCAGGACCATCGTCTCGACGTCGGCATCGGCCTTCAAGCCGGCCGCCGTCTTCGCCGCCGCAATCGCGTCCTGCAAGGTGCCCAACTCGTCGACCAACCCCAGATTCTTCGCCATGCGGCCCGTGTAAACCCGCCCCTGGGCCAACTCCTCGAGCTTGCTGTACGGCATCTTCCGCCCTTCCGCCGCCTTGCCAACAAACTGTTGGTAGGTGTCCTGCAACAACTCGGTCCACACCTTCCGCTCGTCCGCTGTAAATGGCGCCTGCGACGACAGCGCGCCGCTGTTCGCGCCCCGGCTGATCACGTCGGTCTTCATGCCCAATTTATCGTACAATCCGCGCGTCACCAGCTTGCCGCCAATCACGCCGATCGAGCCGGTCAGCGTCCCCGGCGCGGCGTAAATCTTCTTCGCCCCCATGGCAATGTAGTACCCGCCGCTGCCGGCCACGTCGCTCATGCTGGCAATCAGCGGCTTCGGCATCCGCACGGTCTCACGCCAGATCAAGTCGCTGGCCGTTGCCGAACCTCCAGGGCTGTCAATTCGCAGCACCACCGCCACCACCTTCGGATCCTCGGCCGCCTTGCGCAACGCCGCCACAATCGTCGAAGAACCCATCGTCGCGCTGCCGAACGCGCTGCTTTCGCTCTTGCCCTCGTTGATCGCGCCCACCGCGTAGACCACCGCCACTTTTTGCTTCTTGCTAACCTTCTCGGAAGGCTTGCCCCCCATCATCAACTCCATCAGCTTCATCATTCCCGAGAAGCCGGAGAAGTCGGCGTCGATCTTCTTTTTCTTGTAGTCGGTGACCAACTCGATGCTCTCGACATTGAGATGTTTGCGAATCGCGTCCTGCAACTGGTCCGAGTAGAGAATCTCGTCAATCAAACGAGCTTTCACGGCGTCATTGGCAGTGAACATCCCTCGATCCAGGCACGTTTTCACCTGGTAATCTTGCAGCTTTCGCTCGCTGGCAAACGTCGAAATCAATTGCTGGTACGTGTCATCGACCAGCGCCTCGTAGCTCTCCCGTAGCGGCGGACTCATCTCGTTCCGCGTCAACGGTTCGGCCGCCCCTTTGTACTTGCCCATCTGCAAGGCGTCGAATTGCAGCCCGAGTTTGTCCAACAGGCCTTTGAAAAACGTCACCTCGGCCCGCACCCCGGGCACCAGCAGCATCCCGCTCGGCGGCATCACGATCTTGTCACAGGCCGATGCCAGCAGGTAGTGGCTCGTGTCGGCCGTGGTAATTTCGGCAAACGCCGGCTTCCCCGCCTTGCGCACCCGCGCGATCGCGCCCCGCAGTTCGTTGATCTTGCCCCGCCCAATCCTCAGATCTTCAATCTTCAACCACACCGCGCGAACGTCCTCGTCGGACGCGGCCGCATCGATCCGCTGGACGATCGTGGCCAGCGAGGGGCGAATATCGGCGAAAACCCCCGCTCCGCCCGGCCCCTCCGGATAGTCTCCATCCAGCGTGAACTTGACCACCTGATGCTTGGCCGTCAGACTCTTCGTCTTCCTCGCCGCCTCGCTCGTGGTGGATTTCTCAGTGGCCGATTTCTTCGCCGCCCCCGGCTTTGCGACGCCGTTCTTGACGGCATCGTTCTTCGCTTCGTCGGCCTTGCTTGCCGGCTTGCTGTCCGTACGCTTGCTGTCCGTACGCTTGCTATCCGTACTCTTGCTTTGTGGCTGGGGCGGGTCAGCCAGTCCCACCTGCGCCGTCGTTGGCTCGACGAGCGACAGGGCCAGCATCAGGGAGAAACAACGAACAAACCAGCGCATGTGGATAGCTCCTTTGGTTGAACTGTGATCTGGCCAATGGTCGAGTTTTTGCCCACCCTTAATTGCCCGCCGTACCTGCCCCGAAACTTTTCATTGGCGCTGTAAGACCGACAAGGGGCGCTCCAAAACGCGAAGCCGCTTCTGCATTATAGCGAGCGTCCGGGCCGCTGTCGCACCTCGCTCCACTGGCCACCGTGCAAAAACCCTGCCAGAGCCGATTGCCGTGGCCCCGTCACCCCCCTCCGCCGGCCTCCTCCCCGCATTGCTCCGCCGGATACGTATGCTACGATGGAACTGGCCGTTGGGATCAGCCGAACGTGTGCCCGCTGGTCATTGTCCGCACCCATTTCTCCCAGAAAACCGCGAAACGTGGCGAAACCGAAGCCCGACTCGGGCGACCAAATCTTCCGCGTCCTGCCCCGGCAGGTCGACGAAACCGTGGCCGCCGCCCTGCGCGAATGGTTGCCTGGCAAGTCCTGGTCGGAGATCCGCCGATTGCTGCAAACCCGCCAGGTGATGGTCAGCGGCAACCTCTGTCAGGACGCCGGCTACCGGCTCCGCCTCGTCGACGTGGTCAAGGTGCTGCGCCACCCCATGGCCCCGCCCGCCCGCGAGGACGACGTCCGCATTCGCTATCTCGACAAGCACTTGGCAGTGGTCGAAAAGCCGGCCGGCATGACCACCACCCGACACTCCGAGGACTATGACCGCTCGCCGCGGCAATGGCAACGTCAGCCGACGCTCGACGAGGTGCTGCCGCGGGTAATCGCCAAGATGGAGAAGCAAGGGGTGCGGCGGGTTCGCCCCGTCCATCGCCTCGACCGCGAAACCAGCGGCCTATTGGTCTTCGCCCGCACCGCCGAAGCCCAGGATCACCTCGAGCAGCAGTTCCGCGTGCACAGCATCCGTCGACGCTATCTGGCGATTGCCCGCGGAGCCGTCGAAGCCCAGACGATCGAGAGTCGCTTGGTTCGCGACCGCGGCGACGGACGTCGTGGCAGCACCACCTTGCCCAACGTGGGCAAACACTCGATGACCCACGTCCAGCCGCTCGAACGCATTGGCGATTACACCCTCGTCGAATGCCGCCTGGAAACCGGCCGCACCCATCAGATTCGCATCCATTTGGCCGAGAGCGGCCACCCGCTCTGCGGCGAAAAGGTCTATGGACAGCCCCTCTTTCGCAGCGGCGAACCGGACCGCAGCGGCGCGCCGCGACTGATGCTCGCGGCCGTGGAACTAGGGTTCGAGCACCCGATTACCGGCGAGTCGCTCCAGTTTGAAACGCCGATGCCGGCGGACTTCAAAGAATTCCTTCGGCAATTGAAAAAGACGTCGAAAGGCGCATCCTGAACGGATGGCCCGGTCACTTCCACTCGCTCATCAGCTTCAGGACCTTGGCGCGATCGAACTTGTTCGGCTGCGGCTTGTCCTGGTTGGCTTCCAGCTCTTCGATCGTGGGCTTCTTCGAGGGCACGCCGCCGGCAGGAATCTCCAGCTTGGCCGTCCAGGCGATGCCGTTGAGCACAACGGTGCGGAAACTGTCGTTGGCAAAGTTCCAGTGATAGTGGCCGCCGGTGAAGCCAAAGCCGCGGCCGCCGTCGGGCCGGACCCGCGCCCAGGCGACCACCTCCGGCACGCCCTGGCGCGAACGGACCGTCGGGTTGCCGCTGTGCGGGCCGTCTTTGCCCTGCCGCGTGCTTTCGGGCGGGATGGCACTCAGGATCGGCGTCACGCTATCCTGGTCAGCGACAAAACGCATGTGGTAGTACCACTCGTCCGAAATCGAAAACGGTTTCACGCCGCGGCAGATCGGATGATCGGGAAACTGCTTGAACTCGGCCGTCCAGAACGGATTCACTGACCAGAAGGTTTCAAAATAGCCGCCGATCCAGTCCTTGAGTTGATCGCCCTGGGGCCCCTTGGGCGCTTCCACGGCCCAGTGCAGGCAGGTCAGACCGACACCCCGCTGCATCAACTTGGCTACCTGCTCCATGTGCGGCAAGAGAATCTGATGCTTGGCGCCGCTGGAAAAGACGACAATCGCGTCGGCATCGTCAAAGGCCTCGGGCTCCTTGGGCCAGCCGTTCTTATGGACCACCGTGTCGACGTTCTTCAGGCCTTCTTTCAGCGCGTTGGCCAGCAGCACGCAGCCCGCGTAGTGCTCGTGTTCGGCGTAGCCGTGGCTCGGCGGCCCGGCGACAAAGACGATCTTCTTGCGCTCGGTCTCTGTCTTCAGCGGCTGTTGTCCGGCCGGCAGGTCCTTTAGTCGGACATTGCGGAATTCGACCTTCATCGGCGGCCCGGCGTGCAATTGCAGCCCGATCAGACCGTCCAGCCGGCGGAACTTCGGATCGTTATCGATCAACTCGATCATCAAATGCCCATTGATGTACTGCCGGATGTGGTTGCCCTGGGCGATGATGTGATACTCGTTCCAATCGTGAGCGCTGACCTTCTTAAGCAGTTCGGCCGGATCGCCCACGGAGCCAACAACCTTCGGCTTGTGGTCGGCGCCAATTTCGACTTTCTGGCCGCGCGGGACGATGATCCCGCGGCCGCGCTCTTCATAGAGCAGGCCGGCGTACTGCTGGTTGTCGGTTAGGTCGGCCTGATAGCCGCCCAGGACCCACGGGCCCCAGCGCTTGGGCTCTTCCCGACTGCGGAACTGGATGCCAGAGTTGGCGAAACCAGCGTCCGGCATGCGGAACTCGGCCTTCAATTCGAAATCGGCCGGCTTGCCGCCCCGCCAAATCAAAAAGGTGTTGCCCTTGGTCGGATTGGCGGCCGTGGTCTGACCAACGATCAGGCCGTCCTCCACCCGCCAAAACTTCGGATTGCCGTCCCAGCCCTCCAGGCTCTTGCCATCGAAGATCGGCCGAAAGCCATCCCCGCCGGCCACCGCGGCAGAAGACACAACCAGGATCGCAAACATACAGGCAAGGCGTTGCACGAGCGTCTCCTCGATAGGTGCTGGGAAACGGTTGAAGGAAGGAACAGGCCACCGCAGTGGCCGGCAAGTGCCGCAATTATATCATTGGGACAACACGCGTGCCAAGCAGCCGTTCCCCCCAGGGCGTAGCAACGGTTTGTTTAGCGGCCGACGGCACGTCGGCCCAAAGAACACATGGGAACCGGCGTTCTAGCGACGGCTACGCAATCAGTTCACGTATCTAGCTCGCCCGCATCTCGATCCCGTAGCGCGTGGCGGCGGCCAGCATGAACAGCCACTGCAACAGGACGGCCCCGCCAACGGCATATTGTCCACCGGCGCCAGAACCGTAGGAGTGCATGCCGCTGCCGAGCACAAAATTGACCGCATACCAGGTGATCAAAACGGCGGTGAAGCCAAACACGGCGGTTGTGGCCATGCCGAAGTCGCGTGACCAGCCCAGGTGTCGCAGGTGCAGCATCAGCATGTAAACCAAAAGCGAGATCAGCGCCCAGACTTCCTTGGGATCCCAGGCCCAAAAGCGGCCCCAGGCCTTGTCGGCCCAAAACGCGCCGAGAATCGTGCCCGCCGCTAAAAGCAGCACGGTGACCTTCAGGGGAGCGTAGGTGAAACGGGCCAAAACCTCACAAGCCTCGGGCGGACGGCACCTCGGCGAGTCATTCGTTGAACGGTAGCGGCCGAACAGGTAATAGCCGAGCGCGATGTTTCCGAGAATCAAGGCAATCGCTGCCGAGGCATAGCTCGCCATGATCGTGACCACGTGGACCGCCAACCAGAAGTTGTCGCGCAACACTGGATTCACCGGGCCAATGTTGCGGTGCATTACCGAGGCGGGCGCATAGTAAGCCAAGACGCCGGCAATGAAACCGACCGCCGCCCCGGACAAAACAAACACCCGCCGCTGCAAAACGTGCTGCCAGTGTTGTTGCCGCGTTCCCAGGGGATGCAGTGACCAGAGTGGCGAGTAGGCAAAATACAGCCCCAGCAGCGAGGAGTACATGGCCACGAAGACGACCGTCTCGAACATCCCGGTCAAAGGCACAAAACCGGTGATGAAACCGCGGAATGTCAGGCCGACGGCAGTGAAGGCCAAGCCCACGACAAGCAGCATCGTCCCGGCCGCGAACAGCAGACGCCGCCAGCGACCAAGAGCCAGCAGGAAACACACGCTCGCCGTCAGACTGATCGCCCACGACCAGAAAAACGGATTCAAGCGGGTGTAAAGCACCTCGGCTCGCATGGCGCCGGGCGGCGGGTAGGCCGTCGCATCCATCAGCGATTGATCGCGGTACTGGATCGGCAGCGATTCCCTCAACGGCTCGACTTCTTTCGCTAAACCTCGAATCGCCCCAGCCAGTCGACGCATCGCCGCCGCAAACTTCTCTGGCCGGGCGGGATCACGGCGGGCGCAATAGACTTGTTGCGCTTCTGCAAACGCCGCCCGAACACGTTCGAGTTCTGCCGTCGGGTAGCCTTGCACGAGTTCCGGCGAGCCGAACAGCAGCGGTTGAATACCGAGCCAAGGAGAGGCGTCGTCGCCCGGCGTGCGATTCTCTTCTAAGGCGGCCACATTCAGCGCCGGCACTAACCGAAGCTGCGAGCCGTTGTCATAGAGCGAGAGGTGCATCTCCAGAGCCTGACGCTGAAGCGTGACGGCCAAACCAACCGACGGCCGATCCGCCGAGTCCTTGAGCCGATGAACGATTCTTTCGGCCGCCTGCCGAAATTTGATTAAGTGCGGCTCGATGCTCGAGAGCGAATACTCTTGGCCGTGGATCTGACCCATCAGCTTCTGCAGAGCATCGCCGGCATCGACCATGCTCTGACGGACCGTCTCGTCTTTGCTGATCTGTTTTGCCGTTTGCAGATTCCCCGCCAACTTGCGCCAAGCTGTCCCCGATTGGCGGAAGCGGAAGTAGAACCGGTCGGGCAACGCGCTGGCCGTCTTGGGCTCGTAGGTGAGCAAGCGGAACTGCGCATACCCATCAAAAAGCTCTTTCACCTTGCGATCGAGGCCCTGCAAACGAAAGTTCCTGCCCTCGGCTTCGGCCCGCTCCTGCAAATCGGCCAACCGTCGGCCCAAGGCAGGAATGCTCTCCGCCTGTTCCGGCGAAATGTAGCGAAGGCGATGCCCGGCGGCGTCGTAAAGTGGCAACCCAAGCAAGGCCCGCAGTTCGGCGTCCGCGGCGATCAAAAACGGCCGCTTCTCCCACTTCTCTGGCTCCGCAAGCCAGGAAAACAGCAGCTCCGCCGCGGTAAACCGATGCGCCTCGCCGTGGTCGAGTACCAGCACCGGGTCGTTGCGGCCGCAAACCGTCGTGACCACCTCGCGGGCGAAGGTGTCGAGCGGTTGCACGCGTCCTTCGCCAAGGACCGGCAAGTGCCGCCACACGGTCCAATCGAGCGGCGGTAGCTCAGCATCCTGGCGATTCTCTGGAACAGCACTGCTGGGCAAGCCAGCAGTGGCACCCGGCGCGCTGCTCGCCGAGCCAGTGGCGGTGCGCACCGGTCGTTGCTCGGCGGCCTGACCAACGCCCGGCAACAGCAACGTGAGGAACAAAATCAGCGTTGGCGTCCTTGTCGCACGGTTGCGCAAGTCCCCCGCCGCGCTCGATGCGGTGCGCGGCGAAATGCCGGGCAAACGCCGGAAATAATAGACCATGCCGATGCCCAAAATCAGGATCAGGCTGCCAAAATTCTTTAGCCCGCGCCCAGGATCGTAATTCACGCTGAAAACCGAGCGATAGACGTGATCGCGGCTGTGATCGGTGCCGACGATCTGATCGAACTCGGCCTCACCAGGGAGCCAGGGTCCCACAAAACTCGATTGGAACAGTCGGTAGGTCCGCCCGGAGACCGGATCGGTGAAGTCGATCGGCGCGTTGAGCGTGATCACGACATTCTCAAGGAGCTTCTTCGGCGGATCGCTGTTGTCGAAAAAGTCGACCGTGCTCGAGTAGTGCGACGGTTTGCCGCTGCCCGGATCGAGGCGGCGGCGAAACTTATGTAGATGGACCTGGAAGCCGAGGGCGAAGGGCCGTTCCGTCCGCACGTCGATGGCCGTCCCGTTGGCATGCCCCTCGAAAACCGAGAGTTGGGCCTCGACCCCGGCGAAACGCGTCGCCCAACAGCCGGCCAGCAGCACGAGGATGCCAAGGTGGGTAACCAGAAAGCCAATCTGCCGTCGTCGCCAGGGAAACCGCACCAACACGGCAGCCAGGATATTAACCGCCAGCAGAACATGGATCGCCTCGAACCAATGGGTGCCGTAAACCAACCGGTGGGCAGCTTCCGCCCCATGCTGCTTCTCGATCAGCGTTCCGGCGACCAACACGGCCGCCGAGACGGCGAGAACCGCCACGGCCAGTTGCAGGGAACCGAGCGCCTGCAGCAGCGGATGGAGGAAACGAGAACCGGCTGGCCGGACAGCCGTATCGAGCGACGGTTGTTGATCCACGAGCGCGGCCCCTCCACGGGTTGGCAATTCCGTATTTTATCACGGCAGGTCCCCGAAAGTAGCCATCTCAGGTTCGCCAGGCCAAACGACCGCCCCAATTGAGGGGCAAAATGCTTGATTGCGTAAAAACAATCGACTTGCGCACAATACCTAATGGAGGAAAGTCTTCTCAGCTTATCGCTGATTGGCAGAATTTTGATGGCCGGCGACCACGATCAGAACTTTGTCTCCCTGTTCGTCCGCAACCAGCGGCGCCTCTACGGCTACATCCTTACCGCCGTCCCCGACTTCAACGACGCCGACGACATCTTTCAGCAAACCAGCATGGTGCTGTGGGAAAAAGCCGCCGAGTTCCGCGCCGACGGCGATTTCGTCCGCTGGGCCTGCGGGATCGCCTTCAATATCATCCGCAACTATCGCGTGAAACAGCGGCGCGATCGCCACTGTTTCAGTGACGAGATGCTTAGCCGAATCGCCGAGGTGCGGGTAGAGAAATCGGCGTGGTTGGAGGACATGCTACATGCCCTTGGCGGTTGCGTGGACCAGTTGCTCCCCGCCGATCAGAACCTGCTAACGGCCTGTTACGATGGCCGTCAAACCATCCGCAAGTTTTCCCAGCAGACCGGTCGGAGCGAAAACGCGGTCTACCAACGGCTGCATCGCATTCGTGGCAAGCTGTTGGAATGCATCGAGGACCAGGCTCGCCAGCGGGTGACCCGATGAACGCCAACCAATCGCCCTACGAATGGGTCCGCGATCTGGCAGCGCGATACTGCGACGGGCTTCTTTCGCGCGAGGAAACGGCCGCCTTCGAAACCCGCCTGCACGCCGACCCCAAGGCCCTGGAGCACTTCGTGTTGTACATGGAGCTGCACGCCCAGATCGCTTGGAATGTCCGGGCCGAAGTGGAAGACGGACAAAGAGAAACACCTTCTCGAGAGTTGCCGAAGAAGGAGCCGGTCGGCAGTTTTCCGCCCTCAGCATCGGCCACCACCCCCGGCCCAATCATTCTCGACCTGGCTCCGGTTGCCAACTCTCCCGGCGGCTTGTTCACTTCCGGCACGCTGCTTTCCTACACCGTCTCGGCGGCCGTCGTCCTGCTGGGTCTGTGGCTCGGCTGGATCAGTTACCTACCCAACGCGCCCGGCGTCGCCCAGCAGTCGCAACTGCCGGCCACCAAGAATGTCGAACCCGAAATGAACTTCGTCGCCCGGGTGACCGGCCTCGAGGACTGTCAATTCGTTGCCGGATCGGAGACCGCGGAGCGATCCTTTGTCCCCATTGGCCGCCAGTACGTCCTTCAATCAGGGCTCCTCGAAATCACCTACGACTCCGGCGCTAAAGTGATCTTGCAGGGGCCGGCTCGATTCGAGGTCGATTCGGCCATGGGAGGATTCCTCACCTCAGGCAAATTAACCGCACAAATCGAAAAGAAGCCTCCGGCAAAACCAGTCACTTCCCCCTCCGACGCCACCGTCGCAGAACCCGCCCCGCTGTTTACCGTGCAAACGCCGACGGCCGTGGTTACCGATCTCGGCACCGAATTCGGCGTCGCCGTCGATGAACTCGGGCAAACCGAGGCCCGTGTCTTTCAGGGACAGGTGAAGGTGGTTCCCTTGGGCAACCACCGCGGGCCAGCCTGGGGAACCGTCGTCAATGCCGGGCAAGCCGTGCGGTGCGTCGCCAATCGGCCCCTTGCCGTTTCCTCCGCCGGCGACCTGGCAAGCAACTTCGTCCGAACCCTGCGCCGCAAGCCCAACGAGATCCCCCCGGTACTCGAAACCTTCCAGGGCCCGGCGCTCGGTTCGGCGTTTGAGCAATTTCCATCAGGCCGGTTCGCCATCTCCAACGGCGCCGCCGTCTTTCAGCAACCGCCGCTGGCACCCGGCGCCCAGTATCGCGGTTACATTCGCACCGTTGCCACCGATTTCTGCTACCGCGACTTCGTCTTCGAGGCGACGTTCCACGTTCATCTTGACAATCCCGATCCGGCCCTCCGTCCCCATGGTCACTATGTCTTCTTTGGCATCGGGGACGGAGTGCCGAACCCTGACTTCTTTGACGAGGTTAGCCGCGGGCTTGTTTTGGCCTATTGCGTCGACAACGGCTATGCCTTCGTGCGACGATGCCACCCCGGCGCGACCCTCGACAATACTACGACCCCCGTTGCCGAAGTAATCGCCCCCGGCACGCTCAAGCCCTCCGGCAGCTATCGTTTCCGCATGACGAAAACCGGCAAGAAGGTCCGCTTCGCCATCGACTCGGCCATCGAAGGCCCGTTTCGAGAACAGTTTACCAGTCACCCCATGAATTTGCGGGAATTCGCCCCCTTGTTGAATATCGGAAACAGTCGGCTGCTGGTGGGTACCGGCAATTGCGACACCATGACCGTTCGATTTGAAGAGCTATCGATCCGTTTCCCCAAGAACAACGAGACCGACAAGTCGCCGGCGACGAATCCGCCTGGCGAACGCCGTCGGCCATAACCAATAAAGTGGAACGGGGGAGGTTTGTTCCTCCCCCGCAGACAAAACACGTGTACTGGCAGTTGTCCTGCCGGGGCCGGCACCTTATGCCTGCCGTGCTCAATGCGAATGTGGCATAGAATCGTCGGGACTTGGTCTCTCGGTGGCGTGGCTGATCACCTCGCGACCCTGGGACTGGCAATTGGGAGAATTATGTCATGAGAACTCGTCTTGAAACCAGCGTTGTGTTTTTCCTCGCAAGCTTGGTATCGGTCGCCGCCGTTCGAGCCGATCTGGTAACCGGTTACGTGCAGCGATTCAATGATCCGGCCACAAACTACAGTGCCGGCGTTTGGACGGCGGAGGTAGGCGCCAACGCCACGGCCGCCGACCTGTCTTTCTTCAGCGTCATCAACGCCGCCACCCCAAGCGGCCTGAGCGCGCTCAGTAACCTGACGGCCGATGACAACGCCAAATTGAGCTTCAATCTCTCTGGCGGCTGGGCGGCAAGCGGTTTCACCGTGATGGGCGTTGCCAAACTGAACGCCGAGCAAGGCAATGGCCGCGGACCGCTGGGCTCGCCGGAAACCGCTTCCTGGAGCGGCGCCCGTTTGGGCATCGGTACCACTGGCACCGGCAACCTCCGCATCGAAGCCGGCAATACCAACCCCGGCGATGAAGGCGGCGACACCGCCCTGCGGGCGAACGGCAACTCGCTGATTCCCGTCGGGGAGTGGTTCATCTTTACGGAGACCGTTGTCGGCAACAACGGCTCGGGACAAGCGGTGGCCACACTGTCGATCTATGCCCTCGATGACCTGAGTTCGCTTGGTGTCGCCACGAAGAGCGTGTCGGCCGGTGATATCCAGGGCATTTCCAGCACGACTAATATGTTCTCGAACTCAAGCAACGGTGGATGGCAGGCGGCCATGGCCGACCTCGTGATCTACAACTCGGTGCTGTCCGCCGGCGATATCGCCGCCAACACCGCCTATTTGCAGACAACCTATTTGACCGGCTCAAGCGTTCCCGAACCGGGCACGATCGTGCTACTCGGCTCCGCCGCCGTTGGGCTTCTCGCCTACGCCTGGCGGAAGCGAAAGTAAAAAAGCTTTGCTGACTTTGAGGAGTTCGGGGCGAGGGTGGGCTGCCCGGCAGGCCGTGTCGATCCGGCGCTCCCCCTCGCCCTGGTTTCGCCGAACATCCGACGGCCGGGCCTTCGGCGACCGTAAACACAATCGATGATTGGCCGTGTGATCGAACCACGATGAGGCATGAAGGTCGTGCGGAAAGAACTTTTTTCGCACGCCTTCGTGCTGCTTTTGAACGCATTCTAGGGTTGTGTAAAACAAATTAATCGCAAGGGCACGCGACTGGTAAATGCGACATGCACTAATCCGCGTAGCAGAGGATCGGCGTCGAGGAAAGGGAACGGCAATGACTGATCGGGATTCGGGATCTGTCTGGACGCGCAACAGGAATCGCCCGCCACGACATGGTTTCACGTTGGTCGAACTGTTGGTCGTCATCACGATCATTGGCATTCTGGTGGCCCTTTTGCTGCCCGCCGTTCAGGCCGCCCGAGAAGCGGCCCGACAGGTGCAGTGCAAGAATCAGTTGAAGCAACTCGCCCTCGCTTGCTTGGCCCACGAACACTATTCAAAACGGTATCCCACCGGCGGCTGGGGCGACGCCTGGGTCGGTGACGCCGACCTCGGCAACGACTGGCGACAGCCCGGTGGCTGGCTCTACAATCTCCTGCCCTACATCGAGCAACAGGCCCTGCACGACATGGGGGCCGGTATGAATACCACCAACAAGAACAACGCCCACACCCTGCGGATTCAGGCAGTGGTGCCCGCCTTCTACTGTCCCTCACGACGGCCAGCCGCCCTCTACCGTTGGGCCAACACCAATGACGGCAACGGCGGTGGGGAACCCAACATTAATGCCGGCAATCCCTCCCGGGTGTTGCGGGCCGACTACGCCGCCAACGGTGGCGAGCGACATACCCGTCCCGGCCAGAGGGACGCCTGGGGATCGGATCGCGGACCAGGCCAGATTAGCGACGTGGTCGATTTGTCCACGAAGCAGATCACCAGCAACGCCCGACTGATCTTTGGCCGGTACTTGGCCGGCACCCCGTACAACGATCCGCCACCGACCACCGGCATCATGTTCTGCGGCAGCATGATTCAGGCGTCGGATATCCTCGATGGAACCAGCAACACCTATTTGGCCGGCGAAAAATACCTTAATCCCGACAACTACACGACGGGCGTTGACGGTGGAGATAATGAAAACGCCTTCATCGGCGACAACGCGGATGTGACCCGCTGGGCGTATCAGCCCCTTCGCGACAGGCCCGGCTATCCACCCAATAACAACTTCGGCAGCGCCCACGCCAGCGGCTTTCACATGGCCTTTTGCGATGGCTCGATCCAAATGATCCGCTACTCGATCGATCTCACCATCCACGGCTACTTATGCAACCGCAAGGATAAGCAGGCCATCGACGGCAAGGTCTTCTGAATATCAATAGCTTTGTTGAAACCCTCCCATTTGTCATCCTGAGCGACAGCGAAGGATCTGGCCCGCACTCGCAGGGAACGCAGATTCCTCGCTCCGCTCGGAATGACCGCCCCCAAAGCCTGAATCACCTGCGGCAGCTTTCGGCGAATCGACCGAAAACGTCCGCGGCCAGACGCTGCATGGCCGGCAAGTGCCCCGGCGTTTCCGCCGCGATCCTCTCTGGCGCAAGATCGTCGCGCCCCGCAAATTCAACGCTGTTGACCGGATGCCGCAACCAGCAATCGATCATCTCGGCCGTCATCTCCAAGTGGAACTGCAACCCCCAGGCGGATTCGCCGTAGCGAAAGGCTTGGTGGCGACACACCGCGCTGCTGGCCAGCAACTCCGCTCCCTCCGGCAGGTCAAAAGTGTCACCGTGCCACTGGAAAACCATCGCATCGCCCTGTTGTTGCAGCAGTCGGTCGCCCGCGGCCGCTTCGTTAAAGCGAATTGGATGCCAGCCAATCTCTTTGACCGGGTTACGATAGACCCGAGCGCCAAGCGCCTTGGCCAAAAGCTGCGATCCCAAGCAGATACCGAGCACAGGCAAGCCGCGCGCGACCGCCTCGCGTATCCACTCAAGCTCGACGGCCAAAAACCGGTAGCGATCGACCTCGTCGGCGTTCATCGAACCACCAAGCACAACCAGGCCAATGGCTTCCTCCAACGGCAGCCGGTCGGGCACTTCCTCAAACAAATCAACGTAGCGGTGTTGAATGCCGGCACCAGCCAAGGCATCGATCACCGTGCCCGCCGCCTCGTGCTCCATGTGCCGCAGCAGCAGAACGTTGCCTGTCATGTGGAAAACCTTCCCCCGGAAGCCGTATTCGGGAAATATAGTCAAGCCCGTCAATCCAAGGCAACCCCTTCCGGGGGCGGGCACCGTTTGTTACGCTGGATTGTTTGAAGAATCGAGCGAGCATGGAGCAAAACGGATGGCAGAAGGGGATCTACCAGTTGAAGCGAAGGTGCCGTGCACGAAGGTCCGGCGCCAGGACTTGAAGCCCGGCGAAGTACTTTGCACGTACTGCAAGGCGAAGTGCTGTCGATACTTTGCCCTGGCGATCGACAAGCCCACCGAGTGGCGCGACTTCGATTACATCCGCTGGTACTTGCTGCACGAGCGCGCCGCCGTTTTCACCGAAGACGACTGTTGGTACCTGCTGGTGCACAACGTCTGCAAGCATTTGCTGCCGAATCAGATGTGCGGGATCTATGAAACCCGCCCGCAGATTTGCCGCGACTACACCACCGATAATTGTGAATACGACGAACATTGGGTGTATGATCACTACTGGGACACGCCCGAGCAGATCGAAGAATACGCCGAGGCGGTCTTAGGCCCGCGCGAAGGCAAAGACATTCGCAGTCCCCGCCCCAAAGTCGCCTCGGCTGGATCGCCATCGCCCTAACCCTCTCGCACAGCGAGAGGGGACCGAAATTGAAGTGACTTATGAATGATGACGCCTGCACGAACGCAATCATAAATCCACAATCCAAAATCCTACATCCTTAACCCCCAGCCCCTACGCCCGTGCCTCCCCGCATTACTCCCCGCACGTTAAAAGGTTTTCGCGATTATCCGCCCGCGGTGATGATTCCGCGTGAACGGCTGATCGACACGGCCCGCCGCGTCTATCGTTCGTACGGCTTTAGCCCCATCGACACGCCAGCGCTCGAATACCTGGAAATCCTCTCCGGCAAGGGAAGCGAGGAGACCGACAAACAACTTTACAAGTTCCAGGATCATGGGCAGCGTTGGGTGGGGCTGCGCTTCGACCTGACCGTGCCGTTGGCCCGCTTCGCCGCGGAACACGTCAACGAACTGGGCATCCCGTTGAAGCGATACCACATTGCCACGGTCTGGCGCGGCGAGAACACGCAGCGCGGCCGCTACCGTGAGTTCATGCAGTGCGATTTCGACACGATCGGCACCCGTTCGATCGCCGCCGACATCGAGACGGCGCTGGTGATTCACGACTTGCTTCGTGCGATCGGCTTCGACGCCTTTACCATTCGCATCAATAACCGGATGGTGTTGAGTGGGCTCCTCGAGCGACTCGGTCTCGCCGATCGAGCCACCGCCGTGCTCCGCGCGCTCGACAAGCTCGGCAAAATCGGCCCGGAAAAGGTGGCCGAAGAAATGATCTCCGTGGCCGGCGCAACCGCCGAACAGGCACAAAACATTTTGCGGCTTTCCGAGGTCGCTGGCTGCAACGAGGAAGTGCTGCGGCAGGTGGAACCGCTGGTGGCCGGCAGCGAAACGGGCCAAGCCGGCGTCGCCAAGCTCAAGGAAGTGCTCGATGGCGTGGCGGCAGCCGGTGTTGCTGCCGATCGCGTGCGACTTGACCTGTCCATCGCCCGCGGGCTCGACTACTATACGGGCACGATCTTCGAGACGTTTTTGGACGCCCTACCCGGCATCGGCAGCGTCTGCTCGGGTGGCCGCTACGACAACCTGGCCGAGCTTTTTACGTCGCAGGAACTCCCCGGCATCGGCGCCTCGCTGGGCCTCGATCGCCTGCTGGCCGCCATGGAAGAGCTGGGCATGATCGAAAAGGTCTCGACGCCCGCCCCGGTCTTCATTCCGTACTTCGAAAAGGATCGGCTGCACGACTACCTTCGCTTGGCGGCCGCACTTCGCGCGGCCGGCATCGGCGTCGAAGTATTTTGCGAGCCGAAAAAGCTGGGCCAGCAATTGAAGTATGCCGATCGCCGCGGTTTCCGCATTGCCCTGATCGCCGGAGCCAATGAATTGAACGCCGGCACATGCCAAGTGAAAGACTTGCAGACCCAAAACAAGCAGGACGTACCGCTCGAGGCCAACGCAGCCAGCGTGATCGCGGCGGTAAAAGCCATTTTGGCGCAAGGCAATGCGGTTTAGCAGCCGGCAGCACGTCGGCTTGAATGAATGTCGAGCGTTTAGCAGCCGACGGCACGTCGGCTCGTGTTGTGAAGCGTAATACCAAGGATGACGACAACCCGTCATCCTGAGCGGAGCGAAGGATCTAGCCGGCACTCGAACGCAAGCGTGCCACTGCTGGCCTGCCCAGCAGTGCTGACATCAACCGCACGGAAGCGAGGGGAAACGATGACTGCTCCCCGATTGGTTTACGATCGAAAGCATCACGCTGCCGTTCGCACCTCCGACTTCCTCTTCAACCAGCTCATTCCCTACATCGGCAACAAGCGAAAGCTGTTGCGGCTGCTGCAAGACGCCCTCCAAAAGACGTCGGCCCCCCAGGGCACGTTCGTCGACTTCTTCGCCGGCAGCGGCGTTGTCTCGCGATTGGCGAAGCTGCTCGGCTACCGCGTCGTGGCCAACGATTGGGAACCGTATGCCGAGGCCATTAACCGTTGCTACATCGCCTGCAACCGGCCGCCCGCGTTCAAGGCGTTCGGCGGCTACCACGCGGCCATCGAGCGGCTGAATTGCCTACCGCCGTATGCCGGCTGGGTAACCGATCATCTCTGCCCCACTGACGATGAGCGGTACGACACCAAACGCGACCGCATGTTCTACATGCGCAAGAACGGCATGCGAATCGACGCAATTCGCGAGGAAATCGCCGCCTGGAAGCAGTCGGGCGTGATCGACGACGACGAGGAAGCGTGCCTGTTGGCCCCGTTGATCTACCAGGCCTGCTACCGCAGCAACACCAGCGGCGTCTTCAAAGGCTTTCACAACGGCTGGGGTGGGCAAACCCAGACCGCCCTGTATCGCATCGCCACCGACCTGCAACTCGATCCGCCGGTCTTTTTCGACAACGGCCAGGCAAACGACGTCTTTCGCGAGGATGCTCAGCGGTTGGCCGAGCGGCTGGCGGGCGAAGCTGTCGACGTCGCCTACCTCGATCCGCCGTACAACCAGCATCCCTACGGCAGCAATTACCACGTACTCAACAGCGTCGTGCTATGGGACAAGCCACCGCTGCCGAAGCGGATCTCGCGTGGTAACAAGGCCGCTATCCGCCTCGATTGGCGAACCGAGCGACGCAGCGCCTACAACTACAAGGACGAAGCGACTCACGCCTACCGCCGACTGTTAAGCACGATCAACGCCCGCTATATTCTCACCAGCTACAGCACCGACGGCATGATCCCACTTGGCGAGATGCTGGCGGCCAACGTCGCCCGCGGCGACGTGTCGATAGTAATGCAAGGCTACAAGCGCTACCGCGTCAGTTCCCAACGGTTCTCCAAAAAACCGATGAATGTCGAGTTTGTGCTGGGCGTCGACACGCATCGCAAATCGCGGGCAACCGCCGACGCCTTGGAAACCAACATCCGCCAGCAGGAAGAACGCGTGTTGGAGTCGCATCCGGAAGGGGCAAGCGATTGAGGCGGAAAAGACAATCTTAAGGGCAGTCTACTCTGAAAGGGCAACCCATGGATCTGCGACTGACGACGATCGCCACCTTCTGCACCCCGGAAGACGCCGAAGTCGCTCGACTCGTTTTGGAAGGAAACGGGATCGAATGCTTCCAGGAGGGAGCCTCTACTATCGGTTTCGTGGGTTATCTAGGAAACGCGGCAGGTTGGATCAAACTTCAAGTCCCCCAAGCCGATGTGCCTCGCGCCCGACAGCTGCTGTCACGACAGTTGCCCAAAGGTGAGGGGGACTCGCCAATTGGCTGCCCCAAATGCAATCAGATCGTGCCCGGCGGCTATGAAATCTGCTGGGCCTGTCAATCCCCACTGGACGCCGCGGCAAAGCCCATCCTCTCAACTCTGGAAGCCGGTGACGACGAGGGACCTGATTCGCCCACCGCGGCCGGCGACGCGTCCGCCTGGCGGGCCTTCGTAGCGGCGGTTATTGGTCTGTTCATTTGCCCACCGCTGCTAAACTTTTATTCGGGTTGGATCTTGCTCCAGATTGCCTTTGACTCGCCGCCCTTGAGTAGGAAAGGGAATCGATATTTTTGGTTGGCCATGGTGATCGATGTGGCGGTATGCGCATTGGTTGGCTACTGCTCCAGCCTACTGTTTAGCCGTACACTGGTCGAGCCATACTGAGTGAGGCGCCTTCTTGCACCTTTCGGTGATCCTTTTATGGCCAATCGCGACAACCACTACGAGGCGGCCTTCGAGCAGTTCCTCCGCGATCGCGGCGTGCCCTACGTGGCCGTCGACGAGGCCAAGCGGAGCCTCTTGGCGGATGGCGGTTCGATCAAGAGCCTCGACTTCATTGTTTCCGCCCCCGGGCAGTGCACCTGGTTGGTCGATGTGAAAGGTCGGCGGTTCCCATCCGGGGATGTCCAAAAACAGTACTGGAAAAACTGGTCCACCCGCGACGACCTTCGCAGCCTGGCCCAATGGGAAGAGCTTTTTGGGTCGAGTTTTCGCGGGCTGTTCGTATTTGCCTACAACGTGCTCGGCGATCGGGCGCCGTTGCCGGCCGAAGAATTATTCTCTTTTCGCGAGAGTCTTTACGGCTTCATCGCAGTGCCGCTTTGCGATTATGCCGGTCACGCCCATCCGATTTCTCCCAAATGGGACACGTGGGCGATGTCCGCCGGCGACTTCCGCCGCCTGGCCCGGCCACTAACCGAACTGCTGGGGGTCGGCGCGAAGTAGCGGATCGCAAAGCCAGTTCGTCGGGAAAACTGCAGCGTCGTACACACGGTCATTCCGAGCGGAGCGAGGAATCTAGCATCCACCGGAATTCAGGCCGGATTCTTCGCTTCGCTCAGAATGACCGGGCGTGGCCGGTCAAAAAATACGAACTTCGCTACGGTCGCGACCCGTTCAGCGACCATCTACCCAATCCGCAGGCCCCTCGGTACGATGTAGCGGACGTCGCCAGCGAATCAGCGAACGATGGTTGTCGAGTGAGGAGAATCGGTATGTGGCAGTGGATCAAAAGGCGTTTCTGGACGCCGATATATGATGCCGCTAATAAATGGCAGGCTGACGACGGGCTAACCCAGGCTGCGGCGGTGGCCTATTATGCGGCCTTTTCGTTTTTCCCCTGGCTGTTGCTGTCGATCTCGGTCTTGGGCTTTGTGATGCGGTTTTCGAGCGACGCTCAGAGCGCGCGCCAGGAATTTCTTGCTCTCTTGTCGAAGAACGCCTCCCCAGCGCTGGCCGAGCATGTCAACGGCGTGCTCAGTCAGATTAGCGACCGTGCGTCACTCAGCGGCCCGCTGGCCCTGGCAACATTATTGATCGCCGCTATCGGCGTATTCGCGCAAATCGAGCACGCCTTCGACGTCATCTGGAGGACCACGGAATCGCCATGGCATGGGGTGACTGGGGCGATCCTCAACGCCCTGTACTATCGACTTCGGGCATTCTTGATGCTGATTGGGGCGGGGCTGCTGATGATCGCGGCCTTTGTGGCCGGAATCGCCTCGGCGTCGTTTCGCAGTGCGGCGTCACAACTGCCGGTGGGAGGGTGGTTTTGGGGAAGTTTGGAGACGGTCGTCGGGGTTGCATTGTTCACTCTGTTTTTTGGGATAGTTTATAAGACCCTGCCGAAACCAGCCATTGCGTGGCGGGACGCACTGCGCGGCGGCGTCTTGGCGGCGGTGCTCTGGGAGATTACCCGGCGAGGGCTGAGCTACTTCTTGATCGGCGAAAGCTACACGGCGTACGGGGTGGTCGGCTCGTTGATCGCCGTGATGCTCTGGATTTATATCGCGGCGATGATTCTTTTTCTTGGCGCGGAGTATGTCCAGGTCCTAGGGCACCATCGGGACGAGCACCAGCGCCAACTTTTTTCCTGATAAGATCTTCCGGGCCAATTCCCCTGCCCCCCCCCAGACGCGGCCCCTTGCCTTTGGTGGGCCTGACGCCTAGCATGTCGGCGTGTTATTCCACATCTCGGGGCCTCGTGGAGACATTGCGCATGAAACGACGAGAATTCCTCGGCTCGGCGCTGGCTGTCGGCACCGGCCTTTGTGCCGCCACCCAGCTTTCCGCCGCACCACCGACGACTACCCAAAAGAACCAAGAAGGAGACGCCAAAATGCCCTTTCAGCAACCGCCGCTTCCGTTTGCCTTGGACGCCCTGAAGCCGTTCCTCTCCGAGGAACAGATGATGTATCACTACACCAAGCATCACGCCGCCTATTTCAAGAACCTGAATGCCCTGGTCGAAGGCAAGCCAGAAGCGGACCTGCCGTTGCGCGAGTTGGTCATCCAGTCGACCGGCCCCGTCTTCAATAACGCCGCCCAGGCCTGGAACCACACGTTCTTCTGGGATTCGATGACTCCCTCCGGCGGCGGCGACCCCCAAGGAGAATTGGCCGAGGCCATCCGCCGCGATTTCGGCAGCGTCGAGGCCCTGAAAAAGAATCTCTCCGAAACGGCGGTCAAAGTCTTCGGCTCCGGTTGGGGTTGGCTGGCTGCCGACAAGCAGGGCAAGCTGGAAGTGATGGGCCTCAGCAACGCCGACAACCCCTTGAAACATGGCAAAGAACCCGTGTTAACCATCGACGTCTGGGAACACGCCTATTACGTCGACTACCGCAACGAGCGGCCCAAGTTTGTCGAGGGCTTCTGGAACGTGGTCAACTGGGACCACGCCGCTAAGTGCTACGCCAAGGCCAAGGCATCCTAAGGCCCAGCGCAAAACTCCGTAATACATTCAAGACCGCAGCTCGACGCGGTGGAACGACTGTCGGCAGAGATTGCCGCCCGCCGGCCCCAGCGCCCCGACTGCGGTCTTGTCTCGTCCTATTGCTCGCCTCCCCGACACCATGGCGCGGACGCCGGCAATCTTCACGCCGCGGAGGTGGCGCTGTGCCCCGACCGCAAAGCGATCGGCTCAGTCGGCGTGATCGAAAACCATCCGTTGCACCTCCACGCCGTGGATCGCGGCCAATTTCGTCGCCAACTCGTTGCAGCGGCCCTCGTCGCCATACATTTCCAACAGGATCAGGCCCCGTGGTGAACAGACGTTCTCGTCGACATGATGCAGGCCGATGCGGGTCTTAATCTGGCAACCATACTCGGTAAGAAGTTTTTGGACGTCCGGCACTTCCTGCGCCCGGTTGTCGATGTGAACGCCAAAGATCGTATGTTTTTCTGGCATCGAATGCTCCTTTGCTCGGGCATGTCCTGACCACTTGAGATCCCAGGCCAATACGACGAGTGATCCTACAGACCACATCCGCTTTCGTCCAGCACCCGGTCGGCGGCGGGCGCAGAAGCGACTGGTGGCGCACCTCGGTCGTCCTCCCTCCCCCCAATCCCCAATCCAACGCCCCCTCTCCCCACACGCTTCGCGCCGCCTTAAAATGGCCCCGTCTCGCTCGTCCTTGGTTGCCCGACCTGTTAGTCCCCGGAGACGGAAAAATGCGGCCTTTCGCTCGATCGACACTCCTTGTTTGCTGCCTCTTGCTGTTGGCCCTGCCGGTCGTTATCTCGGCTGCTGAGACCGAAAAAAGCCCCCGACAAACCATCTCCTTAGACGGTATTTGGGAAGTCGCCGAAGGCGGCCTAAAAAGTCCCCCGGAAACGTTCGATCGACAGGTGCCGGTGCCCGGCCTGTTGGACATGGCCACGCCGGCCTTCACCGAGGTGGGCCCGCGCCTGAAAAACGACATTCAAAACCCGCCGGCCGATCCCCGCCGCGAAGCCTTTTGGTATCGCCGCACCTTCGATCTGCCCGAGAACCTGCCCGAAGTCGCGCGGCTCAAGGTCCACAAGGCGATGTTCGGTACGGCCGTTTGGCTCAACGGCAACTTCCTCGGCGAGCACATGCCTTGCTTCACCCCCGGCTGGTTCGACGTCCGCAAGGCGATCAAGCCCGGCCGCAACGAGGTGGTGATCCGCGTCGGCGCCAGCCGCCACCAACTCTTGCGCAGCCAACCCGACGGCTTCGACTTCGAAAAGGTCCGCTACATCCCAGGGATCTACGATTCCGTCGAACTGATTCTGGCCGGTACTCCGTTTATCAACAACGTTCAGGTCGCGCCCGACCTCGAAACCAACGAGGCCGAGGTGGTGCTGACGATGACCGGCAGCAAACCATCGCCGGTGTTGCTGGAAGTCCGCGAGAAGAAGTCGCAAAAGCTGGTCGCCCGCAAGGAAGTTGCCGGCAAGTACTGGGGCCCGCTCGTCGGCACAAGAGTAGAAATTCCCAACTGCCATCGCTGGTCGCCCGAAGATCCGTTCCTCTACGAACTCACCGTGCGCACTGCTGGCGACGAGCACAAAACGCGTTTCGGGATGCGGCAGTTCAAATTCGTCGATCGCCGCGCGATGCTCAACGGCCAACCCTACTACCTCCGCGGCAACAACATCACCATCCACCGCTTCTTCGAAGACGCCGCCTGCGGCAATCTCCCCTGGAACAAAGAATGGGTCCGCAAGCTGCATCGCCAGATCAAGTCGATGAACTGGAACAGCCTCCGCTACTGCATCGGCTTTCCGCCCGAGTTCTGGTACGAAATCGCCGACGAGGAAGGCATCCTGATCCAGGACGAGTTCCCCATCTGGTACGCCAAGGACACACCCAAGGAGCTTTCGGTCGACCAGATCGTCGGCGAATACACCGAGTGGATGCAGGAGCGATGGAACCATCCCTGTGTCGTGATTTGGGATGCTCAGAACGAAACCGTGACGCCCAAGACCGGTGAAGCACTGCAGCGGGTCCGCGGACTGGATTTTTCCAATCGCCCCTGGGACAACGGCTGGTCGCCGGCCCTGATGCCGAACGACATGAAGGAATCGCATCCCTATTTCTTCTACAAGCATGATCGCCGCCTGCCGGAGTTGCCCAATCTGGTGAAAAACGGCGTCGCTCCGGTAGCCCCCGACGCCGATACCGGCAAGTTTGCCACGATTATCAACGAATACGACTGGCTGTGGTTGAATCGCGATGGCTCGCCGACCACCCTCAGCAAACCCGTCTACGAAAAACTGCTCGGCAAGAACTCCACCGTCGAACAGCGGCGACTCGCCCTCGCCCGCTATACCGCCACATTGACCGAGTACTGGCGGGGGCATCGCCAGTGCGCCGGCGTGATGCAATTCGTCGCCCTCGGCTACGCCCGGCCGGATGGTCAAACCTGCGACTACTTCCTCGACGTGGCGAAGTTGGAACCTGAACCGAACTTCGCCCGTGAAGTGAGCCAGGCCTTCGCCCCGCTGGGCCTAATGCTCAACCTCTTCCGCGAGGATGCCAAGGCCGGCGCGAGCGAGGAGATTTCCGCGGTCGTGATCAACGACCTCGACGACGACCGCCAGACGCCGGTTGTGCTCCGCCTGCTTCACGAAGGTAAGACCGAGGAACTTGGTCGCCAATCGGTGCAGGTCTCGGGGCTCGGCACGGCGACCGCAAAGTTTTCGATCACTTGGCCGAAAACGCCCGGCAAGGTCACCCTCGAAGCCGAAATCCGCGGCGCCGACGGAAGACCCGTCCACAGCCGGCGCGATATCGAGGTGCGGTAGGGATAGCTCAACTGTTTCTCGGAACTCCTCTCGCCCTTTTGGGAGAGGGGCAGGGGGTGAGGGACGCCGCCCTTTCGGTCTCATCACGGCGTGGCCGGCCTGCATCATCACGCTCCGCGTGATGGTCCGTACGGTCGTCGCTCACCGCCGGCCGCCCACGGCTTGCTTCCTCCCAAAGGAGGTACGAGTCCAAGCCCATAGCGAACCGCCGCCAATCGAATATAATGGGGGAAGTCAGGGAAATTTGGGGCCGACAGGGCGGCCGGGCCGCCAACCAATCCGAGCTACCGCACTCAACGAATTCGCTTCCGTTGGTCGCGAGATTTTGCGAAATCGTTCACGATCTTCCGGGAAGCATCACAGGAGACCAGCGTGTCACATCGGCTTTCGAGCATTGAAGCGGCGGTCGCGTCCATCGCCGCCGGAAAAGTTGTCATCGTTATGGATGCCGAGGACCGGGAGAACGAGGGCGATTTCATCGCCGCCGCCGAAAAGGTGACCCCCGAACTGGTCAACTTCATGATCACCCACGGCCGTGGGCAGCTTTGCATGCCAATCCTGCCCGAACTGGCCGAACGGCTCGACCTGCCGCCGATCGTCGACAACAACACCGCCCCGCTCGGCACCGCTTACACCGTCCCAGTCGATCATCGCAGCTGCCGCACCGGCATCACCGCCCAGGAACGGGCGACCACCATCCGCGAAATTCTCAATCCGGCCAGCAAACCGTCCGATTTCGTCCGCCCCGGTCACTTGTTCCCCCTGACCGCCAAGGAAGGCGGCGTGCTGCGACGCGCCGGACACACCGAGTGCGCCGTCGATCTGGCACGCATGGCTGGCTTGCGCCCGGCGGGCGTACTGGTCGAAATCCTCGGCCCTTGCGGCGATCGCGCCACGCGCGAGGAACTCTACGCTGTCGCCGAGCAGTTTGGCGTCGAGATCATCTCCATCGAAGAATTGATCCGCTACCGCCGTCGCAGCGAAAAGCTGGTCTATCGTCTGGCCGAGTCCAACTTGCCGACCAAGTACGGCCCCGGCCGGATCATGGCCTACGGCGTCAAGTACGAGGATCAGCAACCGGTGGCGATTGTGATCGGCGACCCCATCAAGCAAAGCCAACCGCTCGTGCGGCTCCACTCCGCCTGCTTCACGGGCGACTTGCTGGCCTCCCTGCGTTGCGACTGCGGCGACCAGCTCCATCTGGCCCTCGAAATGATTGGCCGCGAAGGCGGCGGCGTGCTGGTCTACCTGCCCCAGGAAGGCCGCGGCATCGGCTTGGTCGAAAAGATCAAGGCCTACAACCTCCAGGACCAGGGCATGGACACCGTTGAGGCCAACCTGGCCCTCGGCCATCAAGTCGACAGCCGCGACTACGGCGTCGGCATCCAGATTCTCAAGGACTTGGGCCTCTCGAAGGTGCGGCTCTTGACCAACAACCCGAAGAAGACCGACGCCTTCATCTACGGAGGCTTCGACCTCGAAGTGGTCGATCAGGTGCCGATCGTTGGCCCGATCCACGAGCACAACGCCCGGTACATTGCCGCCAAGCGCGACAAAATGGGCCACAAGCTGCCGTAGTTGTCGAAACCTCCGGCGTCTCTCATCCGCCTCTTCTGCGGAGAAGAGCCGGCAGCGCAACGATCAAAAGCGCAACGAACGTCGCCGACCGGCGTCTCGACCACGGTCTCTTACATGGTTCCTTCGTTATAGCAACCAGCAACCCTCGCGGAGCCGCAGAACCGTGCCCCTCCAACCTCCGCGATATTCCTTCATTCGACAGGGCCGTTGATGGCCCTTCCCGGCAAGCCGGTACTAGCCCCGGCGTTTGCGCCGGGGTGTAAGGGAGCAACTGTCCCGTCTGTCAGGCCCGTTAACGGGCCTCCTTGTCCAAAACGGGGTAATCTCGCCCGATTCTTCCCCGCCTGTTGCCAAAACGCATCGTATAGTTATTGCGAACGTTCATCATCCCGCCTCCGGAAACCACTCCATAAGCGGAATAGTCGATACAGCACATACGACCGCACCCGCCACAGATGAGAAGCACGTCGGTAATCGCCGCCTTGATCGCCACGCTCATCACTGGCGTGCCGGATCCCGTCCGAGGCAGCCAGCCGGCTCCGCTGCCCTCCCCACGTCAAGCAGTCGTTCGGGCTGCAGCGCCCACGGCACCAAAATTCCTCGCCGCCGATCGGGCTGATTTGCTTCGGCGACTGAATCGCTTTGCCGAGCCAGGCTGCGACCTCGAGGCCGAGCTCTTTGCCGACGCCGCCGACGGCCGACTGGACGCCTTCTCACCGCTAGAAGCGGCCCTGGTCGCGAGTGGAGTCACCGATCGAGGGCAATTGCAGGAATATGTCAACCGTGCCCTGCATCTGGCCCGGCAACTGCAAGCCACCGGCATCGATCGGCTTTCACCCCAGGAACAAGTCGAAACCGTATTCAACTTCCTCCATCGCCACGTCCTCTACGGCGGCTACGATCTCGCCGCGACCGATCTCCGCCAAGTCTTCGACAGCGGCCGCTTCAATTGCGTCAGCGCCACCGTCCTGTTCAACGACCTGGCCCTCAAGCTGGGCTTTGATTGCACCGCCCTCGAAATGCCCGGCCATGCCATGAGCCGCGTCTCCACGCCAACCGGCCCCGTCGATGTCGAGACGACGTGCCCCCGATGGTTCGAACTGATGCACGATCCGCAGCAGCAAGCCGCGCTCGTCGCCCAGACCGCCGGCACCGCAGCGGCCGCCGATCGCTCGCAAGCCCGCGAGGTCACGCCGATCCAGATCATCGCCATGATCTATTACAACCGGGCAGTGGACTTTCTCGCCGAAAAGCGCTTCGCCGACGCCGCGGCCGCCAACGCCAAAGCGCTTCGTCTCGATCCCACCAACAAGACGGCTCGCGGCAATCTCTTGGCTACGCTCAACAACTGGTCCATTGAACTGGTCAACAGCCGACGCTTCGCGGCAGCCGTTGACCTGCTGCGGCAGGGACTGGCCCTCGATCCGCGCTTCGAACCCTTCACGCAGAACTACGTCCACCTACATCGCCAGTGGAGCGACACGCTCTGCCGTGCCGGCAAGCATCCGGAAGCCTTGGCCGTTCTGTCCCGCGCCGCCCGGGAAATGCCCGACTGCGAGCCACTTCGCCTCTTGCAGCGCGACCTGGCCAACCGCAAGTAAGACGTGCGGCTTACCAGTGCAACACATCATCGCGCCAACGCAGCAACGCCAGCCCATCGGCCACTTAGCTCATCGATCCGCCGGCCCGAAGTGGTGGGCGTCTGCTGGCCCGAATCGATTCCGCTTTCCAACCCGCCGCATCGGCGTGGAACAAGTAGGGGACATGCAGCACATCAGCCAATCGCTGCATCAACCGCGCAGCGCCGACACAGTCGCCCGTCAGGAAGAGCGGAACTCGATGATACGCTCCGTCCGTCAGCGATCGCAAAACCAGTAGCCCCTGGACCGCCCAAGTATTGCTTTCTCCCGCGGAATACTTCCAGGGACAGAGTTGTACGGCCGTGGCCAGGTCCCGTCGGATCTGAAGACGGTTCTTGCCCGTCGGGCCAAAGATAAACTTTAATGCCGCCGCCAAGCTGCCGTCTTTGAGGTCTGGAAGACGGCTACACTCGAAGTTCAACTCGCCGCCGTTGGCCGGTATTGTTAGTTTCGCGAGTCGATCGAAACTCGCCCGATGAATCGCTCCGATAATCAACAACGCAGATCCGACGCAGAGCGCGGTGAGAGTCACAGCCGCCACGGCGGCCGCCATCCAGCCCAAGAACCCCTGCTGGGCGAACTCGTTGGAAAATGTCCAGGTGAGCAAGCCGGCGAAGAGCACAAGGAAGGGAACTCCAAAACCGACCAGGAAACGCCGGTCGTTGCGTCGGAGACCACCGGCCGGTCGCAATTCCCACCCAGTGTCAGTCTCGCGCAGTTCGTGCGTGAGCCGACCATGGACAATCGATCCTTCGACAGTCAGCGGTTCCGTGGGAACATCTGGCAATACGTCTGCGGCGGCATGATGAATATAGACCGGCACAGCGATAGCTCGAACCCAATATAACAGAGCGGCTCCACCAAAGAGGGCAAAGATTGCGGCCCCCCCTCTAAGCAACACAACCGCGGTTGCGTTGGGCGCCGGCACTGAGCAAAGCAGCAAAATACACGGGATCGCGGTGAATACGATCCCGGCGAGAAACACGAGCGCGAGCCCCGGCCGATGCACCTTCGATTCCACTTCCTGCCAGGCGGTGTTTGATGTCACTTCACAGCCCCTCAGCTCGTAACGCGAATTCCTATGTTTCGTGAACTTCGTGTTCTTCGTGGAGAAGAAGCTGTGCTACTCCCGGTTTGCCCAGCATTGTCGTCCGATGCCGGACTTGTTTGATTACACGCCCTCCTCCTACTCCACCACCGTCAACTCCAGCGGTTCGGCGATGGCGTTGCCTGCTACGCCGCCCCGTCCCAGGCTCGCCACTCGCAACAGCACTCGACCAACGCCAAACGTCTTGGCCGGAATCTCGATCTGCCCCTTCTCTCCCTTGAGCTTGCCGACCACATGGCTGCCATACAGCGTCACAATCGCCTCGGCGCCGGGCGAATCGACCGAAACGGTCAGCGGCTTCGACGCCTGGATCGGGCCCGTCGTAGCTAAGGAAGCCTCGATGCGGCGACCATAATTGGCCAACTTCACCGGCATCACGACTCTTCCCTGCGTCTCGATCGGCGGCGAACCCACTGCCACGATCCGCAACTGGTGATAGCCGTCCGGGTACTTCGTCGTATCCAATGAGAATTCCCCGCCCGGCTTGCACTCCATCACTCGTAAATTGTCGACGAACAACTCGAAGTGATCGATCGCGAGAATATCCGCGCTCCGCGCCGAGGGGGTTATGCGAACGCTTCCCTTCAAATTCGCTCCGGCTTCCACGCCATCGACGCTCACGCGTGGAATGTCTGCCCACGGCCGACAAAGCGGGTCGCCCACAATCAATTGTTGATAGGGGCCGTAGATCGATTGGTAATAAGCCTCCGCCAGGGTGCACCCCTTGGCGTAGTGCACCTGCACGAGGGGCGAAGCGAACTTGTCAGCCATCGCGTAGGGCTCGGTCACGGTGCCATTGGCCCCCGCCGCTCCATAGCGGAGAAACTCCGAGAGGGGCGTCTGCTTGGCGCCCTGGTTCATCGCCCCGCCAAAGCTCGTGAAATTGTCACACAGCGCACCGGGCAGAATCGTACTCCCCGATGCCTTCCAGTCGAACTCGGCGGTGCCCATCATCACCCCTTGCACGTCATCCCGTTGCAGGGGCACGGTCCCCTTGATGATCTCCGCATCGATGCCCATTTTTTGCAGCGACTGCACTGCCCGAGGATAGCCGCCTTGGCGTACCCGCGAGCGCACGTCGTCGTTCTCGACGAAATAGATCGTCCCTTTCGGCTTGGTGCCGTCTGCCGCCGCGCTCCGCTCCAGATAGCTCAGCACTTCCTGACGACTATTTCCTCGGCCGGCCGTCACCCCCAACATCGTCGAAAGGAAATAGCGGTATTCCTTGGTCTCGACGACCTGCCCCTTGCGATTGTACCAGCGATTGCCGCGGAACCCGGCGGTGGTTGCCTCGCTCTGCTCGGGAATGGGCAGCCGCATGTAGTGATTGCTCTGCAAGGAGAAATACATGGGATGCACGGCGGCCACGCCCTGCCAGAGATACGTCAAACCGTTGATCGAGCCGACGGCCGTGAATTGCACCGGCCACTCACGCCCCTTGCCATCCTTGGTTGCCCCCGCCGACTCCTGCCGCAGTTTCTCCTTGAACTTCTCAATGTCACGGTATAGGCGGATGCCCCAGGGAAAATCGGCCGAATAGACAATGTAATCGACCTGGTTCATCAACCCCCGGGCGTAAATCGCCTGTAAGATCGGCATCAAAATCTTCGTGCGAAAAACGTCAACGTCCGTCATCTCTTCCCGCGGATTCCAGGGAACAAACAGCAAGTTGTCCTGAGGAATGTCGCGCAGGCGAACATAATGATTCGCGATGGCCAGCGAGTCGGCGCTTTCAGGATTGACAATTAAGAGAACATTTTCCGGCCCGCCGCCCGCCCACGCCGCGGAAGCGCTGGCCATCAGAACCCCGAATGCGACGGCCGTCGCCAGCAGCGGGCCGCGACCGATTCGATGTACCGCGGCACGAACCACTCGCACGGCCACACCAATCCCAAGCGCCAGCGAGGGCGAATGTCTACTCGGCTCCGCAATAAAAAACCTTCGCCTGCTCTCAATTCGCATGACCGTGTTCCCCTTCCCTGACCGGCACGTTCGCGGCTCCCCATGAAACCGCTGATTCCCCACATCATACTGGCTTGCGATCCGCTCGGCCAGCAAGCGCGTGTGACTGACGTGCTATCGGCTTGTGCAGAATGCCGGTTCTATTCGGGATGATCGGCCCGGGGGACCTCGATTGGTTCCGTCCTGCACCACTGCAATGCCGATAAGCGGGCCCGCTCCGCTGATGTCGACTTTCGAGAGAAGCCGAATTAGGCGCTAGCGAACTTCCAGCATCCGCTGGAGGGCTTCCAACGCCCAGCGGGAAATTTCCGGATCGACCTGGATCACGTTGACTGGCGTGCCGGCGACCAGATTCTCCAACGACCAGCAAAGGTGCGGCAAATCGATCCGGTACATCGTCGAGCACATGCAGACGACGATCGACAAGAGGTGAATTTCCTGCTCGGGGTGCTGGCGACGGAGACGATTGACCAGGTGGAGTTCGGTGCCGATCGCCCATTTACTGCCCGGCGGTGAATTTTCTACGGCCTCGATGATCTTTCCGGTCGAGCCGCTGAGATCGGCGGCCTCGACGACCTCGCGGGAGCACTCGGGGTGGACGATTATTTTGATGCCGGGGACCTTCTTGCGGAAATGGGCGACGTGTTCGGGCAGGAATTGCTCGTGGACACTGCAATGGCCCTTCCAGAGGATCACCCGGGCCTGTTGCAGGGCTTCGGGCGTGTTGCCGCCGAGCGATTCGGCCGCCGGATCCCAGAGCGGCATCACTTCGGCCGGGATGCCCATCGCCAGGGACGTGTTGCGGCCCAGATGCTGATCGGGGAAAAAAAGCACTTTGCTACGGCGGGCGAAGGCCCAATCGAGCACGGCCCGAGCGTTGGCCGACGTACAGACGATGCCGCCATGCTGGCCGCAAAAGGCTTTGAGATTGGCGGCCGAGTTGACGTAGGTGATCGGCATCACGTCGTTAACGTCGACCACCTCGGATAGCTGTTGCCAGCAACGCTTGACCTGGGCGTAGTTGGCCATGTCGGCGAGCGAGCAGCCGGCGGCCAAGTCGGGCAGAACGACTTTCACGCGCTCGCCACCGCGCGCGGCAAGACGCTCGGGGCGGTTGGCCAGGATGTCGGCCGTCTCGGCCATGAAGTGGACGCCGCAGAAGGCGATGGCCCGGCATTCCTCATGCTTCGCGGCCAAAGCCGAGAGACCATAACTATCGCCGCGGAGGTCGGCCAGTTCGATGACGTCGTCTTGCTGATAGTGATGGCCGAGAATCAGCAGCCGCGAGCCCATTTGGGATCGGACTCGCTGGATGCGGTCGATCAGTTCCGGCTTTTCGAGCGACTCGTAGGCGGCGAAATCGAAGGTTGGCGATGCAACCGAAGCGTTACTCATCGCGGTATTACCACTTCAAGCCGAACTGGGCGCCGGTCGAGCGACCGAGGCCACCCTTCAACGGGCCGGTCGGCTTCGTGGGTTTCTTCTGGACCGGTTCGGCTTCGCCTGGCTCGTCTTGCTTTTTGACGGGCTCGGGCGGCGCCGACATTTGCTTCATCGATAGGCTCATCCGCTGCGCCGAGGTGTCGACGGAGAGGACCATGACCTGGACTTCTTGGCCTTCCTTAACGACGTCCGAGCAGCGCCAGACGCGTTTGTGCGACAGTTCGGAGATGTGGACCAGCCCCTCGATGCCCGGCTCGAGTTCGACGAACGCGCCGAAGTCCATCAGCTTGGTCACCTTGCCGGTGGCGATGGTGTTCGACGGAAACTTCATTGCCGCCGCTTCCCAAGGGCTTTCCAACAGGTCCCGGTAGGCGAGGCTGATCTTGCCGGTGGTCGGGTCGATCTTTTCGACGCGGACCTTGATCGCTTGGCCTTCTTGGAGCACCTCGCTGGGATGCTTGACGCGGCCCCAGGCCAATTGGCTGATGTGCAACAAGCCGTCGACACCGCCAAGGTCGATGAAGGCGCCAAAGTCCATCAACTTGCGGACGACGCCGTCGCGCACCTGGCCGGGGCGGAGCGTGTCAAGCAACTGCTGGCGAGACTGTTCGCGTTCGCGCTCGAGCAAGGCGCGGCGGCTGAGCACCAAATTGCGGCGATCCGGATTGGCTTCGGTAATCACACACGCGAACCGCTGGTCGACGAACTGGGCGAGGTCCTCAACACGGTAGAGCGCGATCTGGCTGACCGGGATGAAACCGCGGATGTGGTTGACTTCGCACTCCAGTCCGCCGGTATTGTGGCCGGTGACGCGCACTTCGATGATCGCCCCTTCCACCAAATCAGACCAATCGTCGACCTGCACGGCCCGATTGGGCAGCGATAGTTCGTAGAGGCCGTCCTCGGGGTTCAGCCGCTGCACGACCACCTGCAATTCGCTGCCGACCGAGGGTGGATCGTCGAACAGTCGCAGCGAGACGATGCCTTGCTCGCCGCCGGCGAATTCGACGAAAACATCGTCGCGGCGAATGGCGATCACGCGGCCGGCTTGGACGCTGTCTGCCTCCAGGGCGGTGCGATCGGTCTTGCCGACGCCGCCCAGCAAATCTTCCATCGAGGCGTCGCCCAAGGCCAGTGCGAGCTCGTCTTCGAGTTCCGGCGAAAGCTTGTCACGGACGCTGGGCTTCGGCACGCGGCCGGTCTCTTCCTTGCCCAATGCGGCCACGACCGCGTTGACCAATTGGTTGGTCGACGGGCGCGGGGCGGCGCGTCGCGGAGGGACCGACGTCTGTTGCGCGGTGGCGGATTTTTCCAAACCGACCGCATCGGCTCGCGGCACATCGTTGCCCGACGCCTCGAGACCGGGAGTCATCCCCCCTTCGTCCTTGTTTGCCGACGGACGCTCGTCGCCGTTGGAACGCGGCGGCTTCTTCGGCTGGGCGGCCTTTTCCTCAATGGGCTTCCAATCGCGACGCTGCCGGGCTCGATAAGCGGCCGGGTCGCGTTGCGAGCCAATCAGGATCCGCTTCTTAGGCGAGTCGTCAGCGGAATCGCTCGACAGGGACGTCATGGATGGGGTCTCGACCTGCTCCGAAGGAGCATCGGTCGGCTGCGCCGGTTGGATCGGGTCGTTCGGTGTCAACGCGTGGTCCTCAGTACGCACGTGGGCAGAAGGGAACCGAAAATCTCAAGCCCTGTATTCTATCAAATCCGCCCCCGCGACTCCAAGGGCTGGAACGGGGGTAGTAACGGATTGTGGCGATACGCCTTTTGGCGGTCCGCGGCACCTCGCTTCAAACATTCACCGTACCGGCGGCGGCTGGACAAATCCTCGACAGAACTCCACCAGTCAGGGGGGCACCGGCTCAGGTCGCAGCCAGTTGCTCGCCTTTGATGCGGGCCTGTTCGGCCAACAAGCGGCCGGCTTCGCGACATTCCTGCAAAATCTCTGGCGTCGGGCGGTAGCGGGCTCTCAAGGGCGCCCGCAACACGTCCCATTCCAAATCCCGCAGCATGCGGTCGATGGCCTCCGGGCCACCGAGACCCCATCCATAGGAACCAAAGGCAAAAGCGGCCTTGTCCGTCGGCCGCAGACCCTGCAGGTAGGCCAGCATGGCGGCGACGGCCGGCATCATGCCGCGGTTGAGCGTCGGCGAGCCGATGGCTAGCGCCGCGGCGTCGAGCACCTCGGTGGCGATCTCGGTGAGGTTTGACGCACGGATGTTGATCAGTTCGGTCGAGACGCCCGGCTGCGTGGCCCCTTCCAGGATCGCCTCGGCCATCGCGGCCGTGCTATCCCACATCGTGTCGTAGATCACCAGAACCTTAGCCCGGGCGCGATGGTTGGCCCAATCGTCGTAGGCGGCGAGAATTTCCCGAATATGGCTGCGCCAGATGACGCCATGGCTCGGGGCAATCATGTGGATGTCCAAAGCGCCCAGCCGGTTCATGGTGTTCACCACCGCTTTGCCGTAGGGCATGACGATGTTGGCGTAATAGGCCCGCGCCTCGCGCAGGATCGTCGGCAAATCGCACTCGTCGTCGAAACGTTCGCTGGCGGCATAGTGCTGGCCGAAACCGTCCATGGAAAACAGCAGCTTCTCCTCAGGACAGTAGGTGGCCATCGACTCCGGCCAATGGACCATGGGCGTTTCAAAGAATTGCAGCGCGCGCGAACCGAGGCAAATCGACTCGCCGTCGGCCACGACTTGAATCTTCCAGGTTTTGGTGTCGTAGTGCTCGCTCAGCGCGGTGGCGCACTTCTTATCACACAACAGCGTCGCCTGGGGCATCGCCCTCATCACTTCGGGCAAAGCGCCGGAGTGGTCCATTTCGGCATGGTTGCAGACCACCAAGTCCACTCGCGAGAGATCGCATAGCGAGGCGACATTTTGCAGGAGCCGATCGGCGAAGGCCGGTTTGACGGTGTCGATCAGCGCGACGCGCTCGTCGCGGATCAGATAGGCGTTGTAGCTAGTGCCGCTACGGGTTTCGTAGCTATGGAAATCGCGAACGGTCCAATCGACAGCACCTACCCAATCGATATTGTCTCGCAGTGTGGTGTTCATCCGTTGTGAGATAGCTAAAGGTTTAAGCGGGAAAGAAAGTCATTGATCTTCGATACGAGGTGTTGCCGGTGTCTGGAACCCGGCAGCGCCAATAGCCTTGGCCAAATCCTCCGCATCCAGGTTCCTGCCGGTAATGGACACCTTGCCGGCTTTCCGATCGACGGCGACGGTTCGCACGCCGGGGCATTTCTGCAGGGCCTGGGCGACCTCGCCGGCGCAGTGATCGCAGGTCATGCCCTCGACGGCAATTTCCACAAACTCCGTGTCGGGCAAATCGCCCCCCCTTTCAAGCTCCTCAGTATAGTTGATTTTCGCCCGGGGCCTAGCGGCGTAGGAGAAAGCAAAGACGCCCAGCAAGGCAACTGCCCAGGCGTGCGAAATCCACGAAATCGCCTCGGCCTCATGAACGTGTGAGACATGAGAGGCAATCTCAATCTGCAGCGTTGGAAATAGCCAGTCCAAAGCCATTCCGCCCCCGATCGCGCTCAGGATGATCGTCAATACGTACAGGAACATGGTTCGCGGGCCAAGCGTCTTCCAGATCGTGGTCACCGTAGCCGCATTCGACGCCGGACCAGAAATCAGAAACGCCAGCGCCGCCCCCGGTGAAGCGCCGAGGTGGATCAGGCCGGCGGCGATCGGCACCGAGGCCGAGGCGCAGACATAAATGGGAATGCCGATGGCCATCATCAAAAGCATCGACCACAGCCCGCCGCCGAGATACTGCTGCCACTGATTGGCCGGCACCAACGCCGCGAGCGAGCCGGCAATGACGACACCCACGAGCACGGCCAGGCCGATGTCGCGAGGGAGGGTGACAAAGCCGTACTCCAGCGCGCGACGCAGAAGATTCTTCTGGCCTTTTTCGGTGCAGCAGCTTTCGCCGCATTGGGTGACGCCTGCCGGAGCGGAAGCGGCGTCGTTTCGCTCGCCGAACAGCCATACCAACAGTCCGCCCAGCAGGCCCATGATTAGGGCAACGATCGGACTGATGATGGCAAACACGCCGCCCAGCAAACCGTACACGACGGTAATGTTGTCGAGGCCGGTCTGCGGCGTGGACAGCAGGAAGGACGTGGTGGCCGCCCGACTCGCTCCATGCCGCCGGAAGGAGGCCGCCACGGGAATGACGCCACAGGAGCAAAGGGGCATCGGCACCCCGAACAGCCCGGCTTTGACCACTGGGCCAAAGCCGCGGCCGCCGAGATGCCTCTCGATGAACCCCGGAGAGATGCAGATGGAAAGGATGCCGGCTACGAGAAAGCCGAATAACAGATACGGGGCCATTTCGCCCAGCACCAGCCAGCTTTCGCGAAGGCATTCATAGACTACCAAACTCATGGGTCTAACTGTGGTTGCGACCATCGCCGCAACCGGTCTGGTTCCTCGGCCGAGGGCCGACATTGAAAACTACTTGCCGTGCTTGGCGAGATAGGTTGCCACGCCTTCGGCCGTGGGCTTCATCGCTTCTTCGCCCTCGTGCCAGTTGGCCGGGCAGACCTCGCCGTGCTCCTCACAGAATTGTAACGCATCGAGCACACGAAGGGCTTCATCGACGCTACGCCCCAGCGGCAGATCATTGACCAGCGCGTGACGGACGACGCCACTCTTGTCGATTATAAACAGCCCGCGGAGTGCGATCCCGGCCCCCTCCAGCAATACCCCATAATCCCGGGAAATCTGCTTGGTTAGATCAGATACCAGCGGATACTTCACTGGACCAATGCCGCCTTCCTTGCGCGGCGTATTCTTCCAGGCCAAATGGGTGAAGTGCGAGTCGACCGAAACCCCGATCACCGCAGTGTTCTTCTTCTCGAATCGCGACAGGCAGGCGTCGAAAGCGATGATTTCCGAAGGGCAGACAAAGGTGAAGTCCAGCGGATAGAAAAACAGCACCACGTACTTGCCACGATAGTCGGATAACTTCAGCTCGGCAAACGAATTGTCGGCCATCACGGCTTGGGCGACGAAATCGGGGGCTTCTTTGGTAACAAGTGTCGACATCGGTTTTTCTCCAGTGTGAGGTGTGTACAAAGACAGGGGTAAGACAATTGGCAAGGATGATGGAGGCACAGAGATCGCAAAAGAGGTTGCCGTAGGGGTGTGTCAATCGAGGGCGGGCGTCTCGACAACGTTCTGCGATCTCCGTGGCCTCCGTGTGGGGTGCTCTGTGTAGGGTACTCTGTGTAGGGCGCTCCCCAATTGTTTATCTCCGGGGAGAAGCACCGGACCGAAACGACTTAGCCTCCGTTGGCGGCGCGCTGGCCGAGCTTCTGATCGACCAGGTAGAGGCCGAGCCCCGAATCGCCGGCCAGTTTTAGGTCGGCAACGATCTGTTGTGCATTGGCTTCCTCTTCGACCTGCTCTCGGCAGAACCACTCGAGGAAGTCGTGCCCCGCGCCGTCCTTTTCCACAGCCACCAAGCCCATCAGGTCGTTAATCATGCCGGTAATCATCACTTCGTGGGCATAGGCATCCTCGAAGGCATCGAGCGGCGACTTCCAGTCGCATTTCGGGGCAGCGAGCTGTGTGAGAGTGACGCGGCCGCTGCGATCGTTGACAAAGTCGAAGATCCGCATCGCATGCTGGTTCTCTTCCGTCGCTTGGAGCCGCATCCAGTGGGCCATGCCCTTGAGGTCCTTCGACTCGAAGTAGGCTGCCATCGCCAGATAGAGATACGACGAGGCTAGTTCGGCGTTGATTTGACGGTTGAAAGCATCTTGAAGTTTTTGGCTTAGCATGGTTCTTACTCCCGCGGTTGGTTGAATGGAACTGCATGATCGGTATGGAAAGGAACGGGCGACGATGCCTCGCTCTCCCGTTTCTGACGACACAGGGCACAAAGGCCGTGGAACTCGAGGCGATAGCCCAGGATCCGATAGCCGGTGGAATGATCTACCTGACCAACAGGAAGGTCAAGTAGTTGGGGGTAGGCCATGTCATCCACTCGGCCGCACTGCACACACCGGATGTGGTCGTGCCGCCGAGGATTACCGTCGTAGCGGGCCTCCTCGCCGGCCATCTGGAGCTTGGCGATCACTCCCAGGCGGTGGAGCAACTCGAGGTTGCGATACACGGTGCCGAGACTGATCTTGGGTAGTCGATGTCGCACGACTTCATATAGCCGTGCTGCGGTCGGGTGCGACGTGACTTTCTGGAGTTCCTCCAGAACGATTTGTCGCTGCCGGGTGTGTCGGTGACTGGTATTCATGGGATCTTTTGTCGATCATTATTAGTAACTATTACTGTTATTTGAATTTTTGTCAAGCCGAACCTGACAAAATATCCAGAACAGCAAATGCCTCACACCCTTGAGCGGGCCGACATCCCTTTGCGCCTTAACAAGCCCAAGAATGGCTTTTCAGAACCGCTGGCTCGGTCCACATTTTGCCCGGACATGACTCACGCGTGTGGTCCCCGGGACTTACGTATACGGCGCTACAAGGCGATCTAGCCGGGGACGGGACCCGTCGGCGAGGGACCAAGCTGGTCAGCATTGGCCAATTCGGTCGTTCGTGTTACCCCTTCAGCAGTCTCTCAATCTCACTGCGGGCGGCCGCCAACGCCTCGGGAAGCTTCTCCGGCAGCTTGCCGCCGGCTTGGGCCATGTCGGGCCGTCCGCCGCCGCCCCCTTCCACGACCGCCGACGCCGCCTTGACCCAGGCGACCGAGTCCAGTCCCCGTTCGACCAGGTCCCGGCTCAGCCCGGCGATGAGAGTGACCTTCTTTTCCTCTTCCTGACGATTGGCCAGCAGCACCGCCACCGGCGAGGCCTTCCGCCGCAACTGGTCGATCAGTTGCCGCAAATCGTTCGGGCCGCCGGGCACCTCGGCAATCACCACCTTCACGCCGTCGACCTGCGCCGCCTGGGCGATCAACTGTTCGACGCTCGCGGCGCCCGCCTTCGGTGCGGCCGAGGCTTGCTTCTTCAACTGGCGAACTTCCTTCACCAACGCTTCAACCCGCTCCGGCACTTCGTCGGCGGGCACTCGCAAGGCTGACGCCACGCGATTGAGCGTTGCCTGGGCGTGGCGAATGTTCTCCATCGCTCCTCGACCGGTCAAAGCGCTAATACGCCGGGTTCCGGCCGCCACGCTTTCCTCGCCGATGATCTTGAACACGCCTACCTGTCCGGTGTTGGTCAAGTGCGTGCCGCCGCAGAGTTCCTTGCTGAACTCGCCAACCGAGACGACGCGAACCACGTCCATGTACTTCTCGCCGAAGAGCATCGTCGCGCCGGTATTCCGAGCTTCGTTCAGTGGCATTTCTTCGTGCCCGATCGGTTCGGCCGCCAGGATCTTGGTATTCACTTCGTTTTCAATCTGCACCAATTCCTCCGACGAAACAGCCGACGGATTGGTGAAGTCGAACCGCAGCCAGTCGTTGTCGACCTTCGAGCCCTGTTGCAAGGCGTGCTTGCCGAGCACTTTCTGCAGGGCGTAGTGCAGCATGTGCGTCGCCGAGTGGGCTCGCTCGATGCCTTGCCGGCGTTCCACGTCGACCCGAGCGGTGACCGTCTCGCCCAAAGTAATCTTGCCCTCGCGCAAGTGGCCGCGATGCAGGGTGAAACCGCCATCCACCTGGGCGTCAATCACTTCGAAGTGCATCCCCGCGCCGGTGAGCACGCCGATGTCGCCCACTTGGCCGCCCATCTCTCCGTAAAACGGCGTCTTATCGAGCACAATCACGATCGGATGCTCGTGATCCACCTCGTCGATCTGGTCGCACAACTGGTCGTTGGCAATGATGCCGATCACCTTGGCGTCGCTTACCTCCAGGCAGTCGTAGCCGAGGAACTTGCTGCCGTGCATGGCCTTCTTCAGGCCTTCCAGCGGATCGTGGCGGAAAAGCTCAACCTTCTGGCCACCGCCCGACTCGATGCCGTGCTTTTCCATCTCCTCTTCGAAAGCCTTCCAATCGAAAGCGAAATTATGCTCGGCGGCCAAGGTTTCGAACAATTCCGGTGGGAAGCCGTGCGTCTGGAACATGTCGGCCGCTTCGGCGCCAGAGACTATGCCCCGGCGCTGCGACTTCATCTGCTGGAAAATCCGCTCGATACGATCCAAGCCCGCGTCCAGCGTGCCGAGGAAGTTTGCCTCTTCCTTTTCAATCACGTTGGCCACCGCCGGCACGGTCTCGCTCAGGTCCGGATACGGGTCCCGCATCAGTTCCGCGACCCTCGCCACTAGCTTGTGCAAGAACGGCTCTTTAACGCCCATCTGGTGACCGTCCAGCACGGCCCGACGCAGCAGCCGGCGAATCACGTAGCCCTGCTTCTTGTTGCCCGGGTACACGTTCTCGTGAACCGCGAAGCTGCATGCCCGGACGTGGTCGGCAATCCGCCGCAGTCGCCGCCCGCTCTCGTCGTTCGGATCGTAACGCACGCCGCAGACCTCGCCGGCCGCCTCGACCAGTGGCCGAAGAATGTCGATGTGGAAGTTCGTCTCCACGCCCTGCAGCACGGCCGCCGTCCGCTCCAGGCCCATGCCGGTATCGATGTTCTTGCTCGGCAGCGGCCGCAGATTGTTCGGCGGGTTGCCAACCCGGTTGAACTGCGTGAACACCAGGTTCCAGATTTCCACCGCGCCGAACGGGGTGTGATAGTAGATCTCGCTGCACGGTCCGCAGACCCCGTCGGGCCCTTGGCTCGGCGCGTTGGCCGGCCAGAAGTTCTCGTCCTCGCCCAATCGTTGGACGCGATCCTTGGGCAGCTTAATTTCGTTCAGCCAAATGTCGGCCGCCTCGTCGTCATCGAGGTAGACGGTGGCCGACAGTTTTTCCGCCGGCAAGCCGAGCCACTTCTTCGCGGTCAAAAACTCCCAGGCCCAATGGATGGCGTCGCGCTTGAAGTAGTCGCCGAAGCTAAAGTTGCCCAGCATCTCGAAGAACGTGTGGTGATAGGCCGTCCGCCCGACGTTATCGATGTCGCCGGTCCGCAGGCACTTCTGGCAGGTCGTCGCCCGGGTGAACTCCAGCTTGCAGCGGCCGAGGAAGTGGTCCTTGAACTGGTTCATGCCAGCCGGCGTGAACAGCACCGAGGGGTCCCAGCGGGGCACCAGCACGTCGCTCGGCCGGCGCACGCAGCCCTTGGTCTCAAAGAAAGCCAGATATTTTTCGCGGAGTTCGTTGGTCTTCATCGTTTTCGATCCGTCCTATCCGTCGTCGTATTCGTTGGGCGCGAAAGGTAGACGCTCGAAGAGACTTCACCCGACGTCCCCTCTCCCTCAGGGAGAGGGCCAGGGTGAGGGCGTCTCACGTCTTCCCGCTTCTTATCAACCGAAGGGTGCGTGCTGCCACACACCGATCCTTCTGTCAAATCGGGCGTGGTGCTCCTCGGCGCCAATTCCCAATCTCCAAGTATGGAATTCTTCATGATATCCGCCAACCGGGGAGGTGGAAAGCGGGGCGACGCGTTGATCGGGGGGCAACGGAATGCCAATAATGCAGTAGCATCGAACGCGTCGGCGTTGGATCAAGTAAAGAAAAAGAGGAGGATCAGGACAGGCACCAGAAAGCCCAAAAGGATTAAGACCCCGACACTCGTCGGAATGCGGTTCCACCATGGCCGGAACTGCCGGGAATGAATGGCAGGATCGAACAATGGCAGGTCCAACTTCTCGGCGAGCGGCTGATGCTCGTGCCACTGCTGTTCGCTGGCGAAGGGCCAGGTCTGTCGCGGGCAATTTTTCGCCAGTTCGAGGTCCGTCTGCAGGTACGCCAGGGTGCGGCGAAGCGCCTCCCAGCCTTCGGCGGTAACCGAGATCGGATGGTCGATGAAATCGTCGTAGATCCGCCAGAGGGCATTGGCGATCTGGCGAAGACCTTCGTCGGCGGTGCCCTTCCGATTGAAGTACGGCGTGATTCGGTCGTCGAAGCCGTAGGAGCGAGTCTCGCCCCGCATGTACTGCAGCAGGGCATTCAGGACCACTTCGCGTGCGGGACGATCGATGGCCATCGGTTGGATCCCGCTCGTAGTTGTGCGCTGGGAATCTGTTCTGCGGGCTTGATGTTGCCGCCTATTCCCCCTCCGCCTCCCGCCCCACGTCCCGCGCGCCCAAGAAGGCTACTTCCAATGCCTTTGGACGAAGGCATCAACTTCGGGCAGGCCGCCTTGCAGGATCAGGTAGCCGTTGTGCGGCTCGCGGGGCGTCGTCTCGTGGTTGATCGGCGTGGTCATCATCGAGCGGATCCGCTTCGGATCGTCGGTCTGGCCGAGCACCCAAGCCAACTTCATGTAGGCCGTCTCGACCAGCATGTTGTCCAAGGGAATGATGCCCAGATCGAGCAGGTCGCGGCCGGTGTCGTAGACGTACATCTGGGCGAAGCCCCAGAGGGTCTGCACGGTCATCACGACGGTGACGCCCTTTTGCACGGCTCGCTTGATGGCCGGATAGACAAGCTTGTTGACGTGCCCCAGGCCGGTACCGGCGATCACAATGCCGCGATAGCCCATGTCGGCCAGACCGTCGATGATGTCGGGCTGGAAGTTGGGGTAGTAGTACTGGATCGTGACCTTTTCCTCGAAGGCCGGATTGATCACCGGCACGCGACTCTTATCGCGACGCAAGTAGTCGTCCGAAATGTACGTGAAGCAACTGCCATTGTCTTGTGGGTAGCGGCTCACCGTGGCCAGCGGTGTCGCGCCAATCGTGCGGAACGTGCTGCGATAGCTTGAGTGCATCTTGCGGCAGCGGGTCCCGCGATGTAGCAGGTCGTAATTGTCGGACGTCGGGCCAAACATGCAGAGCATCACTTCGGCGATGTCGCATTCGGCAGCCGTGCGAACGGCATTCATCAGGTTCAACGCCGCGTCGGACGATGGCCGGTCGGAACTTCGTTGGCTGCCGACGATGACGATCGGCACCGGACTGTTCTGCACCATGAAGCTCAAGATCGCGCCGGTGTGCGACATGGTGTCGGTGCCATGACCGATGACGATGCCGTCGGCGCCCGCCGCGATTTCCTCGCCGATCGCGATGGCCAGGGCCTTGTACTGCTCGGGGCCCATGTTTTCGCTGAACACGCCGAACAGTTTCTTGGTGGTGAGGTTGGCGATGTCGGCCAGTTCGGGCACGGCGCCGTAAAGCTCACCGGGAGTAAAGGCCGGAATCACCGCACCAGTGCGATAGTCCAATCGCGAGGCGATCGTGCCGCCCGTGCCCAAGAGCGTAATGTTCTTTTTCTTGGGGTCGAAGGGAAAATCCTTTTCGGGGATCTTATAAACGGCCTTCTTGTAGCCGATTTCGCGGGCCGATGCGATGCGATCGGCGGCAATGCCCACGTTGTAGCCGTTGAAGAGTTTCACGACGAGGTGCAAGTCGTCGAACGTCTCGCTGCGGGGGAGGATCACGCCGGTGAAGGTCGAGCCGCGATCGTTAGTGACTTCGACCTCACTCCAGACGCCAATCTGGTACTTGTCGAGCAGTTCGCGGACAGGGCCGCGGTAGCCTTGGAGGCGATCGGTACGTTGTTCCAGGGGAATTGTGCTCATTAGACCTTCTCCTCCAACTTGGCGCGCACGGCAGCAGCAACCTCAGCAGCCGGGGCTTTGTTCTTCAGCATTCGCACGGCCTGCCCGGCCAGGTAGCGGACTTGTTTTTCGCAGGAATCGTTCTTCCCGCCGTGATAGCCGTCGAGCGAGAGTTGATTGACTTCGGCCAGCCATTGGTCGCGCTGCCGCAGGGCGATGCCGAGCGATTGGCAGGCGACTTCGGCATCGATCCGTTCGCGAGCCATCTGGGTGGCCACCGCCGGGATTGCTTCCCGGGGGATGCGGCCGTCGGTCAACAGGTCAAAGACCTGGACCCATTCGCCGGCGCCGAGCCGTTCGACGGGGATGCCGGCCCGCTGCAAGGCCTTGGCCTGTTGGCCGATGGCAATACCGGCGAGCAGTCCGTCGACGCCCGTCTTTTCGACGACTTCGTCAACGATCTGCGCGCCGCCGCGACGGATGAGGTAGTGGGCCGTCTCTTCGGGCAGCCGCCACGACATGTAGCGGGCGATGCGCTCCCACGGGGCCGGCCGCAGCCGCGCTCGGGCGGCCTCGACGCGTTCCGGCGTGATCCGCGTCGGCGGCGAGTCGGTGTCGGGATACATCCGGTCGGGCCCGGGCAGAATGCGTTCGAAGGTCGTGAAGCCGCCCACCAGTGCTTGGCGAGTCTCCTTCGGCACGCCGACCGTGGCGTCGGCGAACCGGATGCGGATTTCTTCGGCCGCCGTACGGCAGTCCTCTTCCGGCCCAAAAACGAGGAAGAAGTCGTCGTTCTCGCCCGGCCGGACGCGCTTGCGGAGCCGCTCCAAAATGCGGTGCTTGTTGGAGAACTCGGGCATCGTGGCCGAACTAAGCACGATCGGCGCCTCGTCGAGGCAAGCGATCACGCGAACACGGCCGCGGAGTTCATCGAGGAACGTGGTGTCGGGCTGCGTGGGATGCTGTGCGATGTCGGCCACGCCTTGGATCTTCACGGCATAGACGCGACCGCCGGCCTTCAATGCCCGCTGCACGAAACCGAGATCGACGTCGGCAACAATATCGCTAACGTCGTAGGCGTTCATGCGGATACACTCGGGCTTGTTCAGACCGCGGCGATGGAGCTCGTCGCGGACCTTCAGCAAGTTGTACTGTCGCAGCCCCTCGTTGTGCACGAGTTTTACGGCATAACCGGCGCGGGGCACTCCCTTGATCTCGCAGCGATCGCCGCCGCGAACGCTCACGTTCACATCCTGGCGGCTGGCGCCGATGCCGGTCCGCACCCGGCCAGTATTCCGCGCGACCAAGCCGCAGAGCAGAATGGCATCGCGGACTTCCTGGGGCGTGTAGAGTTCGGGCCCGGTGACGGTTTCCGTCAGCGGCATCCCGAGCCGGTCGGTGCGCCAAATAATCTGGTGCCCCTTGTCCTTCACCTCGCGGCAGGAGTCTTCTTCGATGCTGACGTGGGTGATGGTGAGCTGGCGGCCTTTGAACGGCAGCCAGCCATTGACGCCCACGATCGCCGTACGCTGGAAGCCGGTCGGAATCGAGCCGTCAAGGTATTGCTTGCGGGCGATGTGGACCTCGTCGATGATGTCCATGTGCATCGTTAGGCACAGTTCGATGGCCACATCGATCGCCTCCTGGTTGACCAGGAACGGCGGGGTATCGTCCATTTCGTAGGTGCAGACGTTGTTCTGATGGAGAAGGTAGACGATTTCCTTTTTCGTCTTGAACTCCATCAACGCGGTGCCATCGTACTCGCCCAGTTCGGAGAGCGTAGGCCGCATGTGGCGGAGCACTTCGCCGTCGTGGGCCTCGGTATAGAGCCCGGCCGGACAACGGCAGAAGAGCTTCTCGCGAGTCAGGAGCTGCTGGTGCACTTCGAGGCCCGAAATCAGGCCCACTGATTCATAATCCAAACGTTGAAGCATCCTACGCCTTCTCTCTTGAAAAAAACGCGGGCAGCGACGACCGACGGCGGACGGTCAACGACCCGCCGCTTAGGCAAGCAGCCGGTTGGCTCTTGGGATCCGCTGCAACGGTCCCGAAGAAGCGGGCGGGAATGGCCGCCCAGGAGGCCGAGCCTGGGCACCGGCGGCAAGCCTTTTAAGCTATTCCTCGGCGGGCACGGTGTCAAGGCTCACGCAATTCCCTAAAGTCAAAAGCTGCCGTGATTTCCGTACTTCTTGGGATTGTGGCTTGCCTCAGAACCGAATGATCGCGTCGCAACTCAGCAAGAGCTGGTTCGAGCGGGTGTTGTCGCCGAACGGCAGCAGGTCGGGCGTGCCGGCCCAATCCCACCGCACTTCCGGCCGTAGCGACACGAACCGGTTCGGCGTCCAGTTGACCCCCGCCGTCAGTTCATAGTAGTCGCCGGTGCGGCCTGCCCCTGGGACGCGCAGGCCCCCTTCGTCGCGAAACCACTCGAACCGGGTGCCCGCCTTCCACCGTTCGTTGATGGTGTAGTACAGGTAATTCGCGATGCCGTACCAGCCGGCGCTCAGATGCTCCGGTCCGTTGAGGCCATCGACGTCTCTCGGATCGAAAGCCAAGTCCCATTGGATCACGTACTGCCATCGCTGGGCAAGTTTCTGCTCCAGCATCAGGCTGTACAGCGTGCGAATGTTGGTGTCGGGATCGGGCAGGTTGCGGCCGGCGTCAACGCCCAAGGCGATCCTGGTTCGCTCGTTGCGGCTGGTCCAGCTGACCGAGCCAATGAACCCCAGATCGTTGTTGTTGTCTTCCCAGTTGTCGTCGCCGCGGGTCATGCCGGCCTGGATCGTAAAATCGCCGAGCTTCGTGGCGCCGAGCAGGCCGGTAAACGTGCGCGGGGAGTACACAAACTGATACGAGTGCGAGTAGAAGAAGTTGTGCGGGGCCATCGCCGACTCGTAGTCGAGGATCGAGTAAAAGTGGCCGAGTTTCATGCTGAGCCCCGTGCCCCATGGCGAGTAAACCTCGGCATAGCACTGCGGCATCGCCAAGCCGTAGCGCTCGGCGTTCCATTTTGGCGAGAAATCACCGAACGTTTCCAGCCCACGAGATTCGACGTAGATGGAATCGGTGCCGTAGAGCAGATCGACGCGGCCGCCAACGTCCCAGGTGTCGCCTTCCATGTCGACCTCGCGCTTCATCAGCATGTAGAGCTGGTTGAGCTGGTAATCGTTGGAGCGGTCATTAAAGCCGACCGGCCCATTCGACCGATCGCGAGGGCTGAGGGTGTTGAGCGTGAAGCCCTGTTCGAGCCAGCCCTCGGTCTCGATCCCGCCCAGCCAAGTGCGAGGTTTCCCATGGCGGCAGGAGCCATCGCACACATCGTCGGGGGCCACCCACGTTTCGTCGCTGCAAATCGCCGTGCCGGGCCGATCGGGAATGGCGCTTCGAGTTGGCCTCGTCGACCGAGGCAAATCCTCGTCGACGTCTGGAGTCACGCGACGAGGCGGAGCCGACATTTCACGCTCGAGCGAATCGATGTCGCGTTCGGCGGGCTGGAACTTGGTCTCTGGCTGCTTCGGCGTCGAGGCCCGCTCGGCAGGCCCAGGGGGCGTCTGCGGCTCGAGAATTTCGGCCGGCTTGGCTTTTTTGGGCGGATGAGGAATGACGGCGGACTCTTCGGTGCTTGGGGCCAAGCCGGGGATGCCGTCCTGATCGGTGGCGCCGGCTGGGGCTTTTTCGTCGGCATCGTCGCGAGGAACGGGGGGCAGAGGGGCCTTGGGGCGTCTTTGGGTCGACGGCACAGGCACCGGCTCGCCGTCCTGGAAGGCCATCAGTTTGACCGCGAAATCACGCGGCTCAGTGCGGTTGTCGATCTTCAATGGCGAAGCTGCCAAGACGCAGATCGCCATGATTGTGGCCGGGCCGACCATGCAGAATCTCCTTGCTTTCACGCTGCCAAGGGGATCCGGGCTGCTAGAGCAGGCGGCTATCTGCAAGCGATCCAGCGGCCGGCACATTCAGCCCGGCAACGTCCAGCCGTTAAATGGCTTATCGCTTGACTCCCCCCTCGACCTAATTCTCTCTTCGGCCGCCCTGATTCGGTGACTTTTGGCTTTTAGGCAAGATTTTCCGATTGTATCGACTGTCCGGGCTGGATCGCGTTTTTTTAATGTGTTTGAGGGATTATTGACCGCAATGGGCTCGCAGGTTACCTTGCACAAGCGGTTAGGCTTAAGTGCTTATCTGAAAAAGAGATGAAAGGAGGATTCATGTCCGCCAAACGTTTATTCCCACATTGCCTTCTGGCCATCCTTACCCTCCTGCTAGCTGTCGCCTGGGAGACGGACCTGACCGAGGCGGCCGAGTTCTTCGTCGCTCCGTCGGGCAGTGACTCGAATCCGGGTACGAAGGAGCAGCCCCTTGCCTCGCTCCAAGCGGCGAGCAAAGCGATCCGGGAACTCAAGAAATCGAACGGTTTGCCCGACGGTGTCACGGTTTGGCTCCGTGGCGGTGATTATCAACTCTCGCAGGGCTTCCGCTTGACAGCGGAAGACAGCGGAACGGCCATGGCGCCGATCGTCTATCGAGCCTTCCCAGGTGAACGGGTACGGCTGCTCGGCGGGCGGAAAGTGATCGACTGGAAGGCGGTCACCGACGCGGGCGTATTGAACCGGCTGGATGAAAAAGCTCGTGGAAAGGTGGTGCAAGCCAATATTCGCGCCCTCGGCGTCACCAACTTCGGTCAGTTGCGCACCCGTAGCTCAGGAAAGGAGAACTGCCCAACGCACCTCGAGTTGTTCTTCGACGGCGAGGCGCAAACGATCGCTCGCTGGCCCAATAAGGGGCAATGGGACCTCATCGCCGGTGTGCCGAAGGAGGCGGAACAAAGCGACGGCCATCAAGGCATCGTTGGCAAATCGGAGGCCGGTTTCCACTATGCCGGTGATCAACCAAAGCGATGGATGAACCTGGATGGCATCTGGACCTACGGGTTCTGGTCCTGGGATTGGGCCGATTCCTATGAACGCGTCGGTTCCATCGATCAAGAAAAACGGCTGATCAAGCATGGCGGAACGCCGCGAGAATATAGCTTCCGTAAGGGGCAGCGGTTCTACTATCTGAACATCTTGGAAGAACTCGACCAGCCTGGCGAATGGTTCCTCGACCCCAAGTCTGGCACGCTTTACTTCTGGCCGCCGAAGCCGATCGAAGCCGGCGAGGCAATGGTCTCTGTGCTGGAGAAGCCGCTGGTGTCGCTGAACGACGCCTCGTACGTGACGATTCGCGGCCTGCAACTGCTCGGTGGCCGTGACCACGGGTTTCATCTCCAAGGGGGCGAAAGCTGCAACGTGGCGGGCTGCTGGATCCGCCTGGTGGGAAATTATGGCGTCTTGATCCAAGGCGGCCATGACCACCATGTTCTCGGCTGCGACATCGAGAACACCGGCGAAGGGGGCGTGAAGATGACCGGCGGCGACCGGCGAACGTTGACGCCGGGTAACCACAGCGTCGAGAACTGTTCTTTCCGCAAGCAAGGACAATGGTGCAAGACCTACGTGCCGGCCATCGAGATGGACGGCGTCGGCCTGCGGGCGTTGCATAACGAGGTGAGCGATCACCCCCATTGCGCCATCCAATTTCTTGGCAACGAGATGCACGTGGAGTTCAACAACATCCACCACATCGCCTTGGAGACGGGCGATGTCGGAGCCATATATACCGGCCGCGACTACACCTTTCGCGGCAATGTCATTCGCCACAACTTCGTCCACGACACGGGCGGCGTCGGCATCGGTTCGTCCGGCGCCTACATGGACGATTGCGTCAGCGGCACGGAGATTGTCGGCAATGTCTTCCAGAAAACGATGATGGCCGTCTTTCTCGGCGGCGGCCGCGACCACCATGTCGAAAACAATATTTTCATTGACTGTGATCCGGCCGTCTCGATGGACGGGCGTGGGCTGAGCAAGAAGCCCGTCTGGCACGACATGGTCTACACCACGATGAAAGAGCGGCTGATGGAGGTCCCACAAGTGCTCTATCGAAGCCGCTATCCGGTGATCCAGGACCTCGACAAGTACTATGCCAAGAATGATGGCGTGCCGCCGGAAAACAATGTTGTCATGCACAACATCTGCGTCGGTGGCCGTTGGCTGGAACTCGATCGTCGCGTAAGCGAGAAACTCAACCAGATCCGCGATAATTACGTCGGGCCGGATCCCGGATTCGTGTCGCTGGAAAAACGCGATTTCCGACTGAAAAAGGACGCGCCAGCGGCAAAAATCGGTTTCCGCGAAATTCCATTCGACCAGATCGGCCTGCGCAATGACGAGTTTCGCAAGGACGGCCAGGTCGAGGCCAAGCAATAGACGCGAGCGCCGCACCTCGGCCCGTTGCGTGACAGTCGAAAACGGCTTCGCCACGGGAAGCGTTGCCAAGAATCGCCTCTTTGGTGATAATGGAGCGGCCCGGCCCAATCAGCGTTCCCTCATCCATGCGCCGGGAGCTTGTTTAGCGAGGCAACAGGGGCATCGTGATGCCGGAATTCGACGTCTACCGCAAGTGGCTGGGCATCCCGTCCGAGGAACAACCGCCTAACCTCTACCGATTGCTCGGCGTGGGGTTGTTCGAGACCGATGCCGACGTGATCGCCAACGCGGCCGACCGCCAGATGGCCCATGTGCGAACGTTCCAAACCGGGCAACATTCGGCCCTCTCGCAGAAGCTCTTGAACGAACTGGCGGCCGCACGGATCACCCTGCTCGACGCCAAGCGCCGGGCAACGTATGACGAAACCTTGCGCGCGCAGAGAGCGACCGCCGAACCAGCGGGCGTTGCCTCGTCGAGTGCGGTGCCACCCCCCTTTTTTGATCCGGCTAGCGACGACGAGAATAGCGATCCTTTGGATCTGTCTCCCCCGCCGTTTTCGCCTGCGCTTGCCGGGTACACGGCGGCCCGACGAAGGAAGAAATCTCGCCAAGGACCGCTGGTCGCGGCCGGAGTTGCCTTGGCGACCTTGATCCTATTGGTGTGGCTCGTGCTCAGCGGCACCTACAAGCAGTTTCTGCCGGATTCTCCATCAAATGCGCCGAAGGCGGCCGAAAAAAGCGCCCGAGCCGCGCCCAGTGATGCGCACCTCAATGAGACGTCCACGTCGAGCGCTCGGCAACCATTGGTGACACACAAGCCGCCGCCTCCCTTGTCCGACGCGGCGTCCGCTGCGCCGCCTGCCGAGCGAAGGGACCCGCCGAAGCTGGTTCAGAAGCCCCTGCCGCAGAAGAGGGCTCCGATTTTGCAATCGAAAGCGCCCGACGAGGCCGATTCGGCACCAAGTCCATCGGCGACCGAAACGGCGCCGGCCGGCGATACCTCCTTGCCCGAAGATCCGGAAAGCAAGCCAGAGGATGTATTGGGGCTCCTGCCGTTGCCCGAAGAGGCAGCGCAGAAGAAAGCGGAGGAGACGATCCGCAAGTCGCTCTTCCCGCACGATTTTGAGGCTGCCGAACGGAGCGGCAGGCATGAGGCCCTGGCCAAGAAGCTGTTGGAAGAGGGCTTGGCGACGACGGAAGATCCGCCCGCCACCTTCGTCTTACTCAAGCTGGCGGCCATCGAGTCCGCTGCCGCCGGCGACATCGAAACAACTTTCGCCGCCTTCGACGCGCTTGCTCAGCGTTTTCAACCGACGCCGCTTGAATTCAAGATGAACGTTGTCGAGTCCTTGGCAAAGGCTGCGAAACTGACGGCCGCTCAACGCGTCCTGCTGGCCACGCGAATGCTTGAAACGACAAGCGATGCCGCCGAGAGAGAGCAGTATGAACTGGCCGACCGTGCCCTCGCTCTTGCTCGGCAATTGTCCTCCAAAGCTCGCGATCCAGCCTTGGTGAAGGAAGTCGCGAATCGCGGCAAACGACTCCAGGAAAGCAAACAGGCTTACCAAAAGGTGGAGCAATCGCTCAAAACGATCGAGTCCTCGCCAGACGATGTCGGCGCCAACGAAATTGTGGGGCGCTATTACTGCTTCACCAAGGGCAACTGGCAGCGCGGCCTCAAGTACCTGGTGGCGGTTGACGATCAGGGGCTGCGAGATTTGGCAAAACGCGATCTTGCTTCGCCCAAGGCCGGGGCCCAGCGGCTGGCGCTCGCCGACGATTGGTGGGATCTGTCGGAGACGCAGCACGGGCTCGCGCGACAAACAATTCGTCAGCGAGCCGCCTATTGGTACAAGCAGATCGAAGGACTCACCGGACTGAATCAGAGCAAGGTGCGGCATCGCTTGGCGGAAATTGCCAACGGCGAGGACGACGAAAGAGGACTGCCCGCCGGGCCCACCACGAAAACCGCCCCTTTGGAATGTCGCTCCTTAGCCGCGCGTCCCGCTCTGCTAAAGCGTTTCGGCGGCAACGTACGGACCGAATTGGCGGTGGACCGGGCATTGGCCTGGCTCGACAAGCACCAGAATCTTGATGGCAGTTGGAACTTCAATCACCACGGCCCGCGATGCAAGGATCTTTGTCCCGATCCCGGATTGCTCGATGCCGCGCCGAACGCGGCCACGGCGATCGTACTGTTAGCCTTTCTCGGCAACGGCAACTCGCCGAAGGAGGGCCGCTATCGAAAAAACGTTCTTGCCGCTGTGGCATTCTTAAAGAAACGCTCAACGGTCATCGGCGGAGCTGCCGTGCTCTTTGAGCCGAAGGCGACACGCATGCCCTCCCACGCCTTGGCGACGACGGCCTTCTGCGAAGCGGCCACGCTGAGCCGAGACAGACAACTCCGACTTTGCGGGCAATCGCTGGTCAATTTCATCGTGGCCAGCCAGACGTTGGACGGCGGTTGGAGCGAGAGGCTGCCGATGGGCCAGCACAATTCCACCCTGTCGATGTCTCCCTCGGGCCCCAGCAGCATGCTTGCCACGGTTTGGAGTCTGACCGCCTTGCGGACGGCGCAGTGGGCCGGTTTGACAGTTCCCGCCAGAAGTTTTCAGCAGGCGAACCGGTTTCTCGAACGCGACAGGGGGCACGCTCCTGATGAGCAGACGCTGGAGGCTTACGGTTGTCTCTTTGTCGATTGGCCGCCAAGCCGCGAAGTCAAACTCGGCGCCGAGGTCGAATGGAGTCCGGCGCTAGGCGGCCGCTGGTTTCAAAACTACTGCCAGGCGGTTTGCCTCAAGCAGACGGTCGATGCCGCCTGGGACGGCTGGAACGCGGGCATGCGCGATCACTTGCTCGAATCGCAGGCTAAGGAAGGGCACGTCGCCGGCAGTTGGTACAGCGATGGCGGCGACTGGTGCGACCGCCAAGGTGGCCGCTTGTTCTGCACCGCGATGGGAGCCTTGATCCTCGAAACGTACTATCGCTACCCCGTGCTGCAATAGTTGCGTTGAGGGATTGGTGGCCCGAAAAGAAAGAACCCGCCCGGCTCTCGGACGGCCGAGCGGGTCCGGCAGCATCCCTTGCCCTCGCGATCGTCATCGCCTGGTATTTGCTTCTGGCGTTTCTCGGCTTCACGCCCCGGCGCCGAAAAGAATATACAGTTCACGAATGGTCGCCGCCAAGTGCGGCTGGCACGCCTGACCAATGACCGTCTCGAACTCGATGCCCAGTCGGTTGCCGTCGATATCCGATTCCATGCTGACGACGTGGCCCGTCACACATTCGCGAGTCTTGACTTGCCAGTGATTCCAAAGAAAGGTGATGCAGACGATGGTGCCGACTTCCAGCGGGGCTTCGGAAACGAGACCAACACCGGCAAGGCTAATGTCGTAGGTTCGGCCGCGAAGTGTAGGACCGTCGGGAAAGACTCTCAGTTCTACCGGACAGGACAGTGACACTCGGTCGTGTCGCCGTGCCCAATGCAGCGCCAATGCGTCTAATTCCATGATCGCCATCCTCCCAAAGAGATGCCCTGACGAAAGCCCGTCCTCTTTTGAACCGCAGGAGCGCCGGTGGCATCACGTAACCGGGTGGTCAATTGCCGTACCGCCGTGCTCGTCATCAAAACCTAGGGCGGCATTCTTGTGGTGCAACGGCCCGGCGAATTAACCTGCCGCTTCGCCGGAGAGCTCTCGTCCGACGGCGAAGAACTCGCCGAGCATTGGTGAAGGGGGGGAGCCCTTGTCGCCCCTCCGTGCGTGCTTCTCGCCATCGCCCTCCCGGCTTGGTACAATCGCGGTAGCTGATTTCTCGACGGCAGCTCTCTGGCAGCACAAGCGGCGATGAGTGATCCAAAATCCCTTGAGGGCAACGACCAGCCGCGTCAAGACGGGGCCGCCCGTCGCGATCGCGATCTGTCGGGACAGATGCTCGGCAGTTTCCGCCTGCTGCGACGGCTCGGCCGCGGCGCGATGGCCGAGGTCTATCTCGCCGAGCAAGAACGCTTGCAGCGCCAGGTGGCGATCAAGGTGCTCAAGCCTGAGTTGGCTGGCGATCGAACCTACCTGCAGCGCTTCGAACTTGAGGCCCGGGCGGCCGCCTCGCTGGTGCACGCCAACATTGTGCAGATCTATGAGGTGGGCTGCGTCGCCGGGCTGCATTACATCGCGCAGGAATACGTCCAGGGACAAGATCTGCGCAACTACATCGCCCGGCGCGGCCCGGCCGATCTGGCCCCGGCCTTGTCGATCATGCGGCAGGTCGCGGCCGCATTAGCCAAGGCGGCCGAACAAGGCGTCGTGCATCGCGACATCAAGCCCGAAAACATCATGTTGACCGCCGGCGGCGAGGTGAAAGTGGCCGACTTTGGCCTCGCCCGGCTGACGACCGAGGCCAGCAACGAATTAACCCAGGTGGGCCTCACGCTCGGCACCCCCTTGTACATGAGCCCTGAGCAGGTCGAAGGCAAGTCGTTGGATGCGCGGAGCGACATCTACTCGTTCGGCGTGACCTGCTACCAGATGCTAGCCGGCGTGCCGCCCTTTGAGGGCGAGACCGCACTGGGGGTGGCCGTGCAGCATCTGAAGACGCGGCCGAAACCGTTGGAATCGCGGCGGCCGGACCTGCCACCGGCACTCTGTCGGATCGTCCATCAGATGCTGGCCAAGGAACCGGCCGAGCGGTTTGCGACCGGCCGCGAGTTGTTGCGCGAGCTTCGCCGCCTGCAATTGGAGTATTTCGGGGACGACTGGCCCGAGAACCTGCCGCCGTGGGAACCCCTCGCGGCCGAAACGGCGGCGGGCAGCCAAACCGCAGCGGCCCAAAAACTCCAAAACCTCATGAAACAGTCGACGGCGGCAACCAGGCAGCAGCGCCGGCGTCATCTGGCAGTGGTTGCGGCAGTCGTGATTGCCTTCACAACCGGTGGCGCCCTCGCTTGGCGGTGGGCGGTCCCACGGTCTTTGTTGGCCGACGCGCGAGGCCAGGCGCCGGTGATTGTCAAGGAATCAAGCGCGTTGCGGCAGTACTACCGCGCATGCCAACTGGGCAGCGAAGCAGGCTGGAAAAGCGTCCTCAACTACTTCCCCGAAAAAAAGTATGTGGGGCTCCGCGCGAAGCAGCAACTGGCGCTGCTCTACCTGCGCAAGGACGATTGGCAACAGGCGATGACGGTTTTCGCGGAATGCACGCAGTTGAACCTCGACGATAAGAACCTCGAAACGGAACTGCGGGCCTTCGGTCTGGCGGGCCAGTGCGGAGTGCTCAGTCTGTCGGGCAAGTACGCCGAATCGAATGCGGTGTTGGCCCAACTGGCGCCGATCCGAGACAAACTGACCAGCGAGCCGATGCGGCGGCTGGTGGCCAACGCAGTAACGCGAAATTGCGAGAAGCTCGGACAGCAGGCCACTCGCGAGTGGGGCCAGTGGTTGAAGGAGCAATTCCACGAGGACGGTTGACAAGCGGCGGCGGCCGTGATACCAATAAACGTCTCGTTGGTCGCAGACCGACGTGAACCGAGAGGCCCCCTTCGTCTAGTGGCCCAGGACATCGGGTTCTCAGTCCGAGAACAGGGGTTCGACTCCCCTAGGGGGTACTTCAAGCCTGCTTCGAGCAGGCTTTTTTTTGCGCGCTAAGACGCGATGCATTCGTCCAATACTCCAGTGGCGGACGACATTGCTGACGGCTCACCGCTCCTCGTCGCCGGTCCCGGCAGGCGACGAGGGCGAATGAAGTGCGTCCAGTCTGGCGCCGGTCTATCAGGCCGGCGGGCGATCCGGTGTGGTCGAGCTTGGCAAGGACCACTTGCTGTCCAATTGCCAAGCCCCGATCACAACCACGGATTTCAAGACCTCGGTAGAGACCGCGATAAAGTCCGTTTCCTCGTCCCAGGTGATGTTCTGACCGAGGGCGATCTTCGCGTCCAATCTTTCTTTCAGTTCTAAGTACCGGTCGAGACTCTCTTCAAACCAGCGGCGATCTTCCTTGCGAGCCGTTCTGTCCTGTTCGACCAGGATGGTGGGTTGTCGTAGTTCGAAGAACTCGGGCATGATCTCGTCCTCTAAACTGAGTGAAGGCGAAGTCAACTCCCTGGCTGCTCTTCAAGGTTTGGATGCCGTGCAAATTGGAGGTCCTTGGCTCCCGGTTCTTTTTTATTGGCAGTCAGCAAAGTAATGCAACGATCGCGTCACGATTCCACGACGAAACCGGGCTTCCGCTGGTCGCCCTTGTTGCATTACTAATCTGAAGGTCAATAGCTAATACCGTCGGTGCCGCTGGCGACCTTAGTCCGGCAGAACTTTGATGTAGATATTCTTGAAATACACCTTGCTGTTTGGGTCGTGGCCCTGCAAGGCGATCATACCATGCGGCAACCAGCTTAATTTCGATGGCAGCTTGTGTTCCTTGCTGATGTCGCCCGGCATCGTATAGTCGACCACAACCTTGCCGTCGACCTTAACCACGATGTGAGCACCCTGGACGATAATCTCCTGCGTGAACCAGACATTATCCTTGGCGGGCGCCTCGCGGATATCTTTGATATTCCACAGACTGCCGGTCCTCCGTGGATCGCGATGACTGTTGTTGATTTGCGACTCGACGCCGGTCTTCGGCCAGCCCGACTCAGTATAGTTGGCATGGAAAAAAATGCCCGAGTTGGCCTGAGGGAAGGTCATCACGTCGGCCCTAAGATGGAAGTTCTTGAAGTCGTGGTTGTTGACGGGGCCAACGTAGTAGAGATGGGAGCGGTCGCCGTGCACGACGATCATGCCGTCCTTCACCTGAAACGTTTTGGCGTTTTCATTTGCCTTCCAGCCATTAAGCGTCTTGCCGTCGAACAAGCTGACGAATCCATCCTCGCTCACTGTCGGCTCAGCAGCCCATGCGCACGTGCAAAGCAATAGACTCAGACCAAAGCAGGCAATGCTCTTCATATTTCGCTCCCGGAGAGTAAGAAGGTTTGGCGGTAATGGCCCACAAAAGAGAAATTAGAATGGCTCATCGGCGGCCCGTCAAGCAACGAACGTCCGCGGCAGAGTCTGAAGAACCTTCACTCTACCGGCTGCTGCACGAGAATCTGCTCCTCGCTGGGCCGCTGCGCCGCCGGTCGGTCGGCGACCATTAGCCCCAGCAGCAGTGGCAGGTAGGCAATACTGGCCAAAAAGACCCGTCGGGCGTTGGGCCGCGACTTGTTGGCACGAAGTTGCAACGCCAGCAAGAATAGCCCAAGACCCATCAACAGTGACCCGGCGGCGAAGCCATACCCAGCGATGCCGCGAAATGAGATCGCCAGCCCCATCGGCATCAAGGCCAGCGAGTACAGCACGATCATTAGGCAGGTTAACCGTCCGCTCTCGTCGGTCACCGGCAACATCCGGTAGCCCGCTCGCTGGTAATCCTCGCGATACAGCCAGACAAACGACAGGAAGTGGGGCACCTGCCAGAGATACAAGATTAAGCCGAGCAACACCGCATTCCAGGATACGGTTCCGGTCGCCGCCGACCAGCCCATCACCGGCGGCAGCGCCCCGCAGATCGAGCCGACCAACGTGTTGAGCGAGGTCCGCGTTTTCAGGGGCGTGTAGACCAGCGTGTACAGCAACACGTTGACTAGCCCCAACATGGCCGTCAAGGGGTTAACCAATTCGTTGAGGATTCCCAACCCGACCGTGGTCGTCGCCATGGCGAACAGGAAGGCGTGCGGTGGTGCGATTGCGCCAGACGGGAGGGGCCGGCCGCGAGTCCGCTCCATTTGGGCGTCGCGGTCGACCTCCAAGAGCTGATTGAACGTGGCGGCGCCGACCACGGCCAGCCCGGTGCCGAGCAATGCGATCGCCAAGCGGCCGCCGTCGATCGGGCCGGGTGTCGCCAGCACATAACCGACCGCCGCCGTGACCAGCACCATCGCCGTCAACCAGATCTTGGCAAGCCGAAGGTAATTGGCCAGCGATGCGATCATTTCGTACGGGATACCGTTGAAACCAAGGACCGCGGGCCACCAAAGGCAGCGGCCGCGGAAAGACGGCTCCATTATAGGCCTTTCCGTCCGCCAGGCGAGGCTTTCAACGATCCCCATCCTCAGGCTTTTCGCGGAACGCGGCTAGGTGTTTTTCCTTCCACAATGTAAGATGCAAGCTTTGGTGAAAACCTTCTTGTCCAGTGAGGAACTCTTCTATGGATCGGGCCAGCTCGACGGATCGGGCCAACACCACGGATCAGGAAAACATGAGCCAAGGCAAGCTGCTGGCGATTCTCGGCGGAATCCTGCTGCTCGCGTTGCTGGTACTGGGAACGGTCATCGCATTTAAAGCCAGCGCCAAACCGGTGCCCAAGGCGCTCGAACACTTCGCTGCCGAGGCCTGTAAGGGGCTGCCGAAGATGATCGACAAAGAGACACGCCTCGATTCGATCAAGGCTGGTCCAGGAATCCGTCTCTCGCATTTCTATACGCTCATCCATCGAGAGCAAGGCTACGCCAACCAGGCCAACGACGAAGAAACCCTTCGCAAACGGCTGGTGGAAAACTACCAGAAGAGCGAGAAGATGAAGCGTTTTCGTGAAAGCAAAATCGAAATGCGCCACGTCTACCGCGACAAGAACGGCAAGCAACTTTTTGAAGTCGTTTTGACGCCCCAATAAGGCGGCCAAGAACAAAGAGCGATCTTCACGTGCACCGCCTCCCGCCTCACGCAGGCCCGGTCCACGGCCGCGTGCCGCTGCGATTAGCGCATGTTTTCGCGGAGGCTGACTAACGATCGATCGAAGTCCTCGACTCGGATCAAGCCCAATCGCGGATACTCGATGTCGAGGATGACGAACACGGTCATGGCAAGGATCAAGGCGAAGCCGATGATATGAGGCCAATCGCGAGTTCTACCGCCCACCATGCCATAGCCAGCTAGCAGACCGCAGAGCAGAGCGAGAATCACCAGCATCACAAAAACGATTATCGGAGGGTGCATGTAGGCGACCATCAGGCGTGTCGTCGTGATGTCAATCATCTGGTTCAATGCTGGCAGCAATAAGATGCTGGGCGTCTGACTCGATTCGCTTTTGCTGGCGGCAACAGCGGCCGTCCAAATCTCGCGCTGCATGTCAGTCGTGCGGGCCAATTCCGCCTTCACCGCCGCAATATCAGGCAATTTCCGGTAAGTCTCCAACCGCAAATCAACGTACTTGCGGAATTGCTCGCGCAGGCTCTCACGCTTGTCGACCGGCAGCAAGTCCAGACGCAGATAGGCCGTGCCAATGGCGTTTGTTTCCTCGATAATCAGTTGTCGGCGGGAATCAAATCGGTTTGCAGCGCCCGAGAAAGTAAAGGCGATCAGTAGGCCCATCAGGCCGAAGACCGCGCCGTCGATCGCCCCCATGCCGGCCCGCGAGTCTTCGCCCTCCAATTCGAGACGTCTGCGTCCCAGGCGTCGGCCAACTTCGAGACAGGCCACGATTCCAGCGAAGATGCCCAATGCTAGTAACGAGACCAGGATCGCGTAGTTCATCGTCTTGCCCTCGCGTAAGTGCGTCTATTGGCATTCAGCAAAGTAATGCAACGGCCGGCTCACGATTCCACGGCAAAATCGGGCTCCCGCGACCGACCCTCGGTCGGTGCCCGCGCCCTTGTTGTTTTACTAATCTAAGGGTCATTAGGCGGCCCTCCGCGCCAACCGGCAGCAGGCCGACGTGACGATCCGCTCGATCAAGTCGACGTACGACAACCCAAAAAACCCGCAGATGATCGGCAGATCTGATCGCTTCGGGTTTAGGCCCGGTAGCGGGTTGACTTCGATAAAACTCGGCCGGCCCTGGGCATCGCAGCGAACATCCACTCGGCCCCCATCGCGGCAGCCGAGCGCCCGCCACGAGTCGAGCGTCAATTGTTCGACCGCCTGCACCAGCGGATCGGCCTTGTCGCCCGCCGTGTAGCGAACTCGATCGACGTACTGTTCCTTGTTGTCGTACGAATAGACCTCGGCCTCAGCCTTGGCCAACAAATGGATCTCCATGGCCCCGATCACCCGAGCGTCGCTGCCGGTGCCAGTCACACCGACAGTGAACTCGCGGCCAGGCAAGAAGGTCTCGACCAGCACCGGCTGACGAAACTGGCACAGCAGCTTCGAGCATACTTCGCGGAGCGCTTCGCGACTGGTGATCTTCGAGGCCCCGGAAATGCCTTTGCTGGTCCCCTCGGCCACCGGCTTGGCAAACAGCGGATAGGGCAAATCGACCGCGTCGAGGTCGGCAATTCGCTCGACCACGGCGTAGTCGGGCGTGGCCAGCCCGGCTTGGCGCACGACGGCCTTGGTCAGCCCCTTGTGCAACGCCAGCGAGAGCACCAGGGGATCGGAGAAGGTGTAGGGAATGTCGTAGACGTCAAGGATCGCCGGCACCTGGGCCTCGCGGGCCAAGCCGTGCAAGCCCTCGGCAATGTTGAACACCAAGTCCCAGCGGTCACCGCGTGCAAGCCGCTCCACGAGCCTCTTGGCGTTGCCGATCCGCTCGGCCTGGTAACCGAGTTCCATCAACGCCCCCTCGATGCCTTCGATGGTCTCGGGGGAATCGAATTCGGCCGTTTCTTCCTCAGAAAAGCCTTCGGCCAGGTAGTCGCTGCGGAGATCGTAGGTGAAGCCAACGCGCATGGGAGGGATTGTAGATGGGATTTGGGGATTTAGAGATTGGGGTTGATGACCGGAACGCCGAGTCGTGTTCAAACCGGTGCCCGGAAACGCGTCCGAAAAAGTGCAAAGAAGCGCACGGATTGTCGCCCGCGCGCTTCCGATGGCATTCCTTCATCGATTTCAAACCGCGTCGGGATAGCGGTACACCTCGCCGCGGAAGTTGCGCAGCAGGATGTCATTGCCTTCGCGGCCGACGACGTAGTTCGGCTGCAAAGGAATTTTTCCGCCGCCGCCCGGGGCATCGATCACGTAGTTCGGGATCGCATAGCCCGTGGTGTGGCCCCGCAAACCCTCGATAATCTCCAACCCCTTCGAGACCGGGGTGCGAAAATGGGCCGAGCCGGTGATTGGGTCACACTGGTAGAGATAATATGGGCGAACCCGCATAATCAACAACCGGTGAACCAGGCTCTTCATCGTCTCGACGTTGTCGTTCACGCCGGCCAGCAGCACGGTTTGCGAGCCGAGTGGGATGCCGGCGTCGGCCAGTCGCGTACAGGCCTGGTACGACTCAGGCGTGCATTCGTCGGGATGCAGGAAATGGATGCTCATCCACAATGGATGGTGCTTGCGGAGCATCCGGCACAGTTCGGGCGTAATCCGTTGCGGCAGCACGGCCGGCATCTTGGTGCCAATCCGTAAAAACTCGACGTGCGGAATCTGCCGCAACTGGGTCAAGATCCAGTCCAGTCGCTCATCGCTCAGGGCCAGCGGATCGCCGCCGGAAATGAGCACGTCGCGGATGGTCGGGGTGCGACGGATATATTCGAAGGCGTTTTCCAGCCGCGACTCGCTGGGGGCGATTGCCCCGTGGCCAACCATCCGCGAGCGGGTGCAATAACGGCAGTAGCTCGAGCAGAAATCGGTGACCAGCAGGAGCACGCGGTCCGGATAGCGATGCACCAGGCCGGGAACCGGGGTGTCGCCGTCCTCGCCCAAGGGATCCTCGGCTTCGCCAAGGCCATGCTGAAATTCGCCAGTCGTCGGCACCACGGTCCGCCGCAAGGGCTGATTGCGGTCGTCCCGCGACACCAGACTCATGTAATAGGGCGTAATGCTTACCGGCAGCATGCCGCCGCCGTGCGAGAGGGCCGCCCGCTCATCGTCGGACAGGACCAGCACCTGCTCCAACTGTTCCAGCGTCCGCAGGCGGTTGCGGGCCTGCCAGTGCCAGTCGTTCCAGTCCCGCTCGGAGACGTCGGGGTAAAAAGCCTTGCGAAAGGCCTTGGTTTGGAAGGTGCTTCGCGGGAGCCGCCCGACGGAACCGCCGGGGGAGAAGATGTCACGGGGGGCGGTAGCACGGGATCGCTTCGCTGGAGAGACGTGTGCTACGACGGATGGGGGCAGGAATTCGACCGTCGTACCCGGAGGCTCCTCATCATCCACGCCGCAGTACGAACAAGCGTCAGCATCAATGCTGGCCATTTAGAAAAATCCTTGGGGTCCGGCGGAGTATCGGGAGTCGACGTCCTTACCGACTCCTCGGCGACCACCCTGAAATCCCGCCTTCGCTTGCGAAGCCCAGGGAAGCCATCCTCTGTCCTAATTCCTTTCGGCAATACAATCCGCACTTTGCAGACAATTCATACTGTCCGCCACCAAAAAGTCAATAGGAAAACGCGTCCTGGACAGACCGTGGGCGCCTGCAGCAACCGAGTGTGACCAGACCGAACAAGAACTTCTGGCGTCCAAAGCCGCGGGCCAACGTTTCCGGAAAACGGCCCGTTCATCGAAGACGGCGATCTCGGGACGTAGCCCTCGCGCTTCGCATCAGGACAGGAACAGCGGCAGCCTGGCCAGCTGGCGACCGGTCGGGGCGTGAAGACGAAACAACGCCTTGCCGCTTTCTGCTGCTAGCCTTTGACCAGTTCGACGCAGATGCCGCCGGCGCGAAGCACTTTGTGCATGGCCGTGAACCATAGTTCGCGATGCCAGCCAAGGCCCACTTCCTCGCAAATTTTCGCCAATTCCTGGCGATTGTACGTCCGGCAGCACCACATGCGGCTCGTCCAGGCGCCACTGAAGGTGTCCTCGGTCGTCAACAGCAGCATCCGCGCGCCGGGCGTCATCACCCGGCTCAGTTCGGCCAGTCCAACCCGGGCGTCGGGCAGGTGCTCCAGCACGTAGCCACAGGTAACGCAATCGAACGAGGCGTCGGCAAACGGCAGGCAGGTCAAGTCGGCCACGACGTAGCGGGGACGGTTGCTCTTCAACCGGTTCCGTGCCCGCCGCAGCATCTCATGGGAAAGATCGAAACAGGTGATTTCGGCCGCCGGGTCGGCGTACTTGATGAGGTGCTTGGCGATCTGACCGGCCCCGCTGCCGACGTCAAGAATCCGCGCCGCGCCCCGCAGATCGAACTTTCGCTCGCGGAACATCCTTGCCCCGAGGGGACTGTGCAGCGACAGCAGGCTGCAGGTGGCCAGGATCGCCCCTTGCGGTCCGTCGTAGACATCGCGAACCTTCTCGCGATACTCCTCGAAACTCACTTTGCCGATCAGCCGATGCTCCAACAACCGGTTCAGCACCGGCTTGCGCTGCGGCGGAAGCCCGGCATGGTTCTTACGGCTGCGTACGGAGTGGTTTCGGTTACTCTTTGATCCCATTGGTCGCCGGTCACTCTATTGCCCCGAGGCAGTCACCTCTCGGGCAAAAAAACGGTTGCGAGACCGGCAACTCGCCGGCCGGGCCCACCCTCCAATTCCTCGGACAGGGCCCAACATACAGGGATACTAGGTATACCATCCTTGCAATCTTAGTGCCAGAGAGGCCTTCCCCATTAGCCCTTGTATTGGCCGCAATTGGGGCCCGGGGTCGCCAGCCGCGAGGCATAACTCCCTGCGAGGTTACACTCACGAAATGCCCTTTGGCTTGAGACAATTGACCCACCCTAGACTTTTCCCACCCCCCGTTGAGGCAACCGACCCCGAAGGTTTGCATCCGACGCCGGATCCCGGTAAGTTGATCTGCCGATATCGCCATCGCACCTTTCCTTTTGGGGGAGATTACCATGAGGATTCTTTTCCTTCTGCCCGCTTTTCTCGCTTTGCTGCTTGGCCCGACCTGCACGTCGGCCGGGGAGCCAAAAAAACAGATCCGTCTTACCATTTCCCAGCGCTCGGCCGAGCCCCTGCTGAAATCCGACCGGCCTTGGGAGGACTACTGCATCTGCTACTGCCAGGTCCTGCGTCACAACGATCGCTGGCTGCTCTGGTACAACAGCTATGGCAAGCGGCACGAGGAGGTCGACAATTGCTGTTACGCCGAATCGACCGACGGCGTCCACTGGCAGAAGCCTTCCCTCGGTCTCGTCCCGTGGGACAGCGACAAGAACAACAATATTCTCTTCCAGGGCTATGAAGTCGGCTCGATCGTGATCGACGACCAGGCGCCGCCGGCTGAGCGTTTCAAGATGGTGGGCACACATCGGGCGCCGATCAAAAAGCCCGAGTTTTGGGTCTATGGAGCAACCTCGCCCGACGGCATCCACTGGCGCTGGGCACCCGAGCCATTGGTTAAGAAAAACTCGGATACCTTGAACGTCTGCTTCCGTGACGGCGACACCTACCGCCTCTATCTCCGCATGTGGACAGGAGGGGACTTCAAAGGCCATCGCGTCATCGGCTATAGCGAATCGACCGGCTTCCCGGCCGCCTTTTCCGATCCGATGGCGATCCTCGCCCCCACGGCCGACGATCCCAGCGACCTGCATTTCTACAGTTCGGCGACGACCAAGATTCGCGATGGCCTGTACCTGATGCTCTTTTCCGGCTTCACGACCGGCGACCAGAATGTCCGTATCTACGCCGCCATCAGCCGCGACGGCAAGCATTTCGACCGGCTCGGAAACAAGCCGATCATGGACGTCGGCCAAGGTTTTGACAGCCGCGGGCTCTATGTTGGCCCCGGACTTCTGCCCGGCGAAAGACCCGGCACCTATTGGTTCTACTACATTGGCCACTCGGCCGGACACGACGACATCCATCCTAAGAAGGTCGATAAGATCGGCGGCCTGGGGCGGTTTCTGCTGACAATCGGCGAATAGGGGCGGTTTGCCGATGTCTTTCCCGTTGACCCGCCGTCATTTTCTCACCCAGTCGGTCGCCGCGGTTGCCGCCGCCGCTGCCATGCCCACCTTCGCCAATGGGGCCGACAACAAACCGCAGTGGGGCGACCTCCACGGCCGGATCGTCTACGACGGACCGCCGCCGGAACGCAAGAAACTGAAGGTCGACAAAGACGTCGAGTTCTGTGGCAAGTTTGATATCCGTGACGAGTCGCTGATGGTCGGGCCACAGCATGGCCTCGCCAACGTCTTCATCTATCTCCGCAGCCGCCGGGCGCCGATCTGCCCGGAACTAGAGAAGAGCCTGCCCAAAGACGTGCTGCTGGACAATCGCGACGCCATCTTCCAGCCGCACTGCCTGCACCTTTGGATTGCCCGGCAGCAGCTTCTGATTGTCAACTCGGATCCGATCGCCCAGAACGTGGCCATCGCCCCCTTGGGCGATGTGCCGGCCAATATCGTCCTCAATCCGAAGAGGGGCGAAAACGTTGAGACCCGCTGGAAGTTCGAACGCCGCCAGACCGCACCCGTGAAAATCTCCTGCAACTACCACCCCTGGGAAACCGGTTACGTGCTGCCGTTGGACCACCCGTACTGCGACATCTCTAAGTTCGACGGTTCTTTCTCCATTCCCAAGATGCCGGTCGGCACCTGGCAGTTCCAGGCCTGGCACGAACGTGTGGAGTTCCTCGATACTCCCGCCTGGCCTAAGGGGCGATTTACCTACGAGATCAAGCCCGGCGTCAACGACCTCGGCATGATCAAGCTTCCGCCAGCCTCTTTTCGGAACGGCCCTTAATCGGATCGCTCACCATCATTGCAAAAGCACGCGGCGCGCAGCACGCCAAAAAAAGTGAGGAACCGCCGATAAACGCGGATGCACGCAGATGCCTGAAGTCGTCGCTCGTAACCGTTCCACCTTGATGCGGCCGCGCTCCATCAGCGTGGATCTGCGTCCATCTGCGGTTTCAGAACCGTTGTCTCTGTGCCCTCCGTGCCTCCGTGGCACCCTGCTCGCCCTAGTGGCGTCCCTCCTCGCGATTACAGGCTGCTCGCTGTCGACCGCCCCGCCATTTGAACTGAACCGCGAAGGCCGCGACCCGGCCGGCATACCTGCTGAGCAAGTGACGGCAGTGCAACAGTCACTGCAAAAACTCTTTGGAACACCCGATAGCCCGGCCCTGCCCGCCGGCGTCACACTGGATTGGAACCTGCTCAAGGCCGCCGCCGGACCGATTCGTGGCGAGGCCGATGGGCGTCAGTGGGGCCTCTATCGCCGGCACTGCGCCGGCTGCCATGGCATCTCCGGCGACGGAGCGGGCCCCGCCGCAGTCGTCCTCGCTCCCTATCCCCGCGACTACCGCAACGGCGTCTTCAAGTACACATCCACTGCCCCAGGCGCAAAACCCGTCCGCACCGACCTCGTTCGCACCATCCAGCATGGCATCCCCGGCACAGCCATGCCATCGTTTCGCCGCTTGCCCACAGAAGAGCAAGCCGCCGTCGTCGAGTACGTACAATACCTCAGCCTCCGCGGCGAGACCGAGTTGCAACTGCTGCAGGCGATCGTCGACGAGGAGGCCGATTTGCAGGACGTCGACGAAATCGCCCGCGAGTCCGTTCTGCGGGCAGCAAAGGCTTGGCAGAACGCCCAAACATCCTTGCCGGTTGACGGAGCGACGACCGCAGAATCAGACGCCGCCCTGAAAAAGTCCGTCGAACGCGGCCAAAGACTTTTTGTCAGTCCGGCCGTGCCGTGTGCCAGATGCCACGGACTTGCCGGCAACGGCCGCGGCGAACAGAGCGAGTTGTACGACGATTGGAACAAACGCAAGCTCGGAGCCACGCCCGAGCAGACCCGCCAACTCGCAGGCCGCTTCAAGTTGCCCATCGAGCAGCTTCACCCCCGCGACTTCACCAAGGGCCTCTTCCATGGTGGCGACCGGCCCGAGGAACAGTACCTGCGGATCTATAATGGCATCAAGGGAACGCCCATGCCGGCCTTTGGCCAGAGCCCCGGCAACCCCGGTGTCCTTACGCCCCAGCAAATCCGTGACCTGGTCCAATACGTTCGCTCACTCGGACCAGTCGGTCGTCTCTGAGCGGCGATCCGGTGGCGGTGGCTCCGGATTGACCACCATGCTCAACAGCGGCATCAGCGCCATACCGGCCACGAAACCGCCGACGTGTGCCCACCACGCCACCCCGCCCGACGCCGCGTCACGCAACGATTCTTGCCCGGCCAGCACCTGGGCAACGAACCATAGCCCCAGCACCAGCAGCGCCGGCACGTCGACGATGGTGACGAAGATAATCAGTACCACGAGCGTCTTCACCCGCGCCCAGGGCCAAGTGATGGCATAGGCGCCCAGTGCCGCCGCGATGGCCCCGCTGGCGCCCACCACCGGCACCGTGCTGGTCGGCGTGACCACCCAATGACTCAGGCTGGCCACCAGTCCACCAACCAGGTACAAAAACAGATAAGGTATCGGCCCCAAGCGGTCCTCGACATTGTTGCCGAACAGCCAGAGGAACCACATGTTGCCCAACAGGTGCAGCCAACCGCCGTGCAGGAACATGCAGGTGATCAACGACAGCCCGAGTTCGCGCGGTGAGGGAGGCAGTTCCAGCATCCGTCGCTGCACCTGCGGCCCCCAAAAACCCTGGTTGACCACCACGTCGATGGGAATCTGGATCGGCGCATCCTCCCGCAACTGCATGATCCGGGCAGGCACAAAACCTCGTTGATACATCACCACCTGCTGTGGCAGCGGCGGCAGATGTTGGACCCAGAGAAACGCCAGCACGTTGATCGCGATCAGCGCATAGGTGATCAGCGGCGTCCGCGTGGTCGGATTGTCGTCGTACAGCGGAAACATGCTCGAATCTCGACCGGTCGTGTCGGCCATCGGCGTCCCATCTTCGACCGAGGATGTCGGGCCGAGGAGGGGCGATCCAACGTGGTGCCCTGGCTCCGCAATGATACCGGCGACCCTTTCAGCCGACAACCGCGCCCGGGGACGGGAGAAAGCCTGAGTAGATGGCGATCTCCCGGATCCGCACGTCAAAGCCCCGGGATGCGGCACCCACCAGACAATCTCTGTGGCGGGTTGCGGTAGGTGACAGCCAGTAGGATGCGTGCTCGCACGCATCGATCATTGCTGCTCACGTCGTCGGGCGGAGGAGAAAAAGATAGATCGCCGCCCGTCTCACTCCACCCCCACCGCAATCAGTTCCCGGCTGACCGACTCGAAGTGACCAGCCGACAGGACCGGTTGTTCTTCGGCGTACCCGACCAGCAGCGCCAGATCGCACAGCCGGTTGATCCGCCGCGGAATGCCGTGCGTCAGTTCCTGAAGCGTGCCGATCGCCGCCGGTTCGACCAGCGATCGCGGCGCGCCGGCCACCCGCAAACGATGCTCAACATAGGCAGCCGTTTCCGCCTCGACGAAGGGCTTTAGCAGGCATTTCACGCCCAGCCGCTCTTCCCACTGCGGCATCCGATCGATCATCGGCAGCAACGCTGTCTCGCCAACCAACAGGATCGTTACCGCGGGCACGCCGTTGGCCTCAAAGTTCAGCAGCAGCCGCAGTGTCTCGAACGTCGCCGCGTCGCCGATCAGGTGCGCTTCGTCGATGACGATCACCGTGTGCCGGCCTTGCTCGGCATTGCTCAACAATGCTCGGCTGATGCGACGCACGCTCCGCTGAACGCTGGGCGTATCGCCACCGGTCGCCGAGCTTTCCAACTCGTCGGCCAGATAGGCCAGCAGATCGGCCGCCGGCATCTGCGGGAAGCAGATATGCACAAACGGACCGACATTCTCGCCCAGCGAGGCGCGAAGCATCGAGATCAACAGCGTCTTGCCTACGCCGGACGGCCCGGCCAGCAGGGCCGCCCCGCGACGGTTTTCGACCGTGTACCGCAGCTTCAACAAACCGGCCTGGTGCGTTTCGCCGGGATAGTAGAAGCGAGGATCGGCACAGTTCTCGAACGGTTTTTGCTTCAGACGCCAGTAGCTTTCGTACATGTTCGGCAGTTCCCCAGCTCAGGCAGTGACTGGTTGCTAGTCGATCGGTGCAAAGTTCTCGATCAGTCCGGTGATTGCAATGTCGGCGTCCGACAGATGGCGTTCGACCTCGGCCAAATCCTCTTCCGAGGTCACTCGCTCGTTGTGGACCAGCAGGATCGAGTCGACAATCCCACCGCGAGTCCACGCCGGAGCGTTGTTGTTCCACGCCAGATTTTCCAGCGGTCCCAGGTCGACCAACACCAAATCGTAATGATCTCGCAAGGTGTGCAGGTGTTCGGCCAAGCTGGAGTCGTCGCCATCCAGTCGGTGACGGTCGAGCGACGTGTCGCGGATTGGCAGCAACGCGACGTTGTTGTTCGTCGCTTCAACCACGGCTTGTTCGAGCGACCAGGCTTCCGAATCGGTCGCTTCGTTCCAGCCGAACTGTGGCTGCACGCCGAGCCGCTTTGCCAGCCGGGGCCGATTGAGATCGGCGTCGACCAGTGCGACCCGGATGCCCCGTTCGCCCAGTCGTCGGGCGGCGCAGAGCAACATCGTGGTGGCCCCTTCGCCACGCCGGCAGCCCGCCATGCCCAGCACCTTTTGGCCATCGTCATGCACCGAAACGAGCGTTTCCACCAATCGGTCCAGTTCTTCGCTTGCCTTGGCGATCAGTCGTCGGCAAACCTTCGGCCAGGTGAACCGGTCGACCTGCCAAGCCGGCTGGAAGTGAGCGACTGCTCGCGGTTTGATCGCATCGGTCATGCTCAGCACGGCCGGCGACGGCGGTAAATCTCTCCTTTCGTTCGCCTCGGAAGACGCATGCTTTTCGTGCCGCCGCGCAGCGGCCGACTCTCGCTGCTCAGCGGTCGCCGCACTGGGTTCGGGCCAGCGAATGCTTGCCGGCGCTGCTTCGCACAGCGGTTCGGCCGGGCTTTCTGTCGCCCATGCTGCGTTGCCGGACCACTGCGGCATCACAACCGTGGTGGCTTGGCTGTCGACCGTCGCGGCGTTCCACGGTGCGAAACCGTTGTTCACAGTGGAGGTGGCCGCGTGCAGCGTGGGCGTGATCGGCGTCGCCGGTTTGGCGCGAATGACCTGTGCGTTCGGCGGGGCTACCGGCTGGGTGCCAGCAATCGCCGCCAGCACGTCCGACGGAGGACGCTTCAGCGGTACCGCTGCCACATCCTCTTCAACCGCTACCGGGCTGATCGTCGCGATCGGCTTTCGTGGCCGCAGCACCTCATCGGACAAGCTGCCGCTCGATGACGCCGGTTCAACAATCGGAGCAGGAGGCTGTGGCATCGCATTCTCGGCGTCGGCGGACGCCAAGTGTTCCGACAAGGGGACGACCTTCCGCGACGGGGATGCGGCCGGGAATCGACCTTGTTGCCCGAATGCCTTAATGAATGCTTGGTCGAGTGCGGTCATAATTGTTCTTGGTCGAGGAGTTGTCGGTGTTGCCCAAAACGGGAGCGGCTTGGCCGTGACAATCGCCCGTTAACGCGGTTGGTAGACCGAACGCGAATCGTTCTGATAGCTCGGCTGATAGACGGACATGGGCTGATTGGACCGTCCGTCAACGCCCGCCGCGGGCGTCTGCGGTGCGGTCTGCCCTTGCGCCGGCCAAGCCGACATCGTCGGAGCCTGTGGTGGCGGAGCCAGATTCGTTGGCCTGCTTGTCTCGGTCACTGGAGCAGCTTGTGTTGGCATCGGCATTTGCATCGGCATCGTTGGCGGCGCAGGCGTTGGGTGAGCGACCGCGACCGGCGCTGCTTGTTTGGCAGCCGGCTGCGTTGGATTCGCTGGTGCCGCGACTTTTTCCGGACGGGCCGCGACGAGAACGGGGGGACGCGCGGCCGGCGGTGTCGTCGGCTGAGCGGGAAGCGCGGCCGGCGGAGCGACCGCGACGGGAGCCGCCGTCGTGGCAGCCGGTTTGGCCTCGGCGTGCTTTGCCGAACTTGGCGCCGGTTGCCAAGCGGGCGCCACCGTGTCGGCCACTGCCGGGCTGTCGGCCTTCCAAATCTTGGAACTCAACGAAAACGGCAGCATCGCTCCCAACAGCAAGGCGGCGGCCATGCCCGCCAACAGCTTCATCGAGAGGCCTTGGCTGAGAATCCGCCCCTCGGACCTCGGTCGCCGATCGCTCCACTCCTCCGATCCTTGCTCGGAACGAAACTCGTTCAAATCAGGAAACCGGGCGATCACTATTCGTCGTACTTGGCTCATGGCGTTTCTCGTCGAGCGGGAAGTGCTACCGCAAACCCGAAGCGCTGGTCGATCGGCAACCCGGTCGACCGCACACAACTATCGGTTCCGATTGCGTGAATCTTGAGTGTTAACGAGAATTTGGCGATTGGGTAAAATAGGCAAGACTGCCGCGGCCGCCTCGCCCCTACGTTTGACCCCGTCTGCGAGGGTTCCTATACTGCAACATTCCAAATAGGTGATCGGAGCGAAGAATGACGCAGATCGAGCAGGCCCGGGCTGGCCGCCTGACGCCGGAAATCGAGGCCGTCGCCCGTGCCGAGCGACTCGAACCCGAGCTGGTACGAGACGAGGTCGCGCGGGGGCGAATGGTCATCCCCGCCAACAAGAACCACCTGAAAAAGGGATTGGAGCCGATCGGCATTGGTGTTGCCGCCCGAACGAAGATCAACGCTAACATCGGCAAATCGGCCGTCTCCAGCGATTCGGCCTGCGAGCTGGAAAAGCTCTTCCTCGCCGTTCGTTACGGCGCCGACACGGTGATGGACCTTTCCACCGGCGACGAGATCGACGCCGTCCGCAGCCGCATTATCGAGGCTGCCATGGTGCCCGTCGGCACGGTGCCGCTCTACCAGGTCGTACAGCAGATCGACGACATCGTCGACATGCAACCCCGCGACTTCCTCGACATCATCGCCCAGCAGGCCGAGCAAGGCGTCGACTACATGACGATCCACTGCGGCTTGCTCCGCGAGCACCTGCCGCTGTGCAATCGCCGCGTTACGGGCATCGTCAGCCGGGGCGGCTCGCTGGTAGCCAAATGGATGATGGCCCGCGGCGAAGAGAATCCCTTCTTCACCCATTTCGACCAACTCTGCGACATCATGCACGAGTATGACGTCACCTGGAGCTTGGGAGATGGACTGCGGCCGGGCTCGATCGCCGATGCCAGCGACGAAGCCCAGTTCGCCGAACTGAAAACCATGGGCGAACTCGGCCGCCGGGCCCGTGAGCGCGGTTGCCAGGTCATGATCGAAGGGCCCGGCCACGTGCCGATGGACCAGATCGAACGCAACGTACGTCTCCAACAAGAATGGTGCGACGAGGCCCCGTTCTACGTTCTCGGGCCGATCGTCACCGATGTGGCCCCTGGCTACGATCACATCACCAGCGCCATCGGCGGCGCATTGGCCGCCTGGTACGGCGCGGCGATGCTCTGCTACGTCACCCCCAAGGAACACCTCGGCCTGCCGAACCTCGAAGACGTCCGGCAAGGCGTGATCGCCTACAAGATCGCCGCCCACGCCGCCGACCTGGCCCGCCATCGCCCGGGCGTTCGCGAGCGTGACGATGCCTTGAGCAAGGCCCGCTTCGAATTCAACTGGCCCGAACAGTTTCGCTTGGCGCTCGATCCGGAGACGGCCCAGCGGTATCACGACGAGGCCCTACCCGACCCCGATCACAAGAAATCGCGCTATTGCAGCATGTGTGGGCCGAAGTTCTGCTCGATGAAGACCACCGAAGACTTGCGACAATTGATGCGAGAACAATGCGGGAAGTAGGCCCCCATGGAAAAGGTGAACCTCCGCGAGAAACTGGACAAGTTCAATGAGCTTTGGTCGCCCCGCATTGTCGGTGAACTCAACGGCCAGCACGTGAAATTGGTGAAGCTCCGCGGCGAGTTCCTTTGGCACCATCACGAGAACGAAGATGAATTTTTCCTGGTGGTAAAGGGCACCCTAACAATTCGCCTCAGAAATCGCGATGTCGAGCTGAACGAAGGCGAATTTTGCATCGTGCCGCGCGGAGTCGAGCACATGCCCGTCGCGGAAACCGAGGCACACGTCCTGTTATTTGAGCCAAAAGCGACGTGCAACACCGGAAACGTTAGCTCGGAACGGACTGTCTGCAAGCTAGAGTGCTTATAGACGCTTTGGGGCCATCCTTAGATCTGACAAGCTCGAGACCGACCCATGCGATGGATCCTTGCTGCCACCCTGATCGCCTCACTCTGGAACACCCTATACGCCGCCGAAGAAAAGCTGTCGGAACTGACGCCGAGTGAGGCCCAAGAAGGGTTCATTAGCCTCTTCGATGGCCGGTCGCTTCGCGGTTGGCAAGGCGACCTGAAGGGCTATCGCGTCGAAGACGGCGCACTCGTTTGCCGCGGCGGCGCGCTGTATACGGCCAAGGAATACGCCAACTTCGTCTTACGATTTGAGTTTGTTCTGCCCCCTGCCGGCAACAACGGCGTCGGCATCCGCACGCCCATGGGCCGCGACCCGGCTTACCACGGCATGGAAATTCAAATCCTCGACGACGGCCATCCTAAGTACAAGGATCTCGCCCCGTACCAGGCCCACGGCTCGATCTACGGCGTTGTACCGGCCAAACGAGGTTCCCTGAAACCGGTCGGCCAATGGAACAGCCAGGAAATCATGGCCGATCGCAGCCATATCAAGGTGACTCTCAACGGCACGGTCGTCACCGATGCCGATCTCAGCACGATCACCAAGACTATCGACCATCGCAACCATCCGGGGCTGCACAACGCCAAGGGCTACATCGGCCTGCTCGGCCACGGCGATCCGGTCAAGTTCCGAAACATCCGCATCAAGGTGTTGCCATAGGACGTCATCCTTCTCAGGCATGAACGACGCGAAGGGATTATCGTGTCGGCCGTTAACCATGCTGGCTGCCACGCTGGCCGTGGTGATGTTCATCCTGCCGCTGTTCGTGCCGTTTCCGCTGCTGGATCCCGACGAGGGACTGCACGCCGCTATCGCCCAGGAAATGGTGGCCTCGGGCAGCTGGACCACGCCCCGTTTCCTCGGCCAGCCCTTCCTCGACAAACCCATTCTTTACTTCTGGGGCCAGGCCGCGTCGCTTTCTGCTTTCGGATCAAGCGAATGGGCCGTCCGCCTGCCAGGACTGCTCTTCGGCTTCCTCGGCATGGTCACCACCGGGCTGCTGGCCGGTCGCCTCATCGAACGAAGGGTCGGTTGGATTGCCGCCATCTTTTACGCCACCACGATTCTGCCCACCGCGCTGGCCCAGGTGCCGGCACATGACGTGGCGTTGATTCCCTGGGTCAACTTAAGCATCTTGCTGCTTTGGGAGTCGCACTATGCCGCTTCCCCCGTGCGGCTGCTGGCCGGCATCCTCGGCGCGGGCGTGTTCCTCGGCCTCTCGATCCTGACCAAGGGCATGCTGGGCGTGGCTGCGGTCGGTCTGGCCTTCGGCCTCTATCTGCTGCTCGCCCGTCAGGTCAATCGCCGCGCGTTTTTGATTGCCCCAGCCGTGTTGCTAATCGCGGTGGCCATCGGCGCGCCTTGGTACTGCGCCGTCGAGGCCCAAAACCCAGGTTTTCTCAGCTACTACTTCCTCGACCGTCACGTCGGCGGCCTGGCCACGGACAATCAGCCCCACAGCAATCAACCCTGGTGGTACTATCTACCGATTCTCCTCGGCGGCGGCCTGCCCTGGGTCGGCTATCTGCCGGTGCTGGTGCGCGACGCCCGCGACAAACGCCGAACGATCGATGGTGTCTCCCTTTCCACTTCCGACGACGGTCACCCTCAACCCCGACGTGCGCCTCTGCTCCTTCTCTGGGCGTGGTTCCTCGGTTGGACGCTGTTTGTCACCTTGGCCCAGTCGAAGCTCGTCACCTACCTCTGGCCGGCCTTGCCACCGATGGCCATGTTGGCCGCTGTGGCCTGGAATCGATACCTCAATGCCTCGTTTTCTCCGGCCGCTAGCCGCGGTCTCGCCCGAAGCTTCGTGAGCTCGTCGTTGAGCGGGCCGATCGTATTGCCGGCCGTTGGCCTCGTGTTGCAATCGCTCTACGACGTCCGCTTCGACACCGTCACGTGGCTGGCAATCGGCCTTGTTGCGGTGGCATCGCCGCTGCCACTACTGCCCTGGCGCAAGGGGCGACCGCAGGCGGCGCTGGCCGTGGCCGGACTCTCCGTGGCCGCCCAGTTCCTGGTAGCCATCGCCCTGGTGCTGCCGTCGCTGGCCGACCGTTTTTCGGCGCGCGACTTGGCGGACTACTTCAACCACCGCCAACAGTTTCCGTCACGCTTGCTGCTGGCCGATGCTCGCGTCGGCGGCTCGCTGGTCTTCTATCTCGATCCGCCGCTCCGCAGCGGTTTGCAGCCCGAGCAATTGGTGCGGTTGTTGCCCGATCGCCCTGCGGAGCTATTGCCCGGTGACGTCGTTGCCCTGCCCGAGCATCGCGTCTATCGGCTGGAGAAGTACCCGTTTCTCAAGGATCGCCCCTACCAGACGATCAACGGCTACCGGCTGTATCAAATTGGAGCGGCCCGATAGTGGTCGCCTCCTGGCAGTCAGCGAACACCGCCTTCAAGTCGATCCCATTCCTGAGCCGCTAGTTTTTCGCTCGCTTGGTCTGCCAACCTTTGGTTGCGCTCCGCCCTGTATATTCCCCAAAGCATGAAGCCGAAAAGCAAGGGCAACAAGAAGATCTGCAGCGAGTCTACGATTGGCAGTCGAGTTTTCAAGGCTTCGGCAAGTATTGCGGCGACCAGTATTGGGACCGACCATAGTGGCATGCGCCAGCGAAGATACCGCCAGGTTTGCTCGGCGGACTGCTGCCGCATCGAAAGCCATGGTGAGACATATTTTGTCTTCGAAAGCATCGCTCGACTGAGGAACCACAGAACGATAAAGGGCGTCGGAAATAGCAGCCAACGAGCCTGGCTCAGGTACCAGGAGAAGCCAACGCCAAGACCTGTCATGAGGAGAATCACTGAAACATAGAACAGGTCGCATCGGTGACGAGCCCGCTGAATTTCTGCTGGTGAAAGATTCTGTTTCTCAGGACAGTCCCAGTAGTGCATGGCGAACACATAGCAGAAACGATCCCACCCTTTCTGCATCGAGGCTGGGACGGCACGCCGCAACGAACGGATGATGATCTTCTGCTGCTCGGTAGCGTAGTTGCTGATTCCAATCGCAATTCTTTTGCCCGGGGACCGAAGAACCGCAACTCCCCGCGGTTTCCATCGCAACTCAACAAGCTCGGCGAAGTCGATCGATATCGTCCGCAGAATCCCCCGATAAGTAACACCTTCATTTCGAATGCTTAACCGCTCTCGGTAATACGACAATAGCAGCCACAGAGACAGGCCCACCCAGAACGCCCAGAAACTTCCAGCCACAGCGGCAAACAGCACTTCTCCCTCGCCCAGCAACATATAGGTCGACATACCCATCATTGCGAGGAAGAAAGGCAGGACGAGGATTGCAAAGTTGCGGCAGCTTGTCGACAGCCGGAAAACCGGGTTCATTGCTTAGCCCCCCCATCACTTCGCGAAAATGGCATTCGCTGCTTGCCCCTAGAATACAGCGTTCTGCCTAAAGCACAACTTGACCTCTGTTGGGCCGGGCGAGGCAGGAACAGATTGTGCGGCTCTCTACGCTGCCCGCCACGAGGCCTCGACCGAGGCAAACCACCGCGGCACCCGGCCGACGTGCAGCACCAGTGTCGCCGTGAGAATGCCTACCGCCGCCCCTGCCAGCACATCGCTGGGGAAGTGCGCGCCGCAGACGATCCGCTGCACGCCGACCAACGCCGCCAGCAAGGTGAACAACAGCCGCCCCTGCGGGTAGAGCCAGATCAACGCCGTGGCCAAACCGCAGGCTAACGCCGTATGGGCAGACGGAAAACTCTGCCCGCCGCTAGGACCGATCAGGGGCAACCAGTCGCCAAAACTCGTCAGAATCGAGCCCTGGAACGAGAAGTCGTGGGGGCGGAAACGGACCACCATCAGCTTGATCACATTGGCGATTCCGCCCGCTCCCAGCGCGCACAGGGCGACCCGTGGCAGTGCCCACCGCCGGGCAGGATCGAGTTGATGGACGATGAAGAGCATCATCACCAGCCCCAAGCCGTGCCCGAAGGGTTCGAAGAGGTTAAAATATCCAAGATAGCCCCGTAGGGTCGGATTTTCTCGCCAGCCGCGAAAAGTCAGGGCGATTGGGAAGTCCAGGCAGAGTGCGACTGCCGCCCCGACGACCAGAATCAGTGGCAGACACCAGCAGCGTTTGGAATCGGCTTCCGGCATAACGGTCGATATTGCTGTTGGTCCGGCAGGTCGAATCTTCTAAATTGAGGCCACCGTATGGTTTGCTGCGACGCGGCCGCGAATTCCCGCTCGGCGAGTCCCCTGCAGAATCGGCTTCCTGCGGGGCGGCATTGTAGTCGTTCCCCCGCCGGGCTCGAAGGCCAAAAGCCGCGCAAAAAGCCGGTTGCGGCAACGCTCGTATCGCCAATATCGGCAGATCGCACCGTGCCACTTCGATTTTCCGCTTTCTGCGACCTTTCCACAAAAAATGTCTGACCAGCTTCGCTACCAACTCTGGATCGTGGCCGCCGCGGCCGTGATTTTCCTTGTCGACCTCGGCGGCGCCGGCCTCTGGGACATGGACGAGGCCCTCTACACGACCTGCGCCCGGGAAATGATCGCCCGCAACGACCTGGTGGTCCCCTGGTTCAATGGCCAGATGTTCCCCGAAAAACCGCCCCTGATGTTTTGGGGCATGATGGCCGGCTTCCAATTGTTCGGCGTCAATGAATGGGGGGCCCGTTTCGCCTCGGCCGTGTTGGGCGTCGGCACCGCCTTGTTGGCCTTCCATCTCGGACGCATCCTCTTCAATCTCCGCGTCGGCCTCTGGGCCGGCCTGATCACCGCCTCCACGATCATCTTCACCGTCTCTGCCCGGGCGGCCACGGTCGACTCGGCCCTGACCTTCTTCACCACGCTGGCCATGCTGCTGTTTCTCCTCGCTTGGAGAGAGTTTCAAGCCAACGGTCGCGACAATCGCTTCCGCCAGTGGACGCTGCTGGCGGGCAGCTATGCGTGCGTCGGCGTGGCGGTGCTGGGAAAAGGACCCGTCGGCATGCTGTTGCCTTTGGCTGCGATGGGCCTTTATCTGTTGGTCGCCAACGGTTGGCGCAAGCTCTTTTGGTCGGCTTGGTGGATGCGTCCCTTCACCGCGCTGTTGGTGGTCGCCGCCGTCGCGGTGCCCTGGTATGCCTTGGTTGGCTACCGCACCAACGGCGAGTGGCTCCGCGTCTTCTTTCTCGAGTTCAACCTGCGACCGTTTAAGCAGCCGATTCTCGGCCACGGCGACGTCTCGTCGCTCGATCGGATTCGCGCCGCCTTAGCTTCGCTGGCGTACTATTTTTACCAGGTGCCGGCCGTGCTCGTCGGCTTCTTTCCCTGGTCTGTCTTCTTAGGGCCGACCCTGGTTGATACCATCCGCCGCATCCGCAATCGCGGCGAGGCGGTCGGCCGAGGCGCCGACACTGCGACTTCTCGAGAGGACGAGGTCCGCTGGCGCGATGGCACCATCTTCGCCTGCTGCTGGTTTGCCGTTTGGCTCGTCTTCTGGTCGGTCTGCAAGACGAAGCTGCCGCACTACCTATTGCCGGCTTACCCGGCGTTGGCCCTGTTGACCGCCTGTTTCGTCGAACGTTGGCTGGCCAACCCGGCCGCCGTCCGCTGGGTCTGGCTGCGCAACGCCTGGATTTCCATGGTGCTGACTGGCGTCGGGATCATGATTGCCTTGCCGATCGTCGCCGCCCGGTACCTGCCCGGCGAATGGCTGTTGACGCTCGTCGGTCTGCCGCTGGTCCTCGGCGGCATTGGGTGCTGGAAATCCTCCCTCCGCGGCGAAGCCGGTCGAACCGCCATGATCTTCACCGTAACCGCGGTAGTCTTTCTCGTGGGTTTGTTCGCCTTCGGCGCCCGGCGGGTCGATCGCTATCAGAACGGACCGCCGATGCTCGCGGCAATTCGCGCCGACAGCCTCGGCGTGAATCAACCGCCGATCGCGACCTATCGCTTCTTCCGTGAGAGCACCGTCTATTGTGCCGGCTATCCGGTTGCGCGTTGTGAGGACGGCGACGCCGGCCGCTCCGCGCGAAAAGACCTCGAAAAGTTCTTCGCTGAGGCGGCCCCGAAGGTCAAAGGCCGCGCTTACGTGATCACCACCAGCGAACACGAGCGCGAACTGCGAGAGAGCTTTCCCGACCGTTTTCAGGCCATCTTCCGCCAGCGGCGGTTCCTCGGCCCCGGCGAAATGGTCGTTCTCCGCGCAGGTTCGTAACACGCCTTCGCGCGATCGTCAACGAGACGCTCTGCGGCCGTCGACCTAGGTTCCGCCGCCGGCGGGCAGCACCGTCGTACAATGGGCGCAACGAGTGGCCTTGAGCGGGATCTCCGACAGGCACTCCGGGCACGACATGGTCTTCTTCTCGGCCGGCCCGCGCAGCCGATTCATCTGCTTGACGACCAGGAAGATGCAGAAGGCCACGATCACGAAGTCGAGCACCGTGTTGAGGAACTTGCCGTAGCTGACGACCACGGCAGTCGATGTGGAGGTCGCTTCCTTCAAGGTGATGGCAAGACTGGAGAAGTCGACCTTGCCGATTAACATGCCGATCGGCGGCATGATGATGTCGTTGACGAGGGAAGTGACGATCTTGCCGAAGGCAGCGCCGATGATAACGCCGACCGCCAAGTCGACAACATTGCCCTTCATGGCGAATTCGCGGAACTCTTTGATCATGCCCATGGAAGTCTCCCTCCTGTGTTTCTTTGGTATTCAGCAATGTGATGCAACGGCGGCTCACGATTCCACTGCGAAATCGGGCTCCCACGACCAACCTTCGGTCGGTGCCCGCGCCTTTGTTGCATTACAAATCTGAGGGTCAATAGATAAGTGGTTTTTGGCCGCGGGGACGCCAATATAGTAAACGGTCGGCCGGGTTGCCGCCAATGGCATCCGACAGAGTTTTCCGAATCGGCGCAATCAGTAGCCTTGCCGGGGATTACCGAGTTTGACGCGGTCTTTTTCGGCACGGAGCGGCTCGGAGCGACCGAAGAGACTCTTGTTGGCACAACAAGGGAGCGATGAACTATGCGACGGACCCGCGCCGTGCTTGCCGTGATGATCCTCCTGGCTGCCGCGTCGGCCAGCCAAGCCTATCAGCCGGGGTGCGTCGGCTGCAATCGTTCCGGTCGACCCGACCTGGTTTTCGGTGACCTCAGTGGGCCGGCATGTGCCTCGCCGCCCGGCTATGCCTGGGTGCCCGGTTGCTGCGAACCGCGACGGCCATGCTGCGACAATGCTTGGGCTGGGTACTGTGAACGCCGGGCGCGGATCGAAGCTCACCACGCAGCCAAGTCGCATTGCCGACACGGGTCGGGACTTCGGGTACGCGGCACGGCAATCTATGAGAATTGCGAGGAACCGGCCGCGCGGCAACCAATGCCGACCCCGGCGCTAGCACCCAAGGCGCCGCAGCCCGGGATTGCCCCCAGCCCAGCGCCGGCAGAGAACCCGCCCGCGCCGCCCGTACCACCGGCCGCGGAGGTGCAAGGCAAGACGCGCTAGCCAGCCCAAGCGGCGATAGCCCCGGTGCCTGAATCGGGAGGCGCCGCGGATACCGACGTTTTCTAGCGCCAACGGACTCTTCCGTTTAGCACGCCGGCGGTTCGATCCCGAAGTCACGGATTGTCAGCAGGCTTTGCAGCGTGTAGCCGCGGTCGGCGAAGGCCTTGGCGCCGCCTTCCATGCGATCGATCACGGCCAGGACGCCGGCGATTTTCAGCCCAAAGGCCTCGCAGCGTTCGATGGCCTTCAGGGACGAGCCGCCGGTGGTGACGACGTCTTCGACAATCACAGCCGTATCGCCAGCCTTCACCGGGCCTTCGATAAACTGGTTGGTGCCATGTCCCTTCGCCTCCTTGCGGACCATGAAGCCGACCAGAGGCTGGTTGCGGACGCCGGCCATGGTGACGATCGCGGCGGTGATCGGGTCGGCGCCGATCGACATGCCGCCGACGGCGGTGGGCATCGACTGAGCGAGCAGGTCGAGCATCCCTTCGGCGACCAAGCGCGAGCCGACCGAGTCGAGGGTCACCTGCTTGCCGTCGAGATAGTACTTCGCCTTCTTACCGGAGGCGAGGGTGAAATCGCCGAACTTGAGGGCCTTTTCGCGAACCAATGCGATCAACGCTTGCTTGTCGTACATCATGGGGTTGCGGATAGAATGAGTGATGGAGAAACGTTTATCGTAGCAGATGGAAAATGATTGGAAAGACGGGTAGCGCGAATCTTGAACCTCGGCTGGCAGGATCGCTGCAAAGGCCGCTTTTTTGCGACGGCCAAAAAACCGTCATTCTGAGCGAAGCGAAGAATCTCGCTTGAAATCCGGCAGATACCAGAGCTGGGCTCGGAATGACCGTTTTTTGGATGCTGGTGACCTCCCAGCTAGACTTGCTAAGCCTTGTTTGCCCGCTCCTCTGGATTGTCGAGAGCCTTCTCGATCCTGAGAAGCAAATCATTCCTGTCCGCCCAACGCTCCTTCTTGAAAGCTACCCATCCGCCGACCCACTGTAAATCAACTAGGTCATGTTGCAAAAGGATGAGAATTGCGCAAAGGTCGTTGTTACAATCGTCGGGTTGCGTCGCGATCATTGTTAGGACGCCAGCTATTTGTCGCACTGCCTCAAGGGACCACTTAGATACGACATTGGCAATAATCGTGTGCCGCAAAACGCAATTCTGCTGCCACAGGCCTTCGGTAATCGCTCCCACCGCTTGCTCGCCTAGTTTGCTGAAGAATGACGCAAAAACGTCTGCCACAGGCGAGTCTGCGACCTGCATCGACCGAATCATGTCTTTTACAACAGGCGTGACCGTCGGGAATCCGATCTTGACGATCTGCGATGCCGCTGCGACGTCCTCTTTATCAACGGGCATCAATCGCAGCAGTTCTTTGCGAGTCATAGTCATGCTTGACTCCCATCGTCTTAAGCGAGAGCCATCGTTTACAATCACTGCAGCGAGTCTCGGCAAGATCGATCGCTGCGCTGGGATGACTCTCAAGTCCCAGCTTCTACAAGAGCTAAATCAACTCTTCCATGCTGTAGATGATGCGATCGACGACGTCTTGGTCGGTCTTGGGATTGAAAAAGACGGCCTTCCAGGCGGGCAGTTCAATGCCGAGGGGGCAGTAGCCCATGCAAGTCGAAAAACTCAGCCGCGCATCGAGCGACGGGTCGAGCACTGCTTCGCGCTTGTCGAATAGCCGACGGACCTCAGCGAAGTAGCGATTGTATTCCTCGGGCGAGAGCTCACCCCGCTCGAGCCGCTGGAAAATCGCCTTGGCATCGCGCCCCTTGGGCAATACCCACCAGGCAACACTTGGCCCGATCGTGTCGAAGTTTAGCACCTTGCAGTAGTCGAGGGCCTCGATGCGTTTTTTGAGCGTGTGGGCCTTCTCCAAGGCGTTGGCCACGAGCATCTGGCAGCCGATCAGCCCGAGGCCATTCAATGAGGCCATCACTGAGTACGGGCCGATTGCCGGCCGCGAGCATTCGAGGGTGAACAGGGCCGGGTCGTGGCGATAGTCGGCCTCGGAGAAATAGGGCATGTCTCGCTTCGAGCGGAACAGCCGCTGCAGTTCGTTGCGGCGATTCACCACGAAGGCGCTGCTCGGATAATGTCCCCAGCCAAGCTTGTGGAAGTCGATGGTGACGGAATCGGCGTGCCGCAGCGCGCGACAGTGCTGCTGCGCCGAGGCGATCAAGGGTAGCGTATCGGCTTCCAGCTGGAAGGGATTGGCCGTGAGGTTGTATTCGTTCAGGAAGCACAGCGCCCAACCGACAGCGGCGTCGACGTGCAACTGCGGGGCGGGCACGCCGCGGCGGTTGGCCTTGTCGTCAATGATCTGGCGGATGCCGGCGATGTCGTCCACGCCAAAGGCGTCGGTGCTGCCAAGCGTCGCGATGACGAAGGCCACCTTGATGTCCTGGGCGTAGAGTTCGTCGAGTTTTTCGGCCAGTAGGTCGAGCCGCATCGCCAGCGTGCGATCGGTAGGGATTTCGTGCAGGTTGTTGACCCCGATGCCGAGCCAGCCGGCTAAGGTCAAGTTGGAGTAGTGGGCCGCTTCGGAGACGATGCCAGCCAGTCGGTGACCCTGCAGACCTTGATGCATCGCGCCGGGGAGGACTTTTTCGATGCCCAGCTTGCCGCCGTAGAGGTTCGAGATCGTGCCGCCCATGGTGAACACACCCCAGGGCGAGTCGGTGTGGTAGAAGACGAGGTTGGCCAGGGCGGTAATTGCCTTGACCTCGAGTTCGTTGCTCCGCTGGCTGTAGGTGTCGACGCAGAGGTTGGGGTTCTTCAGCAGGCAGGCGATCGCGCCGATCAGCGAAGCGTAATTGGCCGGGCCTTTGACGTTTTCCAGGTGCAGTCTGGAGCTCCAGCCGTCGGTGCCCCAGAAATAGGGAAAGATGGCGTCGCGGGCGTCCTTGAGATTTCCGGGAAGGGTATGAATCTCGGGATTCGCCTGGGCCGTCTCGTAGTTCTGCGACATCAGGCCGCCCGGCGGCAGCGATTCCTCGGCCACCAGGGCCGAGAGCAGCTCGTCGAAGATCTGCACGACTTGCTGCTTGTCGCAGGCAAAAAACGTCTTCACCAGTTCGTCGAGTCGGGCGCGATCCACTTGTATCTCCGAACAGGTGTTCAGGTTGCCATGCTTTCGCCCGGCAGTCGGGCAAGCACGGGAAGCTTCAGCGTGACTTGGGTGCCGCGGCCGACTTCGCTTTGCAGGAGAATTTCGCCGCCGTGGGCCTCGATGATCTTGCGGACCGTCGGCAAGCCAAGGCCGGAGCCGGCCGGCTTGGTGGAGAAAAAGGTCTCGAAGACTTTGGCGCGGGTCTGGTCGTCCATGCCCACGCCCGAATCAATCAGGTCCACGGCCACGCCATCGGCCGTGCCGTAGGTGCGGATGACGAGTTGGCCGCCGTGGGGCATCGCCTGCTCGGCGTTGAGCATCAAATTGAGCACGGCGCCGCGAAAGGCTTCGTGGTCCAAAAGCACGGTCGGCAGGTTGGGCGTAAGGTAGTCGACCACTTCCACGCTGGCCTGCCGGGCTTTGGGGCGATAGAACTCGATCAGTTGGCTGATCTGCCCGTTGAGATCGCTCGGCTGTAGCTTTAGCCTGTGGGCCCGGGCAAAGTTGAGGAAATTGTCCAGCAGTTCCTGCAATCGCTGGCATTCGTGCTGGACCAACTCGATCTTCTTCATGGCGCGGCGGTCGCGCGCTGATTCGGAATCGCGAAAGTCCTCAGCCAGCAACTCCATATTCAAGCGAATCGTGGAGAGGGGATTCTTAATCTCGTGGGCCAATCCGCCAACCAGCCGAGTGATCTCGGTATATTGGTCGGTGAAGCGGTTTAACGGATCGACGCTGGCCTGGGGCTGGGGTGACATGGACATTTCCTCGCCGACGGCACGAGTCGGAACTCATCCGGCAGCCAACAACCACTGGCAATTCTTGTCGTCGGATTCCCCTCTCCGAGCGAGAATCCACGGGCCGCAACGCTCTGTGTCACCATGAGGAACGCAGAGCGTCATTGAAAGTGCGTTCCCACGACGACCGTGGGAACGAGGTAAAATGATAGACCGAAGCAATGGAAGGCAAAAAACCGGCGGCCGTTGGCCGCCGGCTATTGAATCCGTCCGATTATCAATCGTCTTCGTGGTTAGCGGCCGTCCGCTTCGCCGTTGGACTTGTCGGCGCCGGACAGTTCGCGCAGGGCCGCCTTGCGGCTGAGCTTCACGCGGTCCTGGTCGTCGATGGCGATCACCTTGACCTTCATCTCGTCGCCGACCTTGCAGACTTCGGCGACGCTGTTGACGTAGCCATCGGCCAGCTCGCTGATGTGGCACAAGCCATCCTTGCCGGGCAGGATCTCGATGAACGCGCCAAAATCCTTGATGCTCATCACGCGGCCGTCGTAGATGCGGCCGACTTCGACCGAGGCGGTCAGGGCCTCGACGCGGCGCATCGCCTCGTTGGCGCCCGCCATGTCGCTGCTGGCAACGCTCACGGTGCCGTCGTCTTCGACTTCGATCAACGCGCCGGTCGATTCCTGAATGGCGCGGATGGTCTTGCCGCCCGGGCCGATCAGCAGACCGATCTTGTCGGGATCGATGTGCGTGCGGAGCAGTCGCGGCGCCCACGGCGAAATATCGGATCGCGGCCGGGGAATTGTGCTGAGCATGGTGCGGAGGATTTCGATCCGCGCCTCGCGGGATTGACGCAAAGTATTGCGGACAATCTCTTCGCTGATGCCGTCGATCTTGAGGTCCAACTGGATGCCGGTAATGCCGTTTTGCGTGCCCGACACCTTGAAATCCATATCGCCGAAGTGGTCTTCGTCGCCGATGATATCGGTCAACAGCACGTAGCGGTCGGATTCCTTGACCAAGCCGACGGAAATGCCGGCCACCGGATTGGTGATCGGCACGCCGGCCGCCATCAGGCCGAGGGTGGCGCCGCAAACACTGGCCATTGAACTCGAACCGTTTGATTCGAGGATGTCGGAAATGATGCGGATCGTGTAGGGGAACGTGTCCGTGTCGGGCAGAACCGGCTTCACGCTTCGCTCGGCCAACGCGCCGTGGCCAATCTCGCGACGGCCCGGGCCGCGAATCGGCCGGCACTCGCCCACCGAGAACGGCGGGAAGTAGTAGTGCAGCATGAATTTTTGCGAGTACTCGTCGATCAAGCCGTCGACGCGCTGCTCGTCGCGACCGGTACCAAGGGTGACCGTGACCAACGACTGGGTCTCGCCGCGTTGGAACAAGGCTGAGCCGTGTACGCGGGGAAGCAAGTCGACCTTGCAACTGATCGGTCGCAAGGTCTTGTAGTCGCGGCCGTCGGCGCGGGTGCCGCTGAGGATCAAGTCGCGGACCACGCGGGTTTCCAGCGATTCCCAGGCGGAATTGAAGGCGTCGGCGGTCGGCGCGCCCTCGGCCTTGGGATCGGGAATCATTTCGGCCAGTGCCTGGGCCTTCAGGACGCTGCAGGCTTCGGCGCGGGCCAGCTTGCCCACCGTCTGCTTGGCCGCGCGGAAGGCGTCGTAGTACTTCGCCTTCAAGTTGTCGAACAAATCGCTGGCCGGCGGCAGTTCATACTGTTTCTTGACCGTGCCGACCTTCTGCTGCAGTTCTTCCTGCATTTCGCAGATCTGCCGGATGTAGCCGTGGGCCGTGGTGATCGCTTCGACCATCTGATCTTCGGGCAACTCGCGAGCAAAGCCTTCGATCATCAGGATCGATTCCTTGCTGCCGGAGACGATCAAGTCGAGGTCGCTCTCTTCGAGTTGGTCGTGGGTGGGGAAGACCACGAACTGGTTGTCGATCAGGCCCAGGCGCACCGAACCGATGGGACCCTGGAAGGGCAGCGGCGAAATGTGCAAAGCGGCCGAGGCGCCATTCATCGCCAACACGTCGCCGTCATTCTGGCGGTCGCTGGCCATCACGAACGACTGCACCTGGACTTCGTCGCGGAACCACTCGGGGAACAATGGGCGGATGGGGCGGTCCATTAACCGCGCGGTCAGCGTTTCCTTGGTCGTCGGGCGACCTTCGCGCTTCAAGAAACCGCCGGGGAACTTGCCGGCAGCCGCCACGCGTTCGCGGTAATCGCAAGTCAGCGGGAAGAAATCGCCGCCGGGACGGCCAGCGCCCGATGCGGCCGCGATCAGCACGACCGTCTCGCCGTACTGCACCAAACAACTGCCCGCTGCTTGCTTGGCCAATTCACCTGTTTCGATCGAGAGAATCGAGGCCCCAATCTGTCTTTCAACACGTACTTTCAAGGCTTGTCCTACCTTCCGTTGAAGAATTGTTCGCTAGAGCGGCAGGCGAGGGCAAAAGAGAAGACGGCGACACGTTCGCACCGCCAATATCCCGAGCTCATGGACCTGCAGCCGGCAGACGTACTTCGTCCACCGGCGACTTCTCCACGCCTCCACGAGCCGATCGCCACGGAGCAAGAAGGCCGCTGGAACTACTTGCGGATGTCCAGACGGCGAATAATGTCGAGATAACGCTGCGGATCGACCTTCTTGAGATAATCCAACAGACGACGCCGGCGGCTGACCAACATCAACAGGCCTCGCCGACAGGCGAAGTCCCGCTTGTGACCTTGCAAGTGCCCGGTCAGTCCGTTAATCCGCGAGGTCAGAATGGCAATTTGGACTTCCGGAGAGCCCGTATCTTTGGCATTCCGCTGGTACTCGCCGATCAGTCCCGTCTTCCGCTCTTTTGTAATAGTCATCTGCTACCGCGACTGCTCCACTCGGTTGGCTCAGGCTGCTTCTACGGGAAGCAAATTCCTCCCCACCGGGTTTGCTACAACTCTACCTACAAATGTGTTTCTACTAACTACTAAGTTACTCAGTGTACCAAACCGCCGGGCGAATGCAATCGGGGTCGATGGGGCGAGGGATCCGACGGCGATAAACCCCACCGGCAGCAGGGCCGACACCCCTTATTCGATTACTCGGCTCCCGCAACCGCCAAGCACTCGAAGCAGCGGGAATCGTCGCTCGTAACGACCGCCTCTCGGTAGCTTGGTTTGGCGGAGACTAACTCGACCTGGGGTTGTTGCTGCCGCACGCTGCAAAGGGCGATATTGCTCAACCACATTGCTACGCAACCGGAAACGCCAACGAGGATTCCTGCCTCCAGAAATCCCCACAAGTCGTCGATGTGCTGTTGTTCGTTGGCGTAGCTCCCCAGCCACCCCCAAATTGCCCAGTACAGCAAGCCAGCAGCCGGTCCGCTAACCAGCCCCGCTGCCAGCAGGAACCAATGGAGTTTGCGGGTAGCGGCAGCCCGCTTGGGACGGACACGCGACAACACTCGCACCAAGACGGCGGCGCCGATGGCCAGCAGCAGAACTACGAAAACTACACAGGCGATCAGGCTTGCAATCTCGAAAACCGCACTCGACTCGCCAACGATACTAGTCCGGTTCATTTTTCGACCTCCTCGATAGAGAGAGTTTCTGTTCCGACTTCTTCTGCTCCAAACTCAACAAACACCCGCCGACCCTTGAGCCGGCGTTCGCCTAACTCGCATTGCCACCGAGGTTTAATTCAGCGGCATGCGGCCTCAAGGCATCAATAACAAACTGGATGTGATCGGCCAAATCCGCACCCAGAAGTTCAATGCCTTGTTGAATCACGTCTCGATCTACCTTTGCCGCAAAGGCCTTGTCTTTCAGCTTTTTCTTGACACTCTTGGGTTCCAGGGTGGCGATGCCGCCTGGCCGAACCAGACAACAAGCCATCACGAATCCAGTGAGTTCGTCGCAGGCCAGCAGGCAGCGATCCAGCGGCGACTTCGCCGGTAGCTTCCAAGCGGTCTGGTGAACGGACACGGCGTAGGCCATGTCTTCTTCACCTTGCGCTCGGAGCCATTCGACGATCCGCCGGGGGTGCTCCTCCGGCCATTGTTCGTAGTCGGCGTCGTGCAAAAGCCCGGTCAGGGCCCAGGCTGCGGGATTGGCGTCCGGGCCACCGTAGCGCGATGCAGCTGCCTGCATGACGACTTCGACGGCGCGAGCATGTTTCCGCAGGGACTCGGTCTTGGTCCAGGCGTACAGGTGGGATAAACCGTTTTGTCGGTCCAAAGTGGCGGGGGTCACGGGACTATTCGTCCGGCAGGCTGCCCCTGATCGTGACGCCCAAATTGTATAGTAACTGTGGCGAAGCGTCAATGGCGATTTGCCACTTTCTCGTAGATTGTCGTTCGGCAAGGAGGAGGGAGGGGGGGCAAGCGGACAGCTCGACTGCCCGCGACCGAACGTAATTGCCTTGTGGGCAAAGGATTCATGGAGCATAATGGGCTTCGGTGTGGTCTCGGTCCGGCTGCGCCTCCCTCAGCAATTGTCATGGCTTCCGAAATCTCCGCCAATTCTTTCTGGAACCTGCTGCGGCAGAGCGGCCTGGTCGCCGATGATCCGTTAGCAGCGCTGACGGAGGAATTAAACGGCCCGGACGCCCACCCCCTCTCCGCGCGACAGCTAGCCGAAGAGTTGGTGCGGCGGAATGTGCTTACCCAGTGGCAAGCCGACATGCTGATGCAGGGGAAGCATCGCGGTTTCCGCCTCGGACCGCATCGCATCCTCCGCCCGCTCGGGCATGGCGGCATGAGCAAAGTCTTTCTCGCCGAGCACGAATTCATGCGCCGCCGCTGCGCAATCAAGGTCTTGCCGGCGAAGTACCAGGACGACGCGGATCTACTCAACCGCTTCCATCTTGAGGCCCGGGCCATCGCCGCCCTGGACCATCCGCATATCGTCCGTGCCTACGATTTCAATAAGGACGTTCGCTATGGCAAGGAAATTCACTACCTGGTGATGGAGTATGTCGAGGGGCAGGACCTGCGCCGCATGGTCGAAGAACAGGGCCCCTTGGAGTGCCGCAAGGCAGCCGATCTGATCAGCCAGGCCGCCGAAGGGCTGGCGCACGCGCACGAACTGGGATTCGTGCATCGCGACGTCAAGCCCGCCAATCTGCTGGTAGATCCCAACGGCGTCCTGAAAATCCTCGATCTCGGTCTGGCCCGCTTCACCTTCGAGGGCGAGCAGGCCTGGCAAGAAGCCTCGGAAGGCGAGCAATCGGCCGTAGGCACCGCCGATTACGTGGCTCCGGAACAAGTGCTCGATCCACGCACTGCCGATCGCCGGGCAGACATCTACAGTCTGGGCCACACTCTCTACTTCCTGCTGACGGGTCGTCGACCGTTTCCCAAGTCGACCCTGGTCGAACTCCTCAAGGCCCATCAGTCAGAAAAGCCCGAACCGATTTTGAAGTTTCGTCCCGACGTTCCGCTGGAATTGACCGACATCTACGAGCGGATGACGTCGAAGAAACCCGCGCAGCGATTTCAGACGGCTCAAGAGGTGGTTGACGCCCTGCAGTCCTGGCTGAAGAGTTCTTCGAGCGGTCGCGAGTACTCCCGCATTTCTGCCCTGATGCAGGCGGCCATGCGGTCGAAGAACCCGACCGGCACCCCCCCCGTAGCGTCAGCGGCTACCGGCAACACGAATCTCGAATTGGCCTTTCTCGACGACGAACCCTTGCCCGGCGCCAAGCAGGTTAGCGCGAAGCCAATCGAGCCGCGAGACGGCAAGCCGGCGAACAAGGCGAGCGGATCGTCGGCCAAAATCACTTCGGACTCGGCGCGGCGGCGGACGCCCGGGGCGTCCCCGGCAAAGTCCGGCGCTGCCGGCAAGCCGTCATCGAGCTCGAAATCTGGCTCGGGGTCCAAGCCCAATCTCGCCCGCAAATCGCCACAATCCTTGCCGCGAGCCGAAGAGTTTGTCGATTTGGCCCCCGATGATTTGATTCTGCCCGAGGAGGAGCTTGTTGCCGCAGCAAGCCAAGCGACCCTGCAACCGCTTTATCGCCGCCGGAAGGGCTGGCAAACCTGGCTGACCTCGCCTTGGCTTTGGGTCGGTGTGGGCGGTACGATCGTCTTCCTTCTGCTGTTAGTGATACTGCTGCTTCGGGGCTCATCGCTCGATGAGTCTTATCCTCCGATCGATACGAGCGAGCCGGCTGCCACAACTAGTCTTGATGAATCTGCCGAGCCCACGCCATTCCCAGTGCCGCCACCGAGCATGGCGGCGAAAACAACCGTTTTACCGCCTGCTTCGACGAAGCCAGCCGAGACGAGCGAGAGTGTGCCGGTGGAAAGACCCGCCGAACAGATTGTGATTGTCCCGCCGAAACCGGCGGAGACGTCTCGCGCCGCTGCCTCGGCCGAACGCGCCAAACCGGCCGAGATCCATCTCGATCCGAACAAGTTGATTGCCGGCGTAAAAACCGTTACGTTTCGCCTCCAAACGTTCGGCGATCCCAAAGTCCGGCTGATGGTCGAACGTCAAGCCGCCGAGGCAATTCAAAACCTTGATTTGGGCATTACCGTCAACGAGTATCCGCTGTTCGAAGTCGAGCTTCGCGGCGGAAATATAGGAGACGGTTTTGCCGTGGTGATGGCCGGACTCTTAAAGGTTCGGATTCCCGATGGCCGAGTGGCAATCGTTTGGAGACGCACCGAAACCTTGACCACGATGCCGCGGCGTGCGACCACGGATCAGGCTCTCAAAGTGCTCCGCCCCAAGGTCAGCCGTTTCTTTGACCAGTTCGTCAGCGACATCAAGGACGCACGTCGGGCGGCGGACAACAAGTAGATGCGCACGGTACCCCCTTGCATCGCCCGCCGCGCATGTCTGTCGCCCTTCCGACCAGGCGATACAACCAGCAGATTCGCCAAGGCAGTTCTGTCCGCTACAAGCAAACCAGATTCACCCTCTCCAACAACAATTCACGTCGGCTTGTTGGTTGGTCGATGTTAACTTCTGCCGACCACGGACTCTGCGTGAGATGCGAGAAAACAATGGGACGGGTAGGGTCGGCACCCACGGCGAAGCGTAGCAATTACGCCGGTGCCACCCGCGCGGAAGATTGGCCATGGACGGGTCAGTCAGGACGTCTTTCCCCGAACTATCGTGGCCAATTCTGCCCCTTCGAAAAAGCACCTCCGGCTTTACACGGAACATCTTTCCAAACTGGAGCGGCAAACGAGTGATGCTGTCGGCAGTCTGCCGGCGCTGCTTACCGCTTTTCGTGCTTCCACCGGTCACGGGCTGCGGTTCATCAGCGAGCCGGATGAGAAGGTGCAGCAAACCGCGCTGACGATTCCCGTCCCCGGCAGTGCAGAGGCGCAAGGTTATCTGCTGCTTGAACGGTTGGAAAAGCTTTCGCCCGACAACTCCAGCGCTGCCACCAAAAAAATGGCCGAGTCGCTGGCGGATCTCGTCGGTGAATTGCTGCAAACGCGGGACGTGGTCCGCATGCGCGAGGCCGAATTGGCGGCCGGCGTGCCGGTGATTCCCCATGCCGAAGAAGAAAAGCACCTGTCGGCGCGATTGGAATCGATCTTGCGAGCTGGCGCGGAAGCCGTCGAGTGCGATGCCGCCGCGCTGTATCTGTTGGACGAGGGTACGACCGAGCTCAAGTTGCGATCGTCATGGGGCCTCCCCTTCGATCGACTGACGGCGCCGCCACGATCACTGCAGGGCTCGGTGGCCGATCTCGAGGCGCTGTTAGGGCACGCGGTTGTGCTCGACGATAACACAGGCTTGGCGGCCTGGCACGCGCCCGAGGATTTTCCCGCCGCCGTTTGCGTCCCCGTCTCGAGTCCGACGACGCTGCTCGGTACGCTGTGGTGCTTCTGTGATCACAATCGGGAATTTGACGATCGGCAGACGAACATCTTGGAGATCACCGCCGGCCGAATCGCTGCCGACCTGGAGCGCGAAATGCTTCTGCGCGTCGGCTACGACGGCGCCAACCTCCAGAAGGAAGTGCTGGCGGCCGAACGCGTGCAGCGGAACGAACTGCCAACCATCTCGCCCCTGATCGACGGCTGGGAGATCGCCGGTTGGACGGCCCAAGCCGGCAACCTCGGCGGGGCGTTTCACGATTGGTTCAGCGTGCCAGGCGGGTTGCTCGGCGTGATGGTCGGCCAAGCCGCCCAACAAGGGATTGCCGGCGCGCTGACGGCCGGGACAGTGCGAATGGCCCTTCGCAGCCACGCCCGCTACCAACGCGAAGCCGATCGGCTGCTTGCTCAGGCGAACCTGACGCTCTGGACCGGTTCGGCCGGCGACCGGCATTCGGCCATGTTCTTCGCCTTTGTGGAAACGGCTACCGGCCGCCTCTGCTGTTCGTCGGCCGGCGGTCTCTCCGTGCTGCGGCTGCAGCGCAACGGCTGGGAATCGCTGAGCCAAGAGGGAATGGTGCTCGGCGAGAGCCCGGAGGCCGAATTTGAACAGTTCGGATACGAATTGCAGCCGGACGAAGCGCTGGTCATCATCGCCGCCGGCAGTTCCTATGCTGGCAATCCCCAGCGAAGGGCCACTCGCGAAGCCCAAATCGCCGATGCGCTGCACCAACACCCCGAGGCGGCGGCCGGGGAACTGGCGGCGGCAGCCCGGGCGATTCTCGAGGGCGAAGGGGCCGGCCGGCGATGCGACCGGTCCGTCCTGGTGGTCAAGCGAAAGGGATAACCCAGTTCCAATCGCGACCGCGGCTTACACGCGGGCGACTTACGGACGGGCGATTTTCGGTTCCAACGCCGAGAGCGGGCCGTTCAAGAAGTACGGAAAGGCCGGAGGGAGGGATGTATCGGATAGGCGGGAAAAGTTCTACCGCCACCGGGACAGGGAGCGGACGTCTGGGCACGGGAGTCTGAAGAGCGGCGGGAAAGCTGCCCTTGCCGCCAGGCTTCCAACGCTCGGGGGTCCCCGACGGATCGGCGAGTCGCCGGACGGGTTGACGCTCGCCCGGCAGCGGTTAGACTGAGAACTGAGCGATCACTGCCTGCGGGAATGGCGGAATTGGCAGACGCGCTAGGTTGAGGGCCTAGTCCCAGCAATGGGGTGCAGGTTCAAGTCCTGTTTCCCGCACTCGTTGATACGAAAGCACTTACGGCGAGTCGCTGTAAGTGCTTTTTTCGTTTCTTGCACCCCACGAAAGGCGATTCTCCCTAATTTCTCCCTAAGTTTTTGACTGGATCTTCTCCATCACTCGGTCGCTTATTTCGACCTCATCGAGGCTAATGTAGTGCTGCCGCATTGTTTGAGGATTGCAGCCGAAAGCCACCGCAGCATCGTCGAAGCTGACCCCTGCCATCCGAGCCCGTGACATAGCGGTGCCACGGAAATTGTGCAGTTTAAACTTCTTCGCTTTGGGGTGCTCCTTGAAGTAGGCGGACAACTGCCTCTGAAGCCACCTGATAAGACGAATGGGAGTGAAGCTGTTGACAGCCTGAGCCGACTGGAAGTCGCCCCTCTTGATATGGCATGCCCGCAACTGCCCAGCAAACTTCTCGAAAACGTATCTTGGGCCAGCGACCGACACCAACTCGTCGTATAACGCGATTGGAATCTTGACGGCTCGCTGCTTGCGTCCTTTGGTGTTCACTTCCTCGAAACACAGTCGGCCATCTTTCAGATCAGAGGTGGCCAGATTCGCCAATTCGCCGATCCTACAGCCAATGGCCTTCTTGATCTCCAGAAACAGCAACGGTATTCGACACCCCTTCCACTTCGTTCCCAGCCAAGCCAGGAACTTCCGCTCCTCATCGTCTGAAATCACTCGCGGTTGCGGCTTGTCGTATTTCGGAGGACTAACCCCCTCGAAGGGGTTGCCGTTGACGATTTTCAGGGTGTCCCGCCACCAATGTCCATACACGATACTCAAATTGTCGATGTTTCCTGCCACGGAACGGGGCTTCACCTCGTCGTTCAACCGTCGTACCTTGAACTCTTGGGCCATGACGGGAGTGATCGAGGCAGGCCCGTGTGTCTCGGGGAACGCCTTGCGGAGATTTGTGACTGCGTATTCGTATTGCTTGATACTTCCGGGCCGCAAGTTTTCGGCCTTCATATAGGGAAGCATCTTATTGACCGCCTCCTCCCATGTCGGGTTCAAGACGGAGACCTTAGGGGTGTAATCCTCCCGAATAATCACGACCGCAGCATCGATTGCCCGGCGTTGATTCTTTTCCTTGGTGGACCGTTCCTTCGGCTTGCCATCATGTCCTCGAAAGCAGGCAAGATAGAACGGATCACGACCCCGTCGTTTTAGTGAGAAGCGAACCCGGCTTCCATCACCAAGCACACACACTTCGCTGATCGTCCGGCTTCCCTTGGTGCTAGCGTCGGCCTTTGAGATACTCATCCAACATCTCCTCGGTGAAACGGTAGACTCGCTTCGGCCCGCGTAGGGGCTTCAACTGCCGACGTTCGACCAAGCCATAAAGGCTCTTGACGTTGATCCCAAGGTAGGTCGCTGCTTCCTGGGCGTTGAGGTACGGAGAACCTTGTGGCCTTTCAGTCGAGTGGTGATCGTCGGACATCAAGGGTATCTGGGTGGGCAATCCCTGAGACCGCAGTCCGACGAAGTATTCCAATACACTCAACATGCGATCTAGCCGTTGCAGCAACTGCTGTCCAAGCTCGACCACCACGGCGGCGGAATTGGCTCCGCTGCCGCTGAGTGTGTTCGAATTGTTTTGGTCTACAGTTGCCATAGTTCACCCACAAAGCTAATCGTTCAATCTCAATATACTTCCGCTCGTGCCGGTTGTAATCCTAAGAGGTTCAGCGATTCTTTCCGAAGCCTAATGCAACTCATTTCAACGTACTCAGTGCGGCTGCACTGAGCTATTCCACATCCTCACCAAAGTTTCCACGACCCTTCCTCATTCGCCGCAAGAACTTCTCTACGACCTCGTACCCCTGATCGACATACAGCAGCGTCAACGCTATGACAGTTGGCATGCGTTCGAGAGTTTCGCGGGTGATCATTTGCGAGTTGAGCGTCAGCCCGTCCTCGCCATAGAACTCCATCAATACCGAGCCATCGGGCAATGGCTCAAAATCAAATCCGGCAGCTATGATCGATTTGCTCATGCTTCATTGTCCTTTGCTTGTGAGTGGGTTGTTGGCGTGTCATGCGTCTGATTCCGTCGTAGTCGTTTCCCCCGTGCGACTTGGTCACAGAACCGCAGTATTCTCTCTTCGCTTTGGTGCTCACCGTCCCAAGAGTCTGGGTAATCAGGGCCACAATACCGCTCCAGCGAATGAAAACTCACTTGTCCCTGTGGTAGGTCAACGTAAAGGACGTGCGAGGCAAACTTCTGTTTTGCATCACGTCCCCAACCCCACCGTAAACTGCACGGAGTTGCGTCAAGTAGCTCGCAAAGTTTTGACATGCACTCGCCCTTCCGCATGTATGCCAAATCACTGTAGGAGATCTTGTCGTGGCTTTTCGTCCTTATGCCGCCACGGTAGACCTTGGCCCTGGCAGAAGCTTTTTGGGTTCGGAATAGTTGAGCGGCGATCTTCCCGAGTTGTCCTGTTTTTTCCAGTGAGCAGCAGTACGAACGTGTCTCGGCTCCATTCGAGCCCTCGTATACGGTCCAGGCGTTTAGCTTCTTGTTCTTCTTCATGCTGACACCTCCTGATTCTTGCGGACGATCTGATCGTACAGGCCGCTCTCCTTGGCCTCTTTGAGTCGGTCGTAGTAGGCCTGCCTGCCAAGTCCCCCTCCATCTCGTCCTTCCCCTTTCGTCTGCTGCTGCCACAGGTTCAATGCCGTCCTTCCACTTGCAGTGATCGCAATTTGGCAGGCGAGGTACTGCAGTCGCTCGGTCCGGTGGGCCCGATTTTCATGAACCGGGGCACCGTTTATTCGTGCTCGAACCAACGCATGCCAGTGGCTCGATGTCCGCCCATCCTTCCATTGCTTGAAGTCGGGAATCGCCTGTTCGCAATATGTCCGAAGGTCGATCTTGCCCTGACCGGAGCGTCGTTCCATCTCCGTGATCACGAAGTTCGCGATCTCCCAAGCCTCGGCTTGCGTAAGCCCGTACTCCTTGGACTCGGTCAATGCGATTTGTTGCATCAGGGCTGCCAGTTCCGGGTCGCTCAGTTTCCACTGTTGTGGGCTGAAGCGACTGGCAACGGCACCCAACCGACCCGGTTTAGAATCAAGGCGAGTGTTGGACGAAATGATGATGCCACCGGTGAACTCAAACGATTTGCTGACCCGATGCTTGTGCCATTGGACGATTCGCTTGCTGCCCCGCTTGCCACCACAGGCTGCAATCAAAATTCCTTGGCAATCGGTGTCCCGATAGACCTTTTCCAAGTCTTCGAAGAAGTGAATGTGCCCGGGAAATTCTTCTAGTACGTCCACAAGTCCACGAGCGGACATGTCGCAACTCCAGATCTTCACTTTGTTATGCCCGGCGAGGACTTCGCGGATCAGCTTGGACTTCCCATGTCCGCCAGGCCCGTAGCAAAAGAAGGCTGTCGTATCGCCGTCCACTACACCGCGAAGCATACTGGCAAGCGTGTTGCGGCGTTCCGTGATGTTGTCCAGCAACTCCTCGTCAACGTCAGACAACTCCAATGTTTGAGAGATCGGAATGGTGGACGGAGCCGGTTCCTTTGGACATGCCGGTGCCGACCGGTTCTCGGGGTCGTAGTTCATCCAAAGCGTTTCGATTCGGACCGGCTTGCCTTTGCCGATCTTCACTCGCGTCGGAAATTGATTGACGTGCCAACCGACCAACAGCTTGTCGTAATCGCCGTGCGGATAGCCGCACAGCATCACCTTGCCCTTCAAACCCCGCAGACTCTGAAGAAGCTCCTGGTGTTGCTCGGCGGTCAATGCAAGCCGATAGAGATTGTGATGACAGACGTCGGGATGGTATGGCGGATCGACGAAGAAAAGTGTTTCTGAGGTGTCGTATCGACGTAGGATGTTTTGCCAGGAATCGTGTTCGACCTTGACGTGCAAGAATCGTTGACGCCATTGCTCCAGCACGGCGGGAAGGTTTCTCACGCGTGCGACCGTGCTTCGTTTGTGTCCACCAGCCCAATGGTTACTGACAACGGGATGCACTCCTGCATAGCCGGTAATGCTGCACAATAGAAAGGCCCATGCATTCTTCACTTGATCGGGACCAGGACTCATGACCAGCTTTCGGCATTCAATGTATTGCTTCCTGCCGTGCGGCGTGTTTTCCCAAAGAGCTACGAGCCGCTCTTGCATCTCGTCGTCCTGCATAACGGAAAAGACCGAATTCACCGAATCATCGAGATCGTTGTACACCTCTGCTGCTGAGGGCGTCTTGAACGCGAACTCAGCACCAGTTCCGCCGAAGACCGACACGAAGCGGCCATGAGGGGGAATCCGCTTTGCGATAGCTTCTCCAAGTCCGAACTTGCTCCCCGGGTACGGAAATAGAAGTTGGGTGGGAAATGGGCGAACCTTCTTGCCGCGACTCTTATCCATGATTACTCTCCTGTTGTACTAGTAAAAAAAGCCCTGCTTTGCGGTGAGGGCTCTTGACCGTTTGTTGCAGACTCTATGTACAGGAAAACTATCAAACGCCTGCAAATCTCCGTTGGCTCAAGACAGAGCCCCAGACAGCCGCCTGGGGCGGAAAGATTGCCCAAAACAAAAGCAATGGGCTCTTACGACAGGAGGACGACCTTCAAGCCGATCAATTTCGCCGGTTGCCGCTGATAACGTCTTCCTCGCCGGTGAAGATTGTCCGAGACGAAATACGGAAGAGTTTCTCTTGGCAAGATGTCGTCCGGGTCACTGTAGGGTGGGTCCAAGAAGAGCATGTCAACGTTCTGCGGGTGCTCTCCGTTGGAGAGGGCTATCAACTGGCAGACAAGCACCTTATGGCGGCTACGCATCGCTAAACTCCTGGTGCCAAAGCACCTAATGCGGTGAATGGTCCTCAACGAACTACCCAGTTCGCTGAGAGACGCTCACTGTGCGTCCGCCATACCTAGTGTACAGGAAAACTATTGTTGTTTTCCCGCTTGGGCGTGAAGCTGCCGCAGCCAGATCGAGTAGGAAAGTGTGCAGCGTGGAACGGCCTGCCCGCAGAGCGGGGCAGTTAGAAGGACCAGATTCGTGGTCAGGTTTGCCGTTCGCATGATTCAATTAGTGGGGGTAGCCTCTATACGTGTATCAAATCTACGCACGACCATTCTGTCAAGATCGTTTGCATGAATAAATTTCTTGAAGCCAAAACGGATGGACCACTGACCCCGAAAGTAGTTTTGTAGTACAGGAAAACTATCAGTTGTTGAACGTTTGTTGTAAGCACAAAGAACGCCTATTGTGTCCCCCGACGGAAAGCCGGAAAAACCGGACGAGGTAGGTTGTCCGCAAATTCCGGCTTTCCACTGGAACTTCTGACTTCCGGCCTATCTGGCGTCGGTGGGCTGCCGTTTCTTACAATGGACGGCAATCCCCGGGAGGAAACTCATGCCGACTTACCGCTTCCACCCTGCCTGCAAACTGTTCCCCGAGATCGGCAAGGAGGAATTGAATGCCTTGGCCGAGGACATCAAAGAGCGAGGACTTTTACAGCCTATCGTTTTGTACGAAGGTAAAATCCTTGACGGTCGAAATCGTTATCGGGCTTGCAGGCTGGCAGGGGTGAAGCCTCGCTTTGTGAAATGGGAGGGTAGCGGCAGCCCGTTGGCCTGGGTGCTTTCGACCAACCTCCACCGCCGTCACCTTACAGCCAGTCAGCGAGCGGTGGTGGCCCTCGACGTTCTTCCAATGCTGGCCGCCGAGGCGAAACAGCGGCAACGTCAATCAGCGGGTCGAGGCAGGAAAAAGGTAGCCAAAGAATCTGCTACCTCAACGGGCAAAGCGAGTGTAGCAGCGGCTAAAGTTGCCCGAACCAATGCGACCTATGTGGAGATGGCAAAGACGATTCAAGTGGTGGCCCCCGAACTCATTGCTCATATTCGATCTGGTGATATTTCGGTGCCCGAGGCGAAGCAGATTGCCACACTGCCGGAAGAACGACGACAGGGAGCACTACGGCAAGTCCGTCAGGCTAAAACGAATGGACAGCCGAAATCCTATGTATTCGGTAACCGACAACGAATGAAACCGAATGACATTTGCACGCCGCCAGGCCTTTGTCAGTATCTCCATGATCTGGTATCCCCTCTGTATCCGGTGAAAACGATTCTCGATCCAGCCGTCGGTGATGGAAGCCTAACCACACCGTGGCGGAAACGAAGAGTGATTTCGTTCGAGGTTCGGGATGGGCGTGATTTCTTCCAAAGCCCTGACTGGATTGAGGTGGATTTGGTTATCTGCAACCCGCCGTTTAATGACGTAAGCGGCTCCAATCGCTATTTGCCATTGTTGTTCTTGCAGCGGATTGTGCAGATCACCCCTGCTGGAACACCCATCGCGTTTATTGCACCACTGACGATGCGAATCGATCAGGCAACCAGATCCGAACGCTGGCGGTGGTTACGCGACTGTTGTCCGCCGATCACATCCGTGATTTCTCTGCCCTACGATGTCTTTGCTGGTGCCAAAGTACATGCAGAAGTCTTGATGTTCAACATGCCGAAGCTGCGACCACATTACTTCCTACCGGACGAGTATGTGGGCCGGTGAAACTGAGACTTGTGAGACTTTTCTGCAAATCGCGTTGATGTCATCTCCGATTTCTGTTATATTATTTAAATAACTTTCTGAACTAATCAGCCTAGCTAAAGTGGCCCCGAGCCCTGACGGCTGATTCCGGCCTCTCTGGCCTTGTCTCAATCGCCCCTCGCGTCGTGTTGATGCGTCTGTTGGTGGTTGAGATAGCAAGTACTCACCTTATTCAACCGAAACGCATTGAGTTAGTTCGTTTGCCGGTTGAGTGAGGGGTACCCATCCAAATAACCGCCCAATAGGGCAATGGAGACCATTTATGAAGAAAAATACTGAGTTTGAAGCTCAAATCGACACACTGCTCGCACGTATCGGTGATGTGGCAAAACGCAGGGAACTAGCACAATTTGCTCACGACTTCCGAACTCGGATGGAGGATCTGGTGAAAGAGATTGCCTTGCTATCTCTCTTGGACTTGTCTGAAACTCGCGAAGTTAAACAACTGCTTGCATATGACGCCGCACGCGACAGAAAAATCAGCAAAGCACTTGACTCTGCGGTTGACACTATTGTGAACAAAGCGGGACGGGCCACCGGATCGGTCTAACTCACCGCCCGAGCACGGAAGCTCGGTCGCCCCGGCCTCACGAAACAAGTGATTCCGGGGCGTTCGAGTACCGCAAAATATTTTTTATCAAAACGAATCAATGACACTCAATTAAATAAAATCATTCTTCTTGAAAGGAAATAATTATGAAAACAAAGATTTTCAACAAAACCGCTTTGGTCGAGGCCAATCAACGGGCAATAGCCGCTGGTCTTCGAGCAATTGAGCCAAGTCGGCTCGAACAAATGCCAGACGATATGCGGTATCCGGTGGTATTCACGCTTCCCTGGGAGCGACCTGGCTGGGTTCGGTGTCAGATCGGCACGGCAACAACTCCGACCGGCGAGGACTACCAGCCGGTGTGGCTCGATGTGCCGACGGACCTGTATGAAGGAATGGCCGTCATTGATGTTCCCCCTGCTGTAAATGAGAGCGGGCAGGCGACGGATGATTTCCAGCACCGTGCGAAGCTCGCTGAAGGTATTGCTAATGGGTTCGGTTTTGACTGGTCTTTGAAATCGCTTGAGAAAGTTGACTCAATGCTACATGCGGCGAAGGGCTGGAAGAAGACTTCGAAAGAAATCCTGGCTAACGCGTTGGGATGTTACGTCGGGGAGGTGTTGATTCGGGAAACGGGGGCTCGGTGGTGTGCCGAATGGCTGGAAGTCCCCGCTGATTCTGGAAACATCACAGCAAACCCATTTATGCGTTGCTGGAAACGCATCGAGGACGGTTCGGCCAGTGGCGTAACACAATGGGCGGCTGTACTCGTTGCAACGAAAAACCAGAAGACGTGATTAGAGGCCCGAGCACGGACGCTCAGCCGCCCGAGCTTCATCTGACAGGTGGGCCTCGGGCGATTGAGCACAACACGAGTTTGGATCTCGGAAAAATAAAAAAGTGAACTCTGACGCGTAAATAGTTTATTGTTGCCAACCCCGAATACGCCAGGGAGAAAGAGAAAGACAAATGCTTTGGAAGTTGTTTGCAAAGAAAGAATTGGTAGAAGCCAGCCGCCAGGCCGCGGAAGCTGGCCGCAAATCCCTCGACCCAAGTGTTGTTGAGCAACTGGCCGAGGACCCTTGGTATCCGGTGACTTTCCGCTCTCCGTTTGAGCAGTCTGGGTTTATCCGATGCCAGATCGACGCCGGGGAAAAACAACAGATTGTGCTCGACGTGCCCTGTGAAATCTACGAGAACGCGAACGTAGTCCAACTCCCAGACGAGGAGGAGGAAGAACAAAACCAAAAGATTTTTTGAAAAATGAAACACCACACTCATATATAGAGTGAACCCAATGTACGGTATCTGAACTCCGATCAGGCACAAGACGGGTCAAAGAAGAAGAGACACATCAACAAGTCAGATACCGTGCCTGCGTGACGGTTCCTCGGGGCCGTCACGCGGGTTCGTTTTTTTGGGGTACTGACAGTTGATGAATACTCAAACACGATACCGCCGCCAGCGAGAACAACCAATCGAAACATGGCTCCGAAAAAGAACGAGCCACCTCGATTACGGCTACAAGTGGAAGACAAACCCGCTCCACTGCAATACCAACGAGACTGTCGTTGAGTTTCTAACCGGCCAGAGGCGTTGGCTTTCTCGTATCACCAACGAAAAGTTGGCCCGTCATTTCTCCGGCGAGGATACATTTTATTTCACTGGCAGTTGGTCGGGCGAGTCGTTGTTCATGATTGACATCGACTGCCATCACCGGGGATCGTTGGCCGGTGCCATGGCATTCGCCCAACACTTGGCTGAAAAGTTCTTTCCGGGGCTCTATTTCGAGGTTAGCACCAACGGCAAGGGCGTCCATGGCTATGCAATCCTCGAAAAAAAGAATGGTCAGATTGAACTGGTCAACTCTTTGCTTCTTAAACTTGGACATGCCCTGGACGAGTATCTGATGTTACATCCGTTCCATGTTGAAATGGTGGAAATCAAGGGACTTTCACCGGTGGTCACCAGCCACAACGGAAGGTTTACCGGTTACAAATCCGGCACCCTTGCTAAATTCCCGAGGGCCAAGGACCGCTTTGAAGAATTGAAAGCGACGACTCGTCTGTCAGTGGATGACTTGATAGATCTGGCGGATCGGATCAAAGGCGAATGTTGTTCTGCCGAAATCCCGACGGTAGTCGTGGAGGAAAAGAAGGCGAAACGAATTGCAGCGGGTTCGATCCGTGGGACTCATATTGATGCAAGCGTACTGCCAAAGTACGTTGCGTTTGCAGAGGAGTTGTTGGGTCATCAGCCGTTGAGGACGTCAGGACGTTCTGTGGTGACGGCGGAGGATTTGGGAATATTCTTCATTCTGCTGAAATTCTTTTCGCTGAATATGAATTCCGACGGATCTCTGCCAACCGCACGATTCAGGGCACTGTGGGATGCGATGTTCAAGAAGGGCGATATTGATCGTGCTTTTGATTTCAAACGCTTTGCCGTAATGCGAAATTACCTTTCATCCATGGGGCTACTGGACTGGCAAGACGAACGATACGTTTACAGCGGTGGAAATCAGAAGGGACAGGCGGCGAAATGGCGAGCAAGTGAAGAGTTGTTGCAAGCATTGTTGCAGTTAGAAGAGAAAAAGAAAGAAAGAGATACATCCTTGACAGGAACAACCCCTATCGACTTCACCCAATTGACCCAACAGAAGCTCTATCCCAAGCCAATTCAGGTGGTATCGACTCGAAAGTGGAGGGATTATCGACCGCTTCTCAGAAAAATGGGCCTGTTGGCAGCCTGACAGAACCCTTCCAAATCAAGAAAAGAAAGAAACAGCGGAGACAATACGTTCGCTTGGTGGTTGTGTGTAGAACTGTTCACTATGGCAAGTTGTTGATCCGAAAGCGGTTGCCAAACAAACGAGCAGGCATTTTCTTCAAGAAGCAAAGGCAGTCCTACATCCGAAGTGTTCACACTACTAAGCCGAAGAAACAAAAGCAGTTAGCAACAATACCAGCAGAAGACAAAAGAATTACCGGCCAATTACGAATCTGACGCCACCTCGCTCAACGACCTGAATCACCCCTGCCTCCACCAACGCTTGAAGCAGCCTGTCAAACATCTTACGCGGTAACTCGGCAGCCGATCTTAAATCACCTTCACGAACACCGCTCGGTCCCGCTGCCCGGATCAGGGCCATAATTTTGTCGGGACCTCGAAGGCGATTGCGGAGCCAGTGGGAAAAGTTCATGCATTAGCTATGCAGGGAGTAACCGTTTTCCGAAAAGTCCGGGTTTCCGCTACCCTGCAACAACGTTGAAAAATAATTAGAGGGAGAGGGGACGGCTCAACAGACCAACGAGCACTCAAACTAATTAAATTTCAAATAATAAAGGGCTTGTGGAGGGTGTTTTAGGCATCGGCTCATGCCTTCGGTTTGTCGGCTGACGCATTCGGATCAGTCTTTTTATTGAGGTTGATTACATCCTTTTCGGAGTTGAACACGCCGTCCATTTGTCGCTGAGTAGTAGTTCCTTGTGGAGTGATGGGCATCGAGCATACAATGGGGAGGGCTTTTGAAGGGGCCTGAACAGGAGTCTACCATGCCGAACATCGCCGCCGTCTTACGAGACGAAATCCGTCGCCTCGCCAAGAAAGAAGTCAAAGCCCAAGTTAGCCAAACAAAGAGAGCGACCGTTCAATACCGCCGTGAAATTATCAAACTAAAGCGACTCCTAAACCAACAGGCGAAGGAAATCAAGTTGTTGCAGAAACGGGCAGCACAGTCTGGGACAGCGGTTGAGCAGCAGGAAGGTGAATCCGTCCGTTTTTCCGCTCGGTCGGTGAAGTCCCAACGCCAGCGGTTAGGGTTGTCGGCAGCGGATTACGGCAGACTGCTTGGGGTGTCGGGGATTACTGTGTATTCTTGGGAGTCTGGTCGCAGTCGTCCTAGAAAGGCACAATTGGAAGCTTTGGTTGCCGTGAGAGGGATCGGGAAACGGGAGGCGTTGAAAAGGCTTGGTGAGATGTCGCAGAAGAAGGCGAAGAAAAAACATTGAGTTTACGGCTTGCAAAGTAATACCATGCAGAGCTATCAGTGCCCCAGGTGCGGTTCGTCAAAATTGATTCCTGATGTCAGAGTGGTAGATCAGGGGCAAGCCTCCGATGGACACCTGAAGGTTGTGGTGTATGGCGATCCGGGTGCCTTGATCATGAAGGATCGGCTCTACGGTAAACTGAAGGCCGACATTTGCGGCGAATGTGGTCATGTAGACCTTCGGGTGACAAATCCCAGCGAATTATACGAGCACTATCTAGAATCGCAGACTACGTAAGCACATGCCTATCGTATACTCCGCCGCAGAACGTTTTGACGCAAGTTCGGGTGACTCCTGGTCACGCTATATCAACTGGTCGGGACTCACGCAGCTTCGCGAGGTTATTTCGCTCGACGGTTGTCTCTGCCCGAGTATCTTTCAAGAACTGGTTGATGAAGACTGGAAATACAACGTCCACGAGGACTTCAAGCTTCACCTATTTCTCGATCTGGACTATGTCTTGAGACGAGTGAAAGGGACGGAGCGAGTAAATGTTTTGGCTTTGATCGAAAACCCAACCTCGCAAGACGTTGCCACACTCTCCGTTCCCAGCTTTGCCTTTCGAGGTTTTGATCTTGTTGACGTACAGGGCACCATTAGTGCCCTTGTGAATTGCGGGGGCTTTCCTGCTGCCTTCTCCAACTCGGAACTTTCGGAATGTGGTTTGATGACGGACTACCAACGGGCCAAAGACGTTCAACAGGCCCTTAGGGAACACTATCCAAGCGAGCCGCACGCGATGTGCAATTTGTGGGCAGTCTGGCAGATGGTGTCCGACCCTGCATTCCCGGCATGAAAAACGCCCACCCGACTGAATAGCCGAGTGGGAATCTGGTTTACCTCGTCAAAAACGACTGCCGGAGCGGCATCGTCGCGGCCAAGACTTCTCCAAACGAAGTCCAAGTAAGGATAGAAATTAGTCCGTCTGCTTTACCGGCGGAATCCTCCAGGTGCCGTTGATGATGGAAGGCGTCTGCTCCTCGGGCCAGTAGAGCCTTAGCATAAGAACGAAGCGGCCCTGGGGGGCAGCCAGCCAGTTCGATTCCTTGTCCTTGCCAGGATTTTCGTTCTGCAAGTACAAGTCCAGGGAACCATCGGTATTGTACTTGAAGTTGAAACGGGAACTCAGAGTGTACCTGTTCAGCGGATTGTCCACGAAGAAGTACTTGTCATCGTACATGGTCAGCGACCAGAAGCCCTCAGCGGGTGGCGTCTGGCCCTTGTCAAAGTGCATCACGTACTTCTTGCTGCCATCGTATGGCTTGCCCGTGACGTCTGCTTCGGATGTTGGGTAAATTGCATCTTGGGGACGATTGGCCCCCAAGCCGATGGCTGTAATCAATGCCCGTTGAACGTAGTCCGTGCGGTAAATCCCTGTGCCAGTGGAGAACATCCAACCGTTCTCAAAGGTTCCAGCCTGCTTAAAGTGGGCCATAATTGCCTCGAAACCCAACTTCGGCACGTCTTTCAATGCCTTGGCCACCGTAGGGTCGAGATTGCTTGGATCAAAGGTCTTGCCCGGCACGATTCCCAGCCTTGCCATCTTTGCAAGGATCGGTGCATCGGCTACGGCGGGCGGGTTATCCTTCATGAGCGATGCCAGGAGATTGAAGTAGGCCGTGGAGTCAAGCGAGTTGACTTGTTCACGCACCGGAGTCTTCATGTCAATGTTCGGATCGACTCTGCCCGCAGGCGGCGTATAGGGCTTGCCGTAGGAACTCAAGGGGACAATGGAAATCGCATCCTGCATTTTGTGAACGGCAGAATAGTCTTCCGGCGTGCCGGTACAGTAGATACGCCCTAGCAGCCAAACAATCGCAGTAGGCGACTTGTACTCAATCACGCCTGCCGGAAGCGTTCCCTTCCAGCCGGGGCCGGTGATGGCATATTTTTGCGGTCCCGTGCCAGTAGTCCGCTTGCCGGGAACCTGGAACACCTCCGTCCAACCATCGAGCATCGGCATTAGGTAGTAGCGACCCTGAGCGTCGGGCAGAGACAACACCCACGGTTCCTTGCCGACATCCATCCACCCGGTCGTGTAAAGCGTGTCCGCGTTCGGTGCAGTAACGTCGCGGTACTTGGCATCGGGGTACGATTGCATGCGAACCAGATTTCCCATCGGTGCCCGCGTGCCTTCGGGCTTCTCCACATTCGTCATTACCCGTCGAGTCATCTCCATCGTCACCAGCGGGTAGCCATAGATGTAGGCTTCCACTCCAGCCTCCAAAGCTTCCTTTTCCGTGAGCGGACCAGACAGTTCGGCTGGTACGACCGGGACTCGCCGTGAGCGACGAAGCAACTGGGCCGACCCGGTTGAGGTGAAACTGAACATCATTGCTGCCGCCAGTGCGGCCACGAACAACCTTCGGCAACGCCTGGAAATGTTCATCGCTATGGCCCTTTCTGAGTCTGCCAAGTGAATTCGGTGTAGACGGGCATATTCTTTCTCGGAGCCCTCCCTTTGTCCAGAAGGGATACGCCCGGTGGCACCCCCTCAAGGAGTTGCCTTACGTGTTTTCCGGGTTTCCGGCGGGGAGGACATGCAACGTGACGTCCACCGGCACCCTCACCCGTCCCAACACCCCGCCAAACGTTCTATTATTTCGCCTAATTCAACGGAATCCAAAATAGGGCTCGGGATGCCCTTGGACTACAGCGAATCAAATGTTTGAAATGCGGAGGTCGGACGGGAAAAATAAAAATATGTGAAATCACTAGCCCTTTAATTTCTGTCCCACTCGAATCAACGACTCTTTCTCCTCCCGAGACATCGCCTTGATCGCCAATTCTCGCTTCAAGGCCATGCTTCGGCACGACTGTGGCTCCCGATAGACCAATTTCACGGGAAGCCGACTGCGGGTATAGCGGGAGGCGGTCCCGGCGTTGTGTTGCTTGCATCGGCGGTCCACATCGCTGGTGATCCCAGTGTACAACGATCCGTCGGCACACCGCAAAAGATACAAGAACCACGATTGATTAGTTGGTTCAGTCATCAAAAAGAAAGGCTCCTGCAACACAATCTGCCTGGAATGCGTTCGGGCTTATGCTGGTTCAATCAACTCAAACCGGGGCACCATCCGGCCACCAACCTCGACCTGTTCCGAAAACATCGCCTTGGGCCGTACCCAGAGGCTACGGTCGTCGTAGTCCTTGCGATAAACGACCAGTTCTTCTAAGGTCTCGCTGTGCGTGGCGGTGCCGATCACCGTGTATTCCTTGCCCTTGTAATGGCGGTAGCGACCTGTCTTGACCATGTTTCGACTTCACCCTCCAGCCCGCTTGGCTCGGTATCCCATCGCTTCAAGTTCCTTAATGACCCGATCTCGTTGGTCGCCCTGGATCTCGATTCGTCCGTCTTTGACCGTACCGCCAGTTCCAAGCCGGTTTTTCAGCTTGGTGGCAAGCTCGGTGAGGCCCTTCTCGTCCAGCGGCAGATCGGAGATGATCGTCACGCCTTTGCCGCCTCGGCCTTTTGTTTCCCGGCCCACCCGAACCACGGTGGACTTGCTCGGTTCGTCAGGCTTGCAGGTGCAAGTCTTCTTGAGTTGATGGCATCTAGGGCAAAGGAGTTTTCGCCAGTCGTCGTTTCCCATCGTCGAATCACTCTCTTCCTTCACCGGTATACTGCCGAACCCACCCCATCAGCCCGTCTTTAGAGACTGGAATACCCGGAAACAACTCCAAGAAGCGATACATGACTTCCACGCAATACGTCTTCCAGTTGGCAATAACGTCTTCAACGGTGGCTGCTCTCTCAATCACGAGTGGCGAAGACGCTCGGCATGGGTCACGGTACTCAGGGTCAAGGAACATGTGCCGCCGAGGATCGTAGGAGAACAGGTAACGCTCCTTGAGGTCTCTGACGCAATACCTGTAGTGCAGCGTCTCTCCTTCATCAAACGCTTCGACAAGACGACGCATGAACGCAAAGGTCTTCATTATGGTGTCCATGTTCTTGTCGAGATCGGCCCACCTGTATGCGTCGATTTGCTCCAAGAACCTCTGCACTTTGTATTCACTGGCCTGTCGGAGGTGTTTTGTGACATATTCCCGTATTCGACCAATGGTGTGCTTGCCGTCCTCCTCAAACGGCTTATTGAAGTAGAATACGCCCGATTTCGAGAACGCCCACGTTTCCCAATAAGTCGGGTTGGCAATGCCCCATGCTGTTGCGAATGTCCCTGTTCGCTGGTCGGGAAACCGATCCCGCATGTTCAATGAGTATTTCGAGACAACCTGCTCAAGCTTTCCGATTTCATCCCACCGTTCCTTCTGATAGACGGTCGGGTGGAAAAGGATTTCCCATCCCGAATCATCGCTGTAATTCTCTTGGGACCGTACATCAGACCGAATTGCCTCAATTTCTTGATTGAACCGATCCTCGTCTGTTGTCCTGTCAACCGGTGGCTGTCCTTTCAGCATTGCATCGAGGTGTTGGATAATGTCATCACGTCGCTTCTTCGTCGCCGTTCCGATTAGGCGTCGAAACTCCTCCTGGGTTTGGAGCAGCTTCGACTCGGCATTTCTTCCTCGGATGTAAATGCACCCCACATCGAGAATCGCCTTTTTGAAGTTGGCAGGATCATCGCAACGCTTCGTGCAGATGACGGGAACATCGTCAAACTCGTTGATCCGAATGACGACGAACGTCTTGCCGTCATGCTCCACTCGTCTGCACTCCAACTGTATTTCAGGTGCAAAACGGTTGTTGACCCACTGAGCGACTACTGTGGTCTCGAATGACGCAGCTTGAGCTTCGCTAAGTCCTTCGAGGATGAACTGGCTTCCAGTCTGCTTCTTCCCAATTACCAGCCATCCACCGTTGTCCGAGTTAGCAAATGCTGCAATGTCCTTTGCAATACCGGCTCTTTCGACAGCATCGCTGAAGGCCATTGGCCCCTTTGCATCGACGGTATCGTTTTCAGTTGTGTTGACAATGATCCGACGCAGGAAATCATCCGAGAACTCACCAAGACTCATATCCATGTTGGTCCTCTAAGCCGGTGCGTGCTAGGGGTTCGGCAGGACGGCGTGCAATCGCCATGTCGCCTAGCCTCTGTATTGTCGATCACTCCATCTCCCGCCAATTTGGCAATCCGCGTCAAATGTCCTTCGTGGCCGCCTTGGCGTCGAACTCCTTGGGATCGAACGGCCCGCTCCATTCCATAACCTCTTTGTGCCGCTCATGCTTGGGTTCGACCAGGAGCTTCCAAATACCCTTGATAACCACAGATCCCGCCGACGTCTTCGGGTGGGCAAGTCCGTAACGCAAGCGAGAATCTCGGTTCCTCTCAGTCACTCCGGCTTGTCATTACGGTCATGAAGCGAGCTTGCCCGCCGCAAAGCCTCCAATCCAAACCGTTCCCTAATTTGGTCGGTCGCTGCATCCAGATTCGAATGTGTCTTCCGCTCATCCTGATCGAAAAGGAGGCCCTGAACAAGCCCTGTCGCATCAAAGCCACTGACGCCCATGCCGATCAGCCGAATTGGAAGATGGTTGGCCGGCAATCGATGACAAAACATCTCGTCGGCAGCCAGCCAAAGTTCGTTTGTGATGTCGCTCGGGCTCCGATAACGTCTGCGACCGAGTAATGGTCGAAAAATCGGCAAAACGAACCTTGAGGTGAACCGTTCGACCTCGCAGCCCATGCCGCCGAAACCGCCAGCCCACCTGCTCGGTCAAGTCAGCCAGCCAAGCCCGAAGCACATCCTGATCATCGACATCGTGCTCGAACGTCGTTTCATGGGAGATTGATTTCGCCTCCCGTTCCGGCACCACAGGCCGGTCGTCGATGCCGCGTGCCAACTGCCAAAGGTGCTTCCCCTGCGATCCAAAGCGGCTAACGAGCGTTTCCACCGGCCATTGGCGAAGCTGGCCGATAGTTCGGATGCCGAGTCGTTCGAAAACCTTGCTGCTCTGCTTGCCGACGCCTCATAGCCGCTCGACTGGCAACGGATCGAGGAATTCTTGGACCTTCTCGACAACCAGAAAGCCGTCCGGCTTTTTCAAATCGCTGGCAATCTTAGCGAGAAACTTGTTCGGTGCCACGCCAACCGAGACAACCAAACTCGTTTCTTCTCGAACCGCTTGCTTGATCTTCCGCCCGATCTCGGCTGCAGAGCCAAGTAGGTGTTCGCTGCCGGTCACATCCAAGAACGCCTCGTCGAGTGACAGCGGTTCGACCAGTGGCGTGAACCGCTCGAAAATCTCTCTAATTTGTTTGGAAACTTCGGCGTAGTAGCTGATCCGAGGCGACAAATAGACACCGTTCGGACAGAGCCGATGGGCGGTTGCTGCCGGCATAGCACTATGGACGCCGTACTTTCGAGCAACATAGTTGGCCGCCGAAACCACCCCACGCTTCTCGGGCGAACCACCGACGATGACGGGCTTGCCGACCAGTTCAGGCCTTTCCCGTTCCTCAACCGAGGCGTAGAAGGCGTCCATGTCGCAATGGAGGATCATGGGGAAGGCTCAGTTCGCCAAAAACTATTGCTTTCTTCGAGTCACTTTCCCATCAATATCGAGATACACCTTTCCCTCGCCATCTCTTGCGATGACATGGTATTCTCGATGGTCAGCATCAATCAGATGGAAGGTCGCCTTCAGAACGATGCCTCCCGTATTCTCTTCGATGGTTAGTGTTTGGCTGGGTTCATCCCATTGTCCCGAATACTCAGTAGGAGGCCCACCGGCAGTATACTTCCAGATGCGATATTTCTTCTGGCTTGGATCATACGTGTTCATCAGCAAAGCCTGCGTAGTTCCAGTCGGAGTCTGGCTACGCCCTTGAAGATACCATCCATCGAGTACCATCTTATTCACTTCTAATGAGCTTGACCGCTTCTCGATGGGCGTCCAGATAGCCGGTCGAGCAACTTCCTGACAATCCCAGGTACCGACAAACTTTTCCAGCACCTTTAATTCTGGTGGTTTGGGCAACCGATCCTCGCCAACGGCAATGGCAGCACAAATGACCGTAAATAAGACAGCCGTCATGTAAATCTTCATCGTTTACCCCTCGCTTTCATCGTAATCGTGCTCGCGTGCGGAGCATTCCCTTGCACGTTTCACCGTAGCAGCGACCGAGGGCAGTGATCCACTCTGCACTGCGGCAATGCCTTTCTAAGTTGCTCCAGTTCTAATTCCGTGATTAGCGTTCCCTGCATATCTAGCCTCCGTAACGAACGCAGTCCACGTACGACAATCGATCCTCTGTCCGTAATATCGGTTAGGCAAAGGACGAGGACTTCCAAGTTACTGCAGGTCGTCAAGTGCTTCATTCCTGCGTCGGTAATTTTAGTGCGGTCGATCACCAACTCACGGAGATTTCGTAGCTTTCCAACACCTCGTAGAGCGTTGTCACTGACGGCAGTGTCCCCCAGATCCAAGTATTGCAGGCTCGGAAGCAACACAAGTTGTTGTGCAATACTGTCATCAATTCTTGTCCCTCGTAAGGACAATGCACGCAGCTTAGTTGCATTTTGCAGGTACCCCACGGTCGAGGAACCGGTTTTCGTCCCGTCCAAGTACACATGTTCGAGTTCCGGTAATTCCTTTAACTCGGTAAACTCGCCATCGATCTCAGCATACTGCAATGAAAGCAGCCGAAGATTACTCAAGCGACCGACCGACATTACCGTTTCTCTAGCTATTTTGGCATGGTTGAGGTTCAGGCCTGTAAGTGTGCGTGGGAACGAATCGCTACTCTTCCACGAGCCACGACAACTGACTCCGTTCGCTTCAAGTGACCGTAGATTAGGAAGATGGTGCAGCCGAGCTAAGCCGCTACCAGAAAGTCGATTGTTGTTGACACTTAGCATCATCAAGCCTGTCATTGTGTTCAAAGACTGGAACGCCTGATCAGTGATGGCCGTTGACGATAAATCTAGTTCTTGAAGGTGTGGCATTGTTGATATAGCTGCTACAGCGGTATCACCAATGGACGTGTGAGCAAGTTTAAGAGACCTAAGGCCGGGACATGATCGCACTAGCGATTGAATCCCGTCATTCGTTACTTTGGTATTGGATAAAGCTAGGCTGTCGAGAGCGGGAAGTTTCCCGAGTTTCTTTAAGCCTCCATCGTCAATCGTGGACCCTTCCAGCAAAAGGAACCGAACAGTCGGATCGTTTTGAATCTGGGAGATTATGTCATCCGTGATCTCTTCCTTCCGCAGATCCAGTATTCCAAATTCATCGCTACATTGGGCCAGTTGTCCTCCAAGAACAACAGCAAGACAAATAGCAACACAACACGGAAGCGACACCGAAAGTCGCACTTCGCAGGTGCAACGGAACAAGTTCATTTGTCTATTCCCTATTTTGAACCCCAAGACTCTTTTGGAATGATGGGAATCGTGTATCTATTCTCTTGTAATGCTCATCAGTTTAAGTGCCATAGGGACGTCGTCAATCAGGCCAGGATCCCGAAACGGTTTGCCGGTGTCGCAGGTACTCGCGGAAACCCTTGGGCCGCCGCTATGGATTACCGCTGATCTCGACACCACTCCAATAGGCGTCATAACTTTCTCCTGCCGCCGCATTGTCTGAAATGAACGACCGGCCTGTCAACTCGTCAATCTGACGAGTTCAACTCCCTGCAACCGGCTTCGCTGCAAGGAGTTGGAGTCCACTCTTTCCAGGTTTCCGTGAGGATGACAATGCAACGTGGAGTCCACCGGTCCCCTCGATCCACCAACACCCCGCCAAACGCTCAGGTGTGAAGCGTAATCAATTTCAATGGAAAAAAGAGCTTTGAATGCGTTGCAGATTCCGACTATTCCTCCAATGGCCCGATTCTTTCTCGGCACACTAACCGTCGCAATGCGTCTCGATCCTCACAACTCCATCTTGCCGATCGGCCTTGGCGAATCTTCCGTAGAGCCCATTCTGCCGATTCACTCACGCTTTTATCTGTCAATAATTGACGAAGGTGCGATGCTGATGCTTTTGCTTTAGCCCCTAGCATCCCTAGCACGGCAATGCTGCCCCTCTGAATGTCTTCATCAGAATCACTCAGCAATTCGATAAGATTAGGAACAACCGAAGGGCCGATTCCCGCCAACGCTTCAATAGCGGCTTCGCGAACGGAGTCATCAACATCGACAAGTGATTCGCCGAGAGCCGAAAACGCCACTTCGGCATTAGCTCCCATTCTTCCCAAAGCCTTAGCAGCAGCCGCACGAACGGCAGAATTCTTTCTTTTGAGCAGTTCTGCCAAGGCAATTGCAACCGATTCGTCTGATCGCTCAATCTCCACGATTGCCGTCGCAGCCATTTCTTGCACTAAATAGCTTCTGTCGTTCAACAGCCGCTTCAGAGCAGGCACCGCCGCCTTGGCCTTTGAGCCAAATCTTGCCAAGCTTACGATAGCTTGCGTTCGCTCTCTTGAAGTTTCTTGTCCTGTTTCCGAGATCCACCCGCTGAGGGATTTTCCCTTATAGTGAGGTTCCGATGTACCAGAGGGCATTTTATGTCGCTCCTACTTCTCTACGATAGCTTCAACTAGTCCTTTTGCCTGCCACACTGTTCCACTAAGAAGTGCCGCTTCCGAACAGGTCCATCTGTCGCGGTTGGCCCCGTTTCTGCACTGCCATCGTGCGGGGCCGCGGCAGTCGCTTTGCTTTTCGCTCGCCTATTAGGAATAAGAACAGTTCTCTGTTTTCGAGCAGAACCGACGAGCTAACAGCGAAGCGGGCCTTGATGTCCTCAAGGGCCGGGCCGTATGCTGTCCCGTCTGGATTGGTAAGACCGTAATCCGCCGCCGTTGCCGACCATGCAGCGGTCAGAAGTTTTCGTTCATCTTCTGTGAGTGCGGTTCTTGGCTTTTTGACGAGAGGTTGCGTCGGCAAAGGCCAACTGCCCAACGCTTTCTTCATATCAGCGTCGGTCGCTCGCTGGATGTTGATACAATTCGGATAAAGACCAGGGCTCCATTCTAATCCGGCTTGTTCAGCGACCGTGGTTAGCCCAAGTACGTTTGCCTTTGGAGGCTTCAACCCTCGTGCTTTGGTGAGTACGTCTGCGAGCCTCTGATCCGCAGTAACGAGGATTACCGAATCCCGGCCAATTCGACTGACTAGATGTATGGCCAACCCGGCAATGAGACAATCAGCAGCACTCATCGGCGGTTTCACTTTCGACTGACGGCCTTTCACCTTTCGTCGGATTTGGTATCGTGCATTGACCGGCGAAACAAGGCCCGCTAGCAAAACGTGATTCGGTTCCTGATCTAATTGTTCAATTCGATGATTTCTGACCGCTTCAGCCAGATATGTTCTCGCGTACTCGTGGTCGGTGGCTGATAGCCGCCGCGACGGATCTGCTCTTACCGGATTGAACCAAGTGCAGAAGCGATACTTGTCTAAAACCCCCATGGCCTCTGCAATGCATATCGCGGGCGTGTAGAGGCGAATGCCAGGCCAACAAGCGTTCAAACCCGCCTGCAATAGAAGTCGGCTACGTTCTCGGACGTGTTCATTGTGAGTGCTCCCCGGGTGAAGAAAGACACTCAAGACGTTGGCATCCAAGACGACATGTCGAACTGAGTCTTGCATCATTCAGCCCCCGCAATGCAACGCTCGACTCATTATGCAAGGAACCGCCTGCCGCTTCGTGGTCGTGGTAACTGTGCAGTCGCGATGGATTTCATTTCCAGAAACCGGATCGTATTTCGCCCAAAGAAGAAAGCCCCTACATTCTACCAAGGCCCTCAGATATCACAATCACCGTCCAACCTTGGACAACGGACAACTGCCGTTGGAGGACCGTGAGTTTCATCAATACGAGGAGGAAGTCCTTCCGTTTCCGCCTATTCCGGGTTTCCGCTACCCTCAACCCCCAACCTCTTCGCCTCCCTAAAATCCGCCGCTGCCTTCTCGTGCTCCCCTTTCTTCTGACAGGCACGACCCCTGTTGAAAAACGCAGGGCCGTCCTTTGGATTCAACCGAGTAGCAGAAGTAAAATCGGCAATGGCTTTGTCGAAATCATCTCGGGCCGCAAAGATGACGCCACGTCCTCGATAGGCGTCCCCCAGCTTCGGATCGAGTTCAATCGCTCGATTGAAATCCGCCAATGCTTTCTCGGGCTCTCGTTTGGCCATATAGGCGAGTCCCCGGCATGCATAGGCAGGAGCATAATCAGGCTTTAGGCGAATCGCCTCACTTTCGTCCGCTACTGTTTGATCCGCCGCCCCCTTCATCCAATAGACGAGTGCTCGGTTGTGGTGGGCGAGCGGATATTCAGGCTCCAAGCGAAGTGCCTTGGTTTCGTCGGTAATTGCTTGATCCAGATTTCCCGTTTTTGCGTAAGCAATTCCTCGGCTCAGATACGCATCAGAGTAGTCCGGTTTCAACTCAATTGCTTTGGAGTGATCGGCAATGGATTGGTCAAACTGGCCAAGCTCCTCGTAGGCCAAGCCGCGATGGAAGTACGCCTCGGCGTTGTTTGGATTCGCCGCTATGGCCCGATCAAAATGCTCAATGGCCTTCCAGAAGTCACCGCGGTCTATTGCTGCCCTACCCGCGTCGAGGAATTTGTTGTCCGGGGCTCCACACCCCGCCACTCCAATCAGACACATCACGGCAATAAACTTCATATTCTCTCTCGCAACTGTTGGAGCAGCCGTCTTTGCTTCCGCCCAATCGATTGCAGCACTCGCCTACGTTTGTCGTCAGACAATAGGTCGAGCCCCTCAAGATAGACGAAACGCTTCTTCGCCGGATAGTCGGTCACGAAGTTGATGGTGAACTGTTCGATCTTGTGGGACTTGAGAAAGCGGACGAGTTGCTTCTCAAAGGTGTGATAAGGTTCGTCTAGTTCGAGGCCAATAGTCTCGTGCCGGAATGAATGCCCTTTGCCGCCCTCGCAGGATGTAAAAGTCTTAAATCCGCCCTGGTTGAGAAGCAGGACGGCATCGCGGATTCCGGGGTCGAGATCGTCGGGGTCAAGTCTGTGTCGGCCCATTCAATTGTCTCCATCGCCAGACTCGCACTCCTTGATAACCCGAAAGCCACCGCAGTGCCGTAAGAACTCGCTCCATTGCCGTATCTCATCGTCCTCGGCCACAGCCAAAGGTTCACCCGTTTCTGCTTCGAAGTTCTCGGTCACTGATTCGTAACACAAAAGCAGACAGTCATCCTCCTCCTTCAACTCACGAAAATGAAAACCGACTCCATTGATGTGGTGCTCCATCCAATACGCGAACCGGTTCACCATCCTGAGACAAGTGTCTCGATCAACCTCTGCAGAGATTACGTCGCTGTTCATAAAAGTCAGAAACGTTTCATCGACCAAGTCTGAACATCGCGTGGTCATTAGGAAGTAAATCGATAACCATAGGTCCTCAGAATGTTGAAACCGTACGCCGATAGGTGAATCAGGATCGAGACCGGTAATTTGCATTTCTTTGTCTAATCTCCTCTACTCCCACTTCGGCACGTTCTCTTTCAGTTCGACCACGAACTCGTGTTGCTTGTCGCCTCGCTCTACAAGAAGCCGAATGTGCTTCCCGGAGCCTGATTTCAAAATCTGCCGGAGGTGAAACATGCTTATACGTGTTGCGTCCTGATTATCAATCCGAACAATGTAATCCCCAGGCTTGATTCCAGCAGCATCGCCAGGACTACCCTTGTCTACGACACGCACCACGTTCTTTTGGTCCTCTCGAAGAATGTGCAACCCGCTCATGTCGCTACGATCCGGCTCATCGTAACGCCTTCCCTTCTTCAAATACATGGTCCGTCGAGGGAAATCGAAGAGTATTTTGTACCTGGAGAGATAAGCGAGCCCAAGCAAATTACAGGTTCCCTGCAAGCATGCCACATTCTGATGGTGAAAACCCTCAATTGAAAAGCGTCTCAAATAGTAGATGTAGCTGGTTCGCACTCCTCCCAGCGTCATCGTGCATTGCGAACTTGCTGCTGTCCCCAACTCATGCTTGGCAAGAAGTTGTTGGATCAGCCTTCGGTCGCAATCTACCGATGTCAGCCCCGTATCAAGGACGAACCTTACAGCAGTATCATTGATGCTTGCGGCGACTGTTGGGCAGCCATGGGAATCCGATGGGAAATCTAATGAAACGGCTACCCCATGTTTCCGATCCGGTCGCAGTTCGGGCGAGTAGAAACTCAAGCCGCCTTCGTCGAAATCGACTTGAATTATGTAGTGACTGAGGACGTCCATTCCCAGTATCCCTTGGATGTCTCGGCCCGTTACTTTTCTAACCCCTGATAAATCAGCACATGCCATTGACTTTCCAGTCTGCAACTCGTGTTCACCCAGGTAAATCTTCGCGGCCTCATACGTTCGTTGGACGGCTGGGCCATTCGGGGTTAGCGACTTGTGGGTTCTCACAGGTTTTCCAAGAACTTCCCTCAGGGAATCGTCGAGTTCCGTGATGCTTCCACCTGTATCAAGGGCGAAGAGAATCTTGTGCTGTCCGACCGTCAGGGGCAGGACTATATGATCGCCGTCCTTGGGAATATCGAAGCTGCCAAGCAGAAAGGGGGTATCGCTGGCCTCCCCAGCAGCCCCGACAGCGGTGCTGATTCCAAAGACTATTACGGCAATACATTGAATATGGAGTATTCTTGCCTGAAATCGTTGAACCCACATCTTATAAACTTCCTGGCTGCGACATCTCCTCGCAATCGTCCCCGGGATGGAATTAGGCTTCCATCTCCGCCAACTGCTCCTCCGTCGGGAACTCGGATACCTGCCACCGTTCGGGATACGTCCCCGTTGGCTGCATTAGATCGCCAATGACGCCAACTGCCTTGTCCCACGGAACCAAGGTCGCCTTCTGCTCCTCACCTTGTCGTAAGAATGCGATCTTGGTTGTATGCGGGAGCAGCGTGGAAACATTCTCGGTCCAAACACAATGGGTGCTGTATTCGCCTGTATTGTTGTCTTGGGTAATGAAATAGGTCGCGACGAAAAGCTCTTCGCCCGTCGTTTCGTGTACCTTCTCCAATAATTGTTTCTGTTCGGCGTAGTCGGAGCCGCGAGACTGCAACTGCAATAGGTGAAACTCGGAATAGAGTGGGTGATTCTTAGGCGGCATCCACGTCACCCAGTCATCACCTTCAAGCTTCAAGGCAAAACCAGACATTGGCCGAGGCTTTTGTAGAGTCTCGTTTGCCAATTCGGCCATGGCCTTTAAACCACTTTCATCCTCCGCTCCTGCCAGTATCAATACATCCCGGTTTGGCACCATGGCAATTAGGTCACCTTTGACCTTAAACCGGTGCTCCCCCTTGATCAGCAGCAACCGCGTAGCGTCATAGCTGTCATTGGTTGCCGACACATAGACTCCCTCGCCCTCAGCAGGCCCCATAAACTGAAAGGGCACACCATCGAAGTTGTCCCTGGCTGCTTCCATCGCCTCGTAGAAAGTGATGCCCCACTTATCAAGATCGTCTTGGCTGATGGAACGCATCGATTCGGGGAGGTCGTAGACGAGTGAGATGGCAAGGTCGTCAGCAAGCGGCTGGTAGGGAACCGTTGCTTCCTCATGGTCGTTTAACCTTGCCAGCAGCGTGGCCGAATCAAAATAGGATCTTGCCCGGATAACGGGCATTAGGTCGTGTCGAGCGTCCTCACATTCCTCGGGTACAACGGTCTCCACGACGAACCATGCTCGGATTGCTCGTTGCAGAAGTTGTTCCCGAGTGGGGCCTTCTGCAGCGAGATATTCGCTATAAAGGTTGCCGAGGAACATAGTCCGTTTATCGGCGTCAGTGACCAAGCGAAACTCGCTCTTGTCGTAATCCACATTCCTTTCTTCGCCTGATTCACGGAGCCTTCGTAGGACGAGCCCCGCAAAGTCATCCTTGCTCAATGGCTTCGGTGTTATGCTAAACAGTTTGGAAAGAAATGTCATTGATTGCCCTTTGCCAGTGTTCGCAACAGTTCTACCAGCTTCGGAACGAACATTTCACACTCATCGCAAGTGCGGTAAGTGCAATGAAAGCGATGACGCACATTACCGTTTCGAGCAGACGTTTCTGCTGTTGCTCCCAAAAAATAAGATTCAACACAATACGCAGGGGAATGGCAACTAGGTACAGCGTTGCGAGACTTCCCACAATGATCCAATAGGGTAGCAGTTGCTTGGCGTCAGACGTAATAAAAAACCAAGTTATGGCACAAACGCCCGCTATCAGAGTGACCAGCAACCACGCTTTGTCAATTGGGGTCATGCAAATGATCCATGCGTTGGAGCCAACGTCTTTCGAATTATTCCTGCCCGTCCGCGATCTTCTTGTTTGCCCGCTCCAGCCGCTTGACCGCTGAATCCGCTGCGAGTATTGCCTGCTTCAGTTGCGGTGACTCCTTGCCTTTTACTTTAAACCCCTTGCCTTGCTGAAACCGCTTCAGTGTAGCGGCCACCTTTTTATCGCCAACACCAATAACGCTCAAAGCGTCTGCTGTCTTCGAGAAGGTGTGCTGATAGTGGACAAGATCGGCGGCGGCCATGTTCAGGACGTCGAGCAGCACCGGAATCGCTTTGACCGGCTTCGGATCAAGCTTTGCGAGTACATCAATAGCGTCATCTCGGAGGGCACGCGGCGGCTTGGAAGTGCTCAAAGGCCGAACGGCACCACTTCTACCGCCTCGCACAACTTCGATCAGGAAATCAACAGCTTTTGGGTCATTTGGACCAACTCGTCCCAGTGCCTTGACGACTTCCTTCGGATGGATCGTTTCCTTCTGATAGCACTCAATAAGTCGTGGGATCGCTTTCCTCGCCTCTGGACCGATTTGCACGAGGGCCATCGCAGCAGCAAGTCGAACGGTTCCCGCGATGTCGTCAAGGGCACCAACCAGGGCGTCCACCGCTTTGTCTCGATCTTTTTCACTGGTGTTTCCCAGGGCTTGGCAAGCTTGTGACCGAGTGATTACGTTCGGGGATGATAAATCGGATATGTGCTTTTCAACCGTGTCGGTGGCAACGGCGGTAAGTTGGGCGGCCATCATGTGGCAAATGCCCAGTGCCATCAAGACGACCGACCACCGCGTAACAGCGAGATGTATGTCTCGAATCATGGTGACTGCCCTTTAAAGGTTCACGGTCTGCATTCTCCGCACGGCTTTTTTCCGGCTCGTACCGCATCGTCTCTTGATGCATATTGAACGCGGTTCTTTTCCGCGATCTTCGCCATCATCGAAGTTCGTCACGGGAACATGTTGTCATTCAGTAGCCCCTCCATGAAATCATGAGCCGATATTCCTGCATCCACGCTCGCACGCAACTGAACCCATTCCGCCTCGAAGACCTGGTTGTACTGCTGCGGGTCAAAGTACTCCGCAGTTTCGAGCAGCCGCAATAATGTTGAAGGGCCTCGTCTTGTCATCCAGTTTGTAAATTGTGCCATACCGTATCTATGCGGCTCGATCCTTGTTTCCGTGATACTGTGAGATTTTGAGACTTTTCGTCGGAAGGTCTTCTTGGGTCAGAACTTAAAGCAGTCTCACTTTCGGTTTCAGTATCGTTCCCGATTTTCTTCGCCCTCCAAGTCCAGGTCGCCGGTTTGGTTGTTCTGAAGGAGCAATCAAACCATGTACACACTGAGACGACTTTTTATCACCAAGGTGACTGAGTTACTGCTTTCGTTCGGGGCGGACCAACACGACAGCACTTTCATCCTCCAAACCCAAGCGGGCAAGCTGACACTGCAGGTCGTGCAGAATCTCAGCGACGGACTCGGAATGCTCCACGGCTGCTTCGACGATCCGCAGACCGCCCGTTACTTTGTCTACTGTGATCCTGCTACCGGTCGATGGGATTTCCATTTTCTTGAAGGTTGGACGGTGGATAGGGCCATTCGGGACCTCAGTTTTGAGTTGAAGAAGGTGCTGAAATGAACCAAAGATGCATTGGCTGGTGCCACTGGTGCGGCAGGGGTTTCCGTGAGGGGTTTGCAAGGCATTTGGCAGCCAATAGGGCCTGCATGATCTTGGCCAGGGCTTTGACTGCCGAAGCGGAGCCGGAATTGCAGCAGGCGGCGAACTTACTTCACGGTCATGCGGACCGCATCTGTTCCGATGCTTTTGCAGAACGCTATCAGCTAGCCGATCCCGAGGCTTTGATCTGGTGAGGTGTTTAATGGCGACGGCGGTTATCTTTCGAACTGATCGTCAAGGGAGTGTGTTTGCCCTTATGCCGGAGATTCCTGCCGACAACAACGGCCATTATTGCACGGCCTACGAACACCTCGGGCAACATTCAACTGCCGACTACGCCCTATGTATCGCTCGCAGTCGCCCAGCGAACCCGGACGACTACAGTGACCTGCTTTTTGAACTTGAAAAGCGGGGCTATCGGGTGGACGTTTATCGACGTGCCACTCCCTCCATGCACGAACGGCGTCGGATGGCTGCATTTTCTCGCCCTTCGTCACGGTTAGGTCGGTATTGATCTGCGGAGGATGTATCCCATGGCGAATCAAAGCCAAATCCGAGAACAGGTAACAGCCAAAATCATTGCCGCGTTGGAGCGAGACTTGTTGCCCTGGCGGCAAATGTGGACCTCAAGCCATCAAGGCCAACACCGAAATGCGGTTAGCGGTAGGGCGTATAAAGGTGTCAATGTGTTGCTTCTCTCCATCGCTGCAATGGAATTCGGTTTTCAATCCGCTGTTTGGGCCACTTTTCGACAGTGGAACCAGATGGGGTGCCGGATTCGCCGGGGTGAATGCGGCACCACTCTCGCCGTTTACATCCCGATCAACAAGCAAACTGAAAAGCCAGACGACGTCCACGACGACGAAGAGGAAGCTACTTTCTGGATTCTCAAGAAGTTCGTTGTCTTCAATGCGAGTCAGGTCGTTGGTGTCGCTGCGGAACGGTTTCAGGGGATTGGACTGCCTGAGACTGATGGGCCTTCCGATCCGGACTACGAGCCCGCTGAGGAATTGATCCGAGCAACAGGAGCCGACATTCGCTACGGCGGAAATCGTGCGTTTTACAGTCCTTCCGGTGACTTCATTTGCCTGCCACCTCGGACCAGCTTCTCCGTCGGCGGATTCTATTCGACGGTGTTCCATGAACTGGCACATTGGTCGCAAGGTCGAGTCGATTGGGATCGAGCCCACGGCTACGCAATGGGTGAATTGATTGCCGAGCTTGTTGCGGCATTTCTGTCCGCAGAGTTGGGCATCCCCAATTCCGAACCATTGGACAACCATGCGAGCTACCTCAAGCACTGGCTGAATGAAATGAGAAATGACTCAAATTACATCTTCAAGGCCAGCCGCCAAGCGTCGAAAGTGTGCGACTTCCTGCTGAGTTTCGTGAAACCTGCTGACACCAACGCCCAGCCGGAACTGATTGAAGCGGCATAAGCAAGCAACCAATGAGCCTTCTTGTTCAGATCGTCGTCGCGATTTGGCTACTGTGTTTTGGCTGCCACTTCGCTCGCGGTTTCTTCGAGGGGCTTCGCCAACACAAACGCCGGACATTGCGAGTTGTTTGGCCGGAAACAAACGACACACAAAAATGTTTTCCTGTACATCAGAGACAAAAGGACTTGATGAAATGATCGCAATAGCTGAACCGATGGCACCTGAAACGACTGCCCCGAATCTTGACGACACGCACTTGCAGTCCTATGAAAACAAGCTGCAACTTGTGCGAGATTACACCAAGGGTGTCGCCCTGGGATTTAGCAACGGTTTCTTCCTGTACGGCACGGGTGGAATTGCGAAGTCATTTACCGTCCTTGGTGAATTGCAGCGGCTTTCCGTCGATTTCAAGTTATTTAACAGCCGGATGACGGGGCGTGGTCTGTTTGAGGCATTGGGTGAGTATCCCGACGCAATCCATGTGCTGGAGGATATGGAAGGCGTCGTCAAGGACAAGGATAGCCAGGGAATTCTTCGTTCCGCATGTTGGGCACAGAAAGGCGACGACGGGCGGCAAAAAAGAGTGGTCACCTGGGCGACCGCCCGAGGTATCGAGTCCGTCGTCTTCAATGGTGGAATTATCATGCTGTCTAACCGGCCCCTTGATGACCTTCCTGAACTGAAAGCAATACGGACCAGGATTGCCCACCTCCATCTTGAAGTCTCGGATGCTGAGATTGCCGCCCAAATGCGGCGGTTGGCTCGGACCGGTTACCGGCACGGCGACCAGGAAATGACGCCGAACGAATGCGAGGCTGTGTGCGAGTTCGTGATACTCGAATCCCAGTCCAAACTATGTCACCTGGATATGCGGCTGCTGGAAAACGCCTATCGCGATTTTCTTCAATGGCGTGAGGGCCATTCCGCGACTCACTGGACCTTACTGGCTGCGACTAGGCTCGCCGGTCGGAGTGAAGAGGAGCCCGTTTCACCCCGAGATCGGCAACACCAGGAGGACCTGAAAGTTCTCGAATCGGTGCTTGCTCGTTCATCGTCAACCCTCGCCGCACAAGCCGAATGGTGCCGTCTAAGGGGCAAATCCCGAGCCTCTTTTTTCAGGTGCAAACGGGCTCTCCAAGCATTTTGCCGTGATACAAGGTGAGACTTTTGGGGAATTGTCGCCCTTGTTCTCATGGTTGCCGGTTATGTTCTTCAGAAGCAAACCAATAGGAAAACAACCATGGCAATTCCCAAAGGGCATCGGCAGAACTTCGACACTCTACTTCAAGCTGTGAAATCAGGGGACGTGGCCCTGATGGAGTGTCAATTGACTGCAACCGGCGAGACGGTATCGGTTATCTGTGCAGTCCACCGTCTGCCCCACGAAGAAACGCAACTCGTGCCGTTTGCCATGCTTTTCAACGGGAATCCGTATGAAGCGGTCAGTCCCCCGAGGCCCGAAGGCGGGTTTGAAACGGGGGGGAGGGATTGAAATGAAGTTGGACAATCGATCCAACTTCCTTGAAAAACTCGCCCTCCAACACGAAGTCGTCGGTTATGTCTTTTAGAAAGGGATATGACCCATGGCAAAGTTTCAACTCGGTCAAATTGTCGCGACCCCTGGTGCCCTCGAAGCCCTTGCTGAATCCGGGCAGACACCAGACTTCTTTTTGACCAAGCACATCCAGGGCGATTGGGGCGAGGTCTGTGAGGAGGATAAGTTGCTAAACGACCAAGCTCTCGTCGATGGTGGAAGGCTGCTTTCCGCCTATCGAACTCTTTTGGGTAAACGACTTTGGGTTATCACCGAGGCAGTAGACGACTCGGGCAATCGGGCCTGCACGACACTTTTGCGGCCAGAGGAATACTGAAGGTGTGGCTATGTGCGACGACAAAGACGAGCAGCCACTGCTTGAGACTGTCGGAGACAAGATCGGCGAGCAGTTGCCCGAACGGCTTCGCAACAGCGAAGGCTTTGCCTATGGCCTCGGCACCATCTGCGGCTTTCTATCTGGCTGGTTTATTGTGAGGAAGGCCGCTGAATTACTTTTTGGAAAGGATCAAGAGAAATGAAAGGGCTTGTGGCAATCTGCACGTTCGTCCTTGGGTTGCTCTTGTTCGGCCCCGGAATCTTTGGTGCCTTTGCCATCATCCTCGGCCTGAGTTTCGGCATCACGGCCATCGGCCCCGCCATCCTTCTAACGATCCTGTTCATCCTGGTGATTGCCGCTTGGCCGTCAAAATAATTTCGCAGAACACTTGGAACACGAAATTGGGGACCGTTTTCGAGGGTGCTGGAATGGAAACAACCGGTGAAAACCCGTTCAATTGCGTATCGCAAATGCGGAAGGCGAAATCATCCCCAAACCACGGCATTGGGATCAACCTTGTATCCGCAGTTGCCGCAAACAGGGTTTGCCACCGAGACTTTTCCGGCCTCGCAGAAGGGGCAATTGTCGGTGTCCAACAGTAGTTTCACCTCTTTGCCCATTGTGGCACCGCAATGCTGGCAGGATGGGTGTTTAAACTTGAAATCCCATGCTTCCCAGCACCGTGGACAGCGATCATGAGGCACAGTCTGCATTTCGCCATCAACGACATATCGATGCGGCGAGGAGTCCGCCCAGGTTTGATACGGCTTGTCGGTGTCGAATCCAGCAAACCCTGTCTGAAGCAGGGGGAGGCACCGTTTCCGCTCTTGGTCGAACACCTCGACATTCACGACGAGGCTGACTGCGTACCGCTTTCCGATTGTTTGATTCAACTTTGTCAGGAGACTGCGAAGTTCTACCCGCCAAAATGTAAAGGGTCGATATCCGTCGAAATCGAGCCGTCCGGCCCCCGAAATCAAAGGATTTAAGACCTCGAAAAATGGAATGCCTCACGCATAACACGGATTTTACAGAAGAGCCATGAAACACACCGCAATCTACCTAAGAGTGAGCAGCAAAGCTCAAGATCATGCTTCCCAACTACCGGACCTTGAGCGGTGGGTGACGGCTCACGGTGGGGCCGTGCATTGGTATCGAGACAAGTTCACCGGTCGAACGATGGACCGGCCTGCAATGGAGAAACTGCTTGCCGATCTGCGGGCCGGGTTGGTCGAGCGAATTGTGGTCTGGCGGTTGGATCGGCTTGGCAGGACAACTCGTGGCCTCTGCCAGTTGTTTGACGAATTGACCGAGAAGAAGGTCGATTTAGTCTCGCTTCGGGATGGGTTCTCCCTTGCGTCCCCGGCTGGGCGACTACATGCCCGGATTTTGGCCTCGGTTGCTGAGTACGAGACCGAAATCCGGGCCGAACGGGTCGCCGCTGGTCAGTCGGTGGCTCGACGGAAGGGAAAGAAGTGGGGTGGGTCGAAGCCGGGGTGGCGTTGGAAAGTCAGCGACGATCAGGTGACTGCAATTCGGGAAATGAAGATGGCGGGGAAGGCAATTACCCACATCGCCCGGGTGACGGGACTCAGCAGGCCGACGATTTATCGGGTGTTGAGGGAACAAGCAATCTCCTGATTACGGCCACTGCCAGGGGCTTCCTTGGCTTAGGATCAGTCGTTTAATAGCAGCAGAAGTGGCTTCGTGCTCAACAAATTACATCTCAGAAACCGTAACGGCTCGGATTGACGAGAACCGCATCAACTGACCGTGCTGCATCCTCCTCTAACAAAGCTACCCGCATCAGAATTCCGACCATGCCGGCTCGATCCCGGCGACGAACCGCTGCATCCCACTGGTCGATGAGGCCAGCAGTAAACAACCGTTCGTTGACCGTCATTCCGCTGTAATCTAGACCTTCTGAGTCCGGTATATTCATTTCAGTAAACGTCGGCCACGTAAAAAAGAGTTATCTTTGCCAACCCTCAATCTTGAAAACCTTCTCGATCAGTTTTCTTTCAGGACCTCCTGAATCGGGAACAAACCAAACCTCGAAGCGTGCGGCATACGGCTTGCCCCAGTCGCCTTCGTAGATCATAAAGTGCGTATTCGAAAAGAAGCTCTCCTCGGAATCATTTGACCATCCAACCCATTCGCTGGAGTCGCCTCCAAGTCGGTCTCCCGATAAGGCCGTACCCTTTGTCGCTTCAAATGCCTTGAGGTAGATCCTCCCCGGCTCACCGGCGTTTACCCATATGATGGAATCGTACAACCCGGGCTGAAAAGAGTTTCTCAGTTCGAGTGACGGCTTACCGTGTTTGATGCTGTTGGCGGGAAGGCATTTTCGGATCGTTTCCCAGGTCGGCGATTTCGCCAACGGCTGAAGTTCCTCATCAAGATGGTCCAATGCCGCCTTCGTCAACCGACGTTCTCTTGCCTGGGATTGCTCGAACACCTCGACAACAAGACTTCCGCTCGTAATCAACAAGCGACTTTCGTGCATTGCGTTCCCTTGACCAAGAACCATTTTCACCGTGTCGCCCGCCTTGGCATAGGTTGTGTCCCTACCACCGCGTGCCCAGGGCTTACCGGACAAACCGATTGTAAAGTTAGACTGGAAATCCGGGATGCCCGACTCGGACCACGTATCGACATCATGTCTCGTGTAAGATCCAGAACGCGTGTAACACCATTCCAGCCCGATCATCCATCGTCGCGTTGCAAACACGGCCTCGTTCTCCTTGAATAGTCGCCATGCGGGGCTTGTGGCGAGATACCGTCTGAGAATCTCTGGCTTTTCTTTCTGCAATTGAGCAAGGGAGGAGATGTTAGCCGATATCGAAACGTCGCCGCTATCAGGTTTTTTTAGAGCATTACAAAGCTTGGTTTGGAAAACGTCGTCTGCTGATCCTGGTCGAGCCTCAAGTTCTTCTTGTGGTTCGGCAACAGCGAGATCGGCAGGAATAGTGAGATTGTCGGCAAAATGATCCTCGTCAGGCCCAAACGTCATGGCCGCGAACATGAAGAAGGCGAAGGAAAAGAATGCAACCGTTCCACACACTGGCACCATGGCGACATTCAAAAGTCCCTTTGCCCAGCGTTTCTGTAGAAGATTCCAAATTGCTGCCAAAATAATTCCGGCAAGAGAGACTAAGAAGCAGGGAAATAAGGCATTCGAAAGGATGGCGGGCAACCATGGAATTAGTTCTACGAGACATAACGAGCCAATAATACTGAGACACACTATTGCTGGCACCCACCCGCTTGCGAAATACAACGCCAGAATCTGCCGAATACGCAACTTCATATTTCACCTCGCCCCTAGTTGATTAGACGCTTGCAGTTCTCTACTTCGTACTATTCCTCTGCATCGGCTTGCTTCCACAGCAATCGAAGTAGAAGGCCCGTCGGTATGCCAATCACCGCCCCGGTTGGAAATGCAATCGTTTCTGGCAATTTTCCCCATACGACTAAAAACCCACTGAACACGAAGCCGATTGAGCCACTTCGCTCATAGTTCATTTCTCATGTGCCCCCCTTCGCTGTGATGCCTCCAATATGGCAAGCTGGCGTATGGAAGCAATCAGGTTTCAACCATATGCAGCGTAATCTCAGGAATCCAATATGCTTTGTGCCAAGAGCCGCCTCGCATGGTTAGGAACAGTTGAAATGCGGCCACCGAACCAAGATGTGAACCACTATACAGGCGAACAGACTGACGATCCCATAAATCGCCCATCGGCAAGATGACCACCAGCGTTCTTGCTTCTTGACCGACATATATGCCCCCAGTGCCGCTCCAAACACGAAGCCAGCTAAGCCGACCGTGATTAGTGGCTGGCGTTCGTAAGGTCTCGCCACCTGAAGAACGCCCCAGATTGCTGGAATCACCAGCATGGCGACCACGACAAAGAACAACAGGCACGCCTCCCTGCTTTGCTTGGCTCTAAGCTCCTGCATTTTTGACGAGAAGTCGGCATCCTCCTCGACAACTTCGGCGAGCACTTTATCTTCGTCGTGTTCGGTCATGGTTTGTTTGCCTGTCACATACCCATGTCCGTTTCATGTTCATCTGTCGATTCGTGCTCGACAACGATCAGCATACCAAGGGCAAAGACTCCTAGCAGGCACCACCAGAAGCTTTGCCCCTTGGCTTTTGAAAAGTAGCCGATGGCAATTAGAAAGCTGAGCCCGACGGCGAACCCCAAGAATCCCGCCATAATCATACCCCAATGCCCGATTGGTAACGCCGGGAGGGACACCATAAGCAGCAGGAAAAGGATCAGGCCAATGATAAGCCAAGCAATGCTCAGTTGTTTGTATCGTTGAATCATCGTTTACCTATGCCTGTTTTTGTCATAGGCCCCACCACCAGTGCGAACAACATTGGCAAAGTGCGTCTTTGATCGCCATGTAGCTGATGAGTGCAGTGAGCGGGAGTTGCACAAGCCGTCGCAACCAAGGACTCTTGCTGAGAGTGAAGGCCCGCCACGCAAGTACCGAGGCAACTACAAGTGAACCGAATCCAAGAACACCTCCGTTGGAAAGATTTCCGGTTGGTGCGATGGTCATCGGATAAAACAGAAAAGCGATGGCGGCAGCACCCGCTGTCAACCCGAGACATGAGGAATGTTGCTGTCTCTGGTCCATCATCCTGCCCGAGAACATCGCCCCATTCCTAAAACGCTTCAGTATGGCACGTCGGCTCAGGGAAGCAAGTAGTCTTGAACCCTAAGCGGCCTGCTTCCCGCGGCAGCGACAAGCGAACGAGGGGCACTTTTCCTGTACAACTGTCCCTTTCCACCCCCTGTCGCAAAAAGAACAACTCAGAAACTCTGGACTGAATCCGTGGGAATGGGACTCCGGCCCCGGGGGTAAAGGGAGATGCCAGCAGCGGTCTTCGATTTATAGGTCCCGTCCCGCCTCCAGCAACCACAATCACCTACAGGGCCGTGAATCCGATTCGAACCATGATGAGCTTCGTGTTGTTCTCGCTGATTCCCTCGGTTCCAGCAGGGTGTATGGGTCGCTCGAAAGACTCCCAGGCACCCGACGTCCAACGTATCACGAGGCGGTTACCTTCCGTCCTCCAGAATCCCGGGTGTTCCCCATGACCGGTCGCCGTGCCATCGGGATAGAACCGCCATTTGCCATCATAGCTATTTTTGGCTCCTTTGACGTGCCAGACTCCGATTAGCAGTTTGATGTCTCTGATCGCTCCCGGGACGGCAAGAATGGTTAGGTCGTCCAGTTTCTTTTCTGCTTCCCGTTTCTCTAGGTCGGTGCTGAATTGTCCGGCTCGAATATACCAGTTGGCAGCCGCCACATACGCCGGGAATTTCTTGTTTAAAGCGTTTTCCTTGCGGGCAATATCCACTTCAGCATCACCGAGTTCCAGATAGCTTCTTCTCGGAGTCTTTAGCGAGGCTTCAGGACTCCATCGTTTCGCTATTTCGGATACGGCCTCAAGAGCCGTATACCAGTCATGGCTGGCCGTAGCCATATCCCTGGCTGTGCAATAGATGACGAACTGTATGGCGGGATCGTCGTTGATCTTTTCGCCGTCCCGAAGCAAACGTTTAGCAAGCTTGCTCTTGTCGCAGGGTCTTTTGGCATCCCGCAGTTCGGTTCTATACGCCTTCTCTACACGTTCCTTTGCCTCCCACAGCCTTGTGCCACCTGGACGTGGAGCCAATTCAGGAGCGGCATATAAGAGACAAGCCATCACTGCTAAATGCGTCACCATCTGAGCCCCTCATCCTCTTAGCGTGTTCATGGCTTCAGGCACACGTTCCGAAACTTCACCTTGGCATTGTAGCCGCCCGACGACGAAAACATGCAATCGAAAGAGTCGTCCCAGGTCTTATCGACGACCGTAGCCTCACTCGCCTTTCGACCGTTCAGGAAGACCGTAGCGTTTCCGGTTTCACGGTCATGTTTCAACAGGAGAGTGCCCGAGAACGGCAGTTTCTGAACCGCAGGCCCCAGGGGGAAAGACGTCTCCTTGACACGCAACGCAAAGTTCCCGGAAGACAACTGCTGGATTTCGACGTCGCATTCAAATTCCGACCACTTCGTTTTGGAGGAGAATCCGCCCAAACCGTAGCACGAGGTTATGTTGACCGTCTTGGTGTCGGAATCGAAGAAGACGTTTCCTCGCGAATCTCCCGGTCGCCAATGCTTCTGAAACAATGCCATCGAATCCGCCAAGTGAACCCAATCCTTCCGGTCTCTTGGCGGCTGTTTGGCTTGCTCCTGTTGTTTCATTTCGGGATCGGCTGCATGTTCACCTTGAATCTTGATGCCATGAATCACCAGTTCCATCCTTGGACGCCAAAGGTTGCGACGGTCGAGGTGGAGCAGAATCGGTGAGGCATTCGCCATTTGCGATTCCTTTAGCTTGATCACCTTGGTCAACATCCCCGCACACGAATAGTTGACGGTGTCGCCTTTTCTCACGAGAGTGGCCACTGAGGTCCCCACCGCCTCGAACCTAAATATTTCTCCCCACATGGAAAACCAGATTTCGCAGTTTTTGTCCATGGAGTAGGCGATTTGAATTGCAAAATCGCCAACATACGGTTTGATGGATTGTAGCTCGGCCTTTTGGTTCATCAGCCGAACGCCTTCTGCCTCGATCCGCCAGTCACCGGTCAATTGCCAGTCCTTTTTGATTACAGCTTCCTTGGTGAAAAAATATTGGATTGGCTTGGCACGGCGAGGTTTATTGTCCACCGACTTCTTGGAGGTGGTCTTCTTGTCCACGAGTCGCTCCAAGGCCCCTATGGCCGTGGTCAACTTCGCCTGTTCCCGTTTGTCCGATAGCGACTCTTTTCGCTGCTTGAGAAGGGTGATAGCTTCCTTGATGGCTTCGGAACTTTCGGATTCTTCCTCGGCTCTTGCCGCCAAGGGAAGACACAAACACACAACGAGACAACCTACCGCTGCCGCCAATCGCTTCATGGCTATTTCCTTTCCTCGGGTTGCGTCACGTAGCGAGTCGTTCCCGTGTCGTCCAACAAGATTTTCATTGAGCCGTAGGTCCAAAGTTGCCAAGGCACCTTCGTTTCTCTTGCGGGAATGCCCGGCGTTGGGATTCCAATGGCTTGGTCGGGCTTTCCACATTGCTCGATAATCCTCTGACTGGGTAACCGCTTGCATGGCACCAATTCGTAGAAGTTGAATTGAATCCCGATCTTGTATGGGGCCTCCTTTCTTTCCGACTCCGGCAAACCCAACAACTCCCACAACCGCTCGGCCCTATCCTCGTCCTCAACGTTTCTGATTGGAATTGCCGCCGGCAGCCACCTTGCGGTGCCCGACGCCATCCTCAGGTTGACCGAATGAAAAAGCGTAGAACCGGAGGTGAGAAGTCCAAAACAACCGTTTTGCGGAAGTTGTTGATCCGGTTTCAGCGATAGGCTTTCTTCCTTGCCCTTCCAGTGGCACACTTGAACGGATTCACCCGGCATGGGGTGTTTTTCAAGAGTCGCGTCGATCACTATGGCACCGCTTGATCGCCGCACGCTAATTCTCAGGGAATAACGCTGATTGTTTTGAAGCGAACACGGGCTTTTGGTGGCCTTGTTGTCACCTACCCTCTTGCCCATCACCAGTTCTAAGCCACCATACTCCCCTCCTTGAGCAGAAACACATACGTGGCACTGTCGTTTGCCGACCGGTAAGATTACGCCCACTCGGTCGTCACCGTGCCAGCGTGTAAACTGAAGATCGAGATCGTACTCCCCGTCCACCAGGATTGGCAGAAGCACCCGAACGTTCTGCTGGGGACTGCTGCTAAGTTCATGGCCCCGGCGAACCCAAAAACCCTCAACACGATCCCGATTTACGTCTACACGAGGCAGTAGATCAATCCGCTTGGAGCGGTCGAGTGGAATCTCGGCTAACCTTTCTGCGACGGCGTCCTTCTCTTCGCCGGTCAACTTCGGGTAGGCCAGTTCATACCATTGGATCGCCCGATTGCGAACACCCAAATCCCACCACGCGTCACCCAATCCGGCCTGTTCCTCGGGAATATCTGTGCCGGTCGCGTCCCAATCGGCAAGAGATTTCAATTTGAAGTCGTTGCCGCCCAGCAAATACGGAATCCCCCGGTCGCAGTCGTGCTGAACCAGGCACAAATACTCGCCAATTGTGTTGTGGGCTTCGTAGTTACCCGGGTCGGCTTTCAGAGTCGCATGGGCTTCCTTTACCACCTCGTAGTCAGCGGCAATCCGGTCCACCTTAGACCGCTCGGTCATTATTTCTTTAAGAACGGGTGTGTCCCGTGCAAACTTCGCCAAGGAGTCGCATAACCGGCGGGCATCAACGAAGTTGTTTTCATGAATGGCTTCTTCGACGACCGGCAGGAGTATTTCCACGAAATCCACACGTCCTTCAGGAGAGGGCTGAACACATTTTAGAAAATTGCAGAAGTAATCGGCCTTCATTCGAGATGCCGAAACATCATAAACGGCGAGGAGGTCGATGACCTCGTTGGTGAGGGAAAAGCCAAAGGACTTCTCCGCCAATTCCTTTGCCTCTTGCAGCAACGCAAATCGTTCCGTGGTGTCCTTGGTTTCCTTCGAGGCTTGGATCAGCTTCTTGATAAGTTGATTTCGGCTTTCCTGTTGTGCCCGATATGCGGTGGGGGAGATGTCGGGATGATAGTCGGACTTGTACCTGTCGCGGATCGAATCTCGGGCCTGTTGGACAGCAGCCGCTTCGGGTACCGGCAACCTGTCGGGCACTTTCTTGACTCGTGGCCTGCGTCCGGTTGGTTGTCGTGAAACCGCGGGAGCCGTTTGTGGCAACGGCAGAACCGTGGCCCTTGGTGCCTCTTGGGGCGGTTTGGCTTCTTGTTGCGGCTTTGGTTCTTCGGCGTGCGACTTTGGTGTTTCGTTTTTCGGTTTGGGTGTTTCGATTCGGGGCGGTGTTTCGGCTTCTAGTTCTGTTTTCGACTCTGCCACGACCGCCGGAGCGACCGCTGGCGGCTCCACTTTCGGTTTGGCGGTAGCTGCCACAGCCTGTGCCTTGGTCTCAGATGTCGCTGCGTTTGCAATCTGTTTCGATTCCGGCGTCGAACGGGCAACAAGATATAGAACAACCACAGCTACAACCACACTGACACCAGCAACCGTCCATGGCGTCACCTGGAGCCGTTTTCGAGGACGGTATATCCTTTGGGGTGTCGGGGCAAAATCGAACTCCTCGTGATCGTCGTGAATTGGCTCCAGCACCTCCAAGACCTCTGGGAGCTTCGGTGGCACCTTTCCTGCAAGCCGTGCCCGGAGTGCCTCGTCGTAAGCTGCCCTTTTCGTCGTATTGAGCAAGCAGACTCTGGCGGCGGCGAGTTGATTCAGTAGTTTCTGAGTGACGGCCTGATACGTTCCAGTCTGAAAGGATCGGACATGACTCATCCGTTGATCCGCCGCATTGGCGATCACGTCAGGATCGTCCTCGAACAAGTCGAGGCCCAGTAGCCGGTAGTGATGTGGTGGTTGATCTTTCGGCGGTATTCCGAGCCATTTGTGGTACGGATCGAACATGGAAGAGGCCCTCTTGGTTTTGTGCGGTGCCATCGGAAGCCTCGATTCAACGCAACCAAGAAAAAAGAGGAGCGTTGAAACCGAGCCCGCTCGTACGACCCCGACCAAGGGGCACATCAGAACAGAACCCAGCCCAACGCTCCCGTACGGGGAGCGTGAGCCAAGTATCCGCCTCTGATGTTCAAGGACCTTACGGCCCAGGTTGGTCGTTTCGTACGAAGCAATTACTTGACGTTCACACGTCAATCAACTTGTGTCATTTGGCCATCGTTGGCCGTTTGTTTTTCTTTCTCCCTAAGTGAAAAAGGGGCAATTTCCCCCATTGCTGAACACCTTGATGGTAGCCAATTGAGGAGGCTCGGGCAATACGCCTACGGCAGGACTTTTCTATGGCGTTTTCCCTGTTCAGTCCCTGCTGCAAAAGGAACAACTCAGAAACTCGGCACGAGATCCTTCGGGAGCCGAAGGACACAGTCGGGCCGCCGATGGTTGGCAGCACCAAGTTGTCTGCAATAATGCGTTGGACACAATTGCCCACAATAGTCAGGAGGCCGACAAATGGGGTTGCAAGGAAAGATTGCTGTCGTAACCGGAGCAGGTCGGGGAATCGGACGGGCAATCGCCGTTCGGTTGGCGAAGGACGGGGCCACCGTGGTCGTCAATTATCAAAAGAATCAGGAAGCGGCGACCGCCGCGGTCCAGGAGATCGAACAGGCAGGCGGAAAGGCGTTTGCTTTACAGGGTGACATGGGCTCGGTCGAAAATATTCGCCGGTTCTTTCAAGTGTTGGACGAGGAGCTAGGCCGACGCCAAGAAGATTCCAAGTTCGATATACTGGTGAACAACGCCGGAGTTTTCAGCGAGGGCAATGTCGAATCGATGCCCGAAGCTGAGTTTGACCACACGTTTCTTGTTGACGTGAAAGGCCCTTTCTTCGTAAGTCAGCATGCTATTCCTCGACTTCGCGATGGAGGCCGGATCATAAACATTTCCTCGGGGGCATCCCAGCATCCTTCGCCAAAACACGCCGCATATTGTATGGCGAAGGCAGCACTCAATATGCTCACCGGCGTTTTGGCGGCGGAGTTGGGAAAGCGTCGTATTACCGCCAACACGGTGGCTCCGGGCCTTACCAGCACAGACATGACCGCCGAGATTCGGCAGGACTCTCAGCTAGTCAAAAGTTTTATACGCCAAACCGCTCTGGGCCGACTGGGCGAACCGGACGACATTGCAGGCGTGGCAGCCTTTCTCGCGTCGGACGATTCCCGCTGGGTGACGGGACAATATATCGAGGCGAGCGGAGGATTGCGGCTGGTGTAGCTCGGCCCTACAACTCCAACTGCGGATCATCCTCGTAAGCCGATCCGAGTCAGTAGACGTGTTGGGTGAACATTTGAATATTCCGCCTGCCGGGCGTGGTCAACAAAGTGCCGATATAGCCGCTCTGCCACAGGACTGAGTTGAAGACGTGGCGAAAAGTCCAGCGGGAACATGGGAAATGCGTTAGCGGGGTGGCTCCACGAACTGAGATGTGCAAGTTAGCAGAAGCTTGACCCCCTCCACTGCAGCGATTAGATTCATACCACTACGGAGGGCTCCAATATGGGAAGTAACGGGTCTGATGGCTGGGCCAAGCTAGGAATCGTAGGACAAGTACTTCTTGGCATAGCATTGCTCTTGGTCACTTGGAAGACGAGTTGCCTGCAAGAGGATTACACGAACGCCACAACCTACGAAAGCAGAGCCCACGCCCGAGCAAAGTTTGATGCGGCTTTGGACAAATCCGAAGAATTGTGCAAACAGTGTGGTGAATTCTGCCCCCCATATAGTCTGCCGCTACACTTGAACAGAGCTATTTATAACGAACCTACCGCCGAGCCGTTGCTCACCGCAACTGATTACAACCACTTAGCGATGCTCGGTTGTTCAATTTGGGACTTCTCCACGACGAAGAAGTATGCGGAGAAGGCTCTGAACAACCCTAGGAACCGGACAACTTTAGACTGTTTCTTTGCCTACTTACTCTTGGCTCACAACCATTTCAAGCATTTGCGGGACGAACCGTCACTTGCAAATATTGTCGATGGTAGGAAGTATTTTGAAGAAGCCGAGAGGTGTTTGCTAAAAGCTCCTCCCAATGCCTCGGTAAAGTTCAACCGAGGTCAGGGCCTTGCTTTGTGGGCAGCAGACGAAGCTTTTGCTGGTTATAGCATGGAAGCAAGCGTAAAGCAGTTACAAGCAATTGACTGCTGGAAGGAATTCCCACAGAAGCACCGAGTCTACCTCACCTCAAAAGTTCAATCCTATGTCTTCGCTGCAAAGAACGGACGATTACCCGAACTGTTACCCCGTTTCAAAGATTACTGTAAAGACTGCAAAGACACTGAAAATTGCCCGAACTGTGTTGGCGAAGATACCGAACACAAACCTACTCCAGCACCTGCGGCACCACCCGCCGTGCCATTTGCCAAAGGACACGCCTCGGAAATGCCCGAATTGCCACCGCCTGCTAGGAAGCCGACGCCGATTCAAGAAGAAGCAGCCCCGTTACCAAAAGCCCCAAAAGCCGATCCTTCGGCTTAGATTTTCGCCGGAGATTTGTGTGTAAGAGTTTCAAGTAGCACTAAACGGATGCAGTATTGCATGCCCAAGAGTTTTCGTCAGTTCGACCTATTACGACCTCAAGCACGTTCGTGCTTCTCTTGAAACATTCATCGAATCACTTGGGTTCGACGCCGTCCTCTCGGAGAAAGGGAACATCGCCTTCGACCCAGCCATTTCGTTGGATAAATCGTGCTATCGGGAGATGGCGACGTCGATATTTTCGTGCTTATAATCTTCTGACTTTTCCGAGCCGTACCGTCCCTCGCCTTTGTGGCGGCGGACTAGTGCCGCCAATTCGGCGGCAGCTTCTCTCTCGGCTATCGCCGACAGTTCCTCCCATATCCGATCTCTGGCAGCATCTTCAGTTTCCATGTGCCTCCCGATGTCGCAGAGCCCACTCGCTCAGGTAGCGTCTGTCAAGCTGCGTCCCTGTTCGATGTGCCGGGGAAGTGCCGTTAGGCACCTGCTGGAGATGAAGGTCGTGGTTCCAAGTAGACTGATCGAGGAGTGTCGGTGCGACTGCTCGGACGAAACGCGAAAACTTGTTGGCCAAGAAACCGGATACGGTCCATCTGACCGGCCCTGAATCCTGGCCGCCGTTAGCTGCTATTCGAGTGGAAAGCCGGAAATGGCAGACTGTCCTCAGGAGTAAAGGTCAAATCCCTCTAGAAGTGCCTAGGAGACAGTTTCGATTTCAAGACAGTTTACAGGTCGGCCCGTAAATTTCGTTGCAGCCTTTCTCCCACCACAGCATGTCGAGGACGAGGGAGATTCTGGGGAGACCCGTTTCTCTACCCCTTTTGACTATTCCGACATAGCTTTCTTCCCCTCTTTGTGAGGTTCAAACTAAGAAGTGAATACAAATTTATGGTCCAACAATCTCCCTGAATTCTCCCCGAAAATGAGGCGAAAAGAGGCGAAATGAGCGGTTTTTAGGAGGAATGAATCGCAACGTCGGAACGCATCTAAGTCCTTGAGCCGCAGCGTATTTCGCTGCCACTTCTCAAGTTGCATCGAAAACAAACTGGAATGTTGAGGGCCTAGTCCCAGCAATGGGGTGCAGGTTCAAGTCCTGTTTCCCGCACTCATTGATAGAAAAGCACTTACGGCGATGAGCTGTAAGTGCTTTTCTACTGCGCACCGAGCTTGTCTTGCCAAAGTAGTCCGAACGTAGTCCAATCCGGTCTGGGCTATAAATCACGCTCACGGGGCACCGCGCATGGTAGCGCACCTTGTCTCGAGACCGTCCAAGCGGAAGGGTGCGCGCGTCGCACATTTGCAGTTTCTGCTCAGCGGTCGCAAGTTCTTTCGTTCGCTGAAGACAACTGACGAAACTACGGCGAATGCTGCGCTCAGAAGGCGCGACTCGTCTCGCACCTATTCTAATCCCGAGAAGGGAAGTATTCATGAGTAGCGTAGAAGATGAAGCAACAAAGCAGGGCAATTTACTGCTAGACAAAGGCGATTTCGATGGAGCGATAGCTTCCTACACCGAGGCCATTCGGCTGAATCCACACAACGCTCAGTCGTACTCCGGTCGCGGCCAGTCGTACTTGCGAAAAGGCGAATTGGATAAGGCGATCGCCGACTGTAACGAGGCCATACAGCTTGATCCGACGCTGGCCGAGGCATATTGCTGGCGAGGAAGTTCCCAGGGGAGGAAGGGTGACTTCGATCAGGCCATCAGTGACTACACGGCGGCAATTCGCCTCAACCCGCAATTTGCCAAAGCATTCCGTGGCCGAGGTGGTGCCTATCAAGAAAAAGGCGACTTCAGCAAAGCCCTTGCCGACTGCAACGAGGCCATCCGTATCGAACCGAACGAAGGCGATGCGTATGCCAGTCGAGGCAGTGTCTATTCGAAGAACGGCGACTTGGACAAGGCCATCGCTGATTGCACCGAGGCCATTCGCCTCGAACCGCACGCTGCCGGGGCATACTGCGTTCGAGGAAATGTCTTTTGGCAGAAGGATGATATTGATAGAGCCATTGCAGATTGGACTGAGGCTATTCGACTTGCCCCAAAGTTGCCCCAAGGATACTACAATCGAGGTAACGCGTACGTAAGAAAAGGTGAGTTTGACAAGGCGATTGCTGACCTGTCGGAAGTCGTTCAACTCGGTATACGACATGCCGAAGTCTATGGTGGGCGTGCGTGTGCTTATTCTAAGAAGGGCGAGTTAGACAAGGCCATCGCAGACTACAACGAGGCCATCCTGATCAACCCGACGTATGTCGGGGCGTACTACAATCGTGGCTGCATCTACGGCGATTGGGGACATCACGACAAGGCGGTTGCTGACTTCACCGAGGTCATTCTACTCGATCCGAAGAATGCCGAGGCATACTACAATCGTGGTGTGAACTACGGCAAGAAGGCTGCCTTCGACAACGCAATGGCCGACTTTTCGGCGGCGGTCCGGATCAATCCGACAATTGGATGCGCATTCTATGCTCGGGGCTGTTTACACCGTCAGAAAGGCGACAGAGCCAAAGCCGACGCCGATTTCGCCCAAGCAGAGAAATTGGGATACAAAGCGAAGCCGGAAAGGCCCGAGTTGTCCCAGTCCAACGAGCCAAAAGCAGGAGACAACCGGGTAAATCCAGGGCTATTAATAAACTGATTCTATGGTGGAAAGGGAACACGGATCCTGATTCCATGCATGAGTCGTCCTTCTGGTACTAGCCACGGAGCAGTAGTTGCTTACCCAAGCACAAGAAGGAGGACCGAGAGATATTATTCGGAGAGCTATGCGGCGACGTTCTTCGCGATTAACATGCCGGTCGTCACAACATCACCTCTCGAGACGACGGATGGACACTTTGCCAAGACCGGCGAGGGTCAGTATTTTTCCTAAAAAGCTTCCAGGCCTGGTGGCTAGACGAGCGGCCAAGAGGACGCCAAGCAACGACTTGTCCCGAGCGCTACTTTTTCCTGACCGGGCACGTTCGCCAGATCGACTTCTCGCGTTCGTCCCCAGCAGTCGCCGCGCCTAAGATAGAATGGTTGCAGACTCCTCTGGGCGCGTTTGCACCGCAACCGAAAGAGCCATGGTCGCGACCTTTCGGCCACTTCCCCATCAACCGGAGACCAAGCATGAAGACGGCATTATTCCAGGCGTTTCCGGCGGCTTTTGCATTTCTGGCCCTGTTGCTGGGGAACGCTGCCGTCGCAGAGGAGTCCGCGAAGAAGCCAACCAGGTCATTGCCCAAGAAGCCGACCCTGGTGATCAATCTTGTCAGCGGCGAAGACAACCTTCACGCCGTGACGATGGGACTTCACTTCGCTGAACATGGACTCGCCGACCGACGTGAGGTGGTGATCTTTTTCAACGTCAAGTCTCCGTCGCTGGCAAGGAAGAACTTGGCCGACAACGTGCGGTTCAAGGATAAGCCGTCGATCAAAGAAATGATTGCCAAGTTAGGTCAAGGTGGAGCGAAGATGGTCGTTTGCCCGATGTGTGCCGAGGTCATGGGAGTCAAGGCGGGAGAACTTGCGCCTGGCATCGAAATGATCAAGGAGCGGGAACAAATCTTCGATTACCTCCACGAGAACTCGGTGGTCTTCACCTACTGACCCCGTCCGTCCCACCATTCCCGGGGAACGAGGCGGGGCTGCGCTCGAGGGGCGTACGCATGGCCAACAGCGGTTCCGAGCAGGAAATTGACGTGGTTTGCGGGATGACCGTTGCCCGCAACTCGCGGCATCAGGCGGAGTACCAGGGGCAGACCTATTTCTTCTGCAGCGACCATTGCCGCAAACGATTCGAGGCGGAGCCGGCACTATTTCTCGACCGACCTTTGGAGGAATCGGAGCAGGAAAGAGAGTCCGACCGGGCCCCGGCAGCGGAACAGCGGGCAGCAGGTTCGGTGACGTCGGGCGCGATCGAATACACATGCCCGATGCATCCGCAGATCGTTCAGGATGGGCCGGGGACCTGTCCGATTTGCGGAATGGCCTTGGAACCGAAAACGCTATCCGCCGAGGAAGAGATTAGTCCAGAACTAATCGACATGAGTCGGCGGTTCTGGGGCAGCTTGGTGCTGACCGTGCCGCTACTATTGTTGGCGATGTCGGAGATGCTTCCTGGTCATCCGGTGGCCCACCTGCTCGGTCGTTGGTACGGCTGGCTGCAATTGATCATGGCGACGCCCGTGGTGCTCTGGGGCGGCTGGCCGTTTTTCGTCCGTGGATGGTCTTCAATCGTACAGCGACGACTCAATATGTTCACACTGATCGCCATTGGGACAGGAACGGCTTACATCTACAGCCTCGTCGCAACGCTGTTTCCTGGCATCTTTCCCGCCTCCTTTCGCGTGGCTTCCGGCGACGTCGCAGTCTACTTCGAGGCGGCCGCTGTGATCGTGACCCTCGTGCTGCTCGGTCAAGTGCTCGAATTGCGGGCGCGGAGCCAAACCGGCAGCGCGGTGCGGGCCCTGTTGAACCTTGCTCCGGCCACGGCCCATCGGTTGCACCCCGCAGGTCGCGAGGAGGACGTATCCCTCACTGAGGTCGCGTCGGGCGACCGCTTGCGGGTGCGGCCGGGCGAAAAAGTGCCGGTCGACGGGAGCGTTATTGAGGGGCGAAGCTACGTTGACGAATCCATGATCTCCGGTGAGCCAACTCCAGTCGAAAAGAAGGCCGGCGATCGGGTGATTGGAGCCACGATCAACGGCACCGGCAGTTTCGTCATGCTGGCCGAGCGCGTGGGCAGTGATACCGTGCTTGCCCAAATCGTTCGCATGGTGACCGAGGCCCAACGGAGTCGGGCGCCGATCCAGCGATTGGCCGACATTGTCTCCGGCTATTTTGTGCCGGCGGTGGTGGCCATCGCCGTGCTGACGTTTATTGTCTGGGCAATCGTCGGGCCAGAGCCAAGATTGGCATACGCGCTGGTCAACGCGGTGGCCGTGCTGATTATCGCTTGCCCATGCGCGTTGGGACTAGCCACGCCGATGTCGATCATGGTCGGCACGGGGCGGGGAGCCACGGCCGGCGTGCTGGTCAAAAATGCCGAAGTTTTGGAAATATTCGAGAAGGTTGACACGCTAATCACCGACAAGACGGGCACGCTCACGGAGGGCAAACCGCGGCTAAGCAGCATCGTACCGGCAATCGGGTTCACCCAGGAAGACGTGCTGACGTATGCCGCGAGCGTCGATCAGCATAGCGAACACCCGCTGGCCCGAGCGATCGTTGAGGGGGCTTCGGAGCGAAAGGCCGCCTTGTCGGAGCCAAACGAATTTGAGTCGCTCACGGGACGCGGCGTGCGGGGGAAGTTCGACGGCCACGCGGTGGCCGTTGGCAACCAGACGTTGCTGGCGGAAAGCGGCGTGCCGCGGGGATCGCTGGAGGCCGATGCCGATCGCTTGCGCCAAGAGGGTCAGACGGTCGTCTTTGTCGTGGTCGACGGAAGCCTGGCCGGCCTGCTAGGTATTTCCGATCCCATTAAAGACTCGGCCCTTGAAGCGGTTCAGCGATTGCGCAAGGAGGGAATGCAGATTGTGCTCGTGACCGGTGACAACCGGGCCACCGCGGCCACCGTGGCGCGAAGCCTGGGCATCGAGCGGGTGGAGGCCGAGGTGCTGCCAGAGCAAAAGGTCGAGGTGGTTCAAGGAATCCAGGCCGAGGGACGCCGGGTTGCCATGGCCGGCGATGGGATCAATGACGCCCCCGCACTGGCAAGGGCCGATGTAGGCATCGCGATGGGCAGCGGCACCGACGTGGCCATGGAGAGCGCCGACGTCACCTTGCTCCGCGGCGACCTGCGAGGGATCGTTCGTGCGCGGCGGCTGAGTCGTGCAACGATGCGGAACATTCGCCAGAACCTCTTCTTCGCGTTTGTCTATAACGCCGTGGGGGTGCCGATTGCGGCGGGCATGCTCTATCCTGTCTTCGGGCTACTGCTGAGCCCGATGGTGGCCGCCGCGGCCATGAGTTTCAGTTCCGTCTCCGTGGTGGCCAACGCGCTGCGACTGCGGCATGAGAAGCTCTATTGAGCCGGGCGTCTGTCAAACGCAGTGCTGGCTACCTGGCCGTGTCTGCCGTCGCGGGTCCGCTCTCCTCGGGACGGAAGACGACGATTTGTAGTTCGGGATACTCGGCCAGGAAGGCGGCCAACATTTTTTCGAGGAGATCGTCGAATGGTTCGCTGTTGGCCGGTTGCCCGACTTGACGATGCTTGCTGGGTGAAGTGGCCATGAGCAAGCCCTCCCGAAATCAGACACTTGCCCTTGATACTGATTGTACGAAACAAAGGAGTGCTTTGTTCTCGCGGCGGAACGCGGCTTGTTCCTGCCGGTGACAATGTGAAGACCGTGGGATGGATCGACTCTGTCTATTCTTCGATCAGACACCGCTGAGCCGGATTACCATTGCATAGTAGAAAAAGCCCTGCTCATCCTTGGGGACGAGCAGGGCCATATGCAATGAAGCCGCCGAAGCGTCCTGCGAGAACGGCTTCGTTAGGCCACTACCATAGCAAAAGCGACGGAAAGTACAACCAAATTACCGCGATTTTCTTCTCCCGCGACGAAGATTGGTCTCATGTCATTAGCGGCAGGCAGATTTCGGTAATCAATTGCTCCGGCGGAGTGGTCGACGGATCGCTCACGTAGACTTCGTAGCATGGCGTCGGGCGCATCTGCCGGCCGCTGTTCGGCAGCCACTGCCCGAATAACCAGCGATAGGCTTCGGCAAGACCGGTGTAGGGGCCGCGAAGCGTCAGCACGGCGTACTCCCCGCTGGGCAATTCCTGCACATGAATCTCGCCCGACGGCTGGAACTGGTCGTCGACGGTCACGCAAGCGTCGTAGCGGAGTTTCTCGGCGGGCGTGTCGTCCGGGTTGTCGTGGCCGATGCCGATCATCATGGTGTCGGCCCGGAAAAGTCCCTGCTGGGCGGCGAAACCGCAGACCTTTTCCCAAGCGGCACAGCACTGATCGTAGGGTCCAATGTGTCGTACGTAGGCCACTCGGAGCGGTTTTCGTTGTTCGAGTCGCACTTCCATCACTGCCTCCTTTTGGTCGATGGTTGGGGCCCGGAATTCGTGTCGACATTGTACAAAAGAGTTGCCACCGCTGACAGGACCGCTGCAGGGGATACAATAACCATTAAGGCGGTGTTAACCATTGTCTGAAAGAGAGTTCAAAGATGGCCCCGCACGTTTGCCCCTGGTGGGCGGCCTCGCTAACGATCGACGTTCCTTTGCGGCGTCTTCTGCACGATCCGGAAAGGATTGTTGGGCCTCATGTTAAGCCGGGTATGACGGTGCTCGACATCGGCAGCGGCGTCGGCTATTTCTCGATTCCAATGGCGCGGATGGTCGGCGAGCAGGGCAGGGTGGTCGCCGTGGACCTGCAACCGCAGATGCTGGACAAAGTGCGTCGGCGGGCGGAGAAGGCGGGCCTGGCGACGCGGATCGAAACACACGTCTGCGCCCGGACGCAGCTTGGGCTTAACGCCATGGCCGATTTTGCCCTAATCTTCGCGATGCTGCACGAGGTGCCCGACCCGGATCGGTTGTTGCGCGAAGTGCATGAATGCCTGAAGCCGGGCGGCAAGTTGCTGCTGGCCGAGCCGCCCATTCACGTGACGAAGCGGGCGTTTGCCGCCGAGGTGGCGACCGCCGAGGGCGTGGGATTCCGATTGACCGATCGCCTGCGGCTGCGGTGGAGCCACGCCGTGTTGCTGGAAAAGCCTCGTTCGTAGTAGCCATGAAGCCGCAAGGTAGAAGGGGCAGGGATGATTCGTCTTGGCCTGTGCTGTAAGTTTCAGGAAGCACCGATCAAGTTCCGCACAACGACCGCGGCGGCAATCAGACGGCTCTCCTGGAGCGACGGACGAAAGAAGCTGGCCAACTTGTGCGAGGCCAACGCGACGGCGCTGATGGAAGCATTAGAGTTTTGTGCAGCGAGTCAAATTGGCTGCTTTCGGGTGAACAGTCAAATCCTGCCGTTGAAAACGCACCCCGAAGTCGGCTACAGCTTGCAGGACTTGCCGGACGGGCAGCGGATTGTCGACGCCTTCCAAGCGTGCGGCCGGTTCCGCAAAAAGGCCGGACTGCGAATCACCTTTCACCCCGATCAGTTTGTGGTCCTCAATTCACCGCGGGAGGACGTCGTTCGACAGTCGCTCGAGGAGATCGAGTACCAGGCCGAGGTCGCGGGATGGATCGGCGCCGACATGGTGAACGTGCACGCCGGCGGCGGGTATGGCGACAAGCAGGCGGCGCTGGAGACGTTGTCCGCAAACATCTACAAGCTTTCGCGGCACGCTCGCAAGGTGTTGACGCTGGAAAACGACGACCGCAGCTACACGCCGGCCGATCTGCTGCCGTTCTGCGGGGAGCATAACATTCCGTTCGTGTATGATGTGCACCATCATCGCTGCACGCCTGACGGGATGAGCGTCGAAGAGGCCACACGCCAAGCCATGGCGACGTGGAATCGCGAGCCGCTGTTTCACTTGTCGAGTCCTTTGGAGGGCTGGAAGGGGCCAAAGCCGCAACGACACCACGACTACATCGACGCCGCCGATTTTCCGGCGTGCTGGTTGGGACTGGATGTGACGGTGGAAGTCGAGGCCAAGGCGAAAGAGTTGGCGGTGAAGCGATTGGCTAAACTCCTTGGAGGAAAATCAGTCAGCCTCAGCCTGCGGCGCGATAGACGGTAGGAGGAATCACCAATCCGTCTGTTGATGCCGGCCACGACCTTTTCCCGGCCCCATACCTTGCCCCTTTCCTGGAACACGTACTCGTTCCTCGATCTCAGGAAAGTGTTTTTTGATGCGGGCATAGACCTCGCTCGGCGTTACGCGATTCTGTTGGGCGATTTCTGCCAGTGTGGCCTCGGGACCGCGAACCTCCAGGCCCTCCGCTCTCATCGCCTCGAGGACCGCCGGCAAGGATAGCTCCCGCTCGGCTGCGAATCGTTTCAAGCTCAACTCCTCGGCATGCGGTGAAGGCGGCTGCGCTGCCCATTGGTCCCAATAATCTTTCATGCGGTTGTTGTAGACCATGAGTTTCGTGAATGGTGAAACGCGAAACACGATCCCCAGCACGATCACCGCGGTGACGACGAGTGCAGCCAGCGTTTCCCACTTCAGGTTGAGGGCAAACTGGCCTTTCTTTTTCAAGTAACCCCAAAACAGCCCCCAATTGAAATACAGGTGTAACGCAGCCAAGATCAAGAACCCTAGGGCGAAGTTGATATGCAATGACTGCCACGATTGCTTATCGAGCCCCAACAACGTCCAATCGGTCCAATTGGCGACGCGTCCTCGGGGGCAAAGATAGAGCATCACTCCTGATAGCCCAAGCGTCAGGAAGACCGCGCTCAGCAAGAGCGATACAAAGGCTTTGGTCTGGAATCGCATAGGGTCCTTCTCCCCGAGTTATGGCCGTCGACTCACGAGAGCCACTGTAAAATCTTACGCAGGCTCCCGGTTCATGAGAGGATACTCATTTAACGCTATGAAAACCTGGCTCTCTCCGTCAAGACACCCGATGTAGCGTCGGCTTTTGCCACTGGCACGGGCGATAAGCCGGTCATCCGTTCAACGCCTGACTTTTCCCCGCCTCTTGGCCGGCAAAGTCGGCGCGAACCGCACTTCCTCCCAATAAACACCTCGTCTTAACAGTTTCTCAGTCAATAATTCGCTGTTGGAAGACGACGCCAAAACAGGGAAACATGGAAATAACTCGAAATGACGAGGGGATAAGGAACTATGGAAACCTATCTCGGACCCATCATTGTGTGGCTAATCGTAGGCAGCCTGGCGGGGACCATCGCCGGACGCGTGGTAACGTTCAAACGCGAAGGGCTGGGCCGGTGGACGAACGTCGGCGTGGGCCTGGTCGGCGCCTTGATCGGCGGCGGGCTTTTTCGGGTCTTTAACATCGACCTTCACCTAGGCGACCTGAAGGTCACGTTCGAGGACCTGATCTCCGCCTTCCTCGGCTCGCTGCTGTTTGTCGGCCTGTGGTGGCTGGGGAGTTGGTGGCTGACAAGGAAACGCAAGCCGGTATAATTTGGTCGGCTACACGATTGATGGGCTGGACGAGGTCTAACCGCGCGGGCAGAAGGATGAACAACGTCGCGAAGGAACTTTTGCGATGCACAGCGATTGCGGTGGCCGGTGCACTGCTGGTTTGGGTGCTCGTCGATATCGTTCGATTCTTCTTGAATCCGAATGTCCGCTGGATCGAGGTCGTTTGGACGCTACCTCTGTTCTCGCTTGTTGCTCTACCACTACTCGCCATCATCCGCTTCTGTTACCGGCGAGAGTATCGAAAATTGTATCTCGTAGTTGGGGCGGTTGGCTCGCTGGTCATTTTTGCCCTGCTAATCATACTGCCAGTAGAGGTCGGGCTGTACGAACACCTCGCCCACCTTGCTCAGCGAAACCCGGCATTCGGTTTTTTGTTTCTTCCGGCCTCGCTGTTGTTCCTGTTTGGACCTGCCTATGCCGCAGGTGCCTTCTTTTCTATCTGTCAGAGCTCGGCGCATCGAGATCCCGGCAAGCGATGGGCACGAACACGAGCGACCCGGGGACTCGTCTGGCCTGGGATACTGCTCGTCTTGTCTCCGGTGATCGGCGCGACGGTAGCAGCCAATTTTTGGCTAGCCGGCGCGCTGCTTGGCGGAAAACCGCCTCCGCCTCTCGACCCCGAAACCTCTCACGCCTGGTTCGTTGGCGCCGGCGGATCGATTCTGGCCGGCTCTCTTCTGATTTTTCTTGGTGTGGTGCGAAGGAAACCTATTAAGGACGGCATTCAATCGGACGAGCCGGACTCGGCCGAATAAAATAGAGGTCGTACAAGGCGTATCGCTAGCAACATAGCCTTGTAACCGTGCGGTGGCGATCATCGCCGGGGTACTTTAGGAGCCTATTGAATTGGAAGAGCGGCCATTTCCAAAAGATCCCTGGTACTGCGTTGCCCTGATCGTGCTGGGCGTTCTCGGATTGACGGCCGCGTGCGTCTGGCTCGCCTTCCGTTTCAATACCGTTTGGCTGGCGGGCGTGCCATTTCTGGTTGTCTGCGGGATCATGGTTTGCCGGTTTCGTCGCTGCCCGGTGTGCGATCAGAAACTCTCTCCGAGGCGGCAATTTTTGGGAGACCCATGGGATACCCGCTTCCGCATCGTTCTCGACTGCGAGCGCTGCCAGATTGCTTGGAAAACGGAAGTGGTCGGCGATAGCAAGTTCGACGAAATGTCGGCCGGCGATTAGGACGGCGGAGTGATTTTTCAAAGAAACGCGTGAGGGTCTCGCATTCGTGTCATTACATCCAGGAGCAGACATTGCCATGGCACAGGAAACGGCCCTGATCACCGGAGCTTCCTCAGGGATTGGTTTGGAACTTGCCCGGCTGTTTGCCAGGGACCGAAGCGACTTGGTGCTGGTGGCACGGAACCAGCAGCGGCTGGAGGCGTTGGCCGAGGAGTTGCGGCGGGATCATCAGGTGCAGATAGTGGTGCTGCCGCACGACTTGAGCGATCCGACGGCGCCGCGACGGATCTTCGACCAACTCGCTGAGCGCGGCATTGTGATCGACGTGTTGGTGAACAACGCCGGCTTTGGCGCGGTAGGGAAGATCGCCAAACTTCCGCTGACGACGCAAACGGAGATGGTTCAGGTGAATGTGGCCGCGCTGGCGCAACTGACGCGGTTGTTTTTGCCCGGTATGATTGGGCGAAAACGCGGCGGCGTGCTGAACGTCGGCTCAACAGCCGGGTTTCAGCCGGGTCCGAACATGGCCGTCTACTACGCCACAAAAGCCTTTGTGCTTTCCTACACCGAGGCCTTGGCCGAGGAACTTTTGGGAACGGGAGTTCACGCCACCTGCTTGGCGCCGGGGGCGACGGCTACCGGGTTTCAGGAGGCGGCAAAGCTGGGCGACGCGTTGCTGTTTCGCTACGGGGTGATGGAGGTGGTGACGGTCGCCCGAGCCGGCTACCAGGGATTTCGCCGCGGCCAGGTACTGGTGATTCCCGGCTTGAAAAACAAACTCGGGGCGATGGCCGTCCGGTTTGCCCCGCGGAAGCTCGTTCGGAAAGTGGTGAAGCGGCTGCAGGGCTAGTTTGAGGGTTCAGGGTTCAGTGGACAGTTAGGGGTTCGCGAACTATTGTTTCTCGGCGGTTGCCGTGGTACGGTGGAACCGTCTTTGAGCCCAAATCGCGATTTGTCAGCTAGCCCTCCGGGAGAAACAAAATGGCCAAGAAAACGCCTGCTCCGGTCAAAACCCCTTCCAACCAGTCGAAACAATTGTTGGACGCGATCGTCACCGTCCGTCAACTTCAGGAATTCATTCGCGAGCACGGCACGCTGGAAAAGGCCCTCGACGCGGCCGTTCGCGTCAATGCGTTGATGAAGATGACCGGCGGTTTCGACCAACTGAAAGAAGCTTTGGAAGTTGTTGGCAAAGAACCGTTAAAAGGCGGCGAGCCGACGGCGGCCGATTAAGGCGACGGGCCCGGAATTCCAGGCGGTAGAGCGAAAGGGAGAGATTTTTTCGGCCGCCCTTGACTCTTGCCCCTGATTGGAAAGAATACGGGTAGACAAGGCCCATCAGTGACGACCCGCTGGGTAGTACCAGTCAGGAGTTGTCAAAATGGTGGGCCTTGCCGCTTTCTTGGCCGGCTTTGAGCCGTCTAGGCCGTTTTTTCCAACTCGGCGAAGGAATTGAGCTTGTTGTAGAGCGTCTTCAGGCTGATGCCGAGTTCTTCGGCCGCCTTGGGCTTGTTGCCTTGATGGCGATCGAGGGCCGTTTGAACGGCCTGCATTTCCAGGTCGCGGAGGTTGAGCGTGGCCGCTGCCGCCGGACGAGCGGCGGGCATCTTTTTGGTGAATCGCTGCGGGAGGTGTTCTGGTCCGATCGGCAGGGCATCGCAAAGGATCATGGCATGTTCGATCACATTGGCCAACTCGCGAACATTGCCCGGCCAGCTATGCGCCATGAGCATCTCCAGAGTGTCGGCCGTGAAGAGTTGATCCTCGGCGGCGCGTGGAGCGCCGAACCGCGTTGCCAGATGTCGGGCGAGTACGGGAATATCCTCGATTCGTTCGCGTAAGGGGGGCAATCGCACCTCGAAGGTGTTGATGCGAAAGTAAAGGTCCTCGCGGAATTCGCCCTCGGCCACCATCTCCGACAGGTCGCGATTCGTGGCACAAACGACCCGCACGTCACAGACGACCGACTCGTTGTCGCCGACGCGGCGGACCTCGCCGTTTTCGAGGAACCGCAGTAGCTTGGCCTGCATGGCCTTGGGCAGTTCGCCAATTTCGTCGAGGAAGACGCTGCCGCCGTTGGCGACTTGCAGCAAGCCCGTTCGATGCTCGTCGGCCCCGGTAAAGGCGCCCTTGCGATGCCCAAACAGTTCGCTCTCGATGAGATGCTCGGGCAGCGCGCCGCAGTTGATTGGAACGAAGGGCATCTCCGCCCGCAAGCTCTGATCATGAACGGCCCGCGCCACCAGTTCCTTGCCGGTGCCCGTCTCGCCGAGAATCAGCACCGTGGAATCGGTCGGCGCCACCTTGCCGATCAGTTTTCGCACCTGGTTCATCTTCTCGGCCTGGCCGATGAGCGTGGGGGCGCCTTCGATGCGATCCAGCCGCTGCTTGACCGCGCGGTACTTGTTTCTGAGGTCGCGCTTGTCGGCGACGCGGCGAAGGATGTTTTCCAGGTCGATCAGTTTGCAGGGTTTGGTGAGGTAGTCAAACGTCCCCTGCCGCAAGGCGGCGATGGCCGTTTCCAACGACGATTTGCCGGTTAGCACGATGGCCTCGGTTTCGGGCGAAAGCTCCTTCGCCCGCGCGATGACGTCGATGCCGTTGCAGCCGGGCATGTCGAGATCGACGAGGATGCAGTCGTAGGTGTTGCGTTCTAGCGCGGCCAGGGCGGTGGTGCCGTCGGGACAGATGGTCGCCTCGTGGCCCATCCGCGGCAACTCGAGACGCATCACTTCCTGGAGCGAACGCTCGTCGTCGGCGAACAGCAACTTCAGTCGTTTATGCGGCTTGGCGGTGATAATCGTTCTCCTTTGTTTCGGCAACCAGCGGCACGCGGACGCGGAAGGTCGAGCCATGGCCCGTGCCGGCGCTATGCGCTTCGATGTCACCGCCGTGATCGGCGATGATGCGATGAGTAATCGAAAGGCCGAGGCCGGTGCCTTGGCCGCTGCGGCGGCGGGTGAAAAACGGTTCGAAAACGTGGCTGAGCACCTCGGGGGTCATGCCACAGCCATTGTCGACGACGGTCAGCACGGCGTACCCGCGCTGAATCTGCAGGGTAATCCGAACCGCGCCCCCGTCGTCCAGACTGTCGAGGGCATTGCTCAACAAGTTGAGCACAACCTGCTTCATTTCCTGCGGATTCACCTCGGCGACAACCGGATCGTTGGGTGCGAACTCGATGTGTTTGTGTTGGTACTTGCCAAGGTGGCTGAGCATGGCGACCACACCCTGGACGAGTTCGCCCAGCTCGGTGTTTTGTCGTTTGCCTGGTCCGACCCGGGAGAAATCGAGGAGTTTTTCGGTAATTCCTTTGCAGCGGAAAGCTTCCTCCTGGATCATGCGCAGGTAACTGTGGACGACCGCCTGGTTGGGGTCGTCGCCGCCGACCGTTTCGGAAAGCCGACCTTCGAGCGACTCGGCGCACATGGCGATCGAGGCCAGCGGGTTGTTGATTTCGTGCGCGACCCCGGCGGCCAAAAAGCCGACGCTGGCGAGCTGTTCGTTGCGAACCGCCTGTTGCGTGCGCAGCTTGACCTGATGATCCAGGTCGTCGCGAATTTCCTGGAAACGGGCCGTCATGTCGTTCATGGCTTTTGCCAATTCGGCCATCTCGTCGTGGGTGTCGAGCTGGATACGATAGCTGAACTCGCCGGCGGCGACCCGCCGCGAGCCGGCTACCAGAGTGCGCAGCGGGCGGAAAATCCAGCGGTAGGAGAGCTGCATGAAGACAAGAAAGAGAAGTCCGGCCGATGCGGTGGCCGCCCAGGCGCTGAGCATCAGCACCGCATTCCGGCCGCGAACCTCGCGTGACAGCCCGGCCAACTTGGTCTGCAAATGGCTCGGCAACTCGGAGGCCAGCACTTGCAGCCGTTCGAGCTCGACGTCGAGCCAGCCGACTTTGACGTTGTCGACGGCCCAGTCGGTCGTGCGGTTGGCGGCGCGAATTCGCGTCAATTGGGCTTCGATCTTCCGTAGCGTCTCGTGTTCGCGCTGATGATCGGCCATGTGAGGATCGGCTTGATGCTCGTCGGCCAGATGGTCGCGATAGTCGGAGAGCGTCTGATCGACTTGGTCCAACTGGCTGCGAAACTGGTCGCGAACCATGCGCACCCGCATCGGCACGAGTTCCTGGCGCGAGACGGGGAAGGTGTCTACCTGAAGGCCGCGGAGTTCGCCGATGGTGATCCGAAGATCGCTGACGTTTCGGCTGAGTTCGGCTGCCAGGGGTAGTTCGCTCACTCGCCAACTGAGACCGTTCACCAGGTTGCGGTAGGAGTAGGTAGCGATCAGGCCGCTGCCGCTGAGGATGGCCACTACGGCCACGAGCAGTCCGAGTCCGAGCAACAGTTTCAGGCGAATTGGCCAGTTTGACAGCACGGAGCCCGCTCCTTGGACGAGCGAAAGCCCGGCGGGACGCCCGCCATAGCTTCACGCAAAAGGGGCCGGAGTGTAGCAGAACCAGCTCAACGGCAGCAAGGGGAACGCCGTTACTTCGGCAACACGTTGCTATCGCCGGCTGCTTGTTGCCGGAGTTGGGCCATCATGATGCTGATGGCGCGGAGATGGTCGCGGACGGCGCTGCCCAAATTACCCTCTTCGGCCGCCTTCGCCGAATTACCCAAAAGACGATCGAAGCCGCTGCGGTCGACGCTCCATTTTTCGGCGACGGCTGCGTCGCGGAGTTGTCGGGCAATCTCGGCAAAGCGGCGCAGGAGATCCTCGTTGGGGACACATTCGGTCGAGACGTAGGGGCCGCGGCCGAAATGCCGGTTGTCGGTTGTGTCCTCTCGGCCGCTGTAACGCTGCACGAGGGCGGCGAGGGCCACGACAAAGGTAGCTCCCAGCGTCAAGAATGCGAGTCCAACATGTCCGAGACCCAATAGGCCGGCGGTCGCCAGCGCGGCGACGCCGAGCAAAGTCCAGAGCAAGGGATGGACCGGCTTATGGCGGCGTGCGGAAGTCGTCAAGCCGGCTGCCGTTTGTTGCGATGCCTCGGCGACCTGCGGACCGAGAACGCGGACGACAATTACCGTAATGTTGTCTGGACCTCCGCGGAGGCAGGCGAGATCGATCAGTGTCTGAGCGGCTTCAGCCGGAGGAAGCGCGGCTAGGACGGCGCCGATCTCATCATCCTTGACCTGCCCGGAGAGACCATCGCTACAGAGCAAGAACGTATCGCCAACTTGGAGCGGGTGGGGCCCCTCGAGGTCCACTTTCACCTTGGCGCTCGGGCCGAGTGAGCGGGTGATGATGTTCTTTGGAATATTGTTCGCCGCGCCTTCGGCCAACTGGCCCGAGGCCCGCATCTCCCACACTAAGCTGTGATCGAACGTGAGTTGCTCGATATGATTACTGCGTAGCCGATAGGCGCGACTATCGCCCACGTGCACCACAAACGCGCCGGCGGGTAATAACAGCAGACCGCAAGCGGTGGTGCCCATGCCATGAAAATCGGGACTGGCTTGGCCGCGGGTATGGATCTGGTTGTTGGCGTCGAGGACGGCCGACAAGATGGCTTCCGGGGGCGATTGCTCGACGAGTTTATGATAGGCCAAAGGAATCAGATCGGTGGCGATCTTGCTGGCCAGTTCTCCCGCGGCGTGAGCGCCCATGCCGTCGGCGACTAGGAAGAGGTGGCCTCGATGGTCAAAATCCTCCTGGCTCCCGGCCAGCGCAACGGCATAGGAGTCCTGGTTGTTCGAGCGGCGCAGACCGACATCGGTTAACGACGCATACTCTAGACAGCGGGACCACAAAGCAGCAGGCTGATCCATGGCAAAACGGGCAAGTAACAAATTGTAGAGAACCCGGTGGATCCCTCGCAAGCCTGGAAGCGGGGCCAGACCTGTTGGACTCGGGGAGAGCCACGGGCAGTTAGGTGTGTGCGTTTAAGTATACCAGCCGACGGGGGGCACTGCCAGCGCCCCTGCAAGGAAAATCGGCCTAGTCTTCTTCTCCGCCCCACACTATACTCCGCGGCCTCATGAGGCGATTCCCGTTTCCAGGCTGTTTTTGCAAGCTAACCCCTGCCGGGGCCGGCTGTGGCCCGGCCGTCGTGCTGCTTGCCGTCCTGGCAATCGCCGCCCAAACTGGCTGTGTGCAGCGGCGGATGACCGTCCGGAGCAATCCGCCCGGGGCCTTGGTGTATGTCGACGATCAGGCAACGCCGATCGGCGTGACCCCCGTCGCGCACGATTTTGTCTATTACGGCACCAGGAAGTTTCGCCTCGTCAAGGATGGCTACGAGACCTTGACCGAACTGCGGTCGATTCCGGCGCCCTGGTACGAAATACCGCCCTTGGACTTCGTATCGGAGAACTTGGTGCCCGGCGAAATTCGCGACCATCGCTGCTTAGATTTCCAAATGAAGCCGCAGATGATGGTGCCGACCGATCAACTTCGGGCGCGGGCCGAGAATCTTCGCCGAAACCTTCATGGCGCAACGGGGACAGCGCCGTTTCCGGGGGCTGTCGCGACCGGGCCGGTTCCTCCAGGCGCCCCACCCACGAGCGGTGCTTTTCCGGCCATGCCTGGTCAGCCGGTACCTGGTCCGGTGGTGCCCGGGCCCGTTCCGGGTTATCCTGGACCTAGCGGACCGGCGCCCTCGGCCCCGCCGATGTTGCCGCCGCCGGGCATGCCCGAGACCGTACCGACACCCCCGGGCGTCGGTGGTCAACCCGTGCCACCGTTGCCGTCGCAGTTGGGCGGTTAACGCACGCGACCGGACCCGCCATACGCTTACGTTGCACGAGTCGTATTGCTGCTCAGGATCTGCGGTACACCGTCGCGGCGGGCAAGCCGACCCGGACCACTTGCCCCTCTCCACTCACCACCAACCACTTGCCACTACGCATGGGACGTCGCGCACTTCGTAAGATCAATCCTTCCATCGATTTGACCGGCCATCTGCGGACCATCGAGCAATTGCCGCAGCCGTGGAGTGTCGAGGCACTGTTCGGCCGCATGGCGCGGCTGGAAGTCGAGATGGGCTCGGGCAAGGGACTCTTTTTGAAGAGCGCCGCGGCGGCGCGACCGGACGTGAACTTCCTAGGTATCGAAGTGGCCAAAAAATACGCCGAGTTCATCGCTGCCGGTCTCGCCAAGGCCGGACTGAACAACGCCAAGATCGTCAGTGGCGATGGCCTGCGGGTGTTCCAGGAATGGATTCCCGATAATTCGCTGGCAGCCGTACACGTTTACTTCCCCGATCCTTGGTGGAAGCAGCGGCATCGTCGCCGGCGGGTGATGCGAGAGTCCTTTTTGCATGATATCGAGCGGACGCTGGTGCCCGGTGGGGCGCTGCACTTCTGGACGGATGTCGAGGAGTACTTCTTGACGTCGCTGGAGTTGCTGGCCGCCCACACGACTTTGGAGGGGCCGTTGCCCGTTCCCGAAACGCCGGCCGAGCACGACATGGCCTACCGCACGCATTTTGAGCGGCGGGTGCGCATGGCCAATGAACCGGTGTATCGCTCCGAGTTCCGCAAGAGGGACCGAAACCCGAGTGGGCCGGCTAGACGGTCAGAAGGCGAAGAGTAGGTTTTCAGGCCGTGCGGCGAAGCGGCTCGGTAAAACGGCGGCGAAGGTCGCGTCCCCTCCGGAATTCGGAACGCTCTCCCCGTGGAGATCAGTTTTCCGCCCAGCCGACTTCAATCTCTGATTTGTCGGCCTCCACCCAGACCAGCACCATGCTCTTAGGCGGTGCCAAGGTCGGCCCGGGCGCGCTTGCCAAAGGATTCGGAGCACTCGTCCCGCTGCGCTCCGGTGCGGTGCAACCGTGCGGCTGCAACGTGGCCAAGCCAAACAGCACGGCCAAAATCACCAGGCAGGAAAGGAATACGGCACAGCGGGCGGTCATCCGACTCATAGGCTCCCCGTTTCAGTGGCGACAATCCCTATAGTTTAATCAAACCGCCCAGAGCCACAAAGAAAAAACATCTCCGGCACTGGTAGTGTCGGGCATTTGGATCGCGGACATTATTCCGTTTTTTCGGCGATTGCCGCTCCACCGGACTACACCATACCCCGCCACTCTCGAAACAAGTATGGGGGCTAAGATAAGCGGCCGCGCGAGCGCCAGCAGATTGGCGCGGCTCGCCGAGAGAGCTGCGGCGGGCGAAAAAAAGAAAGAAAGTTTACTCGCCCCTGACGGCCACAATCACAAGGCCCTGCTGGTCGGCGTACTCGACCACCTCGGCCTGATCGAGGAAGATGGTTCGTCCGGCCTCGACGGCTAGCACTTTGCCGCCGGCGGCGTGGATTGTTTCGAGCGTGCCTCGGCCGATGGTGGGCACATCAAACCGCATATCCTGCTGGGGCTTGGCGACTTTTACCACGGTGAAGCCGCCAGCCCGGCAGAGCGTGCCCGCCCGACGGATGCACTCGTCGGTGCCTTCCACAGCTTCGACGGCCAGCACGGCTTGATCTTTGACCACCACGCTTTGTCCGATGTCGAGCCGGCCCATCTCCTTGGCCATCCGCCAGCCGAACTCGATGTCTTTCTGCTGCCACGCGGTCGGGCCGCGGCGCGTCAATTGTCCCTCTTTCACGAGTAACTCCGGGGCATAGTCCGTGGGCGGGACGAAACGAATGCCTTCCGCGGCAAACTCGTTGACGATCGCCATCAGCAGTGAGTCGTCCCGACAGTCTTTCTTTCGGGTCCAAAAATGAGGCAGAAACATGCGGATCGTCCGCAGGTCGGGCAGGTGGCGCACCCACGCCCAGCGTTGAAACAGCCGGATCTTGAAAATCTTGCCCGCCATCATGATCTCAGTGATCCGTCGACGGTGGAAGTAGCGGATGGCCTTGCCGAACTTGGCCATTCCCAACCAATGAAACTCGTGGCAGACCTTTTTCAGGGCCGGATCGGCGTGCCCAATCGTGCCCAGGCAATACACCTCGCAGCCCTGCCGCCGCAGCTCCTCGGCGATCACCACTGGAAACCGGCCCCATCCGGCCAACAATCCAATTCGGCGAGGTTCGGTACCTGAAGACATGGGGCTATCGGTAGTCAGTTTTCAGTTGTCGGTCGTCAATCCCGCGCTTTGGGCAAGGCGGTACCCAGTTCTACTCAACGCCGACGCCGGTATCATTGCGAATGTTGATCGGTCGTTTGCTTCTTCTTCCTGCCCGGCACAACGCCCGTGAACGACTTCTCGTCATCCTCTTCGGGCAGCGGCGGCACCTCGATCTCCTTCAAGACAAACGGTACTCGTACCTTGCGACCGCCCCGGTCAACGATCAGTCGCAATTTGGCATCAGAAGGGATTGGCCTATCAGAGGCAAACCAAAACAGCCAGTGCGGCATTTCCGTAGCATCGTAAGTCTTGCCCAAGCACGGTAAAGCCTTGCCCGTGGCATCGAGGACATCGAATTGAAGTATCTGGTTATTGCATTCCACCTGGATCGCGACGGAATCAGTTGCGAGTAACGGCGGTTCCACCAAAATTCTTCTAACAGCTATCCGAATCCCTTGCTCGGAGAGAAGTTTACTCTTCATCGGTTCCGCCATCCATCCGGTTTCCCGAAGTGGGCCAGTCTTGGCCATCGACCGGTCCGCCGGCTCGCCGAGGCGTCGGAATGCGTCCTTCACCACGATTGTTTTGCGTTCACCGCCGAGCTGCAGCGCGAGGCTACCCCTGATTTCCTGCAACTTTTGAATCGGGGCCTGATCGTTGAACTCGAAGCCGACGGAAAATCCTTCTGGTGAATCGTAATACCCGAAGTGATCGAGAAATTGAGGCGTCATTTCCTCATTTCCCTTCCATGTTTTGCAGGCCTGGAGATGGGACGTGCCGCTCTTGTCAATAACCGCGTCCAGTCGCAGTTCGCCCATAGCGCTGGCGGATCTCGCCGCTGTGCCGCGAAAATCCAAAACAACGTTTGCGGCTGAACGCGGGTAGCGTTCAGCCTTGGCCGTCACTTTCAAATTGGCCAGCAAAGCTTCATCCGAGCTGCGCCTGGTGGCGTCATCTTCTGCAGACCCTATGGAGAGTGCCCAAAAAACGACAACCAGCAGAGGCAGGCATAAACGTGCGAGCCGACCGACACGCATGGCGAGATTCCTAAATAGGCGGAAGAGAATCATCGGGCTATTGCGTTCCCGCATATTGCTGGGGAACGAGAGCATCGGTTCCGCTCGGCCGCTGCCCCGGCCACTCACCACTAATCACTCATCACTCACCACTACGCCACCGCCCGATGGCCGTCGCTGTCGTCACGCGGCGTAGTTTCTTCATTCGACGGCACCTCGGCCGCCTGCTTGACCAGTTCGTCCACCGTTCGCTGCAGCCGCTTCAATTGGTGCCGCATGTCGGGCAGCTTGCTGAACGCCGCCTGCTTGAGCTTCTGGTCCCGCTCGGGGGTGGCCGGAATGCCGATCATTCGCGCATCCGGCGGCACGTCGTTGATGATGCCAGCCATCGCGCCCAGCACGGCCCGATCGCCAATGTGCACGTGGTCGCGGACGCCGACCTGGCCGGCCATTACCACATAATCACCCGTTGTGGTGCTGCCGGCGATGCCGACCTGCGAGCAGAGCATGTTGTGTCGTCCGATGCGGCAATTGTGGGCGACCATCACCAGGTTGTCGATCTTCGTCCCGTCGCCGATCGATGTCGGGCCGTACGTGCCGCGGTCGATCGTCGTGCCCGCGCCGATTTCGACGTCTTCGCCCAACACCACGTTGCCCAACTGGGCGGAAAGCACGTGTCGGCCCGCAGCAAAACCATAGCCGAAACCAAATGCGCCCAGCACGGCGTTGGCGTGGATTATCGAACGCGAGCCGACAAGCGTGTTTTCGTAGAGCACGGCGTTGGGAAAGATCGTCACGTTCTCGCCGATCACCGAATCGGCCATAATGTGCACGCCGCTGTGGATCGTCGAGCCCGCGCCGATCGTCACATTCTCACCGACGGTGGCGAAGGGATAGATGTCGACGTCCGCGCCGATCTTGGCCGTGGCACTGACGGCCGCAAGAGGGCTGACGCCAATGCGCGACGCGATCCTTTGCGGGAAGAAGTGGCAGACGATCGCCGCGAAGGCTTGATGGACATCGTCGACTTGGATGGCCGGCAGATTCTGGGGGCGAAAGTCCCGCGGCACCACGACGGCGGTCGCCCCGCAACCTTCGAGCAGATGGCTCTTGCCCTGTTGATCGACCAGGGTGATCTGTCCAGGCTCCGCGTCCCGAAGGGTGGCAGCGCCGCGAATGACTAGTTGGCCGTCACCGAGCACTTGCCCGTTCACGAGCGTGGCAAGTTCGGCCAAAGTCGCCTGCATAGTGCGGAATCCTTTCCCGGGCTAGAACGCGTATCCCAATCGTGGAGGGTCGTTTCGCTTTCCAGAGCTTTGATTGTAAACGCCCTTGCACGCTCTCGGCAGTGCGGCAGGCATCAAAAGGGCCGCCGGCCCCACTCTACTGCAGGGGCTAAACTCGGAGGGCAATGGAATGTACCCAAATTATCAGGCACCGACAAGAGCAGCGAGGAGCAACTAGAGTCACTCACCTTGCCTGTCTTTGCCCATTTGCCAGGGCGAGGCGGAATCAACGCGAGCACCCGAGCGATCGCTTCGGCGAGCGTCACCGGATGACAGAGTGACCGAAGGCTCGAGCCGATGCCCAGCGGCAGGCCAGCAGGCAAACCCCGATCACGAGCAGCAGAAGGGTTGACGGTTCCGGTACCGAGCTGCCACCTAAACCGCGTGCGGCCAACAGTGCCTGGCCTTGAGCATCCAGGTTGCCGGTCCCGCCATAGTGATTGATCAGTTCCGACAAATCGTCGAAGTTAACGGCATGGTCGCCGGTGAAGTCGCCATTGTACCACTGTGCTCCGCTTGTCATCCCGTAGTAGTTGATCACAGTCGACAAGTCGTCAAAGTCCACCACCTCGTCGTTGTTGGCGTCGCCGGCCAGACCCACAAACGTGACCTCGCCGAGGGTATACAGTTGAGTCAGGTTCCAACGCGGGTCAGCAACGATGTTGGTAAACGCGCCGATCGGGCTGACTCCCGTCCAGTCGAACAAGCGAAAAGTCTTGTTGAAAATCTCACTGTAAGCAACCTCATGGTCCAGGCTCAACTCTAGCGTCCCCCCGAGTGATACCGAAACGTCGGGCTGGAACGCGATGGTGGATCGCCAGGCGTGGCTATCAAAGAAGAATTGCAGACTTCCCGCCGGGTCGATCGCCATTCCCAATCCGGCATTTCCATCGACGTGGATCGGGATCGCCGTGGATTCGTAATAGAGGTAGTTCCAGATCGCTCGCGTCTCGCAAGGGCCAACCGCTAACCGGCCGAGGTGGCCGTCCGATGCAATCGCGTCTGGGCCGACGGTCGACGATGAGAGGCCGGTGCCACGAAAATCGGCGCCCTTCACGATCGCAGAAGCAAGTTCACCCGTAATGGTGGCTTTTTGCAGACGCGCGTTGGTAAGATTGGTGCCGGAGAGCGTTGTGAGGAGCCTCGCGTGGGAAAGGTTGGCACGGCTGAAAACCGCATTCTGCAGGTTGACGCTGGAGTAGAACGTCGTGTGACTTAGTTCCGCATCGCTTAGATTCGCATTGCTAAAATTGGAATTCTGTACAAACGCATAAAAGAGATTTGCCCCGCTAAGATTCTGTGCGGAGAAGTCCCAGCCATTAAGACGCGCGTTCTGTAACTGAATGCCGCGCAAGTCATGCGCTTGATAGCTGCCGGTGCTGTAAAGTTGCTGTGCCGTAAAGCCGACGGCGTTGGCAAAACTGGCGCCCGTCACCGTGGCTCCCGAGAAGTTCGCGTTGGTCAGCGTGGTGTTCGAGAGGAAAGCATTCGTCAAATTCTGGTTTGCGAAATTCCAGCCGGTCAAATCGTTATCCGGCAGGACGATATTCCTGAGATCGCCAGCCTGATAGCTGGCGGTGCTGTAAAGCTGCTGAGCGGTAAAGCCCCTGCTTGTCACGTCCCACAAATATGCTCCCGTCACGATGGCCCCGCTGAGATTCGCCCCGGTCAGCGTCGTCTCGAACATCCAGTTGTTGCTTAAATTGGCGCCACTAAGGTTGGCATTGGTCAGGGTGGCCCGTTCCACGCTCCCGTTGCTGAGGTTAGCGCCGCTAAAATTCGCGCCGGTCAGGGCCGAGCCGTTAAGCCTACCGTTGCGGAGGTCGGCATTGACGAAACTGGCGCCGGTTAGCATGCAAGCAGCGAGATTTGCGCCATTGAGGTTCGCATTGTTCAGCGTCGCATAAGCAAGGTCCGCAAAGGCCATGTCCTGCCCCGCCAGATTCCAGCCGTTAAGATCGTTGTACTGCAACCGGATGCTTCTCAGGTCGTTACTCCGGTAACCGGCCGTGCTATAGAGTTGCTGAGCCGTGAAGCCGCTACTGGTTGTCGAACTCAAATCAGTGCCACTGACAACGGCCCCCGAGAAGTTGGCATTCGTCAACGTGGCGGAACGTAAGCTAGCGTTGCTGAACCCGGTTCCGGCGAGGTTGGCGCCGCTAAGATTGGCGCTGCTCAGCGTGGCAGAGGAAAAATCTGCCGCCGTCAGGTCCTGCCCGACGAAACTCCACCCCGTCATACTCGTGTTTGTAAACCGGATCCTACTTAGATTCTTCGCCTGATAGTTGGCCGTGCTGTAAAGTTGCGACGCCGTGAATCCGTAGCTCGTGGTGAAGCTAAAGTCAGCCGCCGTAATCGTAGCTCCAGCAAAGTTTGCTTCGGTCAACGTGGCATATTGAAGATAGGCATTGGTCAAGTTGGTCGCGGACAAGTTGGCATTGCTCAAGTTCGTAAATCCCAGGTAGGCCATCGTCAGATCGAGGCCAGAAAGCGTGGCATTGGGGCCGGCCGAGACTCCCACACCGCCAACGCACGGAGTCGAAGACGCCCTGATACCCCACCACGGATCATAAGTCCATTGGTAGATGTCCGCGGCGGCCGGCGTAGGACCCCAGACGGCGACCAGCATGCTGCCAATCAGCAGAACGGTCGGCAGTCTCTCGGGCGATCCTCGAAGTATCGTATTCCTGCAAGCAATGCACAGACCCATGGGCAATTCCCCAAGTAGAAACAGGACTGCGGTGAGAATTGCGAAAAGCTCGCTAATTATAACAGCCACCGCAGCAGGGAAACAATAGGCACATCGGGGGGGGCATGCCGTCGAAGCCCGGGCCCGATTAGCGCAGAGTATCGAGAAATGATTTCGCCTCGGTCCGCGGCTCCGCCGGCTACACCAATCCCCACCGCTTCCGCAGATACCACTCCAGCGACAGCAGCGCGACCAGGAGGCAGAAGAAAGTCCAGGTGTCCCAGAAGGTCTTTTTCGTTTCGTGCTGCACTTCCAGATGCTCGGTTTCCGTGGCGAGGCGGCGAATGAGGTCGGACAGTTGCTCGGGCGCAATCGACTGCCCGCCCGTCATCGCGGCGATGCCTTCCAGTGTGCTGCGGTCGGCGGCGGCATTATCGAGCTCGAGATCCTGCTGGTAGACGAGGAAGCGTGCCCGGGCCGAGCCCAACGGCCGTTCTTTCTGGGTGGCAGTCACCTCGATGGCGTAGTCGCCGGCGAGGTTCGTATCGCGGAACGATCCGCTCATCGTTTCATTCTGCCGCACCAAGGGCAACGGCTGCCGCGTGCCATTGGGCAACACGACCTCGGCCTTGTAGCTGGCGTCGGCAATCGCTTCGCCGGTTGGCGCGTTGGCGCCGACGGAGAAGTCGACACGCTGGGAGGGGCCAAACCGTCGCTGGGCCATCCGAATCCAAACGTTTCCCTCCTGGGCCTGATCCTTCCGCGCCAGCCACAAGATCACCTGCCGCCAGAACCGCTTGAAGGCCGCATCGTAGCCGCGCATCCACCACCGCCAGGTCGAGTCGCCGGCGAAGGCCATCACCCGGCCGTCGCCATATTGCTGTGCCACCAGCAGCGGCTTGTCCGCCCCGGCGGCGAGCAGGACCATGGCCCCGGCAGGCACGTCATGCAGTTTGTTGGCACCTTCCAGGGGCGGCAACTTGGCCCACAACGCCTCGTTTTCTGCTCGGCTGCCTGCCAACGACAGGGTGAAGTGCATCAGGCCCAGTTCGGTCGGCTGCAGTGGCAACGGCCCGGGCCAATGCAAATCGGTCCGCGGCGCTTCTTCCGGACGCTGCCGCTCCAGGCGATCCATGCCGACCGGCAGAACTTTGGCCAGCGGCGTCTCACCGTATCCGCCAGGCCCGAAACTCTGAAAACCACCGAGCATGATCAGGCCGGCGCCGCGGCTGATGCATTCGGCCAAGTTGGCGAGTTCATCCTTCTTGAACGCGGTCGCATCAATATCGCCGAGGATGTAGACGTCGTATTTGCCGGGCCGAAAGCGTTCGGCGAAGTTGGCTGGTCGGCTCTGCGGGTCGCGCAGATCGATTCGCACGTAATCCACCTTGATGTCCGGCGAGGCGTCCAGGGCCCGCCGCATGAACTTCTGCTCGACGCGCAGTCCGCCTTCGATGTAGAGCACGTTCAAGCCGCCTTTCAACACATTGACGAACGTGCTCAGCGAATTGTTGGTGGTCACCAGTTCGCCCGGCTGCTTAACGGCCTCCAGCGTCAACTTGTACTCGCCGGGCACTTGGGGGACATAGCGCAGATGGATCGGCAGCAATTGACCGTCTGCGGTGGCGCGGATGGTCTGTTGGCCGACGACCTCCATCTTTCCCGGCGCGGTCTCGAACAGCACCCGAACGGGAATGTCGACGTTTACAAAGCCGTCGATCTGCACTTGGCCGTCGGTGCCCAGTTCGTTTTTGACGAACACGTTGGAGTCGACCAGCAGGTCTTTGACGGCCACATCGCGTGCCTCGCCCAGTCCTCGCGATTGCCCGAGCGGCACCGTGAAGAGCGGATAGCCGAGGTGCTTCAACCGGGCGGCGGCCGTTTGCGGTGGCAAATCCCGGGGGGCGTAGGCCCGCTGCGCGCCGTCGCTCAATAGCACCAGGCCCAGCAATCGTTTGCCCGCCTCACGACGCAAGACGTCGTCCAGCGCCGACCCGATTGCAGTCTGCTTTCCCTCGGGTTTGTCGGGCAACTCGACCTTGCCGTCCGGCGCGTTCGTTTCCCGGACGTCGGTGTCGAACGTGTAGGCCTTCAACTCGAAATCTCGCGCCAGCGACTTGAGCGCGGGGGCCGCGTCCGCCAAGGCCGTTCGCAACGCGTCCCAGCGTGACTTGTTGCTCACGGTGTCGGGCACGGTCATGCTTCGCGATTGGTCGGCCAGCACGACCAACGTGGCGGCCTGTTTCTTTGTCTCCGTGTAGATCAGCGTTGGTCGGAGCGTGGCGAGGATCACCAGAAAGATGACCATCGCCCGCACCGCCGCCAAAATTCCGCGCTGCCGCCGGCTGAGTTTGTCGCGACTCGGCCCAAACCACATCAGTCCCACCAGCACCAGCGCAACAATAGCCACCAACAGGTAGCTATCGAACACGGGGTAGAGAGAAAGACGGAACATGGTCTAGTTTTCAGTTTTTAGTTGTCAGTGAAGGGTCAGTAGAATGAACGCGAGGTTACTCCCGATAAAACCGGTTGGCCATCAACAGTTCCAGGCCGAGTGCCGCGGCCAGCAGCAAAATCAACGGCGGAAACAATTCCCGGCCGACCCGGGCGGTGCTCACACTTCGCTCAATCTGTTCCCGAGTCTGGGCCAGGTGAAACTTCGTCGGGCCGAAGACTTCCTTCAGTTCCTTCTCGTCCAAGCGGTCGAGTCGAGTCTGGTCGGCCGCAAAATTGACGCTAAACCCCATATTGACGCCCCCCACGCCACCGGCCTTCACCTGGTAGTTCCCCACGCGGTCGGTAGTGGTGATCGGCAGTTCGCGGCGATTCAGGTCGCTTGTGTAGGGCGTCTGCTGTCCGTCGGGAGTTGTCAGCAAGTAGCCGCGATGCTGTTTGCCGGGATTGAGCTGCAGCACGGCCGTCTGTCCGGCCAGATAGTTGAATTGTTGATCGCTGCTGCCGACGAGATGGGCCGCCATTTCGTTGACGAGAATCAAAAACGGCCAGGCTTCGCCCACCGGCAAGAGGTTCCAGGGGCTGTTGTTCGGCCGGTCGGAAATGGGCGTGGTCATCAGCAACACGCGTCCCTGCCCAACCGACCGCTCCAACAGCGCCGGGCGGCCGTCGTTGTAGGGCAGCACCATGCCGACGCCCTTATGCAAGTCGTCGAGTTCCCAGTAGCGAAACACGGGAAATGCGTCCCAGGGAATCGCGCCGGCATACTGACGGAAGGATGCCAGGACTGGATGTTGGAAATCTCGCGGCGCGAGGTGCAGACTGCCATCGGTCCGACGCGCCTGTCGCAGCAATTTACCGGGCAAAAGTTGCTGAGCCTGCGGTTCATTGAACGAGTCGATCGGAGAGGCGTTTCGCCCGAGCGCAATCGCCAAGCCGTGCCCTTCGGCCGTGTAGTCGGTCAGCCGCTTCCACAGGGCCGGTTGCAGCGGCGTCGGATCGAGCACGAACACGGCCGCGTATTCCGCCAATGGTCGCTGGGCAAGCTCCTCCAGAGTGCTAATCTCGCAATCGAACCGGGCTTGGCCCCGCTTGCGATAGACGGACGGCGCCAAGGCCTCGGCCAGGAACACCGCGTAGCGATCGGCCGGCTTCGGCGCGGCGATCAAGACGCGCCAGGCAGGCTTCACCACCACGGTGAAATACCGCACGTCGTCGGCCGCCAATCCGTCCTGCCCGGCGATTCGCAGATAGCCCTGGTGCGTCCCTTCCTCCAAGCCGCCGAGTCGCAGTTCCAACGGCCGCGCCTCGCCTGGCAAGACCTCGACGGTTTCCTGGCTCCGTTTCAGCGGCTGGCTATCGGGGCCAATCGCGTACAACTCGACAACGCGAGTCTCCCGCTTGCCAACCGCAGAAATTGCCGTGTTGATCCTGAGCGGGCTGCGACTGGAAAGCACTTCCCCCGACAAATTCAGCTCGGCTAGGCCGAAATTGACCGGTTCCCGAATGCCAACGTCGATCAAGTACAGGGCCACGTCGCCGAGTTCGGTCAGTTGTTGCTGCATCCGCAGCGATTGCTCGCTTGGCCAAGCTCCGCGCGACAGATCGGTGAAGATGTAAATTTCCTTCCGATCCAACGGGCTTTGCCGCAGCAGTTTGATCGCCGACTCAATCACCACCGGCAGCGGCTGCGAGTTCGAAATGCTCTCCAGCCGGGTAATCCGATCTTTCGCCGCTCCTCGGTCCGGTTGAAACGCCGCTGTGCCAGCCAGATGGTTGTCAAGCACGGCGACCTCGCTCTGCTCCGGCAGTTGGGCCAGGAGCCAATGGCCCAATTCCTTGGCAGCTTCCAGCCGGGTCTTGTTTTCGTGGCGATATTCCATTCGCGGCGCCGCGTCGAACACCAAGGCCGCCGCTACTGGTGCCTCCTGGCTGCCGCCGGCTACGCCCAACTTAACGCTGGGCCGCGCCAAGGCGAACGCCAAGAGCGCGATCACGGCTGCCCGCAACAACAGTAACAGCAGGTGCCGCAATTGCAGCCGCCGGCTGTTGACGTCGTGGCGCTTCTGAATGAACCGCAGCGCCGGAAAGACCAGCAGCGTTGGCTTGCGGCGCATGATTAGGTGCAGGATGATCGGCACCGCGATCAAGGCCGCCCCCGCCAGAAGTGAGATGTTTACGAAGGTCATGGCGCTTATTGTATCTCGGTTCCGCTATCACTACCAATCGCAGAGTCACAGAAGGCTGTCGAAACCCGTTGTTCGATCCAACGTGTCTTGACCGAATTCTTCTTTGCCTGGTAGAAGAGGGCTATCGCAATCCCGAGGTTAACGGCCAAGCCGACAATCTGGGACAGAAGTTTGTGCCGATCGAGTGGCGGTTGAGCGTTCAGTGATTGAACGGCAAACCAGCTTTCGACAACCGCTATACCACCGAATATCGCCCCAAGTATTGCATAGGAGTGAGTCTTCAGTCTGTTGTGGCTCAATAAGGCTTCGACCACTTGATCCGGACGAGTCGGATTCGGCGGCAATCGTTCATTACCTAACGCATCGATGAGGATTGCGTTCGGGCAGCGAATCCTCAGCTCCTCAGCGCAAGTAGAGGCATCTCCTTCGCTCAGCCGAACGACGTAAACGTCTTTGCCTCCTTGTAAGCGCACAAAACAACCATGTCGCGTGCGACCAGACCGAATAATGTCCACGTCCTCGTAAGCCAGAATTAGACGGGACAAGCCTCGTCCAAGTTGAATATTCGTGGCATGCAAGATCACGCAAAAGCGAGTCAGATGCAGCAGGAATCTCAAAACAAGGGGAATCACCAGCAAAGCGGCGAACAACAGACAAGTAATCACTATCGCCGCCGGCATTCCCGCGTGTACCAAAGCTTCTCCGGCAACGACGACCGCAGTATACAGGGCCGGCAAGAGAAGAATCCCAAGTAAACCCACTTTGCAGAGGGCACCAAGCTTCCTCCATCCCGGAGTACTAAATTGTAGCTTCGACGCCTGGCTCACCGCTCACCTGCGAACTTGCCGATAGTTGCCAAGATAAAAAGCTGCCGAGAAAGATGTTAAAGCCACCGTGACGACTCCGCGTCCTCTCTCCGCGTTCATTCACGGGTCCCTTTGCCTGTCTTCTCCGTGCCCTCTGTGCCTCTGTGGTGAATCATTCTCTCTGTGGTGAATAAAAGTCTCTTTGGCGCTAGCCTCGCTGGCTGCGCCGCATCAAGTACTCGCCTAGCGCCCGGTCGAACTGCATGCTCGTATCCAACGGCACGTAGTCAATGCCGGCCTGGAAGCACTCTCGCCGATACCGCTCGCGAAAGGCCTCGACCTCGTCCAAATACGCCCGCCGAAAGCCGTCGGCGTCCAGCGTCATGCGTTGCTGCGACTCGGGCTCTTCCAGTTCGACCATCCCGTCGAAGGGAAAGCGGACCTCGGCCTCGTCGAGTACGTGGAACAGGATCACGTCGTGCCCGCCGTGGCGGAGGCGATACAGAGCTTGCAACACCGGATCGGGATCGGCCAGTAGGTCCGAAAAGACCATGATCAGGCTGGCGTGCCGCATCATCGCCGCCACCTGGATCAGGCTGTGCGCAATGTCCGTTTCGCCTTCGGGCTTCAAATTTGCCAGCAGCGACAGCACGTCGCCCAAGTGGCTCCGTCGGGCCTGCGGCCGCAAGCTATGGCGAATCTTCTGGTCAAACGTCAGCAGCCCCACCGGGTCCTGCTGATGGATCATCAGGTAGCACAGCGCCGCCGCCAGGCAGATCGAGTAGTCGAACTTCGTCAGTTCCTGGCGATATGTGTAGCCCATCGACCGGCTCAGGTCCATCACCAAGTAGCCGGTAATGTTCGTCTCGGCCTCGAACTTCTTGACGTAGTACTTGTCCGTTTTCGCGTACACCAGCCAATCGATGTCCTTCGGGTCATCACCGGCCGTGTACTTACGATGCTCGCTAAACTCCACCGAAAAGCCGTGGAACGGGCTGGCGTGCAAGCCGTGCAAGAAGCCCTTGACGATGAACTGCGCGCGCAAATCCAACCGCTTGATTTGGCGGATCACCTCAGGCTTCAGATATTTTTCGGCGGAAGTCACGGGCGAGGGGATTTAGGGATTTGGGGATTTAGGATTTGGGGAGCGAGGGGCTTGCTTTCGGAGTCTTTGAGACTTTAGTCTCCCGGCTAGCGATCGCCGCAAGGCGCCGAGCATCCTGCCCGTAGCCTCAGTTAGTTGTGTCAACCGAGTCAGTTGTTCCAGGTCAAGATAGTGAAGATCCGCTGCCGCTAAGAACAGAGTCTCCAATTCTGCGAGTGAGCCGTGCGCAATGGTTACGAAGCGAAGAAATTCTTTCGTTGTTCCCCGGGTGTGGCCCTCAGCGATGTTCGCGGGAACAGAGATGGCGGCCCGCTGCATTTGCGAAGTGAGGCCAAAAGTTTCGTGCTTGGGGAAGTCACGCGTCAAACAATAGACTTGCCGCACCAGGTCCATCCCATTCTGCCAGACCAAGAGTTGCTGGTAATTGCTGATTGCCATCGCCTGCCCTCCGACCCCAAATCCCCAAGTTTCCAAATCCCTAAATCCCTCGTCTCCCGCTCCGCTACTTCTCATACTTCGGAATCACCGGGGGAGGCGTCTCGCGGATCAGCCGGGTAATCACGTCCTCGGTCGTCATGCCTTCCGCCTGGGCTTGGAAATTCGTGCTCAGTCGATGACGCAACACGGGGATCGCCACCTTCTGAATGTCCTCGATCGAGACCGAGAATCGCGCGTCCATGGCCGCCAAGGCCTTTCCGCCGTGAATGAGGAATTGCCCGGCGCGTGGGCCAGCGCCCCAGTCAACCAGTTCCTGCACGAACTTCGGCGCCGAGGGATCCTTCGGCCGCGTCGCCCGCACGATCCGCGACACATATTGCACGATGTACTCGCTGACGGCCACCTTGTTGACCAGGTTCTGGAGGTTCAGAATGGCCTTGCCGGAAAGCACTTTTCGCACCTCGGGCCGTTCGCCGCGGGTGGTGCTCGCCAGAATCCGCTCCTCTTCGGTCGCCGAGGGGTAGTCGACCTTGATGTTGAACATGAAGCGGTCCAACTGCGCTTCCGGCAGGGGATAGGTTCCTTCCTGTTCGATGGGGTTTTGCGTGGCGATCGTGAAGAACGGGTCGGGCAGCGGATAGGTCTGCTGCCCAACGGTGACCTCGCGTTCCTGCATCGCCTGCAGCAGCGCGGCTTGGGTCTTCGGCGGTGTACGGTTGATTTCGTCGGCCAGAAGAATGTTGGTGAACACCGGCCCTTCGACGAAGCGAAAATTCCGTCGCCCCCGATCATCTTCTTCCAGCACGTTGGTGCCAGTGATGTCGGACGGCATCAGATCGGGCGTAAACTGAATTCGCTTGAAGCCGATGTCCAAGATCCGCGCCAACGTGCTGACCATTAACGTCTTCGCCAGACCCGGCACACCAACCAGTAAGCAATGGCCGCGCGTAAAAATCGCGGCGAACATCTGTTCGATCACGTCGGCCTGCCCGACGATCACCTTCTGCAGTTCCTCCTGCATCAAACGCCGATGCTGGCTGAACTCCTGTAGCACATCTCCCAGGTTGCGAGGCTTTACAGTGGACATGAATGTAGCGGGTTCAGGGTTCGAGGTTCAGAATTGAAGGTTCAGAACTAAGGGTTTACGGTTCGGGAGTTAGGGTTTAGAGTTTCAGGCCAACGAACAGATTCACGACATTCGAGCTAATTAATCGGGTGCCACCGCTCGTTTAGCGGCCGACAGAGGTCGGCCAAAAGGCTCCGACCGACCACGCCCGCTCTCGCCGACGCAACATCCGCGCCAACCCTCGTTCCAAATCCTCTTCCCAATGGTATCATTTTGCAGCCGGCCGACAAAAAGCGGGATCTCCGGCGACAATCCACAGTTGCCCACTTAACTGCTTAAATCTAAGATACTTATGCTTGCCATTCCCAGTATTTTCGGCACCCGGGCGGAAAGAGTCTTTTGATGAGATCGCTTTGTGCTGTCCTTGTCCTGGCAATCGGCCCATTTGGGCTGGTTGTAGCGACTGCGCAAGCCGACGTTGCTCCCGAAGACGTCCGCAAAGCAATCGATCGTGGGGCCGCATACCTCAAGGGCCAGCAGCGGGCCGACGGTTCGTGGGTCGACTACATCCGTCAGTCGGGCGGCGTCAGCGCCTTGGCCACCTTGGCCCTGTTGAACTCCGGCGTCGATCCGTCGGACGAGCAGATGCAGAAAGCGCTGAATTATCTCCGCAAGATCAAGCCCGAACGGACCTACACCGTCGCCTTGCAGACGATGGTCTTCGCCCGGGCCGAACCGGATCGCGACCGGGTGCTCCTCGACCGCAACGTGAAGTGGTTGCAGGCCACGCAACTCAAAGAGGGACCGGACAAGGGCGGCTGGAGCTATCCCGAGGTCGGCTTTAGCGCCGACAACTCCAATGCACAGTTTGCCCTGCTTGCCCTGCACGAAGCCGAGCGGGTCGGCGTCACGGCCAGTGCCCAGACCTGGCGGCTGGCCAAGAAATACTGGGAAGACTGCCAGAATCACGACGGCTCTTGGCAGTACAACCGCTCGATGGCCGCCGGCGGCACCGGCAGCATGACCTGCGCCGGAATCAGTTCGCTGGTGATCGCCATGGATCGCGTTCAGGCCACCAGCGCTCGGGTCGTCGGCGATCGCATTGAATGCTGTAACAGTCGCACAAGCAGCGACGCGAACCGAATCGAGCAGGGCCTCCGCTGGTTGGGCCGTCACTACTCGGTCGGCCGCAATCCCGGCTCGAGCGGGGAGATTTGGCTGCTCTATTACTTGTACGGCTTGGAGCGCGCCGGCCGCCTCACCGCCCGGCGATTCCTCCCGCTGCCGCCCCGACCGGGTCGCCCCGACCGGGCCGACTGGTACCGGGAAGGCACCGAGTCCCTCCTTCGCAGCCAGGACGCCTTGTCCGGTTTTTGGACGGGCAAAGGGCCGGCCGAAAGCAATCCCGTCGTCGGCACCAGCCTCGCCCTGCTCTTCCTCTCCAAGGGACGTTGGCCGGTGTTGTTGGGCAAGCTGCAACACGCGCCGGGCGACGACTGGAACGAACACCGCAACGACATCGGCAACTTGACCCGCTACGTCGAAACCCGTTGGCGCCGCGATCTAACCTGGCAGGTGGTCGATTTCCGCTTGGCCACGGTCGATGACATGGTCCAGACCCCCGTGCTGTATTTGTGCGGCAGCCAGGATCCGTTTCCCAAGGATGAAGAGCAGCGAAAAGAACTCGCCCAAAAGATTCGCGACTACCTCGACCGCGGCGGCTTTTTGTTTGCCGAAGCCTACTGCAATGGCGAGCGATTTGACCGGTCTTTCCGCGAGTTCATGAGACTCGTGTTTTCCGAGCCCGAGTACAAGCTGCGTCTTCTCGAAGCCGAGCACCCGATCTGGTACGCCGAGGAGAAGGTAGAGCCCCAATTCGTACGGCCGCTTTGGGGCGTGGAGTTTGGCTGCCGCACCAGCGTCGTGTATGCCGCCCCGGAGCGGACGGGCGAGGCACCCCGCCCGCCGCTGTCATGCCTTTGGGATCTCGCCCGACCCGGCCGCGGCGAGAAGTATGGCGAGAAGGTGCAGGCTCAAATCGATGCGGCGATGTCCTTGGGAATCAATGTGCTGGCCTACGCCACCAATCGGGAGTTGAAGTCCAAGGAAGACTTCTTCCGAATCGCCCCGACGCGACGCCCCCGCGAACGCCTTGAACGCGGGCAACTGTACGTGGCCACGCTCAAACATCCCGGCGGCTGCAACTCGGCCCCGCGGGCAATCGTCAACCTGATGGACGCCGCCGCCCGCGAAATGAAGGTCCGCACCAATGTCCGCGATGATCTGTTGGACATGACCGACGAGGCACTGTTCGATTACCATCTCGTGTTCATGCACGGCCGCACCACTTTTCGGCTGACCGAGGACGAGCGACAGCGGCTTCGCGAGTTCATCGAGCGCGGCGGAATGGTGATGGCGGATTCGATTTGCGCCAGCCGCGCGTTCACCGAATCGTTTCGCCGAGAAATGGCGGCGATCTTCCCCAACCGGAAGCTGGAAAAGATTCCGCCGACCGATCCGCTCTTCAGCACCACCTATGGCGGCTTTGATCTGGGCACCGTTTCGCGGCGCGACCCGTCCAGTTCGGCGCGCGGCCAGCGCCTCGAAGCGGCCGTCCGCCGGGTTCCGCCCGACCTCGAAGGCATCAAGTTCGGCGACCACTGGGGAGTGATCTTCTCACCTTACGACTTGAGCTGCGCCCTCGAGAAACGCGATTCGCTCGAATGCCACGGCTACACCCGTGAGGACGCGGCGCGACTGGGCCTCAATGTGGTCCTCTACTCGCTGCAGCAGTAGCCCCCGTCGCTTCGCGCGGACGAGAATGAGTTCCTCGCGACTCTCGGACACTTCCCGGCAAGCGCCGCGGGGAAGCTACTCGCCCCGCGTATACGTATCGTCCGACTCCGACCGCTGGCTGGAACGGCCCAGACTGTTCAACGCCATCAACAAGGCGATCGCGCCGAGAACCGCGAATGCCCAGATCCACAACGCCGCGCTACTGCCCGTGAACAGCCAGACAAACACGCCGATCGCAACACCGATCAGAGCCGAAATCCAGACGAGGCGGTTGCCGGTGGTCTGCCAGAGCGGCGTGCGTTCCGGATGGAGTTCTTCTTCGTCTGGCGGAGGCGACTCTGCCACCACCTCAGCTTCCACCTGCGGGTCGGTCCAGTCAAAATCGCCCTGCTGCTGGATCTCCTCCCAAGCGGCCCGGGCCCGCTCGAGGTCGACTCGCTTAACCAATACGTCGGCGTAACCCGGCGCCCCCGTCTGATATCCGGTGGTGTATTCTCCCGTCACCGTCGCCTGGATATCGGCTGCCCCAAGCGCGTTGGCAATTGCGACTGCCCCGGCCCCATTGGCGACACGCACCAGCGTCACCGGTTCATCTGGATCGATAGTCATGATTCGCCTCGCTATGCTAATTGCCTGGACGATCCACTGGGGATCGCTGTCGAAGCAAACACGAAAGCCCAAAACATCCTAACGCGCTGACGATGGCAAGCAATGCTCCCGATCGGCCCCGATCGGCGCCAACGATGTAAAGAAACGACGCGAAGCTAAAAACCAGGTAGAAGACAAGACGAAGGCTATCGGCCCCGGGCGATAGTGGTTGCGGTCTTCGAGCCCGTTGCAGCATCGTCAATTGCGTAGTCGGTTCGCCGGCAGCAAGCGTTTTCTGTTCGTCAGCCCTTGCTTGCGTGGAAACGCGCAGCACCACGGCGGCCGTTAGCAAGTTCATCACGACCATCGCGCCCTCGCGAAGCAACTCTCCTCCAGAGACAGTCGACCCTTCGCTCATCCTGTACACGGCAAGAGGCACGAAGTCCGGTAAGGCCGTGAGGAACATGAGCAACAAAAGGGCCGCTTCGACCGCCCCGGCCATCGCCTTCCGGAAGACGACCGCGGCGATGTGCAACCCGGCGAGCGAAACTGGCAGAACGATGAGTGCGATGTTTCCCACACCGTCCGCAAGCAGGGTGGGCAGTTCGGCTAACGCGGAACCCGCAAGCCCGAACACGTAGACCGAGCAAACCACCAACAGCGTTCGCTCCAGGAATCGCGCCGCCATCGATACCTCGTCGCGGGAAGAGTCGTATCGCTTCTCTACCCGCCATTCTAGAGGAGAAACTTCGACCGAGAAGCAGGGCGGAATACCGTTGCGATGTCCTCGGCCCCCCTTTGGCATCGCGATTTTGCCAGTCCGTTTTGGCAAGAATCGGGCGTATCCTGCTTAGAAGGACGATCGGCCCGGGTGGAGCCGGAGTCGCAAGCCATTAATAGGATAGGACTTGTGTCATTACCGGCCGCCGTTAACCCGCCTTGATCGATTGGCGACCGCTACCTATAATCCGCCCGCCTGGAGTTGGCGTAACAACTTTTCCCGGTTGGTTTTGCGGTTGGAATCCCCCGGGCGGCCACGGACTGGCCCACGGCCCGGTAGAGCAAGGATGCTGTTCTGCTGACACGATCTGGCGAGCGATGTGCCCGCTTGCGGTGCTCAGCGTTGTCGCTGTGCACGCGGGGACACTCCGCGCGCACCGCGCCGCATCTCCTATCGGCTCAAATTGCCTCGCACTCCAGTCTTCCCTTGGTTGTTTTCGCACTTTTCTTCTTCGCGCTGGCACTCGCCGCCGGACCGGCAGTTGCGCAAGTCGATCTGCCCACGCTCGACTCAGCCGCGCCGATCAACATCACGGCCCAGGCCGGCAATCGCTGGCAAGAGGGCGCGTATGAAGTGTGGATTCTTCGCGGCAACTGCCAAGTGCAACAGGGACTTGGCGTCGCCCGATGCGAGGAGGCCGTGCTTTGGATCGACCGCTCCGGCGCCTCGCATGCCTCGCCTTTTGCGCCGCCAACCGCCAACCAGCCACCGCCACCGCAAAAGGTGATTGCCTACCTTGAGGGCAATGTCGAACTGCTGTTCGACAGTCGGCCTGGCGCGCCGCGTGTTGTCGATCGCACCTGGTTCGGACGCTTCTTCAGCTCGGCCACGGTCGACGTCCGCGCGACAATGGTGGCCGGCAAGCCCGATGTCGCGCCGCCGATCTATCAGCGCGGGATGCAGCGGCGCAGTCCCGAGGTGAATGACGTCGGCTGGCGCTCGCGCAGCAGCGTTGCGGCCGTGCAGCCCGCTCAATATGCGACATCGCCACCGCCGGTTGCGCCGGCAGCGCCGCCGCCGGCGGAAGCCCCATTGGTCCCGGTGCCCAGCAACCCGGCGGAACTTCCGGCCTTTCGTCCCGGCATGCCTGGTCCGGCCCTGCCTCCGGCGCCGGGCATGGGCGGACCCTCGACGGCCACTGTGGGCGGCCGCCGGATCCGTGTCTTCACCCGCAGCGATGTGCCGGTGCAAGCCCAGTGGTTCCCCGATCCGGCCAGCAACCAGTGGATCGCCGTGATCGACTCGGGAGTGAACGTGATCGTCGATGGCCTATTGGAAGGCGGGCCGATCGACGTCTCGACCGATCGGTTGGTGATTTGGACGACCGGCACCCAAGCCCCCGACCTTCAAGGCGGCACGCCACAAGACCAACGTGTTCCGCTAGAACTGTACATGGAAGGCAACATCGTCTTCCGCCAGGGCGAGCGCACGATCTACGCCGACCGCATGTACTACGACGTTCCCAATAGCATCGGCACGGTGCTCAACGCCGAAGTGCTGACGCCCGTCCGCAGCTACGCCGGCCTGCTGCGGTTTCATGCCGACGTCGTGCAGCAAACCGGCCGGGACAAGTTTTTCGCGCAAAACGCCTTCATGACGTCCAGCCGGCTCGGCGAACCTAGCTATCGCCTCCAGTCGGGGAATATCTACTACGAAGACATTCAGCAGCCGATCGTCGACCCGCTCACCGGCCAGCAGGCGATCGATCCGGTGACCGGTCAGCCCGCCATCGACCATCAGCGGATGGCAACCGCCGACAACAATTTCCTGTTCCTCGGGCCAATCCCCGTTTTCTACTGGCCCACCTTCGCGGCCGACTTGAACGATCCGACCTATTACATCCGTCGGGTTCGCATCCGCCACGATAACGTCTACGGCACGCAACTGCTGACCAACTGGAGTGGATACGAACTGCTGGGCATCCGCAATAAACCACCGGGAACGGACTTCGACGTCCAACTCGACTACCTCGGCGAGCGCGGCTTCGGCCACGGCGGCACCTTCACCTACGACGTGCCCGATTTGTTTGGCATTCCCGGCCGCACCTCCGGGCTGGCCACGTACTGGGGCATTCAGGATCAGGGACTCGACAATCTCGGCCAGGACCGCTCGGCCGTCCCGCCCGAGAAAGACTATCGCTTCCGCCTGTTCTGGCAGCACCGCCAACTCCTGCCCGCCGATCTGCAGCTTAGCGCCGAGCTCGGCTGGATTAGCGACCGCAACTTCCTCGAAGAGTATTTCAAAGGCGAATGGGAAGAACTCAAGGACCAGTCGACCGGCCTCGAGTTGAAGCGTTACATCGAGAACCGCTCCTGGAGCATCACGGCCGACTACCGGCTTAATGAATTCTTCACCCAGACCAACTGGCTGCCGCGCTTCGATCACTTCTGGATCGGACAGTCGCTGTTCAATGACACGTTCACTTGGCACGAGCATTCAAGTCTGGCCTACGGGCAATTCCGCCATACGGACGTGCCGGAGAACGTTACGATGTTCCCCAGCCCGCCCAACCCCGTAGGCGCCGCGGGCCCGTTCAACTACTTGCCTTGGGAACAGTACGAAGTGCAGGGCGGCCGATTCTCCACCCGCCAAGAAATCGATTGGCCGTTCCAGCTCGGCGCGGTCAAGGTCGTTCCCTATTTGCTGGGCGAAGCCAGCCACTGGGGCGCCGACCAGGCCGGCAACCCGGTTGACCGCCTCTTCGGCCAAGCCGGCATCCGCGCCAGCCTGCCGATGTGGTCCGTCGATTCGACGGCCTGCAGCGATCTGTTCAACGTGCATGGGCTGGCTCACAAGGTCACCTTCAATGCCGAATTCTTTGCCGCCGACGCCAACCAGGACATGACCGACCTACCGCTCTACGATTTGATCGACGATCAGTCGGTGCTGGCCTTCCGCCGCCGGTTCATGACCACAACTTTCGGCGTGCCGTCAATGATCACCGTGCCGCCGGGCGCGCCACCAGCGCCCGACTTGATTCCGCCGCAGTTCGATGAACGCTTCTACGCCCTGCGATCTGGCCTGCAGCGCAGCGTCACTTCACCGAGCACCGAAATCGCCGACGATATGATGGCCGTCCGCCTCGGCGTCAATCAGCGCTGGCAGACCAAGCGTGGGCCGCCCGACAATCGCCACATCATCGATTGGATCACCTTCGACACCAACGTGATGCTCTACCCCGATCCGGGCCGCGACAACTTTGGCCAGACGGTCGGCCTGTTGGACTACGATTTCCGCTGGCATGTCGGCGACCGCCTCACGTTGGTCAGCGACGCCCTGTTCGACTTCTTCAACCAGGGGCAAAAATTGGTTACCGTCGGCGGCTTTCTCAATCGTCCCCCGCGCGGCAGCCTCTACATGGGCTTCCGCATCCTCGAGGGACCGATTAACAGCCAGGTCCTGTCGCTCTCGTACAGTTACTGGATGAGTCCCAAGTGGGTCTCCTCGTTCGGCACCACGGTTGACCTCGGCAGCCAGGGCAATATCGGCCAAAACCTCACAATTACCCGGATCGGCGAGTCGTTCCTCATCAGCGCCGGCTTCAACGTCGACGCCACCCGGAACAGCGTCGGGGCGGCCTTGGCAATCGAGCCCCGCTTCCTCCCCAAGAGCCGCCTGGGCAATGTGGGCGGCGCCCAGATTCCCCCCGCCGGCGCCTTTGGGCTAGAATAGCCAGAATCACGGAGGAAGGCGGAAGGATGAAAATGGTGCCGACTTCCTCCCCAAACTGACCACTAACCACTGCTCATGCGCCCGAAACGCTACACGGCCGAACGCTCCTGGGCAGGCAAGTTCCGCGACGCCTTCCGCGGACTAATCGCCGGTGTCCGCGGGCAGAGCAGTTTCTTCGTCCATTTCTTCGCCACCGCCGCCGTCATCGCCGCCGCCGCCGTGCTCGGCGTCAATCGCTACGAGTGGTCGATTCTGCTGCTATGCATCACCGTCGTCTTGGTCGCCGAGATGTTCAATAGCTCGCTCGAATCGATGGCCAAAGCCATCACCGGCCGCAACCATCCGCATCTTGGCAACTCGCTGGACATCGGCAGCGCGGCCGTGTTGGTGGCCGCCATCGGCGCCGCCGCCGTCGGCGCCATCATCCTCGGCCACCGCCTCGGACAACTCCTCGGCTGGTGGTGATGAAGAAAATGCGGAATGATGAATGCAGAATGATGAAACACCACGCTGTTTAGCAGCCGACGGCACGTCGGCCTAGATTTCCAGATCTCTCCCCCCGAACCCTGAACCCTCTGGCCTCCTCCCGTGCCCGCCACCATCTACTACGACCGAGACGCCGACCTATCCTTGCTGGGCCAGAAGACCGTGGCCATCCTGGGCTACGGTTCCCAAGGGCACGCCCACGCCCTGAACCTCCGCGACAGCGGTTGCCGGGTGATCATCGCTCAACGGCCGGGCACGTCCAATTATGACCGCGCCGTACGTGACGGCTTCTCGCCCACTTCCGCCGCCGACGCCACCAAAACCGCCGACATCATCGCCGTTCTGCTGCCCGACGAACGACAGGCCGACGTCTTCCGCGCCGAGATTCTTCCCAACCTGGCGCCCGGCAAGTCCCTGTTATTTGCCCATGGTTTCAACATCCGTTACGGGCAGATCCAGGCTCCCGAAAATGTCTCGACGATCCTGGTGGCGCCGGTCGGCCCGGGCCAACTGCTGCGATCGGAGTACCTCCGCGGTGCTGGCATTCCCTGTCTTATCGCCCGCAGCGAAAACACGCCCGCCGCCACTCTTTCGATCGCCCTGGCCTATGCCAAAGCCATTGGCTGCACTCGCGCCGGCGCGATCGAAACCACCTTTGCCGAGGAAACTGAAAGTGACCTCTTTGGCGAACAGGTCGTGCTCTGCGGCGGCCTCAGCGCGTTGCTGAAGGCCGGCTACGACACCCTCGTTGAGGCCGGCTACCAACCCGAGCTTGCCTACTTCGAGTGCATTCACCAGGTGAAACTAATTGTCGACCTGATCTACCAGGGCGGGCTGGCCCACCTTCGCCGCTGCATCTCCAACACGGCCGAATACGGCGACTACACCCGCGGTCCGCGCGTCATCACGGAAGAAACCCGTGCCGAGATGCGGCGTATTCTGGCCGAGATTCAGGACGGCACCTTCGCCCGACAGTGGATCGCCGAGCACCGGGCCGGGGCGCCGAATCTCCAAGCCACGCGGCAACAGGAAGCCGCGCACTCCTCGGAAGAAATTGGCCGCCGCCTTCGTGCCTTGATGCCGTGGCTCAATGCCGGGGAAGAATAGCGGATAGGCCGGTCGATGTCGCCCGCAGGGTAGCCCCGCGGTCACCCGCTTGTCAGCATCGCTACGGCGCTTCGTCGAGGAGTTCTTGCTGCTTAAACCGCCGTACCAGCACGCGCCGGCGGCTAGTCTTCGCGACCTCCGGCGTCGCCGGGGCGCTAGCCAAGGGATCGGCCGCTCCGTCGAGTGCTGCATTGACCTCCGTCGCGTCGAGTCGTTCCTTGATCTTGTTGGCGTATTCGGCTGAGAGTTCGAAGCCGATCCACTGGCGATCAAGTTTCTTGGCCACGGCCAACGTGGTACCGCTGCCGCCGAACGGATCGAGCACTGTCTCGCCAGGATTCGAGCAAGAGCGAATGATGCGGCCGAGCAACTGCTCCGGCATTTGGCAGCCGTGAAAGCCCTGCCGCTCCTTGAACGTGCCGGCCACGCGAGGAAAATACCAGGTGTCTTCGTCGGCCGAAAAACTCTCGGGAATATCCTGCGGACGGAGAATCCACGTGTTGTCGGGCAAACGTCCCTTGGGGTTCGCCCGGGCGTCGCCGTAGACCAACTGCCGCGCCGAGGGAACGCGAATCGCCGGATCGTCGGCGTTGAACGTGAAGTTCTTCGGGTCCTTGACGAAATGGAACAGGTGCGTGTGCGAGCGGCTAAAGCCCCGTGCACAGTTCACTCCGAAGGTGTAGTACCAGATCACCCAACTCCGACAAACAAAGCCGACTTCCCGCTGGGCGATCAATTTCAGTTCCGCGGCATATTCGTCCCCGATGGCCAGCCAAAAGGTGCCGTCGTTCTTCAACGCCCGATGGACGCCGCTGATCCATTTCCGGCTCCAGTCGAGATATTCATCGCCATCGCGGCGGTCGTGGTAGACATCGTACTCGTAGCCGATGTTGAAGGGCGGATCGGCGAAGGCCAGATCGATGCTGCCGGCATCGAGTTGCGCCAACCCTTGAACACAATCTTCCTGATAGATGTGATTGATCGCCAATCCCACGGCGGTGTCTCCGTAAAAGTACTCGTTCCCTCGCGCTGCCAGCAGCCCATTCATACCGCGATTCAGGCCTTCCGGCAAGTCACTTGCATCGAAAGCGGCCCGGGACCTCGAAGAAAAGAAGTGGAGCCTTGGTTGAACTTTGGTCATCCTGAGCGAAGCGAAGGATCTTGCCGCAAAAGTAGCTAGGGAGTGATTCCGGCCAGAAATTTCGCCTCGTCGGAATGCCGTCAGCGAGGCTGTCAATCGACCTGCGGTGTGGTCGCTTGGCTCAACGGCAGGGTGATCGTGAACGTGGCGCCGCGGCCGAGTTGACTGTTGACCTCGATTCGCCCACCGTGCATGCCGACGATCCGCCAGACCTTGGAAAGACCGTTGCCCAGCCCCCGGCCGGCCTGACGGGCCGAGTAGAACGGGTCGAAGAGGTGGCGACGCTCCTCGGGCTTGATGCCCGGCCCATTGTCGCAAACTTGGATCACCGCCGCGTTGATGTCGGGCCTAAGCTGGAGTGCGATTTCAATCTGCCCGCCACTGCCGAGGACCTCCAAGGCGTTCTGACACAGCGCCCGCAGGGCCACGTTGAGTTGTGCCGGATCGGCCTGGAGAACGACTGGTTGCCAGTCTCCGATCCGACGTAGCGAAGTCTCTTGGCGCGTGCATCGTGGCTGAAGATCGGCCACCACCGCATCCACCGCCGCGACCAATTCGATTGCCTGAAACTCCGGCCGCGGCGGCCGCGCGAAGAGCATCATGTCGGCGATCATCTCGTAGACCCGCATCGCTTGGGAAACGATCAGCGCCAGGGCATGCCGACGTTCGGGGTCTTTTTCATCGCGAAGCAGCAACTGCGCGCGGCCCGAGATGACCGTCAACGGGTTGTTGATCTCGTGCCCCGCCCCGGCGGCAAACTCCGCCATCGCATCGAGCTTTTCGATTTCCAGCAGTCGCTGAAACTCGGCTTCAAACGCGGCGAGCCGGGCGAGCTTTTCGGCGATTTCGGGCGATTGATCCATGAACTGGGCATGCCACGTCAGCCGCAAACCGCGCGGACGCGCACAGCTTCAGCACACCAAGCGCAACGCGATACGGCCGTAGCAGGAAACGCCAAAGGAGTCGCCTATTTAAGCGCTGGTGGCGACCTCGATGTCCAGATGCTGGCACATCCGCTCGACCAACTGCTCGACCTCGAACGGCTTGTGCATGAAGTCGTTGGCGCCGGCTGCCTTCAGCTCGTTCACCTTGTCTTCTTCCACCATCCCCGAGATGCAGATGATGCGAACGTCGTCCATGGCCTTGTCGCTGCGGACCCGCTGGCAGACTTCCTTGCCATTGATGTCCGGCAGCATGACGTCCAGCACGATCAGGTCGGGGTGATAGTCTTTGACCATCATGCCGGCGTCGAAGCCGTTATTGACCGTGCGGACCTCAAAGCGGCCGTCGCGGTCCAAGGCGTCGGTGATCAGCTCGACCAGCTCGTTGTCATCGTCGACGATCAGGACCTTCCGCTTGCCGCTTTCCAGGGCGTCGGTCGGGATGCCATTGTCCCGCATGAAGCTGTACAACTGATCGCGGGGAATGCGGCGAAACCGGCTGCCCGGCACGCGAAATCCCTTGAGCTGTCCCGAGTCAAAACAGCGGATAATGGTTTGCTGTGAGACCTTGCAGATTTTGGCCGCTTCGCCGGTCGTGAAGACTGTCTTCATATGGTTTCACCATCCTTGTCAAACTGGCTTAGAAATCGCCTCGGGCTCGCGCCTACCGCAAACCCTTTACACCCCGAGCTGTATGCAAACAGCAGGCTTCTCCGGTCCTTCCAACATTACCGAACTTGCCAATTGACCTAATTATAGCTATCTTGACGCCCCTGTCAATATTGGTATCGTTGTGATAACTCCTTCCCACATAAGGTTTTGCAACGTGAACAGCAGTGACTCAAGCCCCCTAACGCGACCTTCCGCCCCCGTTCGGCGCGTGGCGAAGATTGCCTTTTATGGAACCTAGGGAAGGCAACAAACGACTCGAAAGATCCTCGGAACGGGCCGCTTCCGGTGGTCCTATGATCGCCCGCGACCCTCGAGATGGATTATCAGTACGGTCAAATCGGCCGGGGTAATCCCGCTGATTCGGGCAGCCTGAGCCATATCGCGGGGGCATACCCGGGCGAATTTCTCCCGTGCTTCGGCCCGCAGATGCACCACCTGCCGATAATCTAGGTCGGCCGGGATCCGTCGGTCCGCCAGTCGTTGCTGTCGGGCGATGTCCACTTCCTGCCGGGCGATGTAGCCGGCATACTTGGCGTCATAGGTTACCTGGTCGGCGATTTCGCCAGGCACCGAGGCCAGTTCCGGCACTCGTTGCACGATCTCCACCCACGTCACTTCCGGACGGCGAAGCATCTTCGCCAGCGAGACCGAATCCTGATGCGTCCGCTCTAGAAGCCCGGTAATACGCTCGATTTCCGCCAATTTCGCCGCCAACCTCTCTTGCCGGCGGTCGTCCACCAGACCAAAAACATGCCCCAGCGGTGTCAGCCGGCGGTCGGCATTGTCGGGCCGCAACAGCAACCGGTACTCAGCCCGACTGGTAAACATCCGATACGGCTCGTCCACGTCGCGGGTCACCAGATCGTCGATCATCACGCCGATATAAGCCTGCTCCCGGCCGAGAATCAGCGGCTCGGCGCCGGCGATTGCCAAGGCCGCGTTGGCCCCGGCAATCAGCCCCTGGGCGGCCGCCTCTTCGTAGCCGGTGGTGCCATTGACCTGGCCCGCGCAGTACAAGCCGGCAATCCGTTTCGTTTCCAACGACTGCCTCAACTGGATCGGCGGGACGTAGTCGTATTCAATGGCGTAGGCGTAGCGGAGAATTTTGGCCGTTTCCAAGCCGGCGATCTGACGCAGCATCGCCTCCTGCAACTCGCGCGGCAGGCTCGTCGACAAGCCGTTGATATAAACCTCATCGGTCTCGCGCCCCTCCGGCTCCAAAAACAACTGGTGCGATTGTTTGTCGGCAAAGCGGTCGATTTTCGTTTCGATCGAGGGGCAATATCGCGGACCGACCGATTGAATCTGGCCGCTAAACATCGGCGCCCGGTGCAGGTTTTCCCGGATAATTCGGTGCACCTCGGGATTCGTATGCGTAATCCAGCAGGGGATTTGTTCGACGTCGATGTGGTTGGTCAAGAACGAGAACGGCTCGGGCCGTGCATCGCCGGGCTGCATTTCGATCTTGCTGTAGTCGATCGTTCGGCCGTCGATTCTCGGCGGCGTCCCGGTTTTGAATCTGCCCAGTTCAAAGCCCAGTCGCAGCAAGGCCCGGCTCAAGCCCTCGGTCGCCGCTTCGCCAATCCGTCCGCCCGGCTCGGTGGCCGCGCCGACGTGCATGACGCCTCGCATAAAGGTGCCCGCACAGAGCACCACGGCTTTGGCTCGGTAGATTGTGCCGCTGGCCGTTTGAACGCCTGCCACGCGAGGCCGGCTGGACGCTCGCGGCTCGTTCGCTGCAGCCGTCTCGGCGGCAGGCATTTCGCCTTCGGTTAGCAGATCCTCGACCGTCTCCTGTTGGAGCGAGAGCCCCGGCTGGGCCCCGAGGATCCGGCGAATTTCCCGCTGGTAGGCCAGTTTGTCCGCCTGGGCACGCGGGCCGTGCATGGCCGGCCCCTTGCTGCGGTTGAGCATTCGGAACTGAATGCCGGTGGCGTCGATCGCCAGCCCCATGGCCCCGCCGAGGGCGTCAATTTCCCGCACAATCTGCCCTTTGCCGACGCCGCCGATCGCCGGGTTACAACTCATCAGGGCGATCGTCGCCAAGTCGCTGGTCAACAGCACCGTCCGCGCGCCCCGTCGAGCGGCAGCTAAGGCCGCTTCGGCGCCAGCATGGCCGCCGCCAACGACAATCACATCGAATTGGTGCTCCGAGGCAGACATAGTCCTCATAATAGAGGCAGCCGGCGGGCCTGCCAACGGAACGAACGGCGGTGGCGATAAACGCGTATAATTTGGACGCGCCCCTCGCCGACAGGTAATAAGCAGGCGGCGTCGCCGACGAATCGGCTACAAGCGGACAGGCAGAAGTGTGATTTGACCGCCCGAGGAGGGGGGGTGGGAGTGACCCCCCTTACAGACCGGCGGCAACAAGCTAGACTGAATATGCCGGTCGTATTTGGCGAAAACCGCGAGGGCCTTTGCGTTTGTGTCGCCGCCCGCAAGTCGTTAGAATCAAGCGATTACTTAGCAAGGAGTCGATTCCGTGCAACTGAATTTATCCATCCGCCATGGGCACGTGAGCGAACCGACCCAGGATCTGATTCGGGAGAAGCTGGAGAAGCTGCCCCGTCTCTACGACCGAGTCAGTGCAATCGTGTTGACCATCGACATGGAGCATCGGGACCATCCCGCGGTTGATCTAAACGTGACGACCAAGAAGCACGAATTCGTGGCGACCGGCCAGGCAGAGAATCTGCTGGCGGCTGTCGACATGGCCGTCGAGAAGATGGAGCAACAACTGCGGAAGCACAAGGAACGAGTTCAAGACCGTCATCGCAGCGCCGGTCACCGGGAGGAGTAGTGCCCGCTTGAGGCTCGGTTCACAGACGCCGCCCCAGGCCGACCCAGCCCGTCGGTCCATTCGCGTCCTGTCACTGAGCAACAAGTAATTCGTAGTCGCCGTTGCGACTGCGGCTCGCACCGCCTGCGATCGGACCAAGGGAGAAGATACGAATGAAGTTTGCCGATTTTATTTGTCGCGAGGCGATCCTCGCCCAACTCGCCGCGCAGGACAAAGAATCTGCGATCCGAGAGATGGTGCAATCGCTGGTAACGGCGGGCAAGGTAGACGCAGAAGAATTTGAGAGCATCGTCAAGGCGATTCTGAAGCGCGAAGAGCTCGGCAGCACCGGCATCGGCCGGGGCGTGGCCGTTCCGCATACCAAGCATCCCAGCGTCGACCGGCTGGTCGGCACCGTGGCCGTCAGCCCCCTAGGGGTCGATTTCGCGAGTCTCGACGGCGAGGTGGTGCACCTGTTCTTCCTGCTGGTATCGCCCCCCGACCGCCCCGGCGATCACCTGCGGGCGTTGGAGAACATTTCGCGCCAGCTCCGCGACGACACGTTCTGCCGCTTCCTCAAGCAAGCCAAGAGCGTACAAGACATCCAAACCCTTTTGGACGAAGCCGACAACAATCAATTCGGGTCGTGACGTCACCATGCCGGAGAGCTTTGCGAAGCGCACCGTTGTCGTCACCGATCCGTCGGGCGTTCACGCCCGGACCGCGGTCGCGATTGCCGACGTAGCCCGCCGGAGCCGGGCCGCCGTCACCCTGATCAAGGATCAGCGGCGGGTGGCGGCCACCGATGTGCTACAAATCTTGACGATGGTCGCCGCCGCCGGCGAGCAAGTCGAGATTGAAGCCGAAGGCGTTGACGCCGAGAACGTCCTGAACGACCTCGAACCGCTCTTTGCCGGCAAGTTCGGCGACGAAGAGGAAAAAACCGCTTAAGCGTCCATGCAACAACTGCAAGGTATAGCCGTTTCGCCAGGCGTGGCCATTGGCGAAGCACTGGTAATGGACAACGAGGGATTCCGCATTCCTCGCCGGTTCGTCGCGCGCGATGCCGTGGTCGACGAATTGGAACGGCTCGATAAGGCCATCGCCGCCGCCGCCGCCGAAATCGCGCACCACCGCGAAACCGTCTCCGCCGAGTTGGGGGAAAAATACGGCGCCATCTTCGAGGCCCACCTGCAAATGTTGCAGGACTCGCGGCTGCGCAGCGAGCTGGAGGAGATGATCCGCCAGCGGCACTACTCGCCCGAGTACGCCGTCAGCCGCATCCTCCGCCGCTACGCCCAAGTCTTCCAGCGGCTCGAAAGCTCCTATCTGGCTGAGCGGGCCAACGATATTTTCGACATCGAGAAGCGGTTGCTGCGGCACTTGCTCGGCCGTCGCCGGGAAGGCATCGCCCATCTCACCTCGCCGGTGCTGGTGTTGGCGCACAATCTCACTCCGAGCGAAACCTCGAATCTCGACCGGCGCTTCGTCCGCGGCTTCGTCACCGAAGTGGGCGGCCCCGGCAGCCACACGGCCATCGTCGCCGAGGCCCTCGAAATTCCCGCCGTCGTGGGCACCGGCCCCTTTTTGACCGAGGTCTCCGGCGGGGAGTTGGTGATCATCGACGGCGACAAGGGCCTGGTAATCCTCCAGCCCGACGAGGAGACGCTCGCCCGTTACCGCCACGAAGCCGAAGAACTGCGGATCCAAGCCACCAAGCTGGAACCGCTCCGCGACTTGCCGGCCGAGACGCGCGACGGCGTGCGAATTGAGCTGTTCGGCAACATCGAGTTTCCCTACGAAGTCGATCATTGCGTCGATCGCGGCGCCGACGGCGTCGGCCTCTACCGCACCGAGTTCCTTTACCTTGGCGCGGAAGTCGAGCCAACCGAAGAAGTGCATTTCCAGGCCTATTCGCGCGTGTTGCAGGCGATGGGGCAGAAGCCGGTGGTCGTGCGAACCTTCGACCTCGGCGCCGACAAGATGCCCAACATGCCGCATCCCGAGGACGAGCGCAATCCATGCCTTGGTTTGCGGAGCATCCGCCTGGCGCTGCGAAATCTGCCGCTGTTCCGTACGCAACTGCGTGCCGCTCTGCGGTCCACTGCCCTCGGCAACGTCCAAATCATGTTCCCGCTGGTCTGCACCCTGTTGGAACTGCGCCAAGCTAAGATGGTGCTGGCCGATGTGATGGAAGACCTCGCCGAGCATAACGTGCCGTTCAATCGCAATGTGCCGGTGGGCATGATGGTGGAGACTCCGGCCGCCGTGATGATGCTCGATCGCTTCGTCGACGAGGTCGATTTCCTCAGCCTCGGCACGAACGATCTGATCCAGTACACCCTGGCCGTCGACCGCAGCAACAAGGACGTCGTGGGACTCTACAACCCGGCCGATCCCGCCGTGCTGCGCCTGATCGCCATGTCCATGGAGGCGGCCGACCGCAAACAGGTGCCGATCAGCATGTGCGGGCAGATGAGCGGCAGCCCCCTGTACACGATGTTGCTGCTGGGGATGGGATTGCGGCGCTTCAGCGTCACTCCCAGTGCGATTCCCGAAGTGAAAAACATTTGCCGCAACGTAACCCTTGCCGACTGCAAGGCCGTGGCGGAGCGGGTGCTGACGATGGAAAACGCCCGCGATATCCGAAGCTACCTCAAGGAAGAAGTGAAGAAATACGTGCGTGAGATTAACGAGTAGCGACTATTGATACGCAGCCGGCGGGCGAACCCGCCGCGCCGGCGCTGCTCGACGACCGATCAACAACGCTTTTTTGTGAGTTCCCCGCCGGCCACGGCAGTGGCGGGGAAAATCGGACGAATGGTTCGATTACGAGTACGCATTCGTTTTACCAAGCAGGGAGACCTGCGGCTGATCGGGCATCGCGACCTGATGCGATGCTTCGAGCGGTTGTTCCGCCGCGCCGGGCTGACTTTAAGCTTCAGCCAGGGATTCCATCCGAAACCACGGATGACGTTCCCCCTGGCCCTAGCGGTGGGAATCGAAGGCATGGATGAAGTGATGGAAGTGGAGTTGGCCGCGCCGACCACCGCCGAGCAACTGCTGCAGCGTCTGACGCCGCACGCGCCTCCGGGATTGGTGTTCCGCTCGGTCGAGGTGTTGCCCGAGGGCAGCAAGAAGGCCTCCGTCTGCAGCACTTCCTACGAAGCCACGATTCCCAAGGCCAGCCAAGAAGGTCTGCGTGCGCGGATTGAGCATTTGTTGGCTTCCCCAAGTTGCACGGTCGCACGCGCCGCTGGGCGCACGGCGATCGATATTCGTCCGCTCCTCCAGGAGCTGACGCTGCAGGAAGGGGTGCTGCAGATGCGACTGCGCGTCGACAGCCGCGGCAGTGCCGGACCGCGTGAGGTGTTGGGGGCCCTGGGCCTGGCCGACATCGAAGCGCACGGTTCGCAGCTGCTCCGCACGGCAGTGGAGGTTTGCGCATGAGCCAACTCATCCGCCAAACTCGCTCGCCTCTCTCCGGCTTCGAGCCCCTGCGTGCTTGTCGGGATTGCCGAAGAAGAAAGCAACAATATGAAACAGGAAATGCTGATCAACGTCGCGCAGCCGGAGGAGTGCCGCATCGCGATCGTTGAGGACGGAGTCTTAGAAGAGCTCTACGTCGAACGGGCCGGACAAGACAATTACGTTGGCAATATCTATAAGGGCGTGGTGGTCAACCTGGAGCCCAGCATCCAGGCGGCCTTCGTCGATTTTGGCGTCGGCCGCAACGGCTTCTTGCACGTCAGCGACATCGAGCCGCAATACTTCCGCCAAGGCGGCTACGACCCGAACAAAGCCCTGGCCGCAGCTGGTTCCCGCCGTAGCAGTCACCATGCCGACGAGTCGGTCGTCGGCGACGAGGGGGACGAGGTGGTCGATGAAAACGGCCCTCGTTCGCGCGGCAATCGCTTCGGCGGCCGGCCCCGCTTCAAGCCGCCTATCCAGGACATCCTCCGCCGCGGCGACGAAGTGCTGGTGCAAGTGATCAAGGAAGGCATTGGCACCAAGGGTCCGACCCTTTCCACCTACATCAGCATCCCCGGCCGCTATCTGGTGCTGATGCCCGCGCTCGGCCGCGTGGGCGTGTCGCGCAAGATCGAAGACGAGACCACTCGCCGTCGGCTTCGCGATATCATGCTCGAATTGAACCCGCCCAAGGGCGTCGGCTTCATCGTTCGCACCGCTGGCAGCGACCGCACCAAGCGCGAGTTGTCGCGCGACATGGCCTACCTGCTGCGGCTGTGGAAGGTGATCGCCCGACGCATCAAGCGCTTGCCCGCTCCCTGCGGCATCTATGAAGAAAGCGACATGATCATCCGGACCATTCGCGACATTTTCAACAACGATGTGGATGCCATCTACATCGACGAGCCCTCGGCTTTCGAGCGGGCCAAGGAATTTCTGCAGTTGGTCATGCCGCGCTACGTCCACCGGCTGCAACTGTTTGAAGGCCGCGAGCCGCTGTTCCGCAAGTACAACCTCGAGGAAGAAATCGCCAAGATCCATCGCCGTCGCGTGCCGTTGAAGGCCGGCGGGTCGATTGTCATTGACCAGACCGAAGCCTTGGTGGCCATCGACGTCAACAGCGGCAGCTTCCGTGCCGAAGATTCGGCCGAAGAAACGGCCTATCAAATGAACTTGTTGGCGGCCAAGGAAATCGCCCGACAGATTCGCCTCCGCGATCTGGGCGGCGTGATCGTCAACGACTTTATCGACATGCGCAAAGAGAAGCACCGTCGCGGCGTCGAGCGTGCCTTGCGAGACGCCGTGAAACGCGATCGGGCGCGAACCAAGATCCTTCGCACCAGCCCGTTTGGATTGATCGAGATGACCCGGCAGCGCATCCGCACCAACCCGAAACGCAGCGCCTATACCGAGTGTCCAAGCTGTGCCGGGGTCGGTCTGGTCAAAACCCCGGAAAGCATGGCCATCGACGTGATCCGCTTGCTGATCCTCGCCAGCCAGCGGCCGACAATCTCGCGAGTCACAATCACGGTGGCGGAGGCGGTTGCCGATTATCTGAATAATCGCAAGCGTCACGAGTTGGCCCGCCTCGAAAAAGAAGGCGAGATGAGCGTCCAAATCATTGGCGCAGAGGACGTTGCGCCGGAATACCTGACCATCGTTTGTCACGACGGCGACGAGCGGGAAGTGCGTTTCCCCTAGTCGAGCTACAGGCTCGGCTGAAAGTAGGGTGGGGCGAGCGTCGCAGCGAGCCCGACCGACGCAAGTAGGCGGACCGGGCAAAGAACAGGTGAAAAAGCCCCCCCTACGGGATAAGTTTCGCGTGAGGGTGTTCGGGCACGCCTCCAACCGAGCGACTGTGTGGGCCCTTGGCTGCGGCCGGCAGGCGGCGTTTGCTGCGGCAGCCCCCTTGAACCGCCCACGGCGTTCGTGGTAAACTTAGCGGTTTGCGAATTGAAGGTGATTTGTTGGTAGGGCGGCTCGGCCGCCACAGCACAGGGTTATAGAGCTATGTACGCGATTATCTCCACAGACGGTCGGCAAATGAAGGTCGAAGAAGGCCAGGAGCTCGACATCGACTACCGCGAGCTGTCGACCGGCGAGCAAGTGGTCTTTGATCGCGTGTTAGCCTGCCAACAGGGCGAGCAGTTCAAGGTTGGCCAGCCGGTGCTCGTCGGCGCTACGGTTACCGCGGAGGTCGTCTCGGTAACCCAGGGCCCGAAGCTGACCATCCAGAAGTTCCGTCGCCGCAAGAATTCCCGGCGCAAAACCGGTCACCGCGCGCTCTATACCCGCGTGAAGATCAATAAGATCGAGATCGCGTAACGCTTGAGTCTCCGCAAGCTAGACGTGCGAGGGATGTGAACCGCCTTCGTGATGAACAGCCCGGACATCTCGAAGGCGACCCTCTAGGTTTTCTTCGCCATCATCGAGCTGTTTTCCGTTGGCTTCCAGCACATTCCCAACGGCTGGGGCTATTCGCTGGCCAGCTCAATTCTGGCCGGCTTGTCGCTGATCGCCGTGGCCATTTTGACCGGGAAGAGCCGCCGCTCGTAAGTCTCAAGTTTCGAATGAGAATGCGAAGGCCCTGTCGCCGCTTATTCTGAGGATTCGCACTTCCTGGCCACGCAAGGCGTCCTGCGCGAGCATGGCACCGAAGACACGGCACTCCTCCAATCGCTCGAAGCCGAAGGACGGCCAAGCGGTAGTGTGCCGGTTCGCGGTCCTTAATGCTTGTTGCGATTTTCCGCGTCTATCCCATCCACCCCATCTTGACAATTACAGCCCCCGCCGCGCCAACATAGCCAATCTAGGGCGATTTTACTAGCTGCGCAATGATTTCCGGTCGTGCAAATCGGCAAAAGTCTATCGGTTACGCTGCCGATAACAAGTTTGCCGATTACTCCGTCTAGGGTCACGCGCGGAATGCGCGAGCGCCGAACGGGGAATGGTCCGGGGGGGACTATTGAGGCTTTGGTCCGGCACAAGGAAGTCATCGCAAGGTCCAAGGTAGGGTCGCCACGACGCGACGGAAGGACAGCGGTGAACCAATTGAACAGGAAGCGACTATGAGACGGCATGTCCCCCAACTTGGCACCGTAATGACGCTCGCGGTTTTGGTCATTACAGGCTGCCAGCCCCAGGAGCCGTTTTATCTGAAGCCTGTCGATGGTGACATGAGCCATTACATTGGCGTCGCCACCGACATTGAGTATCCGGACGTCGATAGCGACCGTCTGGCCGACGTTTCCGAGGCCAAGCCGCCGCTTTCGCTGCTGAATCGCGATAAAAATGAGGTCTGGCATCTGACCCTGGAAGAGGCGGTGCAGATCGCCTTGAAGAATAACAAGGTGATGCGGAACATCGGCGGCCAAGTGCAGGGCCCGCCCGATTTCATCCTCCGCAACCCGGAACTGGTGCCGACGATCTACAGCCCGGCGTTGGCCGAAACCAATCCGCGGACCGGTCCCGAGGCGGCCTTGTCGGCCTTCGACACGCAGTTGAGCTCCAGCTTGATTTGGCAGAAGTTGGACACGCCGCAGAACGTGGCGTTCTTATATGACGACATCTACCCCAATGTGGATCGGGAAGACCTGGGCACGTTCCAGGCCCGTTTGCAGAAGGTCGCGGCCACTGGCGGTACGTTCGCCTTGACACACAATGTCAATTACAACCTGAGCAATCGCCCGAGTCGCAATTGGCCAGCCGACTGGAACGTCAACTTGACGGCCGAATTGCGGCAACCGTTGCTGCAAGGCGCCGGGGTGCAGTTCAACCGGATCGCCGGACCGGGCGCCCAGCCAGGCTTGTACAACGGCGTGGTGCTCGCCCGCATCAACACCGACATTGCCTTGGCAGATTTTGAGAACGGCGTACGGAACCTGGTCAACGACGTGGAAACGGCCTATTGGGAGTTGTATTTCCAGTATCGCAGCCTGGACGCGGTGATCGCCGGCCGGGACAGCGCCCTGCAGACGTGGCGGAAGATTTACACGTTATACGAAAAGGGCGCCAAAGGCGGTGAAGCCGACAAAGAGGCTCAGTCGCGCGAGCAGTACTTTCTCTTCCGCAGCACGGCCGAACAATCGTTAAACAATCTCTACGCCACGGAGGCCAAGCTTCGTTACCTGTTAGGCTTGGCGGCGACGGATGGTCGTCTGATCCGGCCGCAGGACGAACCGACCACGGCGAAGGTCAGCTTCGACTGGTATGAAGTGCTCAACGAAGGCTTGGCCCGGAGCGTGGAGTTGCGGCAGCAGAAGTGGATCGTCAAACGCCGCGAGTTGGAACTGATCGCCGCCAAGAATTTCCTGTTGCCGAAGTTGGACTACGTTGCTCAATACAAGTGGCTTGGCTTGGGCAACCGGCTGGACGGCGCCGATGCCCTGAATCTCGATGACTTCATCACCCCGAACACCGACGCCAATGCCTATCGGACGCTGAGCAGCGGACGCTACCAGGAATGGCAGACCGGGTTCCAGTTCAGCTTGCCGATTGGTTTCCGGCGCGAACTGGCCGGGGTGCGAAATGCCGAATTGCAGTTGACCCAGGAGCGGGTCAAGTTGCAGGAAGGCGAACTCGAACTGTCGCACCAGTTGGCGTATGCCATACGGGATCTCGAGGCCAACTACGTGTTGAGCCAGACCGATTGGAATCGTCGCATCGCGGCCCAACGACAGGTGGAGGCGGTCGCCGCGGCTTACGAGACGGAAACCGTCACCCTCGACGTCCTGTTGAACGCCCAGCAGCAACTGGCCCAAGCGGAAAGTGATTACTACCGGGCGTTGACGAATTTCAATAAATCGATCGCAGGCGTCCACTACCGCAAGGGGTCCCTCTTGGAGTACAATGGGGTATACTTAGCGGAAGGGCCCTGGCCGGCCAAGGCGTACTTCGACGCGCGCCGCCGGGCTACCGCGCGGGCAGCTTCCACGTATCTGGATTACGGCTTCACGCAGCCGCGGGTGATGAGCCGGGGCCCGATCGAGCAGCACGCCGGGCGCGGGTTGTTCGAGGGAGACTTAGTGACGCCCCAGGGCAGCGAGGCCGAGGCCAAGCAGCCGGAATTGGTGCCCACACCGGAACCTGCCACGGAGCCGCAGCCGATTCCTTCGGCAGACGTTCCGGCGGAGCCGGCCCCACCGGTTCCGATGCCCGAGCGACAAGCTTCGCGGACGAGCGGCCGCAAGAGTTCGACCGCCAGTTGGACGACTTCGAGCCGTCGCTTGCCGCCGGCGGCCACGATGGATCCAGAGGTCGAGACGACCGGTTGGACCGCCTCGGAGCGAAACAGGAAATATGAATCTGACTCGCATCCATCGGCTGCTCCAACTCATCGGTCTGCTTCAGGCTGGAAGGGGCTACAACGCTGAAGGACTGGCGCAGGCCTGCGGAGTGAGCCGGCGGACGGTGTTCCGTGACCTCGATCTGCTGCGGCAGTCGGGCATTCCGCTCAACTTCAACGACAACGAGCAACGCTACCGGATTCCCGGGGCCTATCTGTTGCCGCCGACCAACTTCACGCCCGAGGAAGCCCTGGCGTTGTTGGTGCTTTGCCACGAGTTGGGTAGCGGCTCGGGGCTGCCGTTTCTAAGCCCCGCTCGCACGGCCGCCGTCAAACTGGAGAGCAGCCTGCCCGCTCGGCTTCGAGATCAGTTGCGCGAGGTGGCCGGGGTGATTCACATTCAGCCGCCACCGACGAATCCCTTGAACGGCTGCCAGACGTACTACGAGCAACTGCTGGACGCGATCGGCAACCGCCGGAGTGTGCGAATTCAGTACGATAGCCTCGCCGAAAAAAAGCAAATCGTCACCAAGCTGAATCCTTACCGCTTGTTTTTCAGCCGGCGAAGCTGGTACGTGGTTGGTCGGTCGTCAATCCATCGAGCCAAACGGACGTTTCACTTGGGACGAATCCAGAGGCTGGAGATGCTCGAAGATCGTTTCGAGATACCGCGGGGATTTTCCATCGAGCGTTATCTGGGCAATGCCTGGCACATGATTCCCGAGCCGGGTCCGGACCAGGAGGTCGTGGTCCGGTTCAGCAAGCTGGTCGCACAGAACGTGGCCGAGGTGCGTTGGCACCGCCGGCAGCGGCTGGAGTACCGCCAGGACGGCAGCCTGGATTTTCACGTTACCGTCTCGGGGCTCAACGAGATTTCGTGGTGGATCTTGGGGTATGGCGATCAGGCGGAGGTGCGGCGGCCGCCAGCCCTGCGGGAACTGGTCGCGGCGCGAGCTAGGCGAATGGCTGAGATTTACGAATAGCCGCTGCTCGAACTTTCGCCACTCTGGCCTCCGTTCGTGCTGTCCCTCTTCGGTCCTTTCAATTAGGCGTTGCTGTCAACGGGCTTGCGCGCTCGACGGCACGGCGATTGCACTCCCTTTGCCCTGGCTAAGGCTATTTGAAAAGGATGGTGCGGCGATGAGAGAGGATCTGTTGCAGGGCGACCGAGATCAGGACCAGGAAGAAGGTGGGCCCATCGCGGATCTGGAGCGAGCCGAGCGACCGCCGCAAGGAGCCAAGCGTCGCGCCGGCTTGCGCCCTGACGAACGTGATCCCGACGAGCCTCCTGGGGCCCCCGGGAGCGCTGGCGGCGAAAAAAACATGTCCGGGACGCCCGATGGGGGAACGGCCTTCGGTGGCATGGGCGGAACGAACGCCGGTGGCGGGACATTCAACGAAGAGGCGGCCGAAGAAATCGGCAACGCCTACGGCGACGGATCCTACGACGATCTTGGAGGTCGTAACGACGATGGCGATGTCGACATGAGCTTGGCCGTCGGGGTGGACAACGCGGAAGAGATCAGTCCCGAGGAAGGACCCTACGCCGGCCCGTCCGGAGGCGCAGTAGGCGGGACGCCCGCCGAAGGACGCGCCGCGGGGGGCAAGACCGGACGCGGGATCGCGCCCGGCGGGAGTAAACGCGGCGACAGCACCGTCGGCGGTGATCCAAGCAGCAAGTGCGACGATCGGCAAAGCTAATTCCGCTCGAGCTGGCAAAGGAGCTAACGGAGTCGTTGTAGAACCGGAGGAAGCGAACATGAGAATCACGGGATTCGAGGCTATTGCCTTCGCCGAGCGCGAAGGAATTCTGTTAAACAAAGCGGCCGACTCGATCGACGACGAGGCCGTCGGACTGACGGTGGCCGAAGCGGAAGCGATCGCCGACACGGACCCGGAGTTGGTTTGGGTGGACGTGCCCGAGGACGACTACTATGGCGAACCGAAGAACATGGAGCCAGGACGGTAGTCAACTGGCGTGCCAGGCGATGTAGGCGGCCACAGCAAGGAGGGTCGCCGCAGCGATCGCCTGAATCCGGGTCGGCCATCGTATCATGGCGAACATCCCGACCGCGAAGATCGCGGTCACCCCGACATCGCCCCAAGGTACAGACGCTTGGAGGTACTCGGTCCTTGAGAACGGCCAGAGGAGCGGAACGCCCCAGGTCCCGAGTGCGGCTCCCGACGAGAAAAATATGTCACCGAGCAAATGGGTGTAGGCCGCTACGATCGCGACTGGCACCCAGACCAAGAGCTGAGCGGGGGACTCCGCAGTGGTCGACGGCGAAGCAAGGAGCGACCAGTGAACCAACCGGTTTCGAGCGGTGATCAGGGCTCCAGTGCGTGCCAAAATAATCGCCATGACAGCGGCGATTATCCCTGCGACAAGCAAGTTGTGCATCCAAACGCGATGCGCGCGGGCATAGCACTGAAAACCGGCAAGGATGGTGAGGCCATCGAGGTCAGCCAGCGTGGCGGCTATGCCGGCGAGAGCTATGAGCGGCCAACCGTGGCGGCGGTGTAAGCCGAAGGCCAGCGCGCCATCGATGCCGAGCATGGCGTGCTCGTAAAGCGTCATTTGCGAGTTGGCCGGCTTAGCGCGCGGCGGTTTGCGAAGCTGGCGGAGCCTTCGCCGGCGCGCCGGTCTGTTTCCAGCTAATCACCAGCCAGCCATCCTGGGCAATGATCTCGACCGGCATCAGGCGTCCGGCCGCCTGCCAGCGGCCGGGCAGTTCGAAGCCTTCGGCCAAAAATTGCGGCTCGAAGACTTTGCTGAATCGCTTGGCGAGCAACGTGCGAATGACTTGGCGACGGGTATCGATTTGTTCGCCCGGCTTGAAGTCGGGTGGCAGAACCTCGATATCGCCCTGGCGGACCAATTGAATGCCTTGCGGCGTGTTGGTGATCTTGTAGCTTGCCGAGACATTCATCGCCGGATAGGAATCAGTGCCCTTGTAATACCTGGCGCCGCGAATAATCACCTTGAAGCCATTGTCGGCAAAGGTGACGGCAATCGGCTGGCGGGGGTCAAAGGTAATCGCCCAGGGCTTGCCGTCCTCGTCCCCTTTCATGCGTTCGGGAAGCCTGCCGAGCAGATTGACGATTGCCGCCTGAGCCTTTTCTTCATGGACCGTTCGGCCGGCAAGCGCGTCGTACGTGAAGTTGTTGATGGCTGACTCGTGGATCGCCATCGACATGTCGGCGTCTTCGGTCGCGGCGGGGGGCGGGGATTGGGCCGCGATCTTGCCGTCGCTCGCCTGCAGGGCGACGACCTTCAGGAAACGGTCGTTGGTGCTGAAGTGGACGTCGTCGGAAAAGAGCTTTCGCTCTTCCAGCGGGCGACGAACTTTTTCGAGGTACTGCTGGTTGGCCCTGTTGAGCTGCTCGGCTGCCTGGTCATCGACCCGAGCGTTCAGACGCTGCTCGGCATGCCGCGAGGCAATCCATTCGGCCTGCTCCTTTTGGCGGCCCGCCCGTTTCCAGGCAATTCGCTCAACGAGCCGTCGGCCGGATTCGGATTGAATGTCGTGAATGCAGGTGTCGGTTTGGGCCTGCGACGTGGCGGGGCAGGATGACAACCCGTTGATATCGAGGAACAGCATTTTTTGGGCACAAAGGTTTGTGACCGACGTGCTGCAGATCACAACAGGGCGATGGTAGCCGGTGGTTTGGCTATGGGCCACGCCGGAAAACAAGGTGCCGATCGCGGCGATGTTCTCGTTGGACGTGACGCCGGCTGTCGTCTGGCCAATGGTGCGCGCGGTTCCATAGATGCTTGTGCCAAGGATGCAGTCAACAACGGGGCCCGTATCGTCTACGGGCTCGGCAATGCCAGCGCCGACGATTCTGCCAGACACCCGACCAAAAAAGTTTGGACGTCCGTAGCGCTCCTGGATCGCGCGGACTAGTTCGGGAGCCTGTTGGGCTTCTTGGAGAAAGCGAAGCGATTCATTAATGAGTCGAGCGTCCTCCGTGGAGGGCTTCTTCTCGTAGGCGGCCAGCCTCTTGGCAAGTTGATCGAGCGTCGCGCTGTAGGCCTGCTGAACCTGGGCCTGATTACTGACCGCTCCCAACATTGCGATGTAGTGGCGCAGGGCCCGCTGGACATCGACGAACCAGACGAGTTCGAGCCCTTCGTAGTCGGCATTGAAATGCTCATAAAGCTTGGTCAACGTGGCCCGATCCGGTTGCTGATCGGCGCCAAGCTGGCTCGCTAGTTTTTGCCAGTCGAGATACTTGCGCCAGTCGTTTCCGTTCTCACCGGCCTCGGTCAAGCGGCGGTCAAGACGATCCAACGCGGCGAGCAACTCCATCCGGGATTGCTCGAGGTCGGCCGGAGTAAGGGGACGGAACTGGCTTTTGGCCGCCGTCGCGGCCTGCGGCAGATCGGCCGCCGGAGCCGCCGGATCGGGGGCCGCAAGGAGCACAGAAACGCTTGATATACAAGCAGTTACGAAGGCGACAATCGCCGTGCGGGATGACCAAGTCCTTCGCTGCATGAAACCGCTCCTTACTCTACATGGGGGCCAGAAAAGCATTCTGGGGTTATAGACGGCACGGAAGGCCATCGCTCATAATCCGAACTCACAGAAAGCAAAAAGCTCCCGGCCTACCCAGGCAGAAAAGACCTAGCGGCCGACAAAGCTTTCGTAGCCTACCAAGTACAACCGGCGGGAACAACAGGGATAATTCCCTATTTGGCATTGGTTTGCCCCCAGCGGGCAGTACCCACAAAAGTTCCACCGCGGATAATCGGTCGCCCGACCGGTCGCTCCGCGGCACTGGCTTGCCAGTGAACCGTGCAACAGGCACGTGCCTTCGAAGCCAAAGCTTCGGAGGTACCTCCCAAGGACGGGACGCGCCTCTCGCGGCGTTCCAACATGAGTCCTCCTTAGGAAGAACTACGGCATGCTACGTCTTCGTACCAAAACACCAATCCTCTACGGACTAATCCTGGCATTTGTGGCCGGCAACGCCGTTTGGGCCGCCAGTCGCAATCTCCCCCCTTGCAGGCAAACGACCATTGCACCGCCGACGGCCGTCGGGCGGACAGTCGTCCAAAGGGTCTGCTACAGGTTGCCACAGGTGATCCCCTTTCGTTGCCGCTTCCGCAGCGAGTGGCGCCAATGGCCTTCGCCACGTTGCCTGACGGAAAAACCGGGGGCGTGTTACCGAGGTTCAGGCGAATCAACCTCGCCATCGGCTCCGGCCAATTGCGATCCCCAGTGGTTGACGAGTTACGAGTGCGCCGTGAGCAAAGCTGAGCGTCATCATAAAATGCTGTTGGTCTATTTCTGCGATGGCCAAGCCAACGACACTTCCTGCCGCTTCAAATCCGACACGCTCGACGCTCCCGCTGTCCGGGAAAGACTGCGCGACTACGTTTGCGTGCAGGTGCCGTTGAACGAGAAAATTGTCGTGCGAGGCGAGGCTGTGACCGTGCTCGAGCACGAGGCCTTTCGCGAAATGCAGGGGCGACCAGGCATTGCCATCGTCGACTACCGATCGCAGGAGGAAAAACTGCGAGGCACAGTGGTCAGCGCTTTTCCAATTACGGAAACACTCTGGTACTCGCCCGAGCAAATGAGTGTGATATTGAACCTGCCGCCGGGGACCTTGACGCAGCGGACTTTGATCTATGCGGTGCGAACGCATCCTGAACGGCCGGCGAGCACGGAGAGTGAGCCCTTGCCGACGTTGCTGGAAGAGGCACGCTCGCATGCAGAGTATCAGGCGAACACGCATCGTCAAGGACATCAATTTTGGGATTCGCGCTTCCAGCGGATCATCTCCCGGCTTCCCGGCGGATTGAGTGCACGCGAGGTGTGCGCGGAGAGCTGGCCGCATCAGGGAATCGTTGAAGCGGCGATCGAGTGCGTACGTTGTTGGCGGACTTCATCCGGCCATTGGAGCGCGGTCCGCTCGCCCAATCGCTTTTTTGGCTACGATATGAAGCGAGGGAGCAACGGCGTCTGGTACGCGACGGGAATCGTCAGCCAGGAGTAGCCGCGGGCGCCAGGGCTAAGACGCTACGGATTCGCCTGGGACGGCCAATTAGCGGCCTCCGCCTGCTACACGTCGCTGGTGAGCTTGTCGTAGAACTCGACGTAGTTGTCGCGTTTGTCGGCGGCCCGCGCGGCTATCGCCTCGCGGGGATGTTCATTGAGTTGTCCGGTGATGTTGTATTGGGCAAACGGCCCCCATTCAACTTGTCGATTAAGCGGCAACAGATGTTCCTGGATAACCTGGTAGACCGGGCGGATGCGGAACTTCGGATTCCGCAGGAAGCCGATCAGCAACTCCATCGGGCAATTACCCGCCCCGCGGCCGATTCCGGCCATTGAGGCATCGATGCGATTGGCGCCGTGGATGATCGCTTCGATGGTGTTGGCAAAGGCTAGTTGCTGGTTATTGTGAGCGTGGATCCCCACCTCTTTGCCGGTGGCCTTGCCGAACTCCATGTACTTCTTGACCAGTAGCTCGATTTGTTCGCCATACAGCGCGCCGTAGCTGTCGACGACCACGAGGGTGCTGGCAGGGGTCTGGGCCACAACCTCCAGGACTTGGTCGATCTCCCGTTCGGTGACGGTGGAGATGGCCATCAGGTTGGCCGTGGCTTCATAACCCTTGTCGACCGCATCCCTGATCATGTCGACGGCCTCGGAGACCTGATTGGCATAGAAGGCTACCCGAATAAGATCCAACACGCTCTCTTTCTTGGGCAGGATATCGTTGCGCCAGTCCGACTTGCCGGCATCCGCCATGGCCGCCAATTTCAAGGGCGTTGGATTGTCGCCAACGATGCGGCGAATGTCGTCTTCGTCACAGAACTTCCAGGCGCCGCACTTATCACGCGAGAAGAGCTTCTTGGACGCCTTGTATCCGACCTCCATGTAGTCAATACCGGCGCACACACACGCATCGTAGACGGCCTTCACAAAGCCATCGTCAAAAGCGTGGTCGTTGATCAGTCCTCCGTCGCGAATGGTGCAGTCGAGGACTTTGAGCGCGGGACGATAAGTGATCCACGGAGCAGTCACGGGCAATTCCTTGCATTTGTCGGCGAAGGGGCAGACGTGTCAGTACGCCTGTCAATTCTGATAGCGCCTTGGATCACTGTCAACTTTCCCTCGCCGGTGGGGGCTGCTTCGCCTTTTACGGCGCGTTAAAATCGCGGTTTTCGCTCCCGCCACAGCTGGTTCCGCGAATCTTGGGCCGACAGTGCCTACCCTTGGAGGAACTCTTTGATGCATCGTAAGAAGGCAACCTCGCGGCGACACTTTCTGTGCTCGGTGGCGAAGGCCGGTTCCCTGTTGGCGGTCCCGGCCATCGTACCGGCCAAGGCCTTGGGGCTCGACGGCGGCGTGGCAGCCAATGAGCGAATCACCCTGGCGGGGATCGGCATTCGTTATCGTGGCAGCTACGTGCTTGGCTGCATGATGGACGAGCCGATCATGCAGTTTGTCGCGATTGCCGACGTCAGCCGGGAGAGTCGCGAGCGCGTTAAAGCCCGCGCTGAGCAGAAGTATGGACCGGGAGTGGGTGTCTATCGGGATTTTCGCGAGATGCTGGGGCGTTCGGACATTGATGCCGTCTTGATCGCCACGGGGGATCGCTGGCACACCCCGGCGTCCATCTATGCCGCGCGGGCCGGCAAGGACATTTACTGCGAGAAGCCCTGCTCGATGACGATCGCCGAAAGCCAAGCGCTGGCCGACGTGATGCAGCGCTACGGTCGCATCTATCAGGCAGGCACTCAGCGGCGGAGCGTGGCCAATTTCATTTTCGCCACGGATTTGTGCCGCACGGGCAAGCTTGGCAAGTTGACAGCCGTCCATGCCAATACCTTGCATCCGGCCACCAAGCACGACTGGCTTCCCGGGCAGACGGAGCCCGCACAGGATGAGCTTGATTGGGACCTGTGGCTGGGACCGTGCCCCTGGCGCCCCTACAACAAGCAGTACACGGAGGGCGGTTGGCGCGACCATTTTGATTTTCACGGCGGCGGAATTCTCGAATGGGGCGCGCATACCGTTGACCTCTGCAATTGGGCTGCCTGCGACGATCAGCAGATGCCCGTGCGCTACGAGCCGACCCCAAGCGGTTGTGTGGCTACCTACGAAAGCGGCCTAAAACTCGTGATGCGTGACCAAGGGTGGATGGGCCTGGGCACGTGCAGCGTCCGCTACGAAGGCGAAAATGGCTGGGTGGAAACGGGCGACAGCGGTCGAATCGAGTTTTCGGCGGGGAAACTCCGGGCGGAACGGAAACAATTCGACGAGGCGGGCACTTCGGCCGTCAGCCACGTGAAGAACTTCTTTGACGCGGTCAAGACTCGCAAGCCGGCAAACTCCAACGCCGAGGTGGTAGCGCGGAGTCACATTATCTGCCACGCCGCGTACATTGCTTGGCAATTGGGCCGGCCGCTGACGCTCGACCCCGTAAAGGTGGAGTTTGTCGGCGACGAGGAAGCGAACCGGATGCGTTCGCGAGCATGGCGCGGACCGTGGACGATATGACATTGGTTGCTTCTGAGGATGAATTCTTAGTTCTTAACAGGTGGCACTTTCAACGCGGAGTCTTGGCGATGCGTGCTGTTCGATATGGATGGTTGGCGGTGGTTGCCGCATTAGGTCTAGTCGGATCGGCTCGGGCGCAGAACGATGCGAAGCAGATCATGGCGCGGCCAGTGGGCGAGTTGATCGAATTGCTTAAAAATCCCACGGCTTCGGCTTTCGAGAAGGCCAAGGCCTGCCAGCAATTGGCGACGGCGGGAACCAAGCAGGCCGTGCCCGCGCTTGTTGCACTGCTTGGCGACGAGAAGCTCAGCGCCTACGCTCGCACTGCACTCGAGAACATCCCGGGGACGGAAGTGGACGAGGCATTGCGCGAGGCCACCAAGAATTTGCGCGGGGAAGCGCTCGCCGGCGTGCTCGTTTCCCTTGGATCGAGGCGGGACGCCCATTCGGTGGCGCTGCTTCAGAAGTACTTGGCCGACAAGGACGTGACGGTGGCCGTCGGTGCGGCGGCCGGCTTGGGTCAGATTGGCTCGATGCATGCGGCGGCGGTGCTACAAAAGGCCTTTCTAGACAGCCCTCCCAAGCAGGAAGCGTTGTTCGCGGCGGAGACCGACGCCATGTTGAAGTGCGCGGACCAGCTCGTGCGTTCACAAGGGGAGCCGGCAACCAAGATGGTTGCCCGCGTTTTGTACATCACGTTGCGGGGCCTTCCTCTGGATGCCAAGACGAAGCATCTCAATGTGGCGGGCGTGCGCGGGCTCTTCCGGATCGACAATCCCGATGACAAGCAGACCAAGGACCTGCTGATCAACCAGCTTCAAGATCCCGACCCGGACTTCTTCAACGCCGGTTTGACGGCTGCGCGGGAATTGTCAGGCCCTGAAATCACGGCTCTGCTGGTGGCCGAACTGGCGAAACTGCCGGAAGAACGGCAGGCCTTGTTGCTGAGAGCACTAAGCGATCGGACCGACCGGGCCGCCTTGACGGTCTTCCTTGGGGCCAGCAAGAGCCCGGCGAAAGCGGTTCGCGCCGCGGCGATTTACGTCCTTGGCAAGCAGGGCGATGCCTCCGCAGTGCCGACGCTGCTCGAGCTTGCCACGGCGGGAAACGACCTGTCGGACGACGCCAAGGCGGCGTTGGTCATGCTCTCGGGAACGGATATCGACGTGCTGATAGCGAGCCGTCTGGCGGGCGCCGACACCAAGACGAAAGCGGTGCTTTTTGAACTCATCGGGGCGCGGCGGATCGCGGCCGCCGAACCGGCCGTCCGCGAGGCGTTGGGCGATAAAGACGAGTCAGTGCGATCAGCGGCTGTTGGCGCGCTCGGACAGTTGATCAGTCTCGAGGATTTTGCCTTGCTGACAAGCCGACTGCTAGCATCCGAGAACGTGGGCGACACCAAAGTGCTGCAGGCCGCATTACAGACGGCCGCGATGCGGATGGCCGACATCGACGGCTGCGCGGCAAAGTTGTCGGCCTGCTTGAAGGAGGCTTCGGCGGCCAAACAGGACTTCCTCCTGACTTTGTTAGGACGTCTCGGGGGGAGCAAGGCGTTGGAGACGGTGGTGCAGAACGCGTCGAGCCAGAACGCGCAAGTCAAAGACGCCGCGACCAAGGTGCTCGGCGAGTGGTCGACAGCCGACGCGGCGCCGGCGCTGCTGGAATTGGCCAAGAACGACAGCGAGGAGAAGTTCCGCGTGCGGGCGTTGCGCGGCTACATTCGCATTGCCCGGCAGTTGCAGTTGACGCCCGATGAGCGGATTGAAATGTATCAGACCGCCATGAAGCTGGCGCAGCGGAACGAGGAGCGGCAGATCGCGCTGGAGATTCTGCTGCGGGCACCGTGCACAAAGTCGCTAGAGTTGGCGCTGGCTGAAATGAGCCAACCGGCGATGAAGCAAGCGGCTGGAGAGATCGCCGTCCGCGTCGCTCACCGCATGCAAGGGTCCGATCCGCAGGCGATTGCGGCGGGAATGCGAAAAGTCGTCGAGGCGAAGATCAGCGGCAACATGGCCAACATCGCGAAACAAATGCTCGACCAATACGAAGCCAAGACGAAATGACGGTCGAGCAAGCTGTTTCCTTGACAACGCGATTGCACCTGGTTCGTCACGGCGAGAGTACCCACAACGCCGAGGGGCGAATTCAGGGGCATTCCGACACTGCGCTATCCGAACTGGGGCGGCGACAGGGCGAGGCGGCGGCCGCGGCCTTGGCGGCGCTGCCGGTGGACGCGATCTTTTCCAGCCCTCTGCGACGGGCTCGCGAGACGGCCGAGGCGATTGCCGAGCGGCAGGGCAAGCTGGTACAGACCGATCGGCGGCTGATGGAACTGAACGTGGGAATGTTCCAGGACCGGCTGCGGAGCGAGTTGGCGGAGGAATGCCCGGTCGAATTTAGCCGCTGGCTGAGCGGGGACGACGACTATGTGATTCCTGGCGGTGAATCGCGGCACCAGTTGCTCGATCGGGCGACGGCCGCGATTGGCGAGATTGTGGCGGCGGGACATCGCGAGGTGGTGGTCGTGACGCACGGTGGACTGTTGAGCGTGTTGCTGCGACACTTGCTCCAATGGCCAGAGCCGCTGCCGCCGTTCTCGTTCAAGAACGGATCGATTACCCGGCTGGCCGTCGATGACGAGGGGCAGTTTAAGATGCTGGCCTTGAGCGAGACGGCGCATCTGGAGAAGGCGGGGATCTCGCTGGGGCTGGATCTGTAGGCTGATGACGCGCGGTTTTGGTGGGCGGTGGGCAGCAGCGTATGGCTACCACACGACTGCGACCGGGGGCTGTTAGCCCCCGGCTATTTGGTCTTCTGCACTGTCCAACTTCCGCTCCGCAACCCCTTTGGGGTTGACCGCCTGTGACGTCACCATCGCTCCCAGGGTAGTGGCGGCGGCTTCGCCTTGCGACAACCCCGGGCTATCCAATGCAAGCCCTTTGGGTTAACGGAGTGCAATCGTGCTTTACGTCGCTACGGAGCAGCGGCAGATCCTGATCTTGTTGAGTTGAAAGCGCTGCGGTCGTTACGCGGGGACTTCGGCGGTGATCAGGAACAGCGGCAGGTGGGCGACTTGGAAGGGGAGTTTTTCGGCCGCCTTTAGCCGTTGCGAAAAAAGGGCTTTTTCGGCATCGTTTTTCGGCAGCTCCGCCAGGAAATCGAAGCGAGCCGGAGACGGCTCCATCAAACGATCGAGCAAGTCGACCTGGACGTCGAAGCCGAGTTCGACCAGAAGTCCAGGCAGTTTGCGGCCGATCAGCGGATCGCCGCCAGCGCGCGTGAGCGCCGATAGCCATAGATCGCGGGTGACTATTTCGGGCGGGTGCTCGATCAATCCGCCATAGTCGGGCTCGATGGCGGCGAGCATGCCGCCGGGTGTCAAAACGCGATGGATTTCGCGGAGCGCTCGCGGCGCGTCGAGCCATAGCAAGGCGAACTGGCAGAAGACCAGATCGAACGAGCGATCGGCAAAGGGCAACTCCTCGGCGCGGCCGCAAACGCGCCGGACACCGATGAAGTTCTTAGTATCGTGCGGGTTCTGCAGGGCTTGTTGCGATATGTCCAGCGCAATCACTTGGCCGTCGGCGCGGCGGAGCAGTTCCTCGGTGACCGCGCCGGTGCCACAGGCCAGGTCCAACACGCTTTGCCGGTGGGCGATGTTGGCCTTGCGCAATAGTCTTGCCCGGGCGGGGGCGAGCCATGCGGCTTGCTGGGCAAGGAGTTTTTCAGAGGGCAAGGAGGACATGGGGAGGGATTGGGGATTAGAGGATTAGAGGATTAGAGGATTAGAGGATTAGAGGATTAGAGGATTAGAGGATT
>CALGFD010000041.1 GCA_937881075.1 uncultured Planctomycetales bacterium
CGTCCTTTTCCAGACTGACGTAGACCGTTTGCTCTTCTGGCTCGTGCGGCCGCCAGTGATCGCCGCCAGACCTCGAATCGGCGATCCCCTCGATGCCCTCGGCAGGAACAGTGCTCAAATCGTAGCGAAGAATCACGTAATCGCCGCGAAAGAGGTCCCGCGGATCAACCGGCACGACCTTCAAGCGGATCGTCTCTCCCACGAAATACGGCGCGGCATTCAAGCCGGTCATTGCTAGGAGTAGAACGACCTGCAAAGCCGCGGCTCCCACCAGCAGCCCCCGACGGTGGTCGTCACACCAGACCAGCGCTCGATTCCACCAGGCCGGCCCCGTGCTCGGGGACTTCTCATCGAAAGTATAATGGCTATCCGACATGGTGAAGCTCCTTTCTTCGCCGCCACACCAGCGACAAACCGAAAAGCATCAAGCCGCACAGGAAGAACATCGCGGCTGCCCCCAGCATGCCGCCTTCTTCCCCAAAGAGATCCACGTAACGCAGGATCGACCAGAGGACGAAGTAGACCACGCCCCCGGCAAACAGCGCGCCTTGCTCGTCGCGTAGCCCGATGTGCATTAGCCAAATCGCGAAGGCGACCATCGCCACATTGGCAATAATCGTTGCCCCCCACATCTCTCTGCCGAAGGCGGCAATATCCCAGAAAGCCATGAGCACAGAAGCCCCGCAAAGGCTGAAAGGCATCCATTGGCGACGAACCAAGTCCGTTAGCCGAGCAAACCGCCCGCGGCGCCGCTGCTCCTCGGTCCATGGCTCCAGGAGCGTCAGCAGGGCAATCGCGGCCGCCAACAGCAGAACGACCGCCAAGAGCCCGCCAAACCCGTAGGCCGGCGAATGCCACGCCCAACGGTCGCCATAGTAGCGATCCCAATGGAAATCATGAAAGCTCAACGGCACTAGCGCGCCGGCAGTCAAGAGCGTTCCGAAGAAGAGCCACGGTCTGGCCAGCGTGCGATGTTCACGATGATTCTCGCCGACAATCAACAGCAATGGCGCGGTGATGGCAATGAAGTAGACGCCATACTCCTCCCGCCCCCAGAAAAAACCGCCCCAGCCGAAAGCCTGCAGAAAGATCCACCAACTCACCAGAGCCGTGTACAAGGTCACAGCCCATGCCGAACCTTTACGATATGACCAAGCGAGCCCCAACCCGGCAAATAGCAACAGCGAATACGCCCCGTTAGGCAGCAAGTGCCAGAAGCTGCCCATGTGGGGAAAGCCAAGAACTTCCGAACTCGCCCACATGCCGACCAAGGCAGCCAGTAGGACATGAACCAGCAGCGTGTCCATGCACAGTGCCACCGGCAACACGCCTAACGCCCACCACCAGATGCCATCGGGCCAATGGGCGTCGACGTGGAACACCTGGGCGATCAGCCAGATCGCGGCTCCGTACATGAAACAGGCAAAGAAGAAGGCCACCTCGGAGCCACGCTGCCACGGGGTCCGCACTCGCAAGTGAACCGCCAAGCCGTGACTCGTGACAACCGCCAGGAGGATGGCCGCGAGCTTCAGTACCTGTGGCATTCCCTCCCAGCCCGCAATGATCGCCTGCCAGTTGTGGCCGATCAGCAGCAAAACCGCCAGGCCGCACATCAAGGCGGCCAGCCCGGCCAGGGCAAAACTGGCCAGCCAGCGTTTCCGCGAGCCCATCTCCGCGGTGGATACGTAATAACTGAGAATTTGCCCCGATTGCTCGGGAGAGATGATGCCAACCGTTTCCCAGTCGGCCAATTCCCCGGTCAGCCAACGCCGATTGCGGTCGGATAGCTCGCGTCCCATGATCCTTGCTCCCGTCGATCAGGGAAAACCATTGGAGCAGGCAAGAATCGCCCCTCCAGAAACCATGGCGATGGTTCCCGACAAATATAACACTCCTGCCGCTGTAAATCGTCGGTCCGTCGCTGCCGATTATTGAGATTCAGAGAAGGCCGACTAACGAAAGGCCGGTAAACAGAGCTATTGGCTGAGATCGCCCGACGCTATTTAGCTGAGCATCAATACGCCGCCTATACCGTCTGGAACGCTTTTTCCGCCAGCTTTCCGCAGAAATCTCCGGCGCGCGTTCTCCTCGGCCGTATACAGGATGGCCAAGAGGATTGTGTCCACTGCCGAAGCGACCAGGACGTCAAGGAAGACCGCCACCGTTACGGCTAGCAAAACGAGGCCGATCGCCATCTGCTGGGCCGCTCCCAACGTCTCCTAGCCCACCAGCCGACGCTCCACCTGACGGACAGCATCGTCCACCGGCCAGTGACGATCGGCCAAGTCGAGCGGCTGCCCGGAAGCCATCCAGATATCCACCCGCTTCTGAGCGGAGATGACGGTGCTGTGGCTGCGGCGACCAAAATAGTGGCCGATTTCGCTCAACGCCGCTCGGGTGTGCTTCCGCGCCAACCACATCGCAAGCATCCGCGGATGACTGACTCGCTTGCCTTTCACCTCCGACTGCAGGCTGCTCGGTTCCAATCCAAAAACCTCGCAAACCGCCTTTTCGATGTCAGGCAACCGCACCGCGCGACTACTGTGATGAATCAAATCGGCCAAGACTTCCTCAGCCAGATCAACGGTGATCGGTCGCTCATGGGCTTCACTACTCGCCTGCAACCGACAAAGCGCACCGGAAAGCTCCCGGGCATGGTTCGTGAAGCGGGCGGCGATGAATTGCTGCACTTCCGACGGCAAGTACATCGTCATCCGCTTCGCCATCTGGTCGAGAATGCCAAGACGCGTGGGGTAATCCGGTCCCTCGACCCGACAAACCAACCCGCCGGTCAAACGCGTCGTCAATTCGGGCCCCAATTCCGCCAACTCCACCGGCGGACGATCGGCGGCGAAGACCAATTGGCGCCCCTCGCGCAAAAACGTATCAATCGTATGCAGAAGTTCGACTTGCGTTGCTCGCTTGCCGATCAAGAACTGCAAATCGTCGATAATGAGCATGTCCACGCCGCGGTACTTGCGACGGAAATTGGGCAAACCGCTGCCTCGCAGAGCTTCTAAAAAATGGCTGGTGAACTGCTCGGCCGAAAGGTAGACCGTGGTCAGCCGACGATGCGACTTGCGGGCGGCTGTCCAGATGCCTTCGAGCAGATGCGTCTTGCCGACGCTGGTCGAGCCGTGGAACATCAATGGCGTCAATTGCCCGGGCTGGCGGACCACCATCTCGGCCGAGGCCACCGCAAGGCGATTCACTTCTCCAGCAACAAAAGTGTCCAGCGTCGCAAAGCGGCGGCGAGATACTTCGACCGGTGACTCCCCAGGCGTCGCCGTTGCCTCGGTTGGGAGATGCAAGTGCACGTCCGGTCTCGAATTCCCCACCGCGGCGACCACGCCCACGCGCGTGGGCTTCAGTTGGACGCCGGTACGGCAGTCGCCATGCGCATCGCCAGAAGTGTCAATGTGATATTCCAGTCGTGGGCAGTCGCCGAGAACGTCGCGACAGGCGTCCTCAACATGGCGACGGAAGTTCGAACGAATCCATTCCAGGAAAAACTGACTGGGAGCACCGATTTTCAACGTGCTTCCGTCGTAGCCCAAGCGCGTCCCCGCGCCGAACCACAAATCGAATCGTTTTTGCCCGACCTTGCCAGCCAGCGCAGTTCGCACAGCCGACACGATCTCCATATCGTCCCTGGTCACTTCCACAGCTTCCTTGGTGAGACTTCCACGTCTGCCACCCAAATGAAGACCTGATTCTATCGACGCTAGCAGTGCTGTCAAACGGGCCAGGACGCCACGGCTTTGCAAAAGTTTCGCGGAAATCTAACAGACCTCGAAATCTTCGGAGAATGCCTCCCAGTCGGCCGTCGGCGGCCAAGCCGATTCCCTTGAGCGGCCTCGCCCACCACCGTGGAAAACCTGTCGAAATGGCGGCTGTCTCGACTAGGCAACGGGGTTCCTGGTGGAGCCGCATCCTTTGGAACCTCAATAGGTTAAGACGACGGCTAATTTCAACATCGGGGAATCCCCGATGCTATTTCGGCCACACCCTCCTTGACGAGCGGGAGATTTGTTATTCCCGCGATGCCCGCCCGATATAATGACGCAGCCCGAGGAGGTGATCTATGAAGCCGATTCTCTCTGTACTGTCGCTAGCCTTGCTTTTGTTGTGGTGCGGCTTCCCCCCCCTGGCTATAGCCCAGTCGCCGCTCGAACGCCTCGATCGACAAATTCGAGACCGAGGGCGACCGGCGGCGCCTCCGTCGATCGGTACTCCCAAGCCGCCTCCACCGGATCTTAGCGATCGCCTTCAGGCCGAGCCGGCCTACTTGGGCGTGAGCGTGACCGATCGTGACGACCGCGGTCGCGGTGTCCGCGTCGTCAATGTCGTCCCCGACAGCCCAGCCGACAAGGTTGGCATCCGCCCCAACGATCTGCTGGTCGGCATTGGCGGCATTCGTGTTCGCCAGGAGGTCGATTTGATCGAAACGGTCAAAGCGTTCTCGCCTGGCGACCGCGTGGATGTCGATTTGTTAAGACAAGGAGTGCCGCCCATTCGCGTGACGGTGAGCCTCGCCGATTACCGCCCAGCAGCAGCGTCGCCGCCGGTAAAACCCGATCCGCTCCTGCCCTCGCCCGGTCAAATCGCCCCCAGGGTTTTGCAGGAGGGCCTGCAACCTGGACCAGCGGTCGCCCCGGCGGTTCCCCGAGTGGCGCAGGTCCGCCCCGTCCCGCGGCCAGCCATTGAGGTGCTGGAACGCCGCATCGAGCAACTGGAACGCCGGATTGCGGAACTAGAACGTCGCCTTGCTGCCCGATCTGCCAACGAGCCTACGCCCTAAGGAGCTTCGCATGTTTGTCGTCTGCGTGCATGTGCATGTCCGCCCCGAGCACCGCACCGCCTTCCTTGCCGCGTCACTCGACAATGCCCGCAACACCGTAATGGAGCCCGGCAACATCCGTTTTGACGTGCTGCAGCAAGCTGACGACCCGAACCGCTTTGTGCTCTACGAGGTCTATCGTGACGAAGAGGGCATGCAGGCCCACAAGCAGACGTTGCACTACGCCCGTTGGGCAGAGACCGTGGCGCCGTGGATGGCCGAGCCGCGCAAAGGCGTTCGCTACGAAGCGCTCTACGTGACGCAACGCTGACCGCTTCAGCAACAGTTCTCCGCTCGCGTGTCCGACCGTCGCAGCGAAATCGCGCCCACGGGACAGGCCCGGATGCAATTCCCGCAGCGGATGCACTGGTCGGCGTCAATCCAAATATAGGTTGCCGCACTTGGATCACTGGCCGGCACTTCGGTCCAACGTAACGGCGAACCGTCCGTATCCAGTTCCAGGTGACTCAATCTCAAAATACAGTTGCGCGGCGAAACCTTGATGCACCAATCGCAGTGGATGCACTTATCCTGATCGATCTCAAACTTGTAGTTGCATAGATAGCAGCGCCAGGCATGCGTTTGCCGACCTTCGGTGTCAAAGCCCAGCTCCACTTCATCGTGGCAGCCGCGCTGCTCGAGCGGCAATAGCGGCATTTCCGGCGGATCCACCAAATCATGATCGCGCAGCCGGCCAGTTTCATCCACCTCGCTGATTTCAACAAATTGCCGGCGACGCGCGCGCCCCATGAGGAAGGTATCGATGTCCGCGGCCGCCCGTTTCCCATCGCCTACGGCACTAATCACATCGGCGTTGCCCGACGAATAATCGCCTGCCACAAACAACTTCTTCTCCGTCGTATGCCGCGAACCACGGAGCCGCACGCCAGCGGGCAGGATTTGCTCATCCTGCGATTGGCCAATCGCAAAAATCAAGGTTCGGCAAGCGACCTCGAAATTGCTGTCGGGAATCGGCCGAAAGACCGGTTTACCGTTCTCTTCCTCGGGGCCAAGCGTGTTTCGCCGGAACACAATTGCATCCAGTCGGTCATGGTCCATAACGGCTTTCACCGGCGTCACGAGGGTCTCAATCCGCACCCCTTCCTGTCGCATCTCTTTCAATTCCTCGGCCGTGGCCGACATTTGCCCTTCGCCCCGCCGGTACATGATGCTCACCTCTGGTCCCGGCCCTAACATCCGCCGCGCTGTGCGAGCACAATCGACCGCCGTAAACCCGCCACCGATCACCACAACGGGGCCCTCGATCGTTAACGGTTCTCCCTCGTTAAACTGCTTCATGAACCGCAGCCCTTCGACGCCGGCGCCGTGTGGCAAGCCGTCTAGCTCGATCATCCTCGGCCGATTGGCACCGGCGGCCAATAACACCGCATCGTACTGCCGACATATCTCGGCCAAGCGTTGCGCAGTCACTTCGTGCTGCAGTTCCACCGCGATTCCGCTATCGAGAATCGCGGCAATGTCCTCGTCTAGCACGGTTCTCGGCAGACGGAACGCAGGAATCCCCATGCGGATCTGTCCACCGAGATAGGACTCTCGTTCGAACAGTGTCACCGCGTGACCGTAGCGCTTGAATTCCCGCGCGGCGGCAAGTCCAGCCGGGCCTCCGCCAACGACTGCCACTTGTTTGCCAGTGACATCAAAATACGCTGGCAATGGCACGCTGCCAGCCGTCTTGCCGTCGACGGCCGATCGCTTCAGATGGCAAATCCTCACAGGTCCCTGGATGCTCGTCCATTGATACCGGCAACGGCTTTCGCAGGGCCGTGTGCAAATTCGTCCCAAAACTCCCGATAAAACGTTGTCCTCCTGGTTGATACGGTGGGCCTCATCGAGCCGGCCGCGGGCGATATGGCCAATATACTGGGGAATATTGGTTCGCGCCGGACAGGCCGTTCGGCAGGGCACATCCCGGGCCACGGTGCGCAAATCTCGCGTGGTCTCGCCGCGCCCCACCTGCACGGAGAACTCCAACGGATTCACGGCTTTCTCGTATTCGATGCTTAAAGCGTCAATGGCTTGACGATAGGGGCCGACGCCGACTCGCGTCACATGCTCGGCCAGCGTTTCATCGCCCTGCCGCTGCTCTAAAAACGTGTCGAGTAGGGCTTCCACCGCGCGCACACAGTCGTCGCGCTTCAGCTCGGCCACCACTTCCCCGAAACGCCCCACGTCGCCGCCGACTGTAATCTGGTACCCCTCCACCGACCCAACTTGCTCGCGAATCCGTAGGCCGCGCAACCCGATGTCGGCAATTCGGTAGGGAGAGCATGAATTGGGGCACCCGGTGATATTGATGATCGCCTTCTCGCGAATCACCTCGTATTTTGGCTGTCGCACCAGGTGGTTAAGCTGATCAAACATGGAATGGGTCGACGAAACCGCCAAGGGACAATATGTCGTACCCACACAACTGACGATGTCCGTCAGGCCAAAAAAGTCGTCGATCTCCAAGCCGAGCGATTGGATCTCCGACCGCAACTGCGGCAGCCGCTCCGGCTTGATTCCATGCAATTCCACGTTCTGCCGATTGGTATTGTATAGATGCTTGTCGGCAAACAATTCTGACAGTTCAGCAATCCGCAACAGGTGTGTCGAGCTTAACTCCCCTTTCGGTATCTTAATCTGCTGGATCGCCAAACCCTCGGTGTCTCTTGGATCGACGCTGCATAGTGGTCGGGCGGGCACGTATCGGGGCTCGTATTCCACCGGCTGTGCCTCAATCCCCGCTCGGCTTACCGCCTCGCTGTCCAAGTTCTGGTTGACAACCTCGCGGCAACGCTCAATGCCCATACGATCCACCACGAACTTCAGTCGCGAGTACATCCGCCGATAGCGATCGCCGTGATCGCGAAAGAGAAGACCGACAGCCCGACAAACCTCGACAATACGATCGACCGGGACGAAGGAGTAAAGTTCCTTCGCGAGAAATGGTCGCCAACCCATGCCACCGCCAATGAACACGCGGAAACCCGTCAATCGACTTCCGTCGGGCATTCGCCTCGCAGCCGCCACAACCCCCACGCAATTGATATAGGGCTGACCGCATTCACCGCTGCAACCCGAGAAACTGATTTTGAATTTCCGCGGCAAGTTGTCCAAATCACGACAGCCCGACAAACGGGCCGCCGTTGCCTGAGCATACGGCAAGACATCGATCAAGCGATGCGGGCAATTCGAGGCCCGAGGACAAGCCGCCACATTTCGAGTCACGTCGCCGCAACCGTGAAACGTGGTCATTTCCGCGGCATGGACGTCCCGGAGGAAGGCCGGCAGGTCGGTAAGCTGAAGGCAATGAAATTGCACCGCCTGACGCGTCGTGAACGATATCCGCCCCGGCGAATAGCGGTCGGCCAAGCGAGCCAAGGCCCGGGCCTGAACGGAAGTGATCCTTCCGCCGGGAACCACGACCCGCGCCATGTGATTGCCGGCCTGACGGGAGTGATAAATCCCGTACCATTTGGCGATGGCAATTTCCTCACGCGACATGGAGCCTTTGCGGGCGATCTCATCAAAATCGAGTACTAGCCCGACCGATTTGATTGCTTCTTCGTCGCTACGTCGTCTCTGCGAAAGGTCTCGTTGCATGGCAAATCCCTGATGTTCGCGACGCTCATGCCTTTGTGCCGGCGCCCTATCAAAGTCGGTTAGCGAGGGGACTTCGGATTATCGTGGCACGAGGACCCAAGGGTCAATGGTAATAAAAACAGCGGACATTGACTTTTCACGGAAAATTCCGGCGTTTTCGCTAACTACTTGCATTTTCCATGTTGCACGCCCAGAATAGTGGGGGCAGCCCTACTCTTCTTATGGCTTATATAGGGGGTGATTATGTCGCGGATCGTTGCGTCAGGTCCCGATGCGCCGGGGAGCCGTGTCGACGGCAACGGCCACCGTCCATATCACTTCTCGCCTCTTAGCCAGGACGACCGAGTCCGGAAAGTATTCGGCCTGTCGGATGACGCTCCGCTGCCACCGGTTTCCGAATCCAGCCTGGCTGTCTTCTTTGGCTATTTATGCCAACACTTGTCGCTGCCTTTTGAGGGTCTATACTGCCAAAATGGTGGCGAAATGCGGCAGCTCATTCACTACCTGCAAGTTACCCAGTTGATCGATCCACGCCAGGCTCGCAACGGGTGCTTACAGGGATTGCTCTGCAGGGCGCAGAACCATAAAGAGACTCGGGAAATTCCGTTGATCGAAGTCGGTGTCCGAGAAGAGAGTCCGAACTGCCAGTTGATGGATGATTACGCCTACTGGTTCGTCAATTGTCACGTCTAGATTGGACTGCATCCACGGAGCGACGAAGCAGGCGGATCTGACCTCCCGACTTGGCGATTGATCCATTTGGGAATGTTGATGGCCATTGAGAAAGCGTGCTTTGCGGCAGGGTGCTTTTGGGGCGTCGAAGCCGTATTCCGGCAGCTGCCCGGCGTGGTGACGACAACCGTTGGCTACACCGGCGGACACCTCGCCCAGCCAACCTACCAGCAGGTTTGTACGGACACGACCGGCCACGCGGAAGCCGTGTTGGTCGAGTTCGACACCGAAAAGGTCTCGTACGAGGACCTTCTGAAGACGTTTTGGGCCTGCCACGACCCGACCCAGGTCAACCGCCAGGGCCCCGACCTCGGCAGCCAATACCGATCGGCCATCTTCTATTGCACAGACCGGCAGCGCGAGGCCGCCCTTCGTTCCACTCAAGATTTGGAACGTAGCGGGCGACTTCCCGCACCAATTGCCACCGAACTCACTGCCGCAGGTGAGTTCTATCCGGCTGAGGACTACCACCAGCAGTACCTGGAGAAACGCGGACAGGCGAGTTGTCATATTCGCTACCGCTGAGCTCTCTGCCAATATCCGGGGTCCGGCCCGCTCAGTGCTGCCTCGCGGTGAAAATCCATGCCGCGACGTGGCCCGTGCCATAACTTGCTAACGTACCAAAAGTTAAGCGTGACCAGCAAGTCTGCCTCTGGGGTGCCTCGCCGAATGGTGTTGGACCCGTTGAGGAGCTATAATAGGTGGGGTATGGATCTCGCTTACCAACTACTCGCCGCGAAATACATCCGTCGGCAAATCAGACAGCTTGCCGCACAGTCGCTCGCTGTTCGCGCCGCCACTGACATCGAAGCGGTGCATCGGGCCCGCGTGGCATCGCGGCGGTTGCGAGCGGCGCTCCGCGTTTTTTCCGATGTTTTCCACGGGAAAGAAATCGACCGTTGGCGCAAATCCATCCGCCGGATCACCTCCGCGCTGGGCGACGCACGAGATCGCGACGTTCAAATTGAACTGCTTTGCGGCAAGCTGTCCGAATTGAAGACGCCCGAGTGTTTTCCCGGATTAGCACGGATTCTCGTCGATCTTGAGCGTGACCGCGAGCAGTTTCAGCGGCGGGTCATCAAAGCAGTGGACCGATTGGAACGGAGCAGGATTCTTGACGAGATGCAGCGCGTTGCCCGCCGCATCATCAAGAAGGCGGATACCGATTCCGCGTCAGCCGCCCGCGAAGCGGCGCTGTCACAGGTCGAAGGTCACCTCACCAAGCATCTGGCCGAACTCCTTGCTCTGGAGGACAGTCTTAACGATCCGACAGCCGCCGATCGCCATCACGCGATGCGGATCGCTGCCAAGCGTCTGCGGTATACCCTGGAATTGTCCCAGCCGCTCTGCCCCAGTCAATTCACATTCGCCGTCAAGGCGTTGAAGAAGCTGCAGACGCTGCTCGGCGAGGTTCATGATTGCGATGTCTGGGTAGAGCATCTGCACGATTTTGCCGACGGCGAACAACGTCGCCTTGCCAAGTTGTTCGGCCACGGCGGCCGCTTCGATCATCTGCAGCCGGGGATTGCGTATTTGGAACAAGACCGCCTCGCCTATCGCCAAGCGACCTTCCACGAACTGACCCGTTATTGGGGTGAACTGAGGCAGCAAGGCTTTTTTGAGCAACTCGGCTCTTCGCTGCGCGGAGATCAAGCGGTTACGGCTCCCGCCGGCAGTTCTAGTGAAGCGCCCACCCCTGAACCGGGCGACGCCGCTGCACCCGACGCGCAGGTCGAAGGCCCGGCCACAACCGCGACCTCACCCAGCCTCTCGGACGGCGAGACGCCCCCGCGTAAACCTCTCTTGACCACCGGCTTCTGATCGAAACAATAGGCGTCATGGAGCCGAGTGAAGCGAAATCAGCCGTTGCCGTTAACGCCCGCACTGTGGCCGCGATTGACGTCGGCTCTAACGCATTGCGAATGGTGATCGCCGAGGTTTATTCTGACGGCCGAATCGAAGTTCTCGAACAGTTGCATCGCGCCGTTCGCCTCGGACAGGACACCTTTCGTCGTGGACGCCTCGGCGGCGAAAGCATGCGTGCGGCGGTGCAGGTGCTCCGCGATTATCGCCAGTTGCTCGATCTCTACAAGGTGGAGAAGATTCGCGCCGTGGCCACCACCGCCGTTCGCGAGGCGAGCAACGGCGAGACGTTTGTTGATCGGGTGTTTATGGCCACGCGACTTAACGTCGAGGTTATTGACACTTCCGAAGAAAGCCGCCTTACCGTCTCGGCCGTCTGTCGCGCCGTGGGCGATGCCCTCGGGGTCAACCAACGACTGACGCTTATTGCGGACGTGGGCGGCGGGAGCACGCTGCTGACGGTGCTCGAGAATGGCGAGATTGCCACCTCGCAGAGCTTGCGTTTGGGATCGATTCGCCTGCAGGAGATGTTTTCGACCAGCGAGGAATCGCCGCAGCGGTCGGCCGCGCTGTTACAGCAACATATCGCCAACACCCTCTCGTCGCTGCAGAGCGCGGTGACGCTCGAAGAGATCGATTCCTTCGTGGCCGTCGGTGGCGACGCCCGGTTCGCCGCCCGCGAGGTGGGAACGCCGACCGACTTTGCGGAGCTGGTGGTGATTGACAAGGCGGCCTTCGATGGCCTGGTCGATCGCTGCGAACGCCACACGGCCGAGGAGTTGTCGCGGCGTCACGGCCTGCCCTTCGCGGAGGCCGAAACCCTCAATCCCGCCCTGCTGGTTTATCAGTCGCTGCTCCATCGCACAAAAGCCACCCAGATGATCGTCTCGCACATTTCGATGCGCGACGGCTTGCTGCTAGAATTGGCGCGACAGGTGACGGGCAAAGAAGACGAAGCCGTGGCGACTGGCGTGATCCATTCGGCGACGGCCATCGCCGAGAAGTACCACGTCGATCTTGACCATGCCGACGGCGTCGCGAACGTGGCGGTTCGCCTGTTCGATCTCTTCCAGCCGGACCACGGCCTCGACGGCCGGCAACGCCTGCTGTTGCGGGTAGCGGCCCTGTTGCACGAGGTCGGCGGATTCGTCAGCAGTCGCTCGCATCACAAGCACAGCGAGTATCTGATCGCCAATTCCGAAATCTTTGGTTTGAATCGCAATGAAATTGCGATGGTTGCCCAAGTTGCCCGCTACCATCGTCGTAGCGTGCCTCGCTCCTCGCACCTCTCCTACATGGCCCTGGCGCGCGAGTCCCGCGTGATTGTCAACAAGCTGGCGGCATTGTTGCGGGTGGCCGATGCGGTGATCCGCGGACATAGCCGTCGCGACTCCGATGTGCGCTTCCAACGTCGTGGAGACGATCTGCTCGTGAGCATGCCCAGCGGCTACGACCTGTTGCTCGAGCAGCGAGCGTTGGAGAACAAGGGAGGATTGCTCGAAGAAATCTACGGCGTGAAGATCCGACTCGAGGAAAATTAAACCCCGCTACTTCCCACAATCGCCGGCTCGTTCTGAATCAGTGAACCGGAGTAACGATGGCTAAAGACTCGTTGAAGTCCCCGACTCTCTACATCAATCGAGAATTGAGCTGGCTCGAGTTCAATGATCGCGTATTGCGTGAGGGGACCAACCGCGACTTGCCTCTCTTGGAACGTCTCAAGTTTCTCGGCATCGTCCTTTCCAATCTCGACGAGTTCTTTTTGGTGCGCGTGGCCTGGCTGACCCAGCGCCGGGCGGCCAAGGGTCGACGACGGGATATTGCCGGCATGACCGCCGCGGAACAGCTCACGGCCATTTCGCAGCGCGTGCATCGCATGCTCGGGGAACACGCCGCCGCGGTGCGCGAGGTGTTCGAGGCCCTGGCCGAACATGACTTGCACATTTGGCATCGAAAGCCGTGGTCGGAAGAGCATCGCCAATACATTCGCGGATATTTCGCCCGCGAGATCGAACCGATTCTCACGCCGCTAGCCATCCAAGACCTCTCCCCCGGCCCACTGCTGCCGAACTTGCAGTTGCACGTCGCCGCCCTTCTCACCGACGCCACCGGCGGAGCAGATGCCGAGCCGCACGTCGTAATTGTGCCCGTGCCGAGCCAGCTTCCCCGCTGGGTCGTGTTGCCTTCCTCCAGCGGCACTCACTTGGCCAGCATCGAGGACGTTATTGCCGCCAATATGAACGTGATTTTTCCCGGTGGAGAAGTCACGGCGACCGCCGCATTTCGCATTAGCCGCGACGCTGATGTAGTATTGCAGGACGACGAGGAGATTGAAGACCTGCTGCATGCCATGGAAGAGGTGGTGCTGTCGCGTCGGCGTCGCAGTCCGGTCCGGCTGACAATCTCGGCCGACACCGCGCCGAAGCTGCGGCAATGGTTGAGCGGCTGGCTGCAACTCAGCGACGAAGAAGTCTACGAAATCGACGGACCGCAAGAGTCGGCCTCACTAATGGAAATCGCCACGCGCCGCGGTTTCGAGGAACTGAAAGTCGATGATTGGCCGCCCCAGGTGCCACGCGATCTGATCGGCGCCGACGACCTTTGGCAGGCCATACAGGATCACGACGTCCTCTTGTTCCACCCCTATGAGAGCTTCGAACCCGTCGTGAAACTTCTCGAACAGGCCGCCGATGATCCACAGGTGCTGGCAATCAAACAGACGCTCTATCGCACCAGCGGCGACTCGCCGATCATCCGCGCTCTGGCCCGCGCTGCCACAAACGGCAAGGAAGTCACGGCCCTGGTGGAACTAAAGGCCCGCTTCGACGAGTGGCGAAACGTCAATTGGGCAAGACGGCTGGAAGACGCCGGCGCGCACGTGATCTACGGCGTGGCCGGCTTCAAGACGCATGCCAAAGCCCTTCTCATCGTCCGCCGCGAAAACCAACGAATTCAGCGGTACGTGCACTTGGCCACGGGCAACTACAACGATCGCACGGCGCGGATGTATTCCGACATCGGCCTGCTGACCACCGATCGACAATTGGCTCTCGACGTCGCCTCGTTCTTCAATCTCTTGACCGGTTTCTCCGAAGCCGTCGGTTTTTCCAAGTTGAGCGCCGCCCCCCTTGCACTGCGCCAAAAGCTCATCGACCTGATCGATCGCGAGATCCAGGCGTCGACGGCCGATCGCCCGGGGCTGATCATGGCCAAGGTCAATTCGCTCCAAGACCCCGACATCTGCCGGGCCCTCTATCGCGCCAGCCAGGCCGGCGTCAAGATCCAGCTCAACGTCCGAGGCATTTGCTGCCTCCGTCCGGGAGTTCGTGGCATCTCCGACAGTATCGAGGTCCGCTCGATCGTCGATCGTTTTCTCGAACACGCCCGTCTGTTCTATTTCCGCAACGGCGGCCACGAGGAAGTCTATCTTAGCAGCGCCGACTGGATGCAGCGGAACCTCAGCAAGCGGCTCGAACTGCTGTTCCCGGTCCCCGATCCAAACCACCGCCGCCGGCTGATCGCCGCACTAGACGCCTATTTCGCCGACAACACCAAATCTTGGCGCCTTAAGGCAGATGGCACCTACGAAAAGGTGTCGCGGCAGGGCCATCGCGTCAGGGCGCAGCAATCCTTCCACCGGGCGGCGATCGACGCAGTCCGAAATGCAGCGAATGCCGCCCCCCTGTTCCGCCCGCTTACCCGTCCCGAGCCGCACGTCTAAATACTCCATTCATGCCCCGCGGCGTTTTCGCAGTGGAGCGGCTCCCTTGGCTTGTCTCAAGCACATAGAAAAAATTGTTGTGCGTCCCGAAACCCCTGCCGTTCCTCGGGGTTCAATGACTTAGAGAGCGTGAAACCGGCCGCGCGTGACTTCCGGCCGGACATAGCCCTGGACAGCGATTCTGGAAAAAAGGAGAGGACCGATGCGACGTGCTGTTAGTGTTTTCGTGGCTGTTACTGTGCTGTTGCTGGCGGGCCGGGCTCTGGCCGCCGAGGAAAAGAAGGCGCCCGAAGGCCGTCGTCCGGCGATCCCCGGCATGGACGTCCTGGAACGCCTGAAGGGAGCCGGCCTGTCCGAAGATCAGAAAGCCAAGGTCGAGGAGTTGAAGAAGGAGTACGAACCAAAGTTCAAGGAGCTTTGGCAAAAGCGCGATAGTGTTTTGACGGACGAACAGAAGAAAGCGCGGTCGGAAGCCGCCAAGGCTGCCCGCGCGGCGGGTAAACGGGGGTTGGACTTGCGCAAAGAGGCTCGCGAGGCGATGAAGCTCACGGATGAGCAGAAGGCAGAACTCGAGAAAGTCGACAAGGCTGCCCGTGAACTCGGCAAGGAGTTCCGCGAAAAGGTGATGAACGTTCTCACTGCGGAGCAAAAGGAGAAACTTAAGAAGCAGTGGCAGGAGCGTCGGCGTGGACCGACCGAAAAGAAGTAGAACTGAATTTCTGCCAGAGCTACTGAGTCTCAGGAAAGACAAAAGGCCGGCCCGCGATGGACCGGCCTTCTGTTTTTTCCGTCACCAATCACGGCTCACTTGGTCGCGTCCGCCGGTTCGGAGAGGACCTCGCGCCAAGGCTTCTTCGCCTTGTAACTCTCCAATTCCTTCTTCATCGCCGCCTCGTGCTCCTTGTCGTTCAATTCCACCGCCTTGGTCGACCACCGCACGGCGGCCTCGAAATCGCCGACCTCCGCAAACGCAGCGGCCAAGGTGCTGAGGATGTACGCTCGCTTGTACTCGGTCACTTCCGCGGCCTTGGTGGCGATTTCCACCGCCCGTTGGCCGTTACGGAGTTTTTCGTCGGGCGAAGTGGCGAGGACCCAAGCGAAGTTGTTTAGAATGCCCTCGTCATTGGGCTGAAGCTTGATCGCTTTCTCGTAGTCGGCGATGGCCTCCGCCTGCCGCCCGATGTTCAAATACGCGTCGCCGCGGCCGCGCAAAGCCTGCCATTCCTCCGGCTGTTCGGCGAGGACGCGGCTAAAAACGTCGATCGCCTTCGCTGATCTCTTCTGCACGCAGTACAGCATGCCCAACTGGAGCAAGGCCAAGGTATCGTTCGGCTCGCTTTGGACGAGTTTCTCCAGTTCCTTGGTCGCCTCGGCGTAGCGTTTATCCTCCGCCAGCAATAGAGCCCGACTGCGAATCGCAATCGGCAGGTCTGGCCGAAGACGCAGTGCTTCGTCCACATCGGCCAGCGCCTTGTCTTTCTTGCCTTGTTCCTGATAGACACTCGCTCGCAATAGCAAGACCGTGATATTCTTCGGCTCCATCTTGTGCGCCTGCGTCAGATCCTCAATCGACGCGTCGAGATGCTGTTGCTGCGCGTGAATCCGCGCCTTTTGCAGCAGCGGCGCGGTCGAGAGCGGGCTGAATTGCCGGGCTTTCTCCAAGGCCTCCAAGGCCTCATCAAATTTCTTCAATCGGGAGAGCACAATCGCTTTCACTTCGTAGGTGGGGCCATCCTTCGGGTCCAGTTCGATGGCTTTGTTGAGGTCGGCCAGACCCTGCTCATACTTTTCGGCGTCGGCCAACGCCAGCCCGCGCTCGCGAACCGTTTCGGGATCGTTCGGCATCTGCCGCACCGCCTCGTCCAGGTCAACCAGCTTCTTCTCCACCGTCTCCTGCAATTTCGCTCGCAACAGCAAGGCTTTGGCACGCACCGGCGGATCCTCGGCACTCAGGTCCACGGCCTTGTCGAGCATCCCGCGAACTTCCTTGGTGCTGGCCCCTTCCGGCAACATATTCAACTGCGCCATCAGCACGTAGGCCTCGGCTTGTTTCGGATCGATCTGGATGGTTTTTTCCAGGTCGGCCAGCGCCATCTGACGCCGTCGCCGCATTTCGTCCGCTGAGCCCGACTGAAGGATATGCCGGGCAACTTCCTGACCGCGCTGCAGTAACGTCGATGACAGCAGTTTCTTCGCAAACGCCGTGTTGGCCTCGTCCAGCCCTTTTTGCAGCGCGCTCTCCGCGAGCCGGATCACCTCACTCAGATCGGCCACAGTCTCGGCGGCCAGTTTCTTCTCGGTAGCCTTATCAAGATCTTCCTGACCTTTCTCAGCAGTCCCCGAGCCATAAGCGAAGAGTGCGCCGGAGAGGATAAGCCAAGCTGTCAAGAGACGAACGCTTTGATGAAACATGGCAATGTCCTTTATCTGATCCACCCCGTTGAATAATTGAGACCCACGGAACTCACCTAGGGGCAACCGACGAAAACCTAATTGCTCGCCCCAGCGAAGTCGGCCCAGAATTATAGGCTGCTGGGGGCGTTGGCGATAGAGCGATGCGGGCCGCAGTAGACTCTATTGCGTCGCGCCAGCGGCCGCTCGCCGACTTTTTTCGGCCGGCTTTTTCACTGGCGGTTTCTCTTTTCTCGGCCGCTTCTCTTTGATGGCCCCGTCGGCTGGCACCGACGGCGGCTCACCGACCGCCGACGGATCCTGTCCATGGGTATTGTCCGTGGGATCGATCGGTTTTGCCCTGGGCTGCTCCGGCGCCACTTTGGGGGGCGTATCTTTTTCCTCTTTTTTTGGCTTCAGTACGGGATTGTCCTCCTCGGCCGCTTGCTTGCCGGCCAACGCCCCGTCGCAGTCCACCAGCATGTATCCGGCCCAGAAAAACGGCGAGTCGGCCTTCGGTGACTCGGTGTTGGCTGCTTTCTTGATCCGTGGCTCAGCATCGAGGTTCAGCCGAGACTCGACCGTCAACAACACAGCCCGTTGCCATGCGTCGGCAGCAGATGTCCGCGGCAGTTCTTGGACGAACTCCCGCACCAAGTCAAAACTGGTCTGCCCCCCGGTACGCCAGCGGCTGATTAACACCGTCCGAGCCCCATTGGCCATTAAACCGCAAACGGGCAGGAAAATTTCGTTGCCGGCCAACTGGCGAGGCACGCGTTTCAACGACTCCTCGGCAATCGTATGATACCCCGGCAGAACGATCAGTTCGGGTCCACCCCAAGGCAACCACAACCACTCGGCCAAGGTACTGCCGGGCTTCCCTCGATCTAGAGCCGCTGGGGACCACCCATACCCGCCTGCTTCAAGTCCCGGCAGGTCATCAAAAACGATCAACCGATGGAACAGCGTGCTGAACAGGGCCGTAGCCGCGGGCGCCGGAGCCTTTAGCGCGAACGCGCCGGGCACAACCGACGCCAGTTGTTCGAAGGCCTGGCGAGCCACCGAATCGTCATGCCGGGGAAAAAGTTTCCCGATCACAACGGCCGTGTTACCTGCCGCGCCTCGCGACGGCGCGGTCCAGTTGCACAGCGACAAGGTCGGCGCGTAGCGAATGCGAAACCGCGAAATAAGCGGCTGCAACTGCCCGTCCACAGACACTTGCAGAGCCTCGAATGGCAAATACCATAGCGCGCCATCGGGGACGATGACCAACTCGTCGAAGGGCTGGGAGAAGTCGGCCAGCGACCCCTCCAAGAGCAGTTTCAGCACTTGCTCGGCCGACTGTTTCCATTTGACGTCGGTCACGTCCTTGACCGCCAACTCGTAGTTCCCGCTGAAATTGCCCATTTCGCGGAGCATCGTCTGCATCTGCTTGAACAAGGCCGGCGCCTTCGGCACATGCCAGTGCGCGCACCGCTGATTATTCAACAAGAATCCGTACAACCGTCGACTGGTGGCAAAAAAACTGAGAATCGCCTGTCTTTCAGGCAAGGACTTCTGCACTTCGGCCAGGCTCCGCAACGGGGGAAAGACCATCGCCACCGGTTCCCGCCGCACGGCAATTTCGCGCAGAATGGCTTCTTGTTGCGCGCCCACCGCCGCCAAGTCGTTGAGTTGTTGCGTCTGTTTCCGCCCGACCGCCGGGTCCTCCGAGGCTAAGGGCTCCTTGCCCAATTCGGCGCGTATGGCGCGAGCCTTCTGCGACAGTTCGGCATAGAGCGGATAACGGTTCAAAATGTCTTGCCGCTGGAGAAGTGCCGTTTTCGGCAGTTGCTCGGGCGCCGCTTCCAGAATCCAGCGCAGCGACTCCAGGCGGCCACCGAACTCCAAGGAGGTGAAAAAACGGTGACGCCGCGCCCGCTCGGCAATTTCCAGGGCGGCCTGCACCTCCTTGACCTCTTTGCGCTCCAAGGCAGCTTCGAACCAGTGCTCCAGCGGAAGCGGATGTGGAGTGCTAAGCACGGCCAGACTTTCCAGGGGCTCCATTGCCCAATCGGCCGGCAAGGGATCACGCAGGACTTCCCCATACAGATCCAGGGCAACACGGGGAGTAATCGTGCCCGACATGAACAAACCGTCGACTAGGCCGATATGGAACAGCCACAGCGAACCGTGTTGCATATAGCCCAGCGCTGCTGTCAAAGCGGCACTGCCTTCCGGCACGCGACGCTGCTGGAAGGCCACGACGGCGGCCAAGTAATTCATCCGAGCGCCGATGGCGCCGGCGCCCATCTTCCGGCGGCCAATCGTGGCCCGCACTTCTTCAAGCATCGCGGCGGCCTGGCGTGTTTCCCCCAAGACGGCATAGTTCTCCGCGGCGCAAAGCTGCAGCGACGCTCGCAGTTGCCGCATGTTCTTCGTTTTCGCCCACTGAATGGCCGGCAACAGAGGCGCATAGAATTCGCGGCTATTCGACAACAGATGGGTCAGCGCAGCAAATCGAAAGGCCTCTTCAAGAATGTCCCATTGACCGTAGTTGACGGCCGCAAACGTCGCCTCTTCAAAGAATTTCAGCGCCGCCGGATAGTCGCTCCGCAGCAGCTTCTGCCGCCCTAGTTCCAGCAGCGCGATACAAGTCATCGGGTGATCAAATTCGCCGGCCGCCATAACCGAGCGCTGCAGGTAGCTCATGGCCTGCCCCTCGCGTCCGCTGGCTATCAGCGCCAAGGCCCGCTCCAGGTCAATCCAACACTCCGACCAGTGATTGGGCGGACCGAGCGTGCGAGTCATCGCAGAGGCTACTTCGGCGGTCAACGGATCGTTCTTGGACACCGGTCCAAGAATCTGCGCCCGCCGCCGCATGGCCAAGGTCGTGCAGCGGATGATTTCTTGCGGCGTGATCGGGTAGAGATGGGCCTGTTGTACAACGCCGCCGCGCTTGATCGTCTCATTCAAATCCACCTGGCCTTGCGCCATCAAAACCGAGGTCGGATACGAGCCCAAGCGCGATTGTCGGCCGGTGACACCCCAAGGCACCGCCTTTCGGGCACCAACGCTGGTCGCCTGGATCGTCGGTGAAAACTGCACTTTCACCATCCAATCGGGAAAGCGGGTAAACAGTTGTAGCGCGTTGGTGTAATGCACCAGGGCTTTGTCGAACACGCCCATCGCGTAGTAGCACTCGCCACACATCGTTTCGTAGCATATCGAATCGATCCAGCGCGATTGGGCGTTCTTGATCGAGCCGCGCGACTCCGACTGAAATCCCTTCAGCGCGGTGTGATAGTCGCCGTCATAGAACTCACCAAAAATGGTGTAGTACGAGGCGGTCGGCGTCATCCGGCGTTGCGTGCCTTGAGCCTGGCCCACCTGAGAAGCGCTGCCAAGCATCCCGGCAAACAACCCGGCGAGGGCGAGGCCGAAAAGGCGAAGCCTCGCACTCGTACAAATCCTCTGCCAGGCGATTCTCGTCACCCGAGCTTGCAGCATGGCACTGCTCCTTGTCCCGATTCTGGCGGCCGACTTACCTTGATCTTACGTTGCCGCACCCTCCTTTTCCAGAAAGGCTGAGCTGCCTTGGGCTTCCCCTTGGAACGGGCAAGCTCCCCCGGCGGCCAAATCGCAGGGACGGGGCCAGCAAACAAACGCGCGTGTTAATTTGGCTAAACCCGCACATCTGCGACAGCTAGGGCAAGCTTAACGAACATTCCTGGAAATCCAATTTTGCCGATCGTAGCGGACGATGAACAGGATTGATGAACGAAAACTTTCTAAATCTCTTCCGCTGAAGGAGACTTCGATGCGTGCTTCTGCCTCGAAATGGACGGCCCGTCTATTCATCGTTGCCGGCGTGGTGTTCGTCGCTGCGGCTGCCTCCGCACAAATGGTGCCCCAGCAAATGATGCCCCCCGGCCCTGGCATGCCGCCCCAGTACGGCGGCTGCATGCCACCTCAATATCCAGGGGCATGCATGCCCAATGGTTCGTGCATGGGTCCCGAGTGCGGCGCCCCGATGGGGGAATACGGCGGCGGCGATGGTTGCTGTCAGCCGCCCCGTTGGACCTTCACTGCCGACATTCTGGCCCTGCAGCGCTCGACCACACGCAGCCAGGCGCTGTTCCAGAACGCCAGCGGCGGCGATGACCTGAACTCCAAGTATCTGAATTTCCCCGCCGAAGCCGGCTTTCAGGTGGCCGCCATTCGCCACGGGGACTGCGGCTGGGACGTCGAAGTCGGCTACTTCCAAATCGACGGTTGGGAGGCCCGCGCCGCCGGTACCGGCGCAACCTTCCTGGTCACCGACGCCAACCTTTCGAACCTGTCGATCACCGATCCCCAGGCCCGCTATACCTCCGAGTTCCACATCGGCGAGATCAACGTGCGCCGTCAAACCTGGGACTGGTTGACTTTGTTGGCCGGCTTCCGCATGGGCGAGTACAACGAGCGCTACTCGGCATTCGGCATCGACGCATTCACGCCGGACACCCTCAGCATGTACAGCAACACCTTCAACCACTTGTACGGCTTCCAGATCGGAGCCGACGCCGAGGTGTTCAATCTTGGCGGTCCTCTTCGCGTCAATGCCCTCTGCAAGGCGGGCATCTATGGCAATTGGGCTTCGCAGACAATCAACCAGACAATTCCCCCATCGCAAATTGACCAAACCTTGTCGTCAGATCGCTGTCACACGGCGTTCATGGGCGAGGCCGGTTTGGTTGCGACCTATCAGGTAACATGCCATCTGGCTGTGCGTGCCTCGTACCAAGCCGTTTGGCTGGAAGGCGTCGCTCTCGCCCCGGAACAAATCGGTGCGACCGATTTCCTCGGTGGCACGGCGAACATCGATACTGCGGGCGGCGTCTTCTACCACGGTGGCGGTCTCGGCTTGGAATTGAAGTTCTAACATTCGGAGAAGCAGAAGCACCTAGCCCATCCGCGGCGGCGGGTGGGCTTCTTCTTTTCTTGTCCGCTCGGCCGTCCTGGCGGGGGCGCGTTTGCGCCGACCGTTGCTCGGCGTCTGGCAAAATGTTATAGTGACGCGCATCGAAGTCCTGTGGGAATGTCCTGGCGAAATTATCTCTGCGTTCGCCTGAGCATCCGTTGCCCGCCGATTCAAGGAAACTTTCCATGCACCTGCGAAACTGCCTTCGAATCTTCCTCGGTTTGTTCCTGGTTGCCTCCTCAGTGGCAGCAGTTTCAGCCGCGGTCAAACTCCCGGCGGTGATCGGCGACAACATGGTGCTGCAGCAAGGCCAGCCGCTTCCGATCTGGGGGTGGGCGGACGCCGGTGAAGAAGTGACGGTCACACTGAGCAATTCGCCCCAACGCTATGTGGCGCAAGCCGACCAAGATGGCCGCTGGAAAGTGATCTTAGACAGCCTCAAGACCGGCAGCCACTTGGACTTGACCGTAAAGGGTGCTTCAGGCAACAGCATTACCGTCAAGAACGTCCTGGTGGGCGAAGTCTGGATCTGCTCCGGCCAGTCAAATATGGAGATGGGCGTCCAGGCTTGCCAGAACGCCAAGGAAGAGATCGCCAAGGCCAACCATCCGGAAATCCGCCTGTTCCATATTCCCCATGCCAAGCCGCGCGAGCCGGTCAAGGACGTGCAGAGCGCCTGGGCCGCCTGCACGCCAAAGAGTGTTTGTATGAGTGGCGGCGGCAGTTGGGGAGGTTTTTCGGCCGCGGCCTATTACTTTGGGCGGCACCTGCACAAGGAGTTGGGGGTGCCAGTCGGACTGATTCAAGCTACTTGGGGCGGCACCTGCGCCGAGAGCTGGACCAGTCGCTCGGCCTTGGAAGCCCAACCAGCCTTGAAATCGCTCCTGAAAGATGGCGATTCGACCGTCTTATATAACGGCATGATTGCGCCGGTCATCCCCTTCGGCATTCGTGGCGCGATCTGGTATCAAGGGGAATCCAACGCCGACCGCGCCTACCAGTATCGCACCCTGTTTCCGCTGATGATCGCCGATTGGCGGGCACAGTGGGGCCAGGGTGATTTCCCCTTCGGCTTCGTGCAGATTGCGCCCTACCGGTACAAGCGTGCGGATCCCCGCAACTGTCCCGAATTGCAGGAAGCACAATTGTTGACGCTAAAGACGGTGCCGAACACCGGCATGGCCGTGACCGTAGACATTGGCGACGCCAAGGATATCCACCCCAAGAATAAACAGGATGTCGGCCGGCGGCTCGCGCTTTGGGCGCTGGCGAAGGTCTACGGCCGCCAGTTGGTCTATTCGGGGCCGATCTACAAGTCGATGCAGTTGGACGGAAACAAGATTCGACTTCGTTTCGACCACGTTGGCAGTGGCCTGGCCAGCCTGGACGGCAAACCGCTCAACGAATTCACCATCGCCGGCGAGGATCAACAGTTTTTGCCTGCCATGGCAACAATTGAAGGCGACGAAGTTGTCGTTTACAGCGACCAGATAACGAACCCCGTAGCAGTTCGCTTCGCATGGCGCGACGACACGGCGCCTAATTTGGGCAACAAGGAAGGTTTGCCCACCTCGCCCTTCCGCACCGATCAGTGGAAGGGCGCGACGGAAGGAAAGTAGCCCCGGCAGTAGGCGATAAGGAAGAGAGAAGGCGTGCCCAGTTCGGCTGTACAACCGCTGTTGGCCCTGTTGACCTATCCCGTGGGAGTCAATCCCACGCAGTATATGGTCGAGCAGGCCTGTGCCCATCACGAACTCGACTGGCGGTACCTGACTTTTGAAGTCGGTCCCGAGGATCTCGGCGATGCTGTTCGCGGTCTCCGCGCGCTGGGTTTTCACGGGGCTCATTGCGCCGGCGTGCACAAGCAAGCGGTTGTTCCGCTGTTGGACCGCACTACCGAACTGGCCTCGGCACTCGGCGCCGCCAATATTGTTTTCCGCGAAGACAATCAACTCGTCGGCGACAACAGCGATGGGCGGGCCGTGTTGCAGGCGATCCGTGCGACCGAAGATCCGGCCGAAAAGAGCGCCGTCATCCTCGGCGCCGGCTACATGGCCAAGGCCGTGGCGCTGGAATTGCTCGGCGGTGGAATCCGTGCCCTGACGATCGTCAATCGCACCGAAACCCGGGCAAGCGAGTTGGCAGCGGCCCTAAGCGAAAAGTCACAAGTGCCAATTGCGGCTGTCCCGTGGGCGGAGCGTTACGCAATGCCCGCGGAAACCGACCTGCTGATCAACGCGACCAGTCTGGGCGACGGGGACGAAGATGTCGCGGTGCCGTTGCAGACGGACAGCCTTCACCCTGGCTTGCTGGTAATCGACGTGACTCCCAATACCTCGCGAACGCGATTCTTGCGCGACGCCGCCCAGCGTGGCTGTCCAACAGTTGACGGCCTGAGTATCCTCGTCGAACGGATCGCCTTGGATTTGCAGCGCTGGACCGGCACCGACACCAATCGTCAGGTGCTGCGCGACGCCGCCGAGGAGTTTTTGGGGCTTTAGTGCATTTCACCGTGATGTAGCGCCCCTTCGCTTTCGGAACCAAGCTGATTGATGACACGCGACCAGTAAGTCCGATAGCACTAGTCCTCTGGCGATTTCCACGCGGTCTTCAAATCCTGGCGTGGTTCCAGCCCTGACCCTTTGCAACTGGTTCCTCAGCCTCAAATCATCATGGCAACTCGAGTTCCCGGCCTGTTCATTACCGGCACGGATACCGGCGTGGGCAAGACCTACGTCGCGGCGCTGATCGCCCGCCACCTCGCCGTGGAGGGGCGGAAGGTCGGCGTCTATAAGCCGGCCGCGAGCGGCTGCGTCCAACAAGCGGGCGTTCTTGTTTCCGACGATGCCGTTGCCCTGTGGGAAGCGGCCGGCCGGCCGGGTGAGCTCCAACAAGTTTGCCCGCAACTTTTTCGGGCGCCTTTGGCCCCGCACCTGGCGGCCCGCGCCGAAGGCCGTGAAATTGACGCCGCCTTGCTGCGCGAGGGCCTCAACTACTGGCTCGATCGTTCCGACATTTTGCTCGTCGAAGGCGCCGGTGGACTGATGTCGCCGATGGGGGATGACGAGTATGTCGCCGACCTAGCCGAAGAATTCGGCTTTCCGCTGGTCGTCGTTTCGCGCAACGTGCTGGGCACGATCAACCAGACGCTACAGACACTCATCACCGCCGCGGTCTTCCGCGAGGGACTGCCAATCGCCGGCGTGGTGCTCAACCATCCTTTGCCGCCAGACGCCGACGACGTGAGCCTGGCGCAAAATCGGCAAGAATTGAGCCATCGCTGCGTGCCGCCTGTCCTCGCCGAGGTGTTTTGGGGAGCCGACGCAATGGATAGCAGCGTCGACTGGTTTTCGCTAGCCCGCTAGGCCGCATCAGCTGAAAAACCGGATCGACAACGGGTAGCGCCAAGCTTCGCCATTGTTCGCTTTGATGCCACCGACGATTGGAAAAATGATGGCCAACGCTGCCAACACCAGTAACAGCAAGGCCCCAATGCCCACGACCAGCAGGACCATGCAACCGACGGCATAGATCAGCGCGCTGAGCAGCCAATTGAGCACGATTTTCGCATGGACGTCCAGTTCGGGCAGTTCCGCCTTCTTCAGTTGCCAGATGAGGATGGGCACAACCAACCCGGCCAGTGGCACGGCGTAGCCCAACAACTGCGAGAAGTGCAGCAACATGGCCCAAAGCCGAGTTTGTTGCTCCCGGCCGGCTGGCGGATCGTCCGGTCCGTTCCCATTCAGCAATCTCGCCTTCGCCGTCGCGTAATCGGCTTCGGAGAGAATGCCTCTTTCGTGAAGATCGTGAAGCTTGGCGAGTTCGTCGGCCAGATTCATGGAAGCACTCCTTCCCCGAGAGAGGATCGTTCCGGGACACAAAAGGACAGTTTTCGAACCACGCGCACGTCAAATTACCCGATGGGCGGCAATGTCTGCAAGCCCGCGTAGCGTTGCTAGAGGGGACAGTAGTTGCGTGCGACAAAGAACGCGACCGCCGCCGCGGCCAAGGCGAGCCAAGCGGGCTTCTGCAGCGCCTGGAATCCAGCGGGGAAACGCCCCGAAGTTCTTCCCCAAAACAACTGATAGGCCAACAAGAAAACCACCAACGGCCACGACGCCACCCACAGGGCGTTATAATGCCAGGCTGCTGTCAGCCGGCCGTGAAGCAATTCATGGGTCGCCCGCGTGGCGCCGCAACCGGGGCACTGCAACCCCGTCACGGCGTAAAACCCGCACATCGGCAAATGCGTCTTCGCCGGGTCAAACCACCACAAGAAGACCACGCCGATGACAACTACCGCCGTGAGAGACAAGGGGAACCAAGGCGACCGAGTCGAACCTGAGCAGTAACCGGCTGCTCCCAATTCTTCGACTACCTCGGCTCGGCAGACAACGTCGCGACGCGATAGGGCCTCTTTCATCACACCTTCTCAACTGCGAAATGCCGCCTTTACCGATGGATCTTCCAGCACCAGAATCGCCCAGATCCCAAACGGCAACCCAAGCAGGCAGCACGGCGAGATGCAAGGAATCATGGCCACCACGGCCGCCACCTCGGCCAGCCGGTGGCTTCGCAGGCGTTTCATCCGGTAGGCCCCAATGAACACCAATGCACTCATCGCCATGCCAAACAAGTGGGACAAAACGGCCACTTGTGGTTCCAGCATCCAGCGAAATCCCACGGGCACCGGCTGTTGCATCGCCACCGGTTGCATCTGCAAAAGATACGAAGCCAGCGCCAGCGCTTGCAGGACGAATATGAACCCGGCAAGGAACAACAAGCCATTGGCTGGCCCTGCGACCCTAATCATCGCGAGCCGATCATCTTCGACGAGGGGCCGGTCGCCCACTGCCCGCCACCCGGCCGATGCCTTGCCGAAGTCGCGGGGCGGTTGCATCTCAGGCGACGCTTCGGGCACGGTAGTCAAGGCCCCGCACTCTGGACATTCGGCCTGCAGCCCTGCCGTCTCGTCTCCAGTCCGCAACAAACGATTGCAATTGCTACAACGAAATTCGATTGGCATGCGGGTCACTCCGTAATGACGGCGATAAACGTCGCGATTCTCCAAGAGTCGCGAGGCGTCCAAATCCTACAACAGAACGGGGGGAATGCCCAGGGGTAAGCGAGCGATGGTGCAATTGCCGCACCCAATTGCCGCCCCAGGGGAGACTTATGTCGCGGCGCGGCATCGCCTTGCTCAGGCGAGCCCCTATCCGCCCTCTACCCTGCCCGCTACTCTGGTAGATATGGTTACCCTTGAAGAAATCCTCGGACCGGCCGGGCGCATCGCGGCTCGCTTGCCCAATTACGAGCAGCGTCCTCAGCAGTTGGAGATGGCCGCGGCCGTGGAGCGGGCAATTTTTGACAAGCATCATCTGGTCGTGGAGGCTGGTACGGGCGTCGGCAAGAGTTTCGCCTACCTCGCCCCGGCCATTCTCGCCGCCGCTGGCGATCAAGGCGACGGAGCCGAGTCGGGCCGGCGAATCGTCATCTCCACACACACGATTAGCCTCCAAGAGCAGTTGACGCAGAAGGACCTGCCCCTGCTGAACAGCGTCATCCCGCTCGAGTTCTCGGCCGTACTGGTCAAGGGGCGCGGCAACTACCTGAGCCGGCGACGCCTGGACAACGCCATGAGCCGGGCCACCAGCTTGTTCAGCGATCCCGAGGAGTTCGAGCAACTGCGGCAACTGCATGCCTGGGCCCAGGAAACGGGCGACGGCTCCCTTTCCGATCTTGGCTTTCGGCCGATGCTGGCGGTCTGGGACGAAGTCGCCAGCGAGCACGGCAATTGCATGGGCCGCAACTGCCCGATGTACGCCAAGTGCTTTTACTACAAGGCACGAAGGCGAATGCAGAACGCCCAAATATTGGTCGTCAACCACGCCTTGTTCTTTACCGATCTGGCCCTGCGACGCCAAAACGTCAGCATCTTGCCGAAATACGACGTGGTAATTTTCGACGAAGCCCATACGCTGGAAGCGGTCGCCGGCGACCACCTTGGCCTGAACCTCACCAATGGTCAGATCGAGTTCACCCTGCGAAAGCTGTACAACGACCGGACCAACCGCGGGCTGCTGGTTCATCATAAGCTGCGCGAGGCCCAAAAGGAGACCTGGGAATGTCGCGATCTGGCTGCAGAATTTTTTGATTCGATCGCCTGTTGGCTTGCCGAGCATCCCCAAGGCAATGGTCGCGTACGCCAGAAGCACATCGTCGGCAATCCCTTGAGCGAAAAGCTTCGCAAACTGGTCGGCACGCTTCGCCGCCACGCCAAGCAGATCGAACGGGCCGAAGAGCGGCAGGATTTTTCCGCAGCGGCCAATCGACTTGATGGTTTGACGCAGGCGACCGACGACTGGCTCGCGCAGAATTTTCCGGACTCGGTCTATTGGGCCGAAGCGAGCGGCGCGCCGCGGCGACGTCGAATCACGCTGGCCGCGGCGCCGATTGAAGTTGGCCCAGTGCTCCGAGAACAACTGTTCTCCCAAGTGCCGACGGTCATCATGACCAGCGCCACGCTCTCGACCGGCGGCAGCAAGCCTTCCTTCGAGTTCTTTCAATCACGGGCTGGCTTGACGCAGGCCGAAACGCTTCGTCTCGGCAGCCCTTTCGACTACAAGACGCAGGCGGAATTGATTCTCTTGGACGGCATGCCCGACCCGACCGCTGAATCGCCTCGATACGAGCGAGCATCGCTGGAGATGATTCGCCGTTACGTGTCGCGGAGCGACGGCCGGGCCTTCGTCTTGTTCACCAGTTATGAGATGATGAAGCGGGCAGGCAGTGCGCTAACGCCCTGGCTGGCCGAGCACAATTTGGCCCTTTACAGCCAGGCCGACGGTCTGCCGCGAAGCCAAATGCTCGAGCAATTCAAGAGTAATCCGCGATCGGTGCTTTTCGGCGTCGACAGTTTTTGGCAGGGTGTCGATGTCCCGGGCGATGCCCTGCAGAATGTGATCATTACCCGGTTGCCATTCAGCGTACCCGACCGTCCGCTCTTGGAAGCGCGACTCGAAGCGATTCGGGAGTCGGGGGGCAATCCCTTCCGCGACTATCAGTTGCCCGAGGCGATTCTCAAATTGAAGCAGGGCTTCGGCCGCTTGATCCGCACCAAGCGCGACACGGGCATGGTCGTGATTCTCGATCCGCGTGCCCGGACCAAGCCCTACGGCCGGCTGTTTCTGGCTTCGCTGCCCGCCTGCCGGCAGGTGGTGGAAAAGGTCTAGGCGTTGCCGACGAAGTCCACCCAAGAGCTCTTTCCGCCAACCTCAGCCTCTCACTGCCTCGGCCTTACCAAAAACCATCCGTCCGGCGCTGGTCTGCAAGACGCTGGTGACCGCGACTGGGATGTTCTGATTGATGCGATCGCGACCGGATTCGACAACCACCATCGTGCCGTCTTCCAGATAGCCGACGCCCTGCCCCGGCTCTTCGCCCGCCTTGACGATGCGGACCTCGATATGCTCGCCGGGTAGGAACACCGGTTTCAACGAGTTGGCCAGATCGTTGAGGTTGATGACCGGCACCCCCTGCAAGCGGGCGACTTTGTTCAAGTTGTAGTCGTTGGTGATGAGTTTCCCCTGGAGGTGTTTCGCCAGCGCCACAAGCTTCAAATCGACGGACAGATTGGCAAACTCCGGCAGTTCCCGGTCGTAGATCACAAACTCAATGTTCGGGTTGCTTCGCAGCCGGTTGAGCACATCCAAGCCGCGTCGTCCGCGGGCGCGACGAAGTCGTTCCGAGCTATCGGCGACTCCCTGTAACTCGCTGATGACGAACTTGGGCATAATCATCTGCCCATCGAAGATGCCCGTCTCGACCACGTCGGCGATGCGGCCATCAATGACCACGCTGGTATCGAGGATACAGGGTTTCAACCCTTTGACTTCCTTGGCAAACTCCACGTAGGGAATGATGAAGCGGAAGTCGTTCTTCGTCTGCATCAACAGACTGATGCAAATATAACAGAGCACAAGGCCGACGACCAATTGGATGGGGTTCCGGTACTTGTCCAAGCCAAGCGGGACCATCGCCAAGCCCAGGATGTAGGTCATGAACAGGCCGACGAGCATGCCGAAATAGACGGCGGTGATGGTGTCCAGTTTTTTTCGGCGAATGGCGACATCGACGGCCAAGGTGCCCAGCGCGATCAGCATCACGCCGAGGAAAGTGCCCCAGGTTCCCCGCGGAGTGTCTTCCGGGATAATCCCAGCTTGGACGAAGGAAACGCCCAGCCCGGCGGCGACCAGCAGGAAGATACAGCGTAAAATGATCAGTCCCATAGGAAAAGCTTAGCTCCCAGCGGGCCGCCAATGCCGTGCCCCAGTGTTAACACTTCCTTAGTCTGCCGCCCGTAAAACACCCCTAATTGTAGGAGGGGCGTGGAAAACAGGAAGGCCCCCTTTTTTGTTTCGACACCAGCCGCCACAATAGCCGCATGAACACCAATCAAAATGCCCTGTCTGCGTTGGAGGCCGCTGCGGCCGCCGGAAAAATCACTCCTGCCGCTGCCGCCAACGTCCGAACCTGGCTCACCGAGCCGTATCTCGCCGATTATGCGCCCCAGGTGGCCGAGCACATCCTCGCCAAGAAATGGGCCGCCTTGGAAGATGCCTTTTGGACGACCATTCCCTTTGGCACCGGCGGCCGGCGAGGACGGATGTATCCTATCGGTTGCAACGCCATTAACGATCGTACCATTGGCGAGAGCGCCCAGGGCTTGGCTGACTACGTCAAGAAGCAAGTCGCCCTCGACACACATCGCGATCCCCAGAAGCCGCTCTCATGCGCCATTGCGTATGATACGCGGCATCTTTCACGGGAGTTCGCCGAGCTCTGCAGTGAAATTATGGCCGCCGCCGGCTTCACCGTCTACTTTCTCGACGGCTATCGCAGTACGCCGGAACTCTCCTTCACCGTTCGCTACAAAAATTGCGATTGCGGCATCATCATCACCGCCAGCCACAATCCGCCCTCGGACAACGCGGTTAAAGTCTATGGACCCAGCGGCGGGCAGTATGTACCCCCGCACGATTCCGCGTCGATCGAGGAAATGCAACGCGTCACCTGGATTAAGCGGATGCCGTTTGCCGAGGCGGTGGCCGCCGGCCAAGTGCAGTTCTGCCAAGAGGAAGTGGATCGGACCTTCATCGAGGCCGTCCTCAAGCAAAGCACGCCAGGCCCGCGCGACATCAAAATCATCTACTCGCCCTTGCACGGCGTGGGGGCGACGGCCGCCTATCCGGTGCTGCTGAAGGCTGGTTTTCGCGACGTCGAACTGTTTGGACCGCATGCGGTCCCCAGCGGCGATTTTCCCAACGTGCCCAAGAACGTCGCCAACCCCGAAAACGCCGCCGTGTTCGACGCGATCATCGAACGTGCACAACAGACGGGGGCTGAGTTGATCCTGGCCACCGATCCCGATTGCGATCGCCTCGGCTGCGCCGTGCTCAAGTCGTTGCAACCCGGTGCTCCCTGGGCGACGCTAACCGGCAACCAACTCGGCGCGTTGCTGACCGATTACTTGCTCGGCCTTCGCGAAACGGCCGGAACCCTCACGCCAAAACACTTCGTGGTGAAGACGCTCGTCACCACGGAAATGATTCACCGTATTGCCGATGCCTACGGCGTGCCAACTGCCGGCAATCTGCACGTGGGCTTCAAGTGGATCGGCGCCGAAATTGACGCCCGGGGACCGGAGTACTTTGTCTTCGGCACCGAGGAGTCTTACGGCTTCCTGGCCGGCACCCATGTTCGCGATAAGGATGCCGCCGTGGCGTCGTTGTTGACCGCCGAGCTGGCCGCGCATCTGAAGGCGCAAGGCAAAACGCTGTACCAGCGGCTTGACGAGCTGTATCAGCATTTCGGCTGTTTCTCGGAGAGTCAAATCAACGTCCAGATGCCCGGCGAAAAGGGCATGGACGATATGCGGGCACTGATGACGCGGCTTCGCCAGACGCCGCCATCGAGCCTCGGCGGCATGAAAGTCAAAGCTGTCCGCGATTACCTCAATTTGCGCGTCATCGATGCCTCCGGCAGCACCTCGCCGTTAGATGCTCCACGCGGCGACATGGTCATCCTTGATCTGGAGGCCGAAGGCAACTACCTGGCCATCCGGCCGTCTGGGACCGAGCCGAAGGTGAAGATTTACTTGTTTGCCTATGATCAACTGGCTGCTGACGCAAGCCTCGACACAGTCAAAGATGCGCAGGCAGAGCGATTCAAGGCATTGGGCGCGGATTTCCGGGTGTATTCGGGCACCTAGCCACGTTCAGTGTGTTCTGGCCGGTGCCCTGGGACGGCAAAAGGGTTCAGCCGAAACCGACTGCGGGTTGCCGCAAGCGAGATTGTACGGAGAGGAGCTTGGGTAATGGCGAAAAAAGGCCTCGTGTTCTCGCTCGTTTTGGTTATCGGAATAGGTTCGCTCGCCCACGCCGTTTCATTTGATGCTTCGGTCGTCCCGCTATTGAAGCGGGCGTTTTTCTACGGGCGCGAGTATTTTGTCCTTCGCAGCGGCCGCACAACGATGATCGTCCAGGCGGACAAGGTCGATCTGGCTCCCGCCTTTCTCTATCTGCTCTATGACGCAGAGAACAGCCGGCAGAGCCGGCACAAGGATAAAGCCTTCAACTTCGCCGAGGGCGCTGGCTTCGTCAACAGCGCTCTGGAGGTCGTATTGGGCGGCTTTCCCTTTACCGCCGTCGGCCATCGCACCGAGACTCGCCGGACCACGGTCGACGGCATCCCCGCGGCCGAAGACGTCTGGTTTGCCGGTGGTATTCGGGTTACGGAGCGGATATTTGCGCTATCAGGGAAGAACGCCTTTGTGCGGCGCATCGAGTTGGCTTCGGTAAATCTGGCCGGCGCCGAGCAAGTCACGCTGCAATTATCGCTGCCACCCGGGGAGTGCCAGGCCCGTGACGGTCTCTTGATCCAGAAGACGCCAGCCATCAATTTGGCAATTGGGGTCGCCGGCAAGGATCTTGCCGTACCGGATGCGGCGAAAGGCGTCATGCAAATCGGGCCGCTGAAGCTCGACGTCGGCGGCCGCGTGGCGGTCGACACCGTCTTGCTGACCGCCATTTCGCCGGAAGTTCAGCAGGAATGGCCACAACAATCCCCGCTCGCCGGACTTCCCGCCGCAATCGAAGAAACCAAGCGTTTTTGGGCCGCCCACTCGTCCGTGGTGACCGACGACGCAGTGGTTCGCGACATCTTCGACAAAGCTCGGTACGGGCTGCCAGGAATGGTTGCCGACAACGGGACCATGAACGCAGGCATCTTCGAATACGGCGCTCAGTGGGTTCGCGACTCCTCGAATACGCTCTTGGGAATGATTCACGCCGGCCAGTTCGAACCCGCCCGGGCTGGATTTGATCATATCCTGACGAAGATGATCGGCGACGATGGCAGGACAATGGTTGCGAATCGCTTTGAAAATCCGGACCTCGAGCAGTTCGACCAGATGGGCGAGTTGCTGCACGGCTTGAAGGCCTATCGCGACTGGACCGGCGATGATTCGCTGATCCGGCAGCACCGCGCGAAGCTGGTGGCGCTGATCGAGCGGCCGCTTCGCCCCCAGTTCCGTGACGCTACCGGAATGGTCCACAACCGCCGCGAGTATTGGGAACGCACATTTGACGACGCGTATGAGCTGGCGTATCAGACTTATGTCATCTTGGGCCTCCGTGAGGCGGCCGAGCTTGCGCCATCTCTTGGCGCGGAGGAGCGGGCAGCGCGGTGGCGCGCGGAAGCCGATCGCATGCTTCAGGCGATGTTATCCCATCCCGAGCGGGCGCTGGTGGAACAAGGCCGGTTGATCAAGCGCCGCAGCACGTCCGGCGAGTGGGTAAAACAGGTCCGCTGGCCGGGGCAGCCCGACACACCGGGCGCTACCGAACGAATCCAACTGGCGGAGCCCGACGCAACCCTGGCGCTGCCGATTGCCTTGGGGATCGTCGACCCAAGCTCGCCCCTTGCCCGAAAGACGCTCGACAAGGCCGAAGAACTCTGGAACGCACGCTGGACCGGCGGCGGCCATGAGCGCTACCACTCCAGTTCGCAAGGCGATCAACCGGGGCCGTGGCCGTTCGCCAGTTGCTTCCTCCTTCGGGCCGAGCACGAAGCCGGCATGTTCGACCGTAGCCGACGGACGCTCGAATGGCTCAACACGGTCCAAGGTGGCCGAGTCGGCGCATGGTTTGAGGACATTCCGGTGGTTCGCTCGACGGCACCGACCTGTGCCGTGCTTCCCTGGACATCGGGGGAGATCAGCCTGTTCGTGGTGCGGCACCTGCTTGGCGTACGGTTTGAGGGAAATCGCCTGGCGGTCCGGCCGGCACTTTATCCAGACAGCCCCTCGGTGACGGCCGATCTTCGCTTTCGGGACGGCCGGCTAAGACTCTTCATCAGTGGCACTGGCCCCATGGAAGGAGCGAGAGTAAACGGCCGGCCATTCCCCATCGACCGCGACGGGGTCTTGCGATTGCCGGAAAATTTCGGCGGCGGCGAGATTCAGATTACCTCCAAGCGGCCCTAGCCACACCTCCCATCCTACCCACTCTTCCCTCCCGCTTGCTCCGCTAAGGCTGTTAGCCTCTGCGCATCTGCTATCTCAGCAAAACTTCCTACAGACCATAGGTCGGCTCTGGCCGATGAATAAGAACTAGGGAACTGCGCCGCTGCCGGCGGCTGCGCGATGAAAACCCGGACATTTGGGTGGCCTATGCAAAAAACAGTATCAACCGAAACGCGCGTTTCCAGGATTCGTCCTTTGCGAAATATCGCGTCTCAATCGCGCTTCGGCGCTGCCGTGGCGGTGTTTTTCGTCAGCACGATAGCCTGGATCGCCACGGCTTCGGCCGAGATGATCCCCCAGTACGCCGCCACCCGGGTCATCGAGCTAGGCAACCCAAACGTCAAGGAAAAGACGCCTGTGGTGTCCAGCGTGACGATCGACCCGGCCGGAAAACTGCTGGCCGTCGTTGGCGATGACCACTTGGTGCGCGTCCTCGATGTACAAACCGGGCAACTCATCCACCGCCTGGCAGCCCATTCGGATTGGGTACGGACGGCGGCCTTTCGTCCCGATAGTCGCATCCTCGCCACCTCCGGCGGCGACCGCCGCATTCGCCTGTGGGACGTCACGGCCGGCGATCGGCCTTACGATTTGGCCGACCGGTTGCCCACGATCCACACCTTAGTTTACCGTCCTGACGGTCGCATGCTGGCCGCCGCAGGCTTTGACGAAAAGGTTTGGGTGTTTGACGCCGAACAAGGGCGGTTGCTCCGCGAATTGGCCGGCCCAGGCAAGGACATTCGAGCCTTGAGCTTTTCGCCGGACGGAACCTGCCTGACGGCCGCTGGTCGCTCTGGGATCGTCCGCTCCTGGGAAGCCGACACCGGGCGTCTGCTCTACGATACTCGAGTATCCTCACGGCGGATCCACGCCGTGGCCTACTCGCCTGACGGGAAACAACTGGCCGCTGGCGGTCAGCAACGCAACGTGCGTTTGCTCGACGCCGCCACTGGCAAGACCATATCCGATTTGCCGGCCCGCCCCGGCGAAGTCTTCGCGCTTACTTATGCCGGCCCGAGTACCTTGGTCTCCGGGGGCAGCGGCAACGTCATCCACGTCTGGGACGTTGCCACCGGCAGCGAGCGCGGTCGCCTGGTCGGACACACCGGCTCGATCACCACCTTGGTCATCGATAGTCGTACCGGAACCTTGATTTCTGGCGGCTACGACACGACGGTGCGACTCTGGGATTTGAACGCCCAGAACGCGGAGAAGGTGACGCGGCGTTTGGGGATTCGCCGGGCAGATTAGTGGCAATACATCGACAGGGAGGTTGACGTGGGTCTGCTACGCAAGAAACACCAGCAACATCTGGTTGCCGCGCCGCATAGCCGGCAGCCGAAAAACGAGCGCCCTCGGCTGAGAATCTGTCGCTTCGAGCAAATCGAACCGCGGCAACTTCTATCGGCTACCGTTGCGCCGATCCACGTCGGCTCGGTCTACTTCGAGGATTCCAACAAGTACGACCAGCCCAGCGTGCTGCAGGGGACGACCACCCAGGTCGCGGACCTGCTCGAAGTAAGCTTCGTCGGCGGCGCCGCCGGCACGCAGCTTACCCAGGTGCGAATCGACGCCAACAACACGTTCTTCGACACCACCTCCGATTCGCCCGGCGCATATGGCCACTTCCCCTTGGCTATCATCAGCCATGAAGGGTTTGAAATCACGTCGACGTCCGTTGTCGACGGGGGCACGGCTTTGGTATTGAACCTGAGCGGCTTCAATGCCGGCGAAAAGTTGGTTTTCACCGTTGATGTGGACGAGCGTGGCAACCTGCAGCCCAACGCGGTCGTGGAAGGCGCCGAGTTCGAAGGGGCAACACTGAGCGCCACCTTCACCGCCCCGCACATGGAGACCATCACGGCCTCTGGGCTGGTATTCTACGATCAGTTCGATTTGACTGGCACCAGTTTGGCGAACGCCCTGCCCAACGACAACTACGACAACGACCCGTCGCTGGCATTTGTTCCCGAAGGCTGCTCACCGGGACCGGTCTACACGGCCGGTGCAAACGGCGCCGTACAGCAGGTGCCGCTGCCGATCACGCTCGCCGGCACCGTCTTCAACGACCCGAACGCCAGCAATACGCGAGAATCGGGCGAGGCCGGAATTGCCGGCGTCACCCTGACGCTGTACGAACTGCAAGATGGCCAGTATGTGGCCACCGGCAAGACGGCCACCACGGACGCCAACGGCAACTACAAGTTTGAAGGTCTCCTGCCCGGCATCTACCGAGTCGTCGAAACGCAGCCAACCGGCTATCTGAGCGTTGGCAGCACCCCAGGCACCGTCAACGGTGAAACCCGCGGCTTGGTGACCACCGTCGACATCCTCAGCAGCATCAATCTCGAGGGCGGCGACGATAGCGTCCATAACGACTTCGCCGAGGTCGTGCCGGCCAGCGTCTCCGGATATGTCTACGTGGATGCCAACAACAACGGTGTCTTTGACACCGGTGAAACACCGATCGCCGGCGCGCAATTAACGCTTCTGGATGGCAGCGGAACCTCGACCGGTAAGACGGCCACGACCGATGGCGCCGGTTTCTACCGTTTTGACAGCCTCATGCCCGGCAACTACGGCGTCTCGGAAGCCCAACCGACTGGCTATTTCGACGGTCTGGACGCGGCTGGCACAGCGGGTGGTTCGGCCCAAAACCCGGGCGACCTGATCAACGGTCTTAAACTCGTCGGCGGCCAAAACGGCTTGAATTACAACTTCGGCGAGTTGTTGCCGGGCTGTATTAGCGGATACGTGTACGTCGACGCCAACAACAACGGCGTCTTCGACGAAAGCGAAGCACCTATCACAGGGGTCACCTTGACACTGCTCGATGCCTCGGGCAATCCAACGGGCGAAACGCGCACGACCGACGATACCGGCTTCTACAAGTTCTGCGGCATTGCCCCAGGCACCTATGGGGTGATTGAAGCACAGCCCGGCGGGTACGTGGACGGATTGGATACGCCAGGATCGGCCGGCGGCATCGCCCACAATCCGGGCGACCGGATCGACACGATTACCATTCCCAGTGGCACCAAGTCGACGAACAACAATTTCGGCGAATTGCTGCCCGGTTCATTGAGCGGGTATGTCTACGTCGACGCCAACGACAACGGTGTCTTCGACCAGGGAGAATCGCCCATCGCTGGCGTCACAATCCGCTTGCTCGATGCCACGGGAAAGGCGACCGGCGAAACGCGAGTGACCGACGAAACCGGCTTCTATAGGTTTACCGAATTGGCGCCGGGGTCCTATGGTGTTGCAGAAGCGCAACCAGATGACTATTTCGATGGTCAGGACGCAGTCGGCACCACCGGCGGCACCGCCCACAATCCTGGGGATTTAATCGACGGCATCGGCATCCAGAGTGGCGACAACTCGAAGTACAATAATTTCGGCGAATTGCTGCCGGCGAGCATCCGCGGCCAAGTCTTTGCTGACCTCAACGGCAACAATGAATTGGACGCCGGAGAGACTCTGCTTAACGGCGTAACGCTCTACCTGTTAGACAGTGAAGGCAATCGCGTCGGTTCGACCACGACGAACAGCAATGGCAAGTATGCCTTCACTAATCTGAAGCCCGGCGTCTATGGCATCGAGGAAATCCAGCCGGCTGGCTACCTCGAAGGCGCGAACCGTGTGGGTTCGGCCGGTGGCGATCTCGACGGCGTCAACCGGATTCTCAAGGCTCAACTCAGCTCGGGCGCGGACGGCATCAACTACGACTTCTGGGAAGTCGTGCCCGCTAAGATCTCAGGCTACGTGTTCCAGGACGGTCCGACGATTACCGTCAAAAAGGGCGAGGCGACGCCGTATATTCCATCGGTGCGCGATGGCAAACTCACGTCGGACGACAAACGATTGGCTGGCGTAACGCTGCAGTTGTGCGATGGCAGCGGCTACCCGTTGTCGGATTCTAATGGCAACCCCATCACGACAGTGACCGACGCCAACGGCTACTACGAGTTCACGATGTTGCGGCCTGGCGTCTATTCGATTGTGGAAACACAACCCAGCGGCTATATCCAAGGCGTTGATTCGGTCGGTAGCAACGGCGGTCTGGTGGTGAACCAATACGCTTCGATCGACGCTTCGGTGCTGTCAACGCTCGCCGTTGATCCCAAGGGAAGCGCGATCGTACGGATCACGGTGCAACCGGGCGAGGCGGCTGTCGAGTACAACTTCAGCGAGGTGTTGGTGAAGTCGGAGGGGACTCCTGGTGGGGGCCTGACGCCTTCGACACCTACGCCGCTGCTGTCTCCGCCGGTCGGCATTTTCGGGGAATACCGGCATCCCGGTAGCCCGTACTACTGGATGCCCGAGCCAGCTAGGCGCTTAATGGCGGGCGGGGCCGGTTCACCTGGCGGTTACACCTGGCACCTGAGCGTCATTGATGCCGGTCAGCCGCGCCATGAGCTTTCGGGCGATGAATTCGCTCAGGCTCCACAAAACGCCTACTTTGATCCAGTTTCCTGGAGTGGCCCGGAACTGAACCAAGGGGAATGGGTGCTGGCCGACGAGGACGGCATACCGGTCACGCGGCTTCGCTTCGGCATGGCTGCGGTGACCCCCGTCACGGGCGACTGGAACGGCGACGGCACGACCAAGATCGGCGTCTTCATCGACGGCCTCTGGTTCCTCGATCTCAACGGCAATGGTGTCTGGGACGAGACCGACCTCTGGATCAAACTCGGCAGCAAGGGTGATCAGGCCGTCACCGGCGACTGGAACGGCGACGGTAAGACCGACATCGGCATCTACGGTCCGACGTGGATCGGCGACTTGAAAGCGATCACCGTCGAACCAGGGCTCCCCGATGCCGACAGCCGACCGATTACAGCCCGGCCGAAGAATGTCCCACCCGACCCGTCCGAGGCGGCCGTCGGCTACCGGACGCTGAAGAAAGGCCAAACTGGCAAGTTGCGATCCGACCTAATCGACCACGTTTTCCAGTACGGCACCAAGGGCGATATCGCTGTGACTGGCGACTGGAATGGCGATGGCATTTCCACGATCGGCGTCTTCCGCAACGGCGTTTGGTTCCTTGACATGGATGGCGATGGCCGCTGGAGCGAAGGGGACGTGACGGTCGACTTCGGTCAAGATGGCGATCGACCGGTCGTCGGTGACTGGACGGGCGACGGAATCTCGAAGCTCGGCGTCTTCCGCAACGGCAAATTCATCCTCGACACGAACAACAATCGTCAAGTCGACGCCGCCGACAAGGTGTTTGAATTGGGCAGCCCGGGAGATAAGCCCGTTGCCGGCGACTGGAACGGCGACGGGATCGACACCGTGGGCATCTACCACGAAGGCACCACCGCCGACGTACCGCTACAAGCCGCCAATACCAAGTAGCGCGTGTGCAAACGGTTGACGTTACACGGCGAACGGCGGCAACGGCGTGCGCACCCGGCGGCGTTCGCTGAACACGTCCGACTTCACCCGCCCGTCCTGCATGTGAATCGTCCGCTGGGCGCGGCGGCCGAACTCCTCATCGTGCGTGATCAGTACGATGGTCATACCCAACTCGTGATGCAGATGGGCAAACAAGTCAAACACGCCTTCGGCCGAGACCGAGTCAAGGTTGCCAGTTGGCTCGTCGGCCAACAAGGCAATCGGATCATTGGCCAGCGAGCGGGCAATCGCTACCCGTTGTCGTTCGCCGACGGAGAGTTTCTGCGGCAGGTGATTTGAGCGATGGCTCATTCCCACCATCGCCAACAGTTCTCGCGCTTTCTTTACGCGGTCGGGTGCCGTGAGCCGCCCCTCGAACATCGGCACCTGAACATTCTCGACGGCCGTGAGGATCGGCAGGAGATGGAACGACTGGAAAACGAATCCAAACTTCTCGACGCGGAGACGATCGGTGTTTCGGCACTTCGAGAGCGGCTGGCCGTCGAAAAAGACCTCTCCCGAGGTCGGCTTATCGAGTGCGCCAAGCAGGTTCAGCAGGGTCGATTTGCCGCTGCCACTGGGTCCCATGATGGCAACATATTCCCCCCGCCGAATGCTGATTGATACGTCCTCTACCGCGTGGACCTGGCCGTCGGGATAAAGTTTTGAAACGTGCTCGGTGCGGAACAAGTTGGCGTCATAACCTTCGTTGCTATTCATGGCGGAGCGCCTCCGTGGGTAAGAGTTGTGCGCCCCGGTAGGCCGGATAGGCGGCCCCTAGGAGACCAACGCACAGAGCAATCACGAATCCTTGCACGATCACCGTCGGCGCCACGGCCGGATCGACCAACCCGGCGACGGCCGGATGCTGGGCAAGAAGCCGCGTCAGGCCGATCGCACCGAGGGTGCCCACCGCTCCTCCGGTGATACTGAGCAGGATCGACTCCATTAGAATCATTCGAACCACTCGCCAGCGGCCCCAGCCGATCGCCCGCAGAATGCCAATCTCGCGCGTTCGCTCAAACACGGACATCACCATGGTGTTCAACATCCCCACCGCGCCGATCACCAGCGCCACGGCCGAAGTCACCCAGGCGATGGCGCGGACGATCTGAATTTCGGTCGTGGAATTGACAAACTCGGCCGTGGGGGTCGCTTCCAGGTTCTTGCCCAGTGCCTCGATATCTTTGATGATTCGCCGAATCTCCCCGCTCTTGTCCGGATGTTCGACCACCACGGCAAAACCACTTACTTGGCCTTCCCTGCCCATAAATCGCTGTAGATCGCGGAGCAAGACGACCATGCTGCCGTTTTCATAGACGGTCGGGCTATGGAAGATGCCGACGACGGTGTAGGTCTCGTCCCCCAACATCGTCAACTTGTCGCCGACCTTTCGGTCCAAGCTTGTCGCCAGTCGTTCACCCAGCAGCACCCCTTTGGAATCGGACTCGGCCAAGAGACGGCCGGGAGGGAGGACCTGCAGTGCCTTCATCAAGGGCGAATCGGGCTCCCAACCCTGCACGAGCACGCCGGTCGCTGATCCCAATTCCTCAAGGCCGGTGAAGTCGACCAGACCGGAGTTGACCTGTTTCACGCCGGGGATTTTGGCAATCTGCTCCCCCAGCTTGACATCCAGCACCCCCGTCAGCCTTTGCTTGACGCCCTTCTGCTGGACCAGAATGTCAACCTTCTGCTTCTGATAGACGGCCATGAACGAGCGCTCAAAGCCGCTGGAGATGCCGACCAAGGCGACGACCGCGCCGACGGCGACAGCCATGCCGATCACCGTCAAGCTCGAACGCACCCGCCGGCGTATTACGTTCTTGAGAACAAAAGTGGGAAACCGCATGAAAACCTCGATTATGGGGGTCAGTTAATATTGTCAAGATGTGGTGCCAAACTGTCAACGGCATCCACTGGGGCCACTGCGACACAAATCAAAGAATTGAGACCGCCACACAACACGCCGAGATTTATCTATGCAATTTCGCCAACCCGCCCCTCTCGCCAACTTACCCAGACTCTTTTTTCGCAATTCTCTGCGAGACGCACAATCTTCCCGCAATTCCCTCTACGAGTCTCATGGGCCATCGGTTGCCGAATCGAAGCGCGGTAGACGAACAAGGTTGATCGCTTACGTCGACACGCGTCGGACAGCTTGAAATTTTTTCGCGCATGGCTTCTGTTCAGACACCGCGGCGACGCCGTATACGTATTGTTGTTTTCCTTGGGGCGACTAGAATGGCTGGGCGCTGTCGTTGGAAAAGCCTGCTGCAATCATTCGAGCGATTCTTCTTGCCCTCAGGCACGAAAGGGTTGGCATGATGAAACGAAATCTCTTCGGCAATGCACCGATGGTTCTAACCGCCTGCTTATTGATCTGCGGTCTTGCCCTGATCGGCTGCACCCCTAGGGAACCGAAACCGTCCGGCGACACGCCGCAAACGACTGCCTCGCCAAAGCGCATCGCCGAACCCGCTTCTTCGGAACGTCACGGCGAGGTCGAGCAGGCGCGACCGTCGGCAGCCGAGACGACGAAACCGCAACAGCCAGCCAAGAAGAAGGAGCCCGAGGAAAAACCGACCACTGAGCCTGCCGCAGCCAAGTCTCCCGAGTCTTCGCTGTCCGAGCAACTGGAAAATGTGCAGGAAAAGCCACGCGATCTGGGGCCGCCGCTAGTCGACAACCCGGCAAGCCTGATCCGCTTGTCCCGAGAGGAACCGATCTGGGTCGATCGCCAGAATAAGCACGTTGTTCTGCAGGGCGAGGTATGTCGGGCGGGCTATCCCTTGGAGTTTTTTGCCACTTACTCCAATCGGGCCTATGAGGCCGTGGTATCGGTGAACGTCAAGCCTTCGACCGCGCACGCCGGCTTGTTGGCCGTCGGCGCGAAACCAGGGCATCCTGCGAAGTTCCAGCCGGAGTTTGTGCCGCCAACAGGAACCGAGGTGGCAATCGATGTCCGATGGAAAGATGACAAAGGAAAAGTGCAGACCGCCCCCGCTCAGCATTGGATCCGCAATATTAAGACCGGCAAGCCCCTGGACAGCAATTGGGTCTTTGCCGGCAGTGGATTCATCCGCGACGAGGCAACCGGCAAAGAATACTACATGGCGGACTCGGGCGAGTTGATCTGCGTGCTGAGTCTGCCGACGGCCATGCTTGACTTGCCAATTCGCAGCTACGGCGCTTTGGAGGCGCGCTCGTTTGAGGCATTTGAAGAGCATCTGCCGCCGGCGGAAACGCCCGTCACGATCGTCCTGAAACCCATTCTGACCACGGCCGGAAAGCCAACGGCAGAACCTGCCGTTGGCGCGGTGCCCAGCCAGCCCTCGCTGGAAAGACAAGAGGAGGCCATCACAAAGGCCGTCGAAGCGGTACAGCCCTGGCTCAAGCTTCTCGACGGCGGTGAATATGGCCAGAGTTGGGAGACCGCTGCGGACTATTTGAAAAAGACCGTCGAGCGGCGGAATTTGGTGAAATCGTTCTCCGAAGCCCGCAAACCGCTGGGGGCCGTCAAGTCGCGGAAGTTGGAGTCGAAAAAATATCTGACCTGCCTTCCCCAAGCGCCTGAAGGGCACTATGTCCTCTTGCAGTACAAGACCGACTTCGAGCACAAGAATGGCCAGACCGAGACCGTGACAATGATGCTCGATAAGGACAAGAAATGGCGGTTCTCTGGCTACTACGTCAAATAAAGCCAGCATATAATCTGCCCCGTTGACATTCTCGTCCCGGCAGCGCCTTCGGCTGCCGCGAGCCATCGAGGGGTTTGTTTTCCATGTCTGTTCCGACTGCGATTGCCGTCATCACCGGGATTGCTCTGGCTGCCATACCAGCCTACCACCTCTGGTCCCCGGGGCGGATGTCGCGCGGAAACTCCAACGGGCCAAAGAAAGTAGCGTCGCGCCGCCGCGGTCGGCGGTCGACGGCGATCGACCGCTATCGCGTCATCTTCGAGAATACACGCGACGTCATCGCCTGCGTCGACACCTGGGGACGCATGCGCGATGTGAATCCCGCCGTGGTCGACCTACTGGGCTATCAGCCCGAGGAATTGTTGGGCAAGCACTTCACGCGGTTGCGTCTACTGCAGTTGAGCGATATCCCTCGCATGGTCAACCAATTTCGCTGCGCAATTGTCGCGGGAAAGCCCACCGAGATTCTCGAATTTGAACTTCGCCACAAGGACGGAACGCTCGTCCCGGTCGAAGTCAGCACCCGGTTCGTGAAGAGAAATGGACGCGTCTGTGAAGTGGTAAACGTGTTCCGAGACATGCGTGAGCGGAAAGCCGCAATGGCCGAACTAGCGGCTGCCAAACAGGCGGCCGAGAGGGCCAATCAAAGCAAGAGCGAGTTCCTCGCCAACGTGAGCCATGAAATTCGCACTCCCCTGACTTCGATTCTTGGCTTGGCCGATATCATTCTCGAAACCCCCTTTCAAGAGGACATGGTCGAGAGTGCGAAAGTCATCAAGCAGAGCGGCGGCCATGCCCTAAATGTGATCAACGACCTCTTGGACTTATCCCGCATTGAGCAGGGCAAGTGCCGCCTGGAGTTTGCCGATTGTCCCGTCCGGGGAACTATTGAGGAAGTGATTGCAGCGTTACAGGTATCTGCCGACGTGAAGAAGCTCTCGCTGTCGCTGGAAATCGCGTCAGAAGTTCCCGCTTATTTTACGAGCGATCCGATTCGCCTGCGACAAATCTTGACGAACCTGATTGGCAACGCCATTAAGTTCACCGACGAGGGCGGAATTCGTGTCGTCGTACGACCGCATTCGCTCGACGGTCCGTTCGGCATCTGTTGTGAGATCATCGACACGGGCGTGGGAATTTCTCCCGAACAGATGGGCAGCCTTTTTCAGCCATTCGTTCAGGTCGAGTCCTCAGACTGCCATCCGTCCGGATCGGGGCTGGGGCTGGCAATCAGCCACCGATTGGCGACGGCTCTGGGCGGTACCATTACCGCGACCAGCCAACCGGGACGGGGAAGCACCTTTGCCCTCATCCTTGGATCGCGGCCCCCATCCCACCAAGCCGCAGTCGCTTGATCCTGCCCGGGACAAAAGGCGGGGCACCTAGCCGTGCGAACGCTCGATGCCGAAGGGCAGTTTCCGCTGCCGATCCTCATTGCCGTCGGGATTCAATTCCTTGAACAACAGACTCGGCTGGATATCCGTGTTGTTCTGGTACTTGTCGCTGCAGTACGCGCTGTACGATCCATAGATGTCGTGATAGAAGATCTGGCAGATAGCCACGCCGGCGTAAATTCTGACGGGCTGCACGGCAAACATCTCCAAGGTCCAGTAGCCGCAGAACCCGACGTCGCCAAAGCCGGCGGTGACGTGCACGAACAAGCCCAGTCGTCCAATCGAGGAACGGCCCTCAATCATCGGCACCAGGTCATGGGTCTCGGTGCGCTCGACGGTACGCCCCAGGTAAAGTTGATTGGGCTGCAGCACCAACCCCTCCTCGAGGATCTGCAACCGCCGCACGCGGTTGGCCTTCCGCATGTCGAGCACCAATTCCTCGTAGACCATCAGTTCGTGATGCAGCGTCAGGTTGTAGCTGTTGGGGTTCAACCGCGCTTCACAAAAGGGGTCGATGATAATGCTTCTGCCCAAACGCGACTTGATTTCGTGGCCCGAGAGAACCATTAGGACTCCACTCCAATTCGAGGGCAAAGCGAGTTGAGAGGACACTGCTCGCACTTCGGACGTCGCGCAGTACAGCATGCCCGCCCGTGGTAGATCATCTCGTGGCTCAGCTTGATCCAATCCTTCTCGTCAAACTGGGCCATCAGGTCCTGCTCGATGCGCCCGGCATCTTTGGCGGTGGTGAGCCCCAGGCGGCGGCTTACGCGAGTGACGTGAGTGTCCACGACCACTCCAGCAGCTACTCCGAAGGCGGTTCCCAAGACAACATTGGCCGTCTTCCGCCCAACGCCCGGCAGCTTGACCAATTGTTCCAGGTCCTTGGGGACGTCCCCCCCGTGTTGCTGCACCAGCAATTGACAGGCGCCTTGAATGCTCTTGGCCTTCGCGCGGAAAAAACCCGTGCTCTGGATGGCTCGCTCCAACTCAGGCAGCTTTGCCAAAGCAAAATCCTTGGCCGTGCGATACTTGCGGAACAACGCCGGAGTCACCTGATTGACGCGCACGTCGGTACACTGCGCGGAAAGTATCGTGGCAATTAGCAGTTGGAGAGGTGTCTTGAAATCGAGCGAGCAGCCGGCATCTGGATAGGCCACCGCTAGCCGCTGGGCAATCTTGCGGGCGTCGTGGGGCAACCGTGAACGGCTAGGCATAGCGTAAATACCTCGAGGATCGACTGAATTCTCCCGCGGTAGATAGCCTACTGTCAAGCGGTCCCGAGTGGCAGATGCCTTTTTCCCCCCCACACCGAACCCCCTAGACCGAAATTGGCCTTTGTCTCACAGGCTGCCTATAATTGGTCCGTCAGTAGGGGCAGGGGGGGCCAACTCGCGACAGACTGAGGCTATGGCGAACTGCGTTCCGCTGCAATCGACCCCTCGCTGCCGGCCTTCCGGTGCTTTTGCGGCCCTTCCCCCCTCCTTCGCGCCAGATGACCATCTCGCGGTAACCTTCTTATGGACGAGAAACCTACGGAGCGGGATTTATGGCAACTTTTGATGATGTTTCCACCTGTTTGAAGCAGTTTTCCGGCAGGGCGAGACTGTTTCCGCTCCCCAATCTGGTGCTGTTTCCCCACATCATGCAACCACTGCACATCTTTGAGCAGCGCTATCGCGACCTTCTCGAGGACGCGCTGGCCGACGACCGTTTGATTGCCATGGCGGCCTTGGCCCCCGGTTGGGAAAAGGACTACGACGGCCGCCCGGCAATGTACCCGATGGCCTGCCTGGGACGGATTGTCACCCACTGCCGATTGGACGATGGCACCTACAACGTTCTTCTCCTCGGCATTCGAAGAGTCCGATTGTTGCAGGAATACTCTCCGACGAGCCGATTCCGGCAGGCCCAAGTCCAACTCTGCGACGATGTCTACTCCCTGTGCAGTTCGGCCAGAAAGCGATCCCTTCGTCGCGAGCTGCGCCAAGCATTGCTCCGCTCCCTGCCGGCCATGCCCGAGGCCCAAGAACAACTCGACCAATTGCTTGGCAGTGAAACTTCCATGGGAACGCTCACCGATTTGATTAGCTACATGCTCGATCTGAACGTTTCTCGCAAACAATCGCTGTTGTCGGAAGTCGACGTCTACCGGCGGGCGGAAATGCTGCTTTCCTTTACGGCCACGAGTTACCGCACCCAGCCCGCATTGTTCCCACCAACCTTCAGTCGCAATTAGCTTCGCCGCTCGCGTCGCGATGAGACCGGTAGGGCACTTCCATCAGGCTTGAGCCAGGGAGGCGACTGCAGTTTCCGCTGCTTCGCCTCCAAACTGAAGATCTGTCGCGCGTTACCGTGCATCAGTGGCTCGACTAGTTCCAGCGCATCCCGCTTCGTGAGCCACCCTTCGTCGACGAGTTGAGCCAAGGCCAAATGAATGCCGTGACGAGCGATTCGGGCGTGGCCGAGTACGCATTCCACGGGAATATAATCGCCGCCGAACGTCAGAACCTTATTCGACGGGGCGGTGACCAAGTAATTCTTGAGGAACTGAACGCTGGCTACCGGATCGATGATCCACGCCCAGCACATGTCGATGTGGGCGTTTGTATAGTGTTTTGCCACCGCGATCAACGGTTGCCAATAGGGATAGGCAACGTGCATGAAGACAAATTGCGTTTCCTTGGATTTGCGACAGAGTTCGCTTGCCTCGGCCGGATTGCCCGCCACGCGTCCTAGTGGCATGTTGTTGTGCCCCGCGTAGTACCCTGTATGCAACTTGACGGGCAAGTGGTGCTTGTCCGCTTGCTTGACGCAATACCAGAAGAGGTGATCCTGCATCGATTTTTGCTCGGCGGCTGAGACCGGTTGCCGCTCCACCACGCTCCTCTTAAAAATGGCTTCCGCCTTCTCGGCGGCAACCTGCTCGTAATCGAGCGACCGGGAATAGGCCATCTGGCTCTTCACGGCCACCGCGTAGGGACCATACTTGTCGAACCACCACTCAATGACTTTGTGCCAATCGGCTAGGTCGCGGACTTGGACGCCCGCCGGGGTCGCCAATTTCTCGACCTCCGAACCACTCTGCATCGCCACGATGCTCAGATCCTGCAATTGAAATGTCGGGTGCCGCGTTTCCCCGAACGGCTTCCCGGTAATGCAATTGATCTGGCACGATTCGATTTTCGCGAGGTCCTTCAAAATACGGTCATAGAAACCCGGCTTGCGCGTCGCCTCATACGCGCGTTGCAGGCCCTTGGCGGTCTGATCGTTAAGCTCCTCGATGCCGTAGAGTTCCCGCAGCGTGATGCGCACTGCCTGGCCATATCCGGTGTTCTTTACCGCCGGCCAGTAGGGCGCGATCAAGGCCCATTTCGTCTCCGGGTCGACTTTGCGCGACGTCAGTTTCTGAAAATTCTCCAAGGGGATGCCGCTGGAGCGGAAATCGGAGTCGAGGTAATGGGCGAACAGAAACGCCCAGTCATCACAGGGAAGGTTCTTGCCCTGCAATCGATCTTCTTCATCGACGAAATGCTCGTGCGTGTCGGCCAAGGTCGTCTGCTCGATGTGTTGCCGCAATTCGTCGCGAAACTCGGCGGTCTTCACGGGAGTTGCCGTTGCCGGCGCGGCGGTGGCTTGGTCGAGCGTCATGGCCGTGCCCATAAGGCCGAGGGCCTTGAGCGCTTGTCGTCGGCTGGGTTGCGGATCGTGCTGGTTCATGGTCGATTCCCAACAATAAGTGGATGGTCACCCCGAGGCTCCGGGCCGATTGTAGCCAAAGCGGACGAAGCAAACCATAGACCGACAGGATGAGGATGGCTTTCTGGCCGCCTTAGAAAGTCGCTAATCGGCTTGACCGGGTGGTCGGCGATTTCTAAGATGAAATGATTACTATTCCCCCTTAGAGAGGTGATTTTCTCGTGCTGCAAAGGAACTTAGAGACGCGCCCTGACGGGAGCCTTGATGGGGAACGCGAGGAGCATGAGGCCCCCAGCCAGGAAACGCCGGTCGACAAGCCGCGGATTGAGCGGGCGGTCCGCGAGATCCTGATTGCCGTGGGCGAGGATCCCGATCGCGAGGGTTTGCGCGAAACGCCAGCCCGCGTCGCGCGGATGTACGCCGAGTTGTTCGGCGGCTTGCACGTCGATCCCCGTCGCCACCTTCGCAAGTTTTTTAGCGAAGCCTGCGATGAAGTGGTATTGGTCCGCGACATCAGTTTCAACAGCATGTGCGAGCATCACATGCTGCCGTTTATGGGCAAGGCCCACGTCGCCTACCTGCCGGACGATCGGGTCATCGGGCTAAGCAAACTGGCCCGCGTCGTCGAAGAGGTCGCTCGTCGCCCCCAGGTCCAAGAACGGATGACCGAACAAATCGCCAACCTGTTGGTCGAAGAACTGCATGCCAAAGGCGTCGGAGTGGTGATCGAGGCGGTCCACACCTGCATGACCATTCGCGGTGTACGGAAACCCGGGTCGGTCTGTGTCACCTCCGCCATGAAAGGCTGCTTCCGCACAAAATCCTCGACGCGGGCGGAACTAATGACCTTGATCTACGGAGACCGCCGCTAGCTCTTCCGTTTGAGTTTGCGTTGGCAGCCATCACGCTTCCGGCCATGGAATCGGCGGCATGAGTCAATTCGAGCAACAACGCGAACGCATTCAGGACGATCTCCGCGGGCTTGTCAGCGGCGACGTGCTTTGCGACGACGTCTCGCGACAGCTCTACGCCAGCGATGCCAGCATCTACGAGGTGCGTCCGCTGGGCATTGTCCGGCCGCGGTCGACCGCCGATGTCGCGGCCTGCCTCCGCTACGCCGCCGACAAGCAGATCCCGATTCATGCTCGCGGAGCAGGCACCGGCGTCGCCGGCGGCGCCTTGGGCTCCGGCTTGGTTCTCGACTTCTCCGCCCACCTTCGCCGCGTGATCCGCTTGGACGAGGGACGCGTGCGGGTACAGGCCGGCATCGTGCAGGAACGCCTCAATGGCCAGTTGCGCGAACTGGGCGAGGTCTTCGGCCCCGATCCCTCCTCGAGCACAATGACCACCATTGGCAGCATGATCGCCGTCGACGCCTCGGGCAGCCATTGGCTCAAATACGGCTCGACCCGCCGCCACGTCGAGAGCATGCAGGTGGTCCTTGCCGATGGACAGGTGCTGGAGGTCGGGCGAGAACCACTCGTCAACGGCCAAAGCACCAGCACCATTCCACGCAAGCAGGAATTGGTCAATCGACTCGCCGCCTTGCTTCGCCAGCACGCAGACCTCATCGAGCGACTCCAGCCGAAGAGCCCGCACGGCCGCTACGGTTACCGGCTGGCCGGGGCGCTCGGCGCTGACTTCCTCGACCTGATTCAGATCCTCGCCGGCTCGGAAGGCACTCTCGCCCTCGTCACCGAGGCAACCCTTAGCACCGACCCGCTTCCAAAACACCGCGCGGTGGCGATGCTGCTGTTCGATAGCCTGGAGAAAGCGGCTCGTTCCGTGCCGGACATCGTCGCTCACCACGTCACCGCCTGCGACCTGATGGATCGTCGGCACATCAGCATCGCTCGAGAAGTGGACCCCCGCTACGAACAGTTGATTCCGGGCGAGACCGAAGCCGTCATCCTCGTCGAACTCGACGATGTCAGTCCCTCGCAAACACGCCGCCGCCTGCAAGCGTTGGTCAATGACCTTTGGCAGCGAAAGCGGCTGGTCTTCGGCGCCCGCCAGGCATTGGAGGACGACGAAGTCGAGTTTTTCTGGCACCTAATCGACAAGCCCCAGCCGGTCCTGCAGCGGATGGTGGGCACGAGCCGCCCCCAATCCGTGGTTGAGGACATGAGTGTCGCCCCCGAAGTGCTGCCCGACTTCCTCGTGCAAGTGCAGAACGTGCTTAAACGGCACCAAACGATTGCGTCTCTCTACTGCCACGCCGGTCACGGCCAGTTGCACCTCCGACCGTTCCTCGATCTCGCGAATCCCGAAGACGTGCGGCGGGTACAGCCTTTGGCCGAGGACCTCTACCAGGAACTGTTTGCGTTTGGTGGCAGCATCAACGGCGAGAACGCTGCCGGGCTAAGTCGCAGCCGATTTACCCGGCAGCAGGCGGGCCCCTTGTACGGGGTGCTCTGCGAACTAAAGCGCCTTTTCGACCCCGACAACATCCTAAATCCAGGCAAGATCATCGACGACGGCGCCGAACACATCACCCAAGCCCTGCGCCCCTCGATCCTGGCGTCGGCCCCTGCCGCGGCAAACTCGGAGCCGCCCGTTGAGATGGAACCTCCGGCCGAATTGCGCGACCTCGTTGAATTGCAGCTCGACTGGGAACCCCAGCGGGTGCAAGCCGCCGTGAGCGCATGCAACCTCTGTGGCGAGTGCCGAACCCAGGCTCCGAAACTGCGGATGTGCCCGATTTTCCGCTTCTCCCACGGCGAGGAGGCTTCGCCCCGCGCGAAGGCGAATCTGATTCGCGGCATTTTGACCGGCACCCTGGATTTGGGCGCCCTCACCCGCGACGAATTCAAGTCCGTGGCCGACCTGTGCGTCCACTGTCATAGCTGCCGGCTGGAGTGCCCGGCAGCGGTCGACATCCCGCGCCTGATGCGGGAGAGCAAGGGCGCCTATGTCGAAGCCAACGGCCTTCCTTTGGCCGCCTGGGCCATGACCCGCCTGGATCTACTGGGCGCTTTCGCCAGCCTGCTAGCCCCGGCGACGAACTGGGCCATCCAGAACCGCCAGATGCGCTGGCTGCTCGAAAAAACCCTCGGTATCGCTCACGGCCGAAAGCTGCCGCGCGTCGCCCAGCGAAGCTTTCTCCGTCAGGCAGCCCGGCGGCGGCTCACCCGGCCGACCCGGCAAAGCGGCCCCAAGGTGCTCTACTTCGTCGACATCTACGCCAATTACTTCGATCCGCAACTGGCCGAAGCCACCGTATCCGTGCTGCAACACAACGGCCTGCGCGTCTACGTGCACCCCGAGCAGCGGCAGTCGGGCATGGCTTCGATCGCCTGCGGGGCTTTGAAACAAGCTCGCCGCTTCGCCGAACACAACGTACGCCTGCTGGCCGAAGCCGTTCGCCAAGGCTACCACGTGGTCACTACCGAACCGGCGGCCGCTCTGTGTCTGACGCACGAGTATCCGCAGTTGATCGATGACGACGACGCCCGACTGGTCGCCGCAAACGCGAGCGAAGCCGGCAGCTTCCTGTGGAAGATGCATACGCTGGGCCAGTTGCAGCTTGATTTCCGGCCCGTGAACGCCACCCTCGGCTATCACACGCCCTGCCACCTCAAAGCCCTGCAAGTCGGCACGCCCGGCGAAAATCTCCTGGGCCTGATCCCCGGCCTGCGGCTGCGGCATATCGCCAGCGGTTGTTCGGGCATGGCCGGCACGTTCGGTCTGCTCCACCAAAACTATCGCAGCAGTCTGCGGGCGGGCCTGAGACTGATCAGTCGACTCCGCGATCCGAAGATTCAAGCCGGCACGACCGAGTGCAGCGCCTGCAAGATGCAGATGGAACAAGGCACGACCAAGCCAACCATACACCCAATGAAGATCTTGGCGCTCTCCTACGGCTTAATGCCGGAGATCGCCCGTTTGTTGACCGCTTCGAGCCAGGAATTGATTGTAACATGAGTGAGCTTTGGTATCGCGATGGATTGAAGTTTCAATGCACCGGCTGCGGTGGCTGCTGCACGGGTGCCCCCGGCTACGTCTGGGTGAATCGCGCGGAGGTCGAGGCCCTCGCAAAGTTGGTTGGCCTGGAAGTGGCCGAGTTCGAGCGACAGTTCGTCCGCATGGTGGGCATCCGGCGAAGCCTCGTCGAGTACGACAACGGCGATTGCGTGTTCTTCGACAATAAGTCGCGGAAATGCCGGGTGTACGAGGCCCGCCCGCGTCAATGCCGTACTTGGCCGTTCTGGCCGTCGAACGTGGCCAGCCGCTCGGCATGGTTGGAAATATCTCGCCGCTGCCCGGGCTGCGACCGCGGCCGGAAGGTGCCGCTGGAAAAAATTCAGGAGCGGTTGAAGGAACGCGGCTCGGGGAGTCTGTAATGCAGAGTCGACTACTCGTTTGCCCCCTCTCCCCTTGGGAGACGGCCGCTCCCGCGAGCCTTCGTCTTAATACTCGTCCGTCAAACTCCTTGCTAAGCAATTGCGATTCCGATAACCTAGCGCGCGTGGGGGGAATCGGCCACAGCCCAAATTCTATTCCGAGGGGCGCAGCACATGTTTTCGAGCAGGACTGGCAACCGCATCACGCAATGGCTGCTAGCGGCAGCTAATGTTCTTGTCGCTGGCGCGCTTGCGTGGCTGATAGCCGCCTACACAAAGTACGGCTTATCGACCTTCTGGCTGTTCACCGCGGCAATTGCATGGGTGCTCTTTCGATTCTCGGGGGCGAACAAGATCGCAACAGTCTTGTGGCTGTCAGCCGCCGTTTTGCTGAGCGCCGCATTCTCCATCCCCGATCGGTTCATTATCGCAAGATCGGTGCCAGGCTTGGTCGGGTATTTTCTTGCCTGGGCCGCAATGATTGCGTTCTTGGTTGCGATCTTGAGGGGCCGTGGCCGAACTACCGCAAACCTGTGCGCCTGTACTGCGATTGTGTTTTCGTTCATTCTCATCGCAGGAGCACTTCACACTACGTCCGGCGACCCAAAAAGGCACGCCGAACTGCAGAAAGAAATCCGAATAGTCTCTCTGTTCCACGATCTGAGATCTGAAATCGAGGCATTCCGAAGCAGATCTGGACGGCTGCCGAAGGACGAGGCCGAGTTGGTCAGTTTGCGAGGTAAACCTATGCCAGTTTACGACGGCAATCTCCGAATTATGTATTTTTCTGAGGACGCTCAACACTATCGACTGGAATGTTGTGTCTATGACTGGATTCTCCGCTTCCCCGCCCCCAGTTCACCACAACGCTTTCACGCGGAGCCGTTTTAGGGCAGCACGTAATGTCGAGCGATAATCAAGTGGACCGCCCGCGTCCCTTTAACGCCGTACCCACGATCGGCTTGGTGCTGATGTTTGCCATAGCGGGAACCGCGGTTGTGCGGGCCACGAGGCCCGGGCTCGAGAGCTTGGCATCTCAAGAAAATACACGCCTCGCGCGAATGAGGCTCGCAGAGCAACTGGCGCTGATCCGTGAGAGTCAACGCGACTTTCTTATCTATCCGGAACCTTGCTCGGTAGAAGGACTTTTGATAGACGAAGATTGCCGGGGTCGCATCCGTGAGATTTACCTTGCCGAGAACCTGTCCGACGCTCGGCTTGGTGGACTGCGCGAGCTTCCGAACCTGCGAACAATCGTTTTCTTGTTTGCCAACAACGCCGACGCCTTCCTGGCCAATTTACGACGCAAGGAAAGTGTCGAATGGCTCAGCTTCGATCATTCGCCGGTCTCGCGAAGGGGCGTGGAGTCCCTTGCCACCCTGCCGAAACTGAAAACCTTGTGCATCTCGGCGTCGGCAGCAGACCTCGTCCCGCTTCACAATCATCCGACGCTCGAAAGCTTCTTTGTTTTCGCGCGGACCGAACCGGATAGACTGATTCCGATCCTGAAGACGATGCCCCGACTCCGCAGCGTGACCGTTCAGACTCTTGAGGAGTGGCCAATGATCGGCCGTCTTGCGGATCGGCTCAAGAGCGAACTGCCGAACTGCGAAAGCAAGGTTGAGGAAGCAGAACACGCATGGTAGCAGTATTTATTTTGGCCCAAGCTCCTTCGAGGACCACGTGAAATCCCTCCAACTTCGCCCCAACGATTTGGACTGGACCAGCAACGCGCATCTGCACGGACTCCAATGCGTCGTGCTGGCTGGCAATCAGAGTAGCACGAGGCGACGAGCATTTTTCGAACTTCCGTAATTTGTGCTCGTGATTGTGGTTTCTTCGCGCCTTTGCGCCTTGGCGAGAAACCTACTCCGCATCATCGCATCGTGGACACAAAGTGATGGACCGAAAGCAAATCAATTCCAGGAGTTGCACGATGAAGAAGAACTTCCCCTTATCCAAGGTCTATAGCCTGTTGGAGCCGGGGCCAGTCGTCATGGTGTCGACCGCCTACAAAGGCCAGCAAAACGTCATGACCATGGCCTGGCACACGATGATCGACTTCGAGCCGCCGCTGTTTGGCTGCGTGATCAGCGAGCGAAGCCACACGTTCAGTCTGCTCAAGGCCTCGAAGCAATGTGTCATCAACATCCCGACCGTCGAGATCATCGACAAGGTGGTCGGCGTTGGCAACACGTCCGGAAGCAAGGTCGATAAGTTTGCCAAGTTCGGCCTCACGCCGGCAGCGGCTTCGCAAGTCAATGCGCCAATGGTCGCCGAGTGCTACGCCAACCTGGAATGCAAGGTGATCGATGCCAAGCTGGCGACCAAGTACAACTTCTTCATTTTGGAAGTCGTTCAGGCGTGGATCGATCCCAAGCAGAAAGACCCGCGAACCGTGCACCATCGCGGACACGGTGTTTTTACGATCGACGGCGAGACGATCAAGGTGCCGTCGCGGATGAAGTGAGGTCACCAGGCCCGCGCTTGCCCTCTTCGCGCGGGCGAGGGCATTGTCACGCGCTCTTAGGTCGGCGCCAACGCCGCGGCGAAGACTTGGCCGGGCGCTCCTCTGGCTTGTCGTCGACGTCGACATCCTCTACAGACTCGTCGTCAAGGGCATCGTCGGCTTCTTCTTCAATTTCTGGCTCGTCTTCCTCGTATTCGTCGGCATCGTCTTCGTCGTACTCTTCACCCTCCTCGTCGTCGAGGGTATCCTCGTCCGCGTCGTCGTACTCATCAGCCTCAAGATCGTCCTCCGACTCGTCCTCAAACGGCTCGTCAGCTTCTTCATCCACGGCCGGCTTCACCGCGCGGACCTTGCCTGGCAAACGCTCCTCGTCCTCGCTGCCCCGCGGACCAATGACGATCTTGTTGCTTCGTTTCGGCCGCGCTTCGGCCGGAGGCGAACTGCTGGCGGCCTCCGATGCGGCCCCCTGCCCGGTCATCTGCTCCCACTGCTCGAGGGTGAGCAGAATTTCTCGGGCTTGCGAGCCGTTGTACGAGCCGACGATTCCATCTTCCGCCATGAAATCAATCAGGCGCGCCGCGCGACCGTAGCCGATGCCCAGCGCTCGCTGCAGCAGCGAGACACTACCCCGTCCTTCGCGAATCACAATGTCGATCGCCGATTCGTACAACTCGTCGCGGTCGGCAAACTTCTTTCCTTCCCCCTTGGCGTCGGGCGCGTTCGTCTTCAGTTGCACCAGTTCCTTGACGAATTGCGGTTCGTCGGTGGCGACAGCAGCGATGACTCGATTAATTTCCTCATCGCTCAGATAGGTGCCTTGGCCGCGCAACAGGGTGCTGGTGCCGGGCCAGAGGAAGAGCATGTCGCCGTTGCCCAATAGTTTGTCGGCCCCCATTTCGTCGAGCACCACGCGGCTGTCCGTGCGGCTCGCCACCTGGAAGGCAATACGCGCCGGCAAGTTCGATTTGATCAAGCCGGTGATCACGTCAACCGTCGGTTTTTGCGTCGCGAGCACAAGATGGATACCGACCGCTCGACTCTTCTGCGCCAGGCGGATGATGTGCCCTTCGACCTCCTTGGCGGCCGTCATCATCAGGTCGGCCAACTCGTCGGCCACGATGACGATGTAGGGCATGTGCAGCGGAATCTGCTTTCGCTCCTCCTCGTCTTCGGGCTGAATCCGCTCCATCAGCTCTTCTTCACCGAGTTGGTTGTAGACGCTGATGTGCCGCACGCCGGCGCGGGCCAGAAGGTGATACCGCTCCTCCATTTTCTCGACCGCCCAGCCGAGGATCGCCTCGGCCTTGCGCATGTCGGTCACCACCGGGTGCATCAGATGCGGCAGGCTCTTGTAGGGGCTCAATTCGACCATCTTCGGATCGATCATCAGCATCCGCACCTCGTCCGGCCGACGAGTCATCATCATCGAGACGATGATCGAGTTCAAGCAGACGCTCTTGCCCGTGCCCGTGCGGCCGGCAATCAACAAGTGCGGCATCGAAGTCATGTCGACCACCAGCGGTGCGCCGGCCACATCCTTGCCCAAATAAATGGGGATCCGCATCTTCTGGGCTTTGCCGTTGGCCTCTTCCATCACCTCGCGGAGGCGGACGATCTGCCGCTCGTTGTTCGGCACTTCGACGCCCACGGTGTTCTTGCCGGGCAGCGGAGCCACAATACGAACGCTCGGCACGCGGAGGGCAATTGCCAAGTCGTCGGCCAGGCCCGTAATCTTGCTCAACCGCAAGCCGGCCTCGAGTTCCACCTCGAATTGGGCGATCACCGGACCTGTCTGGATCTCGACCACGCGAATATTGAAGCCGAAATCGGCAAATGTCTTCTCGAGGATCTTGGCCTTTCGTCGGACTTCTTTTTCCTGCTCATCGAAGCTAACGGTTTCGCCTTCCAGCAGCAACTCCAGCGACGGCAACTCGTAGTCCGATTGCTTTTCCGTACCGGCCGACTCGTCGATCTCCTCGAGCATCTCTTGGTGCTTCTTCTTGTCGCGGCGGCTAATTCCCACGCGCGACGCCAACGACTTTCGGCCACCAGAAGTTGCCTGCTTCGTCGCTTCTTCCTCGTCTCCCGCTTCGCTTTCCTCGGGGGCCTCGTCGGCGTCTTCCTGCTCCTCGTCCTTAGGTTCATCCACGTGGCGACCGGACACGCGAATGGCTAAGTCGGGCCTCTCGTCATCCTCCAGCGAAAAGTCGTCGAGATCCGAACGGCGTTTGCTCAGCTTCTGGGCGTAGGCGGTGGTGACATGAGCAACGCTGCGGCCCAACATTCTGGCAATCAAACGGGCGACAAACGCCGAAACGTGCACTAGCGAGTAGTCGGTGCTCAACAACAGCCCGCCCAGCAACAGGCTAACCGCGAGGATGTACGCGCCGACATTGCCAAAATGGGTCTGCAGCATCATCCGACCGAGGGCGCCCAGATATCCGCCGGAGCCAATCACCGGGCCAGGCGACAGGCTGGGCACCGCCAGTGCTGCTAAGGTGCTGAAACCGACCAGCGAGAGCAACCAGCCGGCAGCTCGGAGCCATGGCTGATTGACCTCGCGTCGCGTCAACAACACCACATCCAGCGCCGCCAGGGAAACAAGCAAGAAGTAACCGCCGAGTCCAATCGTCTCGAACAAAAAGCGGCTGCTCACAGCGCCCCAGTAGCCGCACACGTTTGTCGGCTGCCCGTGCTGGGGATAGACCAATGTGTTGGGCGGGTCAGCCGGGTTGTAGCTGAACATGGCGGCGGCAAGAAAGATCACCGCCGCCAATAGCACGAGCGCGAGCAGATCGGTCTTGAGATTGCGGTTTTCCAGCATCGATGCCGCCGACCGGGAGGACGACTCAAGCGATAATACGGCGATTCGGCATAAGTATCGACCAACCCGGCATTTGGCAAACAGCATTGCGCCGGCATCCCCTGCCGCTTGCCAGGGACACACGAAGCTTGCGACCGTTGCCTTAAGAAGATTCGCTAGGAACAGAATAGACGGCGCCAAGGTAAGTCAGCTTCGACTGTCAGACGGGTATAATTCCCTTTCCGCCGCGCCTTGAATTGAGTTAAGATCGTGCCATTCGTAGCGAGGTCGCATGGAATCCTCAAGACAGGTAGCCAAGTTCTTCGCCGTCACAATCATTACCGGCACCATTGCCGCCGCCGCACTGGGGCTAGTAACAGGCCACCCAATGTTGCTGCTGGACTGGTTTCTCGTATTGGCCCTGCTGGCAGTGGGCTGTCTACTCGTGTCTTTGGTGAATCTCCTCGTCTTTGGGCCAATCCTCTGGCTCGTGTCGCGCCTCTGGGGGCAGAAGAATCGCCCCGATAGGCAAAACCGCGACCGGGAGCAGTAGAGCGCCTGCCGCGCGATCTGCTACAATTCAAGCCACGAAAGGCGGCAACTGTGACCGGCCGCTAATGGCCTCTGTTGCCGAATGCCGCCGGCTGCTCCGGCCGTGATAAGTCCTGCCCAAGCAAGTCCATTCGATCTCCATGAATTTTTCCGCACTCGCTCAACAAGTACTTGACGGACATCCGCTTACGTTCGAGGAAGGCCTTGCCATTCTGCAGTCCCCCGACGACGAACTGCTCGATTTGCTGGCGGCCGCCTACCGCGTACGGCGGTGCCACTTCGGCAACCGAGTGGATCTGAACTTCCTGATCAACGCCAAAAGCGGGATGTGCAGCGAAGACTGCGGCTACTGCTCCCAATCGCGGGTATCGAAGGCCGAGATCGCCCGCTACCGCCTGGTGACGGCCGAGGAGATCCTCGACGGCGCGCGAATCGCCGCCGAGCGGCAGGCCAAGACCTATTGCACGGTGATTTCCGGCCGTGCCCCGACCGACCAGGAACTCGACACGCTCAGTGCCACGGTACCGAAGGTGAAAGGCGAATATGGGCTAAAAATCTGCTTCTCCGTGGGGCTGCTGTCGCCTGAACAAGCCACGCGGCTAAAAAAGGCAGGCATTGACCGCATCAACCACAACCTCAACACCAGCGAACGCTTTTACCCCCACGTCTGTAGCACCCACACGTACCAGGAGCGATTGGCGACGCTGCGCAATGTGCGCCAGGCGGGGCTCGAGATCTGCTCGGGCGGCATCGTCGGAATGGGCGAGGAGCCAGCCGACGTGGTAAAATTGGCCCGCCAATTGGGCGAGTTGCGGGTCGAAGCGGTGCCGATCAATTTCCTCTTGCCGATCGAAGGCACACCGTTCGCCGGCCAAAAACACCTCAATCCCCGCTACTGCCTGAAAGTGTTGGCCCTCTTTCGGCTGGCCAATCCCCGTTGCGAGTTGCGGATCGCCGCGGGGCGGGAGGTGCATCTCGGCCCGCTCCAGCCACTGGGGCTCTACGCCGCGAACTCCATCTTCGTCGGCGATTACTTGACAACCGGCGGTCAGCCGCCGGCCGAAGATTACGAGATGATCGCGGCCTTGGGGTTCACGATCGGCCGTTGACCCCCGCCCCCCTTTATGGCATAATTTCGAGTCTGTACCCAACCGATATCCAAGCCCAAGCGGCTCTGGCAAGATTTTCAAAAGGAGCTATACGTGAGTTGCAGCGAACGCAAGCGGGAACTTCGTCGTCGTCGGCATCGCAAGAAGAAGTTGGCCACTCTGTCCCGGAAGTTGCAGAAGGCCACTGTTTCCGAACGCACCGTGATCGCCGAGAAGCTCCGCTCGCTGACGTCCGGCGCCGAAACGATTATTGGTCGTTGGGAACTCGAGAAGCGCTAGAGAACTCGCTTCTGCCGGAACAAACCCGCTCAATGGCAGGCGCTGTTGAGAAACACACCCGCCGCTGGCCCGTCCGAGGCCAGCGGCTTTTTTTGTCCGCGAAGACGTCCCGCCCGCACTTCTAACAACGACGGAACGCCTCGCGTGATACCAGCTTTGGCTAGCGGCTAACGGTGGCCGGCCGGGAAGGGGCTTTTTCGTGGCTCTCGCCGTAACCGTAGCGCTTCATGTACTTGCCCCAACGCCGTGATACTTCGGCCCGCATTTCCGGCGTTATTTGATAGCGATTCGTCTTGTAGTCCTTCTGCCCAGCGAAATACTCTTCGATCGCCGGTCGGACGGCCTCAAAGTCGCCCAATTGCAGCTCCTCGTAGACCCGGCGCATCTCCTCGATCGGATTGGCGACCAATGTCTCGTAGTGAACGTCGCAGAGTTGCCCGGGTGCGATCAATTCGCGATCCCGCTCGAACGCCTCGTACATCCGGATGAAATTGCCGTAGACATACTCTTCCAGGCCTTCATGGTTGGGAACCTGCAGGCCCTGATCCACGTTCAACCGCTTCCAAAGATTGACCGTTGACGGGAAAACCACGCAGGGATCGCGCACGATGTGGATGAATTTGGCGTTGGGAAACATCTCTAACAGCGTGCGAACGCGGGCCGTATGGGGCGGCGATTTCAAGACAATCCGCTTCGGACGTTTCAGCGTCACACACTTGAGGAACCACAGGAAAACGGTCTTCCAGCGGTTCACCGCGGCAGGTGGAACCTTGTCTAACGTGAGGTATTCGGGGTGCAACGGCATCCGGTTGGGGAATGCGATGGTCAGATAGGGGGACGGCAAGCCCATGTTGCACAGCGCAAACTCGTCTTCCTGCGGATGGTCCCAACCGGCCAACATGTTGTCAATCGGGCGGTTGGCAGGCAGAAGGAACTTCAATGCCGGCTTCATCGACCAGCCCGAAACCAAAAAATGATTCGGTGCAAAGCAGTCGTAGGTGTCCGGAAACGTGTGCCTCTGGTCGCGGACCAGAAGCTCGTGAAGTAGCGTGGTGCCCGACCGCCAGTGACCAATCACAAAAATTGGATCATTCTCAATTTTAGTCCGCGCGATCTTGCGACCAAAGAGGACCGCTTGAATCAGCCAGAGGACTTGGTTGGTCAAGCTGATCAAGCTGATAATCACGGCCATCGGGATCCGGCTGGGATAGATGGCAAAGCGGTTGCGCGCCAAGAGCCCAAACCAGCCTGGGGCGTTCATGCCGTCCCAAAAACGAGGAATCCAGGGCCGGTCTTTGTAACCGGATTTCTGTTCGTTGCCTTTTCCATTCGGGGCCGCGCCCATCGCCACTCCTTCTCAGATTCAATACGCCTACCGAAAAAGTCGCCTCATATCCCCGCGATTTCCCAGCTTCACCACGCGAGCCATTTATCCTGATCCGGCTGGGTATGTTAACAGATTTCGGCGAACCATGACAAGGCGGCTATTTCTGCTCCCCGGTAAAAGAAACCCTTACCCCCAAGGCAGTTGTATCGCTTTTGGCAGCGCACAAACCGCCCTGGACAGGCGAACGCCTTTCCGGTACTTTCCCGCTCCTTATCACGGAGTACATGGATGGCTTCGGTTACGGGACCGCACGATGCGGCAATGGGTCTTTGGGCCCGAATTCCAGATTTGGTTCTGCCGATTGGCTTGATCGCCAGCATCCTGGTGGTCATGGTCCCGATCCCGGCTGGTCTGATGGACGTGCTGCTGGCAGCCAACATCACCATCGCGGTGATCATGCTGCTGACGACGCTCTATGTCCGTACACCGTTGGAATTCAGCATTTTTCCCTCGCTGCTGCTAGCCACCACCCTCTTTCGCCTGGTGTTGAACGTCGCCACCACCCGTTTGATTCTTACCCGGGCGAGCACCGATCACTTGTTGGCGGCCGGCGGCGTGGTGCGGAGCTTCGGTGAATTTGTTACTGGCGGCGCCGGGGGCGAGAACAACATCGTCGTCGGCCTGGTGATCTTCTCGATCATCGTGCTGATCCAATTCGTCGTGATTACCAAGGGTACAACGCGGATTAGCGAGGTCGCCGCTCGCTTCACGCTCGATGGCATGCCGGGCAAGCAAATGGCCATCGACGCCGATCTCAACGCTGGGCTGATCGATCAACCCGAGGCCCAACGTCGTCGTCGCGAGGTGGCGCAGCAGGCCGACTTTTTCGGGGCCATGGACGGTGCTAGCAAGTTCGTTCGCGGCGACGCCGTCGCCGGCATTGCCATTATCCTGATCAACATCGTGGGCGGCCTGTTCATCGGCGTCATCCAGAACGGCATGAGCATTGCCGAGGCCAGCTCCTTGTTCACAACGCTCACGATCGGGGACGGCCTGGTCACCCAAGTACCGGCATTTCTCATCTCGCTGGCCGCCGGCATGCTGGTCACCCGCAGCAGTCAGGAAAGCAGCCTGCCAAAGCAATTTATCAGTCAGCTCTTCTCGCGGCCGATGGCCTTGGCCGTGGCCGGTGGCTTCCTCGGCGTTCTTGTGTTCACCAGTCTGCCACGGTTTCCGTTAACACTATTGGGCACCGCCTGTATCGCGCTGGCGGTCGTGCTCTCGCGAAAAGAGACGCAGCTCCGCCAAGACCAAGCCAAGCAACAAGCCGAGGCTTCGCGGCGATCGCAACAACGAGTGGAAGATTGCCTCGCCGTCGACCCGCTGGAAATCGAGTTGGGCGTCGGGCTTTTGCGGCTAGCCGATCCAAAACGCGGCGGCGACCTCCTTGATCGCATTCAGCGGGTCCGTCAATTGCTTGCTTCCGACCTGGGCATCATCTTGCCGAAGGTTCGCGTCCGCGACAACATGCGGCTGGAACCTAATCAATATCGGATCAAACTCGCCGACGTGCCCGTTGCCCGAGGCACCATCGTCGACCGTTCCCTCGACCCCGGAAATACGGTTGCCGCCCATTTTACCGAGACCGTGCGGCAGCATGCCGACGAACTCCTCACGCGTGATGCGGTGAAACATCTAATTGAGGAAGTCAGGAGGAACTCACCGGCGGCCGTCGATGAGTTGATTCCGGCCGTGATGAAGATCGGCGAGGTCCAGCAGATCTTGCAGATGCTGCTCCGCGAAGGCGTATCGCTGCGCCCCCTGGGGCCAATCCTCGAGGCATTGGCCGATCATGCCACGCGAAGCAAGGATCCATTGCAATTGGCCGAACGTGTCCGGCAGCGGCTCGGCCGAACCATTTGCCGCCGCTATTGTGACCAGGAAAACAGGCTGCGGGTAATCACCTTGGACCCCGACTGGGAACAGCGCATTCTGGACGCCGCCGAAGTTTCCGACCACGGCATTACCGTGCGTCTGGGCCCGAGCGAACTGGATCATGTCGCAGGCGCCGTCGAGGCAGAGCTGCCGCGGTTTGAGACCGGCCGCCGCGTGCCGATCTTGCTGGTGAATCCTCAGGTCCGTCCCGCGATCCGTCAAGTCACGGCCAACCGCCTCCCACAGTTGGTCGTGCTTAGCTTCGGAGAGATTCCTCGGGACGTCCGCATCGAGTCCCTAGCGATGGTGGCCAAAGTGGCCGACGGTTTGCCGATCGATCTCACGCCGGCCAGTCCCCATTTCACCTCTGTCACAGCCAACTCTGTCAACTGAGCATAGCCATGGAACTGCGAACCTATCGAGCAGCATCGATGCACGAGGCGCTGAAACTGGTACGGCGAGAACTGGGCCCCGATGCGGCCGTGCTCCACACTCGCGAGGTCCGCGACCGCTGGCTGGGGCTGTTGCCTGGCCGTCGCCGGATTGAAGTGACGGCGTCGCGTGATGTGACGGTGCCCAGCCGCCTGTCGACGTCGCGCACGCGCATGCCGCTGCCAGCGGAGAGCCTCTGCCCTTCGCCTGCCCCGCGGCCGGCGGCCCCGCCACCGGTTGACGAGGAGCATTTTGCCCGGCAATTCCAAGGGCAACTGAGTGCCCTTCAGGCCATGGTCAAGGATCTCTGCCGACAAACGAAGCCGGACACACAGAACGACTGGCCCGAAGAGCTCTTTCGCCTGTTCACCGACCTGCTCGACGCGGATCTGAGTGACGCGGTCGCTCGCGAATTGGTCGAGCGGCTCCACCATGACACGGGCGTCGTCGACTTGCGCGATCCCATGATGCTGAAAGCCCGCCTGGCCACCGGTCTCGAGGATGAGATTCGAGTTGCCGGTCCCATTCAGGTTACGCCCGGGCGCTGCCGCGTGGCCGCTTTGGTAGGCCCCACCGGCGTGGGCAAGACGACGACGATCGCCAAGCTGGCGGCCAACTTCCGCCTCAAGGAAAAGCGTCGCGTAGGACTGATCACGGTCGACACCTATCGCATTGCCGCGGTGGAACAATTGCGAACCTATGCCGACATCATTGACTTGCCGATGCACGTCGTCTCCTCACCACGCGACATGCGGGAGACCGTGGCGCGAATGAGTCACCTGGACCTGATCCTCATCGATACGGCCGGCCGCAGCCCCAAGGACGAGGTCCGTCTGCAAGAATTGAAAGTCTTTCTGGCCGAGGCGGGCGCCCACGAAGTGCATTTGGTCCTGAGCAGCGTCGCCGCCGCCCAAACCTTGCAGAAAACCGCCGAACAATTCACCGCCATTGGCGCCACTTCGCTGCTCCTGACGAAACTCGACGAAGCCCACGGGCTTGGCAATGTCCTGCAGTTGCTGAGGTCGAGCCGTTTGCCGGTGAGCTACCTGACCGACGGACAAAGCGTGCCAGATGACATTCAAATTGCTGACGCCCGTCGCCTGGCCGGGCTGATCCTGCAGCTTAACTCCCATCAGGGCAAAGCTCGAAACGACTTTCAGCAACTGACAATCGTGTAAGTGGATTAAAGGTTCCAGCCAAGCTAACCGATATAGTGCGAAGAGTGTCCGCAGCGAATTTGCTGTTAAAATAGCAAAGAACTATCGATTGTAACGCCTGTTTCACAGGCCGATCGCCGACGAAAGAAATGGATTTCTAACCGTCATCTGAAATGGCGGGTTCATCACGGAGGAAAGCATGGCAACCACCATTGCTCCTGAAGATGTCGAGCAACTGTGGATTGAATTCAAGAAGGATCCAGAGAACCAGGAGCTGCGCAACCAGCTCGTGGAGATCTACCTTCCTCTGGTGAAATACAACGGCGAGCGCATTTGGGCGCGGCTGCCCGAAGGCGTCGAACTCGACGATCTCATCTCCGCCGGCGTGTTCGGCTTGATGGACGCGATCGACATGTTCGATTTGTCGCGCGGGGTCAAGTTCGAGACCTACTGCGTCCCGCGTATTCGCGGCGCAATGCTCGACGAACTGCGGACCATGGATTGGGTGCCGCGCTTGGTGCGCTCGAAGGCGAGCAAGCTGAACGAGGCCATTAAAACGCTCGAGACCCGCCTGGGACGTCAGCCCACCGAGACGGAGCTGGCCGAGGAAATGCAAATTTCCGTGGCCGAGTTGGAGAAGATGATCCTCGACGCCAACGCGGTGAATCTAATCAGCCTCAATAAGAAGTGGTACGAGACCGACAGCTACAAGGATGTTCGCGAAATCGACATTCTTGAAGACAAGAAGGGCGAGGACCCGACGCGCCGCATCCAGAAAAACGACCTGATGCGACTGGTCACGAAGGGACTCAACCGCAACGAACGCCTGATCATCATCCTCTACTATTACGAAGAGTTTACGATGAAGGAGATCGGCGCAACCCTCAATTTGTCGGAAAGCCGGGTCAGCCAAATGCACAGTTCCATCGTGCAGCGGCTGCAGAGCCAACTCGGCCGTCGGCGTCCCGAGTTCGGCACGTAGTTCTCAGCGGCAGAATATTCGAAGGACACGAAGGACAAAAAAGTCGTTCGTGTCCTTCGCTTTTCGTATCGGTCTTTTCCTCGGTCAGGCCGTGCGGCGCGAGACTTCCAGCAGATGGTAGCCAAACTGGGTCTTGACCGGTCCTTGGACCTCGCCGACGACGCCCTGAAAGACGGCCGCGTCGAATTCCGGCACCATTTGGCCGGGGCCAAATTCACCCAGTTCGCCGCCCTGCTGCCCGGAAGGACAGAGGGAGTACTTGGCCGCCATTTCGGCAAAATCGGCCCCCTCGGCGATTCGAGTCTTGATCTCTTCGCACTCTTCCTTCGTTTGCACTAGAATGTGTCTTGCGTGAGCTCTTGCCACCGGTTGGTCTCCTCCACGGAAAAGTGGCAGAATAACCCATTTCTCGCCGCCGGACAAGCGACCGCCGGCCGGGCATCCGTCTAACATTGACAGCGCCGTGGGCCGGACAATAATGAAGCTGTCCAAATTCAGGAGACGTAGCCGTGGCGGAAAGCCCTGAGCTTGTGAATCCCAATTTCGACGCTTTGGGCCGCGCTCTTGCCGAGAGTACGCAGGATCTGATCCTGCTGACCACCGCGCACGGCGAACCGCTGTATCTCAATCCCGCGGGCCAGCAATTGACCGGCCTGGCCGAATCGTGCCCCCCCTCGTCGATCAATCTCCGCGAATTGTACGCGGAGGAATCGTGGGCGGAGTTGCGCGATGTGGCGGTGCCAGCCGTGAACAAAACCGGCCGCTGGGAAGGCCGCAGTCGCATTCGCAACGCGCGAGCCGGCCAGTTCTGCGACGTACGCACCCGGCTTTTCCGCTTGAAGTCGAACGACACCGGGCGACCGACGTGCTTGATGTTCTGGCACAGCAAGGCGCTCGACCAGGAAGAACTGCAGGCCGCTTTGGCGGAATCGCAGGCCCGCAAACGAGCGATTCTCGAATCTTCCCTCGACCCCATCATTACGATCAATCACGAGGGGGTGATTACGGAGTTCAACAAGGCCGCGGAACAGACGTTCGGACACCCGCGAGAAAAGGTATTGGGCACGAAACCCTCGGAGGTCCTTTTCCCCCCCTCGACCAGCGCCCGGCAGCAAGACCGCATCGACCGCTATTTGAACGTCGGCGAAGGTTCGATGCTGGGCCGCCGGGTCGAGGTGACGGCCGTGCGCGCCGGCGGAGAGACCTTCGACGCCGAGATGGCGATGACAATCAGTCACGAGCAAGGCTCGCCGGTGCTGACATTTTTCGTCCGCGACATTAGCCGGCGAAAAAAGGCCGAACAGGAACAAGGCCGCTACGCCGCCGAGTTGGAGCGGTCGAATCGCGAACTGGAGCAGTTCGCCTACGTCGCTTCGCATGACCTGCAGGAGCCGCTGCGAAAGATTCGCACCTTTAGCGATCGACTGCAGATGCAGTGCGCCGACAAACTCGATGAGGTCGGCGGTGAGTGCCTCCTGCGCATGCAGAGCGCTGCGACGCGCATGCAAACCCTGATCGAAGGCCTGCTATCCCTTTCCCGCGTCACCACCCAGGGGCAAAGCTTTTCCACCGTCGATTTGAACCAAATCGCCGGCGAAGTCGTATCCGACTTGGAAGTGCAAATCGAGCAAGTTGGCGGCCGGGTCGAATTGGGGCACCTGCCGACGATCCAAGCCGACGCCCTCCAAATCCGCCAGTTGCTCCAGAATTTGATCGGAAACGCCTTGAAGTTTCACCGCGCCGATGAGCCGCCGGTGGTCAAGATCCACGGCCGATTCGTGCACGGGCGGACGCAGCGAAAGCTGGGGAGTTCGCCGGCCAACGAGCAGTGCCGGATCACCGTCGAAGACAACGGCATTGGTTTCGATCAGAAACACTGCGACCGAATTTTCGGCGTTTTCCAGCGATTGCACCCCCGCGACGTGTTCGAAGGTTTAGGCATCGGGCTGGCCCTGTGCCGAAAAATCGTCGAACGGCACGGTGGTGAGATCACCGCCCACAGCACACCCGGACAAGGCAGCGCCTTCGAGATCCTCCTTCCCGTTGTCCACCAACCGCGATCGTAGGGTTATGTACGCGAACCAGCGCCGCACGATTCTGATGGCCGACGACGACGCCGAGGATTGCCTCCTGGTGCGCGATGCGTTCCGTGAGGCACAATTGCCCCACGACCTTCGTTTCGTGCGGCACGGCCTGGAGTTGCTTGACTACTTGCGCCGCGAGGGGGAATACCAGGACGGCAAGTGCGCACCGTTGCCGGACTTGATCTTGCTCGACATTAAAATGCCCTGCATGGACGGTCGCGAGACGTTGCGGGCCCTGAAGTCGGACCAGCGGTTGCGGCATATCCCCGTGATTGCGTTGACGACTTCCATCGCCCTTGACGACGTGGAATTGTGCTATGACTTCGGAGCCAATTCCTATATCGCGAAACCGACGTCCTTCCGCGATCTGGTGCGGATCGTGGAAATCATCGCCAAGTATTGGTTCGAGACAGTCGAATTGCCGCCAAAGTTGCTCCATGGAAAAACGCATTAAGCTACTGCTGGTTGAAGACGATCCAGACGACGTTTGGGTGATGCGCAATCTCCTCGGCGACCGCTGGGATGAGCCGTTTGACATGGTGCAGGTCGAAATGCTCTCGGCGGCCATCGAGCGATGCCTGGAAGACCGCTACGACGTGATCCTGCTCGATCTCAGCTTGCCCGACAGCCAGGGGCTGCAAACGTTCTTCGCCATGCACGCTCATGCCGGCGACGTGCCGATTGTGGTTCTCTCGGCCTATAGCGACGAGGGCAGCGCCATTAAGGCCGTGCAGGCAGGGGCGCAAGATTACCTGGTCAAAGGTCAGGTCAACGACCATATGTTGCTCCGCTCGATCCGCTACGCCATTGAGCGGAACCGCCGACACCGCGTCGAAGAGCAGTTGCGCGACACCTCGGAGGAATTTCGAGCCGCGCAGGAAATTCAACAACGGTTGTATCCGGGAGAGTCGCCCCGTCTGCCAGGTTTCGACATCGCCGGCGCGTTGTACCCCGCCACAGCAACCGCCGGCGACTATTTTGACTACATTCCGATGCTCGACGACTGCCTGGCCGTTGTGCTCGGCGACGTCAGTAGCCACGGCATGGGGCCGGCACTACTGATGTCGGAAACCCGCGCCTGCCTGCGCACCTTGGCCCAAATCCACAGCGACGTAGGCGAGATTTTGACTCGCGCCAATCGCCTTTTGGCGGCGGATACCAGCGATTTCCATTTCGTCACCTTGGCGATGGCCCGACTCGATCCGGCCAACCGCTCGATGGTTTACGCCAGCGCTGGCCAACGCGGCTACCTTCTCCACCAAGGCGTTGACGTGACCGTGCTCGACAGCACGAGCCTCCCCTTGGGTGTCCGCGCCGAAACGGTCGTGCCGGCCGCCGAGCCGATCACTTTGCGGCCGGGGGATCTCATCACCTTCTTCACCGACGGCGTGTCGGAAGCCGAATCGCCGGGCAAGGTCCGTTTCGGCATCGCCCGGGCGCTTCAAACCATTCGCTCCGAGCGGGATAAGCCGGCCCAGGAGATTATCGAGGTCTTGCACCAGGAGGTGCTAGGCTTTTGCCGTACGCAACCGCCACGCGACGACATGACGATCGTGGTTGCTAAGGTGACCGGGGAGTAGCCGGCTGTCCCCTCTCTATCGGCGAAGTTCTCGACCACAGCTTTTCTAAGTGGCGTTTGCTTTGTATACTCGCCGTCCAGGTTCTTGCCTCCGATTCAGCTACGAAGATTCTGGCAAAGGTTAACGGTGAAGGCGCTGGTAACAGGCGGCGGCGGCTTTCTTGGGCTGTATGTCGTCGAACAACTTGTCCAACGAGGCGATCCGGTGCGGGTGCTGTGCCGCCGACGCTACCCGCAGCTTGATGCGCTCGGCGTCGAGACCGTGCCCGCCGACCTGTGCGATCGGCCGGCCGTGGTGGAAGCCTGCCGCGGCATCGACAGCGTGTATCATGTCGGCGGCGTGGCGGGAATCGCCGGCCCCTGGCAGCGCTACTTCCAGACAAACACCCTTGGCACACGGCACCTCATCGAAGGTTGCCTAGCGCACGGCGTTCGACGCCTGTGCTACACCAGCAGCCCGAGCGTGACTTTCAACGGATGCAGCCAGGAGGGCGTCGACGAACGAATTGCCTATCCCAAGCGCTGGCTTTGCCACTACGCGCGATCCAAAGCCCTGGCGGAGCAAGAAGTGCTGGCGGCCAACGGTCGCAACGGCCTGCTGACCTGCGCCTTGCGTCCGCACTTGATCTGGGGCCCGCGCGACCGGCACTTGATCCCGCGGTTGCTGGAAAACGCCCGACGAGGCCGCCTCTGTCAGGTGGGCGATGGTACGAACTTGATCGACACCGTGTACGTGGAGAACGCGGCGAGGGCCCATCTTTTGGCGGCCGACGCCTTGCAGCCGGGCTCGCCGGTGGCCGGTCAGGCTTACTTCATTAGCCAGGGCGAGCCGGTGAATTGCTGGGATTGGATCAATCGAATTCTCGAATTGGCCGGCCTGCCACCCGTCACTCAATCGATCTCCCTGAAGAAGGCCTTGCTGGTCGGGACCGCGTACGAGACGCTCTATGCCCTGCTGCGTCTGCGCGGGGAACCGCCGATGAGCCGGTTTCTGGCCAAACAAATGGCGATGTGCCACTATTTCGCGATCGACCGGGCACGGAATGACTTCGGCTATGAACCGCGGATTTCGATGGACGAGGGCTTGCGGCGTTTGGCCGCCTCTTGGCAGTCGGCTGGCCAGCGACTTGGAGGAATCCCCGCCGAATAAGGGGAAAAGCTCCCGGCAGATCAGGCCGGCGGCTTGTCAATCCGGCAAAGACCGGTTAGCCTTAGTGGCTTGCTTCCCACTCAGGCACCGAACATGACCGCCGATCGCCCGGACCATCAACGGATTGTCATTACCGGCGTAGGCCTTACTGCGCCTAACGGCAATTCCCTCAGCGAGTTTCGCCAAGCCCTGCTTGCCGGCCGCAGCGGGGTCACCGCCTACGAGACCCGATACTTTGGCCCCACCCTGGCGGGAGTCTGCCACTTCGACGAACTGCGCTACCAGAAGCGCAAAGAAGTCCGTCGCGGAACCCGGGCGGGAAGCATCGGCATCTATTGCGCCCGCGAGGCCGTCGCCGATTCGGGAATCGATTGGGGCAACGTCGATCGCTCCAAGGTCGGCATCTATATCGGCGTGACCGAACACGGCAATGTCGAAACCGAAAACGAAATTTTCCTACTCAAAGGCTACGACTACGACACGCAGTTCTGGTCGCACCACCACAATCCGCGCACCGTGGCCAACAACCCGGCTGGCGAGGTGTCGCTGAATCTGCGGATCACTGGCCCCCATTACACGCTCGGCGCCGCCTGTGCCGCTGGTAACGCCGGCATCATTCAAGGCGCGCAGATGCTCCGTCTCGGCGACTGCGACTTGGCCTTGTGCGGCGGCGTTTCGGAAAGCATCCACACGTTCGGCATCTTCGCCAGCTTCCATAGCCAGGGCGCGCTGGCCAAGCATGAAGACCCGACCAAGGCCTCGCGGCCTTTCGATTTGGATCGAAACGGCATCGTGGTGGCCGAGGGCGGCTGCATTTTCACTCTCGAGCGTTTGACCGACGCCCAGGCGCGGGGCGCCAAGATCTACGGCGAAGTGGCCGGCTACGCTATGAACAGCGACGCCACCGATTTTGTCTTGCCCGACCCGACGCGCCAGGCCGAGTGCATGAGGTTGGCGCTCGATCGCGCCGGGATGCAGCCCGAGCAGATTGGTATCGTCAGCACGCATGCCACCGGCACCAGTTCCGGCGACACGCAAGAATGCGAGGCCCTACGGGCGGTTTGGGGCAGTAACGATGGCCAGCCGACCCTGTTTAACAACACGAAGAGTTTCATCGGTCATGCGATGGGCGCTGCCGGAGCGTTGGAACTTGCCGGCAATCTCCCCAGCTTTGACGACTGCGTTTGCCATCCCACGATCAATCTCGACCGGCTCGACCCGCAGTGCGAATTGCCGGGCTTGGTCGTCAACCAACCCCGTGAGGGCGTCCAGGTCGATGCCATCCTGAACAATTCGTTCGGCATGCTGGGCATCAACTCCGCCGTCATCGTCAGAAAAATGTGAAGCGGGTAGAAAGGTCGCAGGTTCGACAAAGGTCGCCTGCCCCACCCCCCCGAATCCTGAACCCCGAACCCTGAACCCTCCGAGAGAGAACGCCGCCATGACGGCTGCAGAGATCAGAGACGCAATCCTCGACATTCTCCACGATATTGCCCCGGACGAGGATCTGAGCAACTTGAAAGACGAAGTGCCGTTCCGCGAGCAACTTGAACTCGACAGCATGGACTTCCTCGACATTGTCATGGAGCTGCGCAAGCGTTACCGCATCCAGATTCCCGAGGAAGAGTACACCGAATTATCGAGCATGAGCAGCACCGTGCGGTATCTCGAGCCGCGGATGAAGGGGATCTGAGGGTCGATTGGCATTCAGCAATAGTAATGCAACGGTCGGTTCACGATTCCACCGCGAAGTCGGGCTTCCGTTGGTCGCCCTCGTTGCATTACTGGTCTGAAGGTCAATAGGGGTGAGGGGTTCGAGGCTGGCGTCCCGCCCTTCGAAATTCGCAGCTTGGGTATCGTTGCTGGCTCACATCCCGAATCTCTAGCCCCGGTCCCTGATTCCCTAGCCTCTAGCCCGCCATGTACGATACGATCATCATCGGTGCCGGCATGTCGGGATTGGCGGCCGGAGTACGGCTGGCGCATTTTGGCCAGAAGGTGTGCATCCTCGAGCGCCACAGCGCCATCGGCGGGCTTAATTCGTTCTATCGCCAGGGGGGCCGCACCTTCGATGTCGGCCTACACGCCATCACAAACTACGCGCCCAAGGGGACCCGCTCGGGCCCGCTCGCAAAACTACTTCGCCAACTCCGGCTTGCGTGGGAAGAATGGGCGCTGGCGCCGCAATTGGGGTCCTCGATCGTCTTCCCGGGCATCAAACTGCGCTTCTCCAACGATTTTGAACTACTCACCTCGGAAGTCCGCCGACACTTCCCCGATCAAGTGGACAACCTTCGTCGGTTGGCCGCGGCATTGCACGACTACGATCAATTCGGTCAGTCGGGCGCGAACCGCTCGGCACGCGAGGTCGTCGGCAACATCATCACCGATCCATTATTGGTCGAAATGCTGTTTTGCCCGGTGCTGTTTTACGGTGGCGCGCAAGAACACGATATCGATTTCGATCAGTTCAGCATTTTGTTCCGCTCGATCTTCCTGGAAGGTCTGGCCCGACCGTTGGCTGGCATCCAAAAGATTCTCAAGATGCTTGTTCGACGTTTCAAGGAGCATGGTGGCGAATTGCGGCTCCGCGCCGCGGTCGACCAAATCGTCGTGAAGGACGAGGCGGTTCAGAAGATCCTGCTGGAAGACGGCTCGGAACTTGAGGCTCGCAACATTCTTTCTTCGGCCGGCTGGGCGGAGACACTGCGAATGTGTTCGGCAGCAACGGCCGAGGAAGTCGCCTCGCCCGGCCGTTTGTCATTCGTCGAATCGATCTCGATTCTCGATCACGCCCCGCGTTCCTTTGGTTATGAGGAGACGATCGTCTTCTACAACGATTCGGAGAAGTTCCGCTACGAGAAGCCTGACGATCTGGTCGATCTTCGCAGCGGGACCGTCTGCTCGCCCAACAATTTCGCCTACGGCGAACCGTTGGAGGAAGGCGTCATTCGCATTTCCGCCCTGGCCAATTACGACCGCTGGGCGGCCCTCGCACCCGAAGAATACCGCTTGGCGAAGCTTCGCTGGTACGACCGACTGGCGGCTTCGGCGGCGCGGTTTGTGCCCGATTTCCGCGGCGTGGTCGTCGAGACCGATATGTTCACGCCGATGACGATCCACCGCTTTACCGGCAAGGCCAACGGCGCCGTGTACGGCTCGGCCGAAAAACGCCGCGACGGCACTTCGCACCTGAAGAACTTGTATATCTGCGGCAATGACCAGGGCTTGGTGGGCATCGTCGGCGCCATCCTCAGCGGCATCAGCATCGCCAACCGGCACTTGTTGAAATAGTTGTAGCAGATCAACTCGATTTCGCCTCCTTCTGAATTACATAATGCCCTTCGATCCCCTCGAAAACCTACGTGATCACTACGACGTCGTTGTCATTGGCGGCGGACTCGGCGGGATGACCGCCGCCAACGCTTTGGCACGGGCCGGCCGCTCCGTACTGCTGGCCGAACAGCACTTCAAGCTCGGCGGCTTGGCCACTTGGTTTCGCCGACGCGGCGGCCATGTTTTTGATGTCGCCTTGCATGGCTTTCCCGTCGGCATGATCAAAAGCTGCCGCCGCTATTGGAGCAGGGAAATCGCCGATTCGATCGTCCAACTGAAGGACATCCGCTTCGACAACCCAATGTTCTCGCTTTCGACGACGTTCGATCGCCAGGACTTCACGCGGCTGCTCATCGAACGATTCCAGGTGCCGGCAGCGTCGGTCGACGCGTTCTTTGACGCCGCCCGAAACATGAACTTCTACGACGACCAGTCGTTCACGGCTGGGCAATTGTTCGAGAAGTTCTTCCCCGGACGAGCAGACATCGTGCGACTGTTGATGGAGCCGATCACCTACGCCAACGGCTCGACGCTGGAAGATCCGGCGCTCACCTACGGCATTGTGTTCTCGAACTTCATGTCCAAGGGCGTGTACACCTTCCAGGGCGGCACCGACCAGTTAATCAAACTGATGGGCCGCGAACTGCAGAAGAGCGGGGTCGATGTCCGCACCCGTTGTTCGGTGGAAAAAGTCCATGTCGATCGCGGCCGCGTCCGAGCCGTCACCCTGGGCGGCAAACAGGTAGAGACCAAAGCGGCGGTATCTAATGCCAACCTGCTGGGAACGATTTTCCATCTCGTGGGCCGCGAGTATTGGGACTGCCAGTTCGTCGAGCAAGCCGAGGCGGTCCGTCTGAACAACTCGAGCACCCAGGTTTACATGGGGCTCAAGCCGGGCATGCTGATCGACGAGAGCCAGTGCGGCGATTTGCTGTTTAGTTCTACCGCCCCCGAGTTCCGCACGGGACTTTTGCTCAGCCGCAACATTACAAGTCGCACCTTTTCGTTCTACTACCCGAAAACGCGGCCCGGGTTCGATCGCTGCGCCGTGGTGGCAAGCACCAATGCCAATTACGACGATTGGAACAAACTGCCCAAGCGGGAGTACGAGGCAGCCAAGCAACACCTGATCGAGGATACGCTGAACTCCCTGGAACGATACGTTCCCGACATCCGTGAGCGACTTGATTTTGTCGAGGCGGCCACTCCCTTGACCTTCGAACGCTACACCAAGCACCTCGGCGGTTCGAGTTTCGGCACAAAGTTCGAAGGCCTCGCCGTCAGTCGCGCGATGCCGGAACAGATCGGCGGCCTCTATCACGCCGGCAGCGTTGGAATTATCATGTCGGGCTGGCTGGGGGCGGTCAACTACGGTGTGATCGTTGCCAATGACGTCGATGCGTACTTGATGAAAAGCTAGGGACTAGAGACTAGAACCTGCAAGACTGGAATCGCACATCCCGAATAAACCGCATGACACACGAAGAGATTCTCGCCGCCATCCCCCATCGCCCGCCATTTTTGCTGGTGGACGAAGTCCTTGAGCACTCGGAATCACGGATCGTCGGCACAAAGGTCTTCCAAAGCGACGAGTGGTTTTTCGCCGGGCATTATCCCGGCTTTCCTCTGGTGCCGGGCGTGTTGCTCTGCGAAGCGGCCATGCAATGCGGAGCGATTCTGCTTTCAAAACAACTGGCCGGCTCGGATGGTAAGGTGCCGGTGGCCACGCGGATCAACGACGTCCGCCTGAAACGGATGGTCCGCCCGGGCGAGAAACTCGTGATGGAAGTCGAGCTTACCGAGCGGCTTGCCGACGCGTTCTTTCTGAAGGCCAAGGTCAGCGTCGATGGCAAGTTGGCCGTGCGTTTTGAGTTCGCCTGCACGGCCGCTGCCGCCAATCCCTAATCCCCAAATCCCCGCATCACCAAATCCCTCGCCATGGACTTCCTGCAACTCGCCGGCAAATCGATCCTGATCTTTGGGGTGGCCAATCGCAAGAGCGTGGCCTGGCACATCGACCGGGTGTTGACGGAAGCGGGCGCGCGTTGCGTGCATGTGGTGCAAAACGAGGCGGTGCGGCAGAACGTCGCCAAACTGCTCGGCGAGAATGCAGAGATCTATTGCTGCGACGTTGAACGGGGTGAAGACATTGAGCGGTTGCGAGAACAGCTGCGCGGCGAAAAGTTCCATGGCATGGTCCACTCGCTGGCGTTCGCCGATTATTCGCACGGAATCAAGCCTTTTCACGAAACGCCGCGCGAAGCTTTCTTGCAGGCGGTCAACATCTCCTGCTATTCTTTCATCGCCCTATCAAACGCCCTGAAAAATCTGCTCGACCCGGACGCGTCCGTCGTGACTATCTCGATCTCCACCACGCAGATGGCCAGCGAGAGCTATGGCTACATGGCGCCGATCAAGGCTGCCCTGGATTCGTCGCTTGCGTTCTTGGCCAAATCGTTCAGCCGTTTTTCAAGGGTTCGTTTCAATGCAGTGGCGCCAGGACTGCTGAAGACTTCGGCGTCGGCCGGCATCCCCGGCTACGTCGACGCCTATCTCTATGCCGAGCAGGTGATTCCCCGTAAGGACGCACTCACGACCGAAGAGGCGGCCAATGTCGCGGCGTTTCTACTCAGCCCGCGCTCCAGCGGCATCAACGCCCAGAAGATCGTCGTCGACGCCGGCATGGCGATCAACTATTTTGATCGCGAGGTGATTGAGCGGGTGATGCGAGCTTAAAACTTCTGCAGGCCTTCACCATAACCCTTTTCTAAGAGCTGAGGGGACCCGCAATTAAACCTACTGCCATTCGAGGCCGAGCATGATCACGTTGATGCCCGAGCCGATGCCGAGCAAGGCGACCCGGTCGCCCGGTTGCATGTGGCCGTTTTCCACGGCGATCGCGGCCGTCATCGGCAGCGCGACGGAGCCGGTGTTGCCGAGGTATGGGAACGTCGAGTAGTCGATTGCCAGATCCAGCCCCAGCGATTCGAACAACAGCCGCTGGTGGGCGCGGCCGACCTGGTGGCACACGGTTTTAGTGATATCACCCGGATGCCAAGCCAGATTGCGGCCAAACTCGGCGAAGGTCGCCTGCGCCGCAGCCACGCCCTCGCGCATCAACGTCTCGGAGTCGGTGGCCATCAACAGTGGCTGCCCTTGCCCGGTGCCGGCCTGTGCCTGACCGCCTTGGCAGAGTTCGCAGTGCTCGGTGGCGGTTTGCATCGCGCCGCCAAGCAGCCGATTCCCCGTACGACTGATATCGCGGTGGCAAAGCAGCATCGCGGCGCTGCCAGCGCCAATGGTCAGCGAAGCAAAGGCCCCTTTGATGTCCTGCCGCGAGAGCGACGTGTCATCGTTGAGATGCCGAATCGTTGATTCAACCAAGGTTCGGCCGTTTTCGGTGCCGACGACGATGCCGGCGCGAATCTGGCCGAGTTCGATCATGTTGGCGATCTGCACCGCGCCGTTCAACAGCCCCAGGCAAGCGTTCGACACATCGTAGACGACGCAATGGCTCGACAAACCGAGGTGATGGTGTACGCCGCAGGCCGTGGCCGGCTCCAGAAAGTCGCGGCACACCGAGCCGTGAATCAATGCGCCGACCTGTCCGCGTTCCACACCGCTCCTACAGAGGACTTTTTCGGCCGCCTCAATGCTCTTGCTGCTGGGCGGCGTTTCGGCCGGCCAGAAGCGTCGCTCGGCAATGCCGGTCATCAGTTCCAGACGCCCCTCGGGCAAGCGCAAGCGTCGATACAGCGGCTCCAGGCGGGCCTCGATCTCGGCCGAGGTGACGACTTCCTCCGGGAGCGTGTAGGCAATCGCTTCCAGACAGACGTTTTGGTAGATCATGAACGGTTCGCAGGTGGGTAAGAACGACTGTCAGACAGGCCGCGGCGATCCCTCATTGTAGAAGGCGACATTCGGCCACGGTAGGGCTAAGGGGAACGGCCAAGTCGCCCCGACACGACGTCCCCGCCGCGGCAAAGGCCCCTGTCTATTTTGCCGAAGCGGCAAGGTCACCCAGCCCTAGTGAGTTGATGCTTTACAAGTGGCAAAGGGCGTGCTGGATGCACTGACCATGATTTTCTGCAATGTGGAACCCCACAATGCTAGCACTGCTATCAATACAACTCATTGTGCCGAAAGGAGTTGCGCACCGCAAAATGTACACAATCCTTGCGACTTTTCGGCCACCCGCTAAACTCTCGGGCGACTTGCACCTCAGCCGACGGGGAACCCGTCAAAGAAAGGATCCACGAGGCCCACACACGATCGTCACAGCCCACTGATGTGCCCTGGCCGGGCACAACGGGATTGATGGAAAAGAGATTGCGCCAGGCGTCACGGCAGACCCTCCGCGACTCATTTTGGCGGCATCCGGCTCCCCAGACCTCCGCTCACAACCGTCCGCTTTTTCCTCCTTCCTTTCTCGGCCAAATCAATTGACGCCGGGTATGTGCGACGCGAACCTCGTCCCCGCCAACCGACACAGGAAGTGTCAGAACCAAGGAGTGCAAGATGTCCGTGAAACCCATGATTGGCGTGAACGTTGATTACCGTTCAGCGCGAAAGGATTCCCCCGCCTACTGTTTCATTCACGCGGGATACTGCAACTCGATCATTCGTGCCGGCGCCGTGCCGGTGATGCTTCCGCCGATGGACGACGCGGAAGACATGGAGCGCGTCTTGAACATGCTTGACGGCGTCCTATTCGTCGGCGGCGCCGACCTGGATTGCCGCCGCGATGGATACATGCTGCATCCTTCGATGCGTTTGCTTGACGTTCGCCGGGAAAACTTCGACCGCCACCTGATGGACATGGTCGCCGATCGCCGCATGCCGGTGATGGGCGTGGGCACGGGCATGCAGTTGCTCAATGTCTCCCAGGGAGGCACTCTGTTCCTGCACATTCCCGAGGATCTCCCCAAGGCGATTCCCCACTTCGACGCGATCGATCCGAACCATCGTCACGCACTGGAAATCGAGATGGGCACGCTGATGGAGCGGGTCTACGGGGAAGGCGAAATTCGGGTCAATAGCTGCCACCACATGTCCGTCGACGATGTCGCCCCCGGCTTCGCCGTCACTGCCCGTTGTCCCGATGGCGTCGTCGAAGCCATTGAAAGCACCACCGACTGGTTCGCTTTCGGCACGCAGTTCCATCCGGAAAGTGACTCGGCCTCGGCCCTCGATCTCCGCATTTTCGAAGAGTTCATCGCCGGCATTACCGGTGAAGTGCTGGAAATGCGATTGGTCGCCTAGTCTCGTGCGTCTCGCTCTTGCCGGCAGCGGAGCGCGGCATCGCGTTTTCGGCGAGGGCCGACTACTCGAATCTCTCTGCTGCAGAAGAGATGCAGAGGACACTGAGAGGGATCTACTCGGTGTCCTCTGTGTCTCCATAGCGATCTGCAGTTGTGACGGACCGACTTGCCGCACGCTCACGGGGAGGCAGCATCAGCGGTGGCCGATTGGCTTTCCGGCGGATCCAGTTAATCGCCTGGTGTACGCCACGGCGCCGCACGCACCACCGTTCCAACGCCAGTTTGCCGGGGAAATCGAGGAAGAACAGCCCGACCACCATGGTGAGCACTCCCTGACCGGGCAGAAGCAGCATCGCGAGCCCGGCCATCACCAAGGCCACGCCTAAAAGGTTTTTGAGGGTCAAGACCACTAGCCGAAGCACGGGGTGACGCGGCTTCCAGCGATCGACGTAGTGTTGATGGCGAAGAAAATAATCGGCCGGAATCCTCGTTACCAGCCAAGGGATGGCCAAGAGGCTGCCGGCGAACATCAACAACGAGGCCACGCCCAGAAAGGCAAGCAAAGTTTCTTTCGTCGCGCCCCACTCCATAACGTCACGGACGTCTGATCCGTCTCACGTTTGCGCTAATGTGGCCTACGAGGGTCGGCCAGCATCGGCCGCAATTCCTCGACAAAATCCTGCACGTCTTTGAATTGACGATACACGCTGGCGAAGCGCACGTACGCCACTTCGTCGACCTTGCGCAGGTGCTGCATCACCAATTCGCCGACTTGCCGGCTTTCGACTTCGGCCTCGAACGTGGCCTCCAGTTCGTTCTGAACGCCCGCGATCACCGCTTCCATCTGTTCGTCGCTGACCGGTCGCTTCCAGCAGGCCTTTTCCAATCCCTGTTTGAGTTTGTCGTGATCGAACGGTTCCCGCGAACCGTCTTTCTTGATGATCCGGATGGTCGTCGGCTCGATTCGCTCGTAGGTCGTATAGCGCCGGCGGCAACCGAGACATTCTCGCCGGCGACGGATGGCAAAGCCGTCTTGACTCGCTCGCGAATCCAGTACGCGGTCGTTGTCGACGTGACAGTAGGGGCATTTCATAACCGGTCCCCAGGGTGCGAATCGGCACTTGTGCGTCTCCGACGACGGGCAGCGCGAAATCGCGGCCGCAGGCGGCAGTTTCCTAAGCGAGAGGTCCCTACGGCCATGTGGAAGACGCTCTAGTACTCTACACTAGCGGCTGTTAGCCGGGAAGGGACGGAACTCGTCGCCCCGCAACCCTGACCCTTCCTGAGGCTTGGGCCGCGGCAGCCGCTTTCACCCCTCTCGGCCGCGCGCTATAATTGCGGCACCTGCTCCGTACCTCATCGAAGGGGTGAATATCATGCTTTGTCCCGCGTGCCAAACCGAGGTCGTTCCCGAGTCCCTGTTTTGCCACAAGTGCGGCCAGCGGCTGGGCTTGGAACCGCTGGCCGCCCATCGAGACACACCGGGAGTGGCCGCACAGCCGAACACGGGCAACCCGCCGCAAAACCTGCTGGGACCGAAAGGCTTGCCTGTTGAGCCCGAGCGCGAGTTGTGGCGGGGCGGCTACTCCTCCAAGGCGATGCTCGGCGGTTGGGCATTGAGCGGTTTGGTGACGATTGTCCTGCTGGCCGTCGGCGTTTGGTGGCAACCGATCTGGCAATGGTGGGCCGCGCTGGTCGGTGCTGCGATCTTGCTCTGGCTCTACCACGTGCTGCTGCTGGCCTATCGACGCATGACCGTCCGCTATCTGCTGACCAACCAGCGTTTCATTCACGAGGTCGGTCTGCTGCGACGACTCACCAGCCGTATTGAAGTCCTCGACATGGACGATATCTCGTTCGAGCAGTCACTGATCGAACGCCTCGTCGGCGTGGGCACGATCCGCATCCTGTCCAGCGATCGTAGCGACCCTGAGTTCCACCTCATCGGCATCGCGAATGTCCGCCAGGTGGCCGAACAATTCGACGACGCCCGCCGCACCGAGCGCCGGCGTCATGGATTGCACATCGAGCAGATCTGACCGCCCCTGGGACCGCTCAACTAGTTGGACAGGCTGACCGTCTCGGCACCGCTGCGGGTGAAGAGCGCCTTGAGAACGGCCGGATCGAGCACAGCCGTCATAAATCGCACCGAGCCGTCGGCCAGTCCGATGAGAAAACCGCCCGGCCGCATGCCGAGCAAGCCGTTCAGCGGATTGTCCGCGTCGTACTCGAAGTCATCGGGCTTCGTCCAGATCACCGCCTTGGCGTCGGGCACTTCAACGGTCAAAATGGTATTGGACAGTCCGTCGGTCACTTCACCGAAACTCACGGGCTTTCCGCCGGGGAACAAGCTCATTTCATTTCGAACCGTGAGGTAGTTGGTCCTGCCTTCGGCAGCCACCGAACTGCTGGGGTTGCGGTAAGCGTTGGGCATGCGGGCAATCAACTGCTTGTTGTGCTCGCTGTCCCATGGCTCGTCGAGATGAAACTGCTGAAACAGTTCCATCTCCCCGAGGAACGGAAGGATCAACACCCGCCAACTCAGCAGCGGCTTGCCATCGGCGCCGGCCTTGTAAGCCGGCGGAAAGGTCTTGCTCGCCTGGGCGAAGTTGTGCATCGCCAAGGCAATTTGCTTCATATTGTTCGTTGAGGCCATGCGCCGCGCCGCTTCGCGAGCCGCTTGCACGGCCGGCAACACCAACGCCGCTGTGACCGGGGCCGAGGATACCAGCCCAATCCCGGGCACGGAGGTTCGCTCCACCAACTCCAGGCCATTGTTGGTCCTTCGCAGCACCGTCGTGCAGGGCCGCAGGTGCCTGCGGATCGCTTCCGGGGAGGGAATTGCGTTGACATCAAAATTGATGCCGGAAGAAACGGTTCCCATCGAAATCAGTTGCTTGACCATTGGCAATTTCGCTGCGATCTCTTCAAACATCGTCGGAAGATCAATGTAGCAAAGAGCCAGGGGGCCAGCGCTTTCATTCAAAATCGCGGCGACCGTCGCCGTCTCCGACAAAGGTTTTGGGGGCGTCTGAGGAACATGCTGCAGCAGCATCTGCGGCATGATTCCGAGGATTAGTTGCTTGTCGGTCACACACCAACAGGGAGCGAACGGAATCGTCGCGCCAGGCTGAGCGAGGTAGAACACCTCCCGACCGGGCCCGGTCAATTTGGCAATACTTGGCTGGTTTTCGCCGCCCGGTTGGTCCTTCCAGGGATTCTGCCCAAGGAAAGCCATGATCTTATTGTGGGCGGCGGCGAATTTCATTGAGTCCTTGAGCGAAATGCTAACCACCGCATTCTTGCCAGGTGGAAGCGGACTGGCGACGTCCGAAAGAATCCAAATGTCGCCTAGGCTATCGAGCAAATCCTCTTTCAGTTTCACGCCGATGCCCTGCTCCATGCCTGACAACCCGGCCATCGCCGCCGCTTTGGCGTTGGGGTTTGCCTTCTCGATGGCCGCCATGCAGGCATCGTAGATCGCGGAGGCATTGATTCGCGCAGCCATGACCAATTGCGCATCGGCGGCAACGCCGGACAGGTCGCTGGCAGTCAACGGTTCGGCCGTCGCCATGGCAAACAGGCCTTTGGGCTCTCCTTCGAACGTTAGCTGCGTCTTCGATACGTAGCATTCCTTGTCCAGGCCAGTCACGGCGCGCAGGGCCACCAGATTGTTGAGCCCCAAGCCTTCGAGGACCTCCGTGACCTGCGGCCCAGCCACCGCCGCAAATTGCAGGAGCATGCGGCAATTGACGTACGCCACCGTCGAGACGCGTTCGACCGGTAGATCTTTCCGCAACTGAGTCAGCCAATCGGGCACAGCCCCCCTTGCCCGCTTGAGCATGCCTTTGATCTCATCCTCACCCGAGGCGACGAGCAGGTACTTTCCTTTGAAGCCCCAGAACACCTGGATGTTCGGCCCCGCTTTGATTTTCTGGCACGCTACACCGTCAATCTCAACGTTTTCGGCACCGCCGGGAACGCGTTTCGCGATCCCCTCAAGCGTGGATTTTAGTTGCTTGTCGTCACCCAGCTTGATCGCGGCTCCTGCCCGCACGGACACGCCCTCCAGGTCCACGGAGACGCCGGACACGTAAATGGCAGCGGGTATCGATCCGGCCATCTTGAGGATCTTGACCACTTCCTGCGGCGGAATAGCGCCAGCATTAGGGTCCTTTTCCGCGAGTTTGATTATGACTCGCTCAATCTCGCCGAGGAACCGCTGCACCTCGGGCTCGGCCAACAACTGCTCAGTTTGATTACTGCTACTAATGTCCGGCGTCGCCGCACCGGCCGAACTCATGTAGAATAGGCAATCCGCCGGAGCAATCTTGTTGAGCAAGGGTGTTTCCGGCTGCGGTGGCACACCGAGGCCGATCGCACCCACGTAGAGAGCCATCCAACTGACGCCAACGCCGAAAATCCCTGCCATGCTGGGTTCCTTGTAGAAGAGGCCTGCCTTGATTGCCCAGAGCGAATGCATCGAAGGTACTAGCCCGGAAGTGGCCCGTCAATCCCCGGCGGTGGGAATCCGGCCAGCGCCACTTGAACAAGGCCGGTTTTCCCGATAGCTTTTACAGTTTGTTCGTAAGTGCTTTATCCTTCTGAAAATCCGCCTCCCATGCCGCAACCGATTGCCGGTGTTACCCCCCCCGAACTCGTCGAAGTCACCTGTAAGGTGATGTGGCCCACCATCGGCGCCACCTGGGCCGGACGACTCGTCGGCCAGCTTGCCGGCTCGCGATTGGGCTTGGGCAAGTTTTTCACCCTAGGAAAGCTTCTGGCCGTCGCCACCATTCCTCTGAGCCTCGCCGTGTTCGCTTGGCAATTGATGCCTGGCATCTGTCGCCGCTACGCATTGACCAACCGCCGGATCATCATCCGTCGCGGGCTACGCCCGGTAGACGAGCGCTGGATCGAACTCGATAAGTTTGACACGGTCGACATCGAGATTCTGCCCGGCCAGCAATGGCTGCACTGTGGAGATCTGCTATTCAAGCACAAGGGAAGCGAAGTGCTGCGGCTGGCAGGCGTTTCGCGTCCAGAGATCTTCTGCCACGTCTGCCAAACCGCACGCAACGCCTTGCTTAGCGTGCAGTCGGTCATGGGACAGCAAATGGCAAAGGCCCAAGCGAGCTGACGGCGGCCCCAGGCAGAGCGCTACTGAATACCCGTGCTGGGATAGATCGGGTACGCCGACTCGTAAGGCTGCGAAGCGTAGCGCGGGGCAGCTTCGACCTGTTCTACGGGCGGTAAGCGCCGCACCGAGGCATCAAAACTCGCGATGTTCGCCGTCCCACTGCTGCTAATCGCCACCGGCACGGGCACCAAAGGCTTTTGCTCGACGGGCTGTGATGTCGCATCAGCCGGCGGCGAAGCGCCATCTGTCGCCAGCGCTTGCGATGTTTGCTCCGTCTCGACAGTAGGAATCTTGTCCGTTACCTCGGGCACGGGTTTGATCGCTTCGCGCGGCGGTGGGGCCGGAATCGCTCTTGCCGGCTGCTCCATCGCAAGTTGGGGCGATTCTGCCGGTGTGGCCTCGTTGCTCGGCAGCGTCGGCCCTGGGCCGGAACAGGTTGGCGTAGGCGAGGCATCGCCCGATCGCGCCATTTGCCAGACGACGGGATAGCGCGTGATATTAAACCCGATCGAGGAAGCGACCAGAATCATCCCAAACACAACGGTCGCGGTCTGTGACATAAGCGTTACCCGATCCTGGCTTGCCAATGGGGCATCAGCAAGAACGGCTGACGCAAGTGGGCACACTGGCTGAACTGTTCTCAGTAATTTCGCCTGCGTGAAAACCATACACTCTCGCAGACGTGAGGCAAGCGAATTCGAGCGCGAAAAGGCGAAGATTGCAGGCGAGATGAACGCTCGTCGCGGCTGCGCAAACCTGGCAAACTTGAACGGCGCATGGAGCGTTGGCGGCAATCTTAATCTGGTTGACCGTGGCCTGCAGAGACAGACCTATGGGCGATCGGCCTGCGCCCGTTCCCTTAGCGCCTGATCGATCGCCGCGCGCTGTTGTGAGGACAATTGCCAGCCGCTGCCACCGGCGCATTCGCGGATTTGCTCCGGTCTCTTCGCCCCGCATAGGGCTGAAGTGATGCCCGGCTGGGTGACGGTCCAATTCAGCACCAGTTCGGCCACCGTGTGTCCAGATTGTTCAGCGATCGTACGCAGGCGATCGACCAAGTCGAGATTCTTCTGCCGCTGATCGCCCTGAAAGACGGCGTACTTGTGCCGGCTGTCGTCAGGACCGAAAACCTGGTCACGACCGATCTTGCCGGCCAGCAGCCCCTTCATGAGCGGCCAATAAACCAGGACTGCCGCCCCGCGTTGGCGGCACCAGGGGAGCACATCGCTCTCGATGTCCCGCACGAGCATGTTGTACGGAGGTTGATAGGCGGCCAGGGGACAAGCCGCGGCAAACTTCTCGAGTTGCGCAAGCGTCAGGTTCGAGGCCCCTACCGCCCGAGTCTTCCCCTCTTCCAACAGCCGCCGCAGCTCGCTGGCCGACTCGGCCACCGGCACATCCCGATCGGGCGCATGCAAGTACAGCAAATCCACGCAGTCCGTTTGCAGACGCCGGAGGCTCTCCTCACATTGCTGGCGGAGCGTGGCCGGTCGGGCGTCGTGGGTCTGATTGCCCGCCGCGTCCCAGTGCAAGCCACACTTGGTGGCGATCACCATTTCGTTGCGACGGGAGCCGATCGCTCGGGCAATCAGCCGTTCGCTCTCGCCCGTGCGCCCATACATGTAAGCCGTATCGAGGTGATTGATGCCCAGGTCAAAGCAGCTTCGAATCGTGGCAAGGCTGTCGGCCTCGTTCGTCCCCGGACTGGTGATGCCTGCGATCGGCCAGCACCCCAGGGCGATCTCCGAAACTTGCAGGCGAGTTTGCCCAAGCGGACGATAGTTCATGCAACACCTGTTGACCAGTTTCCGACTCAATCTCGTAGTCTTGATACCGACGTAACCAATGTTCACATTCGTCGTCGAACACGCTGTTTCAACCGGGTTTGCCGGGCTTCATGAGCCACGGACTCGGTTCGCCTGCGCAAGACTTATTAGCGCGATTCAACTCGCTCGAACTCGGCGAAGAAGTTGTCCTTGATTGCCGGCAAATCCTTGCGCGAGACGGGACGGAAGCCGGCCGCAACGATTTCGCGGAAGTAGGTTTCCTTCGGAGCCCTTGCTCGCTTCTTGACAAACTCGCTGCTGTCCGGCCGGAGATCGAAGTCAATCACAACCAGGCGACCACCGCGCCGCAAGGCACGATAAAGGGAGGCCAACATCTTCTCGGGATGGTCGAAATGGTGGTACGTGTTACAGAGAAAGGCCACGTCGACGGAGCTCGGAGGGAGCCCCGCTGAGTCTTGGCTGTTGAGAATTGTCCTGACGATCCTCTGCTGACCTCGGTTTTTTGCCTGGTTGGCGATGTGCTTGAGAAACGCCTCGCTGATATCGACAGCGTAGACTTGGCCTTGTTGTCCAACTTCTTTGGCGAACAAGAGCGTGAACAGACCGGTGCCCGCTCCGATGTCGGCGACACGATCGCCCGGTCGCAGCCCCATTGCCCGCACGATCTCGTGTCGCTTAACGTAGACATCGCGCTGATCATTCTCGAATCGCTTCACGAACTCTTGCACGTCGGTCTCCGGCGAGGCAAACCTTTGGTTCATCTCGGCCGGGTATTGCCGGGGGCCATGATCGTGAGCCGGCTCGGCCAGGGCCCAAGTCGCGTTGGCGAGGAGAATCGCGAACACGCACAAGCCAAGTCGCGACGACACTTGCGGCAGTAAGCGATCGAGTTCTCTTCCGAAAATGCTCTTTGTGGCGGGCGTCATGCATTGTCTCCTGAATTGGCGATTTCCCAGACCCGTTGTCGGCATCGCTCGGGTTCGCGGTGGCAAGAGGCTCACGCCGTTACGGTACAATCCGCCGGACAGTCATCCGGCGATGGCCCCAGCGTGCCGAGCGCGAGTCGAGGCAATTTGGGATCGAGTCGCTCCTCGACAAGTTCGCGAATCATGCGGATGATCCGCGGGTGATTGCCAACCACAGCCGCACGCACGAAATTCACCCCGAGTTCGTCGCAGAGTTCGCCCACTTCCACGTCGAGGTCGTAGAGGATTTCCATGTTTTCGGACATGAAACCGATCGGGGCTACCACGACGTCGCTCAGCGATCCGGCGGCATGCAACTCGCGCACGCGGCTGCGAACGTCCGGCTCCAGCCAAGGCTGCGAGGGCGGCCCGCTCCGGCTTTGGAACGCCAGTTCCCAGGACGCGGCGCCTTCGCCTGCCGGCGGAAGCAGCCCGTGTGTGGTAACCAACTCGGTCACCAGTCGGCACGCCTCACGCAGTTGCATTTCATAGGGCGAGCGCTGGGCAACGTCGGCAGGCAAACTGTGCGCCGTAAAAATGAGCCGCGTCGTGGCCCGTCGCTCGTCGGGCACTTCGGCCAGGGCGGCCGCCACGCGCTCGGCCATGGCTTCGATGAAGCCCGGGTGATTGTGGAACAGGCGAAGCTTGTCGACTTGCGGGGCAGTCGTTCCGACTTCCTCTCGGGCTCGCTCGATCGCCAAAAGATACTCGTGGCAACTCAACGGCGAGCCGAAGGGCGACGTGACAAACGCCAAGGCATGACGAACGCCGTCGTCGGCCATCTCCCGCAGGGTGTCGGCCAGCAGCGGATGCCAGAAGCGATTCGCCCAGTACACCGGGAGTTTCAGACCATGCGCATTCAGTTCCTCGACCAGGGCCGACAGCAGCGCGCGGTTCTGGATGTTGATCGGACTGACGCCCTCGAACAACTCGTAATGCTGGGCGACCTCTCGCAAACGCTCCTCAGGCACATTTTTGCCCCGGGTCACGTTTTCCAGAAACGGCATCACATCGTCCGGCCCCTCGGGACCGCCGAAGGAGACAAGCAGAAGCGCATCATACGTGGGCGCAACGGAATTTAGTTCGGGCATGTTTTTCTTCTTAGAACAGAACTCGGTTTTCGATTCAAATCCAGAGAATCAGGCTACTCGAGGCCTAAGCCGATCCTGCAAAAACATGGCCGCCACAAAACCGATGATGGCGCCTGACAGATGGGCGGTCATACTGACATCCGGAACCATGGAATCGAACACGATTTCCATTATTATGAGTGTCAGCATCAGGAGCAGACGCCGTTTGGCGGCATCCGCCCGTTCGCGAACCCAACCGCGTAGCATAAGTGCAGCAGTCGCGCCAACCAACCCCATAATACAGCCGGAAGCGCCAACTGCTAAAGATTCAGCACCGGCTCTGAAACCGAATACACACCCCGCGGCCATGGAACCAGTCCCGGCGAGCAGATACAGGAACACAAACCGTCGGAATCCCAACGCGAATTCGACAAATGGCCCCAAGAGCCACAAGCCAAACATGTTCAATGCCAGGTGCATTGGACCGAAGTGCAGGAAGCACGCACTGAGCAGCCGCCACCATTCGCCGGCGCGAACAGCCGGGGGACAGAGTGCGCCGAGGCGATACAAGACGTCCCCGTCCTCGCCGCCACCCATGTAATATTCGAGCGCAAACATCAAGACATTAAGAACGAGGAGTACCTGCGTCGCACACGCGCGGCTGGAGAAAAAGGAGCGACGAAGACCAAAAGTCTCTTCGTGGCTCTGATCACTCACGATTCCGTCGACGACACCTTCGAGCGACGGTAACAGGCTTGTCGGAGGCAAGATTTGGGTGAGCCGCCGTTCTATTGCCCGGCGCAGCATTGGATCAGCGGCGGGAAGCAGTTCTTCGAATTGGGATCGCGCCGATTTGTCGCCGGCCACCAGATCCGCCGTAGCGAGCCAAAATGCCTGTACGGGAGCCGGCGAAACCGCGAGACTTCCGCTGAAAAGCCGCTCGATTGCCGGACGTTTGCCACAAAATGCAAAGAGCATCAGGCGGCACATATCTCGGCTCGCCGCAGGGCTCATTCTGCCAATCTGATGCCGGTGCCGATCGTAACATTCCACCAAGCCTGGCACGTCGCCCGTCTCACCTCGTGCGCGAAGCATGATTGGCAGCATCCCTGGATGCCTCTCGATCGACTGGCGATGCTGCGATTCCCAGGCCAGAAATCTCTCCCACTGATTTGTAATCCGGTAGAGGTTGGCTACAGCCACTAGGCTAATCGCAGATGTGCCGTGCTCGAAGCGACCGAGCACTTCCGAAGCCGAAGCGAACCCCCCCTGTTGTGCTAGTTCGAGTGCGCGAAGGATTTGGGGCATTTCTCTCCAAGCATCGGCCGGATGAAGGCATCGGATGACCCAAGCACAACGGCGTGCGGCAGCGTACCTTTGCTGCAGGAAGCAGCGACTGAAGAGCCTACTGGCCAAGGCTGGTATCAATACGAAGAGCCCCCACATCCCGGCGGCCACGTAGAAGACTGCCGGCTCCTCCCAAAACCACCCCACGAAGGCCACGGCAAGAATTGTCAGGTGAAGGCCTAGCCAGCCGGGAGCCGCCAATCGCAATCGCCGCAAAGTGACCAGCGGGTTGGCCAAGCTCGAAGTAGCTATGAGCCAAAAGAGAAGAAGCTCGTGATCCATGTCGTTTGGGGCGTGCGAAAGATTCGAGGCGGCATCAGTCGAAGCGGAGCGGCTTCATTCTCTCCGTCCGACGGAGACTGTCAATTGGCCCACACACGCAAGGCAACGTCGTGAGCGACCGTAAAGAATCGCCCTCTGCCGGCCCAAGAAACGCCAAAAGCCCTCGAAAGGGCTTCTGACGAAAGGTGACCCCGACGGGATTCGAACCCGTGTTGCCGGCGTGAAAGGCCAGTGTCCTAGGCCTCTAGACGACGGGGCCAAGACCCGCATTTTTACCCTGCCGGACCGCTTCGCGTCAAGGGGGGCATCCTGCGCGGCCGTTCAGCAGGCGACGACAACGTCGGCCCAGTCAACCGCCGCCGTAACGACAGCCGCATAAGCATTTTGACCACAGAGAATTCCGGCAACCCCGGTCAGGGCATTAGCGCTGGGACCGCGGCGCGCACCGCTTGCGGTGAGGTTGGCACGAGAAAGCAAACAACTTCCCGGATTGTCACAGAGGCCGGCAAAACCGGCCGAAGCGGACGGAGACTATTTCTCGCTGCCGTTGCCCGAGACATCGTTGCCGGCAGCCTTTTCCGCCGGCACTTCGCTGCGGTGGATCGCGTCGAAGACTTCGCGGCGGTGGACCGGGACTTCCTTCGGGGCCTCGACCCCGAGACGGACCTTGTCCCCACGAATCTCCACCACCACAATGGTGATGTCGTCGTTGATGACAATGCTCTCGTTCTTCTTCCGGGATAGCACTAGCATGACTGCGTTCCTTCACCTCTTGGCCGCCTCAGTGGGCGTACCAAAAGCTACGGAAGGTGTGAATACACACCACCATCATTTTACGATACGCTGGAACTGGGGGAAGTCAAGCGATTTCTGACATTTCAACCCACTTTTCCCAGCGCCGAAGCGCGCCGCCCCCGGTCTAGTCGGTATTCTCTGCCTCGACTGCCCGATCTGGCGCCTCGGCACGACAGCCGGACAAAGCACCTAAGTGCTTCAATAGAAAGATCTTACAACGCGCAAGGAACTCACCTATTTACCATGCGTTGCGTGGCTGATTTCCCCGTCTGGCGGCCGTCCGACGCTACTGATTGCCGCCCTTCAACTTACGGACGGCTTGCGAACCCGTGCCTTCCCTTTATAATCCGAGAATGCGTTGCCTCCGGGCGAGAGTTCTCTCTTGCGCCGGTCTTTCAATCGAAGGATTTGACATGCGGAACTGGTTCCGGAACGTGTTTCAGGCCGTATATACGGTCGCTCACGCCCTATTCGTTTCGTTGAAGTACTGGCTGGTCACCTACAAACCAGACGTCAAGACGTTCACCGAACACTATGAATACCCGGAACTGCCCCTGAAGGTCTCGCCGCGGTTTCGCGGCTTTCACCGTTACGACTTAACAAGTTGCATCGCCTGTGAGCGGTGCGCCCGCGACTGCCCGGTCAATTGCATCGCCATCGGGAAGGAGCGTGCGGTCGGCCGCAAGGGATTTGCCATCACCAGCTACACGATCGACTATGGGAAGTGCATGTTTTGCGGGATTTGCACGGAGAGCTGCCCGGTCGACTGCATCTTTATGGGGTCGACCTACGACCTGAGCTGCTACAGCCGCGAGGGATGTGTCGTCGACTTCTCACGTTTGCCGCTGGAAGTGGCCTGGGGCCAGGCAACGCTGAACCCGACGGTGGTCGCCAATTCCAAAGTTATCGCTCGCCCGGTTCACGGCGGCCCGGGCACGTAGGTCGCGGAATTCCGTGGAATGGCGCGGTCTGCCGAGGCTTGCAAAACGTTCCTAATCTCCTAAAATTATCCCCTTTCAGCCTTTGCGTCCCCGGGGGAGGGAGTTTCCTTTCACGCCGATGTCGCCTACCTCGATCGTTGCCTACCTTGCGTTGTTCGCCACGGTTGGCTTTTTGTTTGTATTCGCATCGCTGGTGCTGGGCTGGTTCTTGCGCGCGTCGGCCCCCACCGCCCAGAAGCTTGAAACCTACGAGTGCGGCGAGCCGGCCGTCGGTCCGGGATTTCTCCAATTCGACCTGCGGTTTTACGTGGTCGCCCTGGTATTCCTCATTTTTGAGGTCGAAGTAGCTTTCTTCTTCCCGCCGGCCACCGTCTTCGGCAAGGCCGTCCATCAGAAGGCGCCCGCCGTCGTCCAGTCGAAAGACACGTTGACGGCCAATGGCGTCTCGGCCACTTCGGCGGACAAGGACGCCACGGCGGCAACCGCTTGTAGCGACGCCGATTGCAGCTTGGCTGCGGCTTCGGACAAGTCGCCCGCCCTGTTGCCAACCACGGCCAACTCGCTGGCGTTGGCCTCGATGATCGACCTGGGAGTGTTTTTCGCCGTGCTGCTGGTCGGCTTTGCTTTTGTCTGGAGCCGCGGCGATCTCGACTGGGTGCGGGCAACGCGGCATCCGGCGACCTCGGCCGAAAACGCAACGTTGGTCGCCAACTGGCAGCGGAGCAATACCTGAGCATGATCCCGCAAGCAATCTACGAGAAGTTGCTCCATCCGTTCCGGCCTTGGCTACTGGCTCAGGATTTTGCCGCAATCGATCCATGGATTGAGGTGCGAGCGGACGGCCTGCCCGAGATCTGTCGCGTCCTTCGCGACGACCCCGACTTGGCCTTCGACATGCTCAACTGCATCACCGCGGTCGACTACTTCGAGCCGGACGAAAAGAAAGCCGCTGCAGCCGAATGGCAGCCGCATCTGGAATTGCAGTACCATTTGACGAGCACCGTGCATCGTCACCGCATCGTATTGAAGAGCCGCTTGGCGCGTTGGCAGAACAACGAAATCGGTCAACTGCCCGAGGCGCCGAGTGTCAGCAGCGTGTGGAGCACGGCCGAGTGGCATGAGCGGGAAGTGTTTGACCTGATGGGCGTGCTGTTCGTCGGTCATCGCGACTTGCGCCGCATTCTTTGCCCGGAAGATTGGGCAGGCCACCCGTTGCGGAAAGATTATCAGATGCCGGTCGAATACCACGGGATTCAGGCGAGATAGAGCAGATGTCAACCGAGCGAATGCAGCCCGAAACAGTGGAATTCGACGTCCGCACGGACGAGATGCTGATCAACATGGGTCCGCAGCATCCCAGCACGCACGGCGTGCTGCGGCTGGTGCTGCGAACTGACGGCGAAGTGGTCAATGAAGTAACTCCCCACATCGGTTACTTGCATCGCTGTGCGGAGAAAATTGGCGAGAACCTGACGCCCCGACAATTTCTGCCCTATACCGATCGCCTGGACTATCTGGCCGGCATCAGCATGAACCTCGGCTGGGCCTTGACGGTCGAAAAACTGCTGGGCCATAAGGTCTCGGAAAAAACGCGGCACCTGCGGGTGATCGTCGCCGAGTTGAGCCGCATCGCTAGCCACTTGGTCGCGGCCGGTTGCTACGGTCTCGACCTCGGCAGCTTCACGCCGTTTATGTGGACCTTTCGCGAGCGTGAAAAGATCCTCGACCTCTACGAGGACCTCTGCGGCGCCCGCTTGACGTGCAGCTACATCACCGTCGGCGGAGTAACGGCCGACGTGCCGGACGGCTGGCTAAAGAAATGCGAAGAGTTTCTAACCCAGTTCGAGCCGGTGATCGACGATCTGCACGCCCTGCTGACGAACAACGCGATTTTCATCCAGCGAACCGCCGGCATCGGGGTAATGTCGAAAGCCACGGCCCTCGACTATGGCTGCACAGGCCCCGTCCTTCGCGGCAGCGGCGTCGATTGGGACCTGCGCCGTGATGGCGAGCCAATCTACACGGAGATGTACGACGGCTATACCTGGCGGGTGATCGCGGCTCCGGAAGGAAAGTATCCGGACGATCATCCCTACCCGCCGGTTCCGCCCGAGACCATCCTCGGCGATTCCTGGCATCGGTACTTTGTGCGAATGCTCGAGGTGGTGCAGTCGATGGACCTCGTCCGACAAGGCATCGAGAAGTATTCAATGGCCGCTGGCGACGTCGACGAGCCGATTCCGCTGAAGAAGAAATTGCCCAAAGGCGAGGCCTATCTGGAAACGGAAGCCCCCAAGGGCCAAATGGGATTCGGGATCGTTAGCGACGGCTCGCCTGTGCCGTGGCGCGTGCGGGTCAAGAGCAGCAGTTTCTGCAACCTCTCAGTGACGCCCGAACTGTGCCAAGGCGTGCTGGTGGCGGACATCCCGGCGATCATCGGCTCGCTGGATTTGGTGTTGGGGGAGATTGATCGGTAGTTTTCAGTTGTCAGTAATCGGTTGTCAGTGGTAGCGGTTCGTGGCTGAAGGACAGTGGTTGAATACGCATGGCTGAATTTCTCGCCCAATACGTTCCTTCTTGGCTGGCTTACACGGCAGTCGGCCTCGTTCAGGCTGCGTTGTGCCTAGTCGTCGCGCTTGCTTCGGCCGCGGTGTTCATTTGGCTCGAGCGGAAGGTGTCGGCCCGCATCCAAGATCGCTTGGGGCCAACGCGGGTGGGCGGCCGCTTTGGTTGGTTACAACCGCCGGCGGACGGCATCAAGTTACTGTGCAAAGAAGACATCATCCCGGCCGCCGCCGATGCGCCGCTGTATCGCATCGCCCCCTACATCAGTTTCTGCGCCGTATTCGCGGTGTTTCTCGCCTTGCCGTTTGCCAGCGGCTGGGTGGCGTTGGACCTCAATGCCGGGGCCTTCTTCGTGCTGGCCGTAGCGGGACTCGAAGTCTTCGGTGTGATCCTCGGCGGATACGCCTCCGGCTCGAAATGGTCGCTGTATGGCGCGATGCGTGCCGCCGCCCAGGTCATTAGCTATGAAATTCCGTTGGCCTTGTGCGTGGTCGTGCCTGTGCTGATCACCGGCTCGATGAATCTGGTCGAAATCGGCGATAGCCAGAAGGGATGGTTCACCAGTTGGTATCTGTTCCACGATCCATTCACCTTCGTCACCTTTTGGGTATACGTCACCTGCGTCACGGCCAGCACCAACCGCGCCCCATTCGACCTGCCCGAGGCCGAGAGTGAACTGGTGGCCGGCTTCTTGACCGAATATTCCGGCTGGCGGTGGGTCGTGTTTTTCATGGCCGAATACGCCGCCATGTTTGTCGTCAGCGGCTTTGGCGCGGTGCTGTTCCTCGGTGGCTGGAACGGCCCGATTCCGCTTGCCAGCCTGCTGGGGCTGACGCCGGAGAACCACGCCATCCTCGGCTGGCTGGGCAACTTGCTCGGCATGGCCAATTTCATCACCAAGGCGGTGCTGGGCGTGGTGTTCATGATCTGGCTGCGATGGACGCTGCCCCGCCTGCGCATCGATCAGGTGATGACGACCTGTTTGAAGTACTGCGTGCCCATCGCCTCGGCGATGCTCGCGGGCGTGATGATTTGGACCTATCTCTTTCCCAAGGGCGTGATCGATGGCGTACGGCATTCCGCGCCTGTAGTGCAACAAGCCTCGGCTCAGCCACAATCGGGGGATCATCGTTAGTATGGACGCCATCAACTGGCATAGTTTCTTTTTTTTGATGTGCGCATTGGTCGCCTGCACGTTCGCGATCGCGGTGGTGATCGCCAGCAACATCGTGCGGATGGCCTGCTATCTGGTCATCTCATTGGCGGCGGTGGCGGGACTATTCTTCTTGGCCGGGGCCGACTTCCTTGGCGCCGCCCAGTTGATGGTTTATGTCGGCGGCACGATGGTGCTGTTGGTTTTCGGTGTGATGCTGACGGCCCGAGGCCCGTTTGTTTCCATGAAGACTGGCCCGGCCCAATGGCTCGTCGCCTTAATGGCCGCCGGCGCGCTGTTATTCGTGTTGGTGCAGGCGTCGTTCAGCATTCCGGCCTGGGCGGGGCCGCTCGCCAGCCAACCCCAGCCAGCGACGCTGCCCGCCACAGCAGAACAACTCGGCTACGGCTTGTTGGGCGTCCGCGCCGATCAACTCGACCAGCGGGACGCGGTCGCCCGCGGCGGCCTGTCTGGCTACCTGTTGCCTTTCGAAATCATTTCCGTTCACTTGGTCGTGGTCTTGGTCGGAGCAGCCTATCTCGCCCGGGCCAAACGCCGCGTCACGAAACTATCAACGAACACCGCGGGCAGCCATAAGCCATGAATCCCTTAGTCGCACCCATCGGCCTGTCGCATTACCTCGTGGTGGGCTCAATCCTCTTTGTCTGCGGCGTGCTCTGCATGGCCACGAAGCGCAACGTGTTGGGCGTGTTGATGGGCATTGAACTGGTGCTCAACGGCGCCAACTTGAACTTCATCGCCTTCGGCAGTCCAATGTTGCGTGCCGATCAGTCCAACTCGATAGGCCTCGACGGTCAAATGATCGCCCTGTTTGTGATCGTCCTGGCCGCCGCCGAAGCGGCAGTGGCCCTGGCGATCGCGCTCAACTACTACCATACGCACGCCACGGTCGACGTCGACCAGGCGAACGAGTTGAAGGGGTAATCCCTCTCGATATTCTTCCATGAATCCAAACTCCATCATTCCGACGCTACTAGCGACAGCATGGCTGCTGCCGCTGGCTTCGTTTGTGTTCATCGTTTTCTTCGGGCCGCGGATGGGCCGGCATGGGCAGCGGGCCGCGACCGTGGCCACCGCCGCGATCATCGCCGCCTGTTTGCTGTCGTTCACCGCCCTCGGACTGTGGTTGTTCCAGCACCCCTTGGGGCACGCTGCACACGGCGACCATGCCGCCGCGGTGGCACCGCTAGCCGGCGATTGGTACGCCTTGGGCAGTTTCGGCGCGCTGACCATCTCGGTCGGCTACTATATCGACGCTTTGACCATCGCCATGTTCTGCATGGTCACGCTGGTGGCCTCGTGCATCCACGTCTATTCCAACGGCTACATGCACGGCGAGTTGCATGACGTAATCGACGCCCTGGCCCCGCTCAGCAACGGCGAGCCCATGCGCCGTCACGGCCGTTTTTGCCGCTTTTTTCAGTGCCTCTCGCTGTTCTGCTTCAGCATGTTGGGGCTCGTGATCGCCGGCAACGTGGCGATGGTTTTCGTCTTCTGGGAATTGGTCGGCATCTGCTCCTATCTCTTGATCGGCTTCTGGCGGGAACGCAAGAGCGCGTCGAATGCGGCCAACAAAGCATTCATCACCAACCGCGTCGGCGACTTCGGCATGATCATCGGCCTGATGGCCCTTTGGGCCAGCCTGGGCACCTTCTCGTTCTCGGAGATTTTCTCGCAAGTGCGTCCCGCGGCCACCGAACACCGCCTGCAAGTGCCCGATGGCATGATAAAACTCGCCAAACAGGGCGAAGTGGCCGAGATCGTCAAGCGGCATTCCGGCGACCTCGATGCCGCACAGAAAGAAATCGCCGCCCAGCTGCCCGACTGGCGAGCCCAAGGCTATGGCTACGGTTTGCTGATGCTGGCCGGACTGGGCATCTTCTGCGGCTGCATCGGCAAGAGCGCCCAGTTCCCCTTACACGTTTGGCTGCCCGATGCGATGGAAGGCCCCACGCCGGTGAGCGCATTGATCCACGCGGCTACGATGGTGGCCGCCGGCGTGTATCTGGTCGGCCGCTTCTATCCGGTGTTTACGCCGGAGGTGTTGTTGGTGATCGCCACCGTCGGTGCGATCACGTTGTTCATGGCGGCGACGATCGCCCTGACGGCCACCGACATCAAACGTGTCTTGGCCTATTCCACCGTCAGCCAATTAGGTTTCATGATGCTGGCCCTCGGCATCGGCGGCTGGATTGCCGGGCTGTTCCATCTGTTCACCCACGCATTCTTCAAATCGTTGTTGTTCCTATGCTCGGGCTCGGTGATTCATGCTTGTGGCACCAACGAAATGCCGCAGATGGGCGGGCTGAAACGCCGGATGCCAATTACCGCGCTCACGATGCTGATCGGCTGCTTGGCCATCGCAGGAGCCGGCATCCCGACCGTCGTCGGCCTCAGCGGCTTCCACTCAAAAGACTACATCGTCGCCCAGGACCTTTCGTTCTGGTCGCACAATCCGGGCTTCGGCGGCATCTTCTTCTTTGTCGCCCTAATTGGCGCCGCGATGACGGCCTTCTATATGTTCCGCTTGTGGTACATGACCTTTGCCGGCAATCCGCGTGACGGCTATGTGCATCACCACGCCCATGAGTCGCCGCCATCGATGACAGTGCCGTTGCTGATCCTGTCGTTGATGGCCATTGTGGCGGCGTGGAACATTCCGTTCACCAGCATCGGACTCGACGGATTGTTGCACCAGGCCCAGCCGCTCGGCACGGCCCAGACCGTGACCGGCCAACTGGTGAACGTGACCATGCCCGCCGAGCACTTGGCCCACGCTCACGAAAATAGCCTCAAAGCCGAATGGATGGCGTTTGCCGTGGCGTTGACCGGTTTCATCCTCTCGACCCTGTTTTACGGGGCCCGAAAATGGAATCCCGACGAGGTCCGCCGCGCCTTCTCGCCGATCTACAAATTCCTCCTGCACAAGTGGTGGTTCGACGAGTTGTACCGCAAGGTTTTTGTGCAACCGGCGCTGCGCGTTTCGGATTGGGTCGCGGCAATCGACAAAAAGGGGTTGGACGTGATCGCCGACGGTTTGGCCCGGCTGGTGGAATGGACGTCGCGCATCGACGACTGGATCGACCGCGTCTTTGTCGACGACATCATCAATCGCCTTGCCCGCTGGACGTATTCGCTGGGGATCAGCCTCCGCGTGCTGCAGACCGGCAATATTCGTCAATATGTGATTTGGATCACCGTGGGGACGGTGGCCCTGTTTGTGTTGATGAGCATGTACTGGGATTACGCGATCGCCGGAATCTAGGCGGATCGACTTCGATAAGCGAAGAACAGACAACCGAAAACTGACGGACGACTGAACACTAGCATGCCTTTATTCGATTCCTCCAACTCGCAGATGCTGACTTGGTTGTTGAGCCTGATTATCTTTTTGCCGAGTTTCGGCGCACTGGTCCTCTGCCTGGCCTACCGCGCCAGCGATCAGTCGGTCCGCCGCTTCGCGCTGTTGACGACCGTGGCCGTTCTGGCGCTGACGATCTGGCTGGCCTGGCCGGGCACGACGCCGGGCCATTTCACCCTCGGCAAGCCGGGCATGCAAAACATGGTTTCGCATAGCTGGATCCCCGGCTTCAACATCTACTACTTGCTGGGCGTCGACGGCATCAGCATGCCGCTGGTCCTGCTTACCTCCTTCCTCAGCGTGTTGGCGATGTGGGCGAGTTGGCCGATCGTCAAGCATGTCCGCGCCTATTGCATCCTCTTCCTGCTCTTGGAAACCGGCATGTTGGGCGTGTTCCTGTCGTTGGACTTCTTCCTGTTCTACGTGTTCTGGGAAGTGATGTTGCTGCCGATGTACTTCCTGATCGGCGTTTGGGGCGGACCACGCCGCGAATACGCCGCGATCAAGTTCTTCCTGTTCACCTTGGTCGGCAGCGTGCTGATGCTGGTGGCCATCCTGATGCTCTACTTCAGCAGCGACCTTCGCATCCTGAGCCCCAGCCAACTGCAAGCCAGCCACGTGATCGTCGACCAAAGCGACGCCGCGCGCCTGATCAGCGCGGGTACCCAGCAGCACACGTTTAACATCCTGGCGCTCAGCGAAATGGGCCAGATGAGCGACTCGCCATTTGCCAAGACGATGATTTGGGGCCAGAAGCTGTCGCTTTGGGCCTTCTTGCTGCTGTTCATCGGCTTCGTGATCAAGCTGCCATCGGTGCCGGTCCACACCTGGCTGCCCGACGCCCACGTCGAAGCGCCCACGCCGATCTCGATGATCCTGGCCGGAGTGCTGCTGAAAATGGGCGGCTACGGCGTAATCCGCATCTGCTATCCAATCTGTCCTGACGCCGGTTACAGCCTAGCCTGGCTGGTTTGCGGATTGGGCACGGTGAGCATGGTCTATGGCGCCTTCGCCGCCTTGGCTCAGAAGGACTTCAAACGTTTGGTGGCCTACAGCTCGGTGAGCCACATGGGTTACGTGCTCTTGGGGATCGGCGCCTGGAGCGCCACCGCCGGACTGCAATACAACAGCGACTACTGGTCCGTCGGCATGAACGGCGCGATGTTCCAAATGATCGCCCACGGCATCAGCTCGGCCGGCATGTTCTTTCTGGTCGGCGTGATCTATGACCGCGTCCATCACCGCAATCTCGACCAGTTCGGCGGGCTGTTCGCGCGAATGCCCACCTATGGCGGCATCTCGATGGTGATTTTCTTCGCCGCCTTGGGCCTGCCCGGCCTGTGCGGTTTCATCGGCGAGTTCTTCGTGGTGCTGGGGGCATGGAGCTATAGCAAGGCGCTAGCGATTATCGCGGCTTCGGTCGTGATCCTGACCGCCGGCTACATCCTCTGGACAATCCAGCGGGTTTACCTGGGGCCCGAGTACAAGGGTCCCCATCCGGAAGCCTTGGTGCCCATGACGCGCCGCGAGATCGGCATCGCCGCGCCCCTGGTGGCGTTTGCGATCTTGTTCGGCGTCTATCCGAGCGTCCTGTTCGATTACATGAAGCCTAGCGTTCAAAACACCGTGAACCAGATGACCACGTGGACTTCGGACGTCAAAGACGCGCCGGCGGTGACCCAGGAGGCCAAGTAGCCGTGAACTTCGACGCACTGGTCCAATCCGTTATCGACGATACGCTGAGCCCTGGCGGCTCCTTGGCCGCTTTTCGGCCGGAGTTGACCATTTGCGCCACGATCGTGGCAATGCTCGTGGTGAAGATGGCCGTGCCGCGATGGCGCAACAGCGCTTTCTTCGTGGCCCTGTTGGGGTTGTTCGTGGCAATGTACCTCGCCTTGCCCCGGCAGTGGTTCGTTGACGTGCCGCAGGGGATCTTCACCGCCACCTTGATCAATGACAGCTTCACGATCATCCTGCGAGTCTTGCTGCTGCTGTTTTCCACGCTGTTCGTGATGTTCACCCAGGTCGTCGGCAACAGCGATGGCGATGAGATGACCGAGTTCTACACGCTCATCCTTGGCGCGCTGCTGGGGATGTGCCTAATGATCTCGGCCAACCATATCCTGATCGTCCTGCTGGGCATGGAAATGGCGAGCGTGCCTTGCTACGTCCTGGCCGGAATGCAGCGACACCGGGCCAAAAGCAGTGAAGCGGCGTTGAAGTACGCCGTGTTTGGCGCCGGAACGGCCGGGATCATGCTGTACGGGATGAGCCTGTTGGTTGGGGTGCTTGGCTCGGCCCAGTTGCCCGCGATGACCACGCAACTGCTGAACATGATTCAGCAAGGCGTGAGCACTCAGCAAGCCACCGTCCTGATTCTGGGCGGCCTGATGTTGATGGTCGGCGTGGCCTTCAAGCTCTCGGCCGTGCCCTTCCATTTTTGGGCCCCCGATGTCTTTGAAGGGGCGACCGCCGAGGTGGCGGCCTTTCTGTCGGTGGCCTCCAAGGCCGCGGCCCTCGGCCTCTTGGTCCGTCTGGCCCTCGGCTTCTCCTACCCGGTGAACGTCGGCTTCCCCACCGAGTTGGTGCCCCACATCAAACCCGACGACGCCGTCGTTGCCCTCCAGCCAGTCCAGCAGTTCATTAGCGCCATGATCGCCTTGATGGCGGCCGTGACATGCACATTCGGCAACTTGGCCGCCTATGGCCAGAACAACATGAAGCGGCTGCTGGCCTATTCCACCATCGCCCATGCCGGCTACATGATGATGCCGGTGGCCGCTGCGGTGGCCTTGGTCGGCGTCGACGGCAATGCCCCCGCCCGCGACGCAATTGGTGCCCTGGTGGTGTACATTGCGATCTATTTGTTCATGAACCTGGCCGCCTTCGCTATCGTGGCGGTGTTGCGCAACGTGCTCGGCAGCGAAGAAATTCCCGACTATGCCGGCTTGGTGCGGCGGTCGCCGGGCCTGACCGTCTGCATGGCGATCGTACTGTTCAGCCTGGTCGGCCTGCCCCCGCTGGCCGGCTTTTCGGCCAAACTGGCCATTTTCTCCGCCTTGGTCCAAGCCAAGCTGTGGTGGCTGTTCCTGCTGGCCGGCTTGAACACCGTGCTGAGTCTGTTCTACTACCTGCGCGTCGTTCGCGTGATGGTGCTCTCGCCTGAGCCGCTGTATCGCGATACGGCGGAAGTCCCGTTGACCTCGGCGGTAGGCCTGTATTGCACGGTGTTGACCGCCCCCGTCGTGTTGTTGTTCTTCATGTTCGGCCCGTTGCTGAAATGGGCGAACGAGGCCGCGCATAGCCTCTTTTTCCGGTAATGCCATGAACCCAATCGAAGCAACCGCGGCGCTCAACCGATTGCTACATGTGCTTTGTCGTTCGCTGCCGGCCTATTTGGCCGATGCCCGATATTGGACGCGGATCGACTGCCGTTCTCTCCAGGTGGCGGTCGACCGCCTCGTCAACGATCAGCAAGCGTACGCCCAGCAGGTGGCCGAGGCGATCGGACGGCTTGGCGGACGGCCCAATCCGGGGCGCTTTCCTGCGGAATTTGCCGCCAAGAACGACCTCTCGCTGGAGTTCCTGCTGCAGGAGATTGTCGGTGACCAGGAGCAGGCGGTGATTATGATCGAGCACTCGGCGGTCCTGCTGGAGGCCGATCCGGCCCTGCATTCCCTGGCCGAAGAAATTCTCGGCAACGCCAAGGGGCATCTCGACATTCTCAAAGAGCTGCTCGGCGATGAATGAGCCGGCACGCGACGCCAGCGACGTCTCGCCCATCGATGTCCAAGCTCTTCCATTGCCTCTCGATCTGATCGACACGCACGCCCACCTCGACCAGGACGATTTTGACGCCGATCGCGGCCAAGTCATTGCCCGAGCGCGCGAAGCCGGCGTCCGCCAAATGATCTGCCCGGCTGTCTCGGCGGCTTCGAGCGATGCTCTGCAGCGTCTTTCCATGGAGCATGAGTTGTTTTGTGCGGTAGGCATCCATCCCAATTCCACGACGGAAGCGCAGCCGGGCGACTGGGAGCAGATCGTGGCACTGAGCAACCAGCCGCGCGTCGTCGCGCTCGGCGAAACGGGCCTCGACCGCTACTGGGATTATGCCCCGCTACCGCTCCAGGAAGAGTATCTCGAAAAACATCTGCAGCTTGCCCACGAGCGCGATCTGCCGGTGATTCTGCACTGTCGTGACGCGCAGGAGGATCTGCTGCGCGTGTTGCGTCGGCGGATGCCACAGCTTCCGTTCCGCGGCATCCTGCACGCTTTCAGCGGCGACACGTCCTTTGCTGCCGCTTGCTTGGATTTGGGCCTCTTCATCAGCTTCGCGGGCAACGTGACGTATTCCAATAAGAAGTTCGACTCGTTGCGGACGGTCGCGAAGATGGTTCCCGCCGAGCGACTGCTCGTGGAAACCGACAGCCCCTACCTGACGCCTCAACGCTACCGTGGCAAGCTCAATCGCAACGAGCCCGTTCACGTAATGGAAACGGCCACTTTTTTGGCCGCCTTGCGCGGCACCTCGTTGGACCAGTTGGCCGCCGCCACGTCGGCCAACGCCCGGCGGCTGTTCCGGCTACCGTAGTGCGGTTGCCGGGCCTTCTATAATGCCTTGACTAGGTGAATTCACGATTCCTTCAACAAGGAAGCGGTAAAATGGTCAAGACCGCGAGCACGATGTTGCCGTTGGGATCGCCGGCGCCGGAATTTTCCTTACCCGACACGAACGGGAGATTAGTGTCGCTCGGCGAATTTGCCGAGGCTCCCGCGCTATTGATTGTTTTCATGTGCAACCATTGCCCGTATGTAAAACATGTCGCCGCGGGACTGGCAACCCTGGCCAAAGAGTATCAGCGGAAGGGCGTAGCGGTGGTGGGGATCAATTCGAACAACGCCGAGGCCTATCCGGACGACTCCCCGGCGCGGATGGCCGCCGAGGTCACGGCCCGCGGCTATACCTTCCCCTATCTCTACGACGAAAGCCAGGAAGTGGCCAAGGAGTATCAGGCGGCCTGCACTCCCGACTTCTTCGTGTTTGACCGCGAGCGAAAGTTGTTCTATCGCGGCCAGATGGATTCCAGCCGACCGGGCAACAACGTGCCAGTGACCGGGGAAGATCTCCGCGGCGCGTTGGATGCCGTGCTCGCCGGGCAGCCCCTGCCAGAACGGCAAACGCCGAGCATCGGTTGCAATATCAAATGGAAGCCGGGCAATGAGCCGGACTATTTCGGCTGATTGAGTCCGCCTTGCCGAGGTTCCCAGAAGCTGTCCCCAATCCGAGCAAAGCGACGGCGGGGCCGGTACTCGACAGTCTGTCCTACCCGACGAATTCCGGAGCAATCAATTGCGGGATTACGCCCGCCGCGTGCCCTTCGGCCAACAGCCGTGCCACGGCTTGACGTCCCACCGGTCCGAAATCGAGGGTCCAGTGGTTGACGTACATCTCGACGAACTGATCGGCCTTGGCGCGATTCAGGCCGCGACCAAAACTCATGGCGTAGCTTAATGCTTCGTCGCGGTGTTCGAGAGCGTACTGAATGCTCTGCCGCAGAAGCCGATGGACATCGCTTATCGCTTGCGGCCCGAGGTCCTTGCGGATGCCGTTGGCGCCAAGTGGCAGCGGCAAGCCCGTCTTCTCAAACCACCACTGGCCCGTGTCAACAACCAGCTTCAACTGCTGGTCAGCATAGGTCAATTGTCCCTCGTGGATTATCAAGCCAGCATCGATTCGCTGTCCTTGATACTCGCCGGCCGCGACAACATCGAGAATTTCGTCAAACGGCACGACGACGTGCTGAAAATCACAGCCAAGACACATTCGCAGGGCGAGGAAGGCGGTGGTCCGCAGCCCGGGCACGGCGATCGTCGCTTGGGCCAGTTGCGGCAAGCTCAGGTCTTGTCGGGCAACGACCATCGGTCCGTAGCGATCGCCCATGCTCGCCCCGCAGGAACAGAGAATGTAGCGATCGCTGAGATACGCGTAGGCGTGGATGCTGACGGCGGTCAGCTCCAACTCACCGGTCAAAGCCCGGCGGTTAAGCGTCTCGATGTCGACCAGTTCGTGCTCAAAGCGATAGCGACCGGTGTCGATCTTGTCCTTCGCCAGGGCGTAGAACATGAAGGCATCGTCTGGGTCGGGACTGTGGCCGACACGAATCCGTTGGACGGAACTTGGGGAGGCAGTTGTCGAAGCGATCACGAAATCAACCGACGTTGCTAGATGATGGCCGCGCTAAGGGATGTCCGCAACCAGCGGAAGCGTCTTCACTGCGGCAAGCGGAAGTCGACGCTCATTTTACACGAGCGGAACGAGACTAACAGGCACCGGCGGCAGAATCCGGCCGATTCGCCCCGCCTTAGCTTGGTTCTGCGGCGCCGGAGACAGGCGTTTCGGCCCGCTGCTGCGCCGCCTTGCGGTGTTCCCGCTGAATGGCCTGATAGATCTCTTGGCGATGAACCGGGACTTCCCCAGGCGCTTCAATGCCCAGCCGGACCTTGTCGCCACGAATGTCGACAATGGTTACCACCACGTTTTCTCCGATAACGATGCTCTCATCGCGGCTGCGGGATAAAACAAGCATCGTAGGCTCCTCTCCGTTGCATTCCCGTGGGGTCACGTTGTATCGACACAATCCACAGAGAATGAATCGGACTAGAGAAGCCAGGAAAAATAGAAAAAGTACACCCTGCCGCACACACCCATCACTCGACTCAGCTAGGACCGTTGTGACCGGCGTAATCGGCGAAGTTAGCCATGAGCGAACTCAGCGAAGGAGGTCCGAATCGCTCTTTCGGGCCGTCCAGCCACTGGCAGGGAGTTTCTGCACGGCCGCGACGCCGTCGTTCGCCGCTTCCCCATGCGTTATCTCCGGAGCAAGATCGCCGCCACGCTCCGTGTCACCGACAATGCGTTCTGTCACCGAGACAATTCGCTCGGAACCAGGCACATCGCCGGTCTTTCCCTCACCCTGCGGGCCGACCATCGCGCGTTCCTCTGCGAGGTCCAACCTGTTGGCCTTGGTCGGGACGCGAGGTTTGGCCGCTGTCGCCGAGGCACGATGCGAGACAGGCGTTGCCTGCTGCCGGTACACCGCCCGAGAGGCGGTCGCATTCGCCGTCGGCTTCGGCCGGGCCGGCGTGGGCACGGCTCGCTGCGGCTGCAGTTGAGGCATCGGTCGCGGAACTAGTTCGCGATGCTGGCCGCCTTCGAGGATCGATCCTGCCCGATGGTGCGAGGAGCAGTCGGTACAGCCGTTTTCATAAACCGGCCCGCAGTAGTCGTTGAGATGGCAGCACATCGTGCAGCCGGTCAGCGTGAAAGAGACGATCACGCACGCCCATCCCAATGGATAGCGCCACATAAGAATCCCCCCGAAGATCGAACTGTCGCATTCTTCCCTGAAGAGCAGCGCGACCGCGCGATGCAGCACGTTCCGCTCCCATGGTTCATCTTCGGCCGAAAACCTTGCCTAACCCGCATTTTTCTCGTGACCGATTTGAACGAGAAATCCGGCAAGGGCTGAAACCGTAAGAGACTAGGGACTTTACGCTTGCTGGCGAACTTTTCAGCCCTACTTTGTAGGCGGTGTGGTCAAAGCCCGCGTTTTCGTCCACCAAGAAACAAAAAAAACCGGACCTGCACTTGGCAGGCCCGGCTCTTCTTTTGATCGTCTCGGTTGCCCGAGACCAACAGGGTACGTGTTGCGCGGCGGGGGCAATCACGCCGGACGCCGCTAGGACGTCACCCTTACGTCGACTTGGGGGCCGGAGCCGGAGCCGGAGGAGCCACGACCGGGGCCGGAGTGGCCGGACCGCAACCACACGGAGCAACGGCGCCACAGGCGGCCGGAGCACAGGTGGCAACGCGGCAACCACGCTCACGATGGCAGCGTTCACGGCCGCAACGCTCACGCTGGCAGCGCTCACGGCAGCAACGCTCACGGCAGGCCGGAGCACAGGCCTTCGGGGCGCAAGCGACCGGGGCGCAGGCCGGCTCGCACGCCGGACGGCAAGTCCGGACGCGATGGCAGCGACGCTCGCAGCAGCGCTTCTCGCACGCCGGGGCGCAGGCCTTCGGAGCGCAAGTGACCGGGGCGCAAGCCTTCGGGGCACAGGCGACCGGGGCGCAGGCCTTCGGGGCGCAAGCGACCGGAGCGCAGCAACGGCGGGCGCGGTGGCAGCGACGCTCACAGCGCTTCTCGCACGCCGGGGCGCAGGCCTTCGGAGCGCAAGTGACCGGGGCACAAGCCTTCGGGGCACAGGCGACCGGAGCGCAAGCCGCTACTTCGCAGCGGCGAACGCAGTGCCGCTCACGGTGGCAGCGCTTCGGCTGACAGGTGGCCGGCGCACAAGCGGCCGGGGCCGCACAGACGGCCGGGGCGCAGCAGTCGCCAGCGACGGCGCGCGATTCGTTGCCCAGCAGGGCAATGCCCAGCACCGCGATACCCAACGCGATGCCCAATAGATACTTACGGTTCATTGAGTAACCTCCAAAAAAAGGTACCGTAGCGTAGAAAAACTCACTCTTGCCGCCTCGCTCTCAATCGCTTCCGACCGCGACGGCACAACGGTCGAGAATACCCTGTTTCTCCGACCACCCTCCTGGGTGGTTGCTTGCTTTCTATGCCCAGATCCGCCCCCAACCCGACCTTGCGGGCTGCATAGCTTAGGACGATAAGCTAACAGAGTCAGGCTGGATGTCAACCAGGGGGCCATAAATTGTTCTCCCTGGGACCCCTCGGGATTTTGGGCGTGATGTATCGAATGGATAGGCAATACTACGTCACGAAAGAGCCCCCTTTCGCCTGTCAGGAAAAAACGAAGGGGATTCCTCCGGGGAATCCCCTTTGCGTCAATTCTCCTAACCGACGAACAAGGCAGCTCTTATGGCGAGGGAGGCATCGCCCCCTACCGCAAGCGCCGCGAAGGCAGTGATCGCGATGCGGGGGGGGACACCACCGCTTCTGGCTGACTATCTGCGCTGGAGGCCGTCCGGCTTTTGCGCCTGAACCGGCGTTTCCCGCGCCTCCTCTGCAGGAAGAATCTCTTGGCCGTTGGCGCCATCCGCCTGAGCCTGCTCAGCGGCCTCTTCCTTTTGCATCCGACGACGGATCTCCTCGCGGACCCACTGCTGTTGACGCATCATGTCCTCGGGATCTTCAAAGTTGAGGACCAGAGGATCCTCCCCCGGGAAGACCTGGGCAGCGACACCAGCGATCCGCCAGCCCTCGGCTTCGCGTCGACAGACCCAGATCGCGTGGTCGGTCTTCGGCTGGCCGTCGGCATCCAGATCGGTCCAGGTGCACGACACCCGCGCACCGTCCTCACCCACGTAGTCAACGTTGCCCACCGTAAATTTCGCCGTATCGCTGGCCGGCGGCGTCACGCTGCGGTTCAGCGCGGCCGTTTTCTGCCGGGCGACGGTACTCAACAAACGGTTCGCCTTTTCGTCGTTGCCGGTGCGGACCGCCTCGAGGAACTCGGTCACCGCCGCCTCCGGACCGTCGGTCCTCGCCGTTTGAGTCGACGGCTTTTGGGACGCGGCGGTGTTCTCCGTGACCGATTGCTGCTGGCCACAGCCGGTGGCCAGAAACGCCAGGATCAGACACGGCATCCATGCCAGTATTCGCACCATTTTCGCAACCTCCTTGTCACGAATCGAGTAATTGTCACGAATCGAGTAATTCTTGTCAGCGCTTGCCGCCTGCTTTACCAACACTTGCTCTGCGATGCCCCATGCCCCAGGGTCGGGGAGTGTCCCAGGATTGCCTTCCGCCGTCAAGACAGAAAAGGCTCGCCGCGGGCCTGAATCTGCTCAAGTTGGCGTTGTACTGATTCGGCATTCCGGCAACAATATCGCCTCCTCGCAGAATCCGCAACGCAAGAGCGAAATGGAATTCGCGCTCGACCAGGAGGGAACCGATGGTCACGTTACAGGCTGCCGTCATGGCGGCAGCGCTCTCCGGCTTTGGCCAGACGGTACTGCTCGACTTCTACGCTGACTGGTGCGGACCGTGTCGAGCCATGAATCCCACCGTCGACGCCTTGATTGCGGCCGGCTATCCCGTACAACGCGTCAACAAAGACCAGCAGCCGGCGTTGGCCGCCAAGTATCGCGTGACTAGCATCCCCTGCTTTGTCATGGTCGTCGATGGCCAAGAAGTCGACCGCGTCGTCGGCGGAACCAGCTACAGCCGCCTCGAACGAATGTGCAAGATGTCGGCGACTGCCCGGGGTCCGGCTGGCGGCTCTCCGCTGTTGGCGATGAACGGACCGACCGCGCGACAGGCTCCGCCGACCCAACTTCCTGTGCCGAATGCCCCGCCCGCCTCGACAACTCCCTGGAACAACGCACCAGCCTCTTTCAATCCGCCGGTCGCTGCTCCGGCGGCCGCTTCCGGGGCAACTCTTCCTGCGGCGTTTGCCGCCAATCCGTCTCAAGGAAGTTCGCCTGTCCCTGACACGGCCTTGCTTTCGGCCAGTGTCCGGCTTCGGATCGAGGATCCCGACGGACGATCTTGCGGCTCGGGAACGATCATTGACAGCCGCGACGGCGAAGCGCTGATCCTCACCTGCGGACACATTTTCCGCGACTCAAAGGGCCGGGGAAAAATCCACGTCGATCTGTTCGGATCCTCGGGTCCGCAATCGGTGGAAGGCCAATTGATCTCGTTCGATCTCACCCGCGACGTCGGCTTGGTTGCAATTCACACGACGACCCCGGTCGCCGTTGCCCGCTTGGCCCCGGCCGATTATCGCATCACGCGCGGCCTGTCGGTAGCAACCGTCGGCTGCAACAATGGCGATAATCCCACTGTGCGGCACAGTTACCTGACCGCCTTGGACAAGTACGTGGGACCGCCGACCGTCACCGTCGCCGGGCAGCCCGTCGAGGGGCGCAGCGGCGGCGGCTTGTTTACCAACGAGGGCTACGTCATCGGCGTCTGCAATGCGGCCGATCCACACGACAAAGAGGGATTGTTCGCTGCCTTGGGATCGATTTACGCCGAGTTGGACAAAGCACGGCTCGACTTCGTCTATAAACGACCGAGTGGCCAATTGAATCCGTCGATCGGCGTCACCGAACCGGCCGCATTGGCTTCGGCGACACTGCCGGCGATGCCCAGCCAGTCGCCCCTCAACGCCGGCATTGTCCCGACTTCGGCTTCGCTGGCCGCCGACGCCACACCGACCGTCTTGCCCGCTCACGAGCAAGCGGCACTGCAGGAAATACAACGTCGGATCGAAGAGGGAGCAGAAGTCGTCTGTATCGTGCGGCCGCGAGGAAATCCCGACGCCAAGAGCGAGGTGATCATGCTTGACCATGCCTCGCCAGGCTTTCTGAAGCAGTTGGCCTCGCAGGGACGGCGACAGCATGAGTTGCGCGAGCTTTCCTACGTTCCGGTAGCCCGAAACGTGGCAAGCAGTTCGCGAAGCGAGGACGGGCAACCGCCCAAATCTCGCAAGATTCTCGAATGGAAGGCGCCCGAGTCCCGTTAGTGTCGGCCCGCCCCGCTGATCTCGATCATTCTCACTGCGGCAATCGTCAAAAACAGCGCAGGCAGACGCAGCGCATCCCACCACTCTCCTGAACCGCAACTTCTGGGTGGCCCGACCGCCATTCCGCCGGCGGATCGTCTTCGCTTAGGTTCTCTTCTTACCCCGCTCGGTTATAATTTGTGCAAGCGGCCGGCATTCGACCTCTTAATAGGCGCGGGGGAATCTCACGGTTGCTCCTGGGGCAAAGTACCGTCGGAGTGCGAGAACGCAAGCTGGACGCAGAGATAGGCGGTTCTCTCTCCGCGCGAATGGCAACGAAGGCCGCAGGTAACCTCATGGTGCAAGCCATCACTGAACAATCCGTACCGCGGTGGATAGCCCTGACCGTCACCATCGCGCTCGTTGCCGTGGTGGCGTACCTGCGGCTCTTCGTCTACCCGCATCAAATCGTCCCTTTGACCTACGCTTTGCCGTTGCTGATCGGACTGTGGCATGGCAACCGTTTCTTGCTCTGGGCGATGGCCGTCTGTTTCCTCTTTCTAACGTCCGCCAAAGGGCTCTGGATTATCCCCGACGATTATTACCACACTCCCTTGCAGGAATGGCTCTTCCTCGGGATGCAATGGCTTAATATTCTCCTGCCGGCGACGGTCGTTCACCTCGTGTTGAATTACCGCCAGCAATTGGAGTGGAGCAACGATATTCTCGCGACAGCCAATGCGGAGTTGGAGGCAGGGAACGAGGAGTTGGCGGCTCGCGAAGAAGAAATCGTCCAGCAGAACGAAGAGCTTCGCTCCCAGACCGAGGAACTCGAAGGGCAAACCGAGGAACTTCGAGTCCAATCGGAGGAGCTGCAAACGGCTAACGAGGAAGTAAGCCGACGAGAAAACATCCTCCAAATGCTGTTGCAGGTCGCCCGACCGACGGCAGAAGAGCCAGAAGTCCTCGAACAGATTTGCCGTCTGGCCCCGCAGTTGCTTGGCCACAACGTCCTGTCGGTCGCGATGGTAGAGCTTTCGGGCGAGACGGCGATTGTCCGAGCGCACTCGCAATATGCCGCAGGGGCAACGCCCTGCACGCTTCCTCGACATTCCACGCTGGCCGCTCTGGCGGTTGCCCAGAATTGCGTGGCCGAATTGGAAGACTCGCACTTGCGTCCCGACCTGATGTTTCCGCCATTGCCTGATGGTGTGCGACCTCGGGCAATCCTCTCCGCTCCGATCCCATTGAACAGTGGCGCCGTGGGTGTCCTGGAGGCCTATGCGTCCCATCCTCAACGCTGGAGCGATGAGCAACAACATCTACTGCAGTGGCTCGCAGCGCAGTGTGCAAGGGTCTGGGACAGCGTCCGACTCCGCGATCAACTGCGCGATCGCGAGGCCGAGCTGCAAACGTTAGCCGACGCCATCCCGCAATTGTGTTGGATGGCGAATCCCGACGGCAATATTTTCTGGTACAACCGCCGTTGGTACGAATACACGGGCACAACCGCCGAAGAGATGGAAGGCTGGGGCTGGCAGCGTGTCCACGACCCGAAAATGCTACCCGACGTGGTTCACCAGTGGAAACACTCGATCGCGACGGGTGAATCGTTTGAAATGACTTTTCCCCTGCGCGGCGCGGACGGTCGGTTTCGTCCGTTCTTGACGCGAATCGTGCCCCTCAAAGACTCCCGGGGAGAAGTCTTGCGGTGGTTCGGGACGAACACCGACGTCACTGCCCAGAAGAAAGCCGAGGAAGAACTGCGAGAAAGCCGCGAGCGGCTCTCCTGGGTACTGGCGACCACCGGCATCGGGCTTTGGCTAAATGAAGTACCGCTTGGACAGCTTGACTGGGACAAACGCACTCGAGAACTGTTTCTTGTTCCACCGGACGTTGAGCCATCGATCGAATTGTTCTACCAACGGCTGCATCCGGACGATCGCGAGCCGACCCGTTTGGCCGTGGAAGCGGCCTTGCGCCATCACACCCTCTACGCCATCGATCATCGCGTCGTGAACCCGGAGACGGGTGAGGTTCGTTGGGTTCGATCGGCTGGACAGACGACCCGCGACGGCAGTGGCCGAGCGGTTCGCTTTGACGGCATTAACTACGACGTTACCGATCGTCGACAGGCGCTCGAGCAAATCGAGAGTATTCTGGAAAGCATCGGGGACGGTTTTTTCGCCTGCGACGCCGACTGGCAGTTTGTTTACGTCAATTCGGCAGCCGAGCGATTGCTCGGCACTCGCCGCGAGGAACTGTTGGGGAAGAACCTTTGGGACGTGTTCCCGCTCACCGTCGGCACGCAACTGGAGTACGAGTACCGCGAGACAGCAGCCGGCCAGGCGAGGGATTTCGAGTATTTCTACGAGCCTTGGGCGCGTTGGTTTCACATTCGCTGCTTCCCCCGTCGCGGCAACGGCATATCCGTTTACTTTCAAGATGTCACCGAACAGAAACGGGCCGAAGAGACCCAGGCCCGGCTCGCGGCAATCGTCGAGAGCTCGGAAGACGCGATCCTCTCCAAGTCTCTCGAGGGTACGATTCTCACCTGGAATCGCGGCGCCGAGCGACTTTTCGGCTACGTCGCCGAAGAGGTTGTCGGCCAGCCGGCGTCGATCCTCTTGTCTGCCGATAGGGTGGCCATCGAAGAATCGATCCTACAACGCTTGCGTCGCGGCGAAACGGTTGAGGAATTCGACGCGGTGCGCATTGCCAAGAATGGCCGGCAACTGCACCTGTCTTCGAAGATCTCCCCTTTGAAAGACTCGCTTGGCAACGTCATCGGGGCATCAACCATCATGCGTGACATCCGCGAGCGCAAGCGCGCCGAGCACGCGCTCCGCCAGAGCGAGCGGTTCCAGACCGCGGTGATCAACTCCCTGGCCTCGCACGTCGCCGTATTAGATCGCGAGGGGCAAATCACTGCCGTCAATGACGCCTGGCTGCGGTTCGCTCGAGACAATGATGCTCATGGCTTGGCTGTGGTGGGAATCGGCTCGAATTATCTCGATGCGAGTCGCGCCGCGGGGGACGAGACGGCTGCCGCGGCCATCGAGGGAATTCGCTCGGTCTTGGACGGTCGGCAAGGCCAGTTCGTGCTCGAATACCCCTGCCCCAGTCCGACCGAGGAACGTTGGTTCCTGATGCACGTGACGGCCAATGCCCCCGATATTGGCGGCGCGATTGTCACGCACACCGACATCACTCATCGCAAGCATGCAGAAAAGCGCGCCCAACTTCTCTCCGAAGTCACCGCCCGATTGCTGGCGGCCGATCACCCCCAACACATCGTCGACGCGATCTGCCGTCGCGTGATGGATTTCCTCGGCTGCGATCTATTCTTCAACTTCCTGGTCGACGAGCAAGCGGGCCGGTTGCACCTGAATGCCTGTGGCGGCATCGCGAGCGAAGAGGCCGCCCGCTTGGAATGGCTGGATTATGGAGCGGCCGTTTGCGGCTGCGTGGCCCGCGATGCCTGCCGCATCGTGGCCGACGCCGTCCAAACCTCCGACGATCCTCGCACCGAGCTTGTCCGAACTTTCGGCGTGCAAGCCTACGCCTGTCATCCTCTCATGAACGAGGGGCGGGTCATCGGTACCCTCTCCTTCGGATCGCGCAAAAAAACCGTTTTTGGCGACGACGAATTGTCCTTGATGAAGGCGGTCACCGACAACGTAGCGCTGGCCATGCAGCGACTGCGTCTGATGGAATCGCTGGAACAACATGTCCAGGCGGCCGAGGCGGCCAACGAGGCCAAGAGCCAGTTTCTGGCAAACATGAGCCACGAGTTACGGACGCCGATGAACGCCATTCTCGGCATGATCGACGTCGCTCTACCGCGATCGAAAGACTCCATGGTGCGCGACTGCTTGCGCACCGCACGCGGCTCTGCCGACCTGCTGCTGACCTTGCTGAACGATTTGCTCGACTCGGCGAAAATCGAGTCCGGCAAGCTGGAACTGGAGTCCGCACCGTTCAGTCTGCGGCGCATGATCGACCAAATTGCCCGGGTCCTCGCGTCCCGGGCAAGTGAGAAAGGACTGATCTTCGCCTGCCAGGTCCCCGAAGAGGTGCCAGACGGACTGGTCGGCGATCGGATGCGACTGCAGCAGATTTTGCTGAATCTGGCCGGCAACGCCTTGAAGTTCACCGAGCACGGACGGGTGGATATCTTCGTGCAGGGACACCCGCAAGGCGATCACGCTTGTCTGCAGTTTCGCGTCGAAGACACCGGCATCGGCATCGCGCCCGCCCGTTTGGAGCACATCTTCCAACCCTTCGCCCAGGCCGACGCCTCGATGGCTCGTCGCTTCGGCGGCACCGGCTTGGGGCTATCAATCTCGAAAAGCCTGGTCGATTTGATGGGCGGAACCATACAGGTGGAAAGCGCGCTGGGAAAAGGAAGCTGTTTCCATTTTGAAGTCTGCTTGCCTCTGACGGCCGAAACTCCCGTCGATTTCGAGCAACCACCCTGTACCCCGCCGATCACTGCCGATCCGCTTCGCGTTTTGCTCGTCGAAGACAATGTGGCCAATCAGAAGCTCGTTAACTACATCTTGCAGGATCGCGGCTATCACGTCGAAATCGCCAGCGACGGCCAGGAAGCAATCGCGCTGACCGAAAGGAATCAGTACGATGTGATCTTAATGGATGTGCAAATGCCAGGCATGGACGGCCTCGAGGCAACCGCCGCCATCCGCCGCCGCGAAGGCGATGGGCGACGCGTGCCAATCATTGCCATGACGGCGCACGCCATGAAAGGCGATCGGGACCGGTGTTTGAGCGCCGGCATGGACGCCTATCTCTCCAAACCGGTGAGCACGGACGATGTTGTCAACATCATCGAACGCCTCGGTCGCGGCCAACTCTTAAGAGGCGCTCATGGCGTCCTTCCCGCAGCGGCGGAAATGCGGCTCGCCGTGTTCCGCCGCGATGAGGCCATGAAACGCTGCTTTCAGAACTCGGAAGTCTTGCAGGATATGATTCAGTGCTTTCTGGATGATGAGAAGAACTTGCTGCCAGTGCTTCGGGCTGCCGCCGAACGTGAGGACGCCAGCGAAATCGCCCGGCTGGGCCATCGAATCAAGGGCACCGTAGTCTACCTCGCCGCGGAACGGGCCATCGAAGCCGCACGCCGGGTGGAACAAGTACGCACGGTTGATGACAGCAACCGGGCGGAAGTGCTCCAGTGGATCGAGGACCTCCACCGAGAATGTCTCGAGTTAAAGGCAGCGCTGGGAGAGTAGCGCTCGATCCTCCGCCGGGCAATCGTCCTCGATGAGGTGAAAACCACTCACCGCGGCGAAAATGTCAGGCAGTCGACCTCGCCGCCGCGGTGGCCGACGCGGATTCCCTCGGGGGCCGTGCATTCCAGTCGCGAGTTATGGCGGCAGCCGTCGGCCCGGCAGGCGCCGACTTCGCCCTGCACATCGGGATTGCCGCCCTTCTGGTTGGCTCGCCAATAGGTGTCGCAGGCGGCTTTCATACCGTCGCCGACGGTAATCGCGGCCGCGTGGCATCGCCGCTCGGTGTTATAGGCGCACTCGACCGCATCACAATCGAGGATCACCGGCAATTGCATGGCATGACTCCTTAGTTCAAGTCCCACAGCCTATTGGTATTCAGCAACGTAACGCGACGGCTGGCTCACGATTCCAGCGCACCCCCTTGGTCGCCCTTGTCGCATTCGTGGCCCTTGTTGCTTTGGTAATCTGAAGGTCAATAATGCGTGCCGCACCTACCGCCGCGTGCAATCGCGATCAAAATCGCCTGGCTCCGAAAAGCGAAATAACGCTCGACAACGGTGAAACGCGCTCTAATTATGCCCCTGGGCAGGAACCGGGGTAGCAGGTGTTTACTGATTGCGGCGTACGGCCTGTCTCAGGGGCGAGTCGAGCCCGAGACCGACGCCGCGGCCGGGTGGAGGGAGTTAGAAGGAGTCCTGCCGGCCGCCGAGAGACATCTATATCCTTTCCGCCAGAGCTCTTCGATCGCGCAGGAACAACGGGGATAACCGGGCAAACTCTAACGCGCCGCATCGCTGCTACGGTCGGAAAAGCCCCTCTGTTCGCTACGACCCGAGAAAGTTTCTAAAGTCCTACCCTAACAAGATTCGAAGTAACTCAACGGAAGCTTTGAGCCGCAGACGGGTTACAGAAGTGATCCGGCTGGGGAGCAAAGTGCAGGGGGGAACCTGCCATGAAGGCCTTCGGCCTTGACCGTCTGTTTGTGTCTCTCGAGAAAGACGGTCCGCTTGTCCCACCTCTGCCGATTGACGGTTCGCCGGAGAGTGTGCCTGGAGTCGGAGTCATCCAAAATAGAGCAGCTAGACCACAGTTTCTCTATTTTACGGATTTTCCCTGACTTCCGAATGCCCTGATTGCCGATGTGATTTGTACGGCGCGGGTCAGAAGGAGCTGAACCAGAGCCCAAGAACAAAAGACAACGAGTGCCCCGACCCAGAACCTGCCGGGTAAACCGGCCGCCACCGCGGCGGCTGGAAGCGAGGGAGCGAGAGATGGCAGACCCAGCGGGTTAAAGGGGCGAACGCTCGGCGGTGAGCCGCCGAGAACCACCCAAACAACGTGAATAGATTATCGGAGAGCCTGCGATGAAGGTTTTCACAACTGGTCAGGTCGCCAAAATTTGTAAGGTGGCCCCGCGCACCGTCAGTAAATGGTTTGACTCGGGCCGGCTGAAGGGGTACCGCATTCCCGGTTCGCAAGACCGGCGGATTCCCCGCGAGTATTTGATCAAGTTCCTCAAGGAACACGGCATGCCTCTGGGCGATCTCGAGGACGAGGCCATGGCCAAGGTCCTGATCGTCGCCCAGGATCAGGTTCTGATCGAGAACCTGAAACGCGAACTGCCCCTGGAACGCTCGTTCAAAGCCGCGGTAGCCGCCAGCGGTTTTGACGCCGGCATTCAAGCCGAGAGCTTCCATCCCGACTGCATTATCGTCGACTTCTCGATCGGCCGCACCGAAGCGCTGCAGATTTGCCAAAATCTGCGTCGCAACAGCGAGTTTGCCGAGGTGATCCTGATCGCCTTGCTGCCCGACGACGGCAGTTCGTTGAGCTTCGATCGCTCGACGATCAATGAGACGTTCAAGAAGCCGTTTGATTCGGCCCTCTTGGCCGAGCGGCTCCGGACGCTGATTGGCGCCAAGAAAGAGCTGGTTTAAGCCCATTCCGGCCGAGGTCCCGCCCTTGGTCGCTAAACCATAACGATCGCCGATACAACAAAACCGTCGCGGCTGACCCCCGCGACGGATATTTTTTTCTTGACCGACAACTTCCGATCCAGCGACAAGCCAGTTCTATTGCTCAGGCCCGAGAACGGCGAAAATACTGCCTCGGGCATGGAAAAAACCACGGCCCCCAGCCAAAATAGGCCCGCCACCCACCCCAGCACCCCCTCGACGCCATAGCCGGCGGGAATTTACAATTGTTAGATTACCTTGAGAGGGATCCATGGACGTGACGGGCGAGCAAAAGGTGGTGGTGCCGGCCAATCTACGCGCCTTGTACGCGCCGGTGGCCGACGAGTTGGTGGCGGTCGAGGAGTTCCTGCGTCGCGAACTGTCGAGCGACAATCCCTTCGTCAACCGGCTGGCCCAACACGGCTTCCGTCTCGGCGGGAAACGTCTGCGTCCGGCGCTGGTGCTTCTCACGGCCAAGGCCTGTGGCAATCTCCGCGAAGAACACGTTCGCCTCGCGGCCATGGCCGAGTTGATCCACACCGCCACGCTCGTTCATGACGATGTGCTCGACGAGGCCACGATTCGGCGCCATCTCGATACGGTCAATGCGCGCTGGAATAACGAGGCCAGCATCTTGCTGGGCGACTACCTCTTCGCCCGGGCGATGTGCCTGGCCAGTGCATCGGATGACAGCTTTGCCAGCCGAATGGTGAGCGAGACGGCCCGGCGGATGTGCGAAGGTGAGTTGCGGCAGATCGAAGGTCGCGGCGACTACGAGCTGGGCGAGTCCGACTATTTCGACATCATCGCCGGCAAGACGGCCGCGCTAACGGCCTGCTGCTGCCACGTTGGGGCACACTATGCCAGGGCCGATGAAAACGCTTGCCAGGCCATGGCTCGCTATGGCTACGACCTGGGCATCGCCTTCCAGATTGCCGACGACGTGCTCGACCTGCTGGGCGACGAGGAGACCGTCGGCAAGACGCTCGGTAGCGATCTGGTGAAGCAAAAGGCCACTCTGCCGCTGATCCGCCTGCTGTCGAGCGTCGGAACCGACGACCGTGTGCAAATCATCTCGCTGTTGAAGCGCGAGGGCAACCACCATCGCGACGCGCTGAAGGCGTGGTTCGACCGCTGCGACGCGATTCCCTACGCCCGACAAAAAGCGATCTCGTTTACCCAACGGGCGGCCGACGAACTGGCGGCGGTGCCGGCGGGTGACGCCACGAATTCGCTCCGCGGGTTAACCGAGTTTGTCGTCAGCCGGCACCAGTAGGCGAGTCCGAGGTCGGTTGGGATTGCTTGTTGCTGTAACCGCCGGATCTTTATCGGGCCGCTGACCGGGGATTTTTTCGGCCGCCTTTGGCCGTCGCCGAATTATTGAGGTGTAGAGCAATGTTATTGGTTTGTGTGCCAATGCTGGTCGATCATCTTCTAGCCTTTTGGAAACGGGGATGGGGATGTGGGCAGGTAGAGATTGCTTTTACCGCGGAGGGCGCAGAGGAACGTCGGCGAGAGAGAACCGGAAGTCGGAACGCTGATCTTCGCTCACCTCCGCTAACGGCGAGCATGATCTATTGAAGCCACTGCTTGCAGGCACAGCTTGACGCGACGGATCAACTGGTGCGTGCGAGCACACACCCTACGGGACTACGGGTCGCGTCGCGCCATAGTACCTGCGAGCAGAGTGGGTATAATACGCGGGTATCAGGCGGCTTGGTGGTTTGATGCGTTGTCATGGGCAGCTTCTGTCTTTCGTAGGAGGATTGACAATGTTGAAACGCGCACGAACGCTGATCGGCAAACATCTTGTCCTGTCTGTCACTCTCGCCCTTGTGGGCGTCTTCTCGCTGGCAGTCCCCACGATTGCTCGTCACTACTATCTTGCCAATAGCCTCGATAGGGACAAGAGGCTACGGCAGATTGACGCGTTGAACAGTGAGCCGTCGTCCGAGGCAATTCCCGCTCTGCTTGCTGCTGCCGTGGACAAGGACGCGGACGTAAGTGAGCACGCAATGCGTTTACTTATTCAGCATTACCGAGCAGAGGCCGAACCGTATCTCAAGAAGGAGTTGGTTGCGGGGCGCGGAAGAGCATTCAATACCGCACTTCTAATTGTCTCTATCGGCAAGTACCAGAATCTACAAGAAGTTGTTCGTGAGCTGGCCGTATCACCAGCACATGATCAGTTTGAGCAGCTTTCCGCAACCTTTACTCTCCGGGAGCTGGATGATACGGAAGGGCTGCGCACGGTTGCTGCAACTCACCCAGACAAGAGACTCCGCGACTTTGCGACGGCGATGAGCCATTCGATTCGCTAGGCTGCCTCGCCCGATAGCCGGCCTCCGCGAGATGTCCTCGCTGGCATCGCTGCCTCGGACACTCAATTCCATGCCAACCAGGCTCAGCCTCGGAAAATTCTTCCCCTTCGCAGAAGCTGCGATCCAAGGAAACCGGCTGCCGCGAAGCCCGCCAGCACGATCGTTGATGGCTCCGGCGTGGGGATCGCCAGATAGGCGTGAGTTTCTCCGCTCGGATTGAGGCCCTGCCCAGAATCGGCAGAAAAGCTAGCCGCTAGCCTAGCCCGCCTTTGTGTGCCGGTCAACTACCCACTTCTACTACCGATTGGCCGCATTGGCCGAGCAAGAACGTCTCCGAGGGCAGCCGCGAACCCAAAAGCCTTTCCCCCGCATCCAAACCTTGTACCCCACCGCCGCGGCCGATATCATATCGTAGCTAATCGATTGCAGAGCACATCGATTCCGCCCGCCCCGACGCCGCACCGACCAAGCTAATCCGACGCCCTCACGCCGGCCATGCCACACTAATCCGCACATTGCTCTCGCGTTTCCGCCCGGGCTGGGCTGCCCGGAAAGCATTCCTCTATAATCTATCCCCTCGGAATGGATTTCCATGAACATTCGCCTTGCTTGGGCTCGCGGAGTATTCGTCGCCGGGGCCGTTGCCCTTGCGACGATGCTGACCTTGCCGCCCGCTGCGGCAGAAGCACCGACGAAATCGCCGCCCGAAAAGTCGCCCCTCCGCTGGGGCGCCGACTCCGAAGGCGGCGCGCCCTACATCTGCAAAGACCCCCAGGACGTCAATCGCTACGTCGGCTTCGAGGTTGACCTGGCCGCTGCCCTGGAAAAACCGCTTGGCAGGCGGATCGAGTTCGTCCAGTACGATTTCAAAAGCCTCACCGCCGGCGTGCGGCGTGGCGACTTCGACTTCGCCATGAACGGCGTCGAAGATACTCCCGATCGCCGCAAAGCTCTTCGTTTGAGCCGCCCCTACTACGTCTACACCCTGCAACTGGTCGCCCGCGCCGACGAAAAACGGTTCGATTCGCTCGAAGCCTGCAAAAAGGCCGGCGGAGTCGTCGGCACCCTCGAAGACACGGCGGCCGAACGCCTCTTGGACCAGATGGGCGTCGAGAAGAAGGTCTACGGCAGCCAGGTCGAGCCCTACCGCGACTTGGAAATCGGCCGAATCGACGCCGTGCTGCTCGATCTGCCCATCGCCACCTACTACGCCAAGCCCAACGAGAAGCTGAAGTTCGTGGGCCCCGCCCGAAACCCCGGCTACTACGTGATCGCCTTTCGCAGGGACCAGGAAGCACTCGCCAGGGAGGTCGACAAGGCCATCGTCGAACTGGCCAAGTCGGGCGAGTTGCAGCGGATCTACGAGAAATGGCAGATTTGGAACGACGAGCAGAAACGCCTGCTCGATAGCGGCGTCAGCGACTTCCTGACCGAGTCGGGCAAGCAGTGGAACTTCGCCCGCTACTTTCCGCTGCTCTTGAAAGGCGCCGTCGTAACCGTCGAACTGACGTTCTTGAGCATGCTGGTCGCCGCCATCCTCGGGCTGCCCATCGCCTTGATGCGGCTCTATGGCAACTGGCCTATGCAACTTGCGGCCACCGCCTATGTCGAGTTCTTCCGCGGCATCCCCGTGCTGTTGCTGCTGTTCTTCCTCTACTACGGCTTGCCCGTGATCGCCGAGAACTTCCACTGGACGATCGGCCTGAAACTCTCACCGATGACCGCCGCCATCCTCGGTTTCGGGCTGAACTATGCCGCTTATCAAGCCGAAATCTATCGCGCCGGCATCGCCTCGATCCCCGTCGGCCAATGGGAAGCCGGGGCCTCGTTGGGGATGACCCAACTGCACACCTTCCGCCGCATCATCCTGCCTCAGGCGGTCCGCGTCATTCTCCCACCGTCGACCAACGACCTCGTGGCCCTGTTCAAGGACACCAGCATCGTCAGCATCATCGCCATCGAGGAACTGACTAAGGAATACCAGATCCTTGCCAAGTCGAGCCTCAAATACCTCGAGATCGGCTTCGTCACCGCGATGCTCTATCTCGTGATGTCCGTGCCGCTGGGATATTTGTCACGCTATCTCGAACGCCGCTGGGGGAAGGGACGATGACCGGCAACATGCAAGTGGTGATCAGCCACGTCACCAAGCGTTTCAATTCGCACACTGTGTTAAACGACGTCAGCCTGACGATCGAAGCAGGCCAAACAGTCGCCCTGATCGGCCCCAGCGGCGCCGGCAAGTCGACGTTGCTGCGATCGATCAACGGCCTGAACAGTTTCGACGAAGGCGAGATCCGCGTCGGCTCGCACACCCTGCTGCCGAACCGCAGCCACCATGCCTGCCCGGGCGCCCGGCAAGTCCGCCGCGTGTTCGGCATGATTTTCCAGGATTTCCAGCTCTTTCCGCACCTCACCGCACTGCAGAACGTGATGGATGCCCCGCGGTATGTGCTCGGGCTGAGCAAGGCCGACGCCGAAAAGCGGGCGATGAAGCTTCTGGATCGCGTGGGGCTCGCTGCCAAGGCCGCCGCCTATCCCCAAGAGCTTTCCGGCGGACAAAAACAGCGCGTGGCGATCGCCCGGGCGATGGCCATGGAGCCCCGCGGGCTATTGTGCGATGAAATCACCAGCGCGCTGGATCCCGAGCTAAAAAACGAAGTGCTGTCGGTCTTGGAGGACCTCAAACGCGAGGGCCTGACGCTGATTTTGGTCACCCACGAGATCGGTTTCGCCCGCCGCGCGGCCGACCGCGTCGTGGTCCTGGCCGAGGGCCGCATTATCGAGGACGGCCCACCGCACGAAGTGCTCGACAACCCCAAGGCCCCGCGGACCCGGCAGTTCTTGAGCCAAATCCTCGTTTAAGGCGAGTCAGGTTTGGCCGTATTGGGTGCCATGGCCACGCTCGCGTGGCCATGCGTCGCTTTTCTGTGAATACATGCGCATCAATAGCCGGGAGCTAACAGCTCCGGGAATGCCCACTTTCTGCCACACCCTTGCTCGCGCAAGCGATAACTCACTGAATCCCAAATCCCTCAATCCCTTAATCCCTAAATCCCCACCCCCAAATCCCTTCATGGTGCGGCGCGTACAAAACGTTTAGCCGCCGACGGCACGTCGGCGCGAAAAGCAATTGCAGACTGCAAATTAAAAAATGCAGAATGCAAGATTGGTGAGTGGCGCGAGATACCAGCCCCGACGCGCCAGCGAGGGCCGGAAGTCCTGCAATCGCGGGGGGAAATTGCAGCGGGTGCGGGGCAAATAGCCGGGAGCTACCAGCTCCCGGAAGGCCCGCTTTCTAGCATGCGATTGAAATAGCCGGGAGCTAACAGCTCCCGAAATGCCCGCTATAAGCTGCGTTGGGCCAGCCGTTGCCGCAATTCGTCCAGCTGCTTCTTTGCTTCGCTGTCGTCGGCATTCAACCCGACGCCACCAGTTCAGCGACGGCTCTCTGCTACTTCACCGCTCCAACTTCGCGCTTCGCCTGCTCGGCCTTGTGTCGCTCCAGCGTCGTCCGGCGTTGCAGGGCTTCCGCGTATTGGGGATTGATCCGCAGGGCCGTATCAAGGTCGGTCATGGCCGCGGTCAATTCGCCGTCTCTCTCCAGTACGATGGCCCTCTCGTAATACGCCTGCGGTGAGCGTGGATCGTAGCGAATGGCGTCGCTGAAATCATGAAAGGCTGCTGCTCGGTCTCCCTTGGCGCTATATGCCAAGCCTCGCTGCAGGTAGGCCTGCGGATCGTAACGATCGATCGCGAGGACTCGTGAAAGGTCCTTGATCTCTTCATCAAACTTTTGCCGAGCATGCAGGATGGCGGCTCGTTGGACGAATGCCTCCCTGTATTGCGGGTTCACGTTGATGGCCGCGGTGAAATCCATCAAGGCCTTCGTGGTGTCGCCCTTGCCGAGATAGGCCAGACCACGTTTGTAATGCACGCTTGCGGTTTCTGGATTCTTTTCGTCGCCCGTCGCAGGCTTGTCGGCATTGGTGACCAAGGGCACCTTGAAGCCGAGCTTTTCCACTTTCATCGTGCTTGGCGCATCCTTGAACAATTCTCCAGTCGAGGGTGCAAGGGTGGCGATGCGAAGTGCCTGCGTCAGATGACCAATGGCACGCTCCCAATCCTTTCGGTCCAAACGCGCTTGGCCCATTTGCTCGGCGAGTTCGACGAACTGCTTTCGGGTCTGCTTAAAGCACTTTCGATCCCGCTCCATGACCCAAACCCAGTCGACGATTGCCTTGTCATACTCCTGCTGCTCGAAATAAGCTACACCGCGGTTGGAATGGGGGGAAATGAAACTAGCATCCAGGCGAATTGCTTCACAGAAATCGACGATCGCTTTCGCATATTCCCCCTTCATCCGGAAAGCCTCGCCGCGAACGTTATAAGTACTTGCTTCTCTTCCCCCCAGCCGAAGTGCTTCACTGCAATCGATAACCGCCTTGGCGTAATCGCCGAGCTTGATGTAAGCGATTCCGCGATTGCGGTGAGACATCGAATCGATCGGATCGATCGCGATAGCCGTGGTGAAATCGGATATGGCTAATTTCGGCTCCTTGATTGCCAAGTAGGCCGCGCCACGGTCGCGGAACGCCGTCGCCGAAGTGGGATCGAGTTCGACTGCCCGTCCCAAATCAAGAACCGCCCTACTCCAATCACCTTGCAGATAACGGATTCTGCCGCGATCTGCATATCCCCCGCACATGCCGGGTCGAGCCGAAGGGCCTCGTTCAGGTCACGGATGGCTTGCTCAAAATCCCCCTTGGCGGCGTACGCCGAGCCGCGATTTGCATAGGCACTCGCGTACTTCGAGTCGAGCTCGATCGCCCGGTTGCAATCGGAGATCACCTGGTCGTAGTTGCCCCTCGTGAAGAAGGCTGCTCCCCGATTCACATACGCGTTCTTGCATGCCGGATCGAGCCGAAGGGCTTCGTCCAAGTCCGCCAGGGCGCGCTCAATCTGTCCTGTCTGCCTGAAGGCCACGCCACGATTCACGAGTGCCGATGCATCTCGGGGCGCCAGTTCCAGAGATCGATTCAGGTCGGTAATCGCCTTGTCGAACGCTCGACGCGTAATGTGGACCAAGCCCCGATTGGCAAAGGCCGTGCCGTATGTCGGATCCAGTTCAATTGCCCGACTGAAATCGGCAATTGCCTCATCCAATTTGCCTTGGCGGCGGTACGCCTCGCCGCGATTGTTATGTGCCATCGCTTCCTTGGGGTCCAAACGGATCGCTGCGCTCGCGTCTTCGATCGCTTGATCGTATTTTTCCCCTTGTACCAGTGCAGCGCTTCGATTGACGTAAGCCGATGTGTTCTTGGGATTCAAGCGAATAGCTTCGTTCAAGTCGGCGAACGCCTTGGTTAGGTCGCCTTGCCGTCGAAAGACCTCCCCTCGAATGCTGTACGCGATTGATTCATGGGGAGCAAGACGAATGGCCTCATTAAGATCGGCCATAGCGCGGTTGTTCTCGCCCTTGAGAGGATATGCAGCGCCTCGGCAACAATAGGCATGGGCGTCCTTGGGTTCGATCCGAATGACCTCGCTGAAGTCCGCAATAGCCTTGTCATATTCCTTCTTCTCAGAGTAGTTCCATCCGCGGCAATTCCACGCCCGGGCATCTTTCGGGTCGAGTTGAATCGCCCTGTCCAAATCCGACATGGCAAGTCCGAACTCTATCTCGCTCAGATCATCCTTGTTGCTGCGAGCCCGGCCACGGCCAGAATAGGCCGCGGCACAGTTTTCATCGAGCACAATAGCCATGCTGTAGACGGCGATCGCCCCGTCCCACCACTCGCCCTCGCGAAGAATATCGCCGAAGTTCACCGCGGCCGCCGTCAGCCTTTCAATCCGCGCTGTTCGCCCCTGAGTAGAAGTTTTACCATTGCCGACTGGTACCTGGTTCGCTGCCTTGTTCGCCGGATCAGCCTTTGCATCTGCCGCAAGGCAAAGAACCAGTGCCAACAAGACGCCCATCAAAGAAGCTGCCCTCATCATCGTGCCCTTCTCACTGCTGTAATGCCGAAGACCAGAATGTCGAGGAATTTCGGGATTTGTTTCCGTTTGCGGCTAAACCCGCCCGTGTATGAACCGGATGCTAGTACCCGACTCACTTTTCAATTTGCAATTTTCAATCTGCAATTTGCATTCGATCTTCGTGGCCGACGTGTCGTAATGGAGCCATTTGCAGTCGTCGCTCCCGCCCCGCCGGACCAAGAAACCGGCCAACTGCTATAATGGTCCCACTAGCCACTCGCCACCCCAAAACAAACCCCAAAAAACCGACTTTTTCCCCCGGACCCCAGGGGCACCCTAAAAAAGGAAAAAAGAATCCCCCGCTGAACCGTAAATGGCTCCAAAACCAGCATCTCCGCCCGCCCCGAACTGCCATTTCTTCACTTTTCTTTGCCGCCTCCGTTTTGCCGCCCCGCCGCGACCCCTATCGCCGCACTGCCGGCGCACTACCGCGCCGCCCGTCGTGCGCCTCCCACCATGCCCGCTGCGCTAAATTGTCCACCGGCCGGCCGTCCAATTCCGCCAAGTGCTCCAACAGAATCCGCCGCACCTCCAGCACCGCCGCCGGGTGTGTATGTACCGTGGTGTGATCCGCCGGCACGGTGATCTCGCTGGCCACGTTCTCCATGTGAGCGCTCTCTCGCGGCACCACGCCATCGCCTTCACCGCTGAGCTTGATCAGCCACGACTGGTTCGGCACCAGGCCGACGATGTTGTGATACTGCACCCACGGCGGCCGCTGCCCGGCCAGCATCACCGGCAGGATCGGACAGCCCGGCGACAGCGAGTCGATGCTCGTATCGACTTTCAATAGCGACGTCGACGGAAAGGCCGTCTGATTGTCTATGAAAAGGCTCTTCGCCAACTTCTCCGGCAAGCGGATGAGGTGGTTCAAAAGCCACTGCGTGGTCTGGTTCGAGAACGAACTGCCCCGGTGCGGCGTACCGATCATCACCACGTGCCGAATCGACGGGCTCGGTCGGAAAAAGAACGTTTCCTGCAAGCCCTGGCGGGTCTTTTCGTCCGCCTTCAACTCCGCAAAGGGGACCGAACTGACCAGCTTCCAGTAGTCGTCGCCGCTGTTGAGGGTCTGCAGGTGCGAAACCAGCCCGCCCATGCTGTGGCCGACCAAAACCATCTGATCGAGCGCCGGCTCGTCGTGTCGCGGGTCAAGGGCGTCGCGAATCTGGGCCAAATCTCGCCGCATCTGCGCCGCGCTGGTCCAGAAGGGCTGCCCGGTCGGATACAGATAGAACCAGAACTGGTAGCGCTGCCGAATTTCCGGCTGACTGCGCAGGTCGTTGAACATCTCCATCCAGGTCATCGGCGTCGACCACAGGCCGTGGACCATCACCACCGGAATCTTGCCCGGCTCGTAAGGTTGGACCATGAACAGACCCTTCATCCGCGGTTTGCCCGGCTGGACCTTCAACAACTCGTCGGGCCGCAGCAGGCCGAGGGTGGCCAAGTCGACGTTCATTTCCGGCCGCGAAAGGAAGTGGGCCAGCGGCGTGGTCAGATCGCTTTCCAACGGCACCAGCCGGCCGCCGACAATCGTTTCGTCGTTGCTCAGCGGGTCATACAGTTCGAGCACACACTGGTTGCGCTCGCGCATTTGGCCAGTGGTGCGGTCGATCTTCGTCAACGGTCGCAGAAAAGCGGTCACCGGGAAGCTCAAGCCGGGCGGATAATACTTGGCCCGAGCAGGCTCTTCTGCCGAATCATCGCTGCGACGGACGGCGATCATCGGCACGCCCAGGCCGTGGGTCAGGTAGAGATTCCGCAGTCCTTTGACTTCGTAATCGGAGACGAACTCGAAGTGATCAAAATCCTTTGGCTGCCAGAGCGTGCCCTGAACCACGCAGCTAATGTCCCACTCGCCGCTGGCGGTATCGATCGTCTTGGTCGCACCCGGTTTGAGTTCCTTGTTCGCGCAGACAATGCGCAAGGCCGCTTCCAGCGCCCCGTTGTACAAATCGCACGCGCCGCGATACTGAGGGTCGTAGGCGTTGCGGGTGGGCGCGAAACGCGGCGCAAAAAGATAATCGTAAGCGTGCAGCACCGAGGCGCCGTAGAGGTCCAATGCCGCCCGTTGGTCGCTTCGCTCGGTCCGCTTGCCGCCCAGAAAAGCCAATTCCGAAAGGGCGTAGACCTTGTCGGCCGACGGCTCGCGATCGTTGATCGCCTGGAGCTTCTTTAACAGCGGGCGGGTGTCGTTTTGCAGATCGTCGCCGAGGTTATAGACCCGCAATAGTTGCGCGGTCCGCACACTCGGCTTCGGCCCGGTGTAAGAAGTGAGACTTAGTTCTTGCGCCAGTGGGCTCTTGGGCACGCTCCGCAGCGAAATCTTGTTCGACGAGCAGCCAGCGGCAGGCAATAGCGACAGCGCAGCAACCAGCGCGGCGGCAATTGCCGCGCGGCGCAGATCCCTCCTTGGATCACTGCTGCCTGTCATTGGCGGCTGGGTCGTTGGCCAGCACGAGCTCAGGCTCGTAGGGACACGCCCCACTCCCAGTGTCGTTAGTCCTCGGCCCTAGCACGGGGCAATCCCGGGCAGGCGCCGTAAGGGGCGACAGGATAGGTGAACCACCCGGTTGGGTCAATACGAAAGGCTGACCGGGCAGGGTCGAGTCGGCTCCGAGAGATTGAAAGTCGAGGCTGTCGGAGCAACCTTCCTGCGCATCCGACCCGCTTGGAGAGGGGTGACTTCTGGCTATTTGGTTGACATTCCGGCAAGCGGTTAGCAAAATAAGGGCAATAGCGTCTTTGCAGGTGGGGCAAACTCTACTTCCTGCTATCCGGGGCCTTCTGAATGGAGAAATCCATGTTCCGCGCTTGGTCGTTTCGCCTTCCGAGACTTTTGCGGTTGGGCGAGTTGCGCCGCGCGGCACCGATTGCCCACTGCCCCAGAGTCGCTTCACCGATATGTTCCGTAATACAGCTTTGGCAGACGGGGCAGGGTCGATCGTCTGCGCTAGGGGTAGCACTTCGGCCGCCGGCGGCCGCTCTAACATCCATGGGAGGGCACCTTCGTGATTCGCAATCTTCTGTCAGGCATGTTCCGCCGTCCGGGCCGTAGGCAGGCAGGCAATCTTCCAAAAACGAAGTCGGCATTGGCGAGCGTCGCCCGCCGGGGGCTGCGGCTGGAGCCGTTGGAAGAACGGGCGTTGCTGAGCGTCGGGCATGGGCTGCCGCCCACCGTCGTGCCGATTACGGCGAGTCTAAATAGCCGAGTGGTCGACGCCGGCACACAGATCTTGGCGCTTCAATTCAGCACGAGCGTCAATGATGCCGGTTCCGCCGGCAACTATGAATTGCGGGAAGCCGGGGCCGACGGTGTCCTCGGTACGGGTGACGACCGGCTGAGAACGCTTGCAGCATCTTACCGCGACTCCGTGGTCACTCTCTGCATGCCCTCCTTCACGCCCGGGCTTTATCGGCTGATCGTTCGAGACTCGATTACGAGTCAAGTAGGCTTCAAGCTAGACGGCAACGGCGACGGCACGGCTGGCGGCAATTGGGTGCGGGATTTCGCCGTCAGGCCCAGTTCGTGGCTCTTCGACGGGGCGCCGAGTTACCCCGTTGGCGGAAACAGTCCACTGGACGTCGCCATCGCGGATATGAACGAGGACGGGATCCCGGATCTCGTGTCGGGCATCACGGTTGGGCCGGGGACTGACAGTATCAATATACTGCTGGGCGACGGCAGCGGCGGCTACCATGCCCCGCAGACCTACTCGACGTCCTATTACCCGGCGTCGATCGTGGTGGCCGATTTCAACCGGGACGGCCATCAAGACGTCGCCGCTTATTGCACTGGGTACGTTGAAATCATGCTAGGCGACGGCAACGGCAACCTAGCGAACACGGCGACGATCGCGGTCGACGGTGCCGCAGACGGATCGCAGCAAATCGCGGCCGCCGATTTCGATTGCGACGGCAATCTCGATGTGGCAATCACCATGGGGGTCCGAGACGGTATTGGCGTGCTGCGGGGAGACGGACAGGGCAATTTTTCGGGTGCCCAGTATTACGCGACCGGCGGGCGGTATCCCTATGCAATCGCCGTGCTCGACGTCAATGGCGACGGACGCCCGGATATCGCCACCAACAATGTCAATAGCTCGCTCGTGTCCGTGCTCCTAAACGCCGGCTCCGGTTTCGCCCCCGTTGATCTCTATGCAACCGTACCGGGCAACGCCACGTGGGGGTTGGCGGCGGGCGACTTCAACAATGACGGCCGAACCGATCTGGTCGCGGTGGCCGACGGTGGCGTGGGCCTGTTGACGAACAATGGCCGCGGCGGCTTCAATCCAATCGCCGTCATTGTTGGCGACACATCAATTTACAATGGGGCAGCGGCTGCGGCCGATTTGAATCACGACGGCAACCTGGATTTGCTGATTGCCAGCCCCAACGGCATCGTCACTGTACGACAAGGGGACGGCCGAGGCAGTTTTGGCGCGCCCGAGGCGCACGTCGCTGGCAGTTTTTCCCGGGCGATTGCCGTAGGCGACCTCAATGGCGACGGGGTCCCGGACGCGGCCGTCACGAATAATGAGGACAGTTGCCTGAGAGTGCTGTTGGGCGACGGCACCGGCAACTTTGCAACCGCCGCTTCCTATACGTTGACCGATGCGCAGGATTTGTCCAATGCCGTTGCAAAGGATCTTAATGGCGATGGAAGGTGCGATTTGGCGGTGATAACCTCTCGAGGCATCGCGGTTGCGATGAGCAATTCGCAGGGCGGATTCGATATGAATGTGCTCGGCACGGCCGGCACCGATCTAGCGGCCGGCGATGTCAACGGGGACGGACGGATGGACTTGGTGGCCGTCCATCGCTGGTTCAATACCGTGAAGATCCTGTTGGGCGACGGCCGGGGCGGGTTTGCCGACCCAACGACCTTCGCCGTACCGACAGATTACATCGAGCGGGCTGTGGTGGCCGACGTCAACAACGACCGAAAGGTGGACGTCGTGACGGCGAATCGTGACGGTTCGATCAGCGTCCTATTGGGCGACGGCCAGGGCGGGTTTGCCGCGGCGATCGCCTCCCCGTCGGGGCTTGCCAACCCGAGGCAAATCGCGCTGGCCGATTTCGACGGTGACGGGAATCTCGACGCGGCGCTGATCGGTTTCGACTCGGCAAACAGCACCGCGGTGGTCTTTGGAGATGGCGCGGGGCGTTTCGCCGCGCCCATGATCCTTACCCCGGATGGTTCACGTCCTGAATCGATCACGATCGGCGATTTCAACAAGGACGGCCGGCAAGACATCGTCGTCGTGAGTTATAGCATTTCCTCAGCCGTCCTATTCCAGAACCTTGGATCCAGACAGTTCTCCAATCCGACCGCTTTCCAAGACTGGGCTTATCCCACGACTTCGGTCAGCGGAGATTTCAACGGGGACGGGTTCGACGACCTGGCGCTCAATAACAGCCCCGCCTCGGTGTCAGTCTTTTTGGGCGGGCAGAACAGCCCATTCCAGTCGCAGAGCATCTATGCGCGTCGTTCGGAAATCTTTAGCTGGATCGTCGCCGGCGATTTCAACGGCGATGGCCGGCTCGATCTGGCCAGTGGAAATGCTGGCGCTTTCTCGGCGCTCACCAATATTTCTGCGGCTCCAAGCGTCAGCTCTGCGGCCTTCGAATTGACCGACCCCACTTCAGGCACCTATAGCGCGGGCCAAAGTGTCTCGATCGAGTGGCTAGCGGCCAATGTCAAGGCAGACGATAAGATCAGCCTCTGCTACGACGAAGACAAGATTTGGTGGAACGGGAACGAGCACTGGATTGAGGTCGATCAGGTGGCGGCGGCCAACGGCACCGGCAGCTACACCTGGAACACCGCCGGCGTGCGACCCGGCACATACTACGTCGCCGGCTATCTCTGGTCGGATGGCCGGCCCGTGTTCTCGCGTCTGACGCAGCCGATCACGATTGAGGCGGCTCCCGCCCGTTTCTCGATTACCGGTCCCGCCTCGGCCAGTTATCAGGCTGGAACACTGCTGCCCATCCAATGGACGGCCAGCAACGTCTTGCCGGGCAGCAAGATCAGTCTCTGTTACGACACCGACACCCGCTGGAACGGCAACGAGCACTGGATCGAGATTGATCAGGTAACGGCCGCCAATGGAACCGGCACTTATAGCTGGGATACCACCGGCATGCCGAACACGGGCTGCTACATCGCCGGCTACCTGTGGGACGGTACGTCGGCGGTCTTTTCCCGGCAAACCGAATCGGTCTACATTGTTGGGAAAGTGCCGGCGTTCGGTCTGATCGCGCCAAAGCAGCAAACTATTGCTGCAGGAGATACGATTTCCATCGAGTGGACGGCCGCGAACCTCACGAGTGGCGGCAAAGTCAGTCTCTGCTACGACGAAGATACCCGCTGGTGGAACGGCAACGAACACTGGATCGAGATCGATCAGATCGACGCAAATAATGGTAACGGCTCGTACTCGTGGAATACCAACGAATTAGCGCCTGGGCGTTACTACGTGACCGGCTACCTATGGCACGAAGGACGTCCGATCTTCTCCCATTTCACGCACCCGATCACCGTCGAACCGGCACGGCCATCGATCGCCTTCACCTCGCCAACCTCCGGCGCGTACCAACTCGGTGACACACTCACCATCGAGTGGACGGCGGAGCACATTACCCCGGGTAGCAAGATTAGCCTTTGCTATGATTCGGATACCGTCTTCAACGGCAATGAGCATTGGATCGAGGTCGATCAGGTGACGGCCGCCGACGGCGCCGGATCCTACGATTGGCTCATCGAGGGAGTTGAAGGAGGCAACTACTATATTGCCGGTTATGTATGGGACGGCGGGACACGGTATGGATTGGCTCACTCGACCCAAACCGTTGTTATCAATCAGACCTCATTTAATATCACGGGCGCCGGCAACGGTCCGGTGAATGTTGGCGATGCGGTGGATATCCAGTGGACCGTGCAAAACGCCCAGCCCGGCAGCACGATCAGCCTCTGCTACGACGTGGACCAGAACTGGTGGAACGGCAACGAGCATTGGATCGAAATCGACCAGGTGACGGCCGTCAATGGTACCGGCAGCTACAGTTGGGATACGAGCGGAGTCGCGGCAGGCACCTACTACATTGCCGGCTACCTGTACGGTGGCAACCGGTTCTATCCCTCTCGCTCGGATCAACCGCTGACCCTAGAGGCAAACACTCAAACGCTCGGTACGCCGGTCGCGGAGCTAACGCTGGCGACCGCCGATGAGGCTCCCGCGCAACTGCCGACTGACGCGGTTTTGTCCGACCCGGGTGAACTGGCGGCGATTGTTGCCGCGGCGAAGAATTGGTTCGGTGATTCCGGCACGTTGTTGAATGACTTGGCTGTCGAAGTTGCCGATCTGCCCGGAATGAAGCTGGCGGATTTCGTGGACAACAAGATCCGGATCGATCGTGATGCGGCCGGCTATGGTTGGTTCGTTGACCCAACGCCCGAGGTGATGGAAGAGTTTAACACCGACGCAGTTTACCTAGAGAATCTGCCGGCTCGTGCCGACGGGCCGGCCATCAATCGGGCCGACGTCCTCTCGGCCGTTGCCTACGAGATGGCGTCCATCCTCAATCTTCACGGGGCCAGCTACGATACCGATCCGACCACCATATCGCCGGGTTGGCGACGCACGTATTTCGTCGTGGTCACACTTCAGCCGGGAACTCCAACGCTGTGGTGGGGCATAGAGGCAGCCGACCTGTACCATGAGGATTGGCCCGGTGCTGTCGGCTGGGATGTTCTTCTCACCTGAGCCGACCGAAAGACGCGTAGACGCCGGAAGCCGCGCCGAACTCGATTTGATGTCGGCGGGCTGCGGTGTGCGTGGCGAGAGGCGGCAAGAAGTTCCGCCCTACGCCGCGTCGCGGCAGTCGTCGGAGTCTTTGGCCTTCGTGCCCGAGGCTAGGTCCTCGGCTTTGTCATTTGACATAGCAGAGGGGGCCGACGCGGCTGCCTTGGCCTTTTCCCCCGCCAGCACCTGCTCGGCGCACCAAGTCTCGGTCCAGGCACAACCGGCCCACGACAGGCCGACGCCAAAGCCGACCAGCAGAGTCTGCTTGCCGGGCCGCAACTGCTGCTTGCGGCGGAGGTCGTGGATCAAAATCGGAATCGTCGACGAAACGGTGTTCCCGTACTCTTCCAACGCCTCGGGCGTATGTTCGCGGTCCAACGATAGCCGCTCGCGGAGGTGATCGAGCATAAAGACAGTGGCCTGATGCAACAGGTACATGTCGACCTGATCGCGGGTCCAGTTCGCCTGCGTCAACACCTTCTCGACCACCGGGGGCACCGCCTCGAGGCTGAACTTCACCAGTTCCGGCCCATCCATGTAGAGGCTGCTCGGCCAGCGGCGTCGCTTGCGGGGTTGGATGGCGTCATCCGGCTTTCGTGCCCCGCCTTCGGTCACCAGCAAGGTGTCCGCTCCGCGCCCGTCGGTGCCAAAAACAAACGAACCGAGCGACGGTTTCTCCGAGGCCTCGACCAATGTGGCCGCAGCGCCATCGCCGAAGATCGTCCGCAACGACCGGTCGGTCGGATCGATATACTTGGAATAGGTTTCGGCGGTGATGAACAGCACCCGCTTGGCCGTGCCGGCGCGGATCAGGCCGTCGGCCAGCGACAGACCGTACACGAAGCCGGAGCAACCGAGGTTAAAGTCCAGTGCACCCACCGACGTGGGGAGTCCGAGGCGGTCCTGGATCAAGCAGGCAGTCGTCGGCAGGGGGTAATCGGGGGTCTGGGTGCAAAACAAGAGGAAATCAATGGAGTTTCGATCGATATCGTACTCCGCAAAGAGCTTTTCGGCGGCGGCCACGCCCAGATCCGAGGCACACTGATTCGGCTCGGCGATGTGCCGGGCCCGGATCCCCGTCTTGGCGTAGATCAAGTCCATGTCCCACTTGGGAAACTGCGAACCCAAAAGGTCGTTGTCCTCAACCTTTTCGGGCAAATGGATCGCTATCGGGCCAATTGCCGCATACCTCATCTCTCGCAGCCTCCCAGGTCCAAATCTTCGCCTCGTCTGCCCGATCTGCCGAAAGTAAGGCGGAAGGGTACCGAGTTTTGCCTGCGGAAGTCAACCGCAGTTCACACCAACGCTTACAAATGTCAAACGCTGCCGATTGTTGAAAAGATACCGGATCGCGATGGGGCTGAACAGGGCGAGCCGGGGAAAAGCAATGCAACCTAATCGGGTGGCTGGCGGCGGGGCCCAACCGCTTTCCAGGCCATTGAAGCTCACCAGTGAATCGCTGATTTTCCTGGCTGCCGGCTGACGAAGTAATTCTTGACCGTGATCTGCAATGCCATCGGGAAGACGCCGCCAGGGAGGGTGACGTTGTCTATTTTCAGCAAACTTCGTGCATTCTGTTTTCGCAGTCAGCCCAAATCGCCCGCCGATCGGGTGCTCTCTGAAATATTTGAGAGACACACCCCGCGACGGATCGTTGAATTGGGGGTGGGCAGCGGCCAACGCGCCCTGCGGATGATCGAACTTGCCAAGAAGGCTTCCCCCGGTGCGGAAATAGCCTATATCGGCATGGATCTTTTCGAGGGCCGCAGCGAGGCCGACGGCCCCGGCCTGAGTCTTAAGGAAGCTCATCAGCAATTCCGCGGTTCGGGGGCCAAAGCCCAGCTTGTGCCTGGCAATCCGTGCGATTCGCTGGTCCGCATGGCCAACGCCCTCGGCAAAGTTGACTTGCTGATCATCCCCGCCGAGTTGGAATCGCCGGAGCACGCCAGGGCATGGTTCTATGTGCCCCGCGTACTGCACGAAAGGACGGTCGTGCTGGTGGAGTATCTCAGCGAGGAAGGGCAGCCGGACTTGCGCATCAAGTCGCAGAGCGAGATTGCCGAACTCGCCCGACTCGCTACTGTCCGCCGCGCGGCGTAGTCAACTTGTGGCATCGGCCGGCGAAGTGACGTAGGCTGCGTACTCGCACGCATCGATCGTTCCGGTGCTGGTTGATTTAGTGAAGAATGAGGCTTTCCTGCGAATCGTGCGCCCCCTAGTCCCGAATCTCTAGCTCCTAGCCCCTAGAACGTATAGCCGAGTTTGCCGCCGACGGTCACCATTTGGGAATCGGGCTGCAGGCTCCCGCGGACTTCAGCCGATTCGCCCCACGTCATCGCCTCGATGAAGGCCGAGACCGAGCACTTTTCAAAGCGGATGCCCAACTCGGCTTGCCCGGTAAGACCACAACGTGGATAGAGCGTCGTGTCGAAATACGTGGCGTGTTGGTAGGTCAACGGCGTGATGCCGAATCGGGCGGAGCCGAAGAACTTCCAGCCCGGCTCCGTGGAGTCCCGGGTTTCGAGGCCAAAGTACGGGTAGAAGGTCCACCACGTCTCCTGGTAGCCAAATACAGCATTGCCGGTCGGCGTGATCGCGTCGTGCAGGTCCCGAACCCAAAAGCGAGTGCCGACGCCCAAGACGCCGCGGATCCGCGACCAACCGGCGGGCTCTAGCAGCAAATCGTACTCGCCGCGCATGCCGAGGTAGTTGGTGCCGTTCGACAGGTGGTAGGGTTCCAAGGAGCCGTCTTCGTACTGGGCGGCGCCGTCGTAGGACACCGTGCCGCCAAACAATTCCACGCGAAATCGCTCGATGCCGCTCCGCCGCTGGTAGCCGAGCGTCGACAAAGGCCCGTACTCATTGACGAAGTCCGTGCCGTCGAGTCGCTCATTCCACCAGAACGAGTCTTGGCGGAAGTACCAGGTCGACAGGCACGTCGAATCGCCCGTCACAATCGAGCCGGATGGCATGAACACCGGCGCCGATTGTTGGATGGGCACCGATTCGCCGACCGCTGGAATCGAGTCCTCACCCAGAGGCCCTTTGTCCTTGGCCGTGCCGCCCGGAGGTGGCCAAGGCGAGGCCGAGGCCGGAGGCTGAAGGGCGGGCGAAGGCTGCGATGTGGTCGGATAGGCTACCGGGTCGTTCGGCAACTGTCGCGGTGGCCAAGCCGATTCGTAGGGCAACGGTGGCGTCTGGGCAGCGGGAGGCGCAGGCACGTCCGGCGAAGGTGGCGCGTAGCCGACCTGCGCGATTGACGTCATCGGTAGCGCGAGCACCAACAGATACGCCGATGCGATTCGTCGTAGCATCTTGCACCTCTGCCCCGACGGCCGTCATTCCCTTGACGCGAGGGGGATCCTGGGAAGGTGCAGATGCTACCGAGGCTGCCGTCCTTGGTCAACGGCAGGTCCTCCAGAGCGGCGGCGCCAGCGGGCTGCAAATTGCCGTAACTACCGACGCGGCTTGAAAATGCACATGCCCAGCGGCGGATAGGTGATTCGGAGCGAAGCCGGCCGCCCATGGCTTTCTACCGGTTCGGCCATCATCCCCGGACCATTGCCCATGTTGCTGCCGCCGTAGAACGACGAGTCACTGTTGAATACCTCTTCGTACCAGCAAAGCTCCGGCACGCCGAGCAGATAGCCATCACGCGGAACTGGCGTGAAGTTGCAGGCGACCACCAGGAAATCGTTGGGATCCTTGCCGCGACGCACATAGCTCAATAGGCAGTCGTCGTGGTTGTGGCAATCGATCCACTCGAACCCGTGGTGATCAAAATCGACCTCGAACAGCGACTTCTCGCGGCGATAAAGCGCATTCAAGTCGGCCACGCACTTCAACAGGCCCTGGTGCGTGTCCCACTGGAGAAGATCCCAGTCCAGACTGGTGTCGAAGTTCCACTCTTTCCACTGGCCGAAGTCGCCCCCCATAAACAGCAGCTTCTTGCCCGGATGAGTCCACATGTAGCTGTACATCAACCGCAGGTTGGCAAACTTCTGCCAGAGGTCGCCCGGCATCTGATCCAGTAGCGACCCTTTGCCATGCACGACCTCGTCGTGCGACATCGGCAGGGCGAAATTCTCGTGGAAGGCGTAGATCAGACTGAACGTCAACTCATCGTGGTGATAACGGCGGTGGATCGGGTCATGGTGCATGTAACGGCGGGTGTCGTTCATCCAGCCCATGTTCCATTTCAGGCTGAACCCCAGTCCGCCCAAGTAGGTCGGGCGCGACACGCCTGGCCAGGCGGTCGACTCTTCGGCGATCGTCAGCACGCCTGGGTGCTGGCCATGGACCTGCTCGTTGAGTTCCTTGAGGAAACGAATGGCGGCCAGGTTTTCTCGTCCGCCATGCTCGTTCGGCACCCAGTCCCCCGGCTTGCGGCTATAGTCGAGGTACAACATCGAGGCCACCGCATCCACCCGGATGCCATCGATATGGTACTTGTCCATCCAGAACAGGGCATTGGAAATGAGGTAGTTGCTCACCTCGTGGCGGCCGTAGTTGAAGATGTGCGTGCCCCAGTCGCGATGCTCGCCTTGCCGCGGGTCGGCATGCTCGTAGAGGGCCGTGCCATCAAAACGCCGCAGACCATGACCATCGCGAGGGAAGTGGGCGGGCACCCAGTCTAACACCACGCCGATACCGTTCTGGTGCATCACGTCGACGAAGTACATGAAGTCTTGGGGCGTGCCGTAACGGCTCGTGGCAGCGTAGTAGCCAACCGTCTGGTATCCCCAACTCGCCGACAGGGGATGCTCACTGATCGGCAGCAGCTCGAGGTGCGTGTAGCCCATCTCCTTGCAGTACTCGGCCAATTGATGGGCCAGATCCCGATAGCTGAGCCAGCGATGGGGATCATCGCCCGGCCGTCGCCAACTGCCGAGATGCACTTCGTAGAAGGAGATTGGCTGCTCCAGCCAATTCGTCTCCGCGCGTCGCGCGATCCAATCCGAGTCGTACCAGTTGTAGCGGCTCAGATCGGACACTTTGGAAGCCGTCCGCGGTGGCACTTCGGCAGCGAAGCCAAAGGGATCCGACTTCTCGAATGTCTCGTGGTGGTGACGAATTTGATACTTATAGATCGTCCCTTCCCCCAAGCCGGGCACGAACAACTCCCAGAAACCGCTGGGAATGTGCTTGCGCATGGGGTGGCGACGGCCGTCCCAGTTGTTGAAATCGCCGACCACACTCACGCTGGTGGCATTGGGTGCCCAAACGGCGAAATTCACCCCGTCGACGCCGTCGATCTTCCGCAATTGTGCGCCCAGACGGTTGTAACAGTGCCAGTGCCGCCCCTCATTGAGCAGGTGGCGGTCATAGTCAGTCAACAGCGGCGGAAATGCGTAGGGATCATGCATGGTAGTCGTCTTGCGGCCATCTTCCTCGGCTACCCGGAGCATATAGCGCGGCGCGCCATCGCCGTTCGGTAGCGGGCAAATTGCCTCGTAGAAGCCGGCGGGGTGAATGCGTCGCATCGGCAGGCTCCGCCCGTTGTGCGCCGGATCCACGACCCAGGCCTGGGTCGAACTCGGCAAGAACGCGCGAACGGCCAAGGCCCGCCGTCCCGATTCATCGATTTCGTGCGGCCCCAACAAATCAAAAGGATTTTCGTGACGCCCTTCCACCAGCCGATTGATCGTCTCCAATGACACCGTTGTTCGCACACGAACCTCCTTGCAGGATGCATTCTCGACAGGATGCAACGTCGTTGGGTGTTGTCTCTTCGTCACCTAGCAGTTGCCGCTGGCTGACGGCTTGTCTTATCGATGTCCAGCCTGGTCGGGCTAGATCCAGCGGCTAGTGTTGCGCGGCCAGGCCTCGAAACTTCACCGGTCCGCTCCATGCCGGGCGGACGCCGGTCCATAGGCTGGCAAGGTGGGCGATCTGGCGGGGCGCCTTGGATGCGTTGTGAAAGAACTGGGATGCTGCGTTCAAAGCGGAAAAACAGGCCGCCATAGTCGGCGCGTGATATTGTATTCGCCTCGTCGGCGCCGGTGTACCGACGTGGCCTTTTGGCTCCAGGCGGCGATCCCAATGCGATCCCCGCGCGGTCGGATGGCCCGCGTCGAAACGCCGCCGCACGCAATCGACCCGATGGATCTTCACGATCCGGTCCATCCGCTGCCAAAGATCGACGTCGCGGACTGGCACCATCTGTCCGAAAAACTCCCAACGCCAATCATTTTCACGCCACTCGGTCAAACCGTATTGGATGCCTTGCTCGACATAGCGGGTGCAACCGCTGAGCGTCACCCGCGAGGGCTCGTCGAGGGCTTCCAAGGCCCGAACCACTGTCAGCAGATCGAGCCGATCTCCCCAAACGCCTGGCTCGACGTCGGCGACCTCAGTCACCAGCGTGCCATCGGCCTGCCGCAATACAAACCGCCAAAAGCCCTTTCCTTCACGATTGGCTTCAATCTTTAGCAGGTAGTGCGGCCTGGAGTCGTTCATCGGTTCGCGGAGGGGGCCGAATATTTACAATTTGGGTAAAGCTGCACAGTCAGCAAAGATGTTATGACAGGCAGACGCCTTTGCCAACCAGCAACCGGTGGAAAGGTCTCCGCCGGAGGCGTGTTTTTTCTTATCGGCAGGCACTTCGCATCCTCTCCAGTTTATCTGGGCGTTACATATTATCGATTTAGCCAATCAGGAGAGGTCTCTCCTGCCGTTAAGCGGGGAAACCTCCGATGGGCTGCCTTGAGCCTTTACTTCCGGCTCAGGCGGTCGGCCCAATACAGCGGCTCTGGCAGCCGGCGGCCAAAAAGCAAGGCTCGAACGACCTGCTCCGAGAAGGCCAGGTCAACCCGATGCCCCGGCGAAACGAAAATCGGCCGCAAACTGCTGGCGGTGGGCCGCAGGGCAAAGCCGATTAAGAGATCGTCATGCACCACCGGCCGCGACTCGCCCGGCTGCATCTGCTTGATGTCCACCGTGCCGCACAGCAGCTTCTTGGTGACGCCGATGGTCGGAATCTCGGCGACGACCCCAAAGTGCGAGGCGATGCCGGCGTGGCGATGATGGAGGATGCCGCTACCGTCGACCAAGAGAACTTCGGCGAGACGCCCAGCCGCTTGAACTGCGTCAATCAGATCGAGCAAGACTGGAATCTCGCGAAAACTCAAGTAGGTGCTGATATAGGGAAACGTCACCTCTCGCCGGACCGCAGTCGACCAAACCAGTTTTCCCGTCGCCGTTTCCACCAGCGCGTATGCCGCCGAGCCGACGCCCGGGCTGGGATAGGCCACATCCACCGCTCCGACGAACTTTGGAACCCGATTGATCAGTCGGGGTGCGTGAGGCGTGCCACTGCTCGTCTTGCCAGCAGTGCTTTGGCCGAATCTTGTTTCGCGATCCGTGCTCATCTGCGAATGGGTGTCGCTGCTGGCTTGCCCAACAGTCTGGAAGCCGCCGACAACGATTCGCGACTGCACTTCCTCCTGAATCTTTCTTAGATGTTCCAGCGGCCAGTCTGAGACAAACTCATTGAACCCGAATTGCTCCAGGTCGACCGTTTCCTTGCGAACAATTACGCCTTCGTCGCGCAGCCGCATTGCCTTCTTCGCCGTGCTGCCGGTTACGTAACCGCCGAGCGCTCCGCCCGCGCGCAAAACTCGATGGCATGGGCAGTTTTCGCCATGTTCGTGATGCAAGGCGACATGCCCTACCCATCGGGCGGCAATCCGATTGCCCAAGGCATCCGCCAGGTCGCCGCAGGTGGACACCTTCCCCGGCGGCACTTGCGCGATCAACTCCCACAAGCATTGCGGCAGATCGGGAACTTGGGGGAAACGGCTAGGCACGTCTACGAGCTATTTCGTTACGGGAGTGTCTTCAGGCTCAGGGGCCGCCGCCCGGACGAGAATCGCCCGGCCATCGCGGTCATAGGCCCTAATCACCACTTTACCGCCTTCCCGCTGCACAGTGAAATTGCCCGGGCTGTCTTCCAGGCGGATTTCGGTTCCGGCCAACAGGTTCTTCGTGTCTGACACGGCTGCCAGCAGTTCCTCAGCAATTTCGGCTTCGGTACGGCGGTCGTTCTGCAATTTGGGCAACAGGCTTGCCAATTTTGACTCCAACACTGGCACAGAATGCCACTGTCGGTAGGCACGCGATGTGGCAACCTCGCCATCGTTCAGCTTGGGAACGTCCGAGAGGCGAATATACGTGACGACCGCAAACAAAACAGTCGCCGGGAGGAAGATCTTGATTAAGTACATCGCAGCAGACTTGCGCGATACAGTTCGGTTCACGCAACACACCATCGAAAGAAAGAGGAAGCCGGCGGCCAGCGATGTGAAAAGGATGATCGCACTTTGCGTGGCTCCCTGAACCGTGTAAACATGCTGGCGATGGGCTTTGAAAGCGGTCCATTTGAAATCAATGTCCTCCTTCATGCGGCCGGCCTCGATTACGCCGGTGAATCGCGTGAGGACACAACCATCCCAGAGCAAGGGGGCTACCCCGGGATGGGCGACATTAGCGATTTGCCCCTCCGCCCGGCTAAAGGTCTCATAACGTTCTTCATGATCGGGTTGCAGGGAATGCACCACGAACTTGTCGCACAGTTCCGCCTGTAGCTGAGAGCAGGCGGCCTGCTGGGCGCCGACCACGAAAAGATCAAAATGCGTCTGGCCGCCGGCCAACGAAGTGAGCTTTAAGGGATAAACGGCTTCTTTGCTCGGAAACACCAGTTTGATCGGGTGCGGGGCATTCGCTCCCGTTTCGGCTCGCGTCAACTTGATTGCCGCGAACACCCAGCCGGTCTTCAAATAGCCGGAAACGATGGCGTTGGCGGTCGACGGAAGTTCCAGATAGCCGGCTTGGGAAAGCCACTTGTTGAGGTCGTCAAACGAGGTCGGCCGCAAGACGTTAACATCGTATGATCCGACTATTGCCGTCTTCTCAACCATCACCTTCGCAGCCGTCGCTATGCCCTTCAACGGCGCGCCGGCCGGCAGCAGGAGGCTGTGGAACAAGAATGCAAAAAAGACGAGTAGCAGAACCCGCAAGAACAGCTTTCGCTTGAAAAGGAGCGTTCCGAGCAGCACATTGGCGACGAGAGCTATAATCAAAACTGTCTCCAACTGCTCGGAAAGATCGTGAGTGATTTCCGGCTGGAGGACCAGGGCCAGCGTTCGCAATCCACCCGGCGTTGCCTTTTCAATGGTTGTGGGCACCGACGGCAAGGGGATGATCCAGCCCAACTCTTGCGCCTCGGAGTCGAGGGCGGAGGAGATAATTAACGTCTCGATGCCGTCTTTCCACGTAAGCAGGGCCCGCTGGGCAGGAATCGCGGGGATCTTCCGTACCGCCACGCGTGGCAGGTAGCACCCGTCGCCCAATGCGACCGAGGCCGATACAAATACCAACAAGGCCGCTAGAACAATGGCTCGCATGCTGCCCTCGATGCTCTTCTGGAGCACAGTAAAAGAACCTGGGGCTGATCTTAGCGCAGCCCGACAAAAGATGCAATCAGCGCATAGGGGGGAAACAAGCTTATCCGTGCCGGCGTCTCAGCCGCGCCGTCAAGGCGACCAACAGGTACGCGGCGCCGGCAATCAGGATAATCATCGGCCCGGTCGGCAGATCTGCCGAGATGCTTGTAGCCATGCCCGCTGCGACGAACGCCATGCAGCACAGCACAGCGATGGCCATCATCTGCCAGAGTTGCCGGGCGAAATGCCCTGCCACCGCCGCCGGCAGCGTCACCAAGGCGATTACCAGCACGATCCCGACCACGCGAACCAAGAGCACGACCGTCAACGCCGTCAAACAAAGCAGCAGCAGATAATAGAACTTCACCCGCACGCCGCGCAACTCGGCGAACTCTTCGTCGAAGCACACGGCCAACAACTTGTTGTAGAAACCGAGGCCGAGCACCACGGCGATCACGTCCATGGCGGCCACCAGCCAGACATCTTGGACGGAAATCAATAGGATGTTGCCAAACAAGTAGCTCATCGGGTCGACGTAGCCAGGCGTCTTGGCGAAAAACAGCAGTCCGATCGCCATGCCGATCACCCAGACCGAACTGATGACGGTGTCTTCGCGCTGCCGGGCGTAAAGACTGACGAATCCGATGATGATGGCCGAGAGCAGGGCCGCCACCAAGGCTCCTAGCATCGGGTCACACCATTGCCAGCCCAGCGCCGCCTTAAAATAAACCGCAGCGCCGATGCCACCCAAGACGCAGTGGGAAATGGCGGCGGCAATATAGCTGATCCGCCGTGTCACGACGTACGAGCCGACGATGCCAAGCGAAATGCTCGCCAACAGGCCCGCCATGATCGCATAGCGGAGGAAGGCCATCGCGGGATTTCTTAGGGCGTCAACCAGGTCGATCATGTTGAAGGAAGCAATCGCGTTCGCAGTTGTGAACGAGGGGCGTGTTTGAAAACGGACATTTGGTTTGACCGAGAACCACGTGTGTGCCGGAAATTATCCGGTAGAACATCTCCTACGTGCGAATATCCACGAGACATCCCGGAATTGATCTTTCCACTTTTTCGACGCCACGGTCCGTTACATTGGTGTTAATGGCATTGACGCTCTTGAGATGGGGGATTGCCAGAAGCTCGGCGATTCCAGCGTCAGATACTTTCGTATCGTGGATGTCCAACGTTCTAAGTGCCTTAAGCGCAGCTACCTCGTGCATTTCCTTGTCCGTCAGTTTCGTCTCGCCGATATCTAAAGAGACCAGCTTTGTGTTTGCTCGGAGTTCTCCCAGGGTAGCTCCAGTGATCGCTGTCCGTCGTAAAGTCAACTCGCAAAGGCCGCTTAGCCCGCGCAACTCCTTCACACCCGCGTCCGTCACTCGCGTGTTCATCAGACGGAGAATTTGCATGTCGGAGAGCGATCGGAGATCGCGCATGCTGACATCCGTGATTTGCGTGTCGCTCAGATGGAGTTCACGAAGGCCCTTCAGAACAATCAGTTCTTTAATGCCTGCATCCGTCACCTGGGTGCCTGATAGATCCAGCTTCCGCAATCGGCGGAGTTGCGTCAAGCTCTTGATCCCCGCATCTGTCACCCGGGTATACCCAAGGTCCAACTCTTCAATTTGCTGGAGCCGGGCAAGTTCTGTGAGCCCGGCATCGGCTACCCGACTACCATACAGGCTCACCTTACGCAATTCAGGGAGTGAAGCGAGATCGCCTAGGCCACTCGCCTCGACAGGCGTATTACCGAGGTTCAATCGCTGAAGATGCCGGAATGGGGCCAGGTACTTGAGGTCAGCAGCCGTGACCTGTGTTCCACCCAGGTCAAGCTCCCGCAGTTGGACCAACGGGCTCAGATACTTAAGACCCTTACCGGTGACCGGATTGTAAGTCAAGTCGAGCTTCCAAAGGTTGATAAGAGGGGCTATTTCCTTGATCTCGGAGTCCGTCAAGGCGGTCTTAAAGAGCGAAAGCTCGCGGAGTTCTTTTAGCAAGGCTATTTTCGATATATCGGAGGCGGCAACCGGTCGGTAACCTATGCTGACCGACACTACTGGGTCGCCTTTCACCTCAGCCAACCATGGCGGTGGAATTGAGTCCTCGCGAAACGAACTTGCGCGAAAACAACTTCCGCCGATCCGTTCGACGGCCAGGATCGCCGGGTCTTCTGGACCGCCGTTGGCAGCCGATTCCGGTTTGTACTGCTGCACCTTCTGTTCACACCCCGTCAACGAGGCCACAAATCCCACAATGGCAGGCAAAGCCGCCCCGGCAAGTATCATCGCGCGAATTGAATGCATGTGCCCCCCTCGACTATAAATTAGTTCGCGATTTGAGACGGCCTTCATTTCTCTCTGTTAATGAAGATGCCCTTCCGGCAAAAACTCGTCGTGCCGGACCACGCGGACTTCGCCCCCATAGAGATCGTGAATCGTTTGCCCGGTCATATCGCTGGTGCGGTGGGTGACAACACGTCGGTTGACGCAAATCACCCGTTCCACGAACCCCGAGACAAAGCCGAGGTCATGCGAAACCATGACGATCGTCATCTTCTTGTTCAAGTCTCGCAGCAGGTCCAACAGCCGGGCCTCGACCAACGAATCGACGTTCGAGGTCGGCTCGTCCAACAAGAGCAGATCCGGATTGCAGCAGAGCGCTCGGGCGATGAGCACGCGCTGCCGCTGACCGCCCGAAAGCGACGCGAAGGGGCGGCGGGCGAGTTCCCGCATGCCAACTTGCGTGAGTGCATCATAAGCTGCCTGGCGGTCGGCCCGCCGATGCCAGCCCATGAGCCCCGCCAGCCCGGCTTGGCCGAGGCGGCCCATCAAGACAATGTCCATCACGCTCACCGGGAATTTCGGGTCGTACTGCGCATGCTGCGGCATGTAGCCGATGCGAAGCCGAGCCCGGCAAGGCGGTTGCCCAAAGACGCGGATTTCGCCCTGCTGCGGCGTAAGCAGCCCGAGGATCAACTTCACCAGCGTGGTCTTTCCCCCGCCGTTCGGCCCGACGATGCAGATCGCTTCCCGTGCGGCAATGGAAAGACTGACGCCTTCCAAGGCAGGCGATCCGCCGTAGGAAAACGACACATTCTTCAGCGTGACCACCGGTTCGGATGCCATCGACAGCCTTATTTATCTCTGGGGCGCAGGCTTGCTTTCACCAAGCGCCGCCTCGACCTTGTTGGCAATGTCTTCTATGTCGTTCATTACGTCGCGGGCAAGTCCGTTCATCGGCACCACCTTGGCCCCGATGGCCTCGGCAAGGACGTCCACGCTGTGTGGATCGTATTGTGGTTGCACGAAGATCGTCTTGATGCCTTCCGCCTTGGCCTTCTCGATCAGTGCGCGAAGTTGATTGGGCGTCGGCTGGCGGCCCCCCGCTTCAACGGCCTCTTCCTTCAGTCCGTAGCTGTCGGCGAAGTAGGCGAAGCCGGGATGAAAAACCACGAAACTGCGACCGCGGTAGGGCGCAAAAACCTTGGCCAGTCGCTCGTGCAACTGGTCAAGACGTCGTAAAAACTGCTCGAGGTTGTTCCGATAATCGGCCGCGTGCGCCACGTCGACCTCGGCCAGAGCGCGGGCAATGTTTGTCGCCTGGATCTTGAGCAACGGTGGCGAAAGCCATATATGCGGGTCGAACTCCGTATCCGACTCGGATCGGTGGTGATCATGAGGGGCTGCATGGTGGTCATGGTCGGCGTGATGCGGGGCCGTTTCGTGCGAATGCTCGCCCTGGTGTTTCTCATCGTGCGCGGCGCAACAATCGGACAGTTTCTTCACGCCCTCGCCAATGTCCACCACCTTCAGTTTGGGATTCGCCTGGCGTACACGTTCCACAACGCGGTTTTCAAAGGGCATGCCGATTTTGAAGAAGACGGCCGACCGGCTCAACGCCAGAACTTGCTGGGGAGTTGGCTCGAAGGTGTGCGGATCCTGGTTCGATTGCACGAGCGTTTCCACCCGAACATGCTGGCCGCCGATCTGCTCGATGAGAAATGCCAGTGGCGGAACACCGGCGACGACAGGCAACTGCCCCTTGTCGGTGGGCCGATCGCTCGGCCCATCGCAGCCGATCAACAGTCCCGATAAGGCTGCCGTTAGACAGATTATTTTGAACGGAGAATGGATCACGATTGACCTCCTCGGTGCTTGGCCGCCGCCTGTGCCGGGTCGATCGGTGAACCCGCTTCACAGACCAGATGAATCGCGTGACAGTCTTCACACTCGGTCAAGGCGTGATGCTCGGCGAACTCCCGCCAGTGTTTCCGCTGGTCAGGCGTCAGGATGCCACCTCCCTTACAGAGGGGGCAAACGCTGTCCAGCGCGGCAAGGATTGCCGCCCGAATGAATTCCGAGCGATTGGGAATGCCTTCCATGGCCGCCAACAAGGGGCCATCGACCTTAAAACTAACGATTTCTTGTTTTTTTGACGGGCCAGCCATCGGCCGCTCCTTTGCGTTAATACATCGTATTACCGAACCCAAGACTCGTCTACCCCCGCTCGACCGAATTCGCTATGCTTCCGCGACTTACACTCCGGAATTACCATTCGATTCGAGGTCGCGGCGTGATAAACCTCGTGTCGAGCGACCCGCCGTCAAGGAGGACACTTTCATGGGCCAGACTGCGCCCCGCCTGCGAATTCGTTCTACCAGCCAGATTGTGATTCCCGCCCGGCTTGCCTCGACCCGTCTGCCGAAGAAGCTTCTGCTTCGCGAGACCGGCAAGTCGTTGATCCATCACACCTACGAATCGGCCTTGCGTGCGACGCGCGCGTCAGGAATTTGTGTCGCCACGGATCACGCCGACATCTTTGACGAGGTGCGAAGTTTCGGCGGCAAGGTTGAGATGACCAGCCCAAGCGCTCCGAGCGGCACCGACCGCGTGGCGGAAGTCGCTCGCCGCATGAACGACGTCGATATCATTGTCAACGTGCAGGGGGACGAACCGGAAATTGCCGGCGCCTCGATTGACTTGGCCATCGAACTGCTGGAAGCCAATCCGGCCGCCGTCATGAGCACGCTGGCGACCCCGATCCGCCGCCGGCGACAGTTGGAGGATCCGGCCTGTGTCAAGGTTGTGTTCGATGGCAGCGGCCGCGCCCTCTATTTCAGCCGCAGCATGGTTCCCCATCCACGGCATTGGGACAATTCCCTGTTGGCCTGCCATCCACCGATGTTCTATCAGCACATCGGCCTGTACGCGTATCGCCGCGAGTTCCTTTTGCGGCTGGCCACCATGCCGCCGTCGCGACTGGAGCAAATCGAGAAACTCGAGCAACTCCGCGTGCTAGAGGCTGGCCATACCATCTTGGTGGGCGTTGTCGATGAGCCGACCTTCGGCATTGATACGCCAGACGACTACCGCGCCTTCGTCGAAAAGCAACGCTGCCCGGCAACCTGCTAGGCCAACCAAGCTAGGACGCCGGCGGAGAACGCCGCAGTCGCAGCCAGTCGCTGTGGAAGAGGCCGTCTCGATCGACCCGCTGGTAAGTGTGCGCGCCGAAATAGTCGCGCTGCGCCTGGATCAGGTTTGCCGGCAACTGCGCCGAGCGATAGCCATCGTAATATGCTAGCGCGGCGGAAAACGCCGGCACCGGCAAACCCAGTTGAACCGCCAGCGCTACGACCTCCCGCCAAGCCTGTTGCGAGTCGCCGATTGCCTGCTTGAAATAGCGTGCCAGCAGCAAGTTTTCTAGCTCAGGCGACTCGTCATAGGCCTCCTTGATGCGATCGAGAAAGACCGCTCGGATAATGCAGCCACCTCGCCATAACATGGCGATCTGGCCGAGGTCCAGCGGCCAATCATTTTCCCGAGCAGCCGCCTGCAATTGGGCAAAGCCCTGCGCATAGCTGCAAATTTTCGACGCGTAAAGCGCCTGTTGCACTTGGTCAATCAGCTTCCGGCGATCCCCCGGAAACTCAATGCGATGGCCACCAAGAACCTCGTGCGCCCGTACTCGCGCGTCTTTCAACGCGGACAAGCAGCGGGCAAAGACGGCTTCGGTGACCAGCGTGCTCGGCACCGCCAGGTCCAACGCCTGCTGGCTCATCCACTTGCCGGTGCCTTTCGCGCCGGCCGCATCCAGGATCACGTCGACGAGATACTGTCCGGTGGCCTCGTCGCGGACGCTGAAGATGTCGCGGGTGATCTCGATCAGATAGCTGCTCAGTTCGCTGTGCTGCCATTGGTCGAAGACGTTGTAGAGTTCGTCGTTGGTCAAATGCCCGGCCTGCTTGAGGATCCAATAGGCTTCGGCGATCAGCTGCATATCGCCGTATTCAATGCCGTTGTGGACCATCTTCACGTAGTGGCCGGCGCCCCGCGGCCCGACCCATTCGCAGCAGGGGATGTCCTGGTTCGGGCCGACCTTGGCGGCGATCGCCTGAAGGATGGGCTTGATGACCGGCCACGCCTGCTCGCTTCCGCCGGGCATGAGGCTGGGGCCCTTCAATGCTCCTTCTTCACCGCCAGAAACGCCCGCCCCAACGTACCGCAAGCCCTTCGACTCGACGTAACGGGTGCGGCGTTCGGTATCGGCAAAATAAGTGTTGCCGCCATCGATGATGATGTCGCCGGGAGACAACAGGGGAAGGAGTTTTTCAATGAACTCGTCGACGGCAGGCCCGGCCTTGACCATCAAAAAGATCTTCCGCGGAAGTGCCAGCGATTGAACGAATTCTTCCAAGCTGTGGCAGCCAACAAAATTCTTTCCCGCAGCCCGCCCGTTCAGCAACTCGTCAACCTTGCTCACCGTGCGATTGTAGACGGCAATCGAAAACCCCCGGCTCTCGATGTTCAAAGCGAGGTTCTCACCCATCACGGCCAAACCGATCAGGCCGACGTCACATTGCCGAAAAGCCACGATTCACCTCACCGTTAAGACGGCCCGTCCTATCCCTGCAAATGATACTGCCAGAATCTAGCAGCGGGCTGGCCAGATTGTACGACTCGCGCGGTGGCAGGGCAAGAAACGCCCAACTGTCCTTGCCGACGTGCTTCTCGGCTTCGTGCAGCCGAGTGGGGCGTAGGTTCACGCCGCCATGGATCGCGTTGCAGGCGCGGGGGCTTCGCTTAACACATCACGCACCGCCAAGGCAACGAGTTGATCGATGCTCGCCTCGAGGACCGCATTTCGCAGGGCCGGATTGAGACGCCGCCGCACGAGTGCCTCGTCCACCTCGGGCGCCACGATCGCCACGGCCTGTGCCCGAGCGTAGCCTCGCACCTCGGCGACGCTCATGCCGCGTATCCGTCGCGAAATCTGCTGCCACAGGGTCCGGCGGCACTCGCGGGCCACCTCCCCTCCCACTTGTTCCACCAGTCGGGCTTGATACCAAGGAAACACGTAAGCCAGGAGTTGGAGGGCGAACGAGTCGAGATTCATGGCCAAGTCTTCCGTTGGGGCGCAGGAGTCAACGCCGTGGGCGTCCGTCACGTGGTAATGAAATCGAATGGCCGGACGAGAATCTTCAGCGGAAAACGAAAAGCAAGCAGTCCGCGACGCCGTCCCGGGCTGTTTGCTGAGATACTGAGAAATCGCGGCAAAATGGGATGGATGGTAGAAAGTTTTCTGCCCCCCTCATCACTGCTACCACTTCCATCCCCTTGCCTCGTCTGCTATTATTTCCGTCGGATTGACCGGCCGTGCGGGATTTTCCGCCTTTAACAACAGTCGCGGTCGAGTTGCGTCCGATATCAATAGCCAACAATTAGGCGCCGTAGCCAAGTGGCTAAGGCAGCGGATTGCAAATCCGCCACCGTGGGTTCGACTCCCACCGGCGCCTCTCTGTAAACATTTATTCCGCCGCGGTTTACGACTGCGGCGGATTTTTTTGCGCTGCCGCGTCGGCGTTTCTGGAGAGGCCGGGACGCGGAAGGGCCGGTTCTCCCGATTGCTCAAGAAATAGTTGGCATGGCCCCCAATTTCCTATTGGAGGCCTCCCCCCCAACCGAAACTTTGCTATGATTATGGGGTACTCCGTATCTTGTACCTGGAGGGACCGACCGTCGGGGAGAACCGGAAACCCCCAAGAAATCAGACACCCAGTATTCACCGGGCATTGCCGCTTGAGGCCGACCGGCGCGAACCGCACATCAGCGCCCAACCTTCGAACTCGGCCGTTGGAGCCGGATGGCGACTGCCCCCAAACTTGGCAAGCGTAAATCATTGGAGTGACCCATGACAAACAAGATCCGATTGCTGATCGCCGACGACCACGAGGTGGTCCGTAGCGGTTTGAAGAGCATGTTGGCGAACACCGAAATCAAGGTGGTCGGCGAAGTCGCCACTGGTTCGGCCGCCGTCAAGTTCGCCCTCGAAAACGAGGTCGACGTCGTTCTGCTCGACATCCGCATGCCCGACGGGGATGGGCTAACCGCGTTGGGACGCATCAAGCTCGACAAGCCGAACTTGCCCGTCCTTATCCTGTCGACGTTTGACAATCCGACCTACGTTGCTCGCGCCGTCGCCTTGGGCGCGAGCGGTTATCTGCTAAAGGGCTGCACTCGCGACGAACTGGTCGCCGGGATCCGTGCGGCCGCGGCCGGCGAGAGTGCCTGGACCCGGGATGAGCTCCGCCGCGTGACGGGCGCCTTGGCAACGCCCCGCCTGACTGCCGACGTGGAAGTGCCGCTCACCCAGCGCGAAAGCGAAGTCCTTCGTCAACTGGCCTACGGCCTGACAAACAAGGAAATCGCCAACACCCTGCACATTAGCTACGAAACCGTCAAGGAGCACGTGCAGCACATCCTCCGCAAGATCGGCGTCTCCGATCGTACCCAAGCCGCCGTTTGGGCAGTGCGCAAGGAACTGGTATAAGCCGTCCGACAACTCGACGAAAACCACAAAGCCCAGGGATTTGTCCCTGGGCTTTGTGTTTGATGAGTCAATTCCTCATCGCCTGCGGCGGAACAGGCGCTCGTTAGTCGCGATGCTGTCTCTTAACGCGTCGCAGGCCGAAAAGCCCCACCATCCCAAAACCCGCCAGGCAGAGAACAAGCGTCCCCGGCTCCGGCGTGACGGTCGAAGCCATCGAGAATTGAAGCGTCGTCACGTCGATAGCGTAGCCAGTAATATTGACTCCGACATGCGGGGTGAGCAGGAAGGCATGCTCCGTGGCCCCACTTTCATCCCGAGCATAGCCGACAATCTGTCCCAAATCGTTGATGCCGGTGGCCGAATACAAGCTCCATCCTGCGGGCAAGCTCGTCAACTGGTTAAGATCATACATCTGACCGTTCTTGTACAAAAAGCCGGCCCAACCGGACTGCCCGACCACCTCTCCCAAGTTGTTAATCGCGTTCGCCCAGCTAATCTCTCCGGGATGCAACGTGCCCAGATCTTGAATGGTGCCGCCACTAAAGATTACCGCGTGTTGCATCGACGACGGGTACGATTGCTGGTATTCCGAAGTTCCAGCAACTTGTCCCAAATCGTTGATATCCCAAGCGTAACTGTTCCTGCCAACACCTAGCGTGCGCAGGTCCGTCACCGTCTGTCCGCTAAGCAGGGTCGCGTGGACCGGGCCGGTGGAGTTCGAATTGAGATACGAGAAGCCGACGATTTGCCCTTGGCTATTAATCGCGTTGACATGGCTTGCCGCACCTAGCAGCGATTGGTATACCGTGGCGTTTTCTAGCGAATGATACGAAGTGCTGAACCAAGCGTAGCCGGGCGAGTAGGAGTTGCCGACGATCTGCCCCGCATTGTTGATGTCCTTGGCTACACTGGAATCGATCGGACCGGAGGGCAGACTGAAACTGCGGATGAAACCCTTCTTGGCAACAAAGGCCTTCTTCTTGTCATCTGAAAAGCCTACGGACCCGACAATCTGCCCGCTGTCGTTGATCGCATAGGCTTCGCTATGTTCGGTCGGCTCGCCAAGGCTCACCATTGTGCCGCGGCGGTAATCGTAGACAAAAGCATTCGTTCGCGTAACCGTTCCTTGGGTATAGCCGGTAATGCGAAAACCGAACGGATCGGCCGGGTCCCACTCGTAAACCGGAACGGTGCCTGTCATGGTTCGTTCGGCATAACCAACAACCTGTCCACGGTTGTTGATGTCGTAGGCCCGGCTACTTCGTCCCCCAAACGTTCCCAAATCAAGGTAATCGTAGAGGATCTCGGCGTGAGCTCGTTGCAGCCCCGCGGCCATCACTGCGAAAACGACGAAAAGAACGGTCTTGAATCTGCGGCTGCCCATTTGCGGCCCCCCTGGCAAGCAGATGCCGGTTGGAAAGAGACTAGTCCCCAAAACGGGGAAGATAACTCCTCCCGGGAGAAAAGTCAACAAGGGGGGGGAAGAAACAGGCCGCCGCCTACGCCGCTTGGGTCTCGTCTCCGCTTGCCGTGCGGTCAATGATGTGGCCGTCGTCGCTGACGTCTTCAAATCGGACGGACACCTGCTTGGTCACGCCCGACTCCTGCATGGTGACGCCGTAGATCGTGTTGGCGCAGGTCATCGTTTTTTTCGAGTGTGTGACGATGATGAATTGCGTCCAAGCGAGGAAATCCTTGAGCACTTGGGTGAAGCGGTCGATGTTCGCTTCGTCCAAGGCCGCATCGACCTCGTCGAGCACGCAGAAGGGACTCGGCCGCGAGCGGAAGATTGCCAGCAGCAAAGCCACGCAGGTCATCGTCTTCTCACCGCCGCTAAGCAGCGAAATGCTCCGCGGTTCCTTGCCTGGCGGTCGGGCGACAATCTCAATTCCGCTGTCGAGTATATCGACGTTCTCTTCCAAAATGATATCAGCGTGGCCGCCGCCGAACAAATCGCGGAACAAGGTCTGAAAATGGCCACGCACCGTTTCCAAGGTCTCGGCAAACAACCGCCGACTGTCGGCATTGATCTTGTCGATGATCTTTTCCAGCGAATTCTTGGCGTCGACCAGATCGTGGTACTGGTCAAACAGCGTCTTGTAGCGGGATTCGAGCTGCTCGAGTTCGTCGAGCGCCTCCAGGTTCACATTGCCCAGGTTGTTGATCTTATGCCGCAACTCCTCGATCTCGCCTTGAACCACTTCGCGCTGATGTTGTTGCTCGGTCGAATCGTTCCGCTGCAATTCGGATAGCTCGATGCCATAGTCCTCCCGGAAGCGATCGGCGAGCGTGGTTCGCTCGTGGCGTACCTCATTCGCACTCAACTCCAACGCATGCACCCGCTCTTCCAGCTTGCGAACGCGGCCATGAATCTTCTGGATGCTCGTTGACAAACGGCCTCGTTCTTCTAAGAGCTCTTCGCGGCGATGGACCAGGCCGACGGTTTGGCCGGCGAATGCTTCTTTGCGGAGGTATAATTCGGCGATCTCGGCTTCCGCATGGAGAATGTTCCATTGCGACGCTTGAACCCGTTCGGCGGCTTGTGCCAACTGATGGCGGGCATCCTCGATCGCGCGGTGTCGTTCGTCGTGGCTTTCTTCGTATTGCCGCATGCGGGCGCGTAGGTTGCCGAGTTTCTCTTCGCTCTTAGCCCGTTCCACCTTCAAGGAAGTATTCGCCTGTTCGGCTGCCGAACGCTGTTTTTCCAGCGACTTGGTCTGCTCGGTCAACGTAGCGGCCTTCGTCTCCATTTCGGCCAGGCTCGCTTCCATCTGCTTCTGCTTCTGGCGAGCGTCTTCGAGCCGACGCAGCAAGTCCTGGTGTTGGCGTTCGGCGGCGAGCAATTCGCGCTGCACTTCGGCGTGCTGGGCGTCCAGGTGCGTCCGTCGCTCTTCGGCGGCCGTCCATTGCACGCGATTCTCGGCCAGGGCGGCGGCCAGCCGGTCATGCTCGTCGGATTGGGCGCCGACAACACGCTGCTGCGCGGCAATCTGATCGTCCAGCTTGGCGATTGCCGACTGCAAATTGCCCATCGTTGCTTCCAATTCGCGGATCTGTCCTTGCAGTGCCCGCAATTGGCTGCGGCGTGAGATCAAACCGGTCGAGCCGTGCCGTGGCCCGACGACCAACGTCCCGTCTGGTTCGAGCAGCTCGCCGGTCAGCGTGACAAAGGTCAGTCCCGGACCGATCGAAGAGGAAAGGGCGACGGCCTGGCCGAGTTGTTCGACGAACCAGGTGCGCGACAAGAGCCGTTTGGCCAGAGGGCCGCAGCGTGGATGGGCTTCGACGAAACGGTCGGCTCGCCCCAGAACGCCGGGCTGGCCCTCCAAATCCTTGCCACTGTCGGTGGCCGCTCCACCCTGCAACCAGACGAAGCCGACGCGTCCGCCGAGACGGTTGGCCTGTTGTTGGAGAAAGCCGAGCAGTTCCTCGCTCCGCGAGGCGACGATGTGTTGAGCCGTTTGACCAAGCGCCAGTTCCACGAGCGGGGCGGCTTCCACACTGACCTGAAACAGGTCGGCCACCAATCCCAACACGTCTTGGAACAAGCGATCGTTCGGATTGGCAGCCCGGCCGAGCACTTCCTTGACCCCGTCGCTGAGCCCGTCATGCCGGCGCACCAAGTCCTCGAGCACGGCGGCGCGCTCGACAATTCCACTGTACCGTTGCCGCATTTCGGTCAGTTCATTTTGAGCCTTGTCGCGCTGCCGTTGATAGTCGGCCAGACTTTCCGAGGCCGCCGTCACTAGCGCGGCTTGCTTGGTGGCTTGCTGCGTCAATTGCTCGCGAGCTTGTCGCAGGTCGTCCATTTGCCGCTGCAAAGTGCCGCGAAGCTGATCGAGTTCTTCGGACTGGCCGCGACTTCGCTTTTGGATCGCGGCGGACGCCGACACCTGGCTTTCCAGCACGCCGATTTCGTTGCTGAACGTGGCCGTGCGGCGCATGATTTGGACGTGCGCCGCCCGGGTCTGCTGAGCCTCACTCCGGAGTTGATCGATCGAAGCCATCAGCGCGGCGAGCTTTCGCTCCGCCTCGACCAGGGAATTGGCGATGTTTTGGTGGTGTTCTTCCGCGCTGCCCAACGATTCGGTCGTTTCCCGTAGTTGCTGCTCAAGGTCGCCCGCCTTGGCCGTCATCGCGACCAGTTGCTTGCGACAGCGAGCAATCTCCTGCTCGAGAGCTACGCCGTGCTGTCGCTCCAATTCGATGGCCGACTCGACGGCCGCGATCCGTTCGCGATTTCCCGCGATCTGGCCCTCTGCCTGGCGAATCGCCTCATTGGCGTTGGAGACCTCGTGATCGATGGCGAGCAGGCTGGCCTCGTGTTTTTCGCTTTCGGCCAAAGCGGCATCTCGTTCCACGATCATCGACGACAAATCGTCTTCGACTTCGGCAAGGCGATCCGTCAGGCGATTCCAATCGACCTGGGCGACCTGCGTCCGCAGCTCTTGGAGTCGATCCACGTGTTCCTTGTAACGCCGGGCTTTGCCCGCCTGCGCCCGGACGCTGCGGAGATGGTTTTCAACTTCGTCCACGATATCGGAGAGGCGCAGGAGGTTCTGCTCCACCCGTTCCAGCCGTTTGATGGCTTCGAGCTTGCGGGCTTTGAAGCGGCTGATCCCGGCCGCCTCCTCGAAAATCAGTCGGCGGTCTTTCGGCGACGATTGCAGTAAACCGTCGACCTTGCCTTGCTCAATGACGCTGTAGGCCTGGGTGCCCATCCCCGTGCCCGAGAGCAGATCGCGAATGTCGCGCAAGCGGGCCGGGTTGCGGTTGATCAGATACTCGCCTTCGCCGCTGCGGTAGACGCGACGGGTGATCGAGACTTCGGGGGTGTCGACGTCCAGCAGCCGCTTCGCGTTGTCGAACGTCAGGGTGATTTCCGCGGCGTTCAAGGCCCGCCGACTGCCCGAGCCGTTGAAAATGACGTCGGCCATCTCCCGGCCGCGAAGGCTCTTGACGCTCTGCTCGCCAAGCACCCACTTGATGGCGTCGACAATGTTTGACTTCCCCGAGCCGTTCGGTCCCACCACCACGGTAATCCCCGGCGGAAACTCGAACCGGGTTCGGTCCGCGAAGCTTTTGAAGCCGAGGATTTCAAGAGCGGTGAGCATGTCGCGGCAGGTAAGGGGACGGCGTTAATCAATCGGGCTACCAGAGCGCCGCCAACGGCGACACTTCCTGGCTACTTACCCAGCATTCTAGCAAAGAAGCCTTTCTTGGGCTTCGCTGTTTCCTGCGAATTATCGTCCGAGCCGTTCTCGGCCGATGCCTGGCCAGGTTTTTCCTTAGCTTCAACCGGCTTGTCGGGCCGCTTCGCGAATAAATCGGGGGACGGGCTGGCCGGCTTTCGGTGACGCTCCGAGGGCCCCTCTTCGTCCTCAGCGATCGCCTCCTCCTCGCCGCCCCGCGTGTACTCGCGCCCCGCCTCGGGCAAGGCGTCGACCTCGAAACGCGAGCTGAGCGCCCCGCTGTTTTTCGCCTCTTGCAGGGCCTGCACAATATCGGGGTAGGTGGCGCCGAGTTCGACCGCCGCGCGAATCACATCGTCCAACTTGGTCGAAACCGTCCGCTTCTGGTCCCCTTCGGCCACGGTGAACTTGCTCACCGAAATCGTGTCGCCCCCGGAACTGGTAATCATGATCTCGTTGCCGGCGTTGATCGCCAGGGGAGTCAACAGTTGATGGTCCCGGCCAAAAATCACGATTTCTTCGAGCCGATTTCGCGTCACATGGATCATCGGCGGGCCAGCGACGTCGAGGATATGATAATGAAACTGCCCGAGCAGCTCGCCCTTGACCAGCGGATCCTGACTGTTCATCGCCCAAAGCGAGCGGAAGGCGCCGTAACGCGTCTCGGCACTCGGCAACGAAAGCAATTCGCGAAGTTGATCGGCAGCGGCAAAGTCCTGCATCGCGCTCAGCGCCGTCAAGGCAAAGACGCGAAACGCGGGTTGCTCCCGCGCGATCCGGCCCAGCGGTTCCGCCGCCTCACGACGGTCGAGATAGGCCAGCGCCTCGGCCGCGTAGAAAACCACCTCCGGGTCTTCCGAGGCGATCCCTTTCAATAGCGCATCGACACCATCCGTGCCGATGCCTTCCAGTTGCAGGGCCGCATCGGCCGCCGTCTCCGCATCCAGCAGGTGTTCCTCCAAATTGGCAAGCCGCGCCATCCGTTCCGTTGCCGATTCGTGCAACGGCAAGGCGCGAATCACCTGGATATAGCGGGCAAGATTGTCTTTGTAACGCGGATGCAGCGAAAGCTCGACGTATTCATTGGTTTTCGCCTTCGCCATCCCTTCCTTCACGCCGTCTCGAAAGGTGTGAAAGCGGCGGTTCACCGCGGTGGCCACCTGAGCGCTATTCTTGACCGTCTTCGCGTATTCCGGCAGGATCACCAGCCCGAGCGGACGCGATTTCAAACAGACTCCCCCGCCAAGCACCTTGCCGCGACAAAGCAGGATTCGATCCTTCTTCGGATCGGCCGTGGGATCGACCATCACCGGGCCTTTAGCCAGTGCCAAAAGATTTCCCTGATGCAACCGATTGTCCGGCATCACGGCCGTTTCCGAGAGTCGCGTTTCCAACAGATAACCGCCGCGAAGACTGGAGGTTTCGCTCTGGGAAGGCACCCGAATCTCGATGTCGAAACGATCTCCCTTCTGAATGCCGGCCCGCAAAATGCCTTGCACTAGCACCAACGACACGTTCCCTGAAGCAAGAACGGAGTTGGGGTTGTGCACGTTGCGAGTCTGCATTTCTTCGAGCAAGGCCGCCCGCTGTGGCGAAGGACCCGGATCGCTGCCCGTGCCATTTAAACCCGTCACCAACCCTACCGCTTCGACTCGTGACGGCAACAAATTGGTCGGCACTCCCACGTCGCCGACGAATTTCGCCGGGGCGACAGGCTCCGGCGCTTCGTCGGGGCTCTGCGAGCGCATCGTGAGCCCGCTGAACCACGAGCAACCGCCCAAGACCAACAGTGGGATCAACCAGACAAATACGGCCTTATTCCAATTCACCAAAAGGTGGCGTTTCATGCTTCCCTGCACTCCTTCCCTTGCGAGAAGAACGATTTTCGACCGGCAAAGGCTTCCTGCCGCTGCCCGACAATATTTGCGGGCCGAACAATAGTGATTTCTGCCCGAGGAGTCAAGAGAAGGAGGGGGCGGGGAGATGGGGCAGATAGGCCGGCTGGCGAGCCTTCGCCGGCCGCCGCTACGGCGGGTCATAGCCGCCGGGGTTCCAGGGGTTGCAGCGGCAAACTCGCCAAACGCCCTTGCATGTCCCGCGAATGGCCCCGTATTTCTGCACCGCCTCAACAAAATACGCGCTGCAACTCGGATGAAAGCGACAACGCTGGCCGAACAATGGGCTCAGCGTCCATTGATATAGGCGCACCAATGCGATTAACAGCCAGGCCGGCATCCGCCAGAAAAATCGTAGCAACCGTCTCATGATTCTGCCCGAGCCAGCTTCTTTGCCACCCGCCGCGCCAAGGCCGGCAAGGAGTCGAGCAGCCCGCAGAGTGCCGGTTCTATCCCGACCCTCGGTACAATCACCAGATCGACTCCCGTGGGCAAGGTCTCTCGGCTCAGCCGAAATGCCTCGCGAAGCAGCCGTTTCCAGCGGTTGCGCTGCACCGCGCCGCCGACCTTTCGCGATACCGACAGCCCCAGTCGCGGATAGGACAAACCATTGGCGAAGCCGTAGACAAGGATCCTTTCGTCGGCCGCGCTACAACGACGACGAAAGGCGCGTTGAAACTCCTCACCTCGACGGATTCGATACTTGGAAAGGAATCGCTGATCGCGCAATTGACACCCGAAGGGTATGAGCGTTCCGTCGACCATGAATTGCACACGCTTCACCACCGCAATTCGGCGCGGGGATGTTGGGAATAGCGCTGGTCAATCTCTCGGATCGTCTGCCGGTCTTGTTCGCTCAACTTCGGCAACACGATTTGGATTTCGGCAATCAAATCGCCCGCCGTGCCGTTCTTCGGTGCCACGCCGTGCCCTTTCACGCGCAGCTTTGCTCCGCTGGAGGTGTTCGCTGGCACGCTAACGGAAACCACGCCGCGCGGCGTGGGCACGTCGACTTTCGCCCCGGCGACCGCCTCACCCAGCGTGACCGGCACGCGGACATGAAGTTGATTGCCACGGCGATGGTAAAACGGATGGGGAGCGACGCGAACGGTCAGCAAGATGTCGCCGGGCGCGCCCCCACGGGGGCCAGGCATGCCCTGTCCGCGCACGCGAATCTTCTTGCTATCTTCGATGCCTGCCGGAACTTTGACCGTGATCGTCTCGGACTTGCCGGCGGGACGCTGTACGACCAGTTGGACTTCGCCGCCGGTGACGGAGGTGGCGAAAGGAATTTCGATCTCTTGGACCACGTCCTGGCCGCGTGCCGGCTGACCGGCCGTTTTGCGCGTCTTGCCCGCCGCGCGCCGAAACTGACCAAAAATGTCGCCGAAGCCGCCGCCCGGCCCCTCTTGGCCAAATCGTTCACCAAAGAACTGTCCCAGGTCGATATCCTCGGCCGAAAAACCGCCCGGCCCCGGTCCACCTTGCCCGGGCGACCAAGTGTAGGAATAGCCCCCACGCGGCTGCCCGGCCCCTCCCGTTTCGAAGGAACTGCCGTAGCGGTCATACATTTCCCGCTTTTCCGGGTTATTCAGCACGTCGAAGGCGGCCTGCACTTCCTGGAACTTTTTCTTGGCCGACTTGTCGTTTGGATTCATGTCGGGGTGGTATTTCCGCGCCAATTCCCGGTAGGCCTTCTGGATCTCGGCCTGCGAGGCATTTTTCGATACCCCCAACGTGCTGTAGTAGTCTTCCGCCATTGCGACCGTTCTTTCCTCGATCCAAAGATAGCCCGTCCGAGCGGGAACCGTGTGTCATTGTAGGGCCGGGACCCGTTCTTCATCAAGCCGAGCCCCGCCGCCGGTCCCCTCGACAACATCTGTCGGTCCCATCGCTAGCATATCTCGCCAGTTACGTGCAAAAAGGGAAATCCGTTGCGGTGAAACCGTCCGAATCGGGGGGAGGGACATGCTAAGCTTTCCTGTGATCTGATCCGGAGGTTTCCTTGCCCATGTCCACGTTCGCTCCCTTGTCCTCGAAATGGCTCCTCCTCGCCGGTGCCGTCGGCCTTGTTGGCATCGTGGGCAACCCAGCGGCTTTGCATGCCGCCACCGGCCAACTGGAGCTCAGAATCCTCGACAAGGACAGCGGGCAGCCGATCCCCTGCCGCATGCACTTGATCGGCCCGAAGAAAAAGCCGTTCAAGCCGGAAAAGGTGACGTTCTGGAACGACCATTTCGTCGTGCCCGGCAAGCTGCTGTTGAAACTCCCCTTGGGCAATTACTCCTTCGTTATCGAACGTGGCCCGGAGTATCGCGATCAGACCGGCCATTTCACCATCAATACCTTCGCCGACGACACGAAAACCATCGAGATGCGCCGGTTCGTCGACATGTCAGCCGAGGGCTGGTGGTCGGGCGATCTCGACGTCCGCCGCCCAGTCCGTGATATCGAACTGCTCATGCAGGCCGACGATCTGCACGTGGCCCAGGTGCTCGCTTGGCGCAACGACAAGGCGCTGACGGCAAGTGCGTCGACCAAAGAGCCGATCGTCCGCTTCGATAACAACCGCTACTACAGCCTGTCGACCGGCGCCTTGCGTCAACCGGGCACGGAACTGCTGCTCTTCAACCTGCCGGCACCGTCGAAGTTGCCTGTCGCCAACAGCGATTATCCGCCGCTGGCCAAAATCGTCACCGACATCCGCGACAACAAGAAGGACGTTTGGGTCGACGCCAGCAAACCGTTCTGGTGGGACCTGCCGATACTGGTTGCCCTCGGGCTAGTCGACTCGGTCGAGATCGCCCACAGCCATATCTGCCGCGACAGCGTCACCAACAACGAAGCCGATGGCCGGGCCCGCGATCGCAAACTATTTTCATCGCTGAAGGGCAACACCGAGTGGTCGCAAGAGGTCTATTTCCGTTTGCTTGATTGCGGACTGCGCATTCCCCCCAGCGCCGGCAGCGGCTCGGGCGAGGCGGCCAACCCCGTCGGCTACAACCGCATGTACGTGCACGGCGACGGCGAGCTCAGCTACGAAAAATGGTTCGAAGGGCTGCGGGCGGGGCGCGTGTTCGTTACCAACGGACCGCTGATCACAACCCGCGTCGATGGCGAACTGCCGGGGCACGTCTTCCAGGGCGAGCCGGGCAAAAAACTTGAACTCGAAGTGGAACTGAACTTCTGGACCCGCGACCCGATCACCTATCTCGAAATCATCAAGGACGGCCACGTTATTCAGGAAGTCCGCTTCGATGAGATTCCCAAAACCGGCAAACTGCCGAAGATCGTTTTTGAGCAGAGCGGTTGGTTCTTGCTCCGCGCGGTCACCGACGTGCCGAAAACGTACCGTTTCGTGATGACGGCGCCTTACTATGTTGAGTTCGATAGCCGGCCGCGAATCAGCAAGTCGGCCGCCCAGTTCTTTCTCGATTGGGTCTATCAGCGGGCGAAGCAGATCAAGCTCGCCGACCCGCAGCAGCAAAAGGAAGTGCTCCAGTGGCACCGCCAGGCCCGCGATTATTGGCAGAATCTGCTCAGCAAGGCGAACGCGGAGTGAGTGATGGCAGGCGGGAAACGGGAGGCGTGGGGCAGGCAAGTGTCGCTGCCGCCGCCGGAACTCCGGCCGCAAGCTATTCCGTTTAGCGGCCGACGGCACGGCTGCAATGCAGAGTCGTGAGTAAGACCTGGCTGCGCGCGGGATACCAACCCGAAGCGCAAGCTGGGGTGTTTAGCGGCCGACGGCACGTCGGCCCCGAAGCGGTCATTCCGCGCGTAGCGAGGAATCTAGCTGGCGTTACAGGTACCGAGAACACCTTCGCCGATTCCCCGGATGACAAGATACTTGTATGGTACTCAAAAGACCTTGGCGGTTTAACCCCATCCACAATTGTTGGCGCGTCGGTCGGCCCTTGCGCGGCGCACGCCCATTCATGGGCGTTGTCCGCCGCAGGCGGTGTTAGGCCCGTGCTTCAGCACGGGTGCAAGCCGCCTCCGACAATCCTGCTTTTCGATCAGCCGCGTCACGCCCGTTCACGGGCGTCCTGATCAACTGCACGCGAAAGAAGAGGAGGCCCGTAAACGAAACTGACAGATGCGATGTCACTCGTTTACCGAAAACCCGGCGTGAACGCCCTCTTTTCAACAGACGCGTTTGCCAGCTTCGTCTACTAGGTGAATACCGAGCTCCTTGTACGTTTTCAGCGAGTCGGCGAGAGTAGTTCCGCGATCCGATTTCTTTCCCCTCTCGTTGAGAAGCTGATCTTCCTTCTTTGTAATCCACGCTGATGCGTAGTTCTCCAGCACGATTTGATTCACTGTCTCCACGCAGATGTCCTCTTCCTGTGAAGCCTGTAGCGATCGATCGAACATGCTCATGGTGAACACGTGTTCCCACTGGAAGATCCCATCGCGCCTACCGGCATCAAATCGTCGTTGCTGTCGCCATCCGTTCCACTCGATGATGCGACCCGGTTTTCCCAATCGCTCGTACTCCTGTTGTGCGGCCTCGGACGCGTATCTCTTGCCGAAGTCATCGTAGCCGTATAAGGCCTGCTTAAATAGATAACGGATATGTTGAGCGGCGTGCGAGCGGTCAATGTGCGCTAAGGATAATTTGGCGCGTATCAACGGCAGGATTGCGGAGGTATATTGGCACAGTGTCATCTTTTCATCCTCCTCGCCTACCTGTTGGACCTTGGTAGCGAACAGGTAAGGACTGCGATATTCCATGAACAAGTTCTCAAGGAACTTCTTTGGTACCCTCATCCCGTCGACGCGTTGAAAGTCGGCCGCGCGAATCGGCTTGGTCAGTACATCCTCAAGGAATTCCTTATCTTGTGAACTGTTGCCTGGCTGAATTCGGAGTTCATTACCTTCAAGAATGATCTGACCGATTAAGTGCGGTTCCGAATTCTTCACGCCCCATTGCCATGTGTAGAATTCGACGATCTGCATTTCCTGCTTCCCTATTGCTTCTCAGCATGACACTAAGAGTAGCTACGGCAATCCCTCTGAGGGGCGGTTTGTGTGTTTCTTGATTAATGGTGCCGACTTGGGCTACGATATTCCCCATGCCCGAGCTGCCTGAAGTCGAAACGATGTGTCGCTGCGTCGCGCCCGCGGTCGGGAGTCGGATCGTCGACTTGGTGCGGCCCAAGTCGCGGCTGCAATCGATCTTGATTTCGCCGCGTATCGACCATTTTCGCCGCCGGGTGGTGGGGAAGACGATCGCCGGCATCCGCCGCATCGGCAAACGCGTGGTATTGGAACTCGCCGATGGAGATGACGCCCACCCGAGCCTTCGCCCAGAGTGCGACGGTCCTTTTTTCGGCCGCCCTCGCCGCACACCTCTTCCGACCAACTGTCCGTCGCTGTCTGCCAAGGGGACCGAACGTTTAGCCGCCGACGGCACGTCGGCGCACAAGCAATTCGAACAAAGTGGCCCGCCGATCAAAGCCGGCTGCCCCGTGATGCCGGACGGCGACGATGCCGCGCAATATGAATATATCGTCCTCGAACCACGCATGACCGGCCTGGTGCTTTTGGCCAATCCACCCAACACGTCGCACGTCCGCTTGGTGTTTCAGCTCGACGGCCTCCGCGCGGAGCAGATTCTGTTTTGGGATCAGCGCGGGCTGGGCGTCGCACGACTGTTGACCCATCGCGAACTCTGGGAGCATCTTGGGCCCGATCAAATTGGTCCCGACGCCCTCGCCATCACGGCCGACATACTCCGCCAGCGGCTTGGCAACAGCCGTCGGGCGATCAAGGTTGCCTTGCTCGACCAAAGCGCGGTCGCAGGAATCGGCAACCTCTATGCCGCCGAAATTGTGCACCATGCGGCGATCGATCCGGCGACGCCTTGTCAGCGTCTTCGTGCGGCCGACTGGAATCGCATCCACGCGGCCATTCAGGAAATTCTCACCTTGGCTATCCGGCATCAGGGCTCGACCCTCGGCGATGGCACTTACCGGATCGCCAAGAATACGCCGGGCGATTTTCAGATCTTCCATCGCGTGTACGGTCGCGAGGGCGACTCCTGTCTCCGCTGCGGCAATGCCAGCATTGTCCGGATCGTCCAGGCGCAGCGGTCAACGTTCTACTGCCCTGCGTGCCAGCGGTCTTGCAGGAACGGCCGAAAGCGGTAAACTGTCCGCGGCTTTGGGCCGGAGCACTTCGGCCTGCGCTGCCTATTTACCCCAGCTTGACGCAGGGCTGCCAAAAAAATCGCAGGAAGCATCCATGAAAAAATCGCTGCTGACTCGCTTCGTCTCGCTTGCCGCGGCGCTGGCGGTCGTCGCCTCGTTGTCTTTGCTCGATGACTCCGCTGCCGTTGCCCAGTCGCCGCGGATGCGTCCTCCGGCCGGCGCTCGCAATCTCGATCGCGAGCAGAAGAAGCCGGCCGAACGCGGCCGACTACTGGAAGGTTTTGGAAAACGCTCGGACAGCGAGTCGAATCTCGATGACGATTTCGTGCCCGAACGCCGCATTGAACGAAAAGAAGAAAGACGTAGCGCCACCGACTCGGGCGAGAAATCACCGGGCGCAGAAACCTATTTCAAGGGGATGGAGGCGCTGGCCAAGGGCGAGAACGACGCGGCGATAGCCCTTTTCAGCCGCTCGATCCAGCTTGACCCGAAATTCGCCCCCGCCTACTGCGATCGCGGCTTGGCCTACACCAAGAAGGGCGAGATGGAAAAGGCGCTGGTCGACTTGAACAAGGCCGTGGAGCTGGCGCCTCAAGGCGCCCGGGCATTCTTCAATCGCGCCTTCGCCTACTTCCGCAATGACGACTATGATCGAGCGATTGTGGACTATTCGGCGGCCATCAAGCTTCATCCGGGCTATGCCGAAGCCTATCGCGACCGTGGATACATCCACTCGCTGCTAGGCGAGCTGGCCGAGGCGTTGGCCGATTTGAATCTCGCCGCGCGGCTTTCGCCCAAGGATCCCGCCGTCTATATCAGTCGCGGCAAGGCCTATAGCGAGATGGCCGATTGGGACAACGCCATTGCCGACTATAGCCGGGCCATCGACTTGGATCCGGAAATGGTCGACACCTGGTACGAGCGGGCCCATGCCCGGGCAATGAAGGGGGACGCCGCGGCCGCCGTGGCGGACGCCGAGCAAGCGTTGAAGTTGGCGCCGAAGGACCCGATGGCCTACTTCACTCGCGGCTTCGCCTATCGCAAGAAAGGCGATACCCGACGCGCGGCGGCCGACTTCAGCGAGGCCCTCAAGCTCGACAACGAGTTTGGCGAAGCCTATCGCGAGCGCGGCTATGTCGCGGCGATGGAGGGCCAGTTCGACAAGGCCCGCGCCGATTTGAACGAGGCCCTGCGATTGTACCCCGAAGATTATGAGGCCCTATTTCATCGCGGCTCGGTGGAATTGCTGGCCGGCAACGTCGACAAGGCCTTGGCCGACTACGACAAGTCGTTGAAACTGGAGCCGGCGTTCGCCGACGCTCTGTTCTGCCGCGCCGTGGCGTCCTTGGAGAAGGGGGACAAGGCGAAGGCGTTGGCCGACTATCGCGAAATGATCCTCAAGGACCCGCACCCCGTCGAGAGCTACAAGGAATTTGGGCGTCTGCTGGATGAGCAGAAGCGTGCCCGGGCGGTCGAGCGGCTGGAAGCGGCCCTGCAAGCCGACAAGCCCCAGTCGCACACCCATTCTCAACGCGGGGCCACGTTGCAGAAGGATAACGAGCTGGACAAAGCCATCGCCGAGTACGACAAAGCAATCGCCATCTACCCTCGCTATACAGAGGTCTATTACAATCGCGGGCTCGCCTACCGCAAGAAGGAAGATTTTGCCCACGCCATTGCCGACTATACGCGCGCGATCATGCTCGATCCGAAATACGTGCCGGCCTACGCCAATCGCGGCTTTGCCTACTATAAATTGGGCGACCTCGAGCGGGCGCTTGCCGACTTCAATAAGATTCTGGAGTTGGACCCGGGCAACGCCGACGCCAAGAAGAGCCGCGAGGTGATTTTTAGGCTGCAGCAAGAGGCGGCCAAAAAAGTCGATGAATCGGCGCAAGGAGCGGATGAATGAGCAAGGCCGTAACTGTCGAAAAGCAATTGTTTGGCAAAACGCGCGACGGCGCCGACGTCGATCTTTATACGATCCGCAATCGCCATGGCCTGACCGTGAAAGTCATGACCTACGGGGCCACGATCACCTCGGTTGAGACCCCCGACCGTTCCGGCCGGATCGAAAACATCACGCTCACGCTCGATTCTCTCGACGACTACTTGCGTGGGCATCCCTGCCTTGGCTCGACCATCGGTCGCTTTGGCAATCGGATTGCCAAGGGTCGCTTCGTGCTCGATGGCGTTGATTATCAATTGGCCACCAACAACGGCGCCAACCACTTGCACGGCGGCCCACGCGGGTTTGACAAGGTCGTTTGGCAGGCCAGTCCGGTGCAGGATGGCAACTGGGCCGGGGTTCACTTCACGTATCAGAGCGCCGACGGCGAAGAAGGATATCCCGGCAACCTGCTGGCCGAAGTCACCTACAGCGTGACGGACGACAACGAGTTGCGGATGGACTACAAGGCCACGACCGATCAGCCGACCTTGGTCAATTTGACCAACCATGCTTATTGGAACTTGGCAGGCGAGCGCCACGGCGACGTGCTTCGCCAGGAACTGATGATCAACGCCGACCGGTATCTGCCGGTTGACGACACGCAAATTCCAACCGGCGAGCTGCGGCCTGTGGCCGGCACACCTTGGGATTTCCGGCAGCCAATGGCCATTGGCGCGCGGATTGCCGAAACCGGCGGCGGTTACGATCACTGCTACGTGTTGAATAAAGACGACAACCACACGACAAGGCCGACCTTGGCCGCCCGCGGCGAGGACCCGAGCTCCGGCCGCGTGATGGAAGTCTACACGACCGAGCCGGGCGTGCAATTGTACACGGCCAACGGGTTGAAGGTCGAATTACCCTCCGGCCGCAACTACGGCAAGCATTTTGGGTTCTGTCTTGAAACCCAGCATTACCCCGACTCGCCGAATCGGCCGGAGTTTCCCACCACGGTTTTGCGGCCGGGGGAGAGGTATACCCAGTTGACTGTGCACCGCTTCAGCGTAAAGTAGTCCTGCGGAAGTTGGCAACTGATTTGGCAGCATAGCGAACCGGAGGTACGATCATGCGTCGTCGTGATTTCTTGGCCGCCACGGCCGCAGCTTTGGCTGGCAGCACGATTCCTGGTCCTTTGCTGGCGGGATCGGAGTCGAAGCGATTCCAAAAAGCCCTGATTGGCGAACCGACGGCCGAGACGTTCCAGCAGTGGAAGGCCGCGGGCTTCGAGGGCATGGAGACGACCGAGTGGCGGGTGACGCCCGAGCAAGCCGCCCAATCGCGGAAACTGGCCGAATCCTTCGGGATGCCCATTCATTCGGTCATGTTCGGTTGGGGTAAGTTGAACAAGGGCGAAAGTGCCTTTGCCGAGACCGTGGCAAGAATGGAGCAAGCGCTCCGCGCCGCGGCCGCCTACGGTGCCGATGCCGTCTTGTTCGTGCCTTGCCAGATCGGCGGCATGCCGATGCCCGAAGCCTGGGAGTTCGATCTGCGTTTCGATCCACGATCGGGACATCTCACCCAGGTGGTAAGGGGCGACAACCGGCCCTACACCCAGTACCTGGAAGCCCACAATCAGGCCGTCGACGCCTCGCGGCGAGGCATCGAGAAACTAATTCCGACGGCCGAGAAGACCGGCGTGCGAATCGCCGTGGAAAACGTCTGGAACAACCTCTGGGTGAAGCCGGATATCTTCGCCAACTTTGTGGCCTCGTTCCAGAGCCCATGGGTGCAGGCCTACTTCGACATCGGCAACCATGTGAAGTATGCCCCGCCCGAACAGTGGATTGATGCGCTGGGTAAGCTGATCTTGAAATGTCACGTCAAGGACTTCCGTCTGAACCCAAATGGGCGCGGCGGCGAATTCTGTGAGATCCGCGACGGAAGTGTCAACTGGCCAGTGGTCCTTGCGGCGCTTAATGAAGTCGGCTACCGCGGCTGGATGACGATCGAGGGCGTGGGACTGCCGCTTAGCGAAGAAAGCCGACGATTGGATCTCATCCTGGCAGGCAATTAGTCCTAATCGGCTTGGCTACCGCCAATTTCGATTTTCTCGATCTTCTCGAACGCCAACGGATGGTCCGATTTAGCGTGAGCCACGCGAATCGACAGCTTGCCGGCGAGAATCTCCTCGAACAGCTTGCCGACGAACTCCGCCCGCCAACCGCGGGCCAGTTGCGGCGGCTCGGCCTGCTTCTCGCGCGCGGGCCGCATCCGCCAGGCCATCCACTCGCGGATGTCGTTGGGCGTGCCGACCAGATTTGGCGCTAAGTGAGCCTCGCGGCAGATACTGCCTAGCGCCGCAAACAAGAACTGCCCCAGCACGGAAAGCTCGGGGACATGCGCGCGGTTCGATCGTGCCGGGCACTCTTCCTCGGGCAGATCGAGGCCGCGTTGGATGGCTTCCGAGATCTCCCCGATCCGGCGTTGCAGATCGTTTCGTTCCAAGCCTCGCAGGGCCTGGATATGTTTGATATCGGCCGAACCGCGCCGGGCCAATTCGATGATCAGGTCGTCGCGCAGGATGCGGCGGATCGGCTGGTTACGACGCTCCGCCTCGGTATTGCGCCAATGAAACAACTCGCGGACGATAGCCAGACCGCGAGCGTCGAGGCCCGTATTACCCGACACGCGTCGCCAGCGGTCATGCGACAACGAATCGTCGATCGCTCGCTGCCAGGAGGCCATTTCCTCTTCGAGCCAGCCGATGCGGCTCAGCTTTTCGATCTTGGCGAGGATCGTGTCGCGGAGCGGCTGCAAGTACTTGGCATCGTTCAAGGCGTACTCGACCTGGCGTTTGGAAAGCGGACGCCGTCGCCAATCGGTGCGGGTTTCATGTTTCGGTGGCGTGCGGCCGAGGAATTTACTGATCAACGTGCCCAAACCGGCCGGGTACTCCGCGCCGGCAAAGGCCGCCGCAAGCTGCACGTCCACGAGTCGAGCCGGCTGGCGGCCGATGGCCTGAATGCAGAACTCCACTTCGCCGCGACCGGCATGCACAATCGTTTCATGATCCGGCTCGGCGACGACCTCCCAAAACGGTGTGACATCGCCGATCTCGATGGGGTCGATGACGGCCAGTTCACCGTCGGCCGCCACTTGAATCAGGCAAAGCACGGGGCGGAAGGTGTGTTCGGAAACGAATTCGGTATCGAAGGCAATTGTTGTTGCCTTTGACAACTTGCGGCAATATTGTCGCAACTGCTCGGCAGTGGTAATGTCTTGGTACTGCACAGTGCGAGATCCAAGCGGTTCACGCCGCGTTCTGCCAGGCCGCCGAACGGAAAGATCCTCCCCTCGCTTGGTTACAGGAACAGCCAGGTAACTACGACGAAGAGAGGGATCAGAATAGCCAGACTATACAACATATACCCGAAGAACGACGGCATGGCAACGCCCGCCTCCTCGGCGATGGCTTTGACCATGAAATTCGGTCCGTTGCCGATGTAGGTGTTGGCCCCCATGAAAACAGAGCCCAGACTGACGGCGATTAGCAGCGTTTGCTCGACGCCGGCCACCAGGGGCGCTAGATTGTTCTGGAGGCTATAGGCCTTTGCCGTGTGGAAGAACACGACGTAGGTGGGGGCATTGTCGAGGAAGGACGAGAGCCCGCCGGTCGCCCAAAAGTACTGCCAGGGATGGATCAGACCGAGATTGGGTCCTTCGACTTCGAGGATTTGCAGGGCCGGCTGCATGCAGATGAAGATGCCGAAAAATAGGGCTGCCACCTCGAGGATTGCCGCGTAGTTGAAACGGTTGGCGCGGCGGGCGTGACCGTTGCCCCAGGCGAGTGAGATGGCCACCAGCCCGAGTTGAACGGCTTCGCGAAGATAAAGCCACGGCTGCCAGTCCGTGCCCGGGAAGGCCTTTCTTGGCCCTAGCGTGGCAATGGCGAACACGACTCCCAACAACAGTAGTGCGTTTGGCCAAACTCCGCCGAAGCGGACTCGGTGTCGCCGGGTTTCGTCTCGGACAATGTCCTCGGCCCGCTCCCGCGGATAGTACCAGTAGTGGTCCAAGAGAAAGTAAATGATCAACAGAGCGACGTTGATGAAGAGCCACGCCTTCCAGAGCACCCATGTCCACAAGAAGGGCACGCCCATCAAATAGCCGAGAAACAGCGGGGGATCGCCCAGCGGCAACAGGCAGCCGCCACAATTGCAGACGACAAAAATGAAGAAGATGACAGTATGCTTAACGTGCTTTCGTTCGCGATTGGTTTCCAACAGAAGCCGGACCAGCAGCATGGCTGCGCCGGTGGTGCCGATGAAACTAGCCAGCAGGCTGCCAACGGCCAGGATCGCCGTATTCGTCAACGAGTGCGCCGGCAGGTCCCCCTCGATACGAATGCCGCCACTGATCGTGTAGAGGCTGAACAGCAGTACCATAAAGGGGATGTATTCGCTGAGAATGGCGTTGGCAAATACGTTGGCAGCCAACGACAGGTTTGGTCCTCGGGTTGACAGCGTCACGAGGTGAGCGGCCGGCCAATGGCCGTGGATCGGCTGCGCATGAACGAATAAATAGTAGAGGAGGGTCACCGTAGCCAGCGCCGCGGCGATGTAGAAGCGATGCAGATTGCTCTCCCACCAATGCGCGGTGGCCGGGATCAGCGGCAATAGGGCAATCACCCCCAACAGGACCGCAAACGGCAGCACCGTCCATAGTGGCGGAGTGGCATGAGCCTGTTCGTCGCCGTTGTGTTCATGACTGGCGGACGGGGGGGAAACGGCGGGGGCCTTCTTCGGAGTTTCGGCGGCAATGATTTGGGCCGTCGCGGTCTGGGGTAATCGCAGGCCAAGTGCGACGACGTAGCCCAGTAGCACAACGACCAGGAAAAAGAATACCGCACGATTGCTGGAAGGTGCTGATTCGTGACTCACAAGGGGAACTCCACTGGTAGCATCATCGAGATGTGCCTAGCAAACGGTATCGAGGGGGAAAAATCAAGGGCGAGCAAGGAGTACCGTAATCTCATGTGAAGCTGGTGAATTGGCGCAGGTCGCTCCGGCGGCATCGACCGGAAGAAGCTTCAGAGGGTGAGGAAATTGGGCCGTTTGCTTGACAATTCCTCCGCCAAAACGGATACTGTCTGCCACTTATCTACTTCTCATTCTCTGAAATCGCTACAAAGGAGCGGTGCAGTGCCGAGGTCCGTGTTGGAAGCGATCAAGATGGGGATTTGGGATTTCGAGCCCCCCGAGGTGGAGTGCTGGCGGTTTGATCCGGCCGATGCCATGCCGGGCACTGAGGAAAAACTGGACGTGTTGGCCGAACGTGCCCGCAAAGGCTTGCCACTGTGGCACGTCCAGGACCGATGCGATGTGGAATCGCCACCTCCAGGCGTGCCGCGTCGGCGCAAACCTCGTTAATGCAGATCTAGTAGCCCAGTTGTTTTGCCAGTCCCCGCGTCTGGATGCCCAACAAGAGTTGGCCCATCTGTTCGCGTTCCGGCGAAGGTGCGCGATCGACGTACTGCTGCATCCGCCGCTGGAGAAGCGCTAGGAGCGATTCGCTGTTCGGCCGGTGGACATCGGCCTGCTCGGGGCGAACCGCTTCAATGCCTCGCCAAGTGGCGAGTTGGCTCAAGATTTGGTCGAGCAACGCTCTTTGCTGCTCCTTTGGCATGGTGGCATAGGCGTGGGCTTTTTCCCGCAACCAAGCCTCTAGCAGCAAGGGAAGGTTCTGCCAGAGTTGCTGCCGCTGCAAATCGGTCATCTGCGGCCCAAGTTGGTCCCAGTCGACGCCACCTCGGAACTCCTGCTCCAGGCGGCGGGCCAACGTGGTCTGCAGCTCCAGCGGCTCGCCCGTCAGATCGCGAGTGACGACCCAACGAAGCAAGTCGTCCCGGCCGCAATTGGCTGGATTGGGCAAGCTGGGTGGATAAAGCGAAGCGGCGGCAACACCGGCGGTGATAATTGCCGGCAACACCGCGAGCAGGAAAAATCTCGTTTTAGTTCTGTTCTGGCGGGGCATCCAATCGTCTCAACGCTCGGAGGCAAGGTCTCTGGCATTGTAGCACGGCACCAACCGCCGGGCGAACCGCAAACCGGATTGACTCAGCAGGGGAGAGATGTCACGTTATAGCGTTTGAAAATGGATTTTCTTCCGCGGAGGATGCGGTGATGCACATAACAGGGACGTTTCTTGCATGTCTCGTGTTGGGTCAGGCGCTGGATGAGACCTTGCCGCCCGGCGGAATGTACACGGTTTCCACGTCGCCCGCGGCTTCCGTACCCAGCAGCTCTACACCTTCGACGTTCGTGCAGCCTGCGGCCGCGTATACGCCGGTAGCGCCGTCATCGGCGTCCAGTGCCTCGACAGCAACAGCGCCGGCCTCGTTGGCGCCGCCATCAGCGAGCGGAGCATCGACGTCCCCGCCTCGCACTCGCCCGCCTGAGATGGTTGCGGAAGCAGCCATATTGCCCACTGGGGGACTGATCAACGGCAAACCATTGACGCTCATCAATGCGGTGAGCGTTACGGTGGATCGCCGTCAGCAGATGGAGATTATTCACAGTTATTGGGGACTCGTGCAGGCGGTCGGCGAATATCACTACTGCGCCGACCATTGGCAGTCGCTCTCCTCGCTTAAAGGGCGTGGTGGCAACGACACCCTACTGCGACCGGCTCAGGCGGCTGCGGCGGCCCAAGTCCGCCAAGCGGAACTGAACCTCCTTGGACGGCAATACGAGCTCGCTGCGTTGCTCGGCCAACCGGCGAATATGCCCTTGCCGTTGCCGGCGGATCTTCCGCATGTCGGCGCCTATCGCACCTATTTCAATGAACTGTTCGCCGGCCGCAGCGCTCCGGAACAGGCACGACTTGCCGAGAAAAAACTGCCGATCCAGCGGCAGATGGTGGACGAACAAGCCGCGGCTGTTCTCGCGGCCGAAGACGCTCGCAGCGCCCTAGGGGAGGAGTTTTCCAATGGCCGCGCCGAATCGACGAGCGTGATATCGTGTGCCTCGGATTTGTTAGCGCAGCGGCAGGCGTTCATCGCTGCTGTCTGCCGCTACAATCAGAGCATTGCCGACTATGGACTCGCGGTAGCATTGCCCACAGCGACGCCGCAGTCACTGGTGGCAATGCTGATCGGCCCGGCGCAGGCCATGAGCCTTCCCGCCCAGTCAGCTCTCCAACAGCCCGTGGCGTCGCAGAACTTCGGGCCACCGCCGAGCGGGTACCAGCAGCCGATACGGACGGCCGTGCGCACGGAGCCGACGCGTGCCAATCCGGCCACGCGTCCCGAGCCGGCCGGGCAGAGTTTTGGCGTGCCTGCTGGACAGACTTTTGGGACGCCGGCTGGAAGCCAGCCGACCCCTGCGCCGCCCCGCGAGGCGCCCTCCCGAAGTTCGTTTGAGATGCAGACGCCGGGTACCACGGCAAACCAACCGGGGCGGATAACTCCCGACGATCCGACTCCGCCGGCCACGCTTTCTCCGCCGCAGGCAAGGAACGAGCCCACTCCTGCGCCGCCGCGAGAAATTTGGCAAAATGATGGCCGGATGAGCGATGCCGAAACGCCGCGGAGCTTCGCGAACGAGCCGACTCCCGCTCCCCCTCGCGAGACGGCAACGGCCGCGCGATCACCGCTCGGTCCGCGCTACGATACGGTTCGGCCGGTAGATAACGAGGAGCCAGCCGCACCATTGCCGGAGTCGAAAGCTCCGCCGCGGCGTAAATCGCCCGAGGAGCCGGCACCCTTGCAAGAGGATCCGGCAACCGAAAAACCGCTGGTGCCGGCCACCAGTGACACTGCCGCGCCTTCCAGAGCGCAGCCGGACGGAAAGCCCCTGCTCGTTGACCCCATGCCCCGAATGGTGCGAAAGCCGTCGGTCGATGGTACCAGCCATGCGTCGTCCGGCGCTATCGAATCGTCGGCAACCGCTCCGCTCTATCCCGCACTGATCGGCGCCGCGGCGCCTGTGCAAGCGAATCAGTTGACCGCGGCACTCCACTGGGATCGGTCGTTGCCGGCCGACGCTGGCAAGCCGATGAGTCTGAGTGATTGCCTGTGGCGCGATCCGAATGCCGACAAGCGGGGGACGGTCGAGGCTTTCTGGCTGGTGCGACAGCGGGCGGCCGAGTATCAATTGCTGGCGGGGGAAGCTGATTTCTACGAGGCCTTGACGCCCGCGGTGCTCGAGCGGCGACGCGAGCCCAGCGGCCCCAGTGATATGCTCCGGCTGCGGTCTGCTCAGTTGGCCGCGCAAGCGACCTTGCGCGAGAAGCATGCCGCGCTCATCGAAGCCCAGTACGCCCTGGCCATGCGGCTGGGGATGTTGGCCGACCCGGTTTGGCCACTGGCCTCCACGATCCCTCATTCCGGCAGTTATCTCCTAAAACTCGAGGTGCAAGCGCGCGGGGTAGCCGAAACATGGGCCGTCCGGCGGTTGGCGGCGATGATTCCCGGTCAGAGCGAAAATGTCCAGCAACGGGCAGCAGCCGTCGTCGAGGCCGATGCGGCGCGGGCGACCGCTGCCGAGCAATATCGTGCGGGCCAGGCTTCGATCGCCGCGGTGCTGGCCACGATCGCAGAACAGCGCCAACAGACGGCCGCGTTCCTTGAATCCCTGACCGCCTACAATCGCTCGATCGCCGAGTATGCCTTGGGAGTCCTTCCGCCCGGCACACCGGCCGATAAAATTGTTTCGGCTCTAGTCGTCAAACCGTAGCGCGGCTGCAGGTCCTTGAAAGAGCCAAATCGTCGGAGCGATGACGATCTGGCCGGGGATCGGATGCAAAACTGTTCTTGGCCGCGCTCGGACCGACGGCGTGCTGAAGGAGGTCCCGTCCATGTCGTCCCATCCTGGCGCAGAGATCCAAAGATTGCGTGATGAAATCCGTCATCACGATCAGAAATACTACATCGAGGCCGCCCCGGAAATCAGCGACACGGAGTACGACAAGCTACTCGAACGACTGAAGAAGCTCGAATCTCAGCACCCCGAACTAATTACGCCCGATAGTCCCACCCAGCGAATCGGCGATCAACCGGTGGCGGGTCTCCAGCAGGTGGCCCATCGGGTGCCGATGCTCTCGATCGAAAACACCTACAGCCTCGAAGACTTGAAGAAGTATGGCGAACGAGTTGCCAAACTGCTGCCGGGCGAAGAGATCGAGTGGGTTGCCGAGTTAAAAGTCGACGGGGTGGCCGCGTCGTTAATCTACGAGAACGGTCTGTTGAAGCATGGCATCACTCGTGGCAATGGCGTCGTGGGTGACGACATTACCCACAATGTTCGCACGATTCGCGACATCCCTCTGCGACTTGGTAGTCATCATGCTTCGCGCGACAAGGTCTCGCACGTTGCCCTGGACATCCCTCCGCTCCTGGAAGTCCGTGGCGAGATTTACATGACCAACTCGGACCTCGTGCTGCTGAACGAAGCCCAGCAGAAGAAGGGATTGCCAGCGTTTGCCAACACTCGGAATGTCACGGCCGGCAGCGTTCGTCAACTTGATCCCAGGATCTGCGCCTCGCGTCGTTTGCGCTTCTTCTGCCACAGCGCCGGGGACACCCGCGGGCTGAAGGCCCAAACCCACATGGAGTTCTTGAAGGAACTCGAGAGTTACGGGCTCCACTCGACGCCCTATGTTGAGTGTTTCACGTCCTTCGCCGCCGCCCTCGAGCACTGCGAGGAGCTTATCGAGCGGCTCCACGAGTTGGATTTCGAAATCGACGGGCTGGTGCTGAAAGTCAATCGCTTTGACCAGCGCGAACGACTGGGCAGCACGGCAAAAAGCCCACGCTGGGTGATCGCCTACAAGTTCGAGAAGTATGAGGCGACGACCCGGTTGAACGAAATTGGGGTCAGCGTGGGAAAGTCAGGGGCCGTCACGCCGGTGGCCTTTCTGGAGCCCGTGTTGCTGGCCGGCACGACGGTCAGCCGAGCCAGCCTGCACAATGCCGACGAAATTGTTCGCAAGGACGTGCATCCGGGCGATACGGTAGTTGTGGAAAAGGCCGGTAAGATCATCCCCCACATCGTCCGCGTGGAAAAACACCTTCGCCAAGGGCCGGTGACGCCGTTTGTGTTCCCGACCGCCTGCCCGGAGTGCGGCACGAAGCTGGTCAAGGACGAGGGCGGCGTTTACATCCGTTGTCCCAATGCGCTATGTCCCGCGCAAGTGAAGGAACGGATTCGCTACTTTGCCAGCCGCAATGCGATGGACATCGAAGGCTTGGGCGACAAGCTGGTCGATCAACTGGTGACCTCGAGACTGGTGCTGTCGTACGGAGACCTTTATCGATTGGAGGAGCGGCAGGACCGGCTCCTGAATCTTGCTCGCATGGGGCGCAAATCGGTCGACAAACTGTTGGACGGCATCGAGGCAAGCAAGGACCGCGGGCTCGCCCGGCTGCTCAACGCCCTGTCGATTCGTCACGTCGGCGCCCGAGTGGCGACCGTTTTGGCCGACCGCTTTGGTACGATCGAGAATTTGATGGTGGCGGAGGTAGAGCAGCTTAGCGATACGATGGAGATCGGGCCGATTATCGCCCAAAGCGTTTACGACTTCCTGCATAGCCCGTTCGGCCAAGACACAGTCGCCGACTTAAGAAGCGTCGGCGTGAAAATGGAGGCGCCGAAGAAGGCCGCCGGTTCCCGGAAGCTCGAAGGCAAGACGCTGGTGGTCACCGGCGCGCTGCAGAAGTACACCCGCGAGGAGATTGAGGAACTAATCGCGCAGCACGGGGGGCACGCGGCCTCGAGCGTTTCGAAAAACACCAATTTCCTGGTGGCGGGTGAAAAAGCCGGCAGCAAGCTGGCCAAGGCCGAGCAACTCGGCGTGACGGTGATTTCCGAAGCGGAGTTTGAGCAGTTGTTGAATCGATAAGCGCGGCGAAGGGAGCCGCAACTCCGTGTCGCAGTCACCAGTAGCGTCCGATCACGATCGAACAGCGTGGTTCCGAAAGCGAAATTACGCACACCCGCGTGAACTTACTCTAATCGCCACGAAAAGAAGTGCGAGAGACAGGAGTTGAACCTGCACGGGTTTCCCCACTGGATCCTAAGTATGTGGGAAGGCTGTAGAGGCCTACACAACGATCAAGAAACCCGGGAGATTCGGGATCTGATATTCTATTATGTCGCCTGGAGTCGGGTATTTTTGAATAAGAATGTAGCACTTTTGTAGCACTCGTTTGTGTCGTTAGCCGCGATATTTGGGCGTCGCTTCTGCCCGGGCCAAATGGGGCTTAATCCTCTGCACGATCCCTCGAATCGTCGAGGGGGTCCACGGTTTTCCCGACCGGGTTTTTAGCTTCCTGCTATTCAGTATCATCGCGATCTTGCGATAGGACATCCGTCGCCCCTTAGGCGGTTTGCGGCGCAATCTCAGAATCTCTTCAAGCGTTTCCTTCTCCCCCGACCTTTCTCCAAAGGCTGGTACCCCACATTTTCGGCCGGTACGCATCCGGCTTGACTTCTGTAGCGCTTTACCGAGGCGGCTTCGGGCTGTCGCAATTTCCTCTGGAGCCAGCCCATCAACCAGCTTTTGAACATTTATTTCGCTGGTAAGTTCCTCCCCCGTTGAGACTTCGACCAGAGCAATCGCCCGTCCCCGCAGGTGAAGTGCCAGCGCGGCTAGGTCCACGTCTGTTGTGATAAGATCAGTACGGGCGTGAATCAAGATTGTAGCCGCACAGACCTTGTTCTTCCACCATGTGACCCAATGCCCTGCCATGCTGAGCAACCGCAAAAAACCCATTCGGGCAAAAAGGTCTGACGGGGCGTTAGCCATGACCTCACAAACCATGCGGCGGACCTCGTATCGGCGGTAGGCGAACCTCATGATCGGGTTTCGCTGTTTCCAATATTGGGTCATCACGTAGCGAGGAGTGCAGCTGTCTTCAGCGATGGTCACGTACGCAAGTGCGTCCGAGTTGACAAATGCCTTGCTTTTGAGCTTTCGCATTTTGCCCATCTGCCACATCTCTCCAAATACGCAAGTGTAATGACACGCAGATTCTGACACAAGTCCTTGTTGCGTAAGTAGAAAAGATTTTTTCCTCCTATCTATATATTGAAGGGGGGCTGAGTGTACTAGAGGACTGACGCTTTTAGCGCGTTGAGGTTCCCTAATGCACTTGCAAATCGACCCCCAAGAGCACGCCGCTGTTATCCGCGCGATCGTCGCGGAAATTCTGACCGCCATCGATTGGCCCGTCGGCCGTTTGGCACTGACTGAGCCTGAGGCCGCCGCTGCCTGTGGCGTAGGTCGCCACGTCCTCAGGGATCTTCGCCTCGCTGGGAAGATCAAGGCGCGAAAGTTGGGGAAGCGTGTCGTCTACACCCGGGCCGACGTGTTGGTGGCTCTGCAGGCGGCCACTGACGGCGGCGGCGATGAAGACAGTCTAAACAACCCATCGAACTGCCGAAGGAGATCGAGAAGATGCTGAGCGGACCATTCCTAGCACAACATGCCGAGTACGTTCGAAAGTCGGCTATCTCGCCGGATGTAGCATCGGCCCGAGGATATCGAAGCCTGACAAAGCGAGAAGAATTGCGCGAGCTTGGCTTCCAACCACGGCAGGGTGGCATCCCTGCATTGGCCATTCCGATCCACGACGTTCGAGGCCATAAGGTCTATGCGCTCATTCGCCCCGACAAGCCGCGTCTGAAGAAAGGCCGTGCGATTCTATGCGAGCAGCCCCAGGGCTCGGTGTTGAAAATCGATGTGCCGCCTCCCGCATTAGCAAAGCTATCCGACGTGAAGCAGGACCTGTGGGTCACCGATTGCCCGGAGCAGGCGGACGCCTTGGTTTCGAGTGGTCGAGTAGCGATCGCGATCCTTGGCCATCGAGCTTGGCGACATTTCCGCCGCACCAACCTGGGACGACCAGCACTTTCGGATTGGGACGCCGTCAATCTCGCTGATCGCAATGTGGTTGTCGCCTTCAGTTCCGATGTGTTCGCATCCAGTGGCGCGAGCGTCGATCTCTCGGAATTTAGAGCCTTCCTTCGCGGGCGCGGGGCAAAAGTACGGCATGCGACCGTTACGGCGAGCTCCGATGGCGAGAAGAAGACGATAAGCGACGCTTTGCTGAATGGCGAGGATATTGACAAATTGGTAAGCGACCCACGGGGGAAGTGTGCGCTTGTCCCAGCCGTTGGGGCTCCGGTGCTCGATCATCCGTACCACGCGGGGCCGAATGGCTTCTTCCTAGACGTAGCGGCCGGGGATGAGGTGATCAGCCGGCAACTGACGAATTGGGACGCTAGAATCGTCGGCGACATCCTCTTCGACGATGGACTTGAACAGCGGCGTCTCTTTGATGTCGAGGCCGATGTCAATGGCCGAACACAACGTTTCCACTTGAGGCCTAGCGAGTTCGAGGACATGGCTTGGCCGCTCGCGAGACTCGGCCCGCGGGCTATCATTTTCTCCGGTTACGGCGTGAAGGACCACATTCGGGCAGCAATTCAGCTCTTCTCCGATAACATTTGCCGTCGGCGGGTGTTAGCGCATACGGGCTGGGCTCACCTGAACGGCCAATGGGGATTCCTGCATGCCGGCGGAGTCATCTGGGCCGCAAATTCCGACACCGGGGGCCAGCTGCAGTGTGACCGGCCCATGCCCAAGCCGATCGGCCGTAACGAGTTGTCGTGCGTTGGGCCGGTTGGGCCGCTTTCTGGCGAAGCGACAGAGAACCTCTCTGCGCAACTGCCAGACGAGCTGGCCCGTTTTTGCCTGCCGGATCCTCCAGCTCCGGACATCGCCGCAAACCGAGTTGACATTGCCCTGGGCTTTCTCAGAGTTGCTGAAGATCGCATTTCCTATCCGCTTCTGGCATTGGTTGCGCGAGCCATAATCGGGCCGACCAATTTTAGCGTTCACTTGGTTGGTCACACGGGAGTCCTCAAAACCGCCTTGGCCACCGTGGTGCAGCAATTTTTTGGGGCCGGTCTGGATGTGGACCACCTCGTTGGACATTGGCAAGGAACGGCCAACTCGCTGGAGTCTCTGGCGTTCCACTTGAAAGACATGCTGCTTCTGGTCGACGATTTTTCTCCGACTGGAGGCCGTGGAGATATCCAAAAAGCTCATCGTGAGGCGGAACGTTTGTTGAGGGCGAAGGGTAATGCGGGAGGACGCTCTCGGTGTCGACCCGATGGGACGTTCAAGGCAGCACGATCGCCACGAGCAACACTGCTATTAACCGGAGAGGATGTTCCCGAAGGGCATAGCTTGCGAGCACGCCTCTTGACCATCGAAGTTCAGGAAGGCGACATAGATCCGGAGCATCTGAAGTACTGCCAGGATCAATGTGCCGCTACCGGCCTGTATTCTGAATTCCTAGCAGCCTATATTCAGTGGCTCGCGCCACGATACGAAATGGTACAGGATCGGCTTCAATACGAGCGCGAGGAATGGAAAACAACAACTGACATTCCCAAGGAAGTTCATCGCCGTACCTACCACGCTGCCCGTGAATTGGAGTTCGGCTTTAATATGCTGTTGGACTTTGCCCTCGAATGCAACGCGATTACCGAGGATTGGCAAAACGACTACCGCACAAAATGTTGGGGTGCCTTAGAATCGGTCATTTGGAGCCAAGAGCAACACCAGCGGTTTGCCAATCCCGTCGACCAGTTCAAGTACTTGCTTGCGGCGCTCTTTGCCAGCAAGAAAGTACATGTCGTTGACGCCGGCACCTACGGGCCGCCGACACAAGATCCGGAGGCTTGGGGTTACCGCAAGAAGATTGTTCCGGTAACAGAGGGCCCTCAGCAACACGAGGAACAACAGGCCGACAGCATAGTCGCTAGCACTTTTGAGAAACTTCTCCAAGTCAAAGACACGCAAGCCGACATACCGGAGGCGTGGCATTTAGACGCTGGCATAGACCTCCAACGAGAAGCGTGGGTGCCGAGTGGCACGAAGATTGGATGGGTGAGTCCCGGCACCCTGGACCTCATTCCCGAGATAACATTCGCCGAGGTTCAATCGCTCGCCTGCAGGACAGGAGCACCGTTACCATTGACTGTACAGATGCTGGAAAAGCGACTGGCTGACGCTGGCATTGTGCAACGTGACGTGAAACGTAATCGAATTCGACACCGCGTATCGGTTGAAGGCAGCCGCCAATATGTGCTTCGTGTTCCCGTCCAATGGCTGTCAAGCCATCCCGGCTGGGGTTTCCCAGATGAGGATCACGAGGAAGATCAAGACATTCCGGATTTACTGCAACTTCCCGAGCCGTACCAAGTTTAAAGCGGTCTATCCGCGTGTTGGATTATCACTCATTTCCCGAGGTCTACGGAATCTACATTGTCGACAACTCCAACATCAAGTGCTGGTGGGTCTATGAACGCGACCGCGGCAACGACGGCGAAGGAAATCAATGGAGTTTCTTTATTCACGAGAAACGGCAAGATCCGGCAACGATTCAGCAAGGAGAATCGATTGAAGATGCTGGGCGCATCCGACGCAGAATTGGCCACGTTCACGAAATTGTTTGCTCCCCGACGAGCTCCCTACATATCCCGGCGCAGCGGTGCTCAATGGCAGACTGTTCATCATGCCCTCACACAGGACGAGGTGGTGAAGCACCTGCTAGCCGACACACCACCTGCTGTAAACCCGTTGTGGGTGGGAACGCGAGCATGGAAGCGAACGATGCATGCGGCGATCGACGTGGATTTCAGGGGAGATGAGGCTGATTTCCGGCAAAGATGCAGGAAAGTCGAAAACGTTCTCTTGAGGCTGGGGATAACCTCGAAGCGAATGCTTGTATGTCCAACGCCATCCGGCGGTCGACATTATCGGATCTTCTTTCGAAAGCCGGTTTTCACAGATCAGCTACCCACTCTCTTCGAGATGGCAGGATTACCTTTAGCACCTGGCCAGTTCGAGGTGTTTCCCAGCGAGACGAAGGGGTTCCGTCTTCCTTTCGGCCATATCCCAGGTCGAAGCCATAATCCGAGGGAATGGATCAAGTTCATCCGGGATTACGAAAGCAAGCGTTTTCCCAGGGTGAACTGGGACCGAATGGTCAGGCGGGCGCAGAATATCGAGCATCGGCGGGCAATGGCTAGGTCTCAGCCACGGTGTGAACCATCACGGAAAGCCTCTCCACAGCAAACAAAGGTGCCACACCTTGGGATACCACGGGGCCGGCTCCTCACCCCAGGATGTGCGACCGTTTCAGTTGGGCAATTCGATGGGCGTCCTCGCCGCGCAAGGTGCGAAGCCCAGGCTGCTCGAAACAGGATTGAAGAGATTTGGAAAGCCGGCATAACCGCCGCTGGTACGCGAGTTTCATTGACGAAAACATTGGCTTGGCACTTGATTTTCGTCGAGCACCATCCCGCAAGAATAGTCTCGCAACGAATTATTGACTGGGTCTACCGCACAGGGCACACGACGTCGAAGAGTGTACGGGAAGATCTTGATGCCGGCACGCGCAAGGTAGAGGAGCAAACTCGTGAGATTGTTGCGTGGTATGAGACCTGTTGGATCAAGAAGGGCCTTCGTCCGCGCCGCTATTTAGCGACGACCGAACTCGATCACATTGTTCGAGCGGCAAAAGCCCTTCCGAATGAACTTCAAGCTGTTCGTGCCCGATTCTTAATGGATTTTCTCTATTTCGCAAAGAAGGAGGGCTGGAAGTCAGCCGACGGCTACGAGTGCATGCCGTCTGTAGATGGAGTTATCCGAAAATGGGAAAACTGCAGGGTGGCGTCTCGGTACAAGCCGCATCTTGATTGGGCGAGGGAAATTGGATTGATTGTCCTAGTCCGGGAAAAGAGCCAACGAGCGCATCGACCAAGGACCTATGCAGTCGCTGTTCCATTTGTCGGTTATGAAGAGTGTCGCCTCAGCTACCAGGACGCTTTGAAGTATATCGAGCAGAAACTGTTACTGGACGCTCCAGTTTCCAATAACGTGCGTAGGCTTTTTAACCATGTCGGGTATACGGAACTTGTATCTCTGGTGCCCAGAGAGTTCCAAGAACAACCAGGGGATCGATGCGAAGAGAAGATAGTGGCTGCAGCTGATGCCTCAGTCGTTAAGATCGAAGCAGGCACCGCCAGCGAGAATCCTACCGTCGCTAAGTTGACAACTACGGAGGAAAACTATGTCAACGCTTCAATATCAGCAGGAAGTCAGGAACATAAACATCAGAGGTGTACCTCAAGCGGTGTGGCAGAGTGCCAGGCAGGAAGCGTTGGCCTCGAACAGGCCCTTTCGAGTTTGGCTCATCGACCTGCTGATGCAGTGCGAACCCCGGCAGGGCGCGGTATCCAGGACCCTCCCATCGCCCTCTACCAGCAGAGCAGTAAACGTTCGGGAGGTTCCTGTAGAGACTTGGTTGCGGGCAAAGACCAATGCCATAGCCTCGGGCTTGTCGCTTCGGGAGTATGTAATCGACCTGATGGCAACCACCCGGTCATCGAACCTCTCCAAGTTAACATTGACTCTGCCCGCGGCAGCAGCAGACTGATCGCTCATCGAATCTGTAAGAGTTACGGGCAAGCCATACTGAGTGGCGACGTTTGTGAACTCTGCTCGTCAAAGCAGCGGCGATTGTTGCTTAAACCAGCTTGTTCTATCGTAGAACTCTGTCCCGACTTTCCAAAAGGTACTGGCCGGTGGCTTCGCTCTTTTTCGTGCCTTGCCCGTGGGCACGCATTGCTACTTGGTAAGGGGGCATGCAAGACGGGACACCCTGCTGTGGAAGCACAGCTCGGCCCCGGTCCCGTCGCTGCATACTGGCGGTGTTTTCTCCCTGAAGAGACGGTTGTACTACGGCCAACTTCTATTTCTACTCTCTACATATTAAAGGTGATTTAATGAGCAGCAGTGTTACCTCGCGTAGCGCAACCAGAAGTTTTCGGCTATTTGCCGATGCGCGTAAGTTCGTACATTCCCTGAACCTCAATACGGCAAAAGAATACCGAGCCTGGGCAAAGACCTCCGAGCGACCGAGCGATATACCTGCGTACCCTGACATCGAATACAAGTCCAATTGGACTGGCTGGGCCGAGTGGCTTGGGTTCGCTCCTCGACCGTACGCCGACGCCCAGCAGTTTGCGCACTCGTTGGGACTTCGCACCCGTGACGAGTGGGAAGCGTATGTACAATCGCATCCGCTCCCGCGTGATATTCCCGTGCATCCCCAAAACCACTACAAAGGCAAGGGATGGACGACGTGGGCCGATTGGCTAGGGCGAAAAGACGGAGATCGATTCCTGCCTTTCGATGAAGCCAGGGCATTCGCTCGGTCACTGCGATTGAAAAGCCGGCAAGAATGGAACAGCTACGCTCAATCAACCGCACGACCTAAGAACATTCCGTCCGCTCCCGCTGAAGCATATAAGGACACTGGCTGGGCGGGCATGGGCGATTGGCTCGGCCACCATACAAAGCTGAACCGCATAGCGATTCTGGCCATCCTGGACTCCTTGCGTCAAGTTGTCTGTGATCTTACGCCTGCTGAAATTTACGCGATCCTCAGTCGCAATGGACTTGTCGGAAAGAGTTTCTGCGCCAACGGTAATGCGAACATCCTTAAGTCGCTAATCGCCTTATGCCGCTCGCCCGATCCGACCAGTCTGTTGAACGCCCTTGCAGACGAGCTTGAAGCATCAGAAAAGGAGTCAGATGATCAGCTAGATGCTGCAGATGCGGAAGCTGTCAACGGCAATATACCGATCGTGTCGCCGGACATTTTCAACGAGGCTACTGCGCTGCCTGAATTGCGTTCGCTCGACAGTCTTAAGAGCCTGGATCGCCTTGAATCAAACGGAATGCTTGCCAATGACCTGATCACTTTCTTGGTGACCAGTCGTGTTAATGCTCTGTGGCAAGCGGTCCTCGACGGTAACCGCGAACTCACTTTGGAGCGATTACATGCCGAACAAGGCGGCGCGTACTTCCAGTTGATTCGCACCACTTTTGAAGAGCAGTATCAAGCAGCTGTTTCACTACCCATTCCAGAAGGCTACTCCTTCCTGAAAAACGGACAGCTTCAGCCACCCAACCTGATGCAACGCCTAACTGCATCGAGACTTCTCACAGTGCGGCGTACCGGCAATTGGTCCGGAACGGGCTCGGGCAAGATGTTGGCGGCAATTCTCGCTTCACGAGTTCTCAATGCTCGTTTGACTGTCATAGTGACGGTTAATGCCACTCTCGATCGATGGCAGGACGAGATATTGAAAGCGTATCCGGACTCCCGAGTGCTGACCAAGGACAGTGGACCGATGAACCTTGATACGAGTCGTCCGAACTACCTTGTGCTGAATTTCGAGGCTTTCCAGCAAAAGCGGTCGCACATAATGGTGCAGACTTTGTTGGCGGGGCAAGTAATCGATTTCGTGGTGCTGGACGAGGTCCAGTCTGTGCGACAGCGAACCCCCGCAGGGGACAGTCAACGCCGAGCTCTGGTTCAAGCGTTGATTTCTGGAGCGGAGGCGCGAAATCCTGAGTTACGAGTCCTCGGGATGTCCGCAACACCCGTGATCAATACCCTTCACGAAGCTAAGGCTCTACTGGAGCTAATTACGGGCACTGAACACAAGGATCTTCATATTAAGCCATCAATAGCGAACGCCATCGCAACGCATCAACAATTGCTGCTCCATGGGTTTCGGTACCGTCCCCAATATCCCATATCAATCGACAAGTCGGTGCACGTCATCGACGGGCTAGCACTTCTCGATGTCTTAAGGAAGGTGCCACCACGCGCGCTTTTGAAATGGGAGCAGACGATGCTTCACGCGAAACTTCCCCAAATAGCGTCATGGTTGCGCTCAGGCACCCTTGTCTACACGCAGTTTGTTGAAGGAATGGTTGAGCCACTCGCCGACGCTATTCGCAAAGTGGGACTTAGGCCCGGCGTGTTCACGGGAGACATCAAGGACGGTCTCAAAACGTTTCTGAGCAAAGAGGTCGATGTCCTTATCGGCTCGGCGCCAATCAGCACCGGTGTCGACGGACTTCAAGCAGTTTGCAACCGTGTGATTTTCGCCTGTCTTCCCTGGACAAGCGCCGAGTACGACCAAATTATCGGACGACTACACAGACAGGGATCGGTCTTCGACAAGGTTGAGGTGCTTATTCCCCAAGTGGTTTTGTGCCAAGCAGGTCGGGAGTGGTCATGGGATCGCCTGCGTTTGCGCAGGATTGAATGGAAACGCACACTGGCGGATGCGGCCATCGATGGCGTTATTCCCGAGGGACAATTGCCATCCAAAGAGGAGATGCAGCAACAGTCGCTGGCCGCACTTGAGGAGTGGGCCGAAACGTTACGCAGCGACGGTTTGCTGGAGCCCGGGGAATCGGCAAGCGAACGGTTCCATCGACAATGATTTCGCAGCTTGCATTAAGTAGCTTCGCCAGACAAAAGTGTGGTAAATGTGCGAGATACTGTCCCTCACTATCGGAGAACGTCCATGACTCTTCTGGAATTCCTTCAGCAACGCTATACACCTCAAGCGAGCGGCGAGAACAGCTTGGCTATACGCGTAGACGATCGCAATGCAACGGACATGTCCATTAGTTTTTGCACGGTTACCGTCCGCATCGACGAACCTACGTCTAACGACTTCCAAATCATTCTGCATCCGGTTCCATGGAACGAATACGTCGAAGCCAAGGCTCGCGAACTGAGGGGTACGTGGTCCAAGACGCGGTTGGGCCACAGCCTCTCCCTCTATATGACCATCACAAGTATCTCCGACATTCGTAGCTTAGCTGAAGCAATTCGCAAGGTCACTGGCCGAGGACGTCGGTACCCTGATCCGAATTGGAAATGGGTTGCCCAGCGTACTGCCGACACCTTGCATCGGTTTGCTGACAGCCTGCGCGAGTATCGTCACTGTCGCCGAAACTCGCAATCACGCGCCAGTATTACCCAGACGGAAACACCACGTTGCCGAGGCGCCGCGAAGTGACGACAACAATGTGTCCGACAATGGACGTTCACGTTGTCGTCCCCAAATGTGGTCCTTTTCCAACTACAAAGAGTAAGACAATGGTTGAGCACGACGATCGAGATCGCCTCTGTCCGAAGCACTTTGAACAGACAGGTAACGTCTCAAATGCCACGCGGATCGAATCGGGATACCGAGTGGTGGCGGCCTATGATGAGAATGATGAGGACCCACGACCATTAGAAATCTTTAGCCACTCCCCCGATGGTCTATCTGAGGCTGTTGAATACGCGACAAGACTTGCAACTGATCACGGTCTACGGTCTTCGTTGGACAATGAGTACAAAGTGTCCTGTGACGACTTTGATCCCGTCGTTTACGAGTTTCACACCCAGTTACGAGAAATTTGTCGACCTACTGCCAACATTGAGAACGTTGAACCGTACCCTCAGGAAGAGATCGCCTCACTCGTCGGCCGGCTGGTTGGTTCGCCTGTGGATGCATTGCGGCTTATCTCTGCCCTGCCGAAGTGGCTCGCGCCATGGCCAGTGGACGCACAATTACTGAAGCACCTCCGTCATCTCGGGACCGAATGGCAAGACCGCTTAGACTCTGCCTATTGGAACGAGATGATCTCGCTCTTGTCCCTCGCCGCCAAAATGGTGAGGTCCACTGTTGATGATCACACAACCCTCTTGGAATCACTAGTTGTGATTGAATCGTTGCTTCAAGCAGCAAGGGAGGAAGCGAACTTAGCTGCGAACAGGGAGAGCGTAGCCACTGGTAGCACTGACAAGTGAAGTGGTTGAATGTTAATTCGAAAGTGCATTGTGTTCGAGCACCGATAGGCTCATTCGGGTACGTACTTGTGAGCGCTGAGTCTCGCAGGTACGTACCCAATGAGCCACATTGTCACGATCAAAACCGAAGTCCGCGATCCCCAGGCAGTCAAGGCGGCTTGTCAACGGATTTCTCTACCCGAGCCAGTAAACGAGAAGATTAGGCTCTTTGGCGGTGAGGTCGAGGGCCTGGCTGTGAGCCTGCCCGATTGGGCCTATCCGGTCGTATGTAATTTGGCGTCTGGTCAATTACACTTCGACAACTTCAATGGGCGTTGGGGTGACCAAGGACAGCTGGACCGCTTTCTTCAGGCCTACGCAGTTGAGAAGGCTAAGCTAGAAGCTCGGAAGCGCGGGCATAGCGTTACCGAGCAGATTCTTCGCGATGGCTCGATCAAGCTGACTATCCAAGTCGGGGGTGCAGCATGAAGGTGATCGAGATCGTCGTCACTCCTGAGGGCAAGAGCAATCTCCAGACCAGAGGTTTTTCCGGTACTGCGTGTCGTGATGCAAGTCGGTACATGGAGCAAGCACTTGGAATCCGCACGGCCGAAAGCGTTACCGCCGAGTTTCATCAGAGTGAACAGATTCGACAACATCAACATCAGCAATCGTGACTGATTCCGCCGAGACAGGTTTGCAAGAAGGTGATAAACGAGTGGCCAAGCCATCCTCCACGATGATCGCTATGAATTCCGTACAGATCGAGTCTGACCTCTCAGGCAATGTTTATTGTGGCGCGGTTCGGCAGAACCTAGTGACACCATCGCAACTCAGCGACCTCACTGACAAGCAGAAACAACAGCAATACGGGGAAGCCTATCGGCTTCAGCAGGCCCGGTTGATCTGCCCTGGATGCGGTGAGGACTGCATACCGTATTGAGCGGAGAGTGGCCCGGCTGCGGCAACGAGGGAATTCAATGACGCTGACAGAACGATTTTCGGAGTACATTAGCGCGTGCTTTACGGGCATCTGGCTGCAATCCCATGAACATGAGGATGCGATAGCTGAGATCGGCGACTTGTGCCGAAAAGAGAACTGGCACATAGCGGTGTGGGACGTAGAACAGGGATTGCAGATTCCGGGACAAACAGGTGCGGCTCCCCTGGAGGCTGGTGGTTCTGATCCCTTGGCCGCTATTCGCGCCATCAACGCCTTGGCGAAATCCGACAGTTCCGCAATTCTGGTTCTCGTGAACTTTCACCGCTTTCTCAATTCTGCCGAAATAATTCAGGCGGTCGCCAAGCAAATTCTGGCCGGAAAAAACAATCGCACGTTCCTCGTAATCCTGTCTTCACAAGTGCAGATTCCTCCCGAGTTAGAAAAGCAAATTGTAGTGGTGGAACATGAACTTCCGACGCGGGAACAACTGAGAAACTTAATTTTTGCGATTGCTATTGGGGAGGGGGAGAAACCGGAAGGACCGGAACTCGAAACAGTACTGGATGCGGCGGCCGGGTTAACTCGCTACGAGGCTGAGGGAGCCTTCTCGCTGTCGCTGATCCGATATAGTCGAGTCACCGCCGAAGCTGTGTGGGAATTGAAGTCCCAGACGCTGAAGAAGAGCGGGCTTCTCTCCCTTCACCGTGACAGCGCGTCATTTGACCACCTTGGTGGCCTGGAAGCAATGAAAAGCTTCTGCCTTCGAGCAATCCGATGCCAGGGCCACCGCGACCCACTCAAGCGGCCTCGCGGTGTACTGTTGCTTGGTGTCCCAGGAACCGGCAAAAGTGCCTTTGCCAAGGCTTTGGGAACCGAAACAGGCCGGCCGACGCTGGTTTTGGATATCGGTGCCCTCATGGGCTCCTTGGTAGGCCAGACGGAGCAAAACATCCGGCAGGCCTTGAAGATGGCAGACGCCATGGCCCCGTGCATTCTCTTCCTCGATGAAGTCGAGAAAGCCTTTTCGGGAGCAAACGGGACTGGGGATTCGGGGGTTTCGGCCCGGTTGTTCGGAACGTTTCTGACCTGGCTCAACGACCACGAGTCGGATGTATTTTTGGTCGCTACGTGCAATAACATCAATAGCCTTCCTCCGGAGTTTGCTAGAGCGGAGAGATTTGATGGTGTATTCTTCCTCGATCTGCCCGGGGAACAACAGAAGCAAGCAATCTGGAACCTGTACCTGGACCTGTTCGGCCTGGAAGCGAACCAAGCTCGCCCCGGTGACCGGGATTGGACCGGCGCGGAAATCCGTTCTTGTTGCCGTCTGTCGGCGTTGCTGGACATTCCCTTGACAGCTGCTGCTCACAACGTAGTTCCCGTGGCAGTCACCGCCGCTGAGTCGATTAACCGACTTCGGGAGTGGGCGAGCGGCCGTTGTCTAAACGCCGAATCACCCGGAATCTATCTCCGAAATTCGAATGGTAGCTGCAAGCAACGGCGCCAGATACGCCGAAATGACCCTTCTAACAATTGATGTATTCCTCGCTGATCCAACGCTCCTTACATCGCGGTTTATTGGGAGTTCTTACGGAGCAGCTTCTCAACGAGATTTGACCCTGCTAGTGGATCAAATAAATCGGCCTGTCGATCTGCCCAGGAAAGCCACGCAGAAAGCGGACTAACGTTCTCGCTAACTTCTGCGTGGCGACTTTCCCTGACTGCGGAAATGAACGCGCGAATCTGCAATGCCTTAGCCCGGGAGGCTGCCATTTCCTCGAGCTGTTTGCGCCGCGCCGCTTCTTCCCGGCACCGCCTTTCCTCCTCCCATCGCCGCTGATCGTCTTCTCGCCGCTTGATTTCCAGTTGTTCTTGCCAACGACGCCCCTCCCGCTGCCGTTCCACCGCAGTATACGCGGCGATAACGAAATCGTTTAGACGGTTTTCGAGCTTCGACTTTCCATCACGCCAAGTGTGTAACTCGTGGCCATTCTCGCCAATCAGGCGTAGCTCGAGGAGGCCGGTACCAATATAGTCATACTTGGGCCGGGAATGTAGCGAGCCGAATCGCTTCTCTTCCTCAGTCGGCGTGCGATCGATCTGTCGCGCTTTCTCCAATACTTGAATGCGCAGCCTTTCGCCGAACACGCTGAGATAAGTTGCACGCCGCCAACCATCCCCGTGTGTTTCAAATTTGTGGCCTCGCTTTTCAAGAGCCTTGGCAAGCGCATCAAGAATACGAAGAACTCGGCTCAGCGACGATTTCGTTACACGAACATCCAGATGTCGAAGTCGATCCAAATAGAGCGGACGAATCTTGCCATATTGATCTGGCCTCGCGTCCTGAAAGCAAAGTTGTGTTTCTGCAACCACTGGGTGCGGTGATCTAACGCTCAAAGGCACCATAATGCGATGCTTAGGATCCGACTCGCGTTCAATAAGTTTCAGCAGCTCGGGATCGTTCACCGCCAGCTGCGGCTCGACCGGCAAGGTTAGCGTCTTGTGTATGCACACCTTTAATAGGTGCATGTCTTTGACTGACGGAAGAGGAGGCTGTGTGACATTCTTTCCAAACTCTTTCTTGGCCCAATAGCCGACAGGCGGCCGAGGTATCTCGTGCTTCTTGCAGATCTTGGCAAGCCCGACATCAGATACTCCATACCGCTCCGCAAGCCGCCGTATTGGGGTCGTCCAAACTTGCGAGTAAAGCTCCTCCCGTGTCAAAACGGTTTCGTCAGTGCTCATAACAACACCTCAATGTCTGGGCTTTCGAACGCTGCTTGCGAAAACATGCAACTGCCGTGTGGTAATGAGGTAAGCCTGCTCGACATCGCTCATCGCAGCTTATTCCTCGAAAGCCTGAAGGCACGATCGTGGTTGCGGCCAGAGGAAGCAGGCAGGGCGGTTTTGGCAAAACAGGAATTGCCGAGAGTCGTATGGACCAGGTGGAGTCGGAGGCGATTCCACCGGACGTGTAGACTGCAATCCGGCTACCACCACAGAACGAACCAACACCTTGGTATTTACTGGCGGTCAGCAGAAGGAACTAGGAGGCGTTCCCGGTAGAGCTTCTTGTATCCCCGGAAGGTCTCCTGCATCTTCGTTACAACCAGCCCTCTGTTTTCATATAATCGCTGTGCCGCAGCTTCGCCCGGGTCATCCGACGTTTCAATTCGAAGAAGCCTCGCGCCCTCACTACAAGCCTCCGCTATAGCGTGGTCAAGCAGCTGGCCGCCTATACCTTGCCCTCTCCGATCGGGCACTACACAGAACCAGCCCAACCAGCGAGCTTCATAATGATCTTTCCTGGTTGAATAGAGCCCTGTTGTCCCTAGCACACCACCATCATTCTCCTCTGTTACGGCAACCCAGTATCGGAGCTTACGATAGCCTAGGCAACGGAGTGCGCTGTCCGGCAAGAGCAAGCTTGCCAAGAAGCTAAGGCGCGGACTTAGCACTTCGGTATGGAAGACTTGATCGGTTAAGGCCGCAGCCTGTCGAAGGCTCGCCCATGATAACGGTTCGATCAGCATGCAACTTCACTCCGCCTCCTTACCGGTTCGCGATTCCGGATAGTTTGACGCACGCTTCCGCTATACAACCTTCAGACGCCCCCCCTAAAGGCCTATTTCTTCGTCGAGGCCCTCTTTGCGAGCAAGCTTCAGCAGCTTGATCATAAGTGGACGTATCCCGTTAGAAGGCTTTGTGCCCTTGCCCAATATCAGTTGGTCTGGGGTGATTTCACCAAACCGCCAACCGGATTTCGCCGCCCTTTCTACTTTCCTGCGAAGGCCTCTTAGGTAGCGGTCGTACCCCTCGTATTTCACTGCCCCGGTGCAGAAGGCATCGCCGTATAGACCATCGTAAACGAAATCAAGCAACTCGCTTAGTTCTGTCTCGGGTGTCCCAAGCCGACGCAGCATGACTATGAACTCGCCCTCGCGGTCCGGATCCATACTACCGTCAAGAGCAGGAGTTCTGAGCAGCAGTGGGCGATTGTTTGAACGAAGGAGCGTCACGCACCCGCTTTCTTGGTAAAGGTTAAGCCGGCGAAGTCGTCGAAGGGTGGTCTTGATTTCCGTTTCATCATCGCTTCCACGTATTCCATCTCGTTCGATCGCGCGTCCAAGGCAGTCCCAATCGATTGGTTCCACTTCAAAAACAAAACCCTTCGTTTGAGGATCAATTTCCTGGAGGTGCTTTGTTATCTCTCGAAGAAAGTTGTCTGTCATCCGATCATGGCGGTAGCACGGCAATACGCCAAGGTAGTTGCCAAACGCCCAATGATAATCAAGGTATGCGGTGAGGTATGCCATTCCAAACGGCGTCTCACCTTTGTGTAGCACTGCGAAAATTTCCCGGTACCGCAAGCCGTTTAGTTGGGCAAACCTTCCGTCCGTAATCCATTGCGCGATGTTCTCGGGAGGATCCCGTTCCTCTTCAGGAAAAAGCGATTCGTAAACCTTGATGCTTTCCCAAAAAAGCCGCCCCTCATCCCCATCCACTTCTGTAATAAAGGTAGTTTCCGGCTTCAATTGCTTGGCCAACTTACATATCTCCTCGCTAAGGTTTTTGCTCCGTAGATTCACTGAGCCCTTGCCTGCAAAAGAATATGCCTGCCCAACCGGCACTTTTGTATCGAAGTCTAGCGGCTGTATCGCCACACAATCTTGCGGCTCTCCAATGCTTATCGGTACGATCGCAGGGCGGGGACGTCCCCGTTCCTGATGGAGCTTTAGTGCGAGGCCAATATCGCAAGCAACTTGTAGCTCAGTTGCCGCAGCGGTGCTCCGTAACACAAGCACATGGTCGCACAATTTGATCTGACTCTTAATCGCAGGGTTCACGTCTGCACCACCGTCGACCATGCTACGATCCCAGACTTCGACGTTATGCGGTTGCAGGAGAGCCGCAAGTTTCGACGCAGAATCTCCATCTTCGTCGGCACGCGCAATATACGCTTTGACTGCGTCCGTCCCCTCAAGAGGAACTATTTCTCGGCTAAAGGCTAGCGAGTCAGTCGAGACGGGCCTGCAGTGCGATTCTAGTCGGCGGGCAACCTCTGCCGCGCATTGGATCCGCTCGGCTGGAGACTTTTTCAGGCAATCGCGGACTAGTCTTTCGAGTTCCGATGGTACATCGGGGTTCAGATCGCGCAGGCGCTGGGGTTCGTAATTGAGAATTGACTCGATGATTTCGTTGGTCTTAGCTTGGCGATCACATTGATTGCTAAAGAAGGGTTGCTTGCCAGTCAACATTTCGTACAAGATTACACCCAACGCCCAGACGTCTGAGCGAGTATCAACAGGTGCTGGAGTCGTGTCCAAGCGAAATGCGGTCACCTGCTCAGGTGACATGTAAGCGAATGTTCCCCCGACTCCTACGATTCCGTCACGTACTTCTACAACCGCAGCCGCCAAGCCAAAATCGGCTACATGGGGTTCGCCTTTGCTGTCGAGCAAAATGTTCTCTGGCTTTAAGTCCCGGTGAACTAGCGGCCGGCATGGCCTCCGCGACGTTCCTGCGGTTCCCTCATGGACCGCGGCAAGAGCGAGTGCAACCCGCTTCGCGATTTGGGCCGCGGTCTCAGACGCGAGCGGACCCTCAGTGTCCAGTTTCTCGCGAAGGCTGCCGCCGTCAATGTATTCTGAGACAATAAAACAGTAGGCTCCGTCTACGCCGACATCATGCACGGGCACAATGCCTGGATGACGAAGCGCTGCGACTTTGCGTGCTTCCTCGATGAACGCTTCGCGGTGTTCCTGTGAGGCGATGCGGTTTGAACGTGGAATCTTGATGGCAACTGTTCGCTCCAAGCTCGGATCGTATGCTTGCCAAACCTGACCGAACCCTCCTTGCCCAAGTACCTTCTTTAAATTATAGCGCCCCAAGCTAGTTGGAGGTGCTTCTTCATCCACTTGTGACGACAGCTGATTCATATCACGGCTGGTGCCCGTATCCGAAGACTTGCCGAAGCCAATAAAGCGACTGCTCTGCGGTGGCCTGCCAGAATGTTCAAGCAATTGGGTAATAAGCCTCGCGTGACGTGGAAAACGGGCGTGGTATTCCTCGCTATTTGGCTTCTCCCCATTTTGCCGACGGTACTCAAGTTCTAGCCCGATTAGTTCTCGCAGAATGTGCGCTTGCAATTCCTCTGCGGCGCCCACGAGATACTCTTCGATCCGGGCGCGCCTACCGACTCTCAGATCTGCTTCGAAGCAGTTGCATCTTCGATTGATTTCCAGCTGATCGCTTAGCCTATTGTCTTGGCTATGGTCAGGCGTCCGTATGCCAGGCAATTCCACCATCGAAGTGTCTCCCCCCTGCTGATACTAACACCGCGATGCGACAAGAATGTCGCCTTCGGCCACTCGCGGGTACACCAACTCGTTCGGCTTAAAAAGATGCAGTGGCGCGCCGGCAAACTCGCGGTAAAGGTGATATCCTTCGGCACCAGTTCTTCGCAAGATACTTGATGCCACGTCAGTACAAAGTATTGTCAATGGGATGTCCCTGCTCGCAGCAGCTTGTTCTTTTATTCTAATGATGACTGCTTTGCATTCGTGCCACAACACCGCTATCAATTCCTTCTTGCGTTCGATTGTTCTTTTGACAACCTTCAATTGTGCGGCAATTTCGTTCGTCCCGAAGCCCTGGATAGAAAGCGAGACAATCTTTTGAAGGCACTCGTTCTCACGCCTGTCAAAGTCTTGTAGGCTATCAACCAAATCGAACATAAGCGATGCCTCGTCAGGCGATGCACCGTAGACCATCTGGTTAACAGTTCCATCATCGAAGAATGAATCGGCGCAGTCAGCTTGGGCGGAATCCATCTGGACGTCTCGGTGGTAGGCTCGCTTATTCTCAGCATTGAAATAAGGGGGCTTGTGGCCGGCATCAAGAAGCCTGTGGCTTGAGCCACTGTCGTCGAATCGCTGTCCATCGTCTTGGACTTCCAATCGCACATCGCGCTCCTGACGATGATAGTATTCGCGGAGGTTTATCACCTTGTGGAGAGCGACTTGCTTGAGATAGGCGAACATTGCATTGCGACTTGGGAACTCATTCTTGCGACGAAGAACGCTATCGAAAGCACTTATAAGCAAATCCTCGGCGCCCACTTTGCGTCGGATTTCTGGTGCCAGACGCGCCTCGATGAAGGCCAAAAGTTCGGTATCGTACTTCTCAACGATTTTTCGCGCCGCCTCCTCACGCACCGCCTTGTCTGAACTGTTTCGCTTTTGAATCCACGCGGTTAGTGATTGGTCAGAATCGGCACTCATCGAAAATTCTCCGGTCTGGCATTCCACGTCTAGTAAAACGCGCATTTCCTATGGAGGGGGCACCGCGGTATGGATACAACCCCCGAGCGTGAGCGGACGAATTATACCAACTCAACCCCTGCCCACGCAAAGAGGGGTTGCCATACATGGGTGGAAGGATGGTGCGACCCCCCCGAACGGCTTGCGTTCTGATGGCCCTAGCGGCTGCTTGGCTTACTAGGTCGCACTTCAGCCCACGTTGCTTAAAGGTCTGCCGAAGACAAGCGGTTTGCCTCGGCACACCGATGGCCGTGGTTCCCAAGTCCCGCATGTCGTAATTCAGCACGCCGTGTTGCTTACGTTCTCAGGGGCGAAGACGGCCGTTCGCCCGACCTGGGCCTACGGACGAGCGGATCCGGTCAAGATTCGAATGTCGCGATCCAGCAGGGGTTGTTGCTTAGATCTTTATTGGCCGGTCAGCCTAACCGCTCGTATCAACGCTTCAGCCCAGCGGAGCGACGAAGCTTTTCTCCGCCCCTCGGGCTCCAGTGAAGCCTATACCGACGCTGCAAATCTCGACCGTCGCGCAGGAACGGCGTAGAAGGCCCGATCGGTCGGTCTGACGACGAAACGTCCTATCTTTGTCCGCTGCCCGTCGAGTTCGCCGGGTAGCCCTGAAATTGTGAGGTGTGAAATGATTTCTAGCAACGAGTTGCGGTTTCGTAGCAAAGTAGCATCGCAGGTGTCGAAGGTCCCAGCCCAAATCGAGTTCTCCACTGGGTCAGCCAAGGCCTTCACTCCCACTACTCGACCTTGGCTCTGCGCGGCAGGCTCGTGCCCGACGGGAGCCCGTTATCGGCATTTCGACATTACTCCGGAAACGGGCCCATTGGACGTGCTTGCGGGTCGTGATGTTTTAATGGTCGTTGATGCAGAGAACTGGCGATTTAGCGCCCATCAACTCGGTTATTCCATCGACATCGCCAAACTGACTGGAATCCTCATGAAGACCTGCAGTAGCCTTGCACGGTACGCTGTTTTCTCGGCGGAAAATGACAGCCCGCTCTGGCGCTCGTGGGACCAAAGACTCCGCCGGGCGGGATATCGAGTCCTTGTCAACCCTGTTGAGTTGGTGTGGACCCATGAGGGAAACAAACGAGAGGCCAACGCTGATGCTGCCCTCTTGTTCACGGCCGGACACATCATCGGTCACAGCCGTGCAGAGGTCATATGTGTCGGGTCGGGAGATGGGCATCTCGCACACTCCCTTGCCAAGGCCCTGGCGGTGATCAACCGGACTTGTGGCACCAAGGATCGACAGGTCGTCACACTTTCCTTAGCCGGTAGCACTTCGGGGCGGTTGCGGGCAAATAACAATCCGTACATCGACGCAAATCTGGAGATTGGTCGCGACGCGCTCGTTCCTCTGCCGCAGAGAAGCGGCAAGGTCTTACGCCCACGATCAGGGAACGTCCCCTTTCGAGCTTGAAGAGGTTGTAACTGTCTTCTTTTACGTTCAGTTCTCTAGCCAATGGAGGTGACCTATGGCACTGTGGAATCCGATTTCGCAACCTTCGGTGAACGGCCGAAATGGACATGGCCGACTCAATGGGCAGTTCCGGCCGCGTTACGTGGCACCGCCCCCCCCCTTACCACCGTTCATGACACGGCTGAATTGGCTGTGCGGCTCTGCCAAACATGCCTTGCCGGTGAGGATGCAGTTCGTGGGCATCGGCTATTCGCACAAGGGGCAACCTTATGCCGATTACCGCTGTCCGTTGTGCGGGGCCATGCATGCCGTTGTGGTCAACGCTTACAACGGTAAGCCTAAACCTCTCTTCACCCACAACGGGTGAGAAGCGTTCCTCGGGAAGCGGCCGGTCGCAAACGGCCGGCTGCTTCCCTCTCTTCAGGGCTCAGCGCTGGTGACGCTGTGCAAGGCGCACTGGTGGTCGGCTGATCCGTGCGGCTCTAAACGCAGCCCGCAACTTGATCGGAACCCGAAGAACCGGTCTTTCGGGCTTGAAGTGGTTATTGTGATCTTTCCATTTGGTCTCTTTCCAATCCAAGGTGAATCCTATGTACGCAACTCAAGAATTCGGAGAACATGCGACGCAAGACCCGATCAGCGGCGATAGGGTCGGGCTGGTTGGCTATCACGACAAAGGCTTTGTCCGCGCCCGCCCCGCCGAGCCTTACGCCCACTGGCTCTTGGAGCGGGTCCAGGATCTTCCCAATCGACTCGGTGGTTCTTGGACGAACATTACGGACGGGCTGCGGCAGGCCGTCAGCCTGCTTCAAGCCACGCCCAGGGGGCAACTCCGGCGAATATGGCTCTTGAGCGATGGTTACGCCAACCGAGAAGCCCACGGCCTTCCTGAGGTCCTGGAAATTGCTCGCCGGCACTGGATCAACGTAAACACGATCGGGTTCGGTGATGCCTTCGATGAGGCGACCCTGAAGAATATCGCGGCTGCCACCCACAACGGAAAGTTCGTCAGCGTCCAATCGTTGCGACAACTGACCGACTGTCTAATCCGGCGGGATGTGCGCCAGCAGGTGAGGCACCGGGCAGAGACAACGATCTACGCAATTGACCTTAGCTGGTCAATGACCGATCCGATGGACGGCAAGCAGAAGATCGAGGTAGTCGTGGAGGCCATGTTGCGGCTACTGGACTACAAACAACGGCTGTTTGCCTAAATCGACGTCGAAATGCACGAACACCGCGCCGACGGATGGTAGCCACCGAAACGTACCGGATGGCAACACACCCGGGCGGCCTCTTGCGAGTGGTCGAGATCATCTGATTGGTGAATTGAATTTGCGGCTCGCCAGTGGAGCTGGTGATGGGACAGTGCCGGCGGTGCATGGACAGGCTATCGTCGGCACCTTACGTGAGGAGATCCGAAAGTGAAATGCTCATCGTGTGGCAGGCGGATTCATAGAGTCCGTCGGTGGAGCGGCAAAATTCTGTGCAAGCGATGCTACAGCTTCTTCTGCCGCAATTTCCGTATGGTGCACCACAGTAACAACGGTTGCCGTCGTTCGCAGTACCCGCCCAGTAACGGACAGGGGCAACGACGGGCTGGTTGGTGGTCACGGTTCCTTGGACTTAGTAGGTGAGATTTCGTAGTCAAACGCTAATTGCGGCCGCTCCGATAGCAAGATTCATCGCCGTCGGGGCGGCCGTCTTTCCCCTGAAACACCTTCACAACAAGAGGTCAAAGGCAAAGCTATGGAACTCCTGATACCAGCCATCTTGCTCTTTTGTGGCCTAGCGATTACCGGGCGGATGCTCTCTTCGGGCGGAGCCGGCGCGGTGTTTCGCGGAGTGCTAGCGAGGGATTTCTTCTGGTTGATCCTACGTGGCCTCGGAGCGCTAATTTGTCTTCCGTTTCGAGTGATGAATTCGCTGTTGTGCAACAGAAGTAGCCGTAGTAATCGCGCCTATCGCGGTGGGCGACGACGTCGGCATGGAGACTCTAGCAGGAGATACCGGAGACGCCGTTGACTTTAAGGCGAAATCAAGAGAGCGGCACATGCTGCCACACCACCTCCCAGTCGAGTGAAAGCAGCGACACGTTCGCGAGGGTAAACAGAAGGCAGAAAGACGGTCAGGAGTCGTGCTCCGAATCTGATAGCAGGAAGTAATGAATGAGTATACTTCTCGACGAATCGCCGGTCGAAGCTTGTACCTCAGCGTCGCAACGATTACGGTCGGAAATGGTGGCTGCAAGGATATCCGTCCACTGGTTCGGAGTGCGTAAGTCGTTGACCCAACCGCAAACAGCACAGGCCGCCGGCACCTTCGGCGCTGAGGATCGGTTTCTAACTGCTGCTAAGAAGCTGCTCGACACAAGCCATCCAGCCTTCAAGTCGGTTACTGGCGTGCGAAGCCGGCTCCAAAACTATTGGAGAGGAGTGAGCCTTCCTTTCCCTGAATCCGGTGTTCGGCTTATACGACAGGATAATCTGGATGATTTTGCCAGTCGGATGCGCCATTTCCAGGAGAAACTCGAAGATACTGTAACGGTACTTGACAATTGCTACGGCGAGTTGCAGGCGACGGCCCAACGGAACCTGGGAAACCTTTACTGCGCCACGGACTATCCCCAGTCGTTAATCGGCCTGTTCAACATCGAGTATGACTTTCCATCCGTGGAGCCACCGAACTACCTCCAGCATCTCAACCCAGACTTGTATCAGCGGGAATGCGAACGGGTGCAACAACGATTCGACGAAGCCGTTCAGTTGGCTGAGGAGGCATTCACCAGCGAACTTTCCAAACTGGTTTCTCATCTCACCGAGCGTCTATCGGGTCAGACCGATGGGAAGGCAAAAGTGTTCCGAAATTCAGCGGTCGAAAATCTGACAGAGTTCTTTCACCGGTTTCGGCAACTGAATGTTCGATCGAACGAACAATTGGACAGCCTAGTAGGTGATGCCCAACGGATCGTCTGTGGCATTGAGCCGCAAGAGCTCCGAAATAATGCCGGATTACGACAGCACATTGCCACTGAGTTGTCGCGGGTGCAATCGGTGCTTGACGGCTTGCTTGTGGATCGGCCGCGGCGAAACATTCTGCGGAGAGTGAAGGAAGAACCTTGATTACATGCAGCTAATCATCAATACAACAGGAATTGGTCGTTGCATCTACGGCGAAGAAATCGACCTTCACGCCTTAGGGAACCTCACTATCAGGCGTGCTTCGTGCGTAGAACCCGACTGCAAGGGATCCTGGTTTGCTGATTTATCAACCATTGGGGGCGCAAAGATTGGCCCGTGTCTAGCCCGGAGCGAGGCGGTTCTTGCAGAGCTAGAATGGCTCGAAAACAATTGGCTTCTGCGGTAACGGAAAGCTTGATCGCCCACGGAAGGATAGTCGTGATGCCAGAGATTGGCACCATGTCTGTCGGCATGTAACTACCTCGGCAGTTCTCGTAAGGGTTCGCATAACCTCATTTTGATACTTGCACTAGAGGCGGGCCGATCTGCACACCGACATCAACGTAGATTCCACCTGCTTGGACAAAGCCGCAAAACAATCGGGTCGCATTAGCAAGTCACAACCTGTTAGGCGGTAAATGGATCCAGCAGTCGTTGCGTTGATTGGTTCTGACGTCCATACTCGCAAAACAACTGCTGTCCTGCCTTCCTGATCCATCATTCGCAGGGGGCCAAGCCGCGTGTCCGGACACAAGAACATGCCCGCGCTCGCAACGGGATGAACCGCCAACAACATGAGTCGCGATGTAAACCCCGAGTAGAACGACGCACTCACCAGTCCTCCGCGAAGATATGGCATGCGATAAGCTAGCTCCGGCTCGACATTCACCCATAACTCGGCCCCCCCGGCATCCGCAAATGGTATTCTGACGTCTTCTACTTCATCGCCGCTGTCCTCCGCAACCAACCCCACACATGCGGATGCAAGTTCAATGTTCTGCTCTATACCAAATCCCTCGTTGAGGACTTCTTCTTCCCGATAACCAACCCGAAACCACCCATTGAATTCGTCCTCAGTGTCGATCACCCGTACCTCATGTATCGCATCGGACACTTCACGCGGCCGCGCCAGGGGTGGCCGGAGACAGCGGCTCAGTTCAATCGCGATGTCGATTCGCGTGTTTGGGATCGCTACGTCCGCCGCCTCTTGAAGGATTTCATCGGACGGCTCACCGCGTCTCCACAGTTCCTCGGGGAGCTCGTTGAGGACGCTTTGTAAGCACAATTCAAAGATTTCGTGTTCCCAGCCTACGTGGAGCGGTTCCGGAAGTCCTGGCCTCGCCAAGTCGTGAAATGCACCGCGACGGTGTCGATACCGGGCGGTGTATGCATCTTTGCCCGACCAGTGTCTGTTAAATTCCGCGATTACAAGTCGTTGAACCTGTGGCCATATCACCTCAAGGGATTGGCAACGTCCAATTGGGTCGAGACGCGGTAGACTTTGGGAGGTGACGGTCATAATGAGGCCCCTCAACTTAAGGCCCTATCAGCGGGATTCGGGCGAGGAGCCGTTCCGCGAGGATGCGCAGGCCGAACAAGTCACTATACACCAACGCGCGAAGCGATTCGGCAATGGAGTGTGTACACAGGTAGGGTGCCGACTCAGCCTGTAAAATGGTCGAGAGAATAAGGAGCATCGATGTCAACGGCGTATCGCGATCGAGAACGGCGATGATGGCTCGGCCAGCGATGGCAGGAAATCGCGTAACAATATTCGCAAAATCTGTGATTGCCGCCTGCTTACGTTCCAAGTCCGGATGGCTGACTCGAGAAAGCAGGAGAAAACACAGGGCTTCGTCCAGCGACCAATCCGCGTCGTGCGATGGTTCAAACGACGCCAGTACGAAAGGGATAGTCTGCCATTCGGGCATACGGTGTCGAATGACGTCGTATGCGGCCTGCCAGCAATCGAAGGCCATACCAGAACTGACAAAATGCCCAGCAATATGGATCAGTCGGCACGAAATGCCCACAGTATATCCTTCAACCTCTTTGATACTCGCTACAACCCTGTCGGCAATCGTTTGGTCGAAGGCTTCGTTATCCAACTGTCTGCCGGCGATCAAATATCCACCGTGTTGTTCGTCAAACCCGGTAAACCATGACCCGTCATTTCTGAAGTACCAGCCAGCAAGGGTGTACGAAATAGCAGCAAGCCTTGACTGACCGCGCTGCCCGAGGTAGTGTGCCACAGCCGCCAGTACATCCGTCTTGGTATCCAGGTAGACCTCGTGTGCGAACATGCCGATCAGCCAAGCAGCCTCATCGCTCCTTTCCTCCCGTGCGAGTAGCATCATTCTGTCGCCCAGAGACTTAGCAATAACCTCCGTCGTACGGCCCCTCCAACCACGTCCCCGTAGTATTCGCATCACCTGTAACGGCGAAGCGTCGTCAGGAAACAACGGCTCGTCTTGCTGATTGTCCGGACCTCCCAAAAGATCGCGGAATGTGCCAAGTTCGTCCCGTTCGGGAGTCGCCGCCGCCGTTAGACTCGCTGGAGGAGCGGGCAGTCCATGACGTGCTGAGAATGACGACACCAGATCGAAAACGTCAGGCTTTAGCGCCCCGGGCATCGCGTCTATTCGCGCCAGAAACCGCCGGAAGCCCAGTTCACCTCGCTCTCGGTCCGCTGTCAGGATCCGCCCAATCCACTGAAGCTGGGTTTCAACGGAGCCAATGTCCTGGAAGGGTGGAACTGTAAAGGACAGCGCCAGAAGTGTGTCTGCTTGCCCTTCCTTGCACTCCTTCAGCACGTGTTCCAGACAGGCTTCGAGTCGCCACGACATCAAGCCGCCGTCTGCCATCAGGGAGCGTGCGAGCAAGACAGTAGCTTGGACCGGAGTTGTTGCGAACAGACTCTCATACCAATGGATCGGGCCGCCTTTCGTATCCTTTCCGTCGGTGCGATTATCGAGGGAGGCGACGAGATGCTGCACTTCCTTGAGGCATTCCTTGGCACGGGCACAATCGTGACTTTGCAAACACGAGATGCTGTGAATTAACTCGAAAACTGTTATGTCTCTTCGGTAACCGTACGCCGTCAGGCACTGACATGCTCTCTCCCATCGCGTCACCGCCCTGGTGTCTGCATCGGCAGAGTAGGCCGCCGCTAACCGCAGCTCCAGGCTCGCTTGAACTTCGTAGAATCCCGTTTCGGTTGCCTTGGCCTGCGACTCTATCACCTCAACAACGACGGAACGTGCCTCACTTCTGGATAGCTGAGCCTCTGCCAGCGTCGCGAGGGATTCCATCGTAAGCGGTCCGCTCGGAGACCCTTGAAGATAGCTGGTGGTGGAATTGGATATCTGCGACAAGATACTGAGGGCCTCGCGTAGACCATCGGGACTCTGAATCAAGGCCAAGGCACGTTTCCACAAGGCATGGATGCTATCCCTGATGGAGTAGAGATCACACGCCCTGGGCTTTCCGCGGAACGGATCACGTTCGGCTACCAACTCCCGTAATGCACTGGTGACAATGGTCTCGGCGACAGACGGGTTAGCCGCTGCACGAGAAGCGGCGGCAGCCACCGAAATTGCAAACCGCATCCAAGCAGAATACCAGCCATCAATGGCTATAGTATCCCGTATAGCGTCGAGCCGTGGCAGATCAAGGAAGGCGAGCAAACCAGTTGCTGCAATCCAGTCCTTTATCTTGGGATCATCTGGCACGTATCCGACGCTCAGCAGGCATTGCGTTGATTGTTCTACGTTGGGGCAGAAGCCAACCAAACCCTGAGGGTCGGCACCGAGATGCACACATTCGAGCGCTTCACGAACATCCCTCGCCAGCGCTGCCGCCATCTCAGCGTGCCTTTTCACGGCTGGCGCGTCCCCGGCCTGCTGAGACACCAGCACGGTAGCGATGTGAAGATGATAAGCCGCGTGAGGAGGAATGCCTCCCCCTGCTATCAGACGCTCAAGGGCTTGAACGCCAAGCACGGTCGCAAGGCGGGAAAGTACCCCTCTCATATACCAATCAGGCGGTTCCTTCTTCTGCCTCAGCCAACGTGCAACACGAACGCACAAACGATGGCCCGGCGTGGTCCGCGCTAATCCGTGAAATTCGGCAAGTGCTGCCTCGTCACGGTCCTGAAGCTGCTTACCCCCAGGCAGTTCCAGATATTCTCGCCACGGCGGTGCTACCCCGGCATCGTCACAAAGGGAACATGCAATGAGTCCTTCGTCCCGAGAGCGAGTTGGCTCTCCATCGAAAAGAAGTTGCTCGGCAACTCTCTGTGCGCCATTGACCGCAAGATTGGCCCGTGTATAGTCTGCAAAATCCATCTTCTCTTCGAAGCAGGTGTAGACGGACTTCCGCAATTCTGCAACCCGACACAAAGCCGGCCAGTCGTTTGCCGCTCGCGCAGCGTCTGCTGCTACGCTGAGGTTGTCTAAGATCGCTTCGGCAGGATAGCCGTACTGGACGCCGCGAGAAACGAAATCGATACCGACTAGCATAAGGAGATCGCGGTAATTGTCCTGTTTGAACAAATAGGCCAGCAAATAGCGGTAGGACCGCGAATCTCTCGGAAATCCTCGTGACTCCAGCCAATTTGAGATTCTTTGAAGCACATGGGCTCGGTGTGCTTGATGTTGGGACACTAAGCTGACGATGAAGCGACGGAAGCTTTCGTGATAGATCCGTAAACCACCCTGGGCGGTCACTTCTGTCAAGATCGGTCGCAATTTCTCTAGGGTCGCCTGCAATTGGGGCTGTATTGCCGGCTCAAGTTCGCCCAATTCAACGCGGGTTACGGCAAAGTCAATGTAGGCAAGGATGCTGGAGACTGTATCCGGAATACCTGACCCAACGAGGTAGCGATAGTAGTTGTTCAGGTCTCCATTATGCTGTGGAGCGTGCCGCACCAAATCTGCTGGTGATTCTGCCCGACCAGCCACAACAGCAGCTTCCGTCTCTCGGCAAAGGTACGTCGCGTAAAGCGGGTTCCCTTCAGAGCGTGCATGGAGTTCGTCGATAAATGACGTGAGTGCCGCCTGGTCACAAACCTCACTGATGCGTTGGACGGTGCCGAGCTGCGTGGCCAGTTCCTCGATCTCCTTCCTGTCCCAGCTTGGTACGTTTAGAAAGGTGGCGTGGTCACGAAGTGGCGTAAGGTGATCGCCCGGCTGTGAACCTATGACGATGGAAACGCCGTCGGGAAGGTCAAGGTTCGCCAGTTCATCTACGATCCGCGTCTCAGCCCGAGGAACGGCTGCCGCTTCGGCGAGTACTCGTTCGATGTGATCAAGCCCATCGACAATGAGAACAATACGCTGTCCGGGATTAGAGCGACGCGCAGCGGTTAAGAGTTTCACGAGTTCCTCGGGGCCGGCCGAGTATCTGGGCACGTCTATTGACTCTAGCGATGGCAGTGAGTCATGGAGTTCGGCAATGAGATTCCCGAAAAAGACGTCGCTGGTAATACGCTTTTCGCGTACGTCGTCCCCCGGCTCCAGATAGCAGTAATGGCGGGTAACCACGAAGCCGGCTTTTGCACAGTAGTCGGCGAACCGCGTCAAGATCCAGGACTTTCCCGCCCCTGGACTGCCAATAAGGCCAACGAGTGTTTTGGTAGTGACAAGTTCGAGCAGAAAGTTCAGAGCCTGATGGCGGGAGACGAAGTGCCCCCGAATAACTGGAAACCTCTGGGCAACGCGGCCAAAATCAGTCCGTACGCCAAGGTCTCGCAGAACCTCGACTGGCGTAACGGACTCCTGGCCTGCTCTTGCCAGATTGGCGCGATACGTCAGTCTGATGGCGGCATCTGCCGAATTGAGTCCTTGATTAGGGAAGCGGCCTACACCAATACGATTGCTGAGCAACTCTTGGAGAAGAATCTGAAGTCGTCCTGGAGCGGCAAGATCAAGGGTGATTTGTGGGCATTCCAACTCAACAATGAGCCGCTCACAAAACGAGATCAAAGCTTGGCGATCAAAAGCCTTTGGCGCACGCAATTTCCACTTCAACGCGCCCCCATCCGGCCATATTTCCTCGACATTCAATCGAAATAGTTTCGTCGCATGACCGTCAAAAGACGGCTCGGCATCACACGGCGAAAGAAGCCGAGCAACCTCCGGATCGGTGGGAACTGCCCAAGTGCTGCAAATGCGGTATTCGTCCGCGGGATTATCGGCGGCTTTCAGAAAGCAATGTACGATGTCATCAATTCTCAAGTCGCTGGTCTTGGTCTTCAGTACTTCTTCGGCGAATTGTTTATCTGCATCGGCGCTCGACTTGAACTGACGGCGGGACCGCTTGCCTCCATGTTCGATCGTGAGATCGTCGAACAAGTCTCCATCGTACTGCTTGCGGTCTACTATTACGCACTCCGCCCCTATTGCTACAGCCTTCGCCAAGAAATAGGCCGTGGCAACGTCCTGGTACACGTAGCCGCGATGAGCGGCAGCCAATCCGCCGCCGCTTTCCTCGTCCGCGGGCTCGCCTTCTGGCTTGGAATCCAGTTCCGCATCCATAGCCTGCTTTTCCTCAGTCATTGAGTCTCTCTCAGCCGTCCGTTGCTTCTCGGGGCTGCAGAGTCGTCCATTTTAGGGGAATCGCTCCCGGTGGAGGAATATTTGTGGAAGCCTGGAATGGGTCGGAAACATCGAGCGTGTTGTCGTAGTACCGGGCAAACCACTCGTACTTTGAACGAACCGTCTCGTCATTGCAGCCGGCGAGTTCCTTGTCGATGAATGTTCGCACCTGGTGGAGCCATTCTTCGCGAGTCGTCTCGTCGAAATGGTTGCGGAGGATTCGGCTCCCGTTCTCGTCGCTTTCCTGCGTTTGCAGGATAACGTCTCGGCGATTCACCCCTGGATGCAACACGTCCAGGTGGAAAAGGCCGTCAGAATCATGTCGAAAGAAATCACTGAGCCGGGAGGCAGGAGATTTACCGAATGGCGATATTCCGGGCTGTCCCTTCTTTTCCAGCTTTTCAACGTGGTCGAAAAGCGCCTCGGCAATTAGGATTCGTGGATAGACCGCATGCTGGCTCTCCAACTCATACGCTTGGACCAAGCCGGGGCCAAAGGCAATGGCGGTGGTCGCGTTGGCCTCGCCCTCAGTGTTTTCAGAGGGCTTCCCAGCCGCCCTCCAGCGTGCATCCCAGTGCATCCCGCCGATGGTGACCGCTCCTCGCAGGCATACCCCAAGACGGATCAACCGATCCCATAGCCGCCGAACCGACGCGAGCAACCAAGGCAGCATGTTCGACTCGGTTGGAATGAAGAGAACGACGCAATCCGAAAAGGCTTGAACCTGTAAACGCCAACCTGTGCTTTCATTCGTCTGCAAATTTCGCACTTCCCGCCAGAACGCGGAGGTATCCCTGGTCTCGGTAAGTGCCGCAACCAGTGCCTCGTAAAGTCTACGGTCTTGCCCAGCTCGTTTCACAAGGCTGCGGACGCCCAGTAGGTCAAGAAAGGCGATGTAGCACTCGGTATAGTGCGATACCTGTTCAGGAATGTTCAACTTACTCGTCCTCCGGATCCATCGTAATCTTGGCCTTTTGGGGCTTCTCAAACTTCGTGTGGGCCGTGAGGCCAAGGATGGTCTCGACTTGGCCGGCGGCACGCATGATCTGATAAAGGTCGAGTTGGTCGATGCCGGTATTCTGCGTGATGAAATTGGACAGGTAGGTCTGAGATTTCGGCTTCACGCCATTGCGGTGGCAAACGAGATAGGCGACCGATTCTGCTTCAAGCTCCGCCCCTGCAAGATCCAACGTGCGGCGTTTCGGCACGTTAAGCCTCTTATCCGCACCAAGATGCCCAAGGAAGAGATGGCCCAACTCATGGGTAAGCGTCACAAACTGCGTTGCAGTGTCGTGATTGCGATTAATCCGAATCTCATACTCGGTTGCCTTGGCGTCGTCATCACCACGGCTAGTAATCTTGATCTTCCCGGCTTTGGCATCCCCGGTATCGACCGAGCACCATCCGATTTTCTTGTTGGCGAGCTTCGCCTTGAAAGATGCCATCTGTGCGGCAGTGATGATTCCCGTTGTAAAGAAGTTTGTTACATCTTCAGGAAGGTCTTTGCCTACCGTGTCTTGAACGTCGTAGACGGTCGCTACGGGGCCGAAGGGCCAAAGGATCAATAGAGGTCGTGCATCTTCCTTAGGTCTTCGCCCAAATCGTGTCTCCCAGTCGAATGCTGAAGCGGCGTACGTCAGCCCCGGCTTCTGTAGTTGGAGCAACATGGCGTTAAATGGTGCGACGTTCCGCAGCCGCGTCGCGAACTCAAGCAAATCCTTGTAGGATTGGCCCGTCCTGTAGAGCCGAGAATCGGCGAGAAGTTGATCCAGCAATGCGCGGGACACTTCCTCCTCGGAACGTTCTAGTTGACGCTGACGATGTGCTTGCGCGATGTCCGGTTCCCCCTCGGTTATTTGCCTGTGTCCTCATGTTCAACAAGAGACAGATTGACCACGGTCAATAGCTGGTCGGTAAAAGATTCGACGGCTTGAAGGTAAAGAACCTCCAGAACCAACGGCTCCCCTTCCTCGAAAGCAAAGCCAATCGAATGTGGTTTTCCGGACAACTTTGCAGTTGGTGCGACGACCACAATCATCGCCGCCTGTTCGACGGTGATGAAATGGTCGAGCTTGATCAAAAGTATCCCTTTTTCTTGGTTCCCCCTCTAAGCGTGGCAAGCAAAAAATTACCAAACTCGATGGCGGTAGTAAATCCCCCCTGTTCGAAGCCCGGCGCCATCTGGTTGGCATCGTCTCGGCCCCGGTTTTATCGCTCCGACCACACCGCCAAGCCATGAGGTTTCCGGCAGATATTCGGAAAAACTTCTTCGGGGCATCATGATCCCGGTACGAGTCACTACATCTACGTCGGGCAATCGTCGCATGGGTAGGAAAGGCGTCGGAAGTTGTTATGAAACGTTCGTTCGGAGAAGTACCATGCTTCGTGCTAATGTCGGACTGAGCCGGAAGTTGAGCAAGGATTACAACTCCACCGGGTACTCAATCAACCTGGAGGCGGAAGTCACGGCCCCGGTTTCTGATCCCGAGGCTGTAATCGAACAGGTCAAAGAACTTTTCGACCTGGCTGAAGAGACCTTGGCCCAGCAGATCGACCGCTCCCAAGGCGAGACTGCGATTGCCAGCCATGACGAAGAGCCGCGACCATCGCTGCCGGTCAACCGGATCGGCAATGGCAAGCCAAATGGCTCCAGCGGGGCCAACGGAAACGGAGTGACGAAACCGTCGCACGCGATTCAAGGTGGAAATGGCCAAGACAGCCAACCGGCCACCGAGAAGCAGATCCAGTATCTTTTGAGCATTGGGAAGCGGCAGAAATTGTCTACCCTGCAACTGGAGAAAAAGATCGGTGAGATCTTGGGGCGTCCGGTGGGGGTGTACGACCTCAGTAAGCAAGCCGCGGCGGTCGTCATTGATGCTTTGACCAATGGAAACGGGGCCAAAGTCCGGGCCTAGATCGATCATTCTGGCCCACTGCTGACAGCGTTGCTTGGTAGTGTTACGGAGGGGCCTTTCAGAAGGGCCAGGTCCGCTCCGTCAGCCTGCCAGGAGTCTCAATGTACAACCAGCTTTCGCGACGTTCTCGAAGGGCTAGGATCGACCGCGAACTTAGCCTGAGCCAGACGGCCCATCTCTGCGGCTACAAGAATCTTTCCAAAGGCTCTCGCCGTATCCAGGGTTTCGAGAATGGCAGCGACATTGATCCAGTGCTGCTCTGGAAATTGGCGGCGGTGTTGGAGATTGACCATGCCGAGGTTGAAGAACTTATTGCAGTGGATCGCCAAGAATTCTTAGCCAGTTGGAACGAATGGGCTGATCAGGCGATAACGCCCTATCTCGTCTGCCGATTGATGCCGGCAGTGTATTCGGAACATGCCCTGCCAGCTGAGATCAAGTCGGTTGAAGGCATGAAAAGCTACGCTGCCCAATATGCCAAAGCAAAGGGCCTGCAATGCTGCTTGGTCCTCTCCCGGAGAGAAAGCATCTACTTTGCTGCCGACGGCTCCATCGAATACGCAAAAGAGGCCGTTCCGGGTGAATCAAGTATGCCGTCCATGCAAATCGGACATCGAAGGGTTCACCTGAGATAGAGGGTGGACAAGGGTCGGTTCAAGAGAATGTAGTTGCTTTGCAAGGGCCAAATCATGCAAGAAGAAACTCCGGTAATCGTGAATATGGTGTATTACGGAGTCTGGGCGATCGTCTACTTCGCCCTCGGGCTGCTCGGTGTTGTGGTCTGGCGGCTGTGCCGGCAAGACAAAGAGATGAAGGAGCGATGCAAGAGGGAGGCAGAGCCGAGGCTCCATACGAACGACGTTTGGAGGGATGAGGCCCAAGACGCAATTGACGCTCCTCCCATGGTGAGAAGACGGCGGAGGAGAGCGGCTGCATCATCCGCATTGCAGCCCTCTGTCTATGGATACTCCTCCTCAACGCTTACACAGAGAAATGATGCACAGAAAACACGGGCAACTGGGGAGCCTTCTCTAAGATCGTTCCGTGGGTTCTGCTGGTTTGTGAAAGAGACGGTAAAGATAAATGCTGATTTTGTTTCCGGACACCTATGCATCAAGGGCTTTCTAACGAAAGGTTTGATAGGAGATGCCTTGATAGTGAGAGGTTTGGGTGCGTTTTTGGGGATTGTTCTACTCATGGGAGTACAGATTCAAGTAATCGCGGGCATTTCAAGCAGCTTCCTAATGGAGAATATCCACTGGATCTTTCCTCTGACCTATCCGGGGGCGATTCTTCTCGGCTATCTACTCTTTCTCCAGGGACAACCCAAAGCATCGTGAAGAGAGGATGTCTTCCATAGAGGAAGCAGTTAATCCATTCCTCTCGTATTCGGTCAGCAAAGGCGAATAGACATGGCACCTCAAGAAACGCCACTGGTTGTTAACGTTGTCTACTACGGAATTTGGGCATTTGTCTTCTCTGCCCTGGGCATGCTCGGCATTGTCGTTTATTGGCTATGCAGCGAAGACAAAGAGTTGAAGGAACGTCGTGAACAAGAGAATGCCTCGCGGGCCACGAAGGGATTCTGGAGCGAAGAGATTAAAGAACCAGACGCTCCACCGATCGTACGACGACCTCAACGACGAAGAAGGGCAGACATCCCAACGCTAGTCGAAGTAGATGAATATGACCGGCCATTGCGACGAGTGCGGAAGCAAGAACCCGTGTCTCCCTTAATTGCAATGTTGTTGTACGGGAAAGATGGGGAAGAAGCCGTAGCTGCTTTTTATCTATTCATCATCGCGATGTTCGCAATTGGATCAGTAATTGGGGCCGCTGCTAAGATTTACGAGATGCCTCCAACGGAACAAAAGGTGATGTTGGGAGTTGTTGCTTTCGCGACGTTAACGATTGCCTACATGATTCGAAAATACCGACGAGGAGAATGGTTCAACGAATAATGAGTCATTTGACGGGTTCGGTTCCAGCGGTGCAATTAAATCACTCGGCGTAGGAAGGCTTATGGCTCAAGACACACCTGCGATTGTAAATGTCGCCTACTACGCAATCTGGGTAGCCGTCTATTTGTTCCTTGGGCTCTTGGGCCTTGTCGTCTACTGGCTGTGCAAAGAGGACAAGGAGCTCAAGGAACGATGCGAACGAGAGAATACTGAGAGAAGCAAGAGAAGGCGATATTGGAGTGAACCAACAGAATTGCCAACCCCATTTGTAGCCAAACGAAGTCAACGCCAGAAGGTAAGCGTGGAGACGTCTCGAAGAGAGGATGTTAGCGAGCCGAAGGCAAAACCGAAGAGGAAAAAGAGAATCCGGGTTGCATATACCATTAATCCAGCACAAGGAATCGCCTCTGGAACTTTCGCTCTGATTGCTTTGTGGGGAGGCGTAAATGCAGTCGGCTGTTTCATGGGGGAAGGGGATTTCAGCAAGTATCCATTTTGGTTTCGAGTATTCTTGGGCGTCTTCTTTTCTGTCGTTTTTATCGCTGCTGCCGTGAAGGCCGTGGCGTGGCTCGTCCTAGAGATATCACAAGACTACAGAGAAGTGGAGGAAGACGTAGAGTTGGTTGACCCAACGGTAGAAATGCCAGGGCTGGAGCTGTCAGCACCAGCCTCTTGTGATGAGATGAACGCCTTCAATGAGAATGACGAGCCGCCGTATCCCGTACCTTACCCGCTGCGGCTGATCCATAAGAAACCGTGGGAGCTTGTCGAGTAAAAATGAAAGGGAGATGCATGGTTGACGGAACGGACTAGTGTCCGGATGCTCTCTCCTGGGTAAATACCAGAGACCGCTCCCTGATTCTCTTCCGTGCCGATACGCGTCGTGACGTTCTGCGGCAGCCAGAGAGCGGTAGTGAGCGAAAGGAGGCCCAACCCATGCAGTCCCACAGCAGCTGCCATCCCAGTGCCCAAACCAGGAGACGACCTGTAGCAGATCGGCCCCACTGGAGCTACAGCCAGATCTCGCAGTACCTTCGCTGTCCCTTGTCATACTACTTCGATCGGATTGCGAAGCTTCCCAAGCCATTTGTTTCAAGTGGCCTGATCCTCGGGGCAACGGTCCATCACGCACTGGCCGAATTCCATCGAGGTATCCAAGCACGCAAAGCCATGAAATTGCCACAGGTCAAGAGTATCCTCGCTCTGACCTTTGCCGAGATGGAGGATCGTGAGCCAATCCAATATCGCAACGGGGAGAATCGGACGACGGTATTGGATCAAGCCGTAGCTCTTCTCGAACTCTATTGCGGCGAGGCTGTGCCTGAGGAGGTGGTGGCAGTGGAGGAGCCGTTGCTGGTTCCCCTGTTTAACCGGGATGGGGAAGCCTTGCGGAAGCCGCTCCTAGCCATTCCCGACCTTCTTACCCGCGAAAAGGGGGAACTGACCGTCTCGGAGTTCAAGACCAGTGGCCGACGTTTTAGCGAATCGGAAACTGACAGTGCGTTGCAGGCTAGCTGTTATGCACTGGCCGTGCAGGAACGATACGATGAGCAGCCAAGAGTACGGTATACGGTTCTGGTGAAGACCAAGACTCCTCAGATCCAGCGTCTTGAAACGATTCGCTGCAATGCTGACTTGATTCGGCTGGCTGAAATCGTTCAGGCAGTTGAGCGGGCCATTGAGGCGAAAGCCTTCTATCCGATCGAGTCGGCCATGAATTGCTCAACTTGTCCCTTCTTCAAGCCCTGCAAGGAATGGCAGGGAAGCTCAGAAAGGTCCGGCAGCATTATTGAATTGCCGGAACTGGAGGTCGCAGTATGCTGACAGAACTCCATGGAAAGGGAGGCCGTATCTGTCGTGAAGCCTTGGAGGGAAAGCAACGTTGCCCATTGATCATTCGGCCAACCAGTGAAGACGTGATCACCGGGAATCTCTGCCAGGTGCTGCGAACGCTCAATTCCCGATGGTGGCTTCCCGACCTTTTGAATCTGGCCTTGGGAGCCCCAAGGTTCCGACGGCAGTTTCACCGGGGGCTGAAGATCGAGCCGTGGAGAAACCGGCCATGCTATCCCAGGGACTTGCTGCCTTGGGATGAGGGGTCAACGCAAATTGACCTGTCGATCAGGTGGGAGAACCCGCCGACGACAGTTTACATTGAAATGAAATATGGCTCTGACGTCTCCGCAAAGACGGCCGGCGACAATGGGCAGCACGGTTACCCTTCCGATCAGTTGATTCGCAACGTCCGAGTCGGATTGATGGAATGCGGCTGGTTTCAGCGAGGACATTTGTTTACGACAGAGCCTCGTGATTTCATTGTCATCCTCTGTTCTCCAACAAAAGGGCATCCGTTGGTCGAGCGGTACAGGGCCCAGCAAACTATTCTCAAATCCATCCCCCACAGCGACCACCTTATAGGCCTGCCAAGTTATCCCTTCGTTGGAGAATTGAGTTATCAGGATGTTGTTGCTGTTCTCAAACAGCAACGCGATAGCTTCACTCGTCCGGAAAAAGTCCTTGTTAATGGCCTTCTGCAGTACTTGGAACTTAAAAAGCGAACGTCAGCGACAGACTTGCCGAGGCGGCCAAATGGCGGGCTTTTTCTTCATTGAAAGCCCGCGTAGGCTGCGAGCGAGATAATCAAGGCGGGGTGAGACCTGGCCGGAGGCCGATTCATCGGTCTTGCGGTAACCTGTACGCGTCAGTGCGACACTCACTGAGCTGCGCTGGCCGTCGATGTGACCGGCGCATTTTGGCCGAATCTCGTTGGGCGCGCCGGTCGGGGCAACCGACGCAGGCTGCCGAGCGTCGCTCGAACAGGCGGTCAATGGGACCGAGACCGGTTCTCAACGTGAGCGTTCGCGACCTTGAACGGCAAGGCATTGATCCTGAATGACCAGCTGAACGCGGAGTTCGAACGATCCGCTTTAGTGATATCAAATAGACTACGCTTGCCTAATTCTTCCAGATAGCTCAAACTGGGGCCCAGCGATGCAATTGCTGTTTTAAAGCCATTCGCGTCAATTGCGTTCAGTTTGTCAGGCCAGTGCAATTTTCACGTTTAGATGGAAGCTGACTTCGCCGAGTTATGATCCGACGATGCAGCACATTCGTGCCTTTGCTTTGCTCCTTTGGGAACCAGACCACAAGATCACATGATGACTGAATCACGTTTCACGGACGACCCAACAGCGACCTACCGTGGATATCGTCGGCAGGCTTTGTACTGTTTGTTTCGACTTTTCGATGACTGCTTGCCGCACAATTGTATCGTCCAACCGGAAGGTCACGAAGACCTAGCGATCTACAAGGAGAACGGCGATCTTATCGAAATCGTTCAAGTGAAAGACTATTCGGATAATTTGACCGCTTCGACGTTCAAGGCGTCCTTCTACAAACGCATTAGTCAGTTCTGTGCGCAGGACTCGACGGTCGGTGTCACAATCGCTTCCTTTGGAAACGTTGGGCCTGAACTGGCCAAGGCATTAGACAACGCTCAAGAAACGCCGCAACGGGCGTTGGACACGCTAACCAAGGACCGCGAAGTCGTCGACGCTGATGGTAACAAGACGACTATTTCCGGCGTCAGTCTTGATGAAGCGAAAGACATTTTCGCGCATGTCGTGCTCGATGAAGTCGATGAGGACACTCTCACCGCCAGGGTCCTCGAACAGCTCAGGGCCACCATGACATCGGGCGATCCGCTTCGAGCATTTGAGAACCTCATGTGGTGGCTCATTGCATCAGCGGAGAAACGAAGCAAATTAACTCGCGCTCAGACGATCCAGAAAATCACACAGCTTGGACAGTTCTTGACTCATCGTGCGGCCTATGAGCATGAATGGAATATCTCGATCAAGCCGATTCAATCCCCCTCAGTCGATCAACTTGATGATGATAAACTGAAACGAGAGTTCTTTCAGGGCGGTCGTGTCCGCATAGCACATGTAGCTGCGAGCCTTGATATCCCACGAATTGAAGCACTCCACGAGATTCATACATCGTTTCAGCAGGAAAGGGTCGTAATCCTACGTGCAGCTTCCGGTCAAGGGAAGACGACGCTTGCGTATCGTTATCTTCTGGACTGGGTGCCGACGCATTTCAGATATGAGGTGCTACAGGCAGCTGCTTTTCAGCACGCCCGCAGAATGTCGGCTGCGATTGCGGGACACGTGGAAGCCATCGACGTCCCAACCATTGTTTATGTGGATGTGCGACCAGGAGATAGCCTTTGGATGGAGTTCGTTCGCGAACTCGCTGCCGTGCCCGATGTTCGAGTGTTGGTCACCATTAGAGAAGAAGACTGGTTTCGCTCTCGCGTAACCAGGGATGATTTCAATTTCATCGACCTGTCTGTGGCCTTTACTGAAGAAACCGCTTGTGAAATATTTCGTGCCTTGCGGGCCAACGGTTTCGGCAACACGCAACTTGATTTCAATGACGCCTGGGCGCAATTGGGCGATCGAAAGACGCTCTTTGAATTTGTCTATTTGACAACTCAAAATGAAAGATTGACCGAAAAGATCAAGGTACAGATAGTATCCCTGAAAGATCAGGTCAACGATGGCACCTTGACGGACAAGGAATTGCAGCTTCTGCGCCTCGTCGCTGTCGGCTCAGCTTACGAAGCTCGGCTTGATCTTAAACGCCTTGTCAGCCAGGTTGGGATTCCCGAACCAACACGGACCTTAGAGCGGTTTGGTAACGAATACCTCCTCCGCACATCCGATGACGGGCGATACGTCGAAGGGTTTCACGCGATACGCAGTGAGATTATCGCAGCCGAATTGACCGACGATATATTGCAGCCACGGGGTGATGTTGAGGCGATAGTCGTGCCACTATTGGCAGAGGATGATCTAGAAAGCTTTTTGCTCTGTTCATTTTCACGCAACGCTGCGTCAGCAGACAAAGTTGTCAACACACTGCATGCCATTGCCCTCAATACGTGGGTCGGTGTTCGAGGAGTGTGCGCTGCACTTCAGTGGCTGGGTCTGAGAGAGTATGCAAATGTCAATGCTGAACTTGTCAATAATGTGCGAGTGATTTTTGGAGGCGGCTGGTGGTTCACATTGGATTGGGATCTCGCACAAGTTTGTGGTAAAAGCGGTTTCGGAGTCCTGGATAGTCTGCGGCACATATCCCAAGGAGCCGAGTTTGCCGCAAATGCTGCGGCAACCGTTCGAAGGCAACAATCAGATAAGACTGAGGTGTTCTCGTATGCAGCACAATGGCTTAGTACATTCAATATCCCAGCCAGCAGCCCTAACAGCGTTGACGACTTCATATCGATCGCGGAAGTACTGTATTGGATGGGCCACTTGCAGTTAGCAAACAACGCTGTTAGCGAGTGGTTACATGAGGATGTGATCTCGCAGGCATGGGCTGTTCTGCCAATCCATCTCTTCGCCGAGTTCGCCTTCGCAATCCGCCATTTCTCCCCCGCCAAGTACGAATGCTGGCTGAATGATCATCGCGACACAGTGAAAACCCAGCTTCGTCAACGCTCTTCGATTCTGGCGCTCGTTGAGGAGAATGACTGCCTTGTAGCGCATTTCGCAGTCAACATCGACAAGACGGCGTCGAAACTGAAACCGGCCGACAGCGAAGCAAATGTCAACGACCTTGCTGTTGAACGCGTTGAAATTGTCTCGCGATGCTTACCCGGCTTCAAGAAATATGGTGCGTCGGGATACGGACATCAAATGACTCTGTTTAGTGGCATGGGCGATGATTCGACCAAGCGTATGCCAGTCGAAAACATCACGATACCATGGCTACCGGAATTCAACGCACTTGCACGTGGGGTCGTCGAACTCCGATTTCGCCCTGGTTCATGGAATGAGTATTACACCCAGATTCGCTCCATGCGAGAGAAAGTCATTGCCGCCTTTCATGACCTTCGTGCAGCAGCAAAGAGCGTTGACACCAAGGGTGCTGCTGCACTGCGAGACACCCGGTCGTGGGACGAATGCAAGAGGCTTGTGAACGCAGATTGTTTCCTACCGAGAATCGCCGTTGATGAATGGGGATTCGTTACGGAATCGCGAGCGGCAAGGTACATAAATCACTCCAAGGCAAAGAAGTTCAGCGCAATCTCGACGCTCGACCCGTTCAACAAAGCAGTCAATGAATACACGAGAACGGTCGGCGACTTCATGGAACAGTCGATTCAGGCGCTGGTCCTTGTGCCGAACCTACGATCGGTAACCACTGCAGCTGCTCGCACATCCGTGATTGCGAAGGCAAATGAACTGAAGATTCCTGAGAATTCAATTAGATTGTCTGTGCTGAACGGCATGAACGCATGTGTGGCAGTCCGCGACCTACATCGTGTTGAACATCTACTCGCTGACGTAATTGGAATGAATGGCGTCGATGAGTCGTTTCGTACAAATGAACTGAATGAGTTTGCTGAGACCATGCGCAATTGGGCTGTTTTCTGCTATCCCAGCCAAATCATGTCAAAGCCAAAGCAGACTACAAAAGGGAAGCGGCCCAAGAGTCGGCAACGCGTCGAGTTGAAAGACAGTCTGACGTCAACAAGACACCGGATCAATAGCGCGCTCAAGAAACTGAAGGTTGAAGGAATTTACGCTGGAATCTTAACTGACACGATTCCGTGGGATCAAGACACGGCTTTGTGGATCATATTTGACACACCACATCCACTTGGCTCGATAGTTGCCCTGGAAAGACTTTGGTTCACGTTGGTCGAGGCATTCACACCAGACTACGACAAGATTGTTCGTGTTAAGGCAATTGACTGGTTGTGGAGGAAGATAGTTCTGGTGCCGCTGGTCCGAGGGCGGAGTTTAGAGAAGCAAGCATTCGCGAACATGAGTGGAGTTGTCTGTCCATTGGACAAGAATCCAGCATCACAATTGTGGCGATTCATGCCGGAACCAATCCCCAGCGAAGCATGGAGCAAACTCGGTTGTGAGCATTGGGAACGACAACCCTCATGGGACGTCTTCGACCGGTTTGCCGCCGCATACGGAGGCCTCTTTTGCCATATTGACCATATAGCCGACTTTACTCGGTGCTCCGTCCAACTTGACGAACTTGGAACGTCAATACTTCAGGACTATTTGAGGATCGAGCAAGAACGCATGCAGCCCTTTTTGCAGGAGACCTTCGATTCTTGCGCCAGCCTGTTACGTGAGTGTCCGAAGTTGGATGAATCGGTTGTCGTCGAACGCCCCAATATCCTCAACTGCATGAACCTGATTTTAGGGATGAAGGATTCGATCTACCCCGTCACTGATTTTGAACAAAAGGCACAATTGACGCTAGACGAGATGGCCGAGTGGCGCAACCGACTGCGGACCGGTTTCGATCTTGTGGGTGAAGCCCGATGTCTCTGGGTGGCTGATTCTCTTCGATTGGATGGATTCGCTCGTGCTAACACAAACTGATTCAGATGCCATTGCGTTGTTCTCTTGACACGGCTCCAAGATGCTACAATGTGCCAACCCGGTTCAGTCACATCGACCGGTGCGGATTTCCGCCCGCTCGAGACAGCAGTTGGGCAAAACCGCTGCCGAGCGACTTGTTGAAGTATTTCGTCAGAATGACGGTATCTGCGCGCCGCCTCCCAGTTCCGAAGAGCGTCAGGATTGAGGGCCCTGAACGCGCAGGCGACGGCCGCGACGCCACGTCGGCCTCTATGGCAATTCAGTGCTAGCCCCAACCGGCTCCTCCGGAAGGGGCAATTTCACATTTCCCCGCTCTGAGATTGCCATCTCGGTATTCAAGGTGCCGGAAAGCCGCGAGAATGAGGTTTTCAATCCCATCCAGCCATATTTGGTCTGCCCGCCCAGCCGCGAGTGGGTACTGGAGACGGGTTGTGACCCACTGCTGACTCACGTTTCTGGCATATTTAGTGAAATGGCCTGCGGCTTGGTTCCATTTCACCAGGGACGTTAGACGAATTATGAACAATAGAATCATTGCAATAGGCGATATCCACGGCCATTCGATGGCATTGGCAGCTCTGATTTATCTGATTGATTTGCAGCCGGGCGATACCGTAATCACCCTCGGTGACTGCGTGGATAAAGGGCCGGATTCTAAAGGGGTTTTGGAGCAGCTGATCGAACTTCAGCAGCGATGCCATCTGGTTGCCTTAATGGGTAATCACGAGGAGATGATGCTTGGTGCCCGGGAAGGTCGGGACGACTTCAAGTTCTGGACCCGGTTCGGAGGCGATGCGGCTCTAGATTCCTACGGTAGTGGAAGGACGCTTGACCTTGTTCCCTGGAGTCACTGGGAGTTCCTCAAGCGGATGCCGCTGTATTACGAGACAGACGGCCACTTCTTTGTTCACGCGAATTACTTCCCCAATAGGCCAGTGGACGGCCAGGATTCGCAAACGGTGCTTTGGCGGCCTCTGGAAGGATGCGATATTCCCGGGCCTCATTACTCCGGCAAGACTGCTATTGTCGGCCATAGTCCACAGCAGGACTCTAAAATCCTCGACCTCGGATACTTGAAGTGCATCGATACAGGTTGTGGACATGGTGGGCTGCTGACGGCGTTGGACTTGACCACGGGCCAGTTCTGGCAGGTTACTGAGACGGGAGATCCACGATCATTACGAGTAACCAGGCGACAATGCGGCACGGTGTCTGGCTGGGTATGAAGTGAGAGACGATATCCATCAACACGAGGAGCCAGACAATGGCCAAGCAGACTGCCGCTCAATCCGCCAAACAAAAGCCCGTACACGAGATTCGTCTGGGACGAATCAAGGCAACGGTGTGGGAAAACGAGACCGACAACGGGACACGGTACAGTGTGAACGTCTGCCGGTTGTACAAGGACGGGGACCAGTGGAAGCAGACCGCCAGCTTCGGCAGGGATGATCTGCCTCTGGTCGCGAAGGTCGTTGACCTTGTTCACACCTGGGTCTACGAGCAGGCCGGATAACAAGAGCCAAATTGCGGTATCTGATGAAGGACCCGATGACGCTGAATCTGAATCTCGAAAGACTGCGGAGAGACTGCATAGCGGCCATTCCGCGGCGGGTTCCCTCGGTATTTGCTCAGACCGCTGAGTACTGCCTGGAGCAGGAATGCAAGGTCATAAGCAAACTGGGAAAGTCCGAAGAGTTCCTGGCGGCTGTAGAGATTGGACGTTTTGCCCGCCGTGAGGGCATCCCCTGCCGGCTGGTCGGGGCCGGATGCAGTTTCATCATTGCCTACCTGACTGGTCTTTCCGACGTGAACCCGGTCAGTCACGAACTGCTGTTTCAACGGTTTCGGGATTTCGAGGGAGTAGCCGCTCCACCCTTCATGTTCGAGATTCCTAAGGAACGCTGCCAGGAAGTAGTTTATTTTGCCAATCAGCACTATGGTCCAGAAACGGTGAAGACGAGCTTTTCCTTTCTGGAAATGCTCGACGATGTAAAGATCCCCTACCTGGTTGCCCAAAAAGTTCGGGAAAGAGCCGAACCGTCCTTTGAGCTTGGCAATATCTGGCGGATTTGCAGCTTCCATGAGGACCGTCGGGTTTTCCCCATGCTATGGGAAGGCATGGCGGAAGGTGTATACTGGCTCGAAAAGCCAGACGTCCAAGACACACTTCGCCGCCTTGAACCTCAATCGGTCCAGGGGATCGCTGCCCTGATGGCGGTCCAAATGATTTCCCTGGATCAGCCGAGGATCTTGGAGGAATACCTCCAGCGGGCTTATGAATACGGGCAGCCGGAGAACGGGTTGGAGATGATCTCTGAGTGTGTCAGCGATACCTTTGGCCTGATCGTCTACCAAGAGCAGATCATGAGGGTGATGTGTTGGTTGGGCGAAACGAACTTGTCGGAGGGCTATCGTTTTGCGTTAGCGGCGGCCACGAGGAATTCAGCCGAGGTGACCGAGTATCGAAATCGGTTTGTGACAAACGCGGCAGAGCACATCGGGGAAGATGCTGCCACACGATTGTTTAACCGTATGGTAGAAGCTGGGCAGTATGCCTGTTGCAAGAGTCATTACACGGCAGAAGCGGTTACGGCCTATCAAGCACTCTTCCTGAAGCACCGGTACCCAGATCAGTTTCAGCAGGTCCTCGAAGAAGTTCGAGGCAAACAATAGGTGAAGACCATGGCAAAGAAAGCCGCCTCAAAGCCCATCAAGCAGAAGGCCAAGAAGGAGGCTCCGATCGCAAAGCGTCCCGATTGGGCAAGACGGATACGGCAGAGCGAAAAGATGGCTCGTATCCTGAGAGTCCTGCAGCTGATTCAAAGTCGTTCCCGCTGGGACACGAAGACCATTGCCGAGGAACTTGAGTGTGGAGAAAGGACCGTCTACCGTGACCTGGAGGTGCTGAAGTTTGCCGGAGTGCCGTACTATCGGGAGCAGACAACCGGTGCAATCCGTGTCCGGCCAGATTACCGCTTTCCCATTCCCAATCTGACTGAGGAAGAGGTGTTGGGGCAAGCACTGGCAACGGCCGTGACGAAGGCCCCTGGTTTGGACGTGGGGGCGGGGGCGGCACCGACAACCCAGAAGATCGCGGCTGCCTCCAAGGAAGAGATTCAAGAGCTTCTGGCGGATGCCGCGAAGTTGGTTTCTGTGCTGGACCTGAAACTGGCAGATCACAGCCGGCACCATGAGGCAATCAAGACAGTGCAGTTTGCCATGCTTCGGCAACGGCAGGTGGTAGGGAATTACGAGAGCCCGTACGAACCCGGTTCGACAAGTCTGCGGTTGCATCCTTACCGGCTCTGCCTGATTAAGAACGCCTGGTATCTGATCGGGCGACCGCACGAATCCCAGGAAGTGAAGACTTTCCGGATTGCCCGGTTCAGAACGCTACGAATGTTGGACCAGCCGGCGGAGGTTCCGGCCGAGTTCAATTTGAAGAAGTATTTCGGTAATGCCTGGGCGGTGTATCGGGGAAGCAAGACCTATGACATTGAAATCTGGTTTGCACCTGAAGCGGCTCGGGTAGTCTCTGAAACTGTGTGGCACCACACCCAGAAGTCTAAATCACAACCTGGCGGTGGAGTCATCCTGACCTTCAAGGTGGACGGTCTGGAGGAAATCACCGGCTGGTTACTTTCCTGGGCAGGCAGGTTCAAGATCATCCAGCCCAAGGAACTTCGGGAAGTGGTGATCGAGCGACTTCAGCAAACGCTGGAAATGCATCAGGAACAATAGGAGCAAAGCATGGACCTGAAGCATAAGCAGGCTGAAGAGGCGAAGCTGCTGGCCACACTTACCAAAGAGCTTCCAAGGCTTGAGGAACTGTGGCAGAACGTGGAAAAGTTCGGCTACGAACGGTGTATTTCCAAGTTTTACAGCCAAAGCTACAAGGCTTTTCAATTGCAGGAACTCACCCAGGAGATTGTGGCACTGCTGCAGACTCTTGCCCCACATCGACCTTTGCATCCCTGGTTCAAGCAGATCCTGGCAGAGGGCACGGGAAAGGAGTTTTCCTTAGAGGTAAACGAGCGGTGGCTCGAAACTACTCGTCCAATTGTGGAGGCATTTCTTCATGCCCGCTACTTTTTGGAAATGGCGATCAAGTATGGCAGACAGCTCAAAGAACCACCCGAGCCATTGCAGCCCTTTGGTTGGGGAGCCGTTCTAAATGTTTTTGGACTTGATTAACGACATCGTTGCGTTGGAACATGTGGCAACATAGACAAGCAAATGCTGACTACTATGGAAACACCGAGCCTCCATTCGGGTATGCGGCACCAAGTGTACTGGATCACCAAGCGGATCGCTCAGGGGCAGTTTGCCACGGAGGAACGCTCCCGATACCTCCGTTCCCAGGGCATTACTCATATTCTAAACGTTGGAGAAAGCCCCAGCATCGTAACAGCAGAGGAGTACGGCTTCCGGTCCGTCCGTGATTGTCCAACGCCTGATTTTCGTCGGCTCCCTGAAGCCGCTACGTTAGCCTCGCTTGATGCTCTCCATGAAATGCTATCCGAAGCTGATAGCAAAGTGTATGTTCATTGCGTAGCCGGGCAGAACCGCTCTCCGACAATACTGTGGCTGTACTTCGTCGCCTGCGGCATGTCGCAAGACGCTGCCAAGCATCTGATTACCAGCCATACCATGGATGCCGTTCCCGGCCATCCACAGCTTGTGGATGATCGGCTTGTTGCTGCCGTCGTGGCTCACTCCTCGGAGCGATTTATGCCGCTAGGGGATCCTGACATCTTAACCCCTGCCTACTGAGGGAAAATATCTGATAACGACTCTTGACCATGCCGCTGGCGATTGACGGTAAAACAACAACGATGCTCGACAAGAACGCCCCTCTCTATCTTGGCCGTTGTTTGGAAGAATGGCTCGGGGATCTCCTTTCACCGGATTACGTCGATGGCATGGAGTTCTTCCCGTCCATCCTCTTTAACAGGTATCCCGAATACATTCTCCTCGGGTTCCGGGAAGCACAGGGCTTGTGCGATTGGAATACGAATCTAGTTTGCCAGGCATTGCCGTGCTTTGGAAATGCCTTTGTAGAAAAGGCCAAGCAGGTTCTTCCCGACGCCGATGCTTCGCGACAGGCCCGACTGGCGTTTTGTGTGGCCCAAGCTGCAGCTGACTCTACGGGTTGGCTAATTCAAAGATTGGAACTCCCGGCTCCGGAAATTCGGGTCGCTGCTTGCTGTGGACTGGCGGAAGTTTTGACCGAATCGCCCCAGGCTGTTCTACCTGAAGCGTTGTTGCGTTTGATTCAAGAGCATCTACACGAGAAGGGATCAATTCGCCCGAAGGCCCGTGAGGTGTTCAAGGCAATTGATTCCTGGTTGCGATCGTCCGAAGGCGATGGCTCAATTCAGATAGAAATATCAACGGCCCTTTTGGAAAAACTTCGAGATAGTAACCGTTCAGTAAGGCTTGGTGCGGCGGGTGCGTTGTATTGGGCCACATCTCGAAGTGTTCGGTCGGGGCTTGGGACTGACGGCGTCGTTCAGGTGCTGAGTGCGATGGGGCTGGCCGACGCGGAAGTACTTTCTCCTCCTAACGAGACGAACGTTGATCCAGCGGAAATCTACAGTAGGATTCAGCCAGAGCTACTGGGAAGAACACCAAGTATTCCCCTGGCTGTTCAAGAGATGTTGGGCCGGTGCAGCCAATTCTCTGAGATCACGGACCAGATGATTGCCGATGCTCTTCACGATCAAGACATCGCGGTCCGTATCGCGGCAGTCAGGGAACTGAAGAGACGATGCGCCGCTGAGCCGGATTTGGGCCAGTTCCTCCTCCAGGCAGTGACGGATCCATGCCGGCAGGTGCGAACGGAAGCCATAATGGCCATCCACAGGGTAATGGTGCACAAATCTGCGATCACTTCCGACTGATGAGCCGCGATTACCAGCATGTCCTGCCGTGACTGTGGCTCGCCAAGACACCAGCGGTCGATGCGGCCGGCGCGCCCAAGCGATACGCGGTTAAGGCCCTCCGGGGGCGATCGACACAGTTTGGTGAGCACCGGTCGAAGTTCCCAGGCGAAATGACCGGGCCCGCTGCCGCAAGCGGACTCGCGAGCAAGATCGGAGAACGAAATATGCCGCTGTAATACATCCGCGGTTGTCCAACCGGCCAAAGAATCGCCGTCGTCTATAGGTCGGTGTGACCCAAGCGTTAGCTGGCAATAGAGATCATATCACAGGCACTTGACCGGCCGACACTTAGGATGGAGCGGGCTCAACTCTTGTCTGCAGTGCAAGAAGATCGGGGCTAGCTAGCACTTCGTATGCTACTTGCCGCAGACTTGCGAATTGTAGGTCTTGCAAGGGTATGTTCACTTGTTGGTCTTCCGCGAACGACTTCTCGTCGGTCTCCGTGACTCGAATCGCCATGCCGAGTCCATTGATAAGCCCTTGGTAGCTTGAGGCAAGCTCCTCATCTACATGGGCCCCCCCGTCCTTGTTGGCTGCCCACAGGGCAAGGTCTCGGCGGGTTGCTCGCCCTCCCTCAAGTCCACCCGCGTTAACGATGGCCTCTTGCTTCCACCATTCGTTAACCGGAAGAAAGCGGCGGTGCCCGGTGCCGTCAAGCTTGGGATGAGCTCGGAACGGCTCGCCAATCCGCGCGACCCACCGCATGTCAACGAGAGCAAAGACATCCCTTCGTCCCGGAATAGCGGCTGCAGTGGACAACAGAGAGCAGGAATCACCCTTAAGGAATGCCATAAGCGAGGTCGATGCTCGTGTTGTATGGAAGAGCACTCGAAGACAGGTTGCGATCCGAATTGCTTCTTCCTGATCGCCTCGGTCGTACAGTCGGCATGAGTTCCTCAGGAAACTCAATTGACGCCTAAGCTGATCGCAGAAATCGATGGTCGCCATATCACAACAAATTTCCAAGAGACATTAAGTATCCGCCTTTAGTGAGGTTTGGGCAACTGCGCATTGTCGGCGCAAGCTCTTGCGTGTCAAGTATCTCGAGCGTGGCACCAGGGCCGGGGATCCCGCTACGATGTGCCGACCGGTGCGGTTACGAATGATTCAAGGAGTTCCCTTTCTCCCCTTCGAGGCCTTTGCACTCGTCGGTGGCGCACGTAAACGCGTTTTTGCTGATTCCGTTTGGAGACGGGGGCAGCGAAATGCCGTTGGTCGATGTGACCGACGCGTGCAAAGTGGTGTCGGGCTGAGCGCAGAGTTCCATCGCCTCCGGTTTACACTGACCAGGCCGGTGGGTCAGACAGCCCAGAAGATGTTGGCGTGTATCGTCGATCAAAAACATGCATGCGGGATTTGTAAAGGTGACGTATGATGCGTCTGCCGGTTACCAGACTAGTACCGCGAGGCCAGTAGTCAGGACGTAGTCGACTCGGTGCCCAACTCAGTAGTTTTAGTGGCGACAATCCCACGCACCGGTCGGAAGTTGTCAACGCGAAATAGAACAGGTCCGCCAATTGTCTCAATGGCACCCAATATCGTTGAAGAATCTGGTGTGTTTCCGTATGCTGCATCCATAGCCACTGCCACCAACCGGCTATGGCGAGATCCTGAATGATTTCACTGGCCTTTGCGGTGTCGCGCGGTGGGTTCATCTGAATGTTACCATGCACCAGTTGCCAAGGCGTGCGTTGGTCGACGTTTTCGGCACCCGGGAGGGGCAGAACCAATTCATCGATACGTAAATTCGCGTACATTCTGGCAGCGATCTCGCCGGCTAGAAGCTGCCTGACTTTCGCAACAAGCGAACCTCGTCGGTCGTCGTGATGCATCGCGACATTAGGCCGATTCTGTACAGAGCCAGTCATTAAACCGCCCGGCAATTGTATCGTACGAAATCGGCCAATTCGGAATCCAAAGTAGTACGCCAAAAGCGCGTGTGAAGCCTCATGGTGGGCAACGACTCGGGGATCATCAAAGACGTGCGGATCAAAAGACACGAATCGTGGCATAGGTCACTCCGGTTGTGGCGGACACTGGTCGTTACCTCTTTAGACCGAGACCATCTTTCTGGAGGTGTCCTTAAGCTGATGTGGCTTAATTCTTCGGCGCCGGGCCGCTTTTTCAAATCGTGCCAACCTCGTACGATGTCGCCGTCTGACGATGGCCTCTCTCAAAGCGATCTGCCGGTATTCCGGCATTGACCAGGAGGTTCTCCAACTCGGCAAGGGCCTCAATGGTCGGGAACGCGAATAAAAAGGGCGCGTGCGAGACATAGTAGAACGCCGGAAAACCGCTCTTCCAGAGTGCTCGCACCTTCGCCCTTCTCTGGCGGTCATGTCTCAAGCCACTGTGTCGGTAGTTGCTTTGATCAAACGTTACGACGCAGCGAAGCCCCTGTGCCCGCAACTGGGCCACGATCGAGGCAATGGCAATGTGAGTGCGTCCTTCTGCTTGATTCTCCTCGCCCGGCAATCGAATTCCTGTGTCGGGATCGTTCAGGATCGAATATCTGGCTGGTCGTTGATCCGGCAGGACCGGTATGCCGGTCAGTCGAGCGAAATCCTCGCGGAGACCCTCTGGGAGGAACCGTGGCTCCGCATACAGCGGTGCCCAATCCGCGAGGAGTTGCCGCCAGAGCCGCTTGACAGCATCGTAGGAGTCGCCGAGATAGTCTCGTTTCACGGCCAGGTTCCCGCCAAAGGCTAGTCGAACGAGGTCGCCCCCCGGTGGGCGATCTTCGCCGCTCACTGCCTGGGCGCCTTTACTTTGGTTCCCACCTAAAAATGCCCAGTGACTGATGCAGTTTAACAAGTGGATAATGGAGCCTCAAGCGAGGCCACTCCGCATTGCCCGTTTGGACACACGCTTGCGTGCAAGCGGTGCGACATACCAAGGTGAATTGCCATGGTGGGCCTGCCGTTTCCATAACGCTACCTTTCCAGCCCAGAACCGCGTTGTTTGCACTTGTGACAAATCTTTGCACTGACCCACAGTTGACGACGACTGATGGTACAGTAGAACGTCGCGAATGCAAGGGTCGATCATTTCTTACACCGAGAGGGCTTCGGGGGTAGATGCGACTGGGGCCGGTCGCATCGCCCTCTGCCCACGGATGCCACCTATGATTTCGGATTGGGAAACAAACTGCGTATTTTTTTCTGGTCTACTTCCCGAGCGACATCCGAAAGTCTGGCGGCAATTGGAGGATACTCTGTCCAGTCACCGCGTCCCGGGCCGGTTGATCGAAGGAACCCGTGACATTTGGGCCAGGGACTATTGTCCTATCCAGGTCGCTTCCAGGCAGTTCGTCAAGTTTCGCTATTGCCCTGATTACCTTGCTGGATGGCGGCGATTGCTGACCCCAAGTCGTGTATCAATGCAGTTTGAAAGTCTCGGAAGTTGCCAAAGGTCGAATGTCATTCTGGACGGCGGCAATGTTGTTGCTACGAAGACCAAGGTGATTCTGACAGAAAAGATTTACAGAGAGAATCCGAAGCTTGAGCGATGCCAACTGCGATCGAAACTGGCCGAACTCCTGGGAGTTGACCATTGCATTATCATCCCGAATGAGCCAGGGGATCCGATCGGCCACAGTGACGGCATCGTGCGGTTCCTGGATGACAACCGAGTCGTGGTGAACGACTACTCTAAGGTAGACGCCAATTATGGAAAGAGGCTTTGCAAGGTTCTGGTGAAAGAGGGATTGCAGGTCGAGACAATCACGCATTTTCGAGAAGACAACATTGAAGATGGCATTCCTTCGGCAGCAGGAAACTACGTGAACTATTTACGCGTGGGCAATCTGATGCTGGTCCCTGCCTATGGCATCAAACACGATGATCTTGCCTGCAGAACGTTGGAAAGACTCTGCCCACAAGCCACCGTGGTTCCTGTCCGTTGTAAAGAACTTGCCCGGGCTGGCGGCATCCTAAACTGTATAGCTTATCCGGTCTATTCAAGGAGACTACTTCATGCTTGATCGCCGCAGCTTCTTAAGGGCCGGGATTGGCATAGGTGGCGGCAGTCTTCTTGGAAATCCCTCGATGATCCTGGAAGCAAGTTCGGTAGGCCCAGGCAGTCAAATGATGGAGACGAACAGCTGCGAGCGGTTCCTGGCCTCACTACCAGACAAACACATGTCCGTCCTTGGCAGACCGCGATCGTGGTCCACTGTCAGGCAAGGCTTTGTGCCTTTTGCACCGGAACGAGTAATGCGGCTCCAGGAGAAGAGCGTTGATCGGACGAGACTCCTGGGCTGTGAACACGAGAGTTTGACCACTCGGGTCGCTGCTGCATTGGAGGGCTCGCCGGCTGATCCGAAAGTACATGTTGCACCTGAAAAGCGGGAATTGATCGTTCGGCTGACGAAGATCCTCACAAATCATTATCAAGTTCCAGAGCGTCTGGAACGTTGGGCGATCGACATGGCTCGGCGAGAAGCCCTTGGGGCGACTGCTTTATGGCGTGAGGTAGGGTTTCCCCATAATTTTCAGGAAGGCGAGCGGCAGGATGTCAAGACGGATAACTCGCCAGTGGATTGGTGGCTCGGCCTGTTGCCCAACGGGGTTGCCAAATGGGACAATCTATTTCAGGAGCCGGTCCATTTGCTGGTGCTTGTTATTGTGGCCGAGCCCCAAAAAATGCTCGGCTTCTACATCAATTGCGTGAAACGATTGATGGGTGGGTTGAACCTGATGCTGCTCGACAATCCCAGCTGGGTGAAGACGATTTCTCAAATGGACCGAGTCTCGGCTGCCAGGACAACGAACAAGTTTGTCCTCAAAGCCATGCAGGAAGAGGATGGGATAGCAGGATGAAGTTCATTGTCACTGATAGGAGATCAATTGAAGCGGGCATCCGATTACGGACACCGTATGTCGTTATATCCATTAGAACACCGGGCAGGCCGAGACCGAAGATTCCTCGCCGCTGCGGTCTAAAAAGCGTGCTGTACCTGGCTTTTGATGATGCGGAACCCATCCGAGATCCTCATCTTCGAGGAGACCCTGTGCTAATGACGAGACAGCAGGCCAAGGCAATCTGGAGTTTCGTGAAGCGGCACCAAAAGGGAATCGGAACTATTGTCTGCCAGTGCGAACAGGGAATAAGCCGCAGCCCAGCAGTTGCGATCGCCCTGGCCCAAGCCTTGGGTGGCGACGTCCGAAAGATCAAATCCGAAACGCATCCAAACTATTACGTGTACCGAAGGATGCGTCGGGCCACTAAAGCAGACTCCACAAACCGAGAGCCAATCCGGAAGATCAGGAGAACCAGGTGCCTGTAAGAATTATCGTCCATCGAGGTACGGAAGAGATCGGCGGCAACTGCGTGGAAGTTGCCACCGAGTCTACCCGGATCATTCTTGATGTCGGAATGCCATTGGTGGACGAGAATGGGGAGTCGTTTGATGCCAAGTCAATGCAAGGCAAGGATGTTCCACAACTGTTGAAGGAAGGTATTCTTCCAGCCGTGCCCGGGTTGTTCAAAGATGACCGGGACAAAAAACCTTCCCCGATGGCCATATTGCTGTCCCACGCTCACCTGGACCACACGGGCCTGCTAAAGTACACCCGAGAAGAAATCCCGGTGTGGTTGAGTCCCGGCACCAGCGACATGATGTACGTGGGGCTGAAGTTCGCCGGACAGTGTGGGCCGGGCACAAAGCGACAGCAGAAGTTTTCTCCAGGCCAGCCCTTTAAGCTTGGAGACTTTACAATCACGGCCTACCCCGTCGACCATTCTGCCTTCGATAGTATGGCCTTCCTGATTGAGGCTGAAGGCAAACGAATCCTTTACTCCGGTGACCTGCGGCTCCACGGGAGAAAGCCGGGCATGGCCAGGGACCTGGTGAAAGCAGTCGCTGCGAAACCGCTGCACGCCCTGGTTATTGAAGGGACTCACGTGGGATACGAGACGAAGAGAGGAACCACGGAGCGGGAGTTGGAGGAAGAACTGATCGAGCAAATGGCGTCGGCCAAGGGGATCGTTTTGGCCAATTTCTCGCCGCTGCATGTCGATCGTTTGGTTGGCTTCTACCGTGCCGCCAGGAGCCGGCAGGTCAATCGGACCTTTGTCATTGATCCGTATGCTGCAATGGTGATGCAGAAGGCACATTCGCTATGCAAGGTTCCGAAACCAGAGGACGCCGACGACATCCGCGTCTACTTCAACCGCGCCTTCGAGAGATCCTGGGAGAGAAAGAATCTAAAGCCTCTGCGAGAGAGCCTGCTGGGACGTCGGATTACGATGGAAGAACTTCGGGCAGTTCCAGAACGTTTTGTGATGGTCTTTCGCCCGAGCATGGTTCCCGATGACTTTGAAGGGCGGCTGCCGAAGTATGCCCGCTGCACTTACTCCTACTGGGCCGGCTATCTCGATCAGCCCTGTTGGAAAGAACTGCGTCAGAAACTCGAATCACCGGAAGTCGAAGGCAGCTTCGTTCAGGTCCACACTAGCGGACATATTTTCACGAAGGACATCGTGGAGTTCGTAGACGGGATTGATCCTCGCAAAATCACGAAGATTATTCCGATCCACACATTCCATCGCGAGCTGTTTCCGAGCCTCGTGCAGCGGGTAGAAATGCTCGAGGACGGCAAAGCGTACGAGGTCGGGCAGAAGTCTATTTGGAGAGCCTAGATGTGGATATCACGTCAAGCTGGCTCACCACCGCCGTGTAGCCAGTAGGGCGGTAATGCCGGTGCGGAGTTGTCTTGAGCCCATTGCAGTAATCCTGCAATCAACAGTTGATATCTCGTTGAGGCAATCTCGGGAGGGCCGAATATCTGTCTTGACCCGCTGTCCATCAGTCGCTTTTCGGCTTTCACAATCTCCCCGATAATCTCCAGTGGCTCTGTGCAGTCGAGCTTTTCAAGAAGGGTCCAGCCTTCGTAGACACGTTTGGTGAAGCTGAATTCGTGCACAAGTTCTTGCTCATTCCCGATCCCTGTCTGCTCTACAAACTTCACCAAGACAATCTCGACGTACGGACGAGTACTATCGTCAACAACTCTAATCCAGTAATCCGCTGGATCCTTCCCAAGGCTAATGGTGGTATAGCGCAAATCGTTGAGAACATCACGGAGAGTTTGCGAGTTCGTGGCATTTAGAGGACCAGCTTTTTCATGTTGGGCCAGCCTCTTCAGCGGTAAAGGCAAGTTCTGGTATTGTCGCCACTTATTCTCGGTTGGTTCTTCAGCAGCGATCTTTTGAATAATCTCTCGAAATTCGGCTCTGGCTTCAAACATGATAAATGCCTTTTGCCACACCTGTGGTTATACTATGCCGATTTACCCTAAGGATCAGTGACTCTGCCAAGCCAAAGAACCGAAGAAGCGTTACTTCAGCGGCAAAAGAATACTGGGAGCCGATGAGAAGTCGCTAATTGCATAATCGAGTCGAACCCGTTTAAGCGGGAGCAGCCTTTCAGACAGCCACTCCCACCCTTGAGACATCCGCTTCGAATCCTTCATGTGCTTGAAATAGTAGGCGGCGGGGGCCAGGACAATGACCGAATGACGAACAGTCTCCCCAAATGTGACTCCTACGTTTTCGAAACCGGCCGGGACAGTCTGCTGTCGTTCTCGCCAAGCCTCAAAACCTTGCAGAAAGGACTGCTGGTTGGCATTAACAAGAAGATGGGAAAGATAATCCAACCCTTCTAAAAGGGCATAGAAAGGAGAATCGCCCATATCGGCGCGTTTCGCCTCGAACACCACCAACGATCCATCGGTTCGTAGCCCCAAAATGTCGGCAGAGCGTTTAGCAATATTTAACTGGTTTGGGACGAAAAGGTTGACAATCCAAATCGGCTCACCACCGACTTCCAAGATACCGCCGTTAGTTTCGTACACTTCTCTGTATAGCCGGTAGCACAACTGTGGCTCAAGGTGCTGGTGGGGATCGCCAGAATGAATATCTACCAAGTTTGCTCGGTCTAGTGGAAAGACACCGCCGGCGTAAGGAGTCCCGTTTTCAATAGTCCGGCAAAATTCCTGTTCAATCAGATAGCCAAGAAGAACAGCCCATTCAAGACGCCTGCCCTTATTCTTCTTTAAGCAGCATTCGAACCATTCTCGGAACTTCGAAGGCATGGCCATCTCCCTGTGATTGAAAAAAAGAGGAGCGTCGAAACCAAGGCCGCTCCCAGAACCCCGACCAAGGGGTACACCAGAACAGCACAAGGCCCGACGCTCCCTTTCGGGAGCGCGGCCCAAGTACTGCTTCTAGTGTTCAAGAGCCAATGGGCTCAGGTTGGTCGTTTTCTGGGAAGCAGAAACTCAACGCACACGCGTCTTCCAACTTGTATTCATTACCGCGACTCAAGCACGGCAGGTAAGGGTTCCCTCCTCGATGTCCAAACTAGGGCAGCTTAGCTGCCTCCTGTACCAGCAATATATCAGCCTCGAACTGACGCTGCCACTAGAGTGGCAAGAACGTACCGCCGGCCCTGACAATGATCGCAGAAGAATATCCTGACATGCCTTTTCGAGGAGGTGTGGAAGATCAAACGGATCGCTCTGATCATCCTCGCAGCGACCGAAGAACTGGGCTGGCAAGTCTTCAGCGAGCAACATGATCCGGAGCGTTGAAGTGCCGGGAATTGGTAGGTTGTCGACCTAATGGCATCGGCCCAATTATCTGGAACTCGGTGTGAGGCGAAACGACGATAGCGTCTCCGCTTCGACCGGTCGGTCGCCTTTCTGTTGCACCGGCCTCCGACCCCAAGTGCTGCGCTTGCTCTTAAGAGAAAGTGCACCGTTGCCCTGGCCGCGAATTCTGGTAAACTGGGCTCTTCGGCTCCTCCACTTGCGGGGTCTAGAATAAACGGGGCTCTCCCCCCCTCGGACAGGGCTTTTCGAACATGGGCAGCAAAGGCGGGGCCGCTTGTAGCAGGAACGGGCACTCATCGGCCCGCTACGAGGTCGTTCAACCCCGAGCCGCGGCGTTAATCGAGTCGCTTCGGGCTTTTGGCTACACGCTGCCAACGGCTCTCGCGGACTTGATCGACAACAGCATCGTCGCCAATGCCGATAATGTCTGGCTGCATTTCGAGTGGAGTGGCGGCGATTCGTATATTTCTGTCGGTGACGACGGCGACGGCCTGACGGAAGAGCAACTAATCGAGGCGATGAGGCCCGGAAGCCGGGGCCCGTGTGGGCCGCGAAAATCTTCTGATCTTGGTCGATTCGGTCTGGGACTCAAGACAGCTTCGTTTTCCCAGTGCCGTCGTGTAACCGTGCAATCGACTCCACCTGACGGTAAGCCTTCGGTTCGATGCTGGGATTTGGATTATGTAAACGAAACTGGTGAATGGAGGCTGCTCAAAGATGGTGCCCTGAGTCTGCCACGCAGAACAAAAGCGCCGGCTAAATGCCGCACCACCGTGTTTTGGGAAAAGTTGGACAGAATTGTGGGAGAGGATGAGCAGGACGATGCAGCGGCTCAACAGCGGTTTCTGAAGCTAATAGACGAGGTTGAACAACACCTTGCAATGGTCTTTCACCGTTTCATGGTTGGCCCAAACCCACTTCGGATTTACATCAACGGCTGTGATAAAGATCACCTTGTAAAACCCTGGAGCCCCTTCCTCGAAGACCACCCAGCAACACAACAACTGCAGACAGAGCGAATTCCTTTCACGGGAACGACTGTTACAGTTACGCCGTTTGTTTTGCCCCACCATGACAAAATGACCGCGGAGTTGTTCAAATGCGCCGGGGGGCGACGCGGATGGAATGCACAACAAGGGTTCTACGTGTACCGCAATAAGCGACTATTAGTCGCGGGGGATTGGCTCAATCTCGGCTACCATAAGGAAGAGCACTACAAGCTAGCCCGAATCCAAGTCGACATTCCAAACAGCACCGACGGGGAATGGAGTATCGATGTAAAGAAATCTCACGCGCACCCTCCTCCGCCGATTCGACATGACCTTAAGCGAATCGCCGATTTAACCCGTAAGCGCGCTGTGGAGGTTTACCGTCACCGGGGAAAGACTCTCGCCAGAAGCGCGTCACAGCCTCACGTGTTTGCTTGGAAACCCGTAAAGCGAGGAAACAAGAACTTTTATGCCATAAACAGGGAACATCCCCTCGTTCGCCGAGCGTTGGACGTTCCCGATGAGCATCGGCAAGCGGTTAAGGCACTGCTTACGCTGTTGGAGGAAACGGTACCTGTGGAGCAGATTTGGGTCGACAAAGCCGACAAACCGGACGACCACGGCAAGCCTTTCGAGGGGGCCAAAGAAAAAGACCTAATAGAGGTTCTGAACCAGCTTTATATCGTGCTTCGCAACAGTGGCTTCTCAGCAGCTGAAGCTCGTCGGCGGATTATGGCGATGGACCCATTTGGAAACTATCCGGAAATGGTGGACAACTTAACGGACTAGTAACACCTTAGGAGTCTTGGAATGGGGACAGTTTTCGATAAGGTGCTCGAAATCTCCGTCGTGCTACTTCGCGAGAAGAACCATCCGACTCCTGAGGACATTCGGACGACCGTCGATGAAGCGTTACGACTGTTTCCAGACCAAGCGGAAAAGAAGGAGGAACTTGCCCGAGCGCTGGAATCGCGGTTTAACATTCGGATTGGCGTCGGCACTCAGCTGTACGACAACAGTAACCACCGCCCTTGGCTCCTGCAACGGAAGTCAGACCTCAGTTGGCGGTATTGGAGCCGTTACGCGAGTTACTTGGAGGGAGAAAAAGCATGGGCTCCTGCCGTAATTGAAAGCCTCCAAGACCGAGTTGATACTGTCTTGGGACTTCTCGAGGACCCTAAGCGCGAAGGCCCCTGGGACCGTCGTGGCCTAGTTGTCGGAAACGTCCAGTCGGGCAAAACATCAAATTACACCGGCCTTATCTGCAAGGCGGCAGATGCGGGTTACCAGCTGATCGTGGTTCTAGCCGGAGTGCATAACAGCCTTCGAAGTCAAACTCAGTTGCGGCTTGATGAAGGGTTTCTTGGATACAACAGCGTCCAACTACAGTTAGGCGGCGGTGCACATACACCAATCGGAGCGGGAAAGTTTGACAGGAGTTGCGCGATTCCAAATACGATCACTAATCGCGCCGAAACGGGAGATTTCAAAAAGACGGTTGCGCAACAATTCAACATTACCCCGGGCGGAAAACCGTTATTGTTTGTCGTGAAAAAGCACGTTAGCGTTCTCAGGAACCTGCTTAACTGGGTCCTTTGGACCGCTCCGACGACCGACGACAGAACGGGCCGAGGAATGATTCCAGAAATACCACTGCTCGTCATAGATGACGAAGCGGATTACGCGTCAATCGATACCAAGCGGCTGCCTTTGGATGAGAATGGGCAGCCATTAACGGATCATGACCCGACGAAGACGAATGCCCGTATTCGTGAATTACTCAACAGTTTTGAAAAATCGTCTTATGTCGGCTATACCGCCACACCCTTTGCCAACGTCTATATCCACGAGGATGCAGTAGCTGATGGATATGGTCCCGATCTGTTTCCCCGGGCGTTCATAATCAACCTGCCGACTCCTTCCAACTATGTAGGTCCTGCCCAGGTGTTCGGCTTGAATGGCACTGAGAACAGCGACGCATGTCACGGCCTCCCCGTTGTCCGGATCATCAGCGACCATGCTCAATGGTTACCAAATAAGCATTCGAAGACTTTCATACCCGGACCGCTGCCGGACTCTCTTCATAAGGCGATCCGCTCATTTATTCTTACGTGCGCCGCCCGAAGATCGCGTGGGCAGATGTACCTGCACAACTCCATGTTGATACATGTTACGCGCTTTACAGCCGTCCAGGAGAAAGTGGGGCGGTTGGTAGAAGAGGAAGTGCAAGCCCTCCATCGTCGTTTAAAACGTGGTGACGGAAACGCAGCGAGTCAGCTCATAGACGAATTGCGGCGTTTGTGGGAAGAAGACTACGTGCCGACAACCAAAGAAGTTAATGCCAGCGACTGCCCTCCTGTTTGCTGGAGTGATGTTGCCGGTCATTTATGCGCGGCGTGTGAGGAGATTAAAGTTAGGTTGATTAACGGATCCGCTGGCGACGTCTTGGATTACGCAGACAATAGCGAAACGGGCCTAAGCGTCATCGCAGTTGGCGGGGACAAACTGTCACGAGGCCTCACGCTTGAAGGGCTGTCTGTCAGCTACTATCTTCGGGCATCACGGATGTATGACACTTTGATGCAAATGGGCCGATGGTTCGGATATCGGCCAGGTTATCTCGACTTATGTCGGTTATATACGTCTCAGGAGCTCGTCGACTGGTACGAGCATATTACCGTCGCTGACGAAGAGCTGCGCGAACTATTTGAGACGATGGCATCCGTTAAAGCCACTCCTGAAGACTTCGGCATTCGGGTCCGTTCGCATCCTGACTTGCTTGTCACCGGCCCTGTTAAGATGAGGAATGGGCACCGACTAAATCTTTCGTACAAAGGCGATATCAGTGAGACTATTTTCTTTCATCGCGACGCGTTGACCGTCAAATGGAACTTGAATGTGGTCGAGAAGGTTTTGGATAAGCTTGGTACGCCGACTACTGATGACGGTGGCACTAACAAGCCGATTCGGGTGTGGCGCCACGTTACAGCAGGCACGGTGACGGACGATTTCCTTGCGAAGATTAAGGTACCGACCAACGCGACGAAAGTTGTGCCAGATTTGCTCGCTCAATATATTTCTGCCTGTGCGAAGGCGGGCGAGCTCACCGATTGGACCATTGTGTTGATTTCCAAGGACGACGGTATTGAGGCCAAAATCAGCAAGTACGACGTTGGGATGGTAACTCGATCATTCTACCCGCGCTATCTACGACCAGAAGACGTGGGTTATTACCGAATTCGACGGCTAGTTGATCCTCGCAACGAATACTTTGACTTGACAGACGAGCAAAAGGCGGAGGCCTTGTTGCGGACGCAAGAGGCTTGGGAATCGGGCGAGGTGCGGAGCAAAACATCTCCAACTCGCCCGTCCGGTCCCTTCATCCGACTGGTTCGCCCGAAAACCAACGGATTACTGCTGCTCTATCCTCTTGAGCCGAAATACGTGGAAGGAGAGCTTCCCGTAATAGGGTTTGCCCTGAGCTTCCCTGACACAGAATCACACCACACGGTCAACTACGTTGTGAACAACGTGTACTTCAAGCAAGAGTACGGGGACGAATGACAATCGCAAATCTATGGCCCGAACTCGAGGCAGACGAATATAGTCTCACTCGCGGCGAGTGGGTTGTTCGACGTCTTCATCCCGAGAGTCTGATTGATATTCGCCTTGGCATCGGCGGTAGGCCGAGCCGTCGGGCATTGTTGGTTACAGTCGAACAATCATCACTCGGGCGTGAGTGTGAACTCCCGAAAGGCCGCGGATTCGAACTTGTTGAAGCGCTGATCGCTGGTTGTCCACGAACACACACGACGCTTGCGGTTACGCTAACAGACCAAGCATATTCGGAGATCTTCTCGACGCTCCTCGAAGACGTGGTATCGCACCTTCTCCGCGCACAGACCAGAGCTTGCGTAGCGGCCGAACTATCGACTCGGCTGAAAGTGTGGCAGTCTTTCATGGAACATTCTGGACCTGAGGGACTCACTCCGGAAGGGCAGCGCGGGCTTTACGGCGAGCTCCTGTTCCTGAAGGAGACCATGTTGCGACAACTGGGGCCTATGCGTTCGCTGAATGCTTGGGTGGGTCCTAACGGCGCGCAGCAAGACTTTCAGTGGCAGGATCGTGCTTGTGAGGTGAAGACGACAACCAGCAAACAGCACCAGAAGATTCGGATTGCCAATGAGTTGCAGCTAGATGGAAGATCGGTGAAGATTCTCTGGATTTACCATCTTTCCCTCGATGCCCACCGGGGAGCCGGGAACACGCTCCCTGATTTGATCGCTTCGGTACGCTCGGACTTGGCAAATGATCCCATCGTTGCCGGCATGTTTGCTCTTCGTCTTTTGGAAGCGGGATATCACGAGGTGCATGCGGAGAGATACACTGACACAGGCTACTCTGTCAGGAAGGCAACCTTCTATCATGTTCACGACGACTTCCCCTGTCTGACCGAACTAGACCTTCCGAACGGTGTTGGTGACGTGAGCTACACGATTTCGCTTGCAGCATGCGAGAAGTTCGAGGTGGATGCGTCCGTGGTACACTCGGATATTGGAGGGTAGTGGCGTGGGCGATGATTCCGGCCTTCATCAATTTGCGATTGAGCTCCAACAGGACGTGATCAATAGGGCATCCTTAGAAACTCAAGAAGAGTTTCTTGGAGATGCTTTTGCTCGCATTATGGTGGAGTGTTTAGCAGATGCTGGAGAGCTTAACGACGGTGAAATCTGCTACCACAAGGCACGAGGGATTGAGGTCAGTGGCTATCACTTAAACGACGATTCCGATGAGCTCGATCTCTTCCTATGTATCTACAGCCAGAAAGTACCGCCTGTATCTGTCACACGAACAGAAATGGACGCTCATATTCGTCGACTGGAGAACTTCTTTGCCCGCTGTCGGGAAGGATACTACAGGGATCTTGAAGAGGCGTCACCGGTCTACGACATGGCTTCTCGTCTATACGAAGCTCGGGAGAAGGTGACCAAGGTACGTTATTTTATATTCACGGATGGGCTCGTGAAGTTTCAGGTAGCTGTCGTTCCGGACAACGAGGGCATTTGTCAGTCTGTGCACGTGTGGGACATCGAGCGGCTGTTCAGGTGCGTGAGCTCGGGGCAGAGACGTGAGCCTATCGAAGTTGACTTTGTTGCCGAATTCGGGGAGCCAGTGCCGTGCCTCATCGTGCCGAATGGGCACGCTGATTACAAGGCATATCTTGCGATTATACGAGGGGACATTCTCCATGGCCTGTACGACCGATATGGCCCGAGGCTGCTCGAACTCAATATTCGCTCGTTTCTCCAGGCACGGGGAAACATTAACAAAGGCATTCGGGATACGATCCTGAAACAACCGGAGCGATTTCTAGCTTACAACAACGGGATTTCCGTGGTCGCTTCCGAGATTAAGGTTAAGGAGCTGAGTCGGGGCGGAAAGGGGATCGTCTGGGTTCGTGACTTCCAAATAGTCAACGGCGGCCAGACAACCGCATCTATCTATCATGCTGCCAAGAAGGACAAAGCGGATCCGGCCAGCGTGTATGTCCAGGCCAAGCTGTCCATTGTTGCGCCAGAGCGAGTCGACGAGATGGTTCCGTTAATCTCGCGCTTTGCAAATAGTCAAAACAAGATTAATGACGCGGACTTTTCCGCGAATGATCCGTATCACGTCGAACTGGAGAAGCTCTCGCGTTCTGTATGGGCTCCCGCAGTCGACGGAACCCAGCGTCAAACAAAATGGTTCTACGAACGTGCCAGGGGACAATATCTCGATGCGAAGGGACGGGAGACTACGCCAGCCCGAAAACGCGAATTTTCCGCTATTCATCCAACTTCGCAGAAGTTCACCAAGACGGACTTGGCAAAGTTTGAAAACTCGTGGGACCAGCTACCGCATAAGGTGAGTTTTGGCGCTCAGAAGAACTTCCGGGAATTTACACTTCGACTTGCGCAGCGAAAGAATTTTACAGTTGACCAGTCCTATTTCGAGCGACTAGTAGCCAAGGCAATCCTCTTTCGTTCCGCTGAGAAGATTGTGTCTGCGGAGCAGTTTGGTGGGTATCGCGCAAACATTGTCACGTACACCATTGCTTACTTGTCCTATAAGACGGCCCAACGAATCGACTTGGCCGAGATTTGGCGCAAACAGGTGATCGCGACGGCGCTCGAAAAGGCGATAAGAGTTGCAAGCCGAAAAATCTACAAAGTGATTGTAGAGCCACCTGGTGGGAAGAACATCACGGAGTGGTGCAAAGGGGAAAATTGCTGGCAAAAGGTGCGGAACCTCGAAATATCCCTACCCTCGGATATGAACTCGATCCTGCTCCCTATAAACCGATTGCTGAGTGGCGCTGCTAGCGGCAGCGATGAACTTTCTAAAGACGACCAAGCAAACGTCAGCCGAGTGATGAGCGTACCAGCGGAGGTGTGGTTTGAGCTCTCACGGTGGGCAAAAGAAACTAACAACCTGGAACCCCGCCAAAGGAGCATCGCCTACACTCTAGGGAGGCTGGTTAGCCAAGGCAAAGCCGCCTCACGAAAGCAGGCTTGGACCGGCGTTCGGATCCTCGACGAGGCTGGCGATTTGGGTTTCCGCCCTACTTCCTGCCCATAATCGGCCTGTGGCCTGGTGTCGTGCTTTCCTGCCTGGTAGGATGGGCCCCCGGGAAGAACAAATGATAGCTAGCCAACGGCGACATGAACGTGAAGCGTAGTCTCAGGGCCTTCGATATCTTCTGTGGTGCCGGTGGAAGCTCTTGCGGTGCCAGGATGGCCGGCGTAGAGCTGGCAGGAGCCATCGATATTTGGGAAGAGGCCATTGAGACGTACGGCCTTAATTTCCCTGGTGCTAAGCTCTACCATTCAAACATCAGGAAGGTAAGCGCAAAACAAGTGGCCAAGGAAGTCGGGAAGGTCGACATCCTGCTTGCCTCACCGGAATGCACTAGCCACAGCGTTGCAAGAGGAAACAGAGAACCGTGTGACGAAAGCAGACGGACGGCTTTCGAAGTAATCCGGTTCGCCAAGGCATTGAAACCGCGATGGGTTGTCGTTGAAAACGTGGTATCAATGCAACGTTGGGACTTGTATGCGCAGTGGCTTCGAAAACTAAGGTCGCTAGGATACAAGACGGTTGAAGCCAAGCTTGATGCAAGCGACTACGGCGTTCCCCAAAGTCGACGACGATTGTTCGTGATAGGTGACCGGGAGCAGGAGCCTACAATACCTCCGAAGCGTGCTGGAAAAAAGCGAACGGTGCGGCACATCTTGGAGTCCCGAAGCATCGTAAATGGCCATAATTTCAAGTTCTCACCGCTGAACAAACCTGGACGGGCGGCACCCACACTCTGCCGGGCAAGACGAGCTATTAAAGAGTTGGGCGACTCGGAACCCTTCTTGATTGTTTACTACGGGAGCGATGCTGTAGGCGGATGGCAAAGCCTGGACCGTCCCTTGAGGACGATCACTACATTAGATCGGTTTGCTCTTGTTCGACCAAATGGCGCTGGCCATGAAATGCGGATGCTACAGCCGTCGGAGCTTGCCGCCGCAATGGGATTCCCCGAAGATTATGGCTGGGGGACCACGTGCCGGAGGACCCGCATTAAATTGGTCGGAAATGCCGTCTCCCCCCTCATGATGAAGGCCGTTCTCGACAATCTGATCGCAGATTGATTCTCATCATCTTGTCCAACCCCAAACGATCCAGAAAAGCGTGCCATCGTTCGTGGGCTGCCTTTGGAGGCAAGGTCCCTGGTAGACACTCCGGCGACATAATGAGTGCCGCAAAGCGAAGCGCCTTAATGGCTCGAATTAAGGGCAAGGACACTGGTCCCGAGAACGCCGTCGTCGCGGGACTACTTTCTGCCGGCTTAACCTTCGAGCAACATGCCAAGGATCTTCCTGGGCGACCTGACATCGTTTTTCGCAGCGAGAAGGTTGCAGTATTTGTCGACGGTGACTTCTGGCACGGCTGGCGTTTCCCTCTATGGAAGCACAAGCTGGCCTTGAAATGGCAGGTCAAAATTGATGCTACCCGTACAAGAGATGCACGGAACATAGCTCGACTGCGGCGTGCTGGCTGGACAGTCATAAGGATATGGGAGCATCAGGTCGACTCAGACTTAACATCGTGCATCATACGCGTCCAGGAGAAACTTGGTTCCCTGGGCTAGCTTTATCTTCTTCGCCTAGCGACCGGGCGCTTACCTGGATAGAGATCACCGGTTACCGGCAGAGACAACCTGCCGCTCGCGCACCGGTTATCTTCGCAACGAGCTGTAGCACCGGATGTGCGACCTCTCATCGAAATCCGCCGTGATCGCTATCCCGTGAAGAAGTTGTCAATAGAAGTTACGTCAAATCGGCAAATTTCTTTCCGGATATAAACCCGCGGGATCGCAGTATATCGAGTTTGCCTTCCGACTGAATTGACGAAGACGAAATTGTGGCCAAAGCCAGTGTAGACTCAGAAGGGTAGAGAAGAGGTAGCTGGTGTGTATTTACTGTAATCGGCTGCTGGTGGGAACAGGCCGAACTTCAACTTATGAAAGCTCCAGTGCGAAAGGTCGATATTCTCAAGAGGCCGAATGGAAGGTCGCCCTTTTGGTATTTGCGATGGTGGGAACCGACTCCCGACGGAAGCAAATGGCGGGAACGTTGGCGATCGACGAAGACGATCGTCAAGAAGGAGGCGAATCAACTCCGTCGCCAGTTGGAGCGAGAGCTCGATAGCGGGAGGAGGGCTGAGTGGGACTTAAGTTGGAAGGAATTCGTCGAGGACTTCTTAAAGAAACATGTAGCGAGGAAGCCGCCAACAACCCTCGCCCTTTACGAGCATTGCCTAGACAAGTTTTGTGAAGTTGCGAAGCCATCGGCACTCAAGGAAGTGACTCGATCCGTCCTGGAAGACTTCGCGATCAAGCGTTTGGAAACAGGGTCAGCGGTAGCGACAGTCAATCGAGACCTGCGTCACCTTCGAGCGGCACTGCGGTGGGCATTGCAGAGGGAATACATTGCGAAAGTGCCCGACTTCAAGGGGGTTTTTGTCAGGGAAAACCGAGAAAAACCAGTAATTATCCCCCGTGAAGACTTCACGGAGATTCTGAAAGCTCTTCGACAGCCAAATCTCAACCTGAAGTACCGTTCTTCCGATTGGTGGCGTGTGTTTCTTTACATCGCATACTACCTCGGCCTTCGCCGTGGAGAAATTTTCGGCTTAACGTGGGGAGACGTTTCGATAAATACGCTGGAGGTGCGAGTGGCGGCACCAACTTCGAAGGCAAGAAAGGAACGGATCGTACCGATGCCCAAGGAGATCGGTACAATCCTCCAAGAATGGCAGGGGAAGCAAATGCGACGGTCCGGCTCTGACCCGGTCCTCCCCTGGCCGTACGACAACTACCGCTCCATTTATTCGGACTGGCATGTTATCCAGACGGCGGCCGGGATTCCCGATGGCCAACACTACGTTCCGAAGAACTGCCGGTCTACGTGTGCTTCCGATTTGATCGCCAATAACGTCCCCACGGTCGTTGTGAAGGACTTCTTGGGGCACCAAAGCGTGGCTACGACCGAGGAGTATTACGTAAACACGAAGCCGGCATTACGGGCTGCCGCCAACGCTCGACAAGTCTGCGTCGAGGACGATGCGGGAAAAATGTAGCACTCCTGTAGCACTCCGGGCATGAGGCGGCTGCAGCGAGCAAGTAATAATCGCTGTAAGTACTGAGTAAGAAAAGAAGTGCGAGAGACAGGAGTTGAACCTGCACGGGTTTCCCCACTGGATCCTAAGTCCAGCGCGTCTGCCAATTCCGCCACTCTCGCAATTGTCTCCCAAAATTGTCGGTCCGGCGATCGCGTGATTGTCAGGTCGTCCGACCGTCCGGCCGCGGCGAAGCCGTCCTACGGCTGCCCGTCGGTCGTCTCCAAGGCGGCGATCTTATCGACCCGTCGGGCGTGTCGACCGCCTTCGAAGGGCGTCTTCAGCCAAATCTCGACCAACCGATCCGCCAGCTTCTCGCCGATCAGGTCGCCGGGCAGGCAGAGCACGTTCAAGTCGTTGTGCCGGCGGCTCAGTTCGGCCGTGATATCATCGTAACACGGCGCCGCCCGCACGCCAGGGAACTTGTTGGCCACGATGCACATGCCGACCCCGGTGCCGCAGACGAGAATGCCGCGATCGACCTCGCGACTGGCCACCTTCCGGGCGACCAGGGTGGCGATGTCCGGGTAATCAACATCCCTTCCGTCGTGGCTGCCGACGTCGACGACCTCCTGCCCCAAGCGGCGCAAAAAGTCGCTCAACTTGGCCCGCAGTTCCACTCCGCGGTGGTCGCTTCCCACGGCTATGCGCATCATCGGTTCCCCACAATACCAACTGCTATGTTAGCGTATCGGTCGGGAAATCGCAACGGCAGGCCCCCTCGCTTGAGCGAGATAGCAGGCCGGTATTCTCTTCGCCAACTACTTGACCGGTTCAACCCGAGCGATCCCCGGCACGGCGTCGATCAGGAAATGATCGCCCTTCGCGTCGGCCGGCTTGCCGAAGACGAACTGGACGCATGTGTCGCCATCGCGGGGTGACCAGCCAAAGATGGCGTAGGACTGGTTATCAATCCGCAGTTCCTCGTAGGGCTTGAGTTCGACCACCCGCTTTTCTTTGCAGAATGACGGCATGTCATCGACGACGTCGGTGCCTGGCGCGATGGGCACCAAACCACCAGAAATGTAGCCGAGCGGAGGAAAGGCCAGTTTGATCGGGATCGGCAAGGTGTTTTTGAACGTGTAAGTCGCCTTGCCTTCGAACGCCATGTTTCCGTTGGCCCCTGGAATTTGCTTCTCATGATGGTAGCTAACGTGAAGCGTGATGGGGTGACACAACTTGAACGCCCGAGAGCCGCCGCCAAGAACCAAATTGGTCACGTTTTCTGCGCCAGAGACGCGGGCGTACGCCCGCAGCAATAGCAGGCCGATAGGCACGGCAACCAATAACACCAGGAAGACAAGCCAAGTTCTGCCGACGCTGATGCGCCGTGCCGGTGCTCGTTCGAAATTAGTAGCCATACTGCCCTCCATCAGCTACGTCTTGAGAAAACACTCGCTAGGCTACGCCCGCCGTTTGAGCATCGCCTGCAAATGCAGTTCGACGCAGTCGGCAAGGATAGTCGGATCGTAGCCGCCTTCCAGGACACTGATGAACTTGCCGCCAGCATAGCTCGCGGCCACGTCAAGCACCAGATCCGTGAGCGGCAAGAAATCTTCGGTCTCCAGTCCGAGGTCGCCGACCGGATCAAGCCGATGGGCATCGAAGCCAGCGCTTAAGAACACCAACTGCGGCTTCATCCGCGACGCGAAGGCATCCAGATTGTCGGCGAACGCCTTGAGAAATTCCTTGCGCGGCGTGCCGTATTCCATCGGCAGATTAAGCGTCGTGCCCAGCCCCGGGCCCTCGCCCGTTTCGTCCGAATCGCCGGTGCCGGGATAGAACGGAAAGCGGTGGATCGACAGGAAACCGACCTGTGGATCTTGCCAGAAAGTGGCCTGGGTGCCATTGCCGTGATGAATGTCCCAATCGACGATCAGCACACGATCGAGGTGAAATCGATCGACGGCCATGCGGGCGGCGACGGCGATGTTGTTGAACAGGCAGAAGCCCATCGCCCGGTTGACCAGCGCGTGGTGTCCGGGCGGGCGGACAAGACAAAGTGCCTGGTTGTCTTCGCCGGCCATAATCCGCTCGACGGCGTCGCACACACTTCCGGCGGCCATCAAGGCGACGTCGTAGCTGGCCGGGCTGACAACCGTGTCGACTTCGAGGTCGCCGCCGCCCGATTTGGCATACGCCCAAACCTCGTCGATGTAGGTCGGCGAATGCACCCGGGCGAGCCATTGCCGGCCGACCGGCTTGAACTCCGGCGTACGGCATTGGGCGGCCAAGCCGGCCTTTTGCAACCGCTCGGGCAGCGGCCGAATTCGTTCGGCGCGCTCGGGGTGGGCGCCCGTTTCATGCTCAAGGAAGCGTGCGGACGAGTATAGCAAGGTCATTGACAAGTTCTCCGACCACCCGGTAGCTTACGAGTTCTGCGTGCGATTGTACAGTAAGATTGTACAGTAAGGTAGAAGCGGTGGACCGCCGCCGTGCCTGTCAGCCCACCCAGCCCCAACTTGGCCATGACTCGATCTCCTACCTCCATTTTATCGCTTTCGTACACGGGAAAGTTCTTTCTCGTAGCAGGACTTGTCGGCTTACTAGCGCCACCGGCGCTGCGTGCCACGCCAACGGGCAGCGGCCACCATGATTCGACGGTGTTGAGATGCGATGGCTATCAGGCCACCTTCGATGCCGAGGGCAATCTGATCAAGTTTGCTGGCAACGGCACGGACTGGACGCTGCAACCGCCGGAGGACGGCGTCGGCCGTCTGGAAATGCAAGGCATCTCGTCCAGTTTCGGACGGCCAACGAAAGTCGAGCGTAGTGGCGAAAATGCCTGTTCGTTCTTCTATACCTGTGGCCCGAACGACAAGGCCGAACTTTGCTTGGCATACAGCCTGCAAGCGAGTCCGTCAAAATCGATGGCTTTGGAGCGTCGCCTGACGATTTCGTGCGATACCCCTTTGGAAAACGATCTGACCGTACACCTTCCGTTATGGCAGCCGCTTGGCAACGAGACATGGCTGCCGCGTGACAACGGCACGCGCGAGGTCCTGGGCACGCGCGAAGCGGCCGTCTATCAGTTTGCCGGAAAGCTGCCCAAGGATGGCGTCAAACTGGCCTTGCCCTTGGTCAGCCAGAAAGCGCCGGGCAACGCCGGCCGCATCACCGTGGCGGCCGACCCACAGTTTTCGACGTTGTTTACGCGCAACGATTTGCAGTGGACCTACCCGAAGGAGGTTGGCCTGGAAGGCAAGAGCGAGCAACGCGTGGTCACCACGATTCTGCATGCCGACGGCGAGGACGAAACCCTCGCGGCGTTCTTCACAAACATGGTCAACGATGTTTCGCCGGGCCCAAAGTGGTTGCACGAAATTGCGCTGGTCGGCTTCGATTTCATGAGCGACGGGGGCCGCGGCTGGTACGCCGACATCGATGCCCTAGCCAAGCGAATTCCCCAGGAAGATCGTCACAAGGTCTTTCTCTGCCTGCACGGATGGTACGACTGGGTCGGCCGATACAGTTTCGACGAGCAAAAGAGCTGCTTCGACGAAAGCTGGACCGTGTTCGGCAATTATGAACGCGTGAAAGAACCGCCGAAGACTATTACGATCGGTGGCGCCAAGGTGGATGGCGGGTTCGGCAAGTGCGTGCCTGTCGCGATGACGTTGCAGGAAGTCCACGCCCGGTTGAAGTACGCCAAGTCGCGTGGCTTTCGGGTGGGCCTTTACTTTGCCGATGGCATGATCTCCGGCAAGGAGTTGGCCACATTCGATCCCAAGAACGTTCTCAACGAAGGCGGCTGGCAGGGCCCTGACACGCCGGGGCCAGCTTATTGCCAAAACCCGCTCGCCCCCTGGGTGCGTAAATTCTATCTGGCTTATGCCGACGCGCTGCTCCGCGAGTTTGGCAGCGAGGTCGACGGCTTCGTCTGGGACGAGACCTTCACCGTGCGGTGTGGCAGCCTTGGCTCGAAGGATGTGCCGGGCTATGCCGATCGCGCCTTGATGCGGCTCATCCGGCAGGTCGCGCAGAAGGTGCAGGACTACAACAAAGAGCACCGTTGCGAGTTGGCGCTGTTCACTTCGGATTGCCTGGGCACGGTGCCCGGCGCCGGGCCGTGCGCCTTGGCTGGGCATGGCACCTACCAGGACTCGTGGTGCCAGCCGAAGGGTTGGCCGCACGCGATTTTCCCCAACTATCGCAACACGGTCTGGTCATGCTGCTGGTGGCCGATCCACAAATGGGACTGGATCGAGTTCGGCGTGCGCAACTACCAAGCGCCGGTGGCCATCACCAACGGCTGGGGCGACAACATTGGCTTTGCCGAAATGACGCCGGAACAGCAACAGAAGGTGATCGACCTGTTTCACTGGCGAAAGCAGCGGACCATGCGACTTAAGCCGTTCGACACGTTGCCCGAGCATCAATGAGGCCGTTCCGGGCGAAAGGACCGGTCTGCGGGCCCATTTTGCCGGAATAGGCTCCGCAACTTGACAGTCCTTTCCCTTGGTTGTTAGCCTATATAGGTACCGTCTTTACATTCAATCCGCGGATTACGAACCCCCGGCGTGTCGATGGCGATCTTTGCCCCTTTCAGTTGTAGCGGCCAAGTTCGTCTCGCGATGCTGCTCACCCCCCTTTTGTTGAGCCTCCTCACCGAGGATGCGTTTTGCCAAGGCGGCGGAGCACGGCCCCGTCGCGACACGGCCCGGCGAACCGCCGAGCCGGGACCCAACGACGCCGAGGCTGAAGACCAGGACGCCGAAGAGGCGGATCCGGTGCGCAACTACAAAGAATTGCCGGTCGACACCTCTCTGAAGAGCCAGCAATCGAATATCGGCCGGATGCTGCGGGAAGGTTTTCCCAGCGCCCAAGCCCAGCAATTTGACGAGTACTACCAGAAGTACGCGCTCGCTCGCTGGAGTCTGCAAAAAGACGTTCCCGATCTGCTCGGCTATCGCAAGGAACTCCGCAACCATCTCCGATTGGGCAAGAATCGTCAGGCGTTCGACCATTTGAACGCCTTGGCACTGAAGTTCTTGACGGGCCTGGCCGAAGGGGACTTCCATCCCGCCGTGCGGGTCAATGCGATGCTGGCAATCGGCGAATTGAACAGCGTCGAGCCGAGCGCGAGCGACTCGGCCGTGCCGCTGCCCGAGGCACTCACCGTGCTGATCGACGTGGTAGGCAACGAGAAGTTGCCGGACGCGGTTCGAGCCACGGCGATGGTGGGCGTCCTTCGCCACGCGGCGGCGAAGGTTCGCGACGAGGAAGCCCGTCGCCGACTCACGGCGGCCATGCTCGAGGTCCTGGCACGCGACATCCCATCGGGAGCCGCCGGCCCCGGGCGAGAGTGGATCCTGGGGCAAGCGGTAGAATCGCTGGGTTTGCTCGGAGCGCCTGGCGAGAATAACGCCGTCGCTAAAGCCATTTTGAAGGTTCTGGCCAACAAGAACCTGAGTTTCTCGACGCGGACCATCGCGGCCAGCGCGCTGGGCGGACTGGCCTTCAACGACACTGCCGGCCTGAACGCCTCCGCGGCCGCGGCAGCCGTCGCCCAATATGCTTCGGACGCCTGTGCGGAGGAACAACGCCTCAGCAAAGAGACGGGATACCCCGTTTCCCGGCGGCGAATGAAGCAGCAGATCGAGGCGGCCGTTTCCGCCCTGACCGCGCTAACGCCGATTGCCGGCGGCAACCAGAAGGCGGCGATCGCCAACCTGGAAAAGGCTCTCAAGGACGCGAGCGCTCAGTTCGATCCCAAGGAAGAACGCGACGTGAGCCCCGTGGTCCAATCGCTGCGGCAGAAGCTCGAGGGCTGGCTGCAGAAACGGTCGCAGTAGCCCGGTGGGCTTACCACCGTCCGCGGTTCCGAGGCATTGGCCCTTCGGGCATAGCCTTACGAGAACATCACGAAGTCGGGCGGCACCAGTTCGTCGCGCGTGGTGGTCCGGATGGCCGTGTTGTAGCCCGGACGCAAGGACGCCGCGCTCCACTGGCCGTTGGGACTGAGGGCAATCACGGCCACTTGGTGCTCGTCGAGCAAGTCGTAGCTTTCGACAATCCGCTGCATCACGCCGCGGGCGGCCTCGGCGGGAGTGGCTCCGCTGCTCATTAGTTCGACGCCCAAGAAACTCCCGCAGATGCCCATCACCAATTCGCCGGTTCCGGTGCAGACGGCGGCGCCGCGTTTTGGGTCGACGTAGAGCCCGTGCCCAATAATCGGCGAGTCCCCCACACGTCCGGGGACTTTGAACGGTAGGCCGCTGGTAGAGCAGGCCCCGGCGATCTGGCCGCTGCCATCGATCGCCAGTACGCCGACGGTGTCGTGATGCTGGTTGTGCAACAAGGATTCGCCGGGCGGCAGTTCTTTCTCCGACGACAGCCCATAACGCTCTTCGAGATTGGCGGGCGGAAAGTAGACGGAGTCGTCGAGGTACTGGGACTCCGGATGTTGCGCGGCCCATTGTCGCCACATCGATCGTGCCCGGTCGGTGAGCAAATTGGCGGGCGTCATGCCTTGCCGGGTGGCAAATCGATCGGCGCCGTCGCCCGCCAGCAGTACGTGGCGAAGACCCTCCATAACCCGACGAGCAATCGAAACCGGATTAGGATATCGCCGCACGTAACACACCGCGCCGCACCGCGCTGGCGAGACCATAATCGAGGCGTCGAGCGATACTTCGCCGACGCGATCGGGGCAGCCACCGCGACCCACGCTCCAGACGCCTTGGTCGTCTTCGACACAGCGGCAGGCCTGTTCTACCGCGTCCAAGCTCGAAGCCTTTGGCCCCTCCAAGCAGGGCCAGCCAGCGGCGTTGGCCTTCTGCCCAAAGCTCCAGGTACTCAAAATCATCGCTTCCATCATCAGCACTCGCTCTCCTCGGAAAATCGACAAGCAGGCAGAATGCCATAGCCTTGGCAGCAGTGTCAAGGCCGCCCCCAACAAGACCAGCCGGTTCGACTTGACGCCCGGCGTCGAAACCGCACAATATGGGGGGGCATGATGATGGGAGACGTCACGTGAGTAAGTTCGCCGTGATCCTTGCGGCTGCCGGCCGCAGCACCCGGTTTAGAGACCGCAGTTACAAAAAACCCTTTGCGCCACTGGCCAACAAGGCCGTCTGGTTGCATTCGGCCGAGCGTTTCTTGAATCGGGACGACGTCGTCCAGACGATCCTGCTGATCTCGCCCGAAGATCGGGCCGACTTCCTGTTCAAGTTCTCGGCCAACATCGCCATCCTCGGCATTGAATTGGTCGACGGGGGAGCCGAACGGGCCGACTCGGTGGCAGCCGCGCTTGCCCACGTGAGACCAGACGTTGACTTCATCTGCGTCCATGACGCCGTGAGGCCATGCCTGGCCGACACCTGGATCGACACGATCTTTGAGGCGGCCGAAAAAACCGGTGCGGCGATCTTTGCGATTCCCGTCAATGGCACGCTGAAGCGAGTCGGCGCGGATCACCGGATCGAAGAGACGGTGTCGAGAAAGAGCCTCTGGGAAGCCCAGACGCCGCAAGTATTTCGTCGGCAATTGTTGCTGGATGCCTACGCTGCCCGGGGCGACTTCCAGCCGACGGACGAGGCCCAGATGGTCGAACGATTTGGGCATCCGGTAACGGTCGTGCCCGGCTCACCGATCAACATCAAGATCACTACCAAGGAAGACCAGCACTTTGCCGAACAGGCGATCAAGGCCCTGCCCAAGCCAAAGCTACCGGGGATGTTGAATCCGTTCGCCGATGATGATAAGTGGAGATAATCTCCTTTCTTACTCTCTCAAGTCATTAGCCACTCTTTCAGTAATGAACGATGTTATTCGAGAATTGTCTTGGCGCGGGCTGATCAACCAGACTACGGACGATGTCAACCTGCCAAAGCTGCTGCTGGAAAAGTCACGGACCGTCTATGCCGGTTTCGATCCCACGGCCGATAGCCTGCATGTCGGCCACCTGATGGCGCTAATGATCCTGCGGCGGTTCCAGAAAGCCGGGCACCGGCCGATCGCCGTCGTCGGCGGCGCCACCGGCATGATTGGCGACCCCAGCGGCAAGAGCGAAGAACGCAAGCTGCTCTCCGAAGATTCGCTGCGAGCGAACATCGCCGGCATGGAACCGCAGTTGCGCCGGTTCCTCGACTTCGACTGCGGTCCGCGATCCGCTTTGCTGGTGAACAACTACGATTGGATGGGCCGCTTCGGCTACCTCGAGTTCCTTCGCGACGTCGGCAAGCATTTTCCGGTCAACGTGATGTTGGCCAAAGACTCGGTCCGCGCACGGCTCGAGCGCACCGATGCTGGCTTGAGCTATACCGAGTTTAGCTACATGCTTCTGCAGGCCTACGACTTCGTCCACCTCTATCAGCAACACGACTGCGAATTGCAGGTCGGCGGCAGCGACCAATGGGGCAATATCACGGCCGGCATCGATCTGGCCCGACGCCTCCGCGGCGTCCAGCTTTACGGCTGCACCTGCCCGCTGCTGACCAAGAGCGATGGTACGAAGATGGGCAAGACCGAGTCCGGCGCCTTGTGGCTTTCGGCCGAGAAGACGAGCCCCTACCAGTTCTATCAGTACTGGATCAATCTCGACGACGCCGATGTGGGCCGCTGCCTCCGCTTCTTCACTGACATGGGACAGGAGGAGATCGAATCGCTGTTGGGCGAACACCAGCGTGACCCGGGCAAGCGGCTTGCGCAGCGGCGGTTGGCGCAAGAGTTGACGCAATTGGTCCACGATCAAGAAGGGCTACATACGGCCGAGCGCGCCACCGAGATCTTCTTTGGCGCGGAAATCAACCATTTGAACGACGCCCAACTTGCCAGCATTTTTGCCGACGTGCCCAGCAAGCAACTGCCACGGGAAAAGCTGGCGACCGGCCTGCCGATCATCGACGCCTTTGTCGAGTCGACCCTGTCGAAGAACAAGAGCGACGCCCGACGCGTGATCACCCAGGGCGGGGCGTACGTCAACAATCGCCGTATCGAAGGGATTGATTGCACCCTCGGTTTGAACGACCTCGCCAGCGAATCGACGATTATCTTGCGATCGGGGAAGAAGAACTACGCTCTGCTGCGATTCGTATAATCAAAGGGGTGCAAGACGCCCAGGATGGACGTTTTGTGTTTGTGCCGGGGAGGCAGCAATGCTCCGACGATTTCGCGTGTTTTTCCTGGTTTTCGTCGGGACGGCGGCATTGCTAACGATCGTGCCCGCCTCGCTCTACTTCGCCGCGCACTACGAGCCCGATTTCTACGGCGAAGCGCTCAAGACGGACCGCAAGACGCTGGAAAAAGACAGCGACGCCATGCTCCAGCAGACCGCCGGGCTGTTTAGCGCGATCCAGAAACCCGGACGCTGGTCGGCCCGCTTCACCGACGAACAAATTAACGGCTGGCTTTCCGTGGACCTTGTCAAGAATCATCCGAAAGCTCTGCCGGAAAAGCTTTCCGATCCGCGCGTGGCCATTCGCAACAAGAAACTCACGCTCGGCTGTCGTTACACACACGATGGCACGGCCCACGTCATTAGTGTCACGCTCGAACCCTACGTGGCGAAGCCCAACGTCCTGGCGATCCGTGTGATCAACGTCAGGGCAGGCTTGCTGCCCGTGCCTTTGAACCGGGTTCTCGACGGCATTTCCCAAGCCGCCAAAGACTCGCAATTGCATTTGGAGTGGCAACGCGAAGGGGCCGATCCGGTCGCGCTGTTAACGCTCCCCGAGGATGAAGATCGCGAGGCGATCATCCGCGTCGAGAGCTTGCACGTCGAGAATGGCGCAATCTACATCGGCGGCACGACAAAGAAGAGAAACGGGTGACGGTTTACGTTGGCCCAGTTCGCCCGAGGAAGCACCAACAGCTTGGTGTCTCGCCGGTTTGCCGCAATTCCACCCGTCCGACCAGTTTTCTGCCGGTGATTGCCACGACCCACTCGTTCGCGCTACGTCGCTCCACGGAATACTCGCCCGCTTCCACGCGTCTCACGTTGCCTCGCCCCCCCGAGACTTCTCCCTCGTATTCGAGGTAGGCAAGCCGATGATCTGGCAGCATCCGACATTCCATCTCGACAGTGAGGGACGGCCAAGCCGGCAGCGCCCAAGTCTTTAACACGCCTTCGGCCTCGAGCATGAAGTCGAAGTGCTTTCCTTGTGGATGATCGTGCTCGAGGATTACGAATCGCGGCATGGGGAAGTTACGCAGGAACGTAGTAAAACGGTTTGTGGCAGAAGGAAAGGGAAAACTGGAACAGGATTATCGGCTGTTTGTCAGCGATTCCACAAGACGCTCGCGTATGTGCCCCATCTCTGCCCAAGGACGAGATTGCGAAAGCTGCCAGCCGACCTCTTTGCCCCCACGATCAACCAATTACTTACTTCTTCACTCTTTCACTGCTTTCCTGTAGCACTGCTGCACTGCGTTACCATGTCACTTGCGTCACTGCTTCTAAAACACCTCGGTTGTCGCCTCTTCGACGATTGTCTTCGTCAGGTCGGGCGAGCGCAGTTCCACCTTGAAGCGATACTGACCGGCTTGATTGGCCTGGACGCGAACGCGGTAAGTGAGCGACTCGCCGGCGGCAAGGGTGTCAATCGTGCCGAAGCGCACGACGCGGTTTCCATCATCAACGCGGAACCGCGGCCCAGGCGGCGCCGTGGTGCCGAGCGGTACGACCTTCATTCCCTCAGGCACGGTGCCGGTTACGCTGACCGCCTTTGCCGCTGCCGTTCCCGCGTTTGTCACGCGAATTTCGTAGGTCAGTTCCTTGCCTGTGGCGACCGGATTGCGCAGTCCGACCACCGATAGCGACAGTGGCTCCCCGGCGCTGCCTGGCGTCGCATTGGATGGCGGACCTGACGGCAAGTTGACCGGCGGGCCTTGCTGCTCCGAGGGCTGGTTGGCTGGCTGCTGGTTCACCGATGGCGTCGACGGCATGGAGTCGACTCTTGCTGCCGGGGGTGTTGCCGCTCGCACTTCGACGCACGCCTGGTCCTCGACCTGCCGGCCATCGGGCAAAAGCACCGTCACGCGATTGCAGGTGCTTGCCGGCGTCTGGCAGGTACAGTGCACCTCGAGCTTGGACGAACGGCCCGCCGCCAAGTCGATGCTCCAAACCAACGCTTGATTTTCAATGCGATGTCCATCGCTTGCCAAGGTTGGCATCAACGCTGGATCGGTCCGATCGATGACCTTGATGCCACGGAGATCCGTCGTACCATTGTTGACAACTTCAATGGTGAAGCGGGCCGTTTCGCCGACCAAGAGCGGCTGTCGCGGCCCCAGTTTCTGCACGGATATGGGCAGCGTTGGCGGGGACGTCTGGCGCGGCGGGCCGGCGGGCACTCCGCTTGGCCATCCACCGCTTGGTCCGCTCGGCGCGGCGGCCGCGACACCGACGATGCAGGCTCGGGCCGTGACGGGCGCCGTTTCACGACTGCGGATTTCGATATTTTGGCACAACTGCCCTGGCCGGGAGACACGTAGTGTTACTTTGACACGTTTTTCACCGGGCGGTACATCACCCAACAGTCGGTACAAGCCCAGGTCCGATTCTGCTTGCGGATGCTCCAAGCCGGGGTCGAGCCGATCGCGAATTTCCACGCCGGTGAGCGACCGCGTGCCGCGGTTCAAGAGGACGATCTCGAAGGTTGCCTCGCTGCCGACGGGAACTTGCGTTTGGGCGGGACCTGTGACCCGCAATTCTAAGGTGCCGGCCGGTAAACGAATGCCGGCGTCCGACGGGGGAAGATTGGGTGGCACCGCTGCACCGGGAGTCGTGGCCGGCGGCGCCGTTCCACCGGGCGCAGCGGTCGCCGGCGCGCCGATGGTCGTGGTCGCACAATTGCTCACCTTCAGACCGCCAGCGGCCGAGGCCTCGCAGCAATTCGTCAGCACGCCAGGATGCTCCGGCCGGAATTGCACCTCGATCGTTCGCCGCTGTCGTGCACCGAGTTCGCCCAACCGCCACTGCAACTGCCGGCCGGCGTTTTCGGCCACGGGATTGCTGCCGAGGTACGTTAGCCCTTCAGGCAACACATTGGTAACAACAATCTCCCGAGCCGGCAAATCGCCGGGATTCGTAACTTCGACGCGATAGGTCAGCGGCGCGCCCACGATCGCCGAGACGGGTCCGGCCACGGTGATTGCCAGATCCGCGGCGGTCCAGGTCTTCGTCGTCGCCCCGGTGCCGACGACCAGCTTCCGCCCGCCCGAACCGACTGCTTCTGCCGGCCGGATGACCTGGATGCAGACGTTGTTGGTGCCATGAACCGGCTGCTTCTGAAAGATCTCCGCCGACGCTTGTCCGGCGGCGTTTGTGGGGACTTCAACCACCGTTGCGCCATCGGGACTGAAGCCGGCGGGCGGTCCACTGGTAATCTCGTAGCGTACTCGCCAGCCTTCGCAGGGGCATTGATTCGATTGTCGGGTTACGGTGGTGGTGAAGACGTGTCGGGTGCCAGCCGGGTTGATCGCCGGCGGTGGGAAACGCCATACCGCGTCGACCCAGTGCACAGTAGCCGTCTTGGTCCGCGTCTGCCAATTGTAGACGTCGGGCGAGACGACCACGACGTTGCTGGTGCCCTCGACCGCCGAGGTGAGCGAGACCCAGCCTTGCCCGCGCATCACCAGGATATCGTCGTCCTCGCAGGGTGTGCCGCGTGTTAGCCGCAGGTAGCTCCGTCCGGTGCTGCCGACCACGAACGTGTTGCTGGCGAGTCGGGGCCGGGTGAAGTCGCCGACCAAGATGTCGCTGAAGGTGCCTTCTTGAACGGCCACGAAGTTGCCAACGCTGCCTGGCGCGATCGACCACTCCAGCCGCCGATTGGTGCGAAGAAAACCGTCGGTCCCCACGACACCCGCCACCAGCACTACTTCGCTGCCGACCGCAGCGACAATTGGCTCGGTCCGCTGGAGCTGCGTTTCGACGTCATCATAGTTGAATGGTCCGGCCGGGCTTTCGACATAGGGACCGCCCGCGGCCGTGGCCGGCGGGGCCGTGGCTTCTACCGGAGCCGCGGCAAAGATCCGTTCGCCGGTCGGATCGATGCAGGAGCGATTCATACCGGCGCAACCGGCCAGCGCCAACGCGCCGAGCGCGATGGCCCCTGCGAGCCAGCCGGTCGTCCATGAACGCCACACGGTCCTCTCCTCGGGACCCATGATTCCGACGGAGATCGCTCCCAGGGGAGCGACCAACGGGAGCGGTGCGGCCCCAACCGAGCGGCAGTTCGCATCGGCCGGCAGCCCCCGCCGCCCTATGTTCCACTATGACAAACCTACCACGTTTCCTGGCAGGATGGGGCTTTTTCGCAACATAAAGCGATGCGAAAAGAAAACGGGGCGGAATGTTTGGCAAGAGAGATAAAGGCTCTTCAACCCGTAGAATACGGATGGCCAGCACTGCCAACCCAAAGATGACCGCGACGCCAGTGCTTGCTGCACGAGGGAAGCGAGACCGCAAGCGTGTTCGCCGACAGGCTGCGGCTCATGGCAAAGTCGGTCAAAGCAACTTCACGCGGGGGTGGACATGGGATTTAGCAATATCAAAAAGAAACGACGGTTTCTTTGGAGGTGGCTGATTCGCCCGTGGCAGGCAGCACGGCAGCGATACAGGAGTTGACGATCCCTCGGGCAACGCCTCCACATTTAGGCCCCCGATCGTAATATCTTCGCGGATTTGCCGCCCTTCTGGACATGAGATCCTTATCCAGACTTGCGTGGGGCGTCCGGGAAGTCGCGTGGCGATCCTGGCTGGCCTGCTGTTTGGCGGGTTTGCCGCGTTTCTTGCGGCAGTCTCTGCCATCGCCACAATCTGGCTGGGAGAGGGACGCCGCAACCATATCGCCTTCCTGATCGTCTGCGCACTTTGGTGCTGTTTTTGGACGGCGACTGAGTTTTTCGCGGTGGAAGGGAGAGGAATTGGCTGGCTCATTATGGGCGTAGGCTTGGTCGCGGCTGGTACGGCATGGATTTCTCTGCGTTGGCAGCCGCCGCGCATCGTCCGGCATCTGCTCTCACTCGCTGGCGCCATCTTTCTCGCTCTATATATTTACGTTGCCGGTTTCATTCTCAAGTAATTACCCAGCCGATCGATTCATTCCCCCCGCCGAGTTGCGGACGCTGATTGCACGCAAGAAAAAAGAAAGGCCCGGGGAGCTTTCGGCTCCTCGGGCCATGATTTGCTTTTGACGCTTGGTAGTGCGTGACCTCAATATTCCGGTTGAAGAACCAGCTCCACAATTTCTACGTTAGACGTCGCCATCTAACGCTTGAAATTATCCTTAGAAAGGAGGTGATCCAGCCGCAGGTTCCCCTACGGCTACCTTGTT
>CALGFD010000042.1 GCA_937881075.1 uncultured Planctomycetales bacterium
AAGCGGCCGGTTTTGTGGATGTCGTGCTAGCCGTTCGCCACGAGGCGATGAACTCGGTCGTGATGGCGAGAAAGCCCACGTAGCTTCAGCCCCGCTCTGCGGCGTCCGTTCCGTCACGCTTCGCTCGCACCAAATACCATAGTGCCACAAAATCGTAGACGGCGTGGCTAATGATCGGCGCAAGCAAGTTACCGGCGAACAGCCACAGCCCGCCGAGATACAACCCGACTAACCCCGCGAAGATCGCGTACGTCGGCGTGATCAAATGCAGCAACCCGAAGAGCACGGCCGCAGCCAGCAGTCCCAGCCAAACGCCGAATTGCCCGCCGACTGTCTCGGCAATGCTCGCCTGCAGCACCCCTCGAAACAGCATCTCCTCGCCCACGCCAGCCAATGCTGCGAGGATACCCAATTGAATTAGGCTGCACTCTCGGAACAGCGGGATCAGCCGCTCCTCGAGAATGATCGTGATATGACGAAACGGCTTCAGCCGGCTTCTGAGACAGAACACGAAAACGGCCAACAGCGGTACGGTGGCGACCACTCCCAACGCCGCGTCAAGCAGGTTGAAGCGAAACGTTCCCAGGGGCCGGATCCCCAAGGCCCATCCCAGCACAATCGAGATGGCTACCAGACTCCCCTCGAACACGGCGGCGGCGAAGGCGAATTGCATTGGAGGGTTCAGGGATTGGGGGTCGAGTCTTAGGGGCCGGATTGTGGATGCGGTTTCCACAATCGTCATTCTGCCGTCTGGGGTCCGGCTGTGCCATGGCCCGAGCAGCGGGCGTGCCGGCAAATTGGGTGGCCTGTAGGGTCGTCGTGGAAGTATATGCCGACGCGCCCCCGCTGCCTAACATCTTAGAAACGGCCGCGCGAGCGTCGCTGGCCACCGCTGGCAAGGGCCTCGCCAACCTTGACGCCCATTTTCGCCGCTGATAGACTTTTCAGTTTCGTTCCTGGCGAAATATGCCGCTGGGTATATGCGCCAGCCCTGCCTTTGCCGGCCTCCAACGGCAAGAACCCGCAACCAACCCTCCACTTTTTTGTGACACCCACAAAGGAAGCGAACATGGCTCAGAAATACGTCTATTTCTTCGGTCCGAAGGGGACCGAAGGCGATGCCACGATGAAAAACACGCTCGGCGGCAAAGGCGCGAACTTGGCGGAAATGGCCAAACTGGGCTTGCCCGTCCCCGCCGGCTTCACCATCAGCACCGAATTCTGCACCGCCTTCTTCGCCGAAGGACGCAAGTTCCCCCAATCGCTTCGCGAGGAAGTCACCGCCGCCCTCTGCAAGACCGAAGAGGCAATGGGCATGAAGTTCGGCGACAAGGACAACCCCCTGTTGCTCAGCTGCCGCAGCGGCGCCCGCACCTCGATGCCGGGCATGATGGAAACCGTACTAAACGTCGGCCTCTGCCCGGCGACGATCGACGGCTTGGTCACCAAGTCGGGCAATGAGCGGTTCGTCTACGACGCCTATCGCCGCTTGATCATGATGTATTCGGACGTCGTCATGGAAAAGGCCGAAGACATCGAGCCCGAAGAAGGCAAGGGCATTCGCGTTCAACTGGAACACCTCATGGCCAAGATGAAGAAGGCCAAGAAGGTCGAGTCCGACACCGACCTCACCGCCAGTGACCTCAAGAAGCTCTGCGAGCAGTTCAAAGAGAAGGTCAAGGAAGTGCTCGGCCGCGAGTTCCCCGACGATCCCAACGATCAGCTCTGGGGCGCCATCGGTGCCGTGTTCAAGAGCTGGGAAGGCCGCCGTGCGGTCTCCTACCGCAAGATCGAAGGCATTCCGAGCGAATGGGGCACCGCCTGCAACGTACAGAGCATGGTCTTCGGTAACCTCGGCGAGAGTTCGGCCACCGGCGTGGCGTTCTCCCGTAATCCGGCGACCGGCGAGAACAAGTTTTACGGCGAATGGCTCGTCAACGCCCAGGGTGAAGACGTGGTGGCCGGCATCCGCACCCCCAGCCCGTTGAACGAAGAAACCAAGAATCCGCAGAATCAGCACCTCAAGTCGCTGCAGACCGAGTGGCCGGAACTGTACCAGGAACTCTACGATATCCGCACGAAGCTCGAACAGCACTATCACGACATGCAGGATATCGAGTTCACGATTCAGGAAAAGCGGCTTTACATGCTGCAATGCCGCAACGGCAAGCGAACCGGCACCGCGGCCTTGAACATGGCCATGGACATGCTGGCCGAAGGCCTGATCGACGAGAAGACGGCGGTCACCCGCGTGCAGCCGGCCCAGTTAGACGAGCTGCTGCACCCGATCATCAACCCGGCCGCCGAGAAAAAGGCCGAAGCCTTCCTGTCGGGTCTGCCGGCCGGCCCTGGCGGCGCCTGCGGCAAGATCGTCTTCACCTCGGCCAGCGCCGTGGAGTGGGCGAAGAAGGGTGAGAAGGTCATCCTCGTCCGCGAAGAGACCAACCCCGAGGACGTCGAAGGCATGCGCGCCGCCGAGGGCATTCTGACCGCGCGCGGTGGCATGACCAGCCACGCCGCCTTGGTCGCCCGCGGCTGGGGTAAGTGCTGCATCGTCGGCGCCGGCGACATGAAGATCGACATGTCCGCCAAGAAGCTCGCCGTCGGCGACGTCAAACTCAAGGAAGGCGACGTCATCACCCTCAATGGCACCAAGGGCAAGGTCTACGCCGGCGCCTTGGAGATGATGGACGCCACCGAGAATCCGAAGTTCCAAAGCTTCATGACCATGGTCGACAAGTTCCGCACCATGGGCGTCCGCACCAACGCCGACACCCCCGAGGATGCCAAGGTCGCCCGCCAATTCGGCGCTGAAGGCATCGGCCTGTTCCGCACCGAGCACATGTTCTACGGCGCCGGTTCCGACGAGGCCTTGTTCCTCTTGCGGAAGATGATCCTCAGCAAGACCGTCGACGAGCGCAAGGCCGCCCTGGCCGAGTTGTTCCCCTATGTGAAGCGCGACATCAAGGCCACCCTCGAAGCGATGGATGGCCTGCCGGTGACCATGCGTCTGCTCGATCCGCCGTTGCACGAGTTCGTGCCGCAGGATCCCGCCAAGCAGAAGGAACTGGCCGCGGCCTTGAATATCAAGCCGGCCGATGTCAAGAAACGCGGTGAAGCCCTCCACGAAACCAACCCGATGATGGGCCATCGCGGCGTCCGCCTCGGCGTTACCTATCCCGAAGTGACCGAAATGCAGGTCCGCGCCATCTTCGAGGCCACCGCCGAACTGAAGAAGGCCGGCAAGTCGCCCAAGCCGGAACTGATGGTGCCGGTGACCTGCGACGTCCGCGAATTGGACGTCACCAAGGTGATTTTCGATCGCGTCAAGAAGGAAGTCGAAGCGCAGACCGGCACGCAGCTCGAGTGCCTCTACGGCACGATGATCGAGATTCCGCGGGCCTGCTTGCTGGCCGATCGCATGGCCAAGACGGCCGAGTTCTTCTCGTTTGGCACCAACGACCTCACGCAGATGAGCTTCGGCTTCAGCCGCGACGACATCGGCGGCTTCCTGCACGCCTACCTCGACGACAACATCCTCGAGGCCGATCCGTTCCAGACCATCGACCAGAATGGCGTGGGCCAGCTGATCGAGATGGCCGTCAGCAAGGGCCGCGGCACCCGTGGCAACCTGAAGGTCGGCATCTGCGGCGAGCAGGGTGGCGATCCGGCGAGCGTCGAGTTCTGCTTCCGCACCGGGCTGAACTACGTTAGCTGCAGCCCGTACCGCGTGCCGATCGCGCGGCTGGCCGCTGCCCAGGCCGCCCTCAAGGCGAAGAAGTAGGCAGTACAACGAGCCTTCGCTCGTTAGCCTCTAAAAGAAAACTGGGGCGGCAGGAATTGCTCCTGTCGCCCCAATTCTTTGCGCCGTCCTAATCCTACTCGGGCGCCGTGCCGACCATTGCTCGATCGCAATCGTCGCTCGGAACGCCCGAAGCAAACTTGCGTCCGCCAAGAACGCCGTACGTTGTTTGATCTCCCTTCTAAGAGCGGGCCGCGAATTTTTCTGTCAGCCTGCCCAACAACACGCCTCTAGCGAGTGCCAGCGGCGGGCGGCGGAGCCTTCGGCAACTCTCGGCGCATCTCCGGCGCCGGCGCCGTGCGCTGTTGCGGAGTGCTTGGGACACTTGGGCAGCAGCCGGCCGCCTCGCAGCATCCCATCGTTGGACCGCAACTAACACTGGCTACTTCACAGCAATCGTTCCAGCCGCCGCGGTGGCAGCGATTGCGGCGATGGTGGCGGCGCTGCCGGCAGCAGCCATCGTCCCAACCACAGTAGTCACCACAGCCGACGTTGCCGCCCGTGTCGCAGCAGCCGGTCGGTTGGCAAGCAACCGCTGGGGCGCAGCTCACCTGCTGGCAGCAGGCCACTTCGCAGCCGCCGCCATAGTAGCCGTCCCACTCACCGCCGCAACAGCGGCGATGTCGGCGACCACCACATGCCGAAGCCGACTCGGCCAATAACAGGCCCACCATCACCAACACCAAAAAAGACAGAACAACACGTCGCATGAGTGTTGACCCTCCTACGTAAGAGGTTGAAGGAAGAAGAAACGTCACGCGGCTAATACAGCCTGCGTAATCGTTAACAGTCCTTCAGCAAAGGCTAGCGCCAGATTTTTCAAGAGAAAAGCTTCGCCGCTCGCCACCGTCTCCCGATCACGTCGCGGGAAAACCCAGCTCGCGGCTATCCCTTTCCCAAAGCTAGGAATAGAGTTCCCCGTGCCCGACCGCCTCAAAAGCGTGGCGAAAGTGCTCGATTACCGGCCGCCGCCGACCAGCCGGCCATGTGACCGCGATCACATCGAATCGCGCCGGGCGGTCGAGCAAGCCGTAGCGCTTCAAGAACGTGACGGCGAGCCGGGTCAGCCTTCGTTGCTTAGCCGAGTCCACGGCCTCGGCCGGGTGCCCGATGTCGGCCCTCTCCCGCGTCTTCACCTCGACAAAGACAATCGTCTGCCCATCCAGGGCAACCAGATCCAACTCGCCCGGACCGAAATGGTCGCTGCGGGCGAGGATCTTGTAGCCGCGCCGCCGCAGAAACCGGGCGGCGGCCACTTCCCCCCGCTGGCCAAGAGTCTTCTTCGGCCAAACGCTCCCCCACCACTCGGCGATCAAATCTGGCAACTGCATTGACTCGATTCTAACGCATCCGCACAAGAATCAAGCAGTCCTATTTCGGTTTGGAAGTAGCGCTCACCAACCGATTTCGGCCGTCGACCGTCATCAGGTTGCGGCACTCTGTCCCGGGCATCCGCATTGGGCAAAACAAGCGAGCATGCTGCCGGTCCATTGGCGTCAATAGCGCTCGCGTTAAACCACTACTAAACAATCTCTCTCCACTCAAATTCGGCGTTAGCCGGCACCCCCCTCCGTGTGGCCCTTGCCGGCCACTCGCGGTATCTGGCATACTGAAAGTTTCTCGCCTGCCAGTTTTCCGCCTTGGGAAAGCGCGGAAGACCCAAACCAACTTCGCGAAGACACTCCGTGGCCGGCGGTCTTCGCCCCGCGACCGCTCGCCTGTCCGTAGCTCAACTTTGAGAGAGGGATCATGTCCGAACACCTTGTTCCTGCTGAGAAGCTTGACGCCATATTTCATCCCAAGTCGATCGCCGTCGTCGGCGCCTCCACGCGTGCTGGCACCGTGGGCAACGACATCTTTCGCAACCTGCTGTTCGCCGAGTTCAATGGCTCGGTCTACCCGGTCAACCCCAAGGCGTCGTCGATCTTCGGCGTCCACGCCTACAAGTCCTTGCAGGAAATCCCCGGCCCGGTCGACCTGGCCGTGATGATCGTTCCTTCCACCACGATTCTCGACGTCGTCGATGACGCCATCGCCAAGGGCGTCAAGGCCCTGGTGGTCATTTCCGCCGGTTTCAAGGAAGTCGGTCCCGAGGGCGCCGCCTTGGAAGCCAAGCTCCGCGACAAGGTCCGCGCCGCCGGCATCCCCTTGGTGGGCCCCAACTGCCTCGGCGTGATCAACACCGACGACGGCGTGCGCATGAACGCCGCCTTCGGCCGCAAAATGCCCGAACATGGCAACCTCGCCTTCATCTCTCAGAGCGGCGCGTTGTGCACCTCGGTCTTGGACTACGCCGAGGAGCGGCAGATGGGCTTCAGCAAGTTCATCAGCTTCGGCAACAAGGCCGACGTCAACGAAATCGACCTGCTGGCCTATCTCGCCAAGGACGAGAAGACCAAGGTCATCGCCATGTACCTGGAAGACGTCTCCAACGGCCGCCAGTTCATCGAGACGGTCCGCGAAATCTTCTGGGAAACCCGCAAGCCGATGCTGTGTCTCAAGTCGGGGCGCTCCCCTGAAGGCGCCAAGGCCGTTAGCAGCCACACCGGTTCGTTGGCTGGCTCCGATTCGATCTACAACGCCTTGCTGGCCCAAAGCGGCGTCCAGCGCGTCGAAACCATCGCCGAGTTGTTTGACTACGCCGCTCTCTACACGGTCCAGCCGATGCCCAAGGGCGGACGCATCGCCATCGTCACCAATGCCGGCGGCCCAGGCATCATGGCCACCGACGCCGCCGTGCGTTACGGTCTGAAACTGGCCGAACTGAGCGACACCACCAAGCAGGCCCTCAAGAAGTCGCTGCCGGTCACCGCCTCGTTGCGCAATCCGATCGACGTGATCGGCGATGCCCGCGCCGACCGCTACAAGGCTGCCCTGCGCACCGTGCTCGAAGACGAGAACGTCGACATGGGCCTGGTGATCCTTACGCCCCAATCGATGACCGACGTCGAAGAGACGGCCGCCGCCGTCCCGGAGTCGATCAAGGGCATCAACAAACCCGTGGTCTGCTCGTTCATGGGCGCCCGCGACGTCGCCGCCGGGGTGCGGATTCTGCGTTCGGCCGGCATCCCCAACTATCCGTTCCCCGAGGACGGCGTGAAGAGCCTGGCCGCCGCCCACTCGCTGGTCAACTCGCTGGAAATGCCCCGCCGGAAGATGACCACCTTCAACGACCTGGACGTCGACGGTGCAAAGAAGATCGTCACCGAGTTGATGAACAACCACACCGATCGCTACCTGACCCAGGCCGAATGCCGTCCGCTGTTGGCCTGCTATCGCCTGCCACTGTTGAAGAGCGACGTGGCCCAGAGCCCCGACGACGCGGCGCGGATCGCCGAAGAAATCGGCCGTCCGGTGGTGATGAAGATCATGTCGGCCGACGTCGTGCATAAGTTCGACGCCGGCGGCGTCATCCTCAACGTGGTCGGCGCCGGCGAAGCCCGCGTGACCTTCAACAAGATTGTCGAGAATGTGAAGAAGCACGTCCCGAACGCCAAGATCGAGGGCATTTTGGTCGAAGAGATGGCCGGCAAGGGCGTGGAAGTCATCCTCGGCGCCAGCCGCGACCCGCGGTTCGGACCGTTGATGATGTTCGGCCTCGGCGGCACGCTCGTCGAAGTGCTCAAGGACGTCTCCTTCCGCCTGGCCCCGATGTGGCACATCTCGGCCGAGCGCATGGTTCACGACATCAAGGCGTTCAAGGTGCTCGACGGTTTCCGCGGCACGCCGCCGGCCGACATCACCTCGATCGTCGACACCCTGCTGCGGCTCTCGCAGATGGTCTGCAACCATCCCGAGATCTCCGAGTTGGATATCAACCCGTTGATCGTCCATGCCAATGGCCAAGGCTGCTCGGTGGCCGATAGCCGGATCATGCTGAAGCGGCCAGCCCAGCACTAAACGGCGAAGTGGAGAGAAGATCATCCTAAGCGGAGCGAAGGGCCTTTGCTGGCGTCGGCGGTTACGACGCTAACGGGTCCTTCGCTCCGCTCTTTTTTGCCGGATTGGAGTATCTACTTATCCAGCACCGAACTGTTGGTCCTGATCACGCCAGCCTCCACCGCCCGGCGTGCTTCGCTGTTCGGGCAATACGGCCCCGACCTCTTTAGTCTCTTCTTTCCTTACCTTGCTCCTGGCCTTCAAGTTCCCGCAGCCAATGTTCAAGAGCAATGGCAGGTCCTCCCTCGAGAGTCAACGCGATAGAACCTTTCGACGTGTGAACCATCAGGTTGACTACCTCGGGAGAATCGCGTTTCACAGGCACTGCCTTAAGACCGTCAGCCGTCAGCACCAAAATTTCGTAACTATCTTCCTCAGGGGGTGGAACATAGGTAATCGCACTCCAAGGAATAAGGACCGGGCGCAGAATCAGCGTGAAGAGCCGTGGCTTCAAGTACAACCCCTGCCCGCCGAGAATGACTCCGAGTGAAAGAGTGACAGCACTCTCTCCCGGTTCTCTCCCAGGTCCCCTGGCACCAACATACGCTCGGACGCGACGCCATCGCTGGCCGTCGACCGACGCACGGGAGGGATAGTCGTCGTGCAACCAGTCCCACCGCGCCCCCAAAGCAAAAATCCTGCCTATATTGACGTACATGACAATCAAGAGACCGCAAAAAGCAATCCAGCTCACAATTTCCGTGAACACACTATTGCTCCAAGGCTCGCTCCCAAATGGCAGGGCTCGCTGCCATCGAAGGTCGGTCGCTCATACTACAAACGCCTTTCCGCGCGGCAACGGAGAAGCCGTCAACGAACCGTTCCCTCTTGCGATAAGCGGCGGCAACGGGGATACTTATGGCTCTACTAGAAAAAGGCAGTCAAGCGACCAACGGAAGTGCCGTTTTGCCATAGAATGCTCACCACTGTCGCATTGCTTGCCTTTGTAACAAGAACGGTCTTCAGGAACAAGACTTGATGCCTGTTGCCGCCAGCGATCTGCAAACGCCACGAACTGTCGAGGTGACCGACCGGGCACCACCGGCAATCGTTCTCTCCGTGCTGGCCGGGTTTGCCGCCGCATGGCTGGCAAGCGGCTCAACCGGCCTGCTCGGCCGCCCGCTGCAACTCGTTCTGATGTGGACCGCCCTGGCCGTAGCGATTCTCGCCGCTTGGCCGCGAAAAACCTCCTTTGGCCATCGCCTGCTGCTCAGCAGCGCGGCTCTCTTCGCCCTCCTGCTGACACCCTCGGCCATCCCGGCGGTCCAAGTGTTGGCGGTCGCCGTGCTCCTTGCCGCTCTCGCACAGGTTCACCGCCTGCTGCCTGCGCGGCTGCTGCTGATCGCATCGCTGAGCGTCACCGCGCTTGGCTGCTACACGTTGGCACGCTCGACCGTGCCCGCTTTCTGGCAAGTATCCGACCTGATCGGCAGTTTGCTGGGAGCTATTGTCGGTCGACTTGTTGGCCAGCCGCTCTCAGTCGGAGCGACGTTTGCCGGTCTCGATTACCTGGTGCTGACCGGCGCCTTTTGTGCAGCTTGGCTCCTTTGTACGCCCGCCCCCCGTCGCCCACGCGCAACTTGGGCGGCCATTGCCATCGTTGCTGCTCAGTTCGTCTACCTGGCGTTTCTTGCGTATTCAAGAAAGCTGTTCACCGCGATCCCCGAGCCTATCCTACCGCTCTCCGATAGCAACCATGTCGGTCTCTGGACCTGGAGCGGTGGTATCCGCAGCCTGATCCCCTGGAACCTCCCGCTGCTAGCCCTGCTGTTGCACTCCGCGATCATTGCCGGCATGATTCGCCTCGTGCCGTGGTTGCCGGTAGTCGAAGTCGATCCGCGCGAGTTGGAGCGAAAAGAAGAAGAAGAACGCAAGAAGGACGTCCCTGGCTCGGTCATCGTTGCCGACATGCTGTTCCGCTTCGGTCCGGTGCTGCTGGCCATCGCCGTCGCGCTGAGCGGCTCGCTGGCACTCAACCGCCCCGACTTGCAGGGCAAGAAAATCGTCGCCTACGACCGTGGCTATCTCGACTGGCTGAAGCCGGAGTACGATTCCTCGCATCAAGGTTTCTACGGTCTGCTGCCAATGTACGTGGCGAGCCTCGGCGGCGAGTTCACGCATTCGCGCGATCTCACCGCCGACGAACTGGCCAAGGCGGACGTGCTGTTGGCCATTCACCCCGATCAGCCGTGGCCGCAAGACGTCTTGCAGCGGGTGTGGGAGTTCGTGCGTCGCGGTGGCTCCCTGCTGGTTGTCGCCGAACCGCCCGTCAGCGAGCCCGACTCGAAGAGCAGTTTCAACGAACTGCTGGCGCCGTCGTCGATCCGCGTGCAACTTGATACGGCGGTGGCCCAGACCGGCGGCTGGTCACAATCCTACACCCCGCTATCCCATGCCAGTACGCTCGGCATGAACGATTTGCGCAACCCGTTCGGCATCCAAGTTGGCCCGTCGCTCCGCGTCTCTTGGCCAGCCCAGCCGGTGATTATCGGTCAATGGGGATGGAGCGATCCGGGCACCGACGCCGCCGTGACGGGCCGATCGCCCTATAGCACCAGCGAGCGACTGGGCGACCTCGTTCTGGCAGCCGAGCAACCGTTCGGTGCCGGACGCGTATTTGTCCTTTCCGACACCTTGCCGCTCCGTAACGAGGTGCTCGCCGCGTCGCATCCGTTTGTCGGCCGGCTGCTGGCTTCGTTGGCTTACAAAAACACGAGCCCGCAAGCACTTTGGCGGCAATTGCTCACCCTGCTGAGCCTTGTTGCCACGCTGGGCTTGCTCGCCGCGCGGCCCGAAGCGTGGCAGTTCATCGTCACCCCCGCGGCGCTGATCGTTTCGCTGCTCGCCTGTACGGCCGCCAGCCATGGGTCGGGACATCTGTTGCCCGACGGTCGCTCGGAGAAGTCCGAGAAGCTCAACTTCTTGGCCTACATCGATGCTTCGCACCTGCCCGCCTACAGCAGCGATCTCACGGCCGCGCACGGCATCAAGCATCTCCAGCAAACCTTGATGCGACACGGCTTTCTGCCGCTTCTGGCAACGGATCTCTCCAAGGAGCGGCTCGAACGTGCTGCCCTGCTGATTTCGATTGGCCCCGCCCGCGAACTCACTTCGGCCGAACACCAGGCAATCAAGACTTTCGTGAGCAGCGGTGGCACTTTCCTGGTCATGGTTGGCGCCAACGAATCGCGTCCCAGCGCGGCGGTGTTGGCCGAATTCGGGTTGCGTGTGCCGCCATCGCCCGTCCCCACTGGGGAAGACACCCACGAGCCAGAACCACACGGCGCGCTGTCAGCGCCGCTCGATTCCCCGCAGCGGCAGTACCACTTCTACGCTGCTTGGCCGGTCGAATCACTCGATGGCAGCGGCGGCAAGATGGTAAGCCCCAGCGACAATCGAACCTGGGCGTACGTCTATCGGCGAAGCGAAGGCGCCGGCACGGTGGTCGTGATCGGCGATACCCATTTCGCCTCCAACGAGAATTTTGCCCCCGAAAATCGACGCGACAACAACCAGGTGCTCTTCTGGCGCTGGTTGCTTAGCAACGTGATGCGCGGCGAAGAACCCTGGAGCCCGGCGCCGGCGGCGGATCATTCGATCGACGACCCGGCTGAAAAATCGGCCGGCCCTGGCAAGCAAGGCGTCCCAGAGAAATAGACCATGCAGCTTTGGATCGGCATTGCCCTGTTGGCGGGCTCCTGGCTATTGGGCCTCGACTATTTCTTCTACGCCCATAGCTTCGCCTGGTTCGCGACGGTCGTCGCGGGCGCAGCGGCCTTGTCATTCGCTCCGCGGAACGTAAACGAACCGTCTGCTGTGATTGGCGAGGGCGCCGCGACCGACCGCCGAATCACTTTTGCCTCTCTCGCACTGCTGCTGCCCGCCATTTGGTTCGCGGCGTGGCCCTATCGCGCGGCCCCGCTTCTAATCGCGATCGGCCTGGCGACACAGTTGCTGCCCTATTCCGCACCCATATTGAAACGGATTGTCCGCGGCACGATCACAGCAGGCGTCATCCTACTGGCACAGTCGCTGGCGCTCGAATTGTACGCTGGCCTTACGATGCGATCCCACGACCTACCATGGCCCCTGACGGACATGCTCGCCTGGTTGGTCGGCCTGCTCGGCGTGGATGCCACGGCCGACGGCGCAACGGTGGCCATGCACTCCCTGCGACAAACGCACCGCCTCGCGGCGACCTGGGAGATGCTTCTCGATCCGGCGACGCTGCTATTCTTCATCGGAGGAGTGGCGTGCTTGGCCTTTCGAACGTTCCAGACCGTCGCGCCCGTTCTCCAGCCATCCACCGCCCGGTGGCGGACTCTCTCGGCCGCGATTCGCGGCTTGACGATTGTCATCGCCGCTTGGCTGCCGCTCCGGGCGATGCTCTTGATCGGCGTCTATCTGCATCGCGTGCTTCGTTCCGATCCCGATCGTCCGTTGCATGCTATGAACCACTTTTTTTCGCCCTGGACCCTCCTGCTGCTGTTGATCCCGCCGGTGCTGCTGGCATGGCGTTTTGTCCGTTTACAAACAACAACCGTCGACGAAGAAGAAACGGTCGCACCCAATAACGAACTCAGTCCGCCAAATTGCGAAGCTTCCTGCCCGTCTTCATCCTGGATTTTTCCTCCTTCGCCCTTCCTACTTCCTCCTTGTTTGATCGCTCTCGCCGTCGCCCTGTTCACCGTCGCCGTTTACTGGAATCCGGTCGGCGGCCGCAACCAGGGACGCGTGAAGATTGTTGAGCGGCATTCCCAGTGGTCCCCCACCACCAAACCCTATGACACCAATTGGTACGTCGAGCCACGGTTATTCGACGAGGGCTCTGGCTACAACTACGCCCGCGTTTATCGCTACCTGGGTCAGTATTACGAGATGTCGCGGCTGCTGGACGATGACAAGATCGACGACGCCACGCTGGCCGACTGCGACGTCCTCGTGATCAAGATGCCCACCGAGCGGTACAGCCCGGACGAAATCAAGGCCGTTAGCCAATTCGTCGAACAGGGCGGCGGCCTGCTGTTGATTGGCGATCACACGAACTTCAAGGGCTCCTCCACGGCAATGAACGACATCGTTCGGCCGATGGGCTTCATCTTCCGCGACGATCTGTTGTTCGGCTTCGGCCCGTCACCCTACGATCAACTCTACAAAAAACCGGCCGTGCCCCACCCGGCCATCCAGCGGCTGCCGCCCCTAGATTTTGCCGTCTCTTGCTCGATCGCGCCAGGCTTTAGCCGAGGCCGCGCGGTGATTGCCGACACCGGCCTTTGGAGCATGCCGGCCGACTACCACTTCGAAAACTATCACCCCATCCCACAATACTGCCCGGAGATGCGCTACGGCGCCTTCGTCCAGGCCTGGGCCACCTGGCAAGGTCGTGGCCGGGTTTTGGCCTTCACCGACTCGACGATCTTCTCGAACTTCTGCTTGGGCCAGCCCGGCAAAGCGGAACTCATGCTCGGCATGGTCGAGTGGCTCAACCACCGCAGCCCCTGGCTCGATCCTCGCCCCTGGCTCACACTGCTTGGCGTGCTGGTGCTTGCTGGTGCAATCGGGACGAGCCGTGCGGCTGCGGCTGCGGGCGCCCCAACTGGCTTGTCCAGCAGTGCCAACGGCGGACGAGCCCGGCAAGACCGGGTCCTGCTCTCGATTGCCGCCGGTTGCTTCGGTTGGACCGTGGCCTCGCTGGCGGTCGCTGGGCTGCATCGCTGGTCGCTGCCCGAACCAGCCCGAAAAAATCCGCAGCCCTTGGTCGTGATCGATCGGGCCTTCTCCCAGGTGCCGCTTTCAAAGGGTGCCTTTCCACAAGGCAAAGAAAACGGCTATGGACTGCTCGAACAGTGGATTGCCCGTCTCGATTGCGCGACCGTGCGGAAAGCGGGAAACGAAGTCTTCTTCGGCGACGTGCTCGTAAGCATCTGCCCAAGCCGTTCGGTCCCCCAAGAATTCCGTGATCGACTGGCCGCCTACGTCGCTCAGGGTGGCAAGTTGGTCGTGATCGATTCGCCGGCGAACGTCAACTCCACCGCCAATAGCCTTCTGTGGCCGTTTGGCATTTCTTTCCAAGGCAACCAGAAACGCCAAGGACGGCTCACCACCGGCTTGAAGACACCCTCTCTCGACATCGAATCGGCCTGCGAAACGCGCGGTGGCGAAGCAGTCGCACGGCTTGGCCCGCACCCTGTCGCAGCCTTTGTCCGGCACGGCAAAGGCACCGTACTGGCCATCGGCTTTGCTTCCCTGTGGAATGACATTCGCATGGGTGAAACCGGGATGACCGAGCCCGATCCGGCGACTCGCTCGCGATACAGCCTGCTGTTTGGGCTGTTACGGCCGTTTTTCGCCGGCCAGGCTCTGCCACCGCCGCCCAAAGCCGATCGCGCCGCGGACGACGCGCTTTTGAAAGAGATCGGACCGGCTGAACTGTAAGCCTCGCGTTTCGCGGCGCAAGATCATTCCGCGCACAAGACCTCGCAACTGGTCCTTCTTCTCCTCAAAGTTATATTGTTCGCGAAAACCGTTACGTAGTCCCACCCGTGCGGACCTACCATCATTGGAGTCCGGGCAATGGAGAATCGACATGTCGATCACCGCCGGTCATATTCACCCCGACATTGCTGACTGCATCGGCAACACCCCCTTGGTCCACCTTCGACGAATTGCCGAGGGTTGTGCGGCTACCGTGATCGGCAAGCTGGAGAGCTTCAACCCGCTCTGGAGCGTGAAGGACCGCATCGCCCGAGCGATGATCGATGCCGCGGAGCGCGATGGCAAGATCCACAAAAACACGGTGATCATCGAGCCCACCAGCGGCAATACCGGGATCGGCTTGGCCTTTGTCTGCGCCGCCCGCGGCTACAAACTCGTGGTGACGATGCCCGAAAGCATGAGTCTTGAGCGCCGCCGACTGTTGAAAGCAATGGGCGCCGAAATCGTCCTGACGCCGGCCACCGAAGGCATGCCCGGTGCCGTCCGTCGCGCCGAGGAACTAGCGGCCAAGAACCGCAACTACTATATGCCGCAGCAGTTCAAGAATCCGGCCAACCCCGAAATCCACCGCCAGACCACGGCCGAAGAAATCTGGCGCGACACGGCCGGCGCTGTCGATCTCGTTGTCTCCAGCGTTGGCACCGGGGGCACCGTCACCGGCGTCGGCGAGATCCTGAAATCCCGGAAACCGTCGGTCCAAGTCATCGCCGTCGAACCGGCGGCGAGTCCCGTGATTTCCCAGCGGCTGGCCGGCGAACCGCTCCGTCCCGGCAAACACGGCATTCAGGGAATTGGCGCCGGGTTCATCCCTGACGTCCTCAACCTATCGATCCTCGACGAAGTGGTTCAAGTTGGCGATCAAGAGGCCCTGGAATCCACTCGCCAACTGGCCCGCCTCGAGGGATTGATGTGCGGCATCAGTTGCGGCGCTGCGACTTGGGCCGGTCTCCAAGTGGCCCGCCGGCCTGAGAACGAGGGCAAGTTGATGGTCGTAATCCTGCCCGACCTCGGGGAGCGTTACCTGTCGACCAAGTTGTTCCCCGAATAAACCACTTTCCCGCGCCGGCGCACCCTCAAGAAATGTCAAGCGGCCCGCTCGAACTTCGAACGGGCCGCTTCACAGGATCGTAAACGCTCGTCTTCAGGCTCGGATCGGGGGAGAGCCTCGATGAAGACGAGACGTGTTACGGGCTATTTGCAGCAGGCAGGCGCACAGGCCTTGACTTCCTCACAGCAAGCAACCTTGCAGCAGCGGACCTTGCGGACCTTGCAGCAACGCTCACGATGGCACTTCGGGGCGCAAGCCGGAGCACAAGCCTTGACTTCTTCGCAAGCCTTCGGGGCGACGCAAGCCGGCGCACAGGCCTTCACTTGTTCGCAGCAGGCAACCGGGGCGCAGGCCTTCGGGCGGCAGCAGCGGACCTTGCGGACCTTGCAGCAACGCTCACGATGGCACTTCGGGGCGCAAGCCGGAGCACAAGCCTTGACTTCTTCGCAAGCCTTCGGGGCGACGCAAGCCGGCGCACAGGCCTTCACTTGTTCGCAGCAGGCAACCGGGGCGCAGGCCTTCGGGCGGCAGCAGCGGACCTTGCGGACCTTGCAGCAACGCTCACGATGGCAACGCTCACGGACGCACTTCGGGGCGCAAACCGCCTCACAGCACTTCGGAGCAACGCAGGCGGCAGGCGCACAGGCCTTCACTTGCTCACAACAGGCGGGCGCACAACAGCCATTGCCGAACAAGCCGGCCTGGGCGTTGGTGCTGACGACGGCCAAAGCGGCCACGGCCAACGCCGACAACAAGGTACGACGCAACATGGGACTCACTCCTTTGTTAGGAAAAACCGAATGGGATACGTACACAAACTGGCGTACATACGTGTTCTAGGTCCAATCTAGGACTTGCTATCGACGATTAACAAACGGCTTCCTTAGCCAGACGACCTAAATCCGCTAAAACATCAACTTCCCAACACCCACTTGTACGGCCTTTGACAGCTATGTCGTTTCTCACGTTCGCCACCTTCGCCAGCGGTTCCCGCTCCTTCCGCACAGCCAACAATTCCGACACGACCCGCACGCCCCAGATCGCCGCCACCGTCCACCGTTCTTCTCTAGCCGCGAATTGCCGAAGGGGTTAGAACTAGGGCCGCTCAAAAACGAGTCCGCTTCGTTCTCCGCCCATTTGTGCCGCTGAGCCATCCATGAGCCCTCTCCCCCGACGTTTCGCCGCTGCCGCCAAGCATCCTGCGTTGTGGTTGCCGCTGCTGGTGCTCGGTCTCACAACCATCCTGTTCTGGTGCACTGATTTCGACATCGCCGTGGCACGCCTATTTTTTTCAGGAGAGTCTGGCACAACATCCATCAGTAGCCGCTGGCCGCTGATGCGGACGCAACCTTGGAAGAGTCTTTACGACTTCGGAGTCTATCCCGCCTTGGCCATCGGCGGCGGTGGACTGCTCGTCTGGCTTGCCAGTTTCATCTGGACGAGATTAGAGCCTCTGCGCGACCCAGGACTGTTCTTGGCCCTGGTTCTGATCATTGGACCGGGCATCCTAGTGAACGGCTGCCTAAAGCCCTTTTGGAACCGGCCGCGACCCCATGCCATCCAGGCCTTCAACGGCCCCCGACCGTTCCTGCCGGTCCTGCAACGGGGAGACGGCCAGAACGACTCGTCCTTCCCCAGCGGCCACGCCGCCATGGGCTTCTACCTGATGGCCCCCGCCTTCCTGCTCTATCCCCAGCGTCGCGGTTGGGCCCTGGCGTTTCTGCTGATCGGTCTGGGCAGCGGATTGATCATCGGACTCGCCCGAATCGTCGCCGGCGGCCATTTTGCCAGCGACGTCCTTTGGTCGGCAGCCGTCGTATACTTCACCGCCCTGGTCGTCGCGGCACCGTTCGGATTCGGACAGCGTTCCGATCCAGGGAAAGATGACAAACGGGCGGAATCGGACCCTCTCGTTCGGTGCGGGTAAGCGCGACACGCACTAGAGAAATCCACATCATAGAAAGATTGGCGGCGAACACAGACGGCAGGCCAATTGTCTGGATTTCGTGTTCACAACTCGTTCGTTGTGCTGCGGTTCTAGCTAAAACTCCAGTTCCATGCGATCTTCGCCCAAAGAAGTCGCGGGAAAGATCGCTCGGGCGTTGGCCAGACCCAACGGATCGTCGCCCGGCAGCATGGGGCAAACGTGCGCCATCACCAGTCGCTTGACACCCGCTTCGCGCGCCACCGTCGCTACCGCGGACGTGGAACTATGGGCAAATTGTTTGGCCAGTTCCGCCTGTTCGTCGGCAAAATAGCATTCGTGCACCAGCAGATCGACGCCGCGAATCTTTGCCACATAGTCTGCCTCGAGGGCTGCCGTCGTATCGGTCACATACGCCAGCGAGTGGCCCGGCCAATCAAGACGAAAGCCCACCGACCCGCCCCGGTGTTCCAAGGAAAAGTGCATCAGCTTCCCGCCGCCCGGCAATCGCTCTTCGCCTACCAGCGGTCGAAGTTCAAAAGGCGGCGCAACCGGAAAGAGCCCCTCCGAAAACAGATGGTCGCGCACCACCGCCAGTTTCTCCGGCAATCCGTGGACGGTAATCCGCCGTAGCGGATGCAAACGCTGGACACTGAGCAAGTAGGTCAGCCCAATCGTGTGGTCGAGATGGGCGTGCGTCAGATAGATGTCCAGTTCCGCCGTGCGAAGGTACTCCGTCGCTCGATACAAACCTGTGCCGGCGTCAAGCATCACCCCACAGTCCGGCAGTAGCAGACACTGCGTCTGACGGCGGTCGTTGGGATGGTATCCAGCGGTGCCGAGAAGGATCAGTCGCATGAATCCCTAACCAGTTGCGGTTGGTTGCTTAGCGCCACTTCGCTAACCATAGACTACTCGAAGTCGCAATCGCTTGCCCCTAATCCCTAATCCCTAATCCCTAATCCCTAATCCCTGAGCCCTGAGCCCTGAGCCCTGAGCCCTCATTTCGCCGGACCAAACAACCGGTTCAACTCCCCTTCAATCAGATTGCCGGCCGCCTTCTGCAGGAACTGGCGAGTCAAGTCCTGCATCACCCGCTGATCAAGCTGCGGCTTCACCAATGTCCCTCGCAACGGCACCGTGATCGTCTGGTTCCGCAGGGCCTGCGCAATGGTCGGGTTCTGGTCCATCCACTTCGGCGGCACGGGCATTTGCAGCAACACATCGAGCGATTGATCCAGTCCCACCGAGCCACGGCTTCGAACCGTCACGTCCGGGAACAACAATTCCAGGTTGTCGTGATAGACCCGGCCCTTGGTCATGTAGAACGGCACCACCGACTCGCGCCGCAGTTGCGCGGGCGTTTCCCGCTTCATAAAGACGGCCAGCTCGCGAATCAACGGACCAGGTCCGATGGAAACCGAATGAAACGTGAATCGGCCGGCCAGGTCCCCTTGGCTCGGATCGCCCAAGGGAATCCGGCAACGATCCAAGTCGATCGAAAACGCCCCTTGAGCGCTGGTCACGCCCGCCAACACCGGCGCGATGTACTGCAACGCCGAACCGCACATCGCCGGATCGATTTGCACTTTTTGCACCAATGGTCCGGCGGGAAGCAAGAACTCCATTTCCGGCGAGACCCGAACCTGCGGCGCCAGGTGAACGCGGCCCTGACTGACGTTCAGATCCAATGGCTGCACGTTCACGATGCCCTTGGCCATCGAGCCCTGCAACTCGCCGGGCCCCGCGCGGAATCCGTAGACGTTCAAGCCATCCCACTTGAGGCCGGCCTTCCCGGTGCCCTCGGCCAGGCTCAGCGGACCGCGGAACCAAGCCGACGACTCGTTGCGGCCGATCAATTGGATGCTCGGCCCCAGGTAAGGCCTTAACAACGACGAGAGCCTCTCCATCGAACATACGTATCGGGCGTCGAACTGCGCCTCATTACGTCCGTTAACCGGCATCATCCGGCCGCCCGCACTGGCGGCAATCACGCTGGACGTCAGTTCACATTTCTGCAGCTGGAGCACGGATGACTTGGTGTCATAGTTGCCGGCGGCCATCAAGCGAACCCGCGGCTCTTGAAATTGACTTCCGGAAGCGTTCGACATCGCCAGATTGGCAATATCGGCCACCGTCGTGCCGCGGATCGTGTTGCCCGTCTGCTGGAGTTGGGCTTCACCCGTCAATTGTCCAGCCATTTGCCACGCCGGCGGCGCCGCGCCCAGGAACCACTGCCGCAAGCGGCCGATTTCGCCTTGATACTTGACGTTGCCTGCCAGTTCCATGGGCCCGGCCTCAGGCAGCGCCACCAAGATGTTGTTGGCCTGCAGCGCCAGCGAGGGGCAATTCAGCTTTGCCGGCTCAATCTGGAGTTTTCGCGCCCGCCAATCCCACGAGCCGCCTGCCTCGAGGTCGATCCGCGGCTCATTCAGCGTCAACCAGGGCGAGGCGACCGTCAACGGAGCGGCGGCAAAACGAACTCGCTTGAGGTTTCCGGTGACCTTCGAGGCCATCACGTCGGCATCGAACGCATACGCCCCCGCCAGCCGGCACTGGTTCGTCGGCAGCAGGAACGCCAGCCGGGCCGGCCAGTTCTGCAGTTGCCCCTCCATCTTCAGATACAGCGGCCAAATTCCGCCGCCCCGGAGATTGGCCACCGGCTGCGTAAGTTGTGCCTCGATCTTGTCGCTGCCGGCCTTGACGTTCAACGTGGCGCTGTCGATCCGCGTTTCTGTCGTGAAATCCGTCTGGCCTTTCGCCGAGACAAAGGCCAGCAGACTCTCCTCGCGCCACGGCTCTCGCCCGGCCATTGCCCACTGGAACCCGGTGAGCTGCATTTCCACGCCGCCATCAAACTGCCCCTGCGAAGTCCGCTGCCAATTGAGCCGGCCGTTGCCTTCCCCGGCGAATTTCAACTCGCGGAGGTCGGCGAACTGGCCAAGCCGGTCGGCCAACTGTTGCAGGTTGAACGTCGCCGAGGCGGTCAAGTTGTCGAGCGTGCCCTGCCCTTGCAACTTCAAGAAGTCTGACTCGCAACGGAGGCTGTCCACCACCGGACCGTTGGCCGTATCGTGGGCTTCAATCACCGCCAGAATCGGCTGCTGCCAGGCAATCTGCCGCCCATTGGCGACCCCCGCCAAGTTGCTCGATTGCAGTTGCCCGCGCCAAATCGTCCCCTTCGGCTGCGGTTCGCTGCTCAGCGCCAACTGCATCGCCCCGGAGTTGATCTGCATATTGCGTCGCAGCCGCAAAGTATTGGGCAGCAACCGGGCCAAGCGCGCCAGATCGAGGCGCCCGGAGATCCGCTGCCGCTGCTGTAACAATGCCGCGAGCGTCACGCCCTCCTGCTGCTTCAGCGGGATCGTACCGATCGCCGAGAGATTCGCCAAATCGCAATCGATCGTGGCCTTCTGGATGTTGATCCGGTCCGCCTGCCAAGCAACCTCACAGGCCGCCCGCACCTGATCCGTCTGCACCACGTCGTTTTGCAGCCAGGCATTGGCCAGCGAGAACGTATCGGCCACCAGCGCGGCCTGCACGAAATTGCCGCCATTCGCCCCGCCCCACGAGGCCCGAACCTCGCTCGACAGACGACCTTCAAAGCTGGTCCCCGGCGAGAAGCGGGCGGCCAAAGCCCGACTAATCGCCAGTGGAAGCTCAGTCACGCTCAGGCTCGCTTCGCCGGCCGAACCGGCCATCTTCAACTGCCCGGCAATCTTGCCCGGACGACGTGGATCGGGCAGCTCGGTCAGCAATTCGCCCGTCGCCGGGCCGTCCGGCCCCTGCGACATATCAAAACCAACGTTCAGTTTTTCGGCCTGCCAGCCCCGCCCCGTGACCTGGTCCGTGATCGAGACGGCGCCATCGATAATCCGGATGGCGAAGGCGAACTTGCTTGATGAGCTGGTCGACTCCTCGGTCTTCGGCTTCGGTGCCAGGTAGTTGGCCAGCAGATCTTCCAGATTACTGCCAGTGTCACGCAACAGAATGGCCAGCTTTGGCTTTTGAATCTCATAGCTGCCCAAATCGGTGTAGTCGCGCACCAGCGACACCAGAGTGCGGTTACCCCGGAGCGCCGCGATCGACAACACCGGCTTGCCTTCGTTGTCTTTGACTTCGACGTCCTCGAGCTGCAAAGGCGAAAGCCAGCCGACCGAGGCCGATCGTACTGTCACCGTGCCGTTGAGATCCTTGGCGCCCCAACGGATTGCCCAATTCAACAAGGGCGTCTTGCACAGGATCAGCGGCAGAAACCACAGCGTGGCTGCCAGCAGTGCTAGCAAAACTAGCCATCGACCGGTTCGTCGCTTTCGCGGTGCCGACGCCGCACCTTTCGGCTGCGGCCGATCACGGGATTCACGTTGGGCGGTTGCCATCGTTCACCTCCGGAGCAGAAAATGGGGCGACGGATTGTAGCGCGCCACGCCATTTGACACCAGATCGACCGTGCCCCCCCTCGCCCGTTTCAGACAGAGGACCGGCTGACGGGGCGGAGGACGGCAAGTTCCGTCGAGTCGGCAGCTAGGAAGGTCAGAAGGCCAAACAAACGAGGCCGCCGTTTGTCCCCTGCTGGGAAACCGCTATACTCTCCGGACATCCCAGCCATTTGCAGGAGAAGAATTTTGCTAAGCGCCTTGGAATATTGCCGCCAGCACGACCGCTTCGCCGCCAACAACGGCATTGAATTGCTCGAGGCATCGCCCGGGCACGCCAGAGCCCAGATGGCCGTCGTGCCGGAACGTTTCAACAGCATCGGTTCCGCTCACGGCGGTTCAATCTTCAGCCTGGCGGCCACGACCTTCTTCATGGCCTGCAATGCGTCAGGCCAGACCGCCGTCGGCACAAACATGACCATCACGTGTCTGAAAATGGCCACGCAAGGCGTTCTGACCGCCGAGGCCACCGAAATCAGCCGCAGTCGCCGACTCTCGCACGTCACCGTCCGCGTCACCGATCAAAGCGGCGACCTGGTGGCCCTCTTCCAGGGCACCGCCTACATCAAGCACAGCCCATTCCCGCCGGAGGAGGGCCTGACCAACAGCGAGTAGCCGGGAGTGGACAACTCCCGGAAACGCCAGTCTCAAAAGTGATAAACGATCTGACTACACACCTGGATGGCTGGGAGACGCACGAAATGCATCGCTACTTCGACACAATCCGTTCGATTCGTGTCGCCAGTTCTTGCGGCTTGACACCGTAGACCAAAAACCGCTTCTGGTGCGATGTCTCGCCCGACAGCAGTTCCACCTGCGATTTCTTCAGACCAAGCGACTTGCTCAGCAATTCGGCCACGGCCTTGTTGGCCTTGCCTTTCTCGGGAGCCTGGGTCACGCAAACCTTCAGCATCCCGTCCTGCTCGCCACGCAACTCGTTGCGCCGAGCGCCCGGCTGGGCCCGCACCGGCAGAATCGTCCCCTCAGCGTGTGGTTCGAGCAGAAGCATCGGAGTCTATTCTATTGGTCCCCTCGCCCTTTGGGAGAGGGTCAGGGTGAGGGCGATTCGCGAGAGGACTCGCGTGCAATCCCAGCAACTTGCCTGAAGTGCCCATCCCTGACGAAAGCTCATTTAACACGCAACTCCTTCAAACAGGGCCGAGCCAACCCGCACAATGGTCGCTCCCTCTTCGATCGCCACCTCGAAATCGCCGCTCATGCCCATCGACAGTTCGTCAAGACTCACTCCCGTCGGACAATGATGGCGTAGTTCCTCCCGCAGCGTCCGCAACATAACGAACTCCCTTCGCGCGTCGTCGAGATTGCCTTCCAAGCCGGCCATGCACATCAGCCCGCGGACCGCGATGTTCCGAAACTTCGGTAGTTCGGCGACCGTCGCTTCCATACCATCCGGCCGAAAACCGTGCTTCGCTTCCTCGCCCGACACATTCACTTCCAACAGCACGGGCACCGGCCAATGCGCCGTCGAGGAAGCCTTTGTCTCTTCCTGCAGGCGGGCCGCCTCTTCCTCGAGCGCCGCCAACAGCCGGAGGCTATCGACGGAGTGAAACAGTGCGGTCAGCGGCAGCGTGCGGCGAACCTTGTTCCGCTGCAAGTGCCCGATCATGTGCCAGCGGACCGGCAAATCGTCCAAGGCGGCCGCCCGATCCCATAGCTGTTGCGGCCGACTCTCTCCCAGGTCGTGGCACCCTGCTTCGACCAATGGTCGAATCGTCTCGACAGGCACGTACTTCGTCACGGCAACCAGCGTGATGTCGCTGGCCGTTCGGCCCGACCGCTGCGCCGCGTCGGCGATTCGCCCGCGGACCTCCCTCACATTCTCGGCGATCCGCGTGGCAAGATCAGGCATGGTTGGCAGATACCGCGGCGACGTAGATGGGATGAAGGCCTGTTGCCCCCGATCTGGTAAAACCGGATTGGGTAAC
>CALGFD010000043.1 GCA_937881075.1 uncultured Planctomycetales bacterium
ACGGCGGAAAAGTTCCAGCAAGTTATTCCGTTTTGAGCCTATGCCCTCTTTTAATGAGTCAGCCGTTTGCCGGTCTCTTTCGGTTGTACGCTCTTGGGCTCGCATGGGACACCTATTATTGTGCTGCGGGCCAATGTCGCTCCAAATTCCGTGCCAGAGGCGACAATTGGCAGGAACTGGCGAGCGTTTTTCACTGACGAGGGCGGAACTGCCGAGGGAGGTCGGCTAATAGGCTTCTTGGCGGAAGCGACGAGGGTCTTTAAGGGAAGACACGGTGGCCTCTGACATACGAGGCTGAGGCGAGTGTGCCCAACTCGAGAAGAAGTTCATGAGGATCGACGGCCGCATGGTTAGGCAGAGGGATGACGGTTAAGTCGGCCCACTTGCCGGGTTCGAGTGAACCGATATCGTGGTCCAATCCTAATGCCCTCGCGCCGCCCAACGTGGCCAGTTGCAGAAGTTGTGCTGGAGGCACGTCCGCGTGTCTTACTGCTGCACAACGGATGTCCTCGAGCAGGCTCAAGTTCGGCGCGGAGCCACGTCCGTCGGTGCCAAGTGCCACCTGCACACCGGCGGCGAGCATCTTCTGCAGGGGATAGGGATCGTGGTCGAACCAAGCGTGTGTCCTCGGACAATAGATCGCCGACATCCGTCCGTTGTTCGCGGCTAGAAAAGAAATCTCCTCATCGTTCAGGTAGTTACCGTGGATAACGAGGGCTTTTGGGACGCGGGCAAGTTGCCGCAAGTAGTCGAGGGGGCGGGCGCCCCGTGGGACCAAAGTCGGATCCCAAGCCCCGATATTCTCGAGAAGGTCCCGAAACGGGCCGCTGCCGGCGGACAGGAACTCCAACTCCTCCCGAGATTCCGCCAGGTGCATAGCGACTAATGAGCGCCGTTCGTTGGCGATGCGAACGACTTCAGTCAACAGACTCGGATGCACGCTGTAGGGCGCGTGAGGACTCAAGCCGACTCGCAGTCGTTTCTCGGTAAATTGCTTTGGGACTGCCTGAAGAAACGCGTTAGCGAGTCTGACGGCTTGGGCCGTGCGCTGCTCCGTTGGCGCAATCACCTCTTGAAATAGGACAATATTCGCGGGAAAGCGATCGGCCCCATCGATCGGCCAATGCGGCTGGGCAATCTCGGCCAGAGTGGTCACGCCCCCGCGAAGGCTCTCTTGAATGCCATGAGCGATTGTGTCAGCATGGGCTCCCGCGTCGGTCGCTGCCGTCTCAAGCCATTGGATGACATGGCGAATCCATGCGACGGTGGAAATGCCCTGGTAACCGAGGGGAACTGTCAGATCGCTGAAGTTGAGATGGACATGGGCGTTGATCAGACCCGGCAAGACGGCAACGTTGCCAAGGTCCTCGACGGCAGCGGAGGGAGCGGGAGCCCTGCCAACGCGGACGATGCGGCCGTTTTCGACGGTGACTGCGCCGTCGGCAATGGGTTCGCCGATGATCGGAAAGACGTATCGCGCCCGCAAAGTTATTCGCGGTGATAGGCCGGCCTCTGCAAGTGGCATGTCCTCCGCACCCCTGATCATCCTGCCGGCGCCTATCTGCCAGAGACCGGTCGTTTGAGTGTAAGAACGACAATCGTGTCCGTGTCGTTGCGAGCCGCCTTGGGGCAGGAGATGACAATCTCATTGCCAACTTGTTTGACATCGACCGTGTCGCCGTGGAGCAGGCAGTGGTCGACGATTTCGTGCTTTGGTTGGGGCAGAGTCACGCTTTCCAGGTTAGGATCGAGGATGTGGACATAGATTTTGTTGTCCTTGTAGGTCGTGGCGACCTGTTCCGATCGCGGAAACGGGCCCCCGCGTGTGCCGTAAATGCTTTCGCCGTTGTGTTCGAGCCACTGCCCAATCTGTTTCAACATCGCCACCTGGCGCGGTTCGATTCGACCGTCGGGCATGGGGCCGACATTCAACAACAAGTTGCCGTCACCGCCGACCACCTTGACCAATGTTTGGATGCACTCCTTGGTGGACTTCAATGTGTCGCCCGGCTTCCACGCCCATTGCTCGCCAATCGTCATGCAGGTTTCCCAAGCGCGATTCGTTTCCATCTTGCCGATTTCTTGTTCAGGCGTGCCGAAATCGCCGGGAAGACCGCAGCGGTTGTTAACGAGAATATGTGGTTGCAAGGTACGGATCATCCGCAACAGATTTTCAGCGTCCCAGGTCTCTGGTTTCTCCTGCGCGGCCTGCAAACCGTCGAACCAGATGATGTCGGTGTGACCATAGTTGGTCAACAGTTCGCGCACCTGCCCGTGCAGATATTTCAGGTACCGGTCATGGCGGTCCGTGAGGTAGTCGGGATGATGCCAGTCGGGCTGGGAATAGTAGACGCCCCAAAGCAAACCACCGGCGCGGCAGGCGTCGGCCAATTGTCGGACAATGTCCTTGCCATAGGGCGATTTCGGGCTAGTGATCTTGTAATCGCTGTAGTTGGTGTCGAAATTGCTGAAGCCGTCGTGATGGCGAGTGGTAAAGACCATGTAGCGCATGCCGGCGGCCTTGGCGATGTCCACCCATTCGGCAGCATTGAAGCTTACGGGATTGAACTGCTTGTAAAGATTGTCATAGATCTCGACGGGGATCTTGCCCGTGCCCGGCATACCACGGCGCTCACCTCCACGCGACCAACCGATTTCGGTGCCCTGAAGGCTTACGGGTCCCCAGTGGATGAACAAGCCAAATTTCAACTGTCGCCACTTGGCAATGTCCTCGGTGGGGGCAGAGCCGCCAAGCTTGTCGCCAATAGCTGCCCGAGCGGTGGCTGCGGCCTGCGTGACAATAGCGGCAGCGACCATCAGTAGGATATTGAGCTTTTTCATTGTTCTTTCCTCGTTGCAGAAAGGGCTGGCGGCCAATTTCGGTCGCCGTCGAGAACGCCCGCTATATTGAACGCCGGCAGGCCCATTGTCAAGCTGTCACAGGCTGTGCGGGGTCTGTAGGTGGAACAGGCCGTTGCTTGGCAGGATTCCGTGAAACAGCTATCTTGGGAGGATCTGAACCGCGCCGCCGCAAACACCACGAATACCTCCGTCTTACATCCCCACGCTGAATTCCTATGGAACTCGAACGGCTAGGGCCCTATCGAATCGTCGGAAAACTCGGCCGCGGTGGTATGGGGACGGTTTACGAGGGCATCCACGAGGAAACGGGCGAAGCGGCCGCCATCAAGCTCTTGTCGGCCGCACTGGCTGCCGAAGAGGGTTTCCGAAATCGCTTTGCCGCCGAAATCGAGACCTTGCGCAAGCTGAATCATCCCAATATTGTTCGCCTCTTTGGCTTTGGCGAGCAAGACGGGGTGTTGTTCTATTCGATGGAATTGATCAACGGGAACAGCCTGGAGGAGGAGTTGCGGCGCGGGCGCCGCTTCGATTGGCGCGAGGTGACACGGATCGGCATCGAGACCTGTCGGGCTTTGCGCCATGCCCACGACCGCGGAGTCATCCACCGCGACATCAAGCCGGGCAACCTGCTCCTGGCGGCCGATGGGCGAGTGAAGTTGTCGGACTTTGGCATTGCGAGGTTTTTCGGCAACACCCGTTTAACGAACGCCGGCAGCGTGCTAGGGACGGCCGAATATATGGCCCCCGAGCAGGCCGAAGGAAAGCCGGTGGACGCACGGGCCGACTTATACAGTCTGGGCGCGTTGCTGTACGCGTTGCTGGCTGGGCGGCCGGTGTTTCGCGGCAAATCGCTGCCGGAAATGCTGCACAAACAGCGGTTTGAGCAGCCCGAGCCGGTGCGACGATATGCGGCCGATGCGCCCTCGGAGCTTGAGCAGATCTTGGCCCAACTCTTAGAGAAGGACCCGAGTCGACGGGTACCGAATGCGGATATTCTTTCGCGGCGGCTGGAAGCCATGCTCAATGCCTTGACGGTAGGCGCGGAGACCGTGGCGGCGGAGCCGGGCTGGTTCCAGACGGGCGTTCAAAAGCCTCTGGGAGGATCCCTTGCAGCCGAGCCGCCAGGATTGACGGCGGCCGAACTCGAACAGGTGCCGCCGACGTTGGAACTTGACCCGCTGACCAATCCGCCAACAGCGACTGTTGCCCTGCCGGCGGCGACGCCAGTCCCCTTGGGCGGATATCCTGCTGCGCACAGAGGCTCGACACCGCCGCCCGTGCCTGGGAGCGGAACATTGACGGCTGCGGAGTCGCCCGGCTCCGTCGGGCGGTTTGTTCCGGTCAGCGAAAACGAACTCGATCAGATCGAGGATGATGGGCCGCGGCAAACGGATGTGTCGATTCAAACCTGGATCCTCGCCGCCGCCTTGTTGTTGATGGGGCTGATCGCCTTATGGGCGCTCAAGCCGCCGTCGGCCGATTCGCTCTATGCGAAGATCAAAGCCACGGTCAATGATAGCGATCCGAAATCGGTCTACGACGCGGAAAGCGAGATTCGCGAGTTTCTCGCCCGCTACTCTGACGACTCACGGGCCAGCCGTCTACGGGAGTACGAAAAAGAACTCGACCTGCGCCAGTATCAGGTGGAGCACCGTTTCGGCACGCCGACGCGTGGGTCAAACATGGCCAAAGACCTTAAGCCGATCGAACGGGCGTACGCGGAAGCACTAAACTACATCCGCCTTGATCCAGACCTGGGCATGACAAAATTGCAGGCCATCCTCGATTTGTACGACGGCGCCACCAAGGACGGCGATGGTGAGGACCGGTGCCTTATTCTCGCTCGGCGGCGGCTGGCCCAATTGCAGGACGAGAGCAAGCAACGCCAAGCCGACCAGGTCACACTATTGCAGGATCGCCTGAAGATGGCCGACGAGGTGCGCAGCACCGAGCCGGCGCGGGCACGAGCCATGTACCAAGCGGTGCTCGAGCTCTACAGCGACAAAGAGTGGGCGAGGGAGCTTGTCGCGCGCGCTCGAGCCGGGCTGACGGGGCTCAAGCAGCCGAACCATGGCAAGTAACTTGGTTTATCGCAGAGTGAACACTCGCTGCGGTTCCAGGAAGAACGGCGGCACAATCGCCGGCATGTTCGACAGCGGCAACACTTGCTCGGGCAATTCAATGCCGAGCACTTCGGCCATGAATGTTCGCCGCTGCTGACAGCGGGTGTAGCAATCAGGATAGAGCTGCTTGAGTTGGCCTCGCAGTTCGGCGTCGGCCAACACGACACCGTCCTCCATACGAGTGGAGAAGTAGGTCGACGACGATGGGATGACGTCGACTTGGATCGCCATCCCGGAGTGCAGTCGCACGTCCGAACCGGGGTAGATGGGCGAACTAACCCATTCGTCGAGATGGATCAGGTGCCCGGCGTTTAGGAAGATGCCGAACTTCTGGAACGGCAGTTTGGTACGGATCAGCTGGTCGAGGGCATCACCGGGGGTGGCGATGCGGAGCAGGTTAAACCACTCGGCCATCACCTCGAAATAGACACCGGCGAAGTTCTCGACGTAATCGCGGGCGGCGTCCGGCAAGTCGTCGGCCGAGCGGGCAATCCAGCCGGCGCGACAGATGTTGCTGCCCCAGTAGCAGACGTTCGTGGCCAAGGGATCGCCGCAGCGGATTCGCGCGCCACTCGGGCTGGAAAGGCCCGGGCGATCGCCGACCGCCAGCGTCATGTAGCAGCCAATTGGCAGGCCGTTGAAACCGGCCAGTTGGGCAAGCTCAAAGTCAATCATCCCCTCGCGGAGCCCAAAGAGCATCCGACGGATGCCTTCCGAGGCGACGATGTTGGTGAATTCGAAGTAGGCGATTTCGGCTGGCGAGCAATAGCTGCGGAGGCCTTCGCCGGGGTGCATGAGAATGGCCGTGGCGTTAATGACGTTCTCACGCCCGGCCAATTCGCGCACGGTATCGGTCAAATACGCCGGCACGTCGATGGCATGCCGCGAGTCGGGGTGCTCGCTTTCGGCGAAATACTTGTAGCCGACGCAACCGATCTTCGCGCCGGGACCGATGCCCTCGCTGGCGAAGATGTCGCGGATCAGACGACTGTGTTGCCGGGGTTGGCCCAGCAGCGAAAATGACTGAAATCGTTCCGATCGCAGCCCGCCGGTCTGGTACAAAGGACTAATCGGCAAATAGCCCTCGCACTCGTTGCCGACGATCAGCAGCGGCTTGCCTTCCGTGCCGATAACGAGCACGGCCTCTTCGAATCGCGGATCAAAGCCGGTGAGGTACGCCAAATTGGCGAAGTGCTCGCGATCGGCGTAGACGACCAGGTGCGTGAGGCGGTCACGCTGCATGGCTTCCCGGGCAGCGGCCACTCGAGCTTCAAACTCGGTGGCGGTGGCCGGCGCCGGGGCTTCGGCGGTACCAAACTCGGGCCAATCGATCTCGATCAGGCGGTGCTTCTTCATAGGGCAACTCATCAACTAGCTAGCTAGGAAAGAGAGGGCCATGCCGTCGGCTACAAAGCTTTCTTTCGGAGGCAAACGCCTTGCAACTTCATGCCGGCATGATACCATGCCGGATCTTGGACGAGTAGTGGCTGATTCGCGGTCCCGGGGCGTGTCCTAGCGAGCATGCGGAAAGGATTTTGACGGTGGCGCAGCTTCTTATTGAGTTGCTGGGAGCGTTGGTTCGCGCCGGTCTGTTCTACTTGCTTGCGCTGCCGATACTATTGCTCATTGCCACTCCGGTCATCTTCATTAAAGCGATCTACGAAAAGCGGCCTTATTGGAGAAGCGTGTTCAAGCTGTACCGGGGTTGTGTCAGGGCTGCTTTCGAGTTTTTCCCTGTACCAGACGTATAGTGAGTGGCAAGCGGGGAATCAACGGATCACGGCAGCGAACCGCCAGGCTCCCTGACGAAGGGGGGCTTCAAAAGGGATGGACCGCGCTAGTCAACCGAAACGGTTTTGTCCTAGCGGACGGCCGATGCGTTAAGAACGTCGCCTCGTCTGGAAACAACGATCTCGTTAATCGACAGAGATGCCCCAGAGAGGTTCTTAGCAAACTGGGCGACTCGCATCAAGCCCGTGCAGCAGGGGACTTCCATGCGCACGACGGTCAGACTTCGAGGTGAGTTGGTGGCGAAAATCTCCGCCAGCTTATCGACATACCGCGGGGCATCGTCGAGTTTGGGGCAGGCGATCAAGACGGGATTTCTCTTGAGAATCCGCTCGTGGAAATCGCGGCAGGCGAACGCCACGCAGTCGGCCGCCAGAAAGACATCGGCATTCTTTAGAAAGGAGGCAGTTGGCGGTACTAGGTGCAATTGGATCGGCCAGTGACACAAAGGCGGCTCGCCGTGGACGGGGGAGGTTGCCGACAATGCGGCGGGAGCAACCGTTGGTGACGTGTTCAGTCGCAGGTTGAGCACCGCCGTGCTCGGGCAGCCGCCTGCGCAATGGCGGCCAGTGTCTTTTAGGTTTCTTTGGCGCTGCTCCACCGCCTTTTCGTCGAAGGCCTCGGCCGGCCGTTCGATGATCCGGATGGCCCCCCGCGGACACTCGCCCAGGCAGCCCCCCAAACCGTCGCAGTAGACGTCGGATACCAGTCGGGCCTTGCCGTCAATAATTTGGATCGCCCCTTCGGCACAGGCAGATACGCACTGACCGCAGCCGTCGCACTTTTCTTGGTCAATTTCGATAATAGGGCGGGAGTTCATAGAGGGCTTGGAAATTCACAGGTTTATGGGATTTTTCTAAGAGGCACGACGCAATCGTCTCCCCAATTGTAGCCGCTCTAGGACCGAGCGGCGTTGACATGGATCAAGCTCGGTCGCACGTTTCTCGCGAATCGTCAGTCTGCGACAAAGCTTGTGACAGCTAGGCGACGATCTCGCGTCGTCGCTTGAGATAGTCCCAGAGCACGTACCGGTCAAGTTCCTTGCCGGAGGTGAAAAACACCCGACCCTTCGTCGATTCGGCCAGTTTGTAGGCGAACTGCACGTCCTCGCGGGACTGGGCCCAACTAGACAACAGGAAGATGTTTATCATGATGTCCTCCCGTTGGCAGAGGTGGCCTTCGCGCAGGGTAGCTGCTTCGGTGAGCGGATCGGGCGGATAGAGCAGATAAAGGAAGTTGTCCTCGAAATGGGCGGTTGGCAGGCCGTCGGTGATGAGAATCACTTGGCGGTTGGGCGTGTCCTGCCCCTGCAACCAGCGGCGGGCCAACTGCAATCCCTGTTGAATATTCGTGAAGTGCGATGGCACCCGCATTTCGCTCACGTCGGGATTGCTCATGTCAACGCGCAGCCGGACGATCGAATCGTAGATCGAGACAGGCTTTGGCAGAAGGGTGATCACTTCACTATGTTGCCGCAGTTTGGCGAAGGTGAAAACCTCGATGAATTGGAGGCGGTCACCTGGGTACTGACGCTGGATGAGGCCCTGCAGGGCTAAGCCCATTCGCTTCACGTCGATATAGAGGCCGTTGTATCGCATTGACCCGCTCATATCGAGCAGCACCACCGTGGCGCACTTGGGCGTGTTCCGCGTGCGGTGGACCACCATGTCCTCGGTTTGCATTCGGATCGGCAAACCAGGGCCACTACGGAGCATCGCGTTGACGAGCGAGCCGGGAATATCGAGGTCGTGCAAGGAATCGCCAAACTCGTAGGGACGAGTCTGCTGCAGTTCGACCGGGCCTTCGCCAACGACCGTTTTGTCGTGGCGACCGGTACGCGATGCTTGAAGATCACAGAAGATACGATCGAGCAGTTTGCCCTGAAAGAGGCGGTAGGCCCGAGGGGTCAATTCATAGCCCCGGGCCGTCTTTGCCAAGCCCTGTTGCTCGGCCAATTCGCGGAGATAGTCCTCGATCTGCTTGGCCAGGTTGTTCAACTGCTCGATGTCGCCGGGTTCGGCGTACTCGGAGAGGCTCTCCATATCGATGACGCCGAGTTGGGCCGTCTTGGCGGCTTCTTCAAGTTGCTTGAGGAGGCGGTCAATCGTTTCGAGTTCTTCCTTGATTTCCAAGGCCTCGGGAATGGTCATCGGCGTGCGGCCGGTGAAGGCGTACTTGCCGGCCATTTCGTCAATCTGATACTTTTCGCCCAACTCCGAGACCAGCCGAATCAACTGACGGGCGAGTTCCCCTTGCTCGTTTTCCACCAGGTACCACAGTCGCTCCAGGTCGTAGAGTTGTTCCTGGGCGACGGCTTGCTGGAACCGTTTGGCCATTGCCGGGGTGGGCTTGACCTGTTTGGCCGAATCATGGAAGCGAGTCCCGGCCTCCTGCCGCACGTGATCCGTCTCGTAGGTCTCGAGAATTTTCCGCTTCCGCTCCCGCAACATCTCCATTAGCGCGTCGAGACTGGGGCCGAGGCCGGCGATTTGACTTGGATCGAGTTGGACGGCGTTGGCTAATTCCTCGTCGGTCAGTTCGCGCATTTCGCCATAGGCAAGCATGTGCTCGAAAGCCTCAGAGACCAAGTCCGGCGCCGGCTGGCGGGGACTGGGGAATTGCTGAGGGTCGTAGCGCTGGTAGGTATGGATAACGCCGCCAAGCTGTTTAGGTGATTTCATAGCAGATCCTTCCACGGGTTTGCGACCGCGAAATGCGGTCGGTTGCATGCAGCCCTGCAAGCACGAATTCGACGCAACTGGCCCGCATCGCGGCACTACTCGAGGCATTGACTTCAAAGGCTTTTTCCCAGGCTGGCGGCACTCGCTTCAGCCGTTCGGCATAGTGTTCCGAAGGCAACAGATCGCCCACTTCGACTTTCACTCCCTTGGAGAAAATCTCGGCGATCTCGTCGAGTCCATGGCGGTCGACGTATTCGGAGAAGACATTGCCGATGGCCTCGGTGAGGATGGCATCAAGGACCTGTTGCTCGGTCAACTGGTGGCTGCTCATCAGGTCCAACTCCAGTTTTCCCAGGGCCGTCGAGTAGACGTGCCCCAAGTCACTAATCCGCGGCACGGCGGGCCGTTCCTTGAGGGTTGCGCCGCGTTGGCGGGCACTGGCCACCATGCCTCGGTAGTTGGCGATGCTGAACCGGGCACTGACGCCCGATTGTTGGTCCAGGTATTTTGACCGCCGGGCGACAATGCTCATCTCCTCGACAATCTCACGCATGAAATACGGCACAGCCACGGGGAACTGGCCCTCCAACTCGACCCCCGCTTCCTGTTGGATGATTTCGATCCCCGCCGCCCGGTCACGAGGATAGTGGGTGTGGACCACCGAACCGATACGGTCCTTCAACTGCGGAATCACCTTACCACTTCGGTTGTATGTGGAAGGGTTGGCAGAAAAGAGCATCAGGACGTCGATGTCGAACCGGATTGGATAGCCCCGAATCTGAACGTCCCGCTCCTCAAGGATGTTGAACAACCCGACTTGCACTAATTCATCCAGTTCCGGCAATTCGTTGATCGCGAAGATGCCGCGGTGCATGCGGGGAATCAGGCCAAAGTGGAGGGCTTCTTCGGCCGACATGGTCGTGCCGCTGGCCAGTTTGGCCGGATCGATCTCGCCGATGATGTCGGCGAACTTGGTGCCCGGCGCGAGCCGTTCGGCGTATCGCCGATCGCGGGGCCACCAGGCAATCGGAATGTCGGCCTCCGGCAACTCGGCGACCAACTGTTTGCCGGCCTTGGTGATCGGACGATAAGGGTCCTCGTGAACTGGGCAGCCGGGGATGTCGAGGTAAGGCACCTCTTCATCGAGGAAACGAGAGATTAGCCGCATCAGGCGGCTTTTGGCCTGTCCCTTCTCGCCAAGAAACAACAGATCGTGCCCGGCGATCAGGCCGACGTTGATTTCTGGGATGACGGTATCCTCATAGCCGACGATTCCCGGAAACAGTTCCTCTCCACGGGCAAGGGCCGCCATAAAGTTGTCATAGATCTCCTGCTTGACAGGCTTCGACACCCAGCCACTTTCGCGCAGCTCGCAAAGATTCACTGCTTTGGTCATCGTTAACATCGCTCGGTTACTCCCGTTTGGTTTGGCTTGGTCGCGATTTGCGTTGCTAGTCGTTCTGTGAGAATCCTACGGGTGCAATTTGCGAGCCAAGGAGGAGCGTTGATGACAATTGGTGCGCCTGCCACTGTTAGCCATCATCGCGAGTCGGGATCAAGGAGTCCCTCCAACGCGGGAATCGCGGTGACCCGCATATGCTGTCGGCGGAGCTTTCATTTCCGGATTGACTTTCGGAATCAGTCTGTTCGTGGGGGGGCGCGGGCTTGGGGAGTAGTCACGCAGGCGATAAGGGTGTTGCCGATTCCAAGCTAAACATTCTGGTGAACAACTTGCCACTTGGTCCGACCCTGCGAATGAGAATACGATGGGCGGCGTTATTGACGCGACCGCTTAAATTGGCGTCGTGGCTCATCTACTCGCCTGCGCGGTATGCAGAATTCCCTGTCGGTTACGGCAGTTGCGACTTGCATCGGTCCCGGGAGACCAAAGGTGAACCGTCGTCACAGCAAAGACTCTCGCATTTTGCAGGTTACCCGAGAGAAATGTGGCTACCAGGGCCTACGACCTGGCCAGGAAGAAGCGGTTGCGGCGGTGCTCGAAGGAAGAGATGCGCTGACGATCATGCCGACCGGTTCGGGCAAGTCGGCTATTTACCAGATTGCAGGGCTGATGAAGGAAGGGAGTACAGTGGTCGTCTCACCGCTGATTGCCCTGCAGCGCGATCAAGTTGAGAGCATCGACCGGCAGGAGTTGACAGAGGCAGCGGTGGTCAATTCGCTGCAGCGCGCTGGTGAGCAGCACGAGTTCATTTTCCTCGCTCCCGAGCAGTTCAACCACGAAGAAACGGCGAGCCTTTCGCACCGCCGTGTGGCAACTGCGACAACTGCAATCGCGGCGTTCGGCGGGCTGTCTCTGTGGTGGTCCAACCGGCCGAAGATGCTTCGAAACCATTCCCGGACAAGAGCTTTGTGATGCACAAGCAGTGGGGCAGGGGAATGGTCGTCCGCTACGATCGCAACAAGACCGTGGTTTCTTTCGACGAAGCGGGTTACAAGACGTTCTTGCTCGACATGGTGGTGCAAAACGCTTTGCTAGTGTCTGTTGGGTAGCTTGCATGTGCCCGGGACAGAGGCTCGCCTGCTGTCGCCGCAGTCAGAGACAACTTGACCGGCAAACGAAGGCGTAGCGGGCGATGCCTCCCCGTTCCGCTTCTGCCTGGCAATCCGGTGGAAATTGTCGTCGCCCGGCGAGGTGGCGACAATGCCGATTATGCCCAGGTTGCCGCTTTTGGGGGTGATACCGAGCGACTTTGGTTGGACATTCGCGGCGAAGGCCCTTAGATGGCCGGTTTTGCCGACTTTCTCCAATTTATGGCGACTTTTCCTTTGCGCCCAAATCGCGGCGATTTCGATATAATTCGGCAGACGGAGAATTTGAAAAATGAGACTGCGGATCGGATTGATTGGTCTGGGCGACGTTTGGCAAATGCGGCACGCCCCGGCTTTGCGGGCGTTGGCTGATCGCTTTGAGGTGCGGGCCATTTGCGATCCGGTGCGACATCGGGCGGAACAAGCAGCCGCCGAGTTTCGGGCGACGGCTGTTGACGGCTACCACGTGCTGGTGCATCGCGAGGACATTGACGCGGTTTTTGTGCTCTCGCCCCAATGGTTCGGGGCGATGCCGATTTTGGCGGCCTGCGAAGCGGGCAAAGCCATCTATTGTGCCGTGGGGCTCGATCTCGACCCCGACGAGACGGAGGCAATCCGGCAGCGGGTGGAGAAAGCCGGGGTGGCTTTCGTGGCCGAGTTTCCCAAACGCCACGCTCCCGCGACGCTGCGATTGAAGGAACTGCTGGCCACCCAACTCGGCGCCCCACGGTTGCTATTCTGTCACCAACGAGCGGTGGGTGAGACCGGCACGACCAACGTGGTGAGCGCGAGTCCGCTGCACCCGACATTTCGGAACATGCTCGGCCGCGTTGATTGGTGCCGGTATGTCGTTGATCGCGAGCCGACTTCGGTGAATGGCGTGATCCATCGGACCGGCGATGAGCTGATCGAGGATTACCAGATGATGACGCTGGATTTCTCGGAACGGGGCAAGCCAGGCACCGGTCCGATCGCCCAGATTAGTTGCGGGCGTTACATTCCCGAGGATTGGCGCGAGGCCATTTCCTATCGCCCTCTGGCCGGCCTACAGATTTCCTGCACGCGGGGCATCGCCTTCGTGGATTTGCCAGCGACGTTGGTCTGGTTTGATGAGGCGGGCCGCCACCAGGAGGCTCTTGACAGTGAGCGTCCGGTAGGCGAACAGCTTCTCACCCAATTCCACCGCGCTGTGACGAGCCTGGTGCGGCGCAGTTGCGATCTGCAGGATGCCTGCACGGCGCTGCGGGTGGTGCAGGCCGCGCGGCAGAGCCACGAAGAAGGCCGGCGTATCGAACTGTAAACCAGCACGGAGAGGATTTGCGACTTATATTCCGTTCGCGGGGGAAATACATTTTGCACAGTTCGGCGCGCTGGGAACTGAGGGGCCGGAGGGCTGCACAGCCGACAATCTCGTGAGAGAACGGGCACCAGGATAGATCCCCGGTTGAGCGTGGGTATCGAGAGTGGCGACGAAATCCTGAAGGGTGCCTTGAAAAACCAAGCGAGGTGATCGTTGCCGACCACCTCGCCAAAGTCTTTCGGAAAAATGTCGCTGTTCGCTCGACTCGAGCACCGTCGCTACGCCAACTCGCGGCGTAGGAACGCCACGCTCTGGCAGATATTCTCATCGGCGCCGAAGCACTCGACCGATAGAACGCCGTTCCAGTTGGTCTCTTTCAGGTACGCGATGCACTTCTTGATGTTTTCCGCATTGACTCCGCCGCCGATCGGCACTTCACTGCAAGCGATGCCGGTCTCTTCGCCGAAAACCGTCGCGGCCAGACCGGGGCTAACGTCCTTGATGTGGGCGTGGGAGAGGTATTTTCGGAACCGCTTCAGGTACTCCAAGGGGTCTTTGCCGGAGATGAAGGTGTTGCCCGTGTCGAAGTTGAACTTCAAGTACTCGGAATCGAAGTGCTCGTACAGGCGTTCGAGGAAATCGCCGTTGGTGGTATAGGGACCGTGGGTTTCGATGTTGAGGATCACATTGAAGTCTTCGGCCCAGGAGAGGCACTGCTTGTAGTTTTCGCAGGTCATGTGGAAGACTTCTTCGTCGCTGTAGCCTTCGACCCTGAAGGCGCCGTCGGTGGTGTCGACGATCGGGCAGCCGACGTCGGCTGCAAAGCGAATCGCTTGCTGGACGTACTGGATGCCATAGGCGGCCCCCTCGGGGCCCATCATCGGAAACGCGCCATCGATTTGCGAAACCTTCAGGCCGTGCTTCTCGAGATAGCGGCGCAGGGCAATCGGGTTTGATTGCAGCGAGACGGCCGGATCATAGCCCAAGCCGTTGACAAAATACTGGCCATGGATGACGCCGAACTCGATGTTGGAAAGCTTGTATTTCACGGCAGACTCGACGGCTGTTTTGAAATTGCCGCTGAGGGTTCGCCAATTGTCGGTATGCATGCCGAGTTCGATCATCTGTACTATTCTCCTGACGATGTAGGGTGCCAGTGGGCGTTAAAGGGTAGCTATTCCGTGAGTTGCTGCGTCTAAATGTTGAACTGGGTTAGTCCCGGCATGGGCACCGGATAGCAACCCTGGGCGTCGGGCTTGACCGGCGGTTCCATGTCCATGCGCACGTCTTCCACCTTTGGCAACAGGGTGAAATTGGACTTCGAGAGTTGTTCCCAGGTCAATTCCTGGCCGCTGTAGCAGGCCAATTGCCCCATCACCGCCACCTGAGTGCTACGGGCCATGTATTCGCCGGCGTTGACCGGATTACCAGAGCGAATCGCTGCGAACAAGGCGCGATGTTCTTCGTCGTAAGGATTGGGGCACTTGGCGGGGGCCTTCCACTTCACGCTGCCTTCGATGCGGCAACCGGGCATCAGATAGCAGCGTCCCTTGGTGCCGAAGTACGTGCTGCTGTACTCATTGTAGCAGCCGTTCTGAGTGCGGCAGAACGCGTACAGCCGCGTTCCGTTGGCGTATTCGTAGATTACTGAATGGTGGTCGAACACATCGCCGTAGACTTCGCCGAATGAGGCGGAACGACCGCCAAGCCCGTGGGCCTTCACCGGTGTCTGCTCCTTCATCGCCCAAGTGGCGCGGTCGACATTGTGCACCAGTGACTGAGTAACGTCATCGCCCGAGAGCCAGGCGAAATGGTACTGATTGCTAAATTGATACTCGACTTCCTTCTGACCTTTTTGTCGATAGTACAACTGGTATGGCGAGCGAAGGAAGTTTTCTTCGATCGAGACAATCTCACCGATTGCCCCGTCGTGAATCATCTTCATCGCTTCCCGGAAAGCAGCGTCGTAGCGGCTTTGGAGGCCCGACTGGATGCTCAGCTTCTTCTGCTTTGCCAGTTCGCAGGCGGCCGAGACTTGGCGAACGCCGACCGGATCGATGGCGTGGGGCTTTTCGACAAACACGTGCTTGCCGGCTTCAATTGCCTCCATCAGGTAGGCCGGATGGTACTTGGCCGAGCAGGCAATCAGCACGACGTCGGAACTCTCGATGACGCTCTTGTAGCCATCAAGTCCGGAAAAGCAGTGGCTGTCGTCGACCTGAACTTGTTCGGGCTTGCGAGTCTTGAGCAGCTTGCGACGTCCCGTTACTCGGTCCGGGATAATGTCGGTCATTGCCACCAGACGCACTCCGGGATCGACATTCATCGCATTGAGCGCCGCGCCGGGGCCTCGAGCTCCACAGCCGATCAAGCCGATGCGAATGATGTCGCTGCCGGCGACATTGGCCGCCCTTGCCCAAGAGAGCGCGGACAAAGCGGTCGCACCCGCCGTGGCCATGGTGGAGGTTTTCAGAAAGCTACGTCGCGAGGAGAACTGCCGGGGAGCTGCTTGGTCCTGCTGGTTCATCAGGAGCGGTCCTTGGATAAAAGATGCCACTGCCAGGGCGATCAATGTTGGACTCCGAGAGGAATGGCAGACTCCACCATACTACCAAGTATTGTTGCTTCGTCAATAGAGCGAAGCGGCACGCGAAATTGGGTTAAACGGGCCTATTGATCGCGGTTTGAGGAGGCCTGCCAACGCTTCCAGACTTGCATCGAGCGTTGCAGGTGTTCGCGGGCATCGCCGGGAATGCCGAAACACATCAGGCCGACGGGACCGGTGTAGCCAATCTCCCGCAGGGTGGCCAGCAACTGGCGATTGTCGAAATTGCCGGTGTCCAGCGGCTGAATCAGGCCGTTGGTCCAAGTCTTGGCGCCGATTTGAGCCCCGTTGAGCGTGACGGCGAAGATCTTCGCGGCGTTCGCCTGGAGCATCGGACGGTAATCTTTGTCGCCCTCGATCATCAGCCAGTGACAGAGGTTGAAGTTCAAGCCGACTCGTGGGTGATCGACCTGTCGCACCAGCTTCACGGCGAAAGGAAAACTCTCGGCCCAGTCGCCCGTATGGTGGTAGATCGAGATCCGCAGGCCGGCTTCCGCCGCGGCATTGCCGAGGTCGCGCAGAAGCTTGACGGCTGCATCCATTCCCCTTGGATCGGCGGGCGGCAAGCCTTGCAGCAATACAGAAATCGTCACCGGACGTCCCTTCAGCTTCTTGATCGCGTCGAAGACTCGCGGATCGAATGGCTGCGCGCCGGGCTTTAGATTGATCGACGTCCAAAGCAGGTAAACGGGCAGCTTGGCTTCGTCGAGGATTTTCAGGTTCTGGTCGAGCTTTTCGTCCAGCCACAACGGGTAGCCGGCGCCGTCGAAGCCCAACTCGCGGAGCATGTTCGCCTGATCGGGCAAGGACCGTCGCTTCGCGTCGCTGACCTCCATGCAGAAGCCGTACAGTCTGAATAGCTCAAGATTGCCGGATTTTTCGGCCGCCTTTGGCCCGGCCAAAATAACACCGCTGTTCACCGCCAGCAGGGCGCAAAAAACCGCAGCAACAGCGGCGGACAGCCAGCGAGTCGTGGGCGACATCTGACGCACCTCTCTTGTTGAGCCGTGGCGTTTTTTCACTTGGCGATCACGGCGAGGGCCGCCTCTGCGAGCTAGGGGCATCGCGTTGTCCGCGCGGCGGCTGGCACGTCGACTTCCCAAACGATTCGCAACAGGCCGCGCACCATCGATTCGCGTTCGTCGGGCGTGCAGATTTCCGGTTCGAAAGCCGCTCGCTGCTTGATGCCCTCGATTGTGGCCAACATCCAATCCACGGCCCGGCGGGCGTCGTTTACGTAGACTTCGTGCTGCCCACAGGCTGCTTGCACGAGTCCGACATAGAGTTGTCGTACCGACTCATAGAAGGCGGCCCAGCCAGCGCGGACGTCGTCGTCTTGGAGCGACATGGCGAAGACTTCTGTAGTGAAAACGCGATTCTCGCGATCGAACAGGCAACTTTCCACGGAGAAGCGGAGCACACGCTCGAGTTGCCCGAGTGGATCGTCGCAGAGGGCCAGTTCCGAATGGGCGCGTTCCTGCCATCGGCGATAATAGTATTCGCAGGCGGCGAGGATGACCTCTTTCTTGGACTGGTAATGCCAGTAGAGGCTCCCTTTGGTCACGCCGGCTCGCGCGGCGACCTCGTCGAGATTGACGCTACGAATCCCTTTTTGAGCGAAGAGTGAAAAAGCGCTTTCCGCAAGCTTCTCCCGCATCTGCGGGGCAAAAACAGGCATCGTACTGATCCTTTTCCTCAGACGTCCGGACAGTACGCACTATACCGAGCCGTTCGGATCCCGTCAATAATGGGTGGGATAGGGTTGTGGGAAGCGATTGCGGCGCTATGTCCCGATTGCGGCCGATGGCTCTTTCAGGCAACTGCCGCCGAACCGGCGACGGCTATTGATACTCAGGTATAACGTCGGGCGTTCTAAGCCAAAAGCTCCTTTTTACCGGCCTCCCGACATTCCTTTGCTGAACCTCAAAAAAGCGGGACTTCTAACCACAAGCGAAGACTGCTTTGGCCAGGGATACGCTTGTGGCCGCTCATCACTGGGTTCAGTACGGCCGCAGGGAAATGACGCCTTCCGTGGGACTGCTGGCGGTGGCATAGAGCTTCTTGGGGATTCGGCCGGCGAGATAGGCCAAGCGGCCGGATTCGCAGGCCAGTTTCATTGCCCGGGCCATGGCGATCGGCTTCTTTGCATGGGCAATCCCGGTGTTCAGCAGCACGCCGTCGACGCCCAACTCCATAGCCATGGTGACGTCGCTGGCGGTGCCTACGCCGGCGTCGACGATCACCGGATACTCGGGATCGTTCTCCTTCAGGTATTCCAAGCAAATGCGAATGGCGTTGGGATTCAGCAACCCCTGACCGGAACCGATCGGGCTGCCAGCGGGCATCACACTCGCTGCGCCCGCTTCTTTCAACCGCTTGGCGACGACTGCGTCGTCACTGGTGTAGACGAGGACTTGAAAACCTTCGCCGACCAGTTTTTCGGTCGCCTGTAACGTGGCGACAGGATCGGGCAGCAAGGTGCGGGTGTCGCCGAGCACCTCGAGCTTGACCCAGTCCGCGCCGGGGTTCCCCATTTGCGAAAGGATTTCCCGTCCGAGGCGGGCGACGCGGATGGCGTCCTCAGCGTTGAAGCAACCGGCCGTGTTCGGCAGGATGGTGTACCGCTTGGTATCAATGAAATCGAGCAGATTCTTGCCTTGGGCATCGATCAGTCGCTCGCGCCGCACGGCAACGGTGATGCACTCTGCGCCGGACACGTCAAGGGCCTCGGCCATGCACTCTAAGCTGGCGTACTTGCCCGTGCCGACTACCAAGCGGCTGGAGAAAATGTGAGAGCCAATCCGTAGTGGATCGGCGGCGAGGGTACTGGTGGTTTGAGTCATGGATTTTCTTTCATCTATTGAGACTCAGGCAAATAGCGTCGAGCGTTCTGGGCCAAAAGTTCCTGTTTGCTGGCCTCCGGCCTTCGAAATTCTAGAAGTCAATAGACGGATTATTTTCAGCCGGAGGGTCAGCAAGAGCGGCGCGAGAAAGCGATTCGCGTGTTTCTAGCCTCCGCCGACTAAGGTGACAATCTCCAGGCGGTCGCCTTCTGTTAGAACATGCGCGACGTGGTGCTGCTTGGGCACAAGTTGCAGATTGACTTCAACGGCGACCGGTTTCTGCCCAAGGCCAAGTTGCTCCAGTAGGGCGGCAACGGTCTGGCCGTGGGGAACATCGCGAGGCTCGCCGTTGAGGATCACTTGCATAGGGTGATGGCAGGAGAGTTAGGGCTGGATTCAAAAATGTTACTCGCCGCGGCCTTTCAGGGCTGGGCCAGCGGGAGGGATGCCCATCCCAGTCCCCGGTCCACCGCCCATCGGCGCTCGAAATTGGGTGACGCCCATGGGAACGAGTTGACCTTTTTGCGGTTGACCGGCGGAATACATGGAACTTGCCCAGGGAATCGCATAGGCGGCAACCTTGCCTGTGGTGACTTCGGCCACGTAGCACATCGCATTGCTGGGCTGTTGCCGCGAGCCGCCGGCGCGGCGGAGATAGGCGGTGCCGGTGACCATCATATACTTTGGGTTCTTCTGCTGGTCGATGCCCAGATCGGCGGAGACGTTGGTGTAGAAAAAACCGCTCCATGTTCCGCGTTGCTTGCCGAGCACGACCGCGCTCAAGTCGCCGGTCAAGAAATCGAGAAAATAGACGGCTTCGATGTCGGGTTCGACATAGCCTGTGGCCATCGCGAAGGACTCGATTCGGTCGGTGGCGACGGCGTACAGCGGGGATTGCGGCCAGAGACCGCTCAAGACCATGCCGCCCAACATGCCAATAGCCAACACGATCAGCCATCGGGAGTGAGTGCCGCGAACCATGATCCTCTCCTATGGAATGGTGGTCCAACGATTCCTTTCAGCCGACCCGCAGGGGCGGGCGGACGAAACCACGCGTCTGCCAGGAAACAGATCGTACTCGGATTCGTTGCCGATTGCCAGACGGCGTGAGCGGGATTTGCCGAAACGGATGGGCGAAGTGGCGGTTTCCGGCGTGGGAAAAATCGGGTCGGAAGCGAGGTTTTTCGGCCGCCCAACGACGGCCCGGATTTTTGGCGAGGTTGGCCTCTTGTCAGAACATTTGAATCCTTCTATAACCACTTTGATTCATCCCGTACCGAGGTCTCGCTTGCAGGAGCTTCTGATGGCCGTGATCAATGTGGCGCTAATCGGACAAGGGTTTATGGGGCGTACGCACTCCAACGCCTGGGGGCAAGTGGCCAAGTTTTTCAAGTCTCCGCTGTCGCCGGTCATGCATAGCGTCTTTGGTCAACCCGAAGAGAATCCATGCGTATTTGCCGACAACTGGGGTTGGAAAAATGCCTCGACCGATTGGCAGCAACTGGTCCGCTCGCCCGAAATCGGGCTGGTGGACGTGGTGACGCCGAACTATATGCACGCCCCGGTCGCTCGCGCCGCGATTGAGGCCGGCAAGCCGGTCGCCTGCGAGAAGCCGGTTGCGGGCACGTTGGCCGACGCACGCGAGATGGTCGAGGCGGCCAAGAAAGCGAATGTGAAGACGTTCGTATGGTTCAACTATCGTCGCTGCCCGGCAGTGGCGTTGGCTCATCAAATGGTGAAGGCTGGCAAGCTTGGCGAAATTCGTCACGTCCGTGCCAGCTATCTGCAGGATTGGGCGACCGACGCAGTGCCGTTGCTGTGGCGCTTTGACAAGAAGCTTTCCGGTTCGGGGGCGCACGGCGACTTGAACGCTCACATCGTCGACATGACCCGCTTTGTCACCGGGCAAGAGATCACCGAAGTGGTCGGGGCGATTGCCGAGACGTTTGTCAAGGAGCGAACGATCCCATCCGGCGTGGCCGCAGGGGGGATTGCCGCTGGTCGGGAGGGTTCGGTCGCCAAGGGCAAGGTAACCGTGGATGACACGGTACTGTTCCTGGCACGCTTCTCGGGGGGCGCTGTGGCCAGTTTTGAAGCCGCTCGCCAAGCCACCGGCAACCAGAACCGCAACGGCTTCGAAATTAACGGCACGAAGGGCGCTTTGAAGTTCGATTTCGAGCGGATGAACGAACTGCAATGGTACGACGCCACGTTGCCCCGCGCGCAACAGGGCTGGAGCACGATTATGTGCACTCACGGCGGCGATCATCCCTACGTGGCCAACTGGTGGCCGGACGCGCACATCATCGGTTACGAACACGGCTTTACCAACCAGGCTTATGACATCCTTCGAGTCCTCGCCGGCGAACAGCCGACGGTGCCGATTCCTGACTTCGAAGACGCCTACCAGACCCAGCGCGTCTTGGAAGCCGCTCTCCTCTCGGCGGAAGAACGCCGGCCAGTCAATCTCGAGGAAGTGAAGTAGTAACGCATCGAGCGCTGCCTCGCCTTGCGAGGCAGGCTGTTCGTGCCATTGAGACTATTTGGTATTCAGCAAAGCAATGCAATGGCCGGCTCACGATTCCACTGCGAAATCGGGCTCCCGCGACCAACCTTCGGTCGGTGCCCGCGCCCTTGTTGCATTACCAATCTGTAGGTGAATAAACCGCCGCACCTCGGTGTGGCGACCATGGCGTCGGACGCCGTGGCCATCGTGGCAAGGATGTGTCGAACCTGCGGTCGGCAGACGTCCCCTTTGCTAGCCGCAGATCCCGTCGCGCGACGAGGGCGTCATGGGCAGAAGGAATCTGCCTATGACGCCCGTGCTATTTCTTGAGGCGGGATTGCTCCGCTTCACACGAACCAGCAGCATGCCATGGGACTAGAGCACATCCAATTAACGCGCAGCGGGTGCCATGGCCACGGCCGCGTGGCCATGCGGTGGTTTCCCGGGAGAAACATGCCCACGGCAAGCGTGAGGCATGGCACCCAGGCAGCATGCCAGGGGACTAAGCAGTGGTTCGGAAGGCAAAATGGCGATGTCGAGCGCGGCGGACTCTACTCTCGCCGATCGCCGCCGGTGAACCGCATCATGTAGTAGAGCAGGGTCAGAACCGCTTGCAACGTGGCCGCCACGTAAGTCAGCGCGGCCGCCGAGAGCACCTTGTTGACGTAAACCAACTCTTCGCGATTAATGACGCCGAGGCTGACGAGTTGGGCCTTTGCCCGGGCACTGGCGTTAAACTCGACCGGTAAATTCACGAGTTGGAAGACGACCACGGTGGCAAACAGAGCGATACCGATCCAAATCAGCATCGGGTTCATATTGAAAACCGCGCCGAGGATAATCAGCAGCACGCCGATGTTGCTGCCGAAGCCGGCCACGGGGACCGCGGCGTTGCGAACCACCAGCGGAGCATATGCCTGAGCGTCCTGCAAGGCATGTCCCGACTCGTGCGCAGCGATGCCGACGGCCGCCAAGCTGCGGCTTCGATAGACATCGGAACTCAGTCGCAGCACCTTCTCACGTGGATCATAGTGATCGCTGAGTTGGCCTGGTATCTCTTCGATTCCCACGTCGGTAAGTCCGGCGGAGTCCAGGATATGCCGGGCGGCAGCGGCTCCGCTAAGGGGAGCTGGCATTTGCTGAGCCTGCGCATACGACGAGTGGATTCGGAACTGTGCCCAGAGCCCGAGTAGCACGGCCGGAGCAATGAACAGAAAATACATCGGGTCAAAAAACATGGCTATCTCATCCTTCCTATAGGTCTACGTACTGAGATTGGAAACGGTTTTACTTGTTTCCCTTCTTCTGAGCGGTGTCGGCGGGAGTCGCTTTCGCGCCTGTCCCGGCTGCTGAGCCATTACTTTGTTCTCCCTTCGGAAGCTGGGTTGGCTCGGTCGGCGGGGCAATTTTTTCTGGCTTCCGATCCCTCGCGGCATCGCCAAGGGTGCCGGGTTTTGGCGCCGAGAGGGAGGGGCTCCAGCCTTGCCAGGAGAGCACTGCCCGCAAACGCTGGTTTAAGGCAGGCAGGTTGGCAAAAAGCCCGAAGTCGCGACCTGCATGGCCGACAAGCAGTTCGCGGATGTCCTTGCCCACATATCCGAACGTCTTGAGGACGCCGCCCGCCTCACTAGCATCGAGGCGAACCAACGGGGCACCGCTAGCGGTGTAGGTCTCCACCACTCCCCGGCCGGTGCCATTGCCGACAGCAACGACGGGTCGTCCTTGTGGTCCAGGTACGACCAGTGCCGCGCAGACAATTTGCCCCCCATCCATTTCCAGGCAGTGAATTTGGCGAACCAGTATTTCACTCGCCTCGATTCGCGTTCGAGGGCCGCCCAACCGCGCTGGCGGCAGAATCTTGTCGCGCAGGGCGATACCGAGGGTTAGGAAAAGAAGCGGATAGACGATCCAACGCTCACGTGTCGACATGCTAATGCTCTTTTTCTTTCTGTCGTATGCAGAGTCGTAAGCTGCTTGGCAGTTGAACTAGGGCAGACAAAGCAAGATATAGCAGTCTGCGGGGAATGGGGGAAGGGGAAAGCGGTTTTTCGTCGCAATCGCAATTGGAGTGGGATCGCCGTTCCGCTAGAATCTAAGCCGCGCCCCCTACATTGAAGAGATTGGCGAAGGCAGGCTGACTGGTGTTTAGGCTCCTCCTGCAACCATCGTACTGGATATTTAGCGGCAGTTCGAAGCGATGGCTATTGATTCTGCTGGGCGCAATGACTGTTTGGGGGATCGTCGATGTTCGACGCCGGGGGTATTTGTGCCCGGAGCGCCCGTGGGAGCATCGCACCGACTTAACCGTCTATACCGAGGCGGGGGCGGCGTTTTTCGACGGTAGAGCGCCCTACGAAGTAGCGAACGCGAGGGGGTGGACTTATCTGTATCCGCCTCTGTTCGCGATGCTGTTGGCCCCGCTTCACGTATTGGCGCCGCAGAATCAGGTGCTGGTGTGGTTTTTCATCAGTCTGCTTTTCTGCTGGGGGTGTTGTCTGGAACTTCGGCGACTGATGCATCTAGTATGCGAGGAGGAAGACCAGGTTGCCGCGGCTTGGTCGCGTTGGGCCTATTGGCTGACCGCTGCCACGATTATCGTTGCCCTATTGCCGACCCTCAATTGCCTGCAGCGCGGACAGGTTGGCGTTGTGAAGGCGTACCTACTCTTGCTTGGTCTACGGGTAACGTTGGCAGGACGAACGAGAGTGGGCTGGTTCTTGGGCGGCCTAATTCTTGCTGCGCCGATCGTCTTGAAGATTGTGCCGGCGCTGCCGGTCGCATTCTTGCTGTTTCTTCAACTGGTACTGTCGACGACGAGGTCATGGAAGCCATGGGTGCCGAGGGGGCGGTTTGGTGTCCAAACGTTGGGCGTGTTTGCCGGCCTGGCCCTTTTCTTCTTTGTTGTGCCTGCTGCTTTGATCGGCTGGGAGGCCAATTGTCGGCATCTGAGAACTTGGTCGGAGTTCATGCTTACGAAGGCCGATGATGGCGGGATGGATCCGAAGTCGGGGAATTCTCGCTCGGTGCGCAATCAGAGCCTCAATAACGCGGCGTATCGACTGGGGAACTTCGCCGCTTACAGTTGGCTAGGCGGACCGAGTGACCAACTTGTGGAAGAGTTTGGGGCCCCGAGGATGGCCATGGACAGCGAGGCGGCCGAGCGGATGCTGTTTCTCGTGCGCGCTTTGCTGCTTCTGACCTTGCTGGCATTCGGCGTTCGCCTGATGAGGGATGGTGGAACGAAACTGGATTTGGCGGTTGGGTATTCGCTGGCGTGCGTTGCGATGCTGATTGTATCCCCGGTTGCGCGGGGGCATTATTTTCTCTTGGTGGCGCCGGCGGTGTTGTTTGCACCGCTATGGTTTCTCCGCTCCGGCCGGCCTCGGGTGGGGCTGACGTTGGCCGCCCTGCCGCCGCTGCTTTTGCTCATGCACTACGTGCTGCTTTCTTCTGCTGGGCGGATCGGCCTGCTCGGTTTAGGTATTGCAGTTTGGTGGATGGCCGCCGTCGTGCTCATGGTGCGTTCGCAGGGCGGAAAGACCGCAGGGGCGTAAGGTTTTTCAGGGTAATTCTTGCCGGGTTCAATCCTTTCGAGGGCTTGACGGGGGCTTTCCGGGGCGATCTCGGTTGGCAATAATTCGGCATGAAAACTCCCTTACTTTGGTCGCCAGTTCTTGCCATACTGCTGGCCGGTTGCGGTGCATCGGAGGCCGTGAATGTCTCGCCGGCAGGCCGGGCGTCCGATCGCGAATTGCCATGGACAGGGCGAGCCGTGGTGAGTAATCGCCGGGTGGACGATTTTGGGTTGCCGCTGGAGATTCAGATCGATGCTCCAGAGCCACCGAAAGAGATCGTCGGGCCGTCGCCTCCGATCAAGAGCGACAAGCCGGCCGAACAAAAGACCGGCAAGGCCAAGTGATCGTGCCGGTTTCTTCGACGGAGCAAGCTGTTTCTCCGGCACAATTCCTACGTTCGCTCGGCCGGGCTTTGCGACCCCCACCGCTGTGGCGTAGAATCGCGGTATGAGCGTCCTGTTCTGGAGCGTACTGGCGGCCAGTGAATGGATCATCCGGTTGACGATGTTACCGGTGATCGTGTTGCGCAAGGAGAAACCGGCGGCCTGTTTGGCTTGGCTGGCCATCGTCTTCTTTGAGCCGTGGATTGGTCTGGGGCTTTATTTGCTGATTGGCGAAAACCGTTTCGGACGTCGTCGGCTGGCTGGGCGCCAAATGCGCAAGCCGCTGCTGGAGAGTTCCGAGCATGGGCGTATTGATCCAAACCATGTCGTCGATCCGGTCGACGACTATAGCGCGCTAATTAACCTTTCCGAACATACGAGCGATCTGCCGGTTGTGGCCGGCAATGCAATTGCCTGGATGACGGACGCCGAGGTGGTGATTGATCGGCTGGTGGCCGATATCGATGCGGCAAGGAATCACGTACACCTGTTGTTCTATATTTTCCGCGATGATTCGGTGGGGCAGCGGGTCACCAAGGCGTTGGTGCGGGCAGCGCGACGGGGTGTGGTTTGTCGCGTGCTGGCCGACGCGGTGGGATCGCGTCGCCTTTTCCGTCGCTTGGCGCCGTCGCTGCGGCAGCAAGGGGTGCAGTTCGTGGCGGCTCTTCCTGCCCAGTTGTGGCGGATCCCTTTTTCACGACTGGACATCCGCAATCATCGTAAACTGGCGGTGATCGACGGGTTGATCGCCTACACCGGCTCGCAAAACATTGTTGAGCCGACCTATGGACTCAAAGGAATTGGGGCTTGGCACGACATGATGGCGCGGATTACCGGCCCGGTTGTGCGACAATTGCAGGGTGTTTTTCTTGAGGACTGGTTCTATGAGACGGGGGAACTCCTGGAGGACCCGGTGCTGTTTCCGCGTTGCTCGGCGAATGGGCCGATCGCGGTGCGGGTGATTCCGACGGGCCCCGATCGGCCCACGGAGCTGTTTCAGGACTTGGTGGTTCGCGCGATCTTCCTGGCACGACGGCAGATCGTCATCACGACGCCGTACTTCATTCCCAACGATGCGATGTTGCTGGCGTTGCGGCTCGCCGCATTGCGGGGGGTGCAGGTGGACCTTGTCATGCCGAAACGCAGCGATCATCCCTTGGTCAGTGCGGCCGGCGCCTTTTACTGCGGCTATCTGATGCGTTACGGGGTGCGAGTGTTTCATTATCAGAAGGGCATTCTGCACTCCAAGACTCTCACGATTGACGACGAACTGGCGATGTTTGGTTCGGCGAACTACGACATCCGCTCCTACGACTTGAATTTCGAGTTGAACCTGTTCGTTCATTCGAGCGAGGCGGTCCAGGCCTTGCGCGACCTGCAGCAGTGCTATCTGAGTCAATCCCGACAAGCGATGCCGGAAGAGTGGCCGGGCAACTCGCTGGCCAACCGACTGAAGATGAATCTTGCCAAGCTCTTTAGCCCGCTGCTGTAGTCGGGGAGGCCAACCGGGCCGACTACAATCCCAGCCGCGCTTCGAGGATGCGGAATTTGACGCCCTTGATCGGTGCGCCACAGTTGTGAAAGGTCAGACCGCGGTAGTGATAGTTCGAGAGCTTGCGGTGGGTGTGGCCGAAGTAGACGTCGCGGACGCCGTTCCGCGGTCCCTGGTCGATGCTTTCCAGGTACTTCAAGATTCGCCGCACCACGATCCGCTTCGAGAAGATCAGGTGCGGCATCGGCTTGTGCAATCGTGTGAGCACGACGACGTCGTACAGGGCACTCAGGAAGGGGCCACGGCGGCGGCTGTCGAGCCACTCATCGCGGGCCTCGGCGAGCATCTGGGCGTCCATTTCTTTGTCGGCCACGTCGCCGTGCAGGAACACGCTGCTCCCGAGGCGGATATAGTACCGGTGCCAGGCGAGATTATGCACTTGGCTTTCCATTTTGATCAGTCGATCGATTAAGCCCTGGTGATAATCGTGGTTGCCAAGGACGAGATGGAAGTGGCACTTGGGGCAGGATTGGGCCAGTTCCTCGAGCCAATCGGTGGCCCGCTGCACGGCCCGCTGCAAGGGAAGCAGGGACCAGCGAAAGTCGAAGATGTCGCCGCCGAGGACGAAGACGCCGGCGTGGGACGCGGCCTGCGCGATTTCTTCGAGGTATCGGTGGGCGTTCGAGCGGTTGGCGAACAAGTGCAGGTCGGAGACGAAATAGCAGCGAGTCATGCCAGATATTATATCAGACTGGCCGCCGGCCTCTTCCCCATTTCGTTTGTCGGCTTTCCCCCGAAAGTTACTTGATGCCCGCCCCGGGCTTGATGGCGTCGCGGATAATCACACCGGGGTGCCGCGACACCTTGTCGGAGAAGACCCGGGCGTCATCGACGATCGGTTTGAGGTCGCGACTGACCTGTTCGACGTTCCGGGCAGCTCGATTCAAGCGATCGTAGAGTTGCCGGTCATTCAGCAGGGCACCCAGCGAGCCTTCGCCTTGTTCGATGCGGCCCATAATGGTGCGCATGAGAGTGGTGATCTCTCCAATGTTTTCCATCGCGAGGGCGATTTGCTCGGCGGGGGGCCGTTTCCCCGGTTCCGCGGCTTCGGTGAACCGGCGCAGGGCCCGCTCGGTGATTTCAATGGTTCCCACCATACGCTCGACGGCCGTTTTCTGCTCGGGGCCGGTTCGAGTGGTGAACGCCCGCAAGCTTTCGTTGGTCGTGCGGAAGGTCTCATTCATGCTATCGAGCGTGTCGGGCATCTTTTTCACTGCTTCGGCCAGTCGCTGCTGCGTTTCGGGATCGCCGATGACCGTCCGGAGGGCTTTGAGCGAGCCGGCAGCGTTTTCCAGTACGTCATGGAGCTGACGCTGCTCGGAATCGAGTAGTTCGCTAACCTTTCTGGCGGCCAACTTCAACTCGTTGCTGGCCTCGGTCAAAGCCTGACCGGTCTGCACGACGGTATTGATCGGAGCTTCGAGTGCGGTCTTCAAACCGGTGGGATCATCGGAGACCCGGCCCTCGATGACGGCATTCGGATCTACCGGTTGGCCGGCGCCTTGTTTGCGCGGATTGGCGACAAAGGCCAACGCTGTGTCGCCCAGCAAATCGCGGCTGATGTAGCACTCTTCGTTGCGATAGATCGTCTTATCGCCTTGGATTTCGGCGGTTACCAGCACGCCGGTGTCCTTTTCGGTCAGTTGCACATTGCTGACACGGCCGATCAAGATGCCACTTTTCCGCACGGGGGTATAATTGGCCACGCCGCCGGCGTAGTTAAAGTGAACCTGGATTGTGTAGGTCTTGCCAAGCATCGCCGGCAAGCGCCCGAACATGACTAACAGCGTGGCCGTGACGATCAAGGCGCCGAGCACCATGACGCCGACGCGAAACTGCATCACTCTTTCGTCCACGATTCAGCCTCCGTTTTGCTGCCGCATCTCCATCAGTCGCTCGCGGGCTTCTCCACGCACAAATTGTGCCACCCGACCGTCGGACGCGGCCTCGATGGCCTGTGGCGGCCCATCGTAGAGGACTTGCGTTTCGCCCGGTTTTAACCGCGTGATCGGGTAGAGCATGACGACGCGGTCTGCCACTTTGGTAGCGGTCCGCATGTCGTGGGTGACGACGATGCTCGTCACCGCGTGGTGCTCGCGGGTTGCGAGGATTAATTCGTTGATGACATCGCTCATGATTGGATCGAGTCCAGTGGTCGGCTCGTCGTAGAGCAGGACCTCTGGTTCGAGGGCCATAGCGCGCGCCAGACCGACGCGTTTTCGCATGCCGCCCGACAGTTCGGCCGGTTTTTTTGAGAGGATGTTCTCAGGCAAGCCGACCTCGGCCAACCGCGCGAGAACGTTCTGGCGAATTTCGTCGAAGCTCTTGTTCGTGTGCTGGCGGAGGGGGAAGCCGATGTTCTGGGCGATCGTCATGCTGTCGAACAGCGCGGCCTGCTGAAAAAGGAAACCGAAACGGGTCCGCTGATGTGTTAGTTCGCGATCCCCGAGCATCGCCAGGTCGCGGCCGTCGAAGTACACTTTGCCGCTGGTGGGGCGGAGCAGACCGATGACGGTCTTCAGGAGGACGGTCTTGCCGCAGCCGCTTTCGCCGATGATCGCCAGGGTTTGGCCACGCGGCACGGCGAGGTTGATATTGCGCAAGACGAGTTGTGGTCCAAACTGGACTTCCACCGAGTCCAGTCGGATCAAGGAACCATCGAAGCTGTCGGCAGGGGTAACCATCAGAACAACTTGGGGGCCTCGGGCCAGATGGTGAAGTACAATCCGTCCAAGGCGATGCCCAGCAACAGGTCGAGCAGCAGGATGACGACGAATGAATAGACGAAGGCGGCAGTGGCTGCACGTCCAACGCCTTCCGCGCCAGGTTCACAGTTGAAACCGCGATAGCAGGCGATCAGGGCGATGGCGGCGCCGAAGTACAAGCTCTTGAACACGCCCACGAACAGATCGAAGTTGCTGACGAAGCGTTGCGAGTTTTCAAAATAATGGTAGGCATCGATTCCCAGGAGGAACACGGCGTAGAAGGAGGCGCCGACCACGCCCATGAAGTCGGCCATAATCGTGAGGGCGGGAATCAGCATCAGGCAGCCGAGAAATCGGGGAACGACCAGGTAATGGATGGGATTCGCGCCCATGGTAATGAGGGCATCGATCTGCTCGGTCACCCGCATCGTTCCCAGTTCGGCGGCCATGGCGCTACCCACTCGACCGGCGAGCATCGTAGCGGCCAAAACGGGGCCGAGTTCCCGGACCAGGGACATATTGATGACGGCCCCCAGCTTGCCTTCCAGGTGCAGGTTGCGGAACTGCACGTAGCTCTGTACGACCAGCACCATTCCGATGAAGGTGCCCGTCAGCGCGACCACCGGCAGGCTGAGCACGCCGATTTGGTAGAAACTAGGCAGCCAGGTTTCGCGGCGTGGCAGGCGCGTGAACATCCAGCGGAAGGTCTGCAGCGAAAACACGGCGATGTTGCCCAGGCCGCGCGTCCAATCGATCAGCACGGCCCCAAAGTCCGCCACCCAATTGACGGCGGCGGTGGGCAATCCATGGGTCAACCTTTCTCGCCCGTTATTTGCCACATCGGCCTCCCGGCACGAATCGTTGTCCGATTTACCACGCCGTGCGCGTTACTGATAGTACGTAGGAGAAGCGCACCATTCCGCTTCTTCCAGTAGTTTCGTCTGAAGAAGCTTTGCTGCTTGAAGAAAGTGTACCGGTGGCCGTGTCTTGGATGAATGGGAAGGCGTGGCTGGAAGGGTGGGTTGGGGTGGCGGCGGGGCTGTACCGGCGCGCAAGACGCGTTTGACTGGTCGGTTCGACAGCCGCAGACAAGCCGAGACGGGGAGAAGGATGCCCGGGCCAAGCGACGGCTAGCGAAGAATGCTTGCGACCTCTTCCCGGAGCCGCTGCTCAATCGTCCCACGAAAGAGTGAGGCGGCGAGCGGGATCTGGGCATTCAATCTGACTTGGCAAGGCTCGACGGCCACCGCGCCGCTAACGGCCATCCCCATCACGCTAAAGGCGAAATTGAAGGTGTGGTCGATCCACTCTTCGCGGAAATTGCTTACCGCGCCGCGGTGCTCTGCCAAGGCGGCGGAGAACTTCTCTTTCAACCGTCGGGTCGCTTCTTCCAGGCCTAGATTATGGTTGACATCGAGCGTGAGTTTTGGCATGAATGGATCGCGAATTCGCGGGTTAAGGACTTCGAGTGCTGACTGGCCTCGTGGGACGGGCAGTAATTGGACCAGGATCTATGGAGTGCTAAAGAAGTTTGGCCTTGAGCTCATTCAGCACGTGGATGCCGTAGCCGATTTCTTCTTTCTGCTGGGCCGGATCGGGCGCCGTCTCGCGCTCGATGGTCAACGGTCCGGTGTAGCCAATTTCCAGGAGGGTGCAGAGGAAGGTCTCCATGCCGACGTCACCTTGTCCTAGTGGGACTTCGCGACCCCATTCTTTGCCGGGTTGTGCGGCCCAAGTAGCATCTTTGCAGTGAACACTACGAACGAATGGTCCAACCTTGCGCAAAGCGTCGATTGGTTCCCCGCAACCGTAGAGGATCATGTTGGCGGGGTCAAAATTGACGAACAAGTTTTCGCGGTCGACGTCCTGAAGGAAGCGAACGAGGATGTCGGCTGGCTCCTGGCCAGTTTCTAAGTGCAAATTCTGTCCATGCGCCCGACAGTGGTCACACAGTTCGCGTACGACTGCCAAGACTTCGGCGTATCGCGGATCGCAGGTATCGTGGGGTACGAAGCCGACATGCAGGCCGACCGCCGGCACGCCGAGGAGGCGGGCGAAATCGGAAATCTCCTTCATTTCGACGAGCCGCTCGGCACGGGTTTCCGGCGGCACCAAGCCGACCGTGCGAGCTACGGTGGGGATATCTGCGTAGCTCTCGCCTTCAAAGCCGCCGAAGACCACGGTGATCCGCACACCAAGGTCTGCGAGTCTGGCCAGGAACGCTTCCGCGTTCTGTCGGGTGCGACTTGCGCGATGGGGCGCGTGAAGCTGGACGGTGCGAACGCCGAGCTCATGGGCGACTTCCAACCGCACGCCCAGGCCGGCATCAATACTGGCAAACACGCCTAGCGGCCATATTTCCATCATCTTGGCCCTGTTTTGAGAGAAGTTTCGGTTAATCCAGTTCTTGGAGTTCCTCGATCCAAAGCCGAATTTCATTATCGTATTCGCTGGCCAAGTCGCCCTTGATGAGTTGGCGATGGAAGGCGGCGGCGCCCTCTTTGACGAGTTCGGCGGCTTCGGCGCTGGGAAACCGCCGCATCGGATCGGGCGCGATCAGGCCGCGGCAGAAGTTCATCAATAACTCGTTGCAGGTGACTTCGCTGGGCAGGATGTGCGGCAGCCGTTGGGCCAGGAACCGCTTGGCTTCCAGCAGGTCGCGGAAGTTTGACAAACCGGCGAAGGGCGGCACGCCGGCGAGCATTTCGATGAGCACATAGCCGAGGCTGGCCAAGTCGCTGCGGGGCGAGCTTTCGCCGCCGTCGAGCACTTCGGGGGCTGCGTAGGCGGGGGTGCAGGTGCGGCGCGTCTGGGCCTGCTCAAAGTCGAAGGCCGAGCCAAGATCGACAATCTTGGCGTTGCCGGTCCGCTTGAGCATGATGTTCGAGGGCTTCAAGTCGCCGTGTACGATGCCTTCGCGGTGTAGGGCCGCCAATCCGGCCAAGCAATCGCGGACAATCGCCATGGCAACTCCGGGCTTCAGGCGGGGCTGCAACGGGCCGGCGGTGGTAACGACTTGGTTGATGTATTGCCAGCGGCGCGGGTGTACGTGGGCCTGCAAGTGATCGAGCATCCCACGGGTCAAGAGCCGGGAAAGATCGTAGCCGTCGACCCATTCCATTTCCATCATGCGAATCCGGCTGCGATCGACCCAATTGTGGACGTCCAGTAGGTTGTCTTGCTGGATTTGGGCTACCCGTCCGGCGACTTCGGCCATTCGCTGCATGGCCTCGTCGTAGGAACGCTCGTTTTCGTAGCGCTCGGGGGAGAAGATTTTGAGTGCCACCGGCAAGGTGAAACTGTCGGTGCCGCGCCGCTCGGTGAGGTAAACAACGCCCTGGCCGCCCGAGCCGAGGAGGCGTATCAATCGGTGATGGTCGGTCCAGCTAAGGCGTTGCTCTTCGAGAATGTGCTGGTAGCGGCCGAGCAATTCGTCAGAGCAACGGGCGGCGGGGTGACCACCCCACGTGCGGGTAGCGCTGCCCTCGAGAAACGTGGTGGTGGACAACGATGGCCGTTCTTCAGTACTCAAAGGGCGGTCGCTCCGGAAGTCGAACGGCGGCCGAAAAAGTCCGCCATCTTACCGCGGTTATCTTAGCGTTTCGGTTGGGCGCGCGCCTAGATGGATCGGTTGGGGTTGCGAGCCGTAGCGGCCCTCCGGCGATTAATTGTCAACTTCGCCCCAGAGCGGCCAGCCGCCGCCTCGAATGGGGAAGCCGAGCCGCTTATCGGACAAAAAATTGATCAGCGGCTGCCCGGCTTGCCAGCGACGCAGATTCTGGCAAAACAGCCGGGTCATGTTGTCGGCCCGCCAGGAGCTTTGGCCGCCGACGTGTGGGGTAATGATCACGTTCGGCATCTCCCACAGGGGGCTCTCCGTCGGCAGCGGCTCGGGGTCAGTCACGTCCATCACGGCCCCGGCGAGTGGTCCATCCTTTAGTGCGGCAACTAGATCGCGGGTAACCACGAGGGGACCGCGGGCGACGTTCGCGAGCAAGGCTCCCGCTTTCATCTTGGCGAGTTTGGAGGCGTCGATGATTCTGCGCGTCGCAGCGTTTAATGGCAGGCAAAGCACTACGAAATCGGCGATTTGCAGCAGTTCATCCAGGCAGTCCGCCGGCCAAAGGGCTTCGACGCCGGCCGGCTTGTCGACGGGAAACAGGTCCGTGGCAAGGATGCGCACCTCGAAAGGTTGCAGCAACTGTGCGAGTCGACGGCCAACACCACCAAGGCCGACAATGCCTACCGTACTGCGGGTAAGATCCCGCGTCGGCCGGCGGACAAACTCCTTTTTTTGTTGTGCGCGAAAGAATGTCGGCAGACTCCGGCACCAGCCTGTGAGCAGGGCGATTGTGTGCTCAGCGACTTGATCGGCCAATACGCCCGAGGCACTGGTAATCGTGACGTCGGAATTCACGACCGATGGGACGAGGCAATGGTCCATGCCGGCGGCCGAAGACTGGATCCATCGCAGACGTCCTTGGCGGACCACGCCGTCCCAGTCGACGGGGACCTTGGCGTGTCCGCAGAAGATGTCGGCGTGAAAAAGCTCCTCGGCGATTCGGTCCTGGCCGGCGTCCACGATTACGCCGTCGGGCAGGGCCTGGGCAATCTGTTCGAGATGCCGGGATTCTACCGGGTAACAAAGGACGACGCGTTGTGTCATGGCCGTATCTTATCCCAGACTGCGTACAATCTCTCCCTCCTGGCGAGGGCCAAGCGGCGCTTCCAAATATGCCCGCCCGGTGGTTCTCTCGGTGGCTCCTACTGGCTGAGCAATACGACCTGATTTATAATCGATTTTTAGCGACAGAATAGTAGTGTCCCTCCCTTTTGCGATCTCGGGTGTCCAACGAAGGGGTCATCGCGAGATCGAAACCGCCAGAGAGCCGGCGACGAGTCGCGTCGTAGGCTTCGGAAGCATAAGGAGAATTCCCCTGAGCAGACACCGCTTTGAAATTGGCCTGCTGGCCGTCGTGGCCTTGGTGGCGCTGCGGTTGGCGTTGGGATGTCATTTTCTTTATGAGGGCCTGTGGAAGACGAAGCCCAAGAACAACTTTACGGCGGCGCCGTTTTTGACATTGGCCAAGGGCCCGATCGCGCCGCTGTTTTACGCGATGGTGCCGGATATTGACGCCCGGCAACGGCTGGGGGTGACTGGGCCGAGCGCCAAAGCGGAGGCGGGCGAGGTAAGGAAGGGCGAACCCAGCCCGGCGGCGATTACCGACCGATGGGCGGAAATGCGGCGAGAGTTTGTCGCCTTCTACGGGCCCGTGGATCCGGAAAGCAAGCTTTCGGCGGCCGCGGACAAGACCTATGAACGGTTCCGCAAACAGTTGAAGGAGTATTTCGAGGAGAATTCCAAGGAGATTCTTGCCCATTTCGCGTCCTTGGATCGTTTCCGGAACGACAAGGAACGTAACCAGGACGCGCCGTTCCAGAAGCAGCGACACTGGGACCGCATGATGGAGCTGCGGCAGGAGTCGGGCAAATGGGTGAAGGACATTGAAGCACAGGAAACGGCGTTTCTCAATTCGCTCGATGATCTCCTCTCAACAGAGCAGAAGCAACTCGGCCGGCCGCCGGCGAGCTGGAATCCGTTGAAGTGGGACCAGATGGAACTGATCAACTTTGCCGTCACGTATTCCTTGTTGGCGATCGGGCTTTGCTTGATGCTCGGGTTTTGCACTCCGCTAGCCGCTCTGGGCGGAGCGGCCTTCATGTGTTTTGTGGTGATGACCCAGCCAGCGTTTCCGACGATCTATCCGCACGATCCGCCGGTGGTGGGCCATGCCTTGCTGATCAACAAGGATTTCATTGAGATGCTGGCGTTGCTCGTCGTGGCGGGCACCTGCGCTGGCCGTTGGGGCGGCCTGGACTTTTTCCTTTGCCGTACGCTGAAGCGGTTTTGCCCGTTCTGCGGTCGAACCGCGTGCGATACGAACACCAAATCTTGAGCCGTTGAGATACAGACTATGAATCCCAATCTGCAAAGTACGGCCCAAAGCAAAGACGGCGTTTCGCGGCGCGACTTCCTGGCTGGCAGCGTAGCGACCGGCTTGGTGGTCGGCGGCGGTCTGGCGGCCTTCAAGTTCGGCTATGACAGAGCCGAGGGTTCGCCAGTTCGCGTGGGCGTGATCGGCACTGGTGATGAAGGGAGCGTCCTATTGGGCGCCATCAATCCCGACTACATCCAGGTTTGCTCGATCGCCGATATTCGCCCTTACAACGTCTGGCGGGCGTTTCACGGCGATCACTCGAGCGAGACGGCGCTAACCGCTCGCCCTGGCTTGATGGCGAAGTACGGCTGGCAGAGCGAAGACGAAGCCCGGCGGCACGTGCGAGTGTATGAGAACGGTTATCAAGAGCTGCTTGACCAGGCCAAGGCCGATGGGCTGGAAGGGGTGATCATTGCCCTGCCGTTGCACCTGCACGCGCCGGCCGCGATTGCGGCGATGCAGAAGGGGCTGCACGTGCTGACCGAGAAGTTGATGGCGCACAGCGTCCATGAGTGCAAGGACATGGCCCGCACGGCCCGGGCGACCAAGCGGCTCTTGGCGACCGGTCACCAGCGGCATTACAACATTCTCTATGCTCAAGCGGTGGACGCGATTCAGCGCGGATTGCTTGGCAAGCTGCACTACATTCAGGCCCAATGGAATCGGGGGAACCTGCCTGGCAAGGATAGCTGGCAGATGCCGATACCGAGGGAGGCGAAGCCGGAGGATCGCCTGGCCGACGAACTGGAGAAGAAGCTGAACAAGTATAAGGCTGAATTGAACTCAGCCCGCGGCGCGGCGGTTGACACGTGGCGCCTGCGGATGGAGCAGATCAAGGCGCAGATCGCTGACGGAATGATTGATGCCAAGCGGTTTGGCTATCAAGACATCAAAGTCACGGACGACTCGTCGGGCAAGGTTCTCTACAACGGTCCGGCGATTGAAGAATTGATACGCTGGCGGTTGTGGGATCGAACGGGCGCTGGCCTGATGGCTGAGTTGGGTAGTCACCAACTCGATGCGGCGGGCATTTTTATTCACGCCGCGCACAAGTTGGAGAACCCCGAAGCCGAGAAGCCGCATCCGCTGAACGTATGTGCGGCAGGCAATCGGCCGTTGTTCCCGCCAGATCGAGATATCGAGGATCACGTGTACTGCGTGATTGAGTTTCCGGCACCCGGCTACGATCCCAAGGATCCGTATGCCAAGCAGAAGAAGATCGGCGTGCAGTACTCGTCGATCAATGGCAATGGATTCGGCGGCTACGGCGAGATTGTCTATGGAACCGAGGGGACGCTGATTCTCGATAAGGAGCAGGACTATTCGCTGTTGAAGAACTCCTCGACTCCCAGTTCTGTAAAGGTTTCCAGTGGCGGCGGGCCGACGCTCGACACCCAGGCCAGCGGCGCCCCGACCGCGAAGAAGAGCACAGGCGGCTCTGCCGCGAAGGTCAGCCGCGGGTATACCGAAGAGTTGGAGCATTGGGCGTGGTGCATTCGCCATCCCGATCCCCGAAACCAGCCTCGTTGCGGACCCAAAGCCGCCATGGCCGATGCGATCATCGCCTTGACGACGAACATGGCTGCCCGCAGCGGGCAGCGGATCGAGTTCAAGCCGGAGTGGTTTGATATAGACAGCGACGAGACGCCGGAAGGCTTTCCGCCGAGCACGCGTAGCGGTTCGTGAGGAAGAATAGCGACGTTTGAAACACCTGTTTTATGCCAGCCGTGGAAGACGAGTAAGCCATGTTCCTCAGCCCTGAAGACAAAGCGATCGGCCGTGAGAATTTCTACGCTGCGATTGGCAGCAAGCCCATTCGCCGCGACCTGTTGAAGAAGGCGATCAAGTCCGAGGTTTCGTCAGGCAAAGGGCTTGGCTCGTTGTACTACGGCTACGGTTCGGTCTCGGATCCGGTTCGCGTCGGCGTGATTGGCACGGGTGACGAAGGGTCGGTGCTGCTCGGTGCGATCAACCCGAAATATCTCACTGTCCGAGCGATTGCCGATGTGCGTCCCTACAATGTGTGGCGAGCGTTTAACGGCGACCTGTCCAGCCCTTCGGCGCGAAAAGCCCGGCCGGGCCTGATGAAGGTCTACGGCTGGAAGAGCGAGGATCAGGCGCGGAAGAATGTGAAGGTTTATGGGAGCTACGAGGAACTGATTGCCAATGCAAAGGCGGACGGTATTGAAGCGGTTGTGATTGCGCTGCCGCTTCATCTACATGCCCCGGCCGCCATCGCTGCCATGAAGGCGGGGCTGCACGTGTTGACCGAGAAACTGATGGGGCACACGGTCCACGAGTGCAAGGAAATGGCGAGGATGGCCGCCAAGACGAACCTGCTTTTGGCCACCGGGCATCAGCGGCATTACAACATTTTGTATGACGACGCGACGGACATGATTCGCAAGGGATTGCTTGGCGAATTGCACCACATTCGTGCGCAGTGGCACCGCGGCAATCTGCCGGGCAAAGACAGTTGGCAAATGCCGATGCCGAAGGCTGCCAAGCCGGACGATGCGCAGGCCAACGAGCTCGACGCCAAGCTGCTGAACCTCGTGAAGAAGCTCGAAGCGGCCAAGAAGGACAACAGCAAGTCGGCAGCGGAACTCGAAAAGCAGGTGGACCAGACCAAGGCCCAGATTCAAGACGCGGTCGTTGACGCGAAGAAGTACGGCTATCAGGATGCCGAATTGAAGGATGCTTCGGGGAGAGTCCTCTACCAGCGACCGGCCATCGAGGAGTTGATTCGTTGGCGATTGTGGGATCGAACCGGAGCTGGGCTGATGGCCGAACTCGGCAGTCATCAGCTCGACGCTGCCAGCATCTTCATCGCCGCTGCCCATGGGGGGAAGAAGCAATATCCGTTGAATGTGGCGGCCGCCGGCAACCGCCCCTTGTTCCCGGTCGATCGGGACGTCGAAGACCATGTTTACTGCCTCTTCGAATTCCCCGCTCCGGGCTACGACCCGAAGGATCCGGTGGGCAAGTTGAAGAAGATCGGCGTGCAATACGCCTCGATCAATGGCAACGGGTTCGGTGGTTATGGCGAAACCGTGTTCGGCACCAGCGGCACGTTGGTGCTTGAGACGGAAAAGGACGTGATGCTCTACAGGACGCACGAGACGGGCAGCAAGACGAAAGTTGCACCGGTCAAAGGCAAGAAGGATGCGGCCGTGCTGCAAATCGACGAAGACGGCGATCCCGAGTCGGCCGCGATTGGCACGCTGGGCGCGCTGCCGGCCGAACGGGGCTACCGGGAGCAGTTGGAGCATTGGGCGTGGTGCATTCGCAACCGTGGGCCGGAAAACCTGCCGCACTGCCATCCCAAGGTAGCGCTAGGCGACGCCGTGATCGCTTTGACCACGAACATGGCCGCTCGCCAAGGGGCGCGCATCGAGTTCGACAAGAACTGGTTCGACATCGACAGCGATGCCACGCCGGAGGGCGTGAAGCCGGATCTTGGCCGGTACAAGTAGCGCCGTTTTTCATCGCATCGGCGTCTTCGGTTGCTGTCAGGACAGCCTTGCGACTGGGCTTACTTGTCACTGGGCTTAGTCGGTGGCAGTCATCCTTTACCTCGTCCTTCAGAACTTGATCGACCCGTCGTCCGGCCACAATCGGCGACTGGTCGGCCCCTGCGGTTCGTCGACGGCCCGGCACGGTGTTTGCACGCCCATTCCCTTTGGGCGTCGTGCTTGATGTCCCCCATTGCATGTGCGAAAGGAGCGATTTGCCATGGCGACGGAGACGATGGATACGCTCGTGCATGGGCAGGAATTGCAGCCGCCGTTGCCGGCGCAGCATCAGCCGATTCCTGGGGTGGAGAAGCGGATGGAGCCTCGGCCCTACCATGGGGAAGAGACCTACCAAGGAAGCAACAAGCTGCTGGGCAAGAAGGCGTTGATTACCGGCGGGGACAGCGGCATCGGGCGGGCCGTGGCCCTGGCGTTTGCCCGCGAGGGGGCCGACGTCCTGATCTCGTATTTGAATGAGGATGACGACGCGCGTGAGGCGGCCCATTGGGTCGAGGCGACCGGACGAAAGGCCGTGGTGGTGGCCGGCGACATCCAGCACGAGGCCCACTGTCAGTCGCTGGTGCGCCGGGCCGACCAAGAGTTTGGGCAGTTGGACATTCTGGTAAACAACGCGGCGTTCCAGATGGGGCGCGAGTCCATCGAGGAGATCACCGCCGAGGAGTTTGACCGGACATTTAGGACCAATGTCTACGCGATGTTCCACCTGTGCAAGGCTGCAGTTCCCCAGATGAAAGCTGGTTCCTGCGTTATTAACACGGCGTCGATCGAGGCCTTTCGGCCCGAGGAGTCGTTGTTGGCCTATGCGTCAACGAAATGCGCGATCGTGGGATTCAGCAAGGCGTTGGCGAAGATGGTTGTCAAACAGGGAATTCGGGTAAACGCGGTGGCGCCGGGGCCGGTATGGACTCCCTTGATTCCCTATTCGTTCCCGCCGGAGCGGATCACATCGTTCGGGCAGAGCTCGGCCTTTGGCCGGGCAGCGCAGCCGGCCGAAATCGCGCCGTTGTACGTTTGGCTGGCCTCGCCTGAAGCGACGTATATCACCGGTGAGGTCTTTGGTGCCACCGGCGGGCAAATGCCGTACTAGCCGGGTTGGTGGCGCTGGAAAAAGAAGAAGGAGAATGAATTATGGCATCGCTAGATGACATCAAACGCCAGTCGGAGGGGCACTGTGACGCCGCGATGGGAGTCTGCGCCCGGGATATCGACCGCCAGCGCTGGAAGCTGTTTTTTGACAAGTTCAGCCGCGACCATAAAGAGGCTCAAGTGAGCGTAGAGATCCGTGGTGAAGCGTCGGGGGGGGCCCATTGGCTGAGCGAGGATTCACCGCTGCTCGGGCTGGTGTACCTGGAAAAGGAACGCGAGGCCGGTTCGGTGGAGGTGGCGATTGGCGGGCCGGAGAGCGGCCCTGTGACGCACATCGTTCGCGATGTGCAGCGAGTCTGGCAGCAGCAGGACCAGCACGGCAGAGAGTTCCTGCAAATCATCTCGGCCGACGGGACGAGTGTTATCGTGACGGTTATCAACGCTCCCCAGCGTGCCGGCGCTTAACGATTATTTTGAATCCTTTGTCTCCGTTGAATCGGCAGGGCTGGACCATGGCCCTGGGCCGCAACTGCTGCACGAGTCAGGTCGGCAGCCGCCTGACATGCAAGTCTTGATGCCGAACCACGGAAGGATCCATGCGTTCAGGGCGATCCAACCGGCCAAAATGCCACCGAGTATCAAGAACTCTTTCATGCCGCTGTTCCTTTTTTGGGGATTCTCTTCCATGGTGCTCAATGCGGTTCAGGAGGCCGGCTGTTCTTGGGCCCATCGGGCTCGCATCACGGCCAGCAACTTTTCGTGCAAGCCCGCCGGGAACGGCGAGGACCGCCCGCGAAGAAAGAGCTCGATGGTCTGACGAACGTTGTCGACTACCACTTGACACGACTCGCAATCGGCCAGATGCTCACGGATAGCCTGGCAAAGCGCGGAGTGCGTTTCCCTGTCGACGTATTCGTTCAGTGCACCGAGCACTTCCTCGCAGTTCACGGCAGCTTACCTTTATTGTGCAGGATTACTCCCCTTCCAGCAACGATTTCAACTGGCTCTTGCTTGCCAGGCCGACGAGCTGATCGACGGCCTTGCCGTTCTTGAAAAGGATTAGGTTGGGGATCGAGTCGACCCCATACTTGGATGCCAAGTTAGGGTTGTGATCGACGTTTACCTTGACGATTTTCGCGTGGGGCAATTCCACCGCCAATTGTTCCAGCACGGGGGCGATGCGCTGGCACGGCCCACACCAGTCGGCGTAGAAGTCGACCAGGACCGGAACCTGCGATTGAAGCACGAGGGAGGGGAAGTTGGACTCGTTAGCGTGCAGAACCTTCTCCTCAACGACGGACATGTTTTTTTCTCCGAATATGAAATCGAGTGGTTGTTTCATAAAGGGTAAATTGGCAAAGGTGTCACTATTGGCCGCCCACGCCAAGCCGGCGATAGCGGCGACGAGAAGGCCAATTATGACGGGCAAACGGTTCATCGCGTTAGGCATTCGCGGCATGCGATAGCTCCTTTCCTAACTAGAATGATGCGCCGAAAATGGGCCGGGTTACAAGTTCCTGAAAAAGCCCAGTGGCCGATTCGTGGCTGTCTGGCCTGTGAGGGGGCTGAAGGCTAGAATTTCTGCGGAGGGGAGACATCACCTGTCGCAAAGGAGGGGGACCGATGTTCGCAATCGTGGAAAGCGACGACGGACTGACGGTTATTGAGCTTCAGCCAGGGGAAACGTGCGAGGAGGCGGCGACTCGCAATCGGGCACAGTTGGCCGATTCGGAGCCCTATCTGACCTACGAGTCCGCCTGCGAGGCGATGATGGAGATCGATCTCGAGGACGAGGAGGACGAAGCCTCGGCGCCGTGACGATTGTCAATGGTGGATGGGCTCCGAGAGGGCTTCGACCGCCTCCGCGGCCAAGGAATCGTTACCGGCCTTGACGGCCAGATCGCCTAGCGAGACGATTCCCACGAGACGTTTTTCGTGGTTGAGGACCACGATCCGGCGAACTTTGTGTTGCTCCATAACCCGAGCGGCGTCGTAAATATCCTGATCGTCGAAGCAATAGACGATCCCGGGAGTCATCACGTCGCGAACTTTGGTCGCATTCGGCGCGCGCCCGTCGGCAACAGCTCGCACGACAATGTCTCGGTCGGTGATCATTCCTTCGAGGCGGTCTGTTGGCCCGCAAACGGGCAGTGTGCCGACATCGAATTGGCGCATCTTGCGAGCGGCGTCTTCGAGGTTGCTGTCAACGCCGATGCACTCCACGCCTTTGGTCATAATTTCGTTGACGAACACGGTACGTCCTTTCTCATTTTGGTGTAGTCGGGCGATTGCGAAGAAGGCTTCCAGGGAAGAATCGCCACTGTCGGAATATCCTTCTGGGCCGCGGTCAGTTTGTCCGAAGCTGCCCGGTTGTTGGATTGGGACATTACTTTCTGGCCAGGGGCCGGAGCCCGGCCAAACGCCGGTTCGCCCGACCTGATCGATACGACCTTGGCCGCCTCCTGGCTCACCACTTTCCCGTCTTGGATCGCTCCCTTCGGGGGAGTCTTTCGTTCTATCGACCATTGCGTCGCTCCTGGTTCTTTGTTGAGCAGCTTAGCTAAATCGAATCCTCCGATATGGTTCTGCAAGCGATGTGCCGCCGGATGGGCAAGGCGAAAGACCTTTCTCTATCGGTGCGATTGACCCTGCCGGCAGCCGAGAAAGTTTCTCTTTTCTCTTCAAAGGGCACGGCTTCTGCGTAAGGGATGCGCATGGTTTTCTAACTCGCTTGCTGCTTGAGGAAGGATCGCGGGGATGGCCTTTCGAGACCGCCGCCACGCGGGGCGAGTGTTGGCAGAGAAGCTGCGTGGCTACGCGGGCCGCGATGACGTCTTGGTGCTTGCGCTACCGCGGGGTGGGGTGCCAGTCGGATTCGAGATTGCTAAATCGTTGGCCGCGCCGCTGGATGTCTTTCTGGTGCGAAAGATGGGGTTGCCGGGGCGGGAGGAGTTGGCCGTTGGGGCCCTCACCAGTAGTGGTGTTCGGGTGATCAATCAGGACGTCGTGCGGGCCTACGCTGTTCGCGAAGATTTGGTCGAGGCAATTGCGGCCAAACAAGCAAGGGAATTGCAGCGGCAGGAAGAGGAGTATCGCGCCGGCCGTGGGCCACTGGAAGTCCGGGGACAGATTGTGATTGTTGTCGACGATGGCCTAGCTACCGGAGCGAGCATGCGTGCGGCCGCCGAGGCCCTTCGTCGTCTCGGGCCGCAACGTATCATCGTTGGCGTGCCGGTGGCCGCCCCTTCTACGCTCAGGGAACTGGGTAGTTATGTCGAGGAGGTTGTTTGCGTCATCTCACCAAGGCATTTTCTGGCTGTTGGGGTATGGTACGACGATTTCTCACAAATTAGCGATGACGAGGTGCGAGGGTTGCTTGGCAAGGCTCTAGGTCATCAGAAGACTCGTGACTGGCCGGCCGAGGCGGTTCACTCAACGGAGGAGAAAAACATGCGATGCGAAGTATGCGGTAACGATTATGACAAGTCGTTTTCGATCGTCGCCAACGACAAGTCCCACGTTTTTGATAGTTTCGAATGCGCTATTCATGCCTTGGCGCCGGCCTGCACGCATTGTGGCTGCAAGATTATCGGGCATGGGATTGAGCAGGAGGGGACGATGTACTGTTGCGCTTCGTGTGCTCGGCAGTCTGGTGTGACGGGCGTCGCGGATCGTGCCGAAAGGGCGGGTGTCCGCTAGGCAATTGCGGTTACTTTCAACTTTGTCCCAAGTAACACTTTGTCCCCAGTAACTCTGCCTGGAGGGGTATTGCGATGGAGACAACAAGGAGCCGGCGAAGCATGGGAGTACCGCAGTTTTTGGCGGGGGTCGCGATTGGAGCTGGAATTCAGTATCTTTTCGATCCGAACCTGGGCCGCCGTCGCCGCTCGCTAGCGCGCGACCAAGTCATGCACGCCATTGCGAAATCGTCACGGGCGATGGACGCGGCGCTACGCGACATGCAGCATCGGTTCTACGGCGCCTGGGCGGAGTTGCGGTCGTCGCTGAAAACCGACGAGGTGACGGATGAGGTTTTGGTGGAGCGCGTACGTTCTCGCATCGGCCGTTGTGTTGCTCATCCAGCGGCCGTCGACGTCAGCGCGCGGGGAGGGCGTGTGACGCTGAAGGGGCTTGTTCTTCACTCGGAAATCGGTGAGCTGCTCTCGGCGGTCCGGTCGGTGCCCGGTGTTCAGGCCGTGGAAAACTTGCTGGATGCTCGCCATCGTTCGGAGAATATTCCTGGCTTGCAGGGCGGGCGGCGTCGCCGGGGAGAACGCGGCGAGTTCATGCAGGAACAGTGGAACCCGACGGCCCGGCTTGTTGCGGGGAGTGCCGGGTGCGTCCTGATGGCCAATTGTCTCCGTCGCCGCCGGCCTGGCGCCGTGCTGTTGGGAACGTTCGGTTTCGGATTGTTGATGCGGGCGGTGACCAATCTTGAAACGGGCCGGTTGCTGGGACTGGGAAGTTCGCCGCGGGGCATCGGCGTGCAGAGAACGGTCACCATTCTCGCGCCGGTCGAAGCCGTATTTTCGCTGATCGCGACGCCAAGCAATTATCCGCGAATCACCCGAAATATACGCGAGGTGACTAAGGTGGCGGAGGATCATTACGAGAAGACGGTCGTCGCCCCGCTGGGCATGGAAATTAGACTGGATGAGATCGTTACCCAGACCGTAGTCAACCAGAGCATATCGTTCCGGAGTGGAAAGGCATCGGATTTGAAGTATGCCGGCTCGATCTTGTTTGAGCCGACCGGCGACGGTGGCACCCGGGTCGACGTGAAACTCAGCTATAACCCTCCGGGGGGCATTTTCGGTCACGCCGTCGCTCGTCTCGGCGGATTTGACCCACAGGTCTATTTCGATGATCTATTGCTTCGGGCAAAGACCTTTCTCGAAAGCGGAAATCAGCCATACGATGCGGCGGAGAAGAAGATGCCTGAAGTTCATTACCACGATATGAACATGGTACGGCCCTAGGGGAAAAACTAACCAACGGGATAGGAAGTGATGAATCACTACGTGGAAACGGTTGCCGTTCCCGAACTGGCAGTGCAAATCAATGCCAAAGACGTGCTTCTGCGGGGTGACTTGGCCATCCCGGAGAGCACGATTGGCGTGATCTTATTCGCCCACGGCAGCGGCAGCGGGCGACAGAGCCCGAGGAATCAAGCAGTCGCGCAGCGGCTGCAAAACGAGGGCTTTGCCACGCTACTGCTAGACCTGCTCACGGAGGAGGAGGAACTCACCGACATTTACCGCGGGCATCTTCGATTCGATATTCGCTTGCTCGGGGAGCGGCTTGTGGCGGCAACCGATTGGCTAATCGAGGATCCGAGGACCAGTGGCTTGAGAATTGGCTACTTTGGCGCGAGCACGGGGGCGGCCGCTGCCTTGGTGGCGGCGACCAGGGCCAATAGCCGCATCCGGGCCATTGTGTCGCGGGGCGGGCGTCCGGACTTGGCGGGCAGCGCCCTCTCGGCGGTAAGGTCGCCGACTCTCTTGATTGTTGGCGGCAATGACGAAGTCGTGCTGCGTTTGAATCGGGAGTCGCTGATCCAACTTGGCTCGTCGATCAAACGATTGGAGATCGTGCCAGGCGCCTCGCACCTCTTTGAGGAGCCGGGCAAACTCGACGAGGTCGGGCAGTTGGCCACTGATTGGTTCACGCACTACTTCAGTCTGCCCAGGGAATCGCCGGTCATTGACAGCGGTTCCAGCTGATCGTCAGATCGCACGAGGAGCGATGAATGCCGGAAGGGACAGCAAGTCGGCCACGCGTATTGGTATCGGTGTTGATGCCGACTTGGAACCGGGCTTCTTTTCTTCGCCGCGCCCTAGACAGCTTGTTCGCCCAGAGTTACGGGGCGTGGGAATTGATTCTGCTCGACGACGGATCCAGCGACGGGACCCAGGAGGTCGTTCGCCCGTATTTGGATGATTCGCGGGTGGAATATCATCGGTTCGAAAAAAACATCGGATTGGGGGCAGCGCTGAACCGGGGGTTGGAGTTGTCCGACGGGCCGCTGATCGCGTATTTGCCGTCGGACGACATCTTTTACTCTGAGCACCTTACCACCCTCGTGGAGAGGCTTTCGGACGAACCGGGCGCTGTGCTGGCTTATTCCGGCGTGCGACATCATTACAATCACACGGCTCACGGCCCGATTGACGACGGTTGGCTGCAGTTGGTCCAGGTCATGCATCGTCGGACGGATGAACGCTGGATAGAGCGTGAGGAGTTAGTGACCGATGACCTTGATCGGATGTTTTGGGGCCGACTGTTGCTGCAGGGATCGAAGACAGCGACCGGGTTGGTGACGTGCGAGTGGGTGGATCACCCGGGACAGTTGCACAAGCTGCTACAGGAGCCGGTCGGCGGAATCAATTTATACCGAACGATCTTTCAGGTACCGCACCCATTGCGATTCCACACGAGCGTTGGCAATCGGATCGACGAGGTGGAGCAGTACAGGCATTTCCGCGAGCGGCCCTCGACCCCAGCGGCGAAGGACGGGCTGAAAATCCTTCTCGTCGGCGAGTTGGCCTACAACGCCGACCGCGTGTTGGCATTGGAGGAGCATGGACACCGGCTCTTCGGCCTGTGGATGCCGGATCCCTACTGGTACAACACGGTTGGACCGACGCCGTTCGGGCACGTTACGGATGTCCCGAGAGGCAATTGGGTGAGCGCGCTTCGTCGGATCAAACCGGACGTAATCTATGCTCTGCTCAATTGGCAGGCTGTTCCGTTTGCCCACGAGGTGCTTTGCGGCAATCCGGGCATTCCGTTCGTTTGGCATTTCAAGGAAGGTCCTTTCATTTGCTTGGAAAAGGGAACGTGGCCGCAACTGATCGACCTCTATGCGAGGGCCGATGGAAGGATCTACTGCAGCCCCGAGATGCGTCAGTGGTTTGAGACGATCCTACCGCCCGATGGCCGGCCGACGATGGTGCTCGACGGCGACTTGCCGAAGGCCGACTGGTTCGGCGACCGCCAAACGACGCGGTTGTCGGAGAGCGACGGCGAAATTCATACTGTTGTTCCGGGGCGACCGATCGGATTGCACCCGCAAGATATTGAAGTGCTAGCACGGCAAAAGGTGCACCTGCACTTCTATGGAGACTTCACTCACGGCCAATGGCGACCATGGATCGAGAAGGCCTGTCGGCTGGCGGATGGCTACCTCCACTTGCACGCAAACGTGGATCACGACCGCTGGGTGGAAGAGTTTTCACAGTATGACGCCGGTTGGCTGCACTTTTTCAAGAGCGAAAACCGCGGCGACATTCGCCGTGCCAATTGGGATGATTTGAATTATCCTGCCCGAATCGCAACGTTGGCCGCTGCAGGTTTGCCGCTATTGCAGCACGATAACCGAGGTTCGATCGTAGCTATGCAGACCTTGGCGCGAGAACGAGGGCTGGGGTTGTTCTTCGACAGCATGGAAGACGCCGCGGACAAACTCCGCGAGCGCGACGTCGTACAGCGGGTGCGCGAGAACGTATGGCAACAGCGCGAACATTTCACGTTCGATAACCACGTTGACCGACTAGTGGCTCTTTTCCGGCAGTTGCTCTGATTCGCGGTGACGTCCTAATATTCTGACGGCACCTGGATTGTGGTGCTTCCCGACTCGAAATGTTCGGGACGGGCATCGGGTCGGACTCTCATCCGTGTCCACCAGCGCCCGTGCCCGGCTTTCAGCGGTGGCAAAGATCAGGTGCCCCAATCACGGGCGTAGCGGAAGTCGCGGTCCATCGTTCGCTGCGACAGCTTCGCGATCACGGGCATCCGCCGCTTGTAGTGGTTGCGGCGGATCATTGTGGCGACACGATCAACGAAATCGGGCTCGAAACCGGCGCGAAGCAGTTCTGCCCGGCGCCAGCGTCGGTCGACCATCAGGACCATTAGCCGATCGACGTCGGCGTAGCTAAAGCCGAGCTCGCCTTCGTCGGTCTGTCCAATCCAGAGGTCGCCGGTAGGGTGCTTCGTCAGGATTTGCTCAGGCACGCCGAGATAAGCTGCCAGGCGATAGAGTTGCGTCTTGTAGAGGTCGCCGATGGGGTTGATGGCCGAGGCCATATCGCCGAATTGCGTGCCGTAGCCCAGCAGTAGTTCGCTCTTGTTGCTAGTGCCGGCCACGAGACCTTGAAACGCGGCACTTTGATCGTACAGCACGGTCATCCGCTCGCGGGCGCACTTGTTGGCCATCCGCAATCGCGTGGGCTGCCCGACGTGGGCGAAATAGGCGTCGATTTGAGCGGTGATCGGCACGTCGATCGTTTGCACGCCCAACTGATCGACCACGGCCTGGCTGTCGCGGCGAGTGGCCTCGCTCGAGGTTTTGTAGGGGATCGTTACAGCCAACACGTTTTGCGGCCCCAGTGCCCGGGCGCAGAGATAGGCGACGACGCTTGAATCGATGCCGCCGGAAAGGCCGAGGACCGCCCGTTCAAAACCGGCGCGGCGGATTTCCGTGTGGATGAACCGGCAGAGGATCTCCGTCACCAGTTCGGCGTTGATCGTTAGGTAGGATTCGGCCAGTTCTTTGCTCATGCCTAAGTGCTATTCGTAGCGACGCCGACGGATGCGGTTGAGTTCCTCGATGGTGACCAGCAGCCGCTCATCGCGTGCCAGGGGGCTGATCATGCGCTGTCTTCGCAGCTCGGCCGGATCGAACGCGGCAATCGTGAGCGACGGATCGAGCATCGGAGCCTGAGCGATGGTGTGGCCGTCGGGGCCCACGGCCATGCTGCCGCCCCAGAAACAGAGTCCGTCCTCGAAGCCAACGCGGTTGACGACGATGACCACGGCGCCCAGCAGTTGGGCGAAGGTCTTTGAAAGCTGTTCGTAGGTTTCGGCGGTGCGAATCTTCGGGCCGTCGACGCCGCGGGCGGGCGAATTGGACGGGCAGACGAGCAGATCGACTTCTTCGGCCTGCATAATGGCTGCGGCCGAGAGGTGCCAGAAGTCTTCGCAGATCAAGATGCCGATGCGTCCGAAACGGGCCGTGTCGAAGGCCAGGAATCGCTCGCCGGAGGCGAAGTAGCGCTGTTCGTCGAAGAGCCCATAGGTGGGCAGGTACACTTTGCGGTGCACGTGGACCACGCGTCCGCCTTCGGCGTACAGGGCGGCGTTGTGGAAGCGGTGCCGGGGCGATTCCTCGACAAAACCCAGCAGCAGCGACATTGGCCCGGCGGCTTGGACGAGTTGTCGGATCTCTGGGCCGTCGGGAGAGATGGCGAGATCCGGCACCATGTCGCGAAGGAAATAGCCGGTCAACGACAGTTCGGGAAAGATAACCAGATCGGCGCGTTGCTGTCGGGCACACTCGATCTGCTCGAGGTGCAGGGCAAGGTTGCTCTGCAGATCGCCGAGGCGCGGCGCGATCTGGGCCATGGCGACTCGGAGCGGCCGCATTCCCTCGGCGGCAGAATCTTCAATCCGTGGCGACATGCGGGCCTCAACAGTTCTTGATGCCCAACTCGCGGAGTTGCTTGGCATCGACCGTGCCTGGGGCGCCAGTCATCAGGTCGGTCGCCCGTTGGGTCTTGGGGAAGGCGATCACGTCACGGATGCTATCGAGCTTGGCGAAAAGCATGACCATGCGGTCCACGCCGAGAGCGATGCCGCCGTGGGGCGGGGCGCCGAACTGGAGGGCGTCCAAGAGGAAGCCAAATCGTTCGCGGGCGGTCGCTTCATCAATGCCAAGCAGCCCGAATACCTTCTGCTGCAACTCCTGATCGTGGATACGAATCGTGCCGCCGCCGGCCTCGTAGCCATTGATCACGAGGTCGTAGGCCTGGGCGCGGCACTTCTGCGGATCGGTGTCGAGCAAGGCGCGGTCCTGGGGGCGGGGCGCGGTGAAGGGGTGATGCATGGCCGTCCAGGCATTTTCCTCGGTGTCGTAGGCAAACATCGGGAACTCGACCACCCAGGAGAAGTTCATCGTCGAGGGGTCGTAGAGTTTCAATTCGGCCCCGAGGCGCTTTCGCAAGGCGTAGAGCGACTTGCAGGTGGTTTCGAACTTGTCGGCCACGAACAGCAACAGGTCGCCGGGGGCGGCGTCCATCTTCTGGCCGATCTTGGCCAGCAGCTCTTCGTTGAAGTTCTTGGCGCTCGGCGAGGCCAACTTACCGTCGGCCTCGACCTTGAAGAACACCAAGCCTTTAGCGCCGAAGTTTTCGACGATGAAGGCGGTCAGTTCGTCGATGCCCTTGCGGGAGTAGCGGTCGGCGGCCCCTTTGGCGTTGATGCCACGGACCCGGCCATCGGCCTCGACCGCTTGGCGGAAGACCTTGAACTCGCACTCCTTGGCCAAGTCGGAGATGTCAACGAGTTCCATGCCGAAGCGGAGATCGGGCGCATCGTGGCCGAATCGTTCCATGGCCTCGTCGTAGGTCATCCGTGGCAGCGGCAGCTTCACCTCCAGGCCGAGAATCTCTTTGGCCAGCATCGCCACCAGCCCGTCGATCACGCCGATGATGTCTTCGGCGTTGATAAAGGACATCTCCAAGTCTAACTGGGTGAACTCGGGTTGACGATCGGCTCGCAGATCTTCGTCGCGGAAGCAGCGGGCGACCTGCATGTAGCGGTCGTAGCCGGCCACCATGAGAATTTGCTTGTAGAGCTGGGGCGACTGGGGCAGGGCGTAGTAGGTGCCGGGCTGTACGCGGCTGGGCACCAGGTAGTCGCGGGCGCCTTCGGGCGTGCTGCGGCCGAGCATTGGCGTTTCGACCTCGATAAAACCGAGATCGTCGCAATAGTCGCGCATGAGCTTGATCATGCGATGCCGCAGCAGCACCGTGCGCTGCATGTCGGGCCGACGCAGATCGACGTAGCGGTATTTCAGCCGCAGGTCCTCGCCGGGCAGTTCCTTGGCCGTAGGTTGGAATGGCGGCGTCGCGCTGCGGTTGAGGATTTCGACTTCTTCGGCGCGGACTTCGACGGCTCCCGTGCTGAGCTTCGGGTTCACGGTGCCTTCGGGCCGAGGGGCGACCCGGCCTCGGACGAGAATCACGTATTCCGATCGTAGCGATCGTGCGGCCTGGACGATCTGATCGCCTGCCTCGGGGGCAAAGACGACTTGAGTCTTGCCGTAGCGATCGCGCAGGTCGATGAAAAGCACGCCGCTGTGGTCGCGGTAGGTGTCGACCCAGCCGCAAATGGTTACCTGCTGCCCAACCTGATCCACCCGCAGTTCGCCGCACGTATGAGTCCGCAACAAGTTAGCATCCCCGCTAAAAGGTTTCTATTTCAGGACTTCGGTAACGACCACCATTATCCTTCCGCGGATCGTCGGTCTTCTGTCTCCGACAGAAGTCGCTCTCAACCCCTTTGCAGAGGGTTAGGATGAGGGCGTCGCCGAATTCAAGTCAATTCGTCTCTGCGCAACAATTGCCCAATTCTACTTCCGAGAATCGGCAACGTGAAGGCGGAGCGAGATAGCAGGGGGGCTGTTTTCGTCGGTTTCTAACGCAATTTGGCGGCTGGGCCGGACGGGCCGAGGAGGTCATCGCCAACCTCGGCCGGCGAAAGGCCCTGGTGCATGGCGAAAAACCGGCATTCGCTGAGGCTGCGGAACCAGGTATTTTGACGTTTGGCCAATTGCCGAGTGTGGCGATCGACCAATTCGACTGCTTCGGCCAGGCTGTAATGGCCGTTAAGATGGTCGATTACCTCGCGGTAGCCGACGGCCTGACGGGCGGTCTTGCTTAGCGGTTGGTTGGCCGCCAGAAGCCCTCGCACCTCATGAACCAGGCCGGCGGCGAACATTTCTTCGACGCGTTGCTGAATCCGCTGGTGCAGTTCGGCCCGCGGCCAGTCCAAGACAAAGACCCGACACTCCTCGGCAGATCGGCCGATCTCGAATTGGGCCTGCAGAGCGCTTATCGGTTGTCCGGTCATTTCATAGACTTCCAAGGCGCGGATCAGTCGGCGGGTATCGTTGGGATGTAGTTTGGCGGCGGCCGTCGGGTCGACCTCGGCCAGACGCTGATGGAGCCAGCCGTCGCCGTGTTGCTGTGACTGGTTTGCCAAGGCATGCCGAAAAGACCAATCGGCGGTCGGACCCTCGAAGATTCCCCGCA
>CALGFD010000044.1 GCA_937881075.1 uncultured Planctomycetales bacterium
ATGTCCGTCCACCCTTTGTTTTGCGCCGCCCGTCGGCACTGGATGGAAAAGACTCTTTGCCTCGGTGACGCCGAGTATCGTTGAACGCCAAGGCCCTCGGGCTTGGCAAGAAGATTCTGCTCGCCAACCCATGCGGTAAAGTGGCCGACATGGCGTTCGACGCCGGCTCGATCGGCTGCATCGATTCTTGGGTAGGCGTTGTCGCATACGCTTTTCAGATCTACTTCGACTTTAGCGCGTACAGCGACATGGCGATAGGCCTGGGTCTAATGATGGGGTTTATGTTCGCCAAAAACTTCGATTCGCCCTACCTCAGCCAGTCGATCACCGAATTCTGGCGGCGTTGGCACTTGAGCCTTTCGACCTGGCTTCGCGACAACCTCTACTATCCACTCGGCGGCAACCGCAAAGGTCCCGTGCGGACCTACATCAACCTAGCGCTGGTGATGCTCCTTGGCGGGCTATGGCACGGGGCCTCGTGGAACTTTATGATCTGGGGTGCGATCCACGGACTGATGCTGATCTGCGAGCGGCTCGGCGGAAAACACGCGTTCTACGAACGTCTGCCGGGGATTGCCAAGATTGCGATCACGTTCGTGATCGTCTGTTTCACGTGGGTCTTCTTCCGCGCCGCTGATCTCCCCACGGCATTGGCGTACTGCCGTAGCATGTTGGGACTGACGCCGCCGCAGTCGGGCGCGGGGCTAATTGGAGGGCTGATCTATCAGCCGTACTACGTAGTTTCAATGCTACTGGCGGCGATCGTCGTCTGGTTCTGCCCGCAAACCTGGAATTTTACGTTCAAGATTACTTGGACGAAGGCCCTGTGGATTACGGCCGTTTTTTGGCTGGCGATCGTAGCTATGACCACGCAAGAGTTCAATCCTTTCATCTACTTCATCTTCTGATGGCCGTTGCGCCATCGTGTACCAATGACGGAACACCCCACACCCCAGACCCGTGAGGAGCAAGCCAAGCTCGAAATCGGCCACACCGAAATCAACTTTGGCGTGAAGTGGATGCTCTTCGTGATCGGACTGTTTACGCTCTTCGTAGTTCCGGCCGTGCAGACGTATCGCGAGATGCGGCAACACGCAGAGGGCCGGCGTGAAAATGCCTGGCCACAGTGCTTCGATATTTTTGACGCCATACCTCGCGCTGCGGCGGCCTACAGCGAACGCCATGGCAACTGGATCTCAAAGGTATTTCGAGGCAACGCTGTGCTTTTGCAGGCTATCGATAAGTACGAGAAGGATCTGAAGGCCGAGTCGTTCCTGACGCAATTCGCCTTGCCGCCGACCCAAGAGCTTCTGGCCTATTCCGGCTGCGGCAACGAGAAGAGCTATGTCGGCCGCCAGGGCTGGTTGTTCTATCGGCCGGGCATTGACTATTGCACCGGCCCGGGATTTCAGTCCCCGCAGCACATGGGTCGCCGGGCCAACAGCGGCACGGAATGGCGGCCGGCCCCCCAGCCCGACCCACGAGTGGCGATCCTCCAATTCCATAGGCAGTTGGCCGAGCGGAATATTCGGCTGGTGCTGATGCCGATACCTGACAAGGCCACGATCCATCCCGAGAAGTTCTCCTCAAGCTACGAAAGCCGGCTCATGACCGTTCACAATCCATCGTACCGGCACTTCCTCCATGAGCTTGAGGCTGAGGGCGTGCTGGTCTGTGACGTGACCAGTACGCTGGCCCAGTATCGCGACCTTTCCGGAAGTGCAGCGTATCTAGCCACCGACACCCACTGGCGACCGGAGGCAATGGGGGTGGCCGCGGAGGAACTGGCCCGGCTCATCGAAGAAAAGGTCAAGCTGAGCGCGAAGACTGTGGGTCACGAGCGGCACCGGACTTCCAAGGATGTCAAGAACCTCGGCGACATCGCGATGATGCTCAAGCTTCGCCAGAACCAGAGCGTTTTTGGCGAGGAAATCGTAACGATTCGCCCTGTGACCGACGCAGCGGGCGAGCCGTGGCGGCCCGATCCGGCGGCCGAAATCCTCCTGTTAGGTGACAGCTTCGCCAACATCTATTCGCTAAAGATGATGAACTGGGGCTGCGCCGCCGGGTTGGCCGAGCAACTGAGCGTCGCACTAAATCGCCCCTTGGATACGATCCTACGGAATGACGATGGAGCGTATGCCACGCGTGAAATGCTCAGCCGCGAGTTGGCCCAGGGCGAAGACCGCCTGGCCGGCAAGAAAGTCGTCGTTTGGCAGTTCGCCGCACGAGAATTGGCCGTTGGCGACTGGAAACTGCTCGACATGACGTTCACTCCGTCTCGTAGACTGGCCGCGGGCCAATCGCCAGCGAGCCGTGAGTTGATCGTCAGTGGGACGATCGTCGCGAAATCGCCGGCTCCGCGAGCAGGCCAAATGCCATATGCCCACCATGTCTTCACAATCGACTTGACCGACTTGCAGGTCCATAGTGGCACGTTCACCGAGCCAAAGATCGCCGTGTATCTTTTCAGCATGAAAGACCAGCAGAATACGCCGGCCTTCTCCTGGCCGGTCGGGAGACGCGTGAAACTGAAGCTTCATCCGTGGAGGCCCGACTTCTTCCGCCAATACGGACGGATCAATCGCACGGAGACTGAGGACGCCGAACTCAAACGCCCCTGGTGGGGAGAGGTCATCGAATGAAGAAATGGATAACATGGTGTGTTATGGGGATCGCCGTCACATTGGCTGTTGGTTGTGGTACCCCGTCGCCCGCTGAGAAAACCATTGAGCTGGGCGGCGGTGTGACGTTGGAGACGGTGTTGATTCCAGCGGGGGCTTTCGCCATGGGGGACGACAAGGGGCTCGATGACGAGAAACCCGTACACAAGGTGACGCTCACTAAACCGTTCTATCTCGGAAAGCACGAGGTGACGGTCGGGCAGTTCCGCCTATTCGTCGAGGCTGCGGGCTATGTGACGGACGCGGAAAAGGGAACCGGTTTCCAGGGCGCTTTTGGATGGAGCCGTGACACGATGGAGTTCAAGATGAACGAAAAGTATTCATGGCGGAATACGGGATTTGCCCAGACAGATGCCGACCCGGTAGTAAACGTGAGTTGGAATGATGCGATGGCGTTCTGTAGGTGGCTGAGTAGCAAGGTGGGAAAGACGTGTCGGCTGCCGACGGAGGCTGAGTGGGAGTATTCATGTCGAGCGGGTACTGCAACACGCTACTTTCACGGTGATGACCCCGAAGGGTTGGCGAAGGTCGGGAACGTTGCGGATGCGGCTTTCGAAGCAGACTTCCCTGAGTTGAAGGGCGTGATTAAGGCCAGTGACGGTTATACATATACGTCGCCGGTTGGAAGATTCCTACCAAACCCATTTGGTCTGTACGACATGCACGGAAATGTTTGGGAATGGTGCGCGGACTGGTACGACGCGGAATACTATGCGACATCGCCAACCAAGGATCCAGGAGGCCCTGAAATGGGCAAGGAGCGAGTGTACCGTGGCGGCGGCTGGTTCAACTGCACCAGAGGCTTTCGATCCGCGAGCCGCAGCGCGAGCGTACCCGAGAACCGCAATCTGACACTGGGCTTCCGCGTCTGTGTGGCGGCGGAGTAGTAGAGCGTTGAGCAGTTATTCCGCCTCGCTCATCATCGCGAGTTAAACCAGAGCGACTATCTTTCAGAAGCGATTGTGCTCGTCGTGTTCCTGTTGAGCTTCATCGCGCCCTTGCTCGAATCAGCCGATTAACACGGCAGGGGGCGACTGACGGGGTGCCGACGAGTCTTACGGACAGCAGCCGCCGGATTTTCTAGTCTTCGCAGCTCGAACTGCGTCCGCTTGAAGCTCAGGCACTTCGCTAAAACATTTAGCCAAGCATTCCAACAGCTTTCGCTGGAAAGGATTTTTGGTAGGAGCGAGAGAGTAGTGACTCCAGAGTCCCGACTTGCGAACGGCGACCAGGCCCGATTTTCGCAGGTAGGCCAAGTGACGAGAGATTCGTGGCTGGGGAGCCTGTAGAATGTCTACGATGTCCCCCACGCAAAGTTCACCGTCCTGCAAAACGTACAATATACGAAGCCGTGTCCGATCGGAAAAGGCACGGAACATAAGGTCAATGTTGCCGAGCCCTTTGGTTTGTGTGATCTTGGCCATTGTTGTGATCGAAGCCGACAATCTTAGGAGACAACCGCTGAGTGCAATATCGCACAATATCGACTATCGCTCGGTGATGGTCAAGTGCGGGCCCCCCCACCCTAGCATTGGGTTCGCCAACGACGTCCTCAAAGAAATGCCACTAACTTCCCGTTCTTGGTCAATTCGGACTGAGGCGATTAAGACGATAGCCAGCACGACCGGGCCACGACGTTCAATTATCGGCCGGTTGCCGGGAAGAACGGGACAACAAAGGAAATGTCCTGACACACCTGTCGCTTGCTTAGATTAGGATTTGGTGTAGAGTTGATCTGCTGAGGTATATGCTCGTTGGCGAATACATACTTGGTAGGAGACCACGTTTATGAAGAGATTTCCCATCTTGATGATCGTATCGACGCTTGTCGTCGGCCTGGCCGGATGCCAACAGTGCAACTGGTTCAAGCGATCTTCGGGTGCGGTATGCAGTGCACCGGCCACAACGTACATGGCTCCGAGTGCAATGGCACCAGCAATAACGCCGGCGCAATGCGGCCCCGGATGCAATTCCTGCGGCAGCACCAATACACTGCCAGTGCTCTCCGCCCCACAAGGCTACACGCCCACATTAGGCAGCTAGCAACACGACCGTGCCTTGCCGGAGCGATGAACCTGCCAGCAAGGCACGGCGTTGGAAGCCGTCTTCTTTTCTTGTCACTTGCCGGTCATTTCTTATTCGGCTGGACGCTCGTTACGATGTCGGGCAACATCCGCCGGAGTGCTTAATTTCAGCTGCCCGCACTTGGTCCGCCTGAATTTGTGGAACTTCTGAGAAACAATTTCCGAGACACGATAGCAGCTTTTTTTGGAAGGCCGTCTGCGCGGTCGCCAGAGAGTAGTAACTCCAAAGCCCCGCCTTGCGAGCGATTACCAGTTTCGCCTTCCGCAGGTAGGCTAAGTGGCGCGAAATCCTTGGCTGTGGCACCTGCAGGATTTCCACGATGTCTCCGACGCAGAATTCCCTTTTCTGCAGGAGGCAGAGAATTCGCAAGCGAGTACGGTCGGAAAAGGCCCGGAACATCAGGTCAACGCCGCCATGTTCGTTGGCCTGCAGCATGTTGCTCTCCGATTGTATTTGGCTTAGACAGTCATGCGGCATCGAGCGCTTCCTCGTCGTCTTCCGTCGCCGTCTCGGAGGCGACGACAAGATTTTCTGCCGAGACAATCGCCCCACGCGTCAGTCTCAACAGTCTCTTGGCACGCCGGGCAGCGCGGGGGTCATGCGTGACCATCACAATGGTGCGACCTTCCTGGTTGAACTCCTCTAGGTATCCGATGATCTGTTGGCTCGTCTCTGGATCGAGGTTGCCGGTCGGTTCATCGGCCAGAATCACGGTGGGATCGTTGGCAAGCATTCTGGCCAAGGCGACTCGCTGCTGCTGGCCGACGCTCAGTTCGCACGGCTTGTGATGAAGCCGATCCCCCAAGCCAACTCGTTCCAAGAGGGCCACTGCCCGTTCTTCTTGGGCATCATCGTCCATCTCGGCCAGAAACAAAGGAATCTGGACGTTTTCCAGTGCCGAAAGGTACGTGACCAGATTGAATGTCTGGAACACGAAACCGACTTTTTCTCGTCGCAGCCTCGCACGATCGGTCGGGTGCATATCGTAGACCGATTGATCCTCCATCAAAATCCGTCCTTGAGACGGTGAGAGCATCCCTCCGAGCATCAACAGCAGGGTGCTCTTGCCACTGCCGCTTGGACCTACGAGTGAGACGAAATCGCCTCGTGGGATTTCAACCGTGGCGTTATCGAGAGCCGTGACCAACTGGCCACGATGTTTATAGACTTTACTAACATTTTCCATCTTCAACATGGATCAGACCTCCTGGAATGTGGCGCAAGGATCGAGCCGGGCCGCGCTCCGAGCGGGGAAGAAACTCGCTACCAACGTGAGGCCGACAGAAATGACAATGGCAGCAATCGCTAGCTCCCACATCGGCCACACCCGAATGCCAGCCAACTGCGGGCCTAGCACAAAGGCAAAAATAGAGCCAAGCACGTAGCCGCCGACTCCGCCTGCGCCCCCAAGCAAGAGGGCCTTTAGTAAAAACACTTTCAGGACCAATCGTGAGTCGGCCCCCAGCGCCATCAATGTGCCGATTTCCCGCCGCCGCTCGAACACGTTCGCATACATGTAGTTGGCGATGCTCGCCCCGCCGACAAAAACAATAATCACCAAGAACATCAGTGACAGATTCGACATCATGCGGTTGACGTTTTGTTGCGATTGGACGATTTGGGCGACTGTGACCACTTTGGCGTCGGGAAGCGTGGCGTTGAGTTTACCCACCAATCCTGCTGAAATCTCCTGGCAGCATCCGATGATTTCGATGGCGTTGACCACCGGCCCCTTTTTGGTCAACTCCTGAACCGTGTGCAGGTGGGCGAAAAGTCGAGCGTCATCCACTGTTCCGGTTTCCGGCAAGACCGCCGTGACGGTGAACTTCTTGCCGAGCACTTCGAGCGTGTCGGCATCCTTGAGCTTGAGATTGGCGGCAACATTCGCCCCTACGAGGACTTCGTTGTCTTCGAGCGTCTCAATAATCTTTTTTCGAGAGAGGGTCTTCTTATCGTCCGATCCCATCATTCCAACTGTGGCACCGCAACCGATCGGGCGTGAAAAGACGCCTGCGCCACTCCAAGCCGCTTTCGCCTGAAATTCATTTTTTGGCAGAATGCCGGTGAGGGTGTAGTTCTTGCCCTGTAGTTGAACAGGCACGGATAGTTTGGGTGAGATGTTGTCGAGTCCCGCAAGATTCGCCATCGCCAGTTGCGTGACGTATTCCTCGGGAATCGTGTCGCTTTGCAGGTCAGCGTTGTAGTAGTCCTGCAAGGTAGCCGTCTTTGGAAGCACTAGGACATTGGCTCCCAACGAGTCCATTTCCTGCGCCACGGCTCCTTCGGAGTAGTGCGTGATGTTCTTGATCGAAACAATCACCGTGATTCCCAGCAGAATTGCCAGAAAGCTGGTAAATAGTTGACTCTTCCGCTCGAAGATTTCGCGCAGCACAAGGGTTTGTAACCGCATGGAATCGGTCTCCTTACTTCTTCTTGGGGCCACAGCCGCCGGGACCACACTTGCCGCCAGCACACGGATCAGATTGTGCGGAAGCTAGTTTGGCCAGGAGTTGCTGTTTGGTTGCTGTTCCGCTAAACGTGCCGATCATCGACCCTGGAGGAGCGAGGAAGACTATAACCGGCTTTTGTGCACGTGGGTCGACTTGGAAGTCCCGCAAGAAGCTGGCCTCACTAGGTTCTCGTGCATTTACCAGAACGATTTCCGTCGATGGCCCAAACTTTTCATCTGCCCTAAAGTCCTCTACGCCTTTGGGAATGGTTACCCGGTCTTGAGGGCTTGCTTGATCTACAACGCACACGAGAACGAGCTTGCGTTCCTGCAATGCCTTCAGACAAAGCTGCGTGCAAGAGCTGACAAACGCCGCGCGGAGTTGGTTTTCATCGAACGTCTTCGTGAATGCTTTCGTGATTGCACCACATGGTGCAATCGCCAGCACCAGTGGCATCGGAGCCCGAGTCACACCATACTTGTCAACAATCCGCTTTTCAGCAGGATCAGTGATCTGAATCGAAACTAATTCCGCCGTATCCGCCATCTTCGCAAGGGCCGGCTGCACCTGGCTCCAAGCTTTCTCGGTCTGTGGCGTCTTATCCTTCCAGAAGAAGAGAAATACGTACTTCTGAGCCGCTGCAGCCTTGTCCATGGCCGCTTGGCCTTGGCTGATATTGCCATCAATGGTTTGTTCTTGGGCGGTGATCGCCGTCGCACTTGCCGCGACAAGTGCTGCGACAATCACAAAATGGAGCGTCCGCATTCGGTTAGTCCTCCGATAGAGAATGACTAGAAATCTCATCCATGAATGTGCTGATTGGGGAAGGGAATTCTCTGTGGCTACTTGGGCGGGCATCCACCCGGGCCGCACGACCCGCCCGCACAAGAGCTGGAGCTGGCTTTTTGAAGGATGGCCACCAGTTCCGTCTTTTCGGTCGCGCCTTTGTATTCCGCGATGGCTGCACCGGGCGGAACCAGAAAGACCGTCATAGCTTCCTCGGTCTTCGGATCAATCTTCAGATCCTTCAGAAATGAAGCCTCAGCCGAATCGGTAGGGTCTAACATGATGATCTCGGTTGCGCTGGCGAAACGAGCGTCGGCCTTGAAATCGCGAACGCCTTTCATAGCGACCTCGTTGGACTTCGTCTTACTATTTTGAACACAGACAAACACGAGTTTGTTGTCTTGAAGTTCCTTCATCACCTTTTCCGTCGCTGGCGTGGAAAAAGCGTTTAGGAGTTGCTGCTCCTCAAACTTGATAGGAAAGCCGCCGGTAATAGCGCCATTTGGTGCGAGAGCCAGAACCAATGGCATTGGGGCACGAGTCAATTGAAACTTGTCCACAATGGCCTTTTCAGACGAATCGGTAATGTCAATCGCGATCCACTGGGCACGATCCGAGACCTTTTCCATTGTCTTGTCAAATACTTTTCGCATGGCAAGCGTCTGATCGTCATTGGCCTTCGAGAAGAACATGAAAATGTACTTACCTGAGTCAGTAGCCCGCCTAATGGCCACCATCCCTTTTCCAGAATCGTCCCCGGAAATAGCGGGAGCCCCCTGGCTCTTCGCTTCCCCAGCGCTCGGGCTCGCCATCGAGGCGGTAGTGCTATCGCAGCCGGATAGAACGAGTGCGATACCGGCTATTAGCAGAGATTCAAACCCGCAGCGAATTATTCGTTCCACTCTGTATTCTCCCCTGACCATATTCGACGATGCGTATATAGCACATATTCGGGTGTACGCATATAGCAACTTGAGCCATGCATACAATATCTTCCTTCGCGTTAGGGGGGGCGAGTTGGACGTCGGCTCTTGCCTTATCTAACGCTGGATCAGCCCGAGGAAAGATTGCTAGCAGCAGCTAGAACCACTTGAGCAATCACAGTCAGGCTCGCCGCCGCTCAGTGCGCCGCGAATGATAGCCGTCAGGCATCCAACGCCAGCCTGAACAGATAGGGCTGACGTCGGACAGTTCTTCGCGCAGGCACCGCATTCCATGCAGGCATCGCGATCAGCGATTGTCACAATCCGGCTCTCAAGGCGAAACACTGCGTGCGGGCAAACGTTGACGCACATCCCGCAGCCAATGCACCGAGAAGTATCTAACTTCAGCGTGACGACGTCCCGCAAGTATCGCAATACCATCGATGTCGCCTCCTGGCCGAAGTTTTTAGATAAATCGCCCGGCCAACCACGCTGCAATGCCACCGACAATGCCAATGAGTTGGAGAGGTACTGCCCGTCGCATCTCGCGACGAACTCCCGAAAGCGAGGTATAAGTACTCGATCCCGTAAAGCCCATCGTGACAAAACTAGTCGTTGTCGGGATGAGCAACCCCCATCCAATTACGCTCAACCAATTCTCTCGAAGGATGGGGCAGAAGGCGAGCAGTCCGAAGAGCAGCCACACCCCCAACCAAAGGCCCTTGAGTGAAAATGCTCGTCCGGGGAGCCATGGCAGCAATATGGGCGAGAGGACAGTTCCGGCCAACCAGGTGCCAAGGAAGACAAGCCCCGCTAGCAATCCCGTCGAGGAGACTTTATTCCAAGAATAGCCGCCCTTATTGATCCCGGAAAGCATCAGCAAGCAGGCGGCGACGAGAAATGCCCATTTCGCCCAATGCATAAGTTCTACAGGGATGACTGCAATTCGCTCTAAGAGATTGAAGTCGACCTCCCGCATTTCAGGCGTTGCTTTCATTCCAGCCGCCATGAACGCAGGAAGATCTTTGGCACGTGTAGGACCATACACGACCCGAAAGCCACAGAGTTCTTTCGCGCGATGGGCGGCAACTCCGGGGGCTCCGAGTTGGGGGACAATCAGCGTTCGGTGGGAAACGATTTCGTCCAGGCGATTGGCATTTACTCGCCCGGCGATCTCGTCGGTGCCGAACGTGCCCTTGCCGGCCGCACACCACACGTTGATACCCTTCGTGTCGATCACCAGAATCCAGGCATGCAGTCCGCCGAGTTGCTTTCGCAGACAATCGAAGCTCAGCTTGTAGTTCGCCGAAACGAGTACTGGCGATTCGCGGTTTGGCTGGCCGACAGCGTATAGCCCGGGCGCGATTTGGTACCGCATGCGACCGATTCCCCAACGCACTTTCCAGCCGCCCAGCACATCCCTTAGCTGCAATTTCGTCTTCGCCACCGGAACCGTGCGTAGCGAGGCCTCAAGGGTTCCGGCGATCCACGGTTGGCAGACGCATAGGGGGTGCTGGATGACTTTGATGATCCGGGTCGGCCCACAACAACAAGACGCTTCTGACAATCCATCGCCACCGTTTGCGGCACTGCTGCCTAATACCACAAGATTCGAAGGCGACTTTGTCGTTTGCTCAGAACTCATAACGATCAGATTGCTTCGAACACATACTTCAGCGAAAAATAGATGCCTGCGATTACGAACACCCAACCGGTGATTTGCCTCGCCCACCACTCGGTGATCGACAAGGCATTGTAGGCTTTGCCGACTGATTTTGCACTGTATGCCAACAGGAATGCAACGAGCAGCACGGGCACGGCCGTGCCGATTCCATAAATCAGGGGCAACACCACGGTGGCTCCGGGCAAGGTCGCCTCGGGCAAAACGATGCCAATTCTGGTGAGGACCGTTGTTATCGCCCCAGCTTCGCTGCCTAAGAGAAGCGCCATCAGACCGAAGAACCAGGCCGCCGATGTTGGGCAGAATGCAACGGCAAACAGCACGCCCAGCAGGAACGCCCCCCAAATGCCCATGCTATCGATGCGTTTCTGCATGCCTTCGCTGATGCTGGCGCCGCCGCCACTGAAGGTGATCAACCCTACCAAGAATAAACCGAGCAGCAGAAAGATCGGACCGAGTACGAGGTGCATGTATTGTTGCAGGAACCGCGAGACGGCCGGGATCGACATGGCCGTTGTCGCCAGCAGCACGGCCAGCCCGAGATAGAGTAGGCACCGGCCAAGCGTGTAGAGCAAACCGGCAGCCATGACCCAGCGGGAATCCCCCACCTTGCGACCCACGTAGGAAATCGCGGCAATGTTGGTCGCCAAGGGGCAGGGACTTATGGACGTCAGCACGCCCAAATACAAGGCCGCCGCAATGTAGAGCAGGTAGGTCATCGTTTGGTTCCTCCATGCACCAACCCGCGAGTCGCCCGGTCGGGGCTATTTCTGATAATCTTTGATGTTGGATTGCACATATTCGATGAATGCCGCCTTGTCGCGAACCTTCGTCCACATTTCCTTGAGCGACTTGTGCTCCTTGACCTTGTTATCAACAACCTGGGCAACGATCAGAGACGGTCCGCTAACGCTGTAGCCCTTGGTTAGCGCTTCGTTCTTCTGGTCTTGGAAGTCAATGAAATGAAACTCAACCTTGCCCGACTTCAACGCGTCGGCGAAGCCTGCCTTGACGGCTTCTTCAGTGTAACTGCCCATCTTCAAGCAGGTGGGGCAACGCTGCGTGCGGTGGAAATACATCACCACGACGCGATCGGCCGGGACATCGGCGGCCAGTGCGGTTTCTGCCACCAAGGAACCGAGAATCGCGGTCAGCGCTAACGCCACAATTGTCGTAACTCGCATCATTGCTTGGATCTCCTACAGTTAACAAGAAAACGGTTGGCTATTTCGGCTGAGGAAGTGGTGGTGCGGACTTGGACGCCTTGCTCTCCGCACTGGGTATTGGCAAAGGCAGCGAAGTGTTTTGTGTGGAGTTCGATGCCGGCAGCGGGGCAAGCATTCGATCGATTTCCGTTCGCACATACTTTGCGAAGGCCGGCTTGTCGCCCACTAAGCCCCACACCTCGTCCAATCGATTCCATTTCTCCATTTGGCCGGCCTTTATCCGGGCGAGGACGACGGATGCCTTGTCGAGGTCGAAGAGCTTTGCGAAGTGTTGTCCCAAGGGCTGTTCGTAGTTAACAATCTTCCAGGTCACATCGCCGCTGCTCAATTGCGAAGCAAAGTGCTTTTGAACTGTCTCGTGTGCCTGCGATTCGATCGCCTCGCAGGTTGGGCAGCGCGTGTTGCTGTGGAAGTAGTAGACGACGAGACCGTCTTTGACAGGCTTGCTTTGTTCGGCGGGAACGCCAGTCAAACCGCCTTGGCCACGCAGGGCTCGAAGTTCTTCGACGATGCTGGCCAACTGGGGTTCCAAACGAGAGGCCGCTTGCGAGTCCATGGAGCGGGCAATGAGGACCACCAGGGTCGCTGAAAACAAGGATATTAGGCAAACGGCCGCCGCGTTCTTCAGGTCCATAGACGATTACCTCCCATCAGCTTGTTGATTCTCGGCAAAACTCTCGGTAAGCAGCAGCAAGAGCGTGACGATACGCGTTCTCGTCTTCGGCGTCGATCGCATGATAGATCTTCGCGGTCTCCAGCAGTGTGTTGGCCGATTCCTCGTCTGGCGATAGCCCGTTCTTTTGGAGATGCTGAAAGATCAAGGGCAGGCCTGTAATTGTCACCGAGGCCCCATTGATCTCCACTACGGCAGCCGAAGATGGACTACCGCAAGCACAGCAGGCAGCGCTTGAGCCGGCCGCGTCTTCCTGCCCCGCCGATCTGGTTCCGATGAATTCGTCGACAGCCGCTGCAATTCGCTCGGCCACAATCCACACGGCTTCTTCATCTGCCTTGTCGGCCTGCCGTGTCGAACGGTGACAGTGCTTCGCCCGATCTCCGAGAATGTCGCTGACGACAAGCGACGCACTCACTTCGCCGCTATACTTTTCCGTACCTCGCTTCGCGCAGAGCTTGGAGCAGCCGTCCACGGTGATCGTCGGATGCTCGCGAGCAAAACGGCGTTCACCTTCCTCACCCGCGAGGAATAGCGGAAGGCACAGGGTGACCGTGTGATTCGGCCGCAACGCTTCGAGAACCCGACGGACCGCTTGCCGGGCGATCGTGCCCTCAGCGATCTCCTCGCCGCTGCACGAGATAATGCCAACTTTTGCGACTGCTTCTCCCATCGCTACTCCTCCTTCACAGCCGAATGGTTGGCGTTAGGAACAACCGCATCGGCCAGTTCGTCAACAACCTGCCAGCCGGCTTCACTCAGAGCGGTCGCAGTTCCAAAATGGGCGCCTCGATATCGCTTCATCACGTCATAGACGCGAATCTGGTTGCTGACCTTGCCGCCGGATAGTTCCACATTCTTGAATGCACATAGCTTTGGGCAGCCGTCCAACGTCACGCAGGGAATGCTCTGGACCTTGTCCTTTGTTTCTGCATCGCCGGCCACCAGCAGAGCCAGGCAGACCGTGTCGGCTTGGCCCGGCAACAGATCATCGGTGACGCGGTATACGGCCTCACGGCTAATCAGGCCGTGTACTTTGCCGACTCCGCTGCATGGAATCACCAGGAGTTTCGTGTTGTTGCCGCTTTGCATTGCCTGACTCCTATGGCTAGGCCGCCTTGGCCGCGACGATGAGCTTCTTCACTTCTTCCAGGGTTGGCAATCGACCGGCCGTTTTCACTTGGCCATCGATCACGAGGCCGGGTGTCATCAGGATTTGGAAGGTCATGATCTTCTGAATGTCTTCGACTTTTTCGACCATGGCATCGACGCCCGTCTCTTGCACGGCCTTGTTGACGGTCTCGTACAATGTCTTGCACTTCGCGCATCCCGTACCGAGCACTTGAATTAACACGTCGGCTACTCCTCAATTGTGATTTCAGGTTCGATGATGATTTCCGATTTGACCGAATTGGCGACCAAGCTGTATTTCTGGGCAGCCTGCAATGCCTTTCGTGCGCGAGCCTCCACAATCTCTGGCTTCTCGCCGTTGGCGGCGATCTTGATTTGTGGCCGGAAGCACAGCTTGGTGAAGATTTCTGTTCGGTCCAGTTCGATCAGCTTGGTGCCTTCGCTGCGGCACTCGTAGGCCAGCAGTTTGAGCTTGAAGCGTTCGGCGGCCCAGATGAACATCATCATGATGCACGTGTTGGCCGCTGCCACGAAAGCGTCTTCCGGGGTGAAGACGCCGGCGTGGCCATGTGCATCGGGCGGGGCCGAAAAATCCATCTCGGGACCGTTGCCCATCACCAAGTGGCCCCAGTGCTCGCCTTTCCACTGGACGGTCGTGTTGTACGTTGCGGTTCGGCTCATTGCTTGCCCAACTCCTCTTCCGCCTGGGCCCGCATCGCTGCCAAATAGGCTTCGGGGGCGAGCAACTGTGCGCGGTCGTTCTCCCAATTCGTGGTCTCGATCACCGCTAGCCATCCGTCGCCGTAAGGATCCTGATTGATGGTCTCGGGGCTGTTTCCGAGCACCGGGTTGAGTTCAATGAGCGTTCCAGTTACGGGGCACGGAACACTCACGTTGGCCTTGATCGTTTCTATCTCCGCCACCTCGTCGCTGGCTGCCAAGGAAGTCCCGACTGGCTTTACATGGGCGAACGCCACGTCGCCGTTGACCTGCTGGAGATAGTCGGTAACCCCAAGCGTTACTCGTCTGACACCGTTCGACTCGGAGACGAGGCACCACACACCGTCTGGACGGTACAGTCGATCGGCAGCAACCCGAAAGACAAACTTGTCGACGGTTATTTCCAAAAACTCAGGCATCGCAGTTCCTTCGTAATAGACCGATCAGCTTCTATTTCTGTTTTGGCAGCGACTTTGTACAACAGCAGGAGCCGGGCTGCGGACCGAGTTCGCGGACGGCCGCCAGTTGCTCCCCGGCAGATCTTAATACCTGCTCGGCAACATGCTCCTTCACTCGTCGAGCGGTGGCGATAGCAAGGGCAACGTCACCTCGAGTTACTCCCAGTTTTAAGGCCTCGGCCAGATGGTATTTGAAACAAGCCTCGCAATTGCAGGCGATCGCCGCGCCAATCGCCACCAGTTCCTCGATTGCCGGAGTGTAGAGTTCGTTATCGTGCTGATTGGATGAATCCATCGAACTACTCCCTGGTTTTACTCCTCTGGCAACTATGTCTGGCTTTCGATCTACGAAAAATCGCCTGGGCTAACTAGATGAGTAATCGCTTCCCCAGTACTTTCGACCGAAGTATAACGAGACATTCACCAGCCCAATCATCACCGGCACTTCCACCAGCGGACCAATTACAGCCGCGAAGGCTGCGCCATGATGGATCGTAAAGACGGCTACCGCCACGGCGATTGCCAACTCAAAATTGTTGCTGGCCGCCGTAAATGACAGCGTGGCCGTCTTGGCGTAGTTTGCCCCGGCCAACCGGCCCATGAAAAAACTCAACAGGAACATTACGACAAAGTAGATTAGCAGCGGCACCGCGATCATCAGCACATCAAACGGTATCCGCACGATCTGGTCGCCCTTGAGGCTGAACATCACCAGGATCGTGAACAGCAAGGCAATCAGCGTGATTGGGCTAATCTTGGGAATGAACGACTTCTCGTACCAAGTGCGTCCCTTGATCTTCAGCAGCACGACACGCGTAATAAGTCCGGCAAGGAACGGAATCCCCAGGTAGATAAAAACGCTTTGGGCGATTTGCCCCATGCTGACCTGCACCACCTTGCCCTCCAGGCCAAGCAGCGGCGGCAGCCACGTAATGAACACCCAAGCGTAGATGCTGTAGAAAAACACCTGAAAAAGGCTGTTGAAAGCCACCAAGCCGGCAGCGTATTCCGTGTCACCCTTGGCTAGATCGTTCCACACGATGACCATTGCGATGCAACGGGCCAGGCCGATCAGGATTAGCCCGGTCATGTACTGCATATACTTGGGGTCGCTGGGCATGAAGGACGGGAACAAGTAGCCCATGAAGATGATGGCCAGCACGAACATTAAGATCGGGCCGATCACCCAGTTTTGCACGAGCGATAGGCCAAGCACTTTCCAGTCGCGGAACACGTCGCCCAATTCTTCGTACTTCACCTTGGCCAACGGCGGATACATCATCAGAATCAGGCCAAGGGCGATAGGGATGTTGGTCGTACCAACCTGAAAACGGTCGATTACCGACTCGATGCCGGGAACAAAATGGCCAAGGCCGACGCCGACTGCCATCGCCAGGAATATCCACACCGTCAAATAGCGGTCAAGAAACGATAGTCGGCCATTGGTGGCAGCCGCTTTCTTCATCGGAGACTCCTATTGGTATTCAGCAAAGCGTTGCCAAAGTCGGCTCACGCTTCCATCGGAAAATCGGGCTTCCGTCGGGTGCCTTGTTGCATTACTGATCTGAGGGGCGATACGGGGACTTTGACTCAATGAGCGAGTTGGGCAGCGTTTCGACAAAAAGGCGGATCTCATCGCGCACCCGCCGGTACGGGGCAAGACGCTCCTCTTCGGTCGTCGCATGGGCAGCAAGTCGGGGCGGATCATCGAAACCAACGTGAACTATCGTAGCATTGCCGTGAAATACGGGGCAGTTCTCGTGAGCGTGGCCACAAACAGTCACCACGTAATCGAAGTCTCTTGCTTCGAGGTGCCCGACGCGTTTCGATTGCTGACCGGAAATATCCACGCCGGCCTCGGCCATGACTCGGATGGCGTCCTGATTCATTCCATGGGCTTCAATGCCAGCCGAAAATGCCTGGATTTGGTCGCCTTTCAGGTGGCGTGTCCAACCTTCAGCCATCTGACTCCGACAGGAATTGCCGGTGCATAGAAAGAGCACTTTCAGCATCGATTCTGTTTCCTGCAGAGTTCGTCGCGATCGATCTTGATGATCTGCTTGAGCCGCTTCGCATCCTCACGTACCTGCTTGGATCGCTCAACAAGCCGAGTTACGAGGGCCGCAATTTCTCTTGCAGCAGCACTGTCACGATCTTCGGCCAAACTGTAAAAGATCCAGCGACCTTCCTTGCGGCTATCGACGAGACGAGCCTGCTTTAGGATCGCCATGTGTTTCGAGGTAGTCGAGGGGGCCAATTCGAGCAGTTCCACAAGCTGGCAAACGCAAAGCTCGCCGCCGCTTAGGGCCGCCACGATGCGAACGCGATTGTCATCGGCCAAAGCCTTCAGTATCGCCATGATTTCCCGCACACACCACCTCCTGCCGATGCGTCATTTCGCCATCTAACGAAATGGTATCGGATTTTCCCGTGGTCGTCAACAGTGAATCATTCCTGTCAACTAGACCTAATCGAAATCAAAGTTCTGGGAGACTCTCATGTGAGACGGCTAAGCCTTCTTCCGACCCGTTCCACTTGCAGCGTCAGTTTCTACTTTTAGAGGCTGTTGTAAACGTCGTTCCAAGACCGTGGCGCGGAGCGGTTGAAAAGTGTGGCGCTCGGGATGAAAGAGGGCTCTATTGTAACTCTCGGGTTTTGAGAGAGAAAGAAGGAGCCCTACCAGAGGGCAGGGCCGTTATAGAGGTTAGTTCTTTTCGGGCGATTCGCTTGTGTTCGCCGATGTTTCCCGGTTTTCGGCGGCCTCCGCCAACAGGTCCGAGCCGTTTTCAACAACCTTTGCCGAGGGGTCCGCTTCGCCTCCGGCCGGTGGTTTAGCGGCCGGTGCATCAGCCACTCGTTGCTCGGTTTCGTCTTTGCGACTGGGGCGATCGATCAAGAAGCTGCCGTCGCTACCTCGTTGATTGTAGCTGTTATTCTCAATTCCGCAGCCGTAGTCGTCCTTGCCCCCGTAGTCGACGAGAAAGCTAAAGTTGCCGCCGCAACTCGGACGCGGATGGTAGGAGATGCTGGTAGACGCGTAGGCTTGTCCAGGCCCAAGGTAGATATCGCTTCCCTCATAATCGAAAAGTATCCCTAACCCTGCCTGCGCGCCAGATCCCTGGGTGTTTTGTTTGGCAGCTTCATAGCGATCGTTGCCGGCGAAATCGCAAAGAACTCCAACAGACATGTCCCAAGCAAACCCTAACCCCATGATTGTGCCGCCGTAGGTATCATTCCCCGCGTCGTCGAAGCAAAAGCCCATGGCAAAATGACATCCCCAACCGCACGTATACCGTTGATACTGCGGCTCGCGTCGTTTGCCTCCTTCAAAGGCCTGTTGAGTTCCTCCCAGGCGCTGATCGCTGCCGCCGAAGTCGCGGGCCAAACCGATCCCGAACCAATATCCACCGCCATGCGACAGATAATCATACTCGTAGCGATCATCGCCACTTCCTTCCAAGAATACTCCCACGCCGCCATCCGCTACTTGCCGCAAACCGGCTCCTACGCCTTGCCCCCAGCCCTCGTAACCCGGTGTCTCTGGCTTAAAGGAGTTCGTGTAAAGGCCGCCCAGCGAGTAGTGGTCATTGCCAGCAAGATCGTCAAACAATCCGAAACCAAGGGGGCCACCAAATCCCTGTCCCCACATGGCCGCGTGATATCGATCATCGCCACTGCGGTCGACGAGTACGCCGATGCCGGCAATCGCCTGCCCTTGGACACGTCGGTAGCCCGCGTAGACATCATTCCCCGAGTAGTCAACCAATATACCAACGCCTCCTAACGCCGAACCCTGCGCAACATCTCGGGCCCGGTATGTGTCGTTCCCTTCCAAGTCCAGCAACATGGAGATTCCCAAAACTGCCCCTGCCTGGGAGCCCGGCGTTGAAGCAATGTAGCTGTCATTGCCTGCGAGATCGATAACTACGAGAACCGGCCGCTCGGCTGAGACAGATCCCTCTCGATACTCATCGTCGCCCGCCAGATCAACGACCGCGCAGACATTGGTCATTTTGTCAAAGTCATAGATATTCTTCTCTTTACCACCAACGATGATGTCGCCCGCCGTCGTACTAATCCGTCGGACAATCGTGCCGGTGACGCCTGCTACTGTGAGGCTAGCATTACTTTCCCCGGGCAACTTACGGAGTTGCTCCAACATGTGTTCGTCGGTAAGTGGAAGAAGAGCGAATGCGGCGTTGCACATTGACGAGCGGTCGATCTTTTCCAGGAGATCCATCAGGCGATGGCCGTTCGCCCGATCATCCAGTGTGTGTCCCACCCTGTTCTGCCCGGTGAGCACCGGGTAGAGCCCTTCTCGTAGCGTCGACTGTTCGGCGGAAGTAAGAGGCGACATTGCCGCCGAGAAACGAGACTTGGCCTCGGCGACTGCTTCCGAAAGGCTCTTCAAAACGTCGTCGGACGAATGAACATCTACAGACGATTGGGATGGATCGGCCTTTAGGTCCAGCTTCTCTATCGCCATCGCTAGAGCCGGTCTCAAATCGTTTCTTCCGGCGATAACAGCCTGGTGCAGTTCTCGGGTAAATGTTTCTCCCTCGGCTGTCGCACCCAACGGATTACGGTACATCTTGTCGTACCACTTCAGTCGGCAGTTGCCTCGCATTTCCGAGGAGCTTCGTCCGTTGGCGCTTTTGTCCAGGGTCTCTCCCGCATACTCCACAAACTGCTCGAAGCGTTTCTCAATATCACGCTTCTTTAACCCCGCCCTAATCTCGTCTTCAAGCAGGGCAATCATTCCCGGAGCCAAATAACAGCCAACAGACGCGGCCCTCTGTTCCTGATTGGTGCTCTTCGCCGGCTCGGCACCTCCCCCTGCGAGTGATTCAATCGCATCACTTCCCAGCCCGCATGCCGCCATTGCGACTATATAACGAATCGCGTTCCCCATAAGACGTCGTGAATCCTTCACCTTCAATCTCCTTTAAGTGCCTCTAATCTGAATATCGTGAACGTCACTTCTGAGGCACGTTCACCGGGCTCGTGAATTGCATCAACAATCGCTGCACGGAATTGGCCGGGACTGCAAAACCAATCCCCTGGAACCCGCCATCGTCGGAGGCAATCGAGGAGGTAATGCCTATGACTTCTCCGGTGAGCGCTACCAAAGGACCGCCGGAACTACCTGGATTAATGACCGCATCGGTTTGCAGGTATCTGGCGGGATGTTTCGAGCAAAACGACCGGTTCTTGGCGCTGATAATGCCGGCGCTGACCGTCTGCTCCAGTTCCAAGGGGCAGCCAATGGTGAGTACCCAATCCCCGATGTCGATCCGGTCGGAGTTGCCCAAACGAACGAACGGCAGCGGCACTTTGGTATCGATTTGGAGAACGGCCGCATCTTGTTCACGATCGGCGAGGACTCGCACAACTCGAAACTGCTTCCCATCGGCAGTTTGTACGACGAGATTCTTTTCGTCCTGAACAACGTGCTTGTTTGTTAGGACGATTCCATTAGGGGCAACGACAAAGCCGGATCCCAGAAAATCCAGGGATTTTGGCGATTCACCGTGGGCCTCATCCGTTCCATGGGCTCGACCGCACTGCGGGCACACCGCCGAGGGGCCCGCCTTGATGAGGACCACTGCAGGCAGTACCTGCTGGGCGGCCGAACGAAAGACGCGAGACAGACCTTCCGCACGCTGCAATTCGTCCATCGCCTGACCGGCAACAGGCACAGTTACGGGAACGAGCGGTGCAGCGGTCTGGGCGTGAATTACCTGGCTATTACCCCAAAGCCACGCGAAGATAATGGCCGTTGCAACCATTCCTCCCCACATCAACACTTTGCGGCAACGACTTGTTGTACATATCTGATCCTCACGCATGAACGCTCTCCTTAATTATTCAAGTCAGTTTGATTCTCAGCAACTTAAGCAACTCGAACCATGCTATGCTCACCATGCCAGCAGCGACACAGAGCAGGATGTCGACTCCGTGCAACGGACCGAAATGGAACAGGCCGCGCAAAAATGGCACGTTGAGGACGGCCACCAACATGGCCGCGGCTCCGCCGACAACCCACCACAATGCGGCGTTGGGTTCCTTGAACATCGAGACGATGGTGCGTGACCAGGAGCGATTCGTGAGGATCAAGCAGATATTGGCGACGACCAACGTCGCGAACACCAGCGCTCGACGCGAGTCGTTGTCAGCATGAGCGGAACGTTCCGCAAGCCAAAACACCAGCAGCAGAACGCCTAGGACGCTTATCCCCTGCAAGATACTCAACCCAACGGAGCGAAGATTGAATAGTCGTTCCGTCGAGTTTCTGGGAGGACGGTTCATCGTGTTCGGTTCGGCATTCTCGGCCTCAAAGATGACGGAGCAGGCAGGGTCGATAATTAGTTCGAGAAAGACGACATGGATGGGCAGAAGCAACAGCGGCCAGTCCGCAAAGAACACCGGGGCCATCGACAGCCCGACGATCGGCACATGGACGGCAAAGATGTAAGCAACAGCCTTTTTGATGTTGTCGAAAATGCGGCGTCCCATCTTGACGGCCTGGACAATGGACGAGAAATCGTCGTGAATGAGGACCAGGGCCGACGCCTCGCGCGCTACGTCGGTGCCTCGCCCGCCCATCGCCACGCCGATATTGGCCGCCTTTAGTGCGGGCGCGTCGTTCACACCGTCGCCGGTCATGGCGACGATCTCCCGATTGGCTTTTAGCGAGGTGACGATGCGGAGTTTCTGTTCGGGCACGACACGTGCAAAGATGTTGGTATCCCGGATGCGAATTGCCAACTCGTCATCCGTCATTTCATTAAGCTCGGGGCCGGTAATCACGGCGCCGGGCCGTTCTAGTCCGATCTGCCGGCCGATACTTTGCGCCGTGGCGGGGTAGTCGCCGGTAATCATGATTACGCGAACGCCGGCCTGATAGCATTCGCGAATCGAATCAGGCACTTCGGGCCGGATGGGATCGGCCAGTCCGATGAGTCCCAAGAAGCGAAAATCCACGTCGTGCTGGCCAGATGGCAGCGCTTTTGGTTTCACTTTACTCTCGGCAACGCCGAGTACACGAAGGCCACAACTAGCCATGGTCGCCACCACTTGGGACAGCTCTTCATTGTGAGCTGGATCGAAATGGCATAGATCGGCAATTGCCTCCGGTGCGCCTTTGGCAGCAACCACCCAGTCACGGCCATCGGGTGATTCCCATACTTGCGAAAGCGCGAGCAATTGGCTGGAGATCGGATATTCGCAGACCATTCGCCAGGTAGAATGCAAATGGTCAGTGTCCTTGAGATAGTTGTTCGTCACTTGTGCAATCGCCTTTTCCATCGGGTCGAAAGGATCTTGCTTGCCGGCGAGCACGGCGAACTCAAGTGTCCGATGGAACCGCTCAGGCAAGTCCTTTCGGCCCGCTTCGGCAACTTCGAAGTGTTCATTGTCGCACCATAGGCGTTGAACCGACATTTGATTGAGCGTCAAAGTTCCAGTCTTATCTACGCAGAGAACCGTGGCCGCCCCAAGCGTCTCGATGGTCGGCATACGGCGAGTCAGGACCCGGTTTTGCGAAATGCGCCATGCTCCCAAGGCAAGGAAGATTGTTAGCACCACGGGAAGTTCTTCGGGCAATGTTGCCATCGCCATTGTGATTCCAGCCAAGATTCCTTCCTGCCAGGATGTGGCGGTGTTGCCTCGACTTAAGGCGTAGGCCACGACAACGATCGCGCACATTGCCAAACCAACCATGGCTAGACATCGAACGAGTCTGCCCGTCTCAATCTGCAGCAGCGTCCGTTCCGGCTCGATGCCATGAATCGCCGTACCAATCTTTCCTAACTCCGTTCGCATCCCGGTCCTCTGGACCTCAGCGATGCCTTGGCCGGCAGTCACCAATGTACCTGAATAGAGGAAGGGCAGATCATCTCCGCCCGGTGTTTGAATGGTCTGGGCGCTCGCGGAGGTAGATTTTCGCACGGGAACGGATTCGCCTGTCAACAATGACTCGTCCACCGTCAGATTGATGCTTTGGATCAGCGTGGCGTCGGCAGGCACACGGTCTCCCTCCGATACGAGTACGATGTCTCCTCGCACTACCTCACGGCCCGCGATTCGCTTTTGACGTCCATCTCGAATCACCAGAGCTCTGGGGCTCGAAAGGTCTTTGAGTGCCTCCAAAGCCCGCTCGGTGCGACGCTCCTGCACGACCGTGATTCCCATGACTACGAAGACGAATCCCAGGAGCATCAGTGCATCTGTCGGCTCGCCCATGGCCAGGTACAGCAGTCCGCACACGACCAGCAAGACGAACATCGGCTCACGGACCACTTCCAACGCGATCGCCCAAACGGACCGTTGGCGGGTGAAAGGCAACTCGTTGTAGCCCTCCTCACGTAACCTGGCGGCGACGGAGGCTTCGCTCAAGCCCGTAATACTTGCCACATCACAGACTGGTTGAACGCGATCTCTTGCCATATCCCAACTCTCTTCTCAATGGACCGAACAGCCCAAGCAGGAACTGAAGGAAAACGCCTTTACTAAAGTGCGACAGTGCATGCCCATAAAACATTCTTCTAGGGGCAACCCCGGCAAGTTGCTGCGAGATTTCAGCCTTACGAGAAAGCCTTCTCTAGTCGTTTGAGTATGACTCGCTCGGCTGCCGAGACTCGGTTGCCGATTCCCAGGAAACCACCAGCCGCTTGTGCGACACTCCTAGCCAGACTCAACACATCGTGCTTGAGTTTGTCGATCTCCGGCTTGTCGAGTCGTTTACAGACGTCTTTGATATAATGTTCCCAAGCTTCGATCAGTGGGGAGTAAGGCCGTTTGGTCAGCCAGTGTTCGAGCATGGGGTATCGGCCGTCCTGTGGCTGGATGCCAGCCGCCTGGGCTGCCGTCATGATCGCTTTACGCTCATCCTCTTGGACCTTGCCATCTGCCCAGGCGACGGCAACCAGTGGAACGACCGCGATCGCAGCACTCGCCTCTGGCTCGATGCCCAATTCGAGGAGACGATCCAACACAGCCTCATCATGGATGCCGGACACTTGGGTTAACTGGGCTCGCCGATCCATTTTCGCCATCCCTTCACGAAAGGCCTGCCGTAGCTTCTGATCTTGCTCGTGGAAAAAGGCGTCGATCAACGTTGTTTGGTAGTCACCATAATAGTTACGCATTGCCACCTCGCTTTTTTCATTTGTATGGTTGCACTACAGGCATAACCGTCTACATGCAAGGGAACAGGTTCCTTTGGACATTTACGAATCCCGCTGCATCGTTCCTGTCGGTTTGAAGAGCCGAGCCTCCTATGGTTTCCTGCCGTCACGAGTGCTGCGGATCTGGCTGCCAGCGATTCCATGTCTTGCTACCTGAATTGTCGCCATTACTCACATGATGTTCAATCTCCTGAAGCCTGGCTATTACATCATCGAGCGGTTTTAGTGATACATCTTCGACTGAGTCGCCCTTGTAGTAGGCGAAGGGATTGTCGAGGTCTTGGATCAGGAGTCCGAGAAACCGCAGCAGGAATGTTATCACGCCAACGAAGAACAACGACTCGTAAAAACGGGTCGATCTTTACGAGAACAAGCCCGGCCAGAAGCAGCATCGTTGTCACGTGGGCTATGATGTAGCCCGATGGAATGAAGGACGTTTCCCGCACCGTATGGATGCGAATCAACATGCGACGGATGTTGCTTTGCTCCCGTTTTAATCGTGCAATGAAATTAGCCTGGGTCAGTCCTTCCAAATTGGTGAAATGATGGCCCATATCACCCAGTGCGGAAATAATAGACCTAGTGCGTTCCTTCTTGTACAACCAATTCTTGATGGAGATAGTCAGGCCGAGTAGGTACACCAAGAACTGCTTCGCCACCTCGGCTCTCTTGGTCTCGTACACCGCTGCCGCCTCATCGGCAATGGTTTCGATACTTGCCGCCAGCTCGCCTGGCAATCGCTCGCTCTCCTTGTAGTCTGCAAGAACTCCACTGAGCAGAAACCCCATCAGAAAGACGTTCGCCGCCACAATCCCGGAGAACAGTGGATTCAACGAAATCACTTCCCAACCTAGCAAATGCACGGCCAGCTTGATCCCCATCACGACCATTACCGTGAGGATGGTATTCAGCAGGATTGCGCGTCTCTTGGCCAGTATCCGATTCATTCCCAATCCCTCAGCCGAATCTGAGAACCTGTTGTCTGATGCGTTTTCTCTCACGATGCCCGACAAATTCGATTCACAGTTCTTTCGCCAGCGCAAGGATCGGCCCTAATGCCTCCTCCTACTCCGGTCAGTTCCTAGACTTTCGAGGCGACTTAATTGCGATGGTTTGAACCGCTCGACCACCATCGCAAGACACGTGATTCAGGTGTGGCGTGTGCAAGCAGCACGGTGCAACGGTGCATAGGCTACGGCTCAAAGACCGCAAGGCACGCCGATCAAGAGAGAATTAGAGGAGAAATCGTTGCAGGCTGACGCAACGTTCGGCTGCGGAGAGCAAATCGCCGCTATCGCGAGCATTGGCTTCGGGACAAGACGCCCAATGGGAGTTGCCAGCCGGCAGAATGTTCAGGCAGGGCAAAACGAAGCCAGAAATTGACAGTTTGGAATCTTCGAGCAGCCGACGACGCAGCGTAGACGGACGGTTATCCGATGCTCGACTGCAGTCGCAAAAATCACAAGTCGGACAACTCGTTCCAGGGCATTCGACTACGGCATGGGACGACGTACGCTGTTGAAGATCACCGTGAGGCTTAAGAAGCGTGTGGCAGCAACAACTCGCTGGCAGTTGGAGCGTCTGGTCACCAGCGGATGCCGCTGTGTTGCCAAGGCAGCAGCAACACAGTGTGGGCAGTACCGTCTGGACCAGCCAGCCGACTGCCATCAATCGGGCTAATACATCAAGAATGGTTCTCGCAAACAACCGCATTCAGCGACGAACTCCCTAACTTATCCGATCGTCACAACGGCAAGCATTTTAACAGGCCGCACTAATCGGGGCAACGCTGACCGTTGAGCAACGCGATTGAGACCTGCCCTTTCCCTAATCTGCAAAAACGTCACTCTTGGCAGGTTGCGATGAGTTGGGAAATGGTGGAGAGGAGTATATCTGGCAAAATAAACTCTCCCCCTACTGGATCAGAGGCTAATCCGCCATACAGAAAGTCGCGTTCTAACCTCGTGGTACGAATCACTGTCCAAGAGTGGGAATGCTATAATCGTCAATCAAGAACGGCGACATCCACCAGCGGTTTTGACTCATGTCGTAGTACGGCTCGACGATGGCCCGTGTGATGACCTCCTTGTCGGCGGCCTTGGGGTCGAAGCTGACACGCAGCACTGCCTTGTTTGGATCGGGCCATGCTTCGAGACGATAGTACCCCGGTGCGTCGGCGGAGGGGCCCGGGATCCGGTACATGTCATCGCGTTCGAGAAAACTGACCAGTAGGCTGGCCCGTCCCCGGCAGGTAAGTCCCTGGATTCGCAACTCCACGACGGCGATTTGATCGGGTCGTATTCCGCGACTCTTCACGTATGACGGCATCGGCGCCAAGTAGGCGGCAGCTACGGCCGCGCCGCCGCACAGCAGCAAAACCACAGCAACGGTTGCGGGCGGCCACGCTCGTCCTAACCGATTCGGCGGCCCCCAAAACAACGCTTGTTGTTTATCCTTGGGGCAGACGTAAATACAATTCAGGCACGACAAACAACGCGAAACCGTTACTTGCGGCAGTTGGTCCACGGGAATCGCCATCGGGCAGGATTCCGCACATCGGCCGCAACGGAGGCAGGCAGCTTCGTCCCGCTTGATCCGTCCAAGGCCGAACCGAGAGAATGGGTTGAAAACTGCTGCCAGGGGACAAAGCCAGCGGCAAAACGGGATCGTCACCAGCAGCGAGGCCACCAAGATGCCCCCGGCCACGACGTAGGCCCGAAACGTGATGTCCGGACCGTGACGACTGAGCAGGGCGTAAGCGGGGCAGTAGCCTCGAAATACCAGTTCACCGAGTTGCCATGTCGCCGCCAAGATTGCCGCCAGGACCAAATACTTGCCGAGCGACAAGATCCGATCCAACTTTGGCGAGGCTCGGCGGGCTCGAAGACCGCTACGACTGGCAAGAGCACCTAGCCATTCCGAAATCGTGCCAATAGGACAGGCATACCCACAGAAAGCCCGCCGCAGCAAAAGAACCGTCAGGATTACGGCTCCCAGGATGTAGAAGTTGGATATGCCAAGAGAACAGACGAGGTTGCCTTCCGTCGCGTAGGTATAGACCGCTTCCACTCCGCCAAACGGGCACCACCGTTCGGCATTACTGCCAAGAACGAATACGGCCCACAGCGTAAACGCGAGCGATCCAGCCTGGAAGATGCGACGGGCGTGCTTCATACAATGCCGGACAGGCATCTTATGTCACTTGCTGTTTCCTAGACTCTTGGGGCATTGGCCGCGCATCGGACAACCGGCGCAGCTACTGCCGCCACTGCACTTCGATTCCGGCAATTTCGATTCGGTCTTCAGGACAGCCAAGAATTCCGGAGTAGTGGCGATTCCGGCGAACTCGGGACAAGTCTTAGCGTGTGACTTAAAGCCATCCAACAGACTCGGCAAGGTGTTCTCGAAACAGGCTTTCAACAGCATCGTTGCCTTTCCTGAATCCCCCACTGCCGCATGGAGGCGTGCTGCCGTGTACATCAGGCTGGAATCTGCGTCCTTTGGCAGGTGGACTTGCTCTGCGATACGCTTGGCCTCCTCCGTCTTTCCGTTCCGTGTCTGTGCAATTCCCAGAAGCAACCGGGTTGTCTCCGTCGTCTTGTCCGATTCCAAGGCGGAAAGAGTTCGAGCGGCATCCAAGTTCTGGTCCATTGCCAGTTGAGTCTCGGCCAGCATGGCAGCCGATTCGGCCGAGTTCAGCCGCTTGTGAATGACTTGATCCAACTTGAGCATTTCGGAATAAATCCGCTCGTTCACGTAGAACGCTCGCAAGGCCCTGGCCATGTACTCCCATCGCTGCGGGTTCTTCTCCGTCTCCAAGCGGCCACGAAGATCAACAACACGCCTCACGATCGCATGGTGTTGCGCGTACTCTTGGTTTCCCTTTTCGGCTCGCGTGGCAGCGGCAAATGACTGGAGGGCCCGATCGAATTCCCCCTTTGCCAAAGACTTTTCACCTTCGGCGAAGGATTCGGCGGCCGTCCCAGCCTGGGCGACCGTCGAAAGACTTGCAACCGTTATGGCCAGAAGGGCAGGAATGATCCACTTCGTTTGCATGGTAGCTGGACTCCTACTGGGAAAGATTGTTCAACTGCCCGGCAAGAGGGCTTGGCTCGGTCAATACCTGGAAATTATCGCCCTGCGTCAAGCGAGTGTCGACCGAGGACGCTCCTAGAAGGACAACACAAGGGTCGTGATGACAGCCCCGGTCAAAGCGGTGACGATGCCGCGACGAGACATGCGGGTATTGTTGGAGTGCATCCAGAAGGAGGAAACGGCCAGAAAGCAGAGCATTGCGCCAAACAAGACGGCATACCAGTGAGTGATCTTCCCACTTACCGTCTTGTGGAACCCAACGCATTTCTGCAGGACGAAGGGGAGTTGCCTGGTGGTGTACTGGGCAAGTCCGGTCTTTTTATTGTAGGAACCATTCTGGAAATGGACCTCGTCTCCTTCGGTCTTCGTAACCGAGAAGCCCCTAATGCGCAACATCTTCCCGAGTTCCGATGGCTCCAGGCCCGGCGACAGTTGCCTCTGGACCTGGACGTTTTGCATCAAGAGGTCGGTGTCCCGGTACACGAGCACAATTCCGCTTAGCGCGTAAATGACCACCAGTCCGACAACAAAGAATCCCACATCGCGGTGCAAAGCCCGCACGTAATAGCTAACCGGCTTCCGCTGGTTTTGTTCCATTGGCTGTGCCTCCTGTGATGATGCAGCCGCCATGATAGACGAAAAGGACTCTCACGTCGACACCGGCCAAAACCGTTTGGCGATTGCGGCGAAAACGAGTGGAATCGCGATCGAGGCCGCCAAAGCGATCGGCAGTTGCACAAGATCCCCCAGCGCGGCGTACGCTGCCGCGATTCCGAGATTGCTCAGGCCCACCGCAAAGAGAAACCGCTGCCAGCCGAGTTGCATTATTCCCGCCAGGAGAACGCTGGCCTCGGCAAAAACCGGAACGGGGCGAGCCAGTATCAATAGGAGAATGCCGTATCGCCTTGCTAAGATCTCCATGTGGTTCAACACCTCTTCGGTGGATAGCCATCGAGCCAGTGGGCGACCAAGCATGCGCACTAACGCAAACACCAGCAACGCACCGGCGGTCATGCCGCACCACGAAACGGCCGTGCCAGCCCAAAACCCGAGCATCTTGCCGGCAAACACGTTGACTGCACTCGATGGCACAGGCAAAAGAACGTCAACCGCTAGCAATCCGATTACCAAGGTTGCCGCAGTGCCCGGATCGCACGAGCAGTGAAGCCATTCTGTGATCTGCGATTCCGCCGCTCTTCCGAACCAAAGAAAGGGCAAAATCGGAACGCCTAGTACCACGGCGATCGTCAACAGCAAGCGAGCCGTATGATCGTTTTTCATGTTCATCCAGATCAGTCTTCCGTAGGCCAAACGCTCCAGGGAACTGACCGGCCGTGCGTCGGCAGGAAGTTCCCCTGTCGATCGAACAATCCGGGAAGGTTAGAGCAGGAACTCAGGGCGATCGGTTCGCAGCCTCGGGTGCCTGTAGGCATGGTTGCGCGTGGCACGCGACTGCTAGGCGCGCTGCACCTAGAGGATGCTTTGCGGCCGGAAGCGGTCAGGCGCTTGCGGCTCTCCGTCGGTTGGGACTCCGAACGGTGTTGTTGACCAGCGACGCGGCGGGTATCGCAGAGGCCGTCGGCCGGCATTTGAGCGTCGATAAGGTCCTTGGGGAATTGTTGCCAGAGGAGAAGGTAGCCAAGATATGCTTCTCGATGGAAGCAGGGCGAAGGGTGGCGATGGTTGGCGACGGAATCAATGATGCCCCCGCGCTTTTGGAAGCGGCCGTCGGCGTGGCAATGGGATCGGGCACCGATGTAGCCCGCGAATGCGCGGATGTCGTCCTCTTGGGAAACGACCTGCTGAAGTTTGTGGAAACACTGAGCATCGCTCGGCCGTGCCATCGTATCATTTGGACAAACTTCGTGGGCACACTCCTCGTGGATGGGGCGGGAGTGGGCTTGGCGGCGTTTGGCTGGTTGAACCCCTTACTGGCCGTCTTCATCCATGTTTCCTCGGAACTTATGCTCATCCTCAACTCCGCCCGCCTGCTGCCGCGAGCCACAAAGTAGTCAGGGTGATGACACCATCTCGCTATGGCAGACTCTCGGAGTGATTCAGACCGTTTCAGCCCTCCCCGGCTATGTGACTCAGGAAGGCAATCTGGACAACGAGACGAAAATCGACGCCGTTTACGTCCGGACGGGACGGGCGTTTGTCCGGGAGTGGGCATACTCGTCGGCTTCTTGTCTCGTCGCTTGCTCCCTAACCAACTTGCAGGCGAACAGGTTACGGTCAGTTTATTGCATCGATTCAATTGGGCATGGTCGTGTCCACGAGGATGCCCAATTCAATCAAGTGAGTGAAGTTCAGTGAAAGCATAGAACTCGTCTTTTGCCGGCACCTGCATGTCAATTCGAAGCCGATCATCCAGCGGCGCAACACTTCCTTGGCGGTTTGAATGACCTCGCGGGATCGCCAGCTAAATTTTCCAGTGTTTTGCGGCATAGTATGAAAGATTGTAGGCGGCGTGCTATCAGCGGGTTGGCCCCGCCGAGCTGGGCCGTCTCAATGGGAATGCTCGACAAGGTCCCGGAGATGCACCGCCCACAGGGCGCCAAGGGGCAGCGGTTGATGCGCGGCCGCCCCATCACCGCGGAGGAGTTTGATCGCATGATCACGGCGGTCGAGAAAGTTCGCAGGCAGGATGCGGGGCTATGGCAACGCTACCTGACCGGCCTATGGCTCTCGGGACTCCGTCTGCACGAATCCACGCTCCTCTCTTGGGACGAGGATTCACTGATTTCCATCGACCTCTCTGGCCGGCACCCTCGGTTCCGTATTTACGCCGAGGCGGAGAAGGGTCGCAAGGACCGCTTGCTGCCCATGACGCCCGATTTCGCCGAGTTCGCGCTCAAAACGCCCGAGGCCGAGCGGACCGGCAACATGTTTAAGATCGTCGGCCTCTTCACCGGCGAGCCGGTGACGGTCAAGCGCATCAGCCGCACGATCTACGCCATAGGCAAGAAGGCCGGCGTGGTGGTCAACAAGGCCGCGGGCAAGTATGCCAGCGCCCACGACCTCCGCCGCTCCTTTGGCACCCACTGGGCCTCCAAGGTCAAGCCGGCGACGCTGCAGCTGCTGATGCGGCATCGGTCGATCGAGACGACGCTGAAGTACTACGTCGACCAGGACGCCGACGACGTGGCGGATGAGCTCTGGAAGACCCATCGGCCGAAAAGTAACACTTCAGGTAACACCCCCACCGCAGAAGCCGAAAAAACGAAAAAGGGCTCTGCCGAAGCATCGGCGGAACCCTTTATTCTCTAGGGGTTTAACAGCGGAGGGCACGGGGCTCACAAAGCCACTTGACGCAGCGCCGGTCCTGGGCAGGACTTACGACGACAAGTACTTTGGGAGCCCATACTTCCGTTATCGCACCTGCTGGCATCGGCATTCACGTACTCTCAGGAAATGTCAGCTTGATTGACCCACTGTGTCAATCAAGATCGGCTCGCCGCCTCCCTCATTGGAGGTGCGCGATGACACAGCGTTCTGACGAAAACTTGAAACCTCGGGATGGGCATACGCTGATCATGGGAATTGTTGCCCGGATTAGCGGTTGCGCGAGTCAAAAGGAGGCCAGCCTTGAAGATCAGGTGGACCACGCCAAGGAGGAGGTCGCCGAGCTGTATGAAGGGCCAATCGAATACCGCATAATCTCGACTAAGGGCAAAGGCGAGCAATTGGACCGTCCGGAATTGGCAGAGATCGAGGCGATGCTTCGAACACGTGAACTTGATCTCCTCGTGATGGAGGACGTCGGTCGCTTGGTCCGCGGTCCTGAAGCCGCTCGCCTTTGGGGTATTGCCGTGGATCACGGAACCCGCTGCATCGCTCCCAACGACTGCTGCGATACCGCAGACGACAATTGGGAAGAAGACCTGCTTGAGGCCTGCGCCGCACACGTTGGGCACAATGCCCACACTTCTAAGCGGCTGAAGAAGAAGCTCATGAATCGCTTCAGGAAGTACGGTGCCTGCACTCCATGCCCGCCGTTTGGCTATGTCAAACCGCCTGACACAAAAACTTACGACGACTGGCGAAAAGTAGACAGTGCGACACCCATCATTAGAGCAGGCGCCGCTAGGCTTATGGAGACATTGAATTGTTCGGCGGTGGCCGACTGGTTCAACCAGCAAGGCGTATCGTTGGGCGAGTACTGCCGTCGTAAGGAGTGGAACGGCCCGATGGTTCGGCGGTTATACCGAAATCCCCTCCTGAAGGGATCTCCTGGCCGCGGCTTCCGCCATACGGAAAAGCGTTTCGAGAAGGGACATCGAGTATCCGTGCCAAACCCGAAGGGACCTATCTTTTGGGAATGCCCGCACCTAGCCCACCTTGAACCGCTCGAGTTTGATGAGTTAAATGCGCGGCTGGACGCTAAGAACGACAAATATCATCGCAAACTCGTTAACGGCACCGATCCGCGGTGGCAGGTATCACGGAAACGAACTCGCTTCCCCGGGCAGCACGCCTGTTGCTGGTATTGCGGGCATCAATATGTCTGGGGCGGTAACGGCGTCTCTGAAAACTTGATGTGCGCGGGCAGCCGTCAGTGGCATTGCTGGAACTCTTTTGGTTTCGATGGCCGCTTGGCGGTCGAACGCCTCGTGTCAGCGATTGTCGCCGAGCTAGAAAAGCTTGACGGTTTCGAAGAGCAGTTTGCGCACATGGTTCGCCAGGCCCGAGAGGATCGCTCTGGCGGCGTTGCGGAGGACTGGCGCCGACTGCTGCGCGATGAAGCGGAACTGGCTAAAGCCAAGGATAACCTAGGCCAAGCGCTCCGCGAGTTGGGCGCCCGGCCATTTATCGCCGAACAGCTCAACGACATCGAGCGTCAAGAAAAGGATCTGGCCGGGCAACGCCGTCGTCTGGAGCATCTTAAGACCAAATCGTTAAGACTGCCCGATTCCACCGGCGATCTACGGCAGCAGCTCCAAGACAAATTCCAGGAGTTGGCGACGGACTCTCCGGAGTTCGGAGATTTGATGCGGTTGCTGGTGCCCGAGTTTCACGTCTATCTGGTGCGTCTTCTAGACGGCGGACATCCGCTGCCCCGGGCCAAGGTCACATTGGCGTTGGCCGGCATCGTGCCTGACGCGCAACTCGTTCCTGGGCTGGGCGGCTTGCTCAACCGAGAGCTTTCGCTGGACCTGTTCGAGCAACCGCCGCAGCGTGAGCGAATTCGCGAAGAGGCCGTCCGCCTGGCTGCTTCCGGGCTTACCCAACGCCAAATTGCAGCCCGACTGAGCGAACGGCCCAAGTTACCCGCCGTTCAGAAAGCCTTGGCTCTAGATCAGACCATGAGGCAGTCGGGGCTGAACAGTCCGTACGTCGTGGTGACGGAGCCGCCTGAGGACTATTCGAAACTCAAGCGCCATCGGAATTCGAAGTACGCCTTCCAGCCCCGGGAAGGCTATCAGCAGCCGATAATCTGACACGTCGGCATCACGAGTCAACGTTTTTGCGCCACGACCCCGGCAGTCCCGCCGGGGTTTTTTTATGCGCGAACAACAGAAAGGAAATGTCCCATGCCACAACGATTCAGACCTCGAAATGCACGCGGCAGAACGATCGCGAGCCCTATCAAGCCGGGCACACCGCTCTATCGCGTCCTAGAAATGATCGCTCAGGCGATTGTCAAAGATCTACAAGGGGCCAAGCCCACCCGGACTGAACGCAGGCGATCACGATAACAATGGCGGCGTCGATGCTGGCCACCACGGGTCTCGTCTGCGCAGAGTTGTGAGTAGTTTGGCCTATCAGCAGCGTGACGGCCATCGCCGTCAAACGCTGCAAACGTGTTTCCCGCGAGGGCGGGATTGGTTGTGTTTCATTCACGACCGTCCCGCCGGGGGATGGTCTCATTTCTTGGAGATCTTCCCTATGAAAACGCGAGTTAAGAGACCTGTGGCGTCGACTCCAGCATGGCACGCGCAGTTTGAGGCCATGCTGCCCACCGTTTGCCGATATGCCAACCGCGCCTTCCGCCATCTCAATCCGGAGGCCCGCCAGGAGGAGGTGCAGGAGGTGATCTGTCACGTCTGTCGAGCGATCGCCCGCTTGGCGGAACTGAACCAACTCGATCGGGCGTTTCCCACCGTGCTGACGCGCTTCGCGATCAAGCAGGTGAAGGCCGGCCGGCGAGTCGGCTGCTCCTTGAATATCCATGATGTATCGTCCAAGCACTGTCAGTTGCGAAAAAAAGTGGCCGTTCAACGGTTGGATCTCTTCAATCGATCAGAAAATGCATGGCGCGAGGCTGTCATCGTGGACACCCGGGCCGCTCCCGTGCCGGAAACTGTTGCCTTTCGCTGCGATTTCGCAGATTGGCTGGCGCAGCTAAAGCGGCGGGATCGCCGGCTTGCCGAGGCGCTGGCCGTTGGCAATCGCACCCAGGAGGTGGCCAAGCGGTTCCATCTATCGGACGGCCGCGTGTCGCAACTGCGAAATGAACTGGCTCAATCGTGGCACGCGTTTGTCGAAGACTTTGCGCACTAATGGCGTTATCGAAGATCGCGTTGAACACCACCGATTGGAGTCTCCTTGTTATGAACCTACCGAAACTAGGCCAGGCGCTGGCCCCGGGCTTACAGAAGCTCAGCCCCTTCCGAAGGCGTGGTGGCGAACCGCCGCCGGACACGTTGCCGCGAGTGTTTCTTGTCGTCGAGGGGCAGAATGACATCCAGTTTCTACAGCGGATTAGCGGCATCTTGCACGCGGAGGACAGCCGCGTGCCCGACCTGCAGCAATGGCAACTACAGCGGAAAGTGATGTTCGTGCCAAGCGGAGGCGGCGACAGCCACGCTTGGCGGTTTCGGTTGACGCCACTAGGCCGCCCGCAGTTCTTCCTTTTCGACCGGGATGTTCCGCCCGTCACAGAACGGCGGCTGGCGACCGCGGAGATGCTCAATAGCCGGCCTAATTGTATTGCCGTGCTCACCCAGCGGCGTGCGCTTGAGAATTACCTGCACGGCGACGCCATTTTTGAGGCATCCGGTGTGCGGGTGTCGGTTTCTGGAAGTATCAATTTGGCGGATTCGGTGGCCAGGCTGGTGCATGAGCGAGCCGGCAAGACCATCTGCTGGGAATCGCTGCCCGGTCGGGCCCGAAAACGGCAGCGCGACCGAGCCAAACAGTGGCTCAACACCCGAGCGGTCGATCGGATGACACCAGCCCGGCTGGCGGAATCCGATCCCGCGAAAGAGATTTGCTCCTGGCTTGAAGCAATCGCAAGGCTGGCAACAACCGGTACGGCGTAAGCTCGGTTCTTTGTGGCAACTCGCTTCGCGCTCATCTTCTTTCGAGTGCTTTCTTTGCATTAGCATATCGCCCGCCCTGTGATTGCTTTTTCCTGCCTTGATCGCGCGGCGGCGAACGTTTTTTTCCTTCGTTTCCGTGACTGCCGCAGCAGTCGCTTCCCATTTCAAGTCCAAGGAGTTATTCCATGCGCGTATTGTACGTCAACAACGATGGCGGCGGATTTGCAGACTATCTGGAGATCAGTGACGGCACGACCGTGGCTGATTTCTTCGCCCAGCAGGTGCCACACGGGCGAGCCAGCGACTACCTGATTCGCGTCAATCGCCAACCGGCCGCCGCCGATCAGGTTCTCCATGACGGCGATCGAGTGACCTTTACCGCCACCAAGATCGAAGGGGCCCGCGCGCCGCGCTAAGCTGCAACGCTGCCAATAACATGTCAATCTCTTCGGGGCCTGCCGCGAGTGAAACCTGCTGCAGGCCCCATTTCTCTTTCCTCAAAGGAAACCGTTGATGGACCCTTTCCACAAGAAGGCCGCCCGGGCGGCCGTACTGATCCACGAGCAGACGCTCCACCAATCGTGCCCAACGGCCGGATTGCGGCTACCGCACTATGCCTGGAGCACGATTCCCTCGCTACAGCGGCAAATCGGCGTGGCCGTCGCCCGTGGCTGGGATCGCGCTGCCAAGGCTACGCTGCAAAGCCTAATTGAGGCCCTGGATGAATGTCGCCGCGACTTGGGCGACGCCCTTCGCACGCTTCAACCCCAGCAACCGAAGCAGCCGGTCTCGGCCGCCGACATCTATCAGGATCTGGTGGCCTTAGCCAACGAGTTCGAGGACATCGAGATCGATCTGCAAGAAGAAACGATCGCGGTCACCACCGATCGGATCGTGCTCGACGACGTCAATCTGGGCAGGTTTCGTGTTCGGCTGCCTTGGCAGAAACTGGACGCGTCCACCGCCTATCAGGTAGAGGCCCTCGATCCCAATCCGGCCGCCAAGGGGGACGAATACACGCATCCCCATGTTCGCGACGAGCAACTCTGCGAGGGCGACGGCCGGGCGGCGATCCGCGGGGCCCTCCGCGAAGGTCGGCTGTTCGATTTCTTTCTGTTCGTTTCCCAGGTGCTGCATACCTACGGCCAAGGCAGCGCCTACGTCGAGTTGGCGGACTGGGATGGCATCCCCTGCCATGACTGCGGGGCCTCCATCGACGACGAGGACCGGTACTACTGCACCCGCTGCGGCATCAGCCTTTGCGGCTCTTGTGCCATCCCGTGCTCGGAATGCGGGGAACAGTACTGCACAAATTGCATCCATTCGTATGCCGTATGTCGGCAGGACTACTGCTCTTCCTGCCTGACCACCTGTTCTGCTTGTCGGGGTCGCGTCTGCGCGAACTGTAGTGAAGATGGTCTGTGTCTATCGTGCCACCAAGAATCCGAGGAGGATCAAGATGATGAGTTACCAGAAGAAGCAGGAGATTCGAGCGAAGCCGGCGTCCCGTACGCCACCCTCGTCGCCGGTGCTGCGGTTGAGTCCGACGGCGTGGGCGAAGCTGCTGTTTCTGCAGGATGCGGGTGAAATGGAGGTGGGCGGCTTCGGCATTACGCCGGCCAACGACCTCTTGTTCGTGGAAGATGTCCAGCTGATCCCACAAGTCTGCACCGGTGCTTCGGTCGCCTTCGATGACCAGGGTGTAGCCGACTTCTTCGATTGCCAAGTGGACCAGGGGCGAAGGCCGGAGCAGTTTGGACGGATTTGGATCCACACGCACCCTGGTCGATCGGCGGAACCTAGCTTCGTTGACGAGGAGACGTTCGCGCGGGTATTCGGCTCGACGCAATGGGCAGCAATGTTCATTCTGGCTCGCCACGGTCAAACCTACGCGAGGCTTCGCTTCCACATCGGTCCTGGCGGCGAGGTCGTGATTCCCGTGGAAATCGACTATAGTCGGCCATTTCTTGGAAGTGACCATACGACTTGGCAATCCGAGTATTCCGAGTGCGTCCGAAAGGCGCAGCCGCCCTTAACGCTTGGTGCCGACGACATTGCAGCACGGGATCCCGCCGATGTGCTCGACTGGTGGGATGATGATTGGCTTCGAGATTGGGACGATCGGGGCTTCGAGGAAGAGTTGAGCCCGGAGGTGGGCCATGCAAACTGACACACTCCAAGATCGCTTCCAACGGCAACAGGATTTGGTGCCCCGCGCACTTTTGACGGATACCCTGGTGGCCGTAATTGGCTTAGGGGCGATCGGCCGTCCGGTCGCCCTGCAACTAGCTGGCATCGGCGTGCCGCGAATCCAGTTGATCGACTTTGATCTTGTCGATCTATCGAACGTTACGACCCAGGGATACTGGGCCGCCGACGTTGGCCAGTCGAAGGTATCGGCGACAGCGGCGGCCATCCACCAGCTCGATTCGAGCATCGCCGTGCAGACGGTTCCTGACCGCTATCGACCTCGAATGGCTGTTGGCCAGGCGGTCTTTTGCTGTGTCGATTCGATCGACGCCCGTTCGGCCATCTGGCGTTCGGTGGGCGGAAATTGCCGATTCTGGGCCGACGGCAGAATGCTCGGCGAAGTCTTGAGGGTGTTGGCCGTCACCGACAGGGCCGGGCGTGAGTACTATCCCAAAACTCTCTTTGCCCAATACGAGGCCCACTCCGGCCGCTGCACGGCTCGCAGCACCGTCTACGCTGCAACAATCGCCGCCGGACTGATGGTCCATCAGTTCACTCGCTGGCTACGCGGCTTGCCGCTGGATCGCGACGTCTCGCTCAACCTCTTGGCCAGCGAGTGGTCGGTGCTCTGAGGTTATCCCTCGGATGCCGGCGGGTCTAGCGGCCTTCCACTTGTCCATCGGGCATCTTCGTTTTTCCACATGCCGCAGGCCCGGCGCCACTGCACGCCGGCCCGCGTGTCTCTCAAGAAAAGGAATCCATTTATGACTCAACGAGATCTTTATCGAGCCGTGGCTCACGCCACGGGCGAATCAATGTCCACCATTTCACAAACCGGGTTCGTCCTCCTCCGGCGAATTCCCGTGGAACGGGAACCGCTCACAGTGGACTGGGACTCGCTCGATCTTCGGCGGCTTGGTTTCTTCCCCCAACGTGCGTGCCAGAAACGCTGCTCAGCGTGGCAGCCAGTATCTCGCATTTCTCCAGACTGTTGAACTAAACCGCTTCGCGGATCTCGTGCAGGGCGTTTTCTCCGATGCGGATGTTCGCATCGTGGAACGCCATCTCTCGCTGTCGGCAGGGCCGAGACTCGTCTGGCCATTGTCCGATTCGTCCGGCTATGCGGGTTGTGTCGATTTGCGCTTTGCCCGTTTGTAATGCATCTTTGCGCAGCGGCTCATCTATGACCAAGCATCCTCGGCGAGGAGCATCGCATGACCCCATTGCGCAAGCGGATGATTGAAGACATGAAGATTCGAGACTACTCGGAGCACACGATCGCGG
>CALGFD010000045.1 GCA_937881075.1 uncultured Planctomycetales bacterium
GCAAGTGCGGCCGCTGCAACTGCGGCCCGGTTTACGTCTGCAAAGAAGGCCCGGTGTTCACCTTCGAAGAGCTGAAGAAGCTGCCGAAGGACTATTGAGCAGGGAGCGAAGTCACGGAGAGAGCGGTGTCACACCTCATCATGCGGCTGGAGCGACTGGAGTTGATCGCTGCGACCGCGGAACTGCTCGACGCCGAAGAGGATCGGGAAGGACTTGCGCGAAGCTTGCGGGCCGATGTTCCGGACAACTGGCCGATGCCGCTATACGACGATGACGCCCGGCAGTTCTTCCATCGCATTCTGCATGCAGACAGGGAGGCTGTTGGATGGACGTCCTGGTACATCCTCCTGTGTTATGAGAATGGGAAGAAGACGCTGATCGGGGCCGTGGGGGCGTGTGGCGTGCCCGATCAAGAGGGTAACATCACGATCGGCTACTCGCTTCTCGACCAGTTCCAGGGGCACGGCTTCGCCACTGAAGCCTTGCGCGGGTTTTTGGCCTGGGTGAGGCGGGACCCACAGCTGCGAAAAGTAGTGGCTGACACCTTTCCTCATCTCGGGGCGTCGATCCGCGTTTTGGAGAAAAACGGTTTTGTTCAGTGTGGCGAGGGGGGCGAGGAAGGCTCGATCCGCTTCGAGTTGTCCGTTCCGTGAGGCCGGTATCGCGAGAGGCCTGGAAGTGCATCCGCGCTCTCGGTCGTGGCACGTGCCAAGTTGCGATGCACGTCTTTACTTGCCGCGTTTCTTCCGCTCGGTCCGCCAGCGATTAATCGCCTGGCCGACGATCCCTTTGAAGCGGCCGCCAATGCGGGCATGCTCGCCGGCGGTCTCAAAATTGCCTAGCCGGTGTTTCGGGTCGAGGTGCTGGAACGACGCTCCGCTGCTCCCCTTCTTGCTGCCGCCCGGCGGATTCAGGGTCCGTTTCTTGACGGTCGATTTGATGCTTCGCTTGCCTTTGCTTTGTGCCATGGTCTACTCCTTGCTGGCTTACCGCAATCCGGTGCAGTTGGCGTGCCAGACGTTGGGCTCGCAGTGACCGTCGCCAAGCTTTTTGTCAGGCAGCCGGGGCCAAGACTTTTTAGGGTGCCTTTGGAGGCAGGGAAGAAAGTGCTCGGTTTGCAGCAGTTTCCCGGTAGGATCGAGTGCTTGTGGCCGCGAGTCGATCCCTTTTCGGGTATTGCGCTCATCGGCCAGCCTTTATATCCGATGGCCGTTTTCTTGCGGGCCGCCTGGACACCATCTGCGGCGGTTCCAAAGCCTGCGGCGAGATCATGGAGAAAACGGGCCGCGCGACTGGTTGCGATAGGATCAGGCTATCGGGTAAGCTGGCCGGAAAGAGGTCTACGATGAACGTGCTGATCATCCACGCCAGCCCGAGGAGAAAGGGCGTCACATCGACGCTGTTGGACGAGTTGCAGGCGGCCCTCGATCCGGCACATCAAGTCGAATCGGTTCACCTGCACGATTTGAGCATCAAGCCGTGCCTCGGCTGCGTGAAGTGCCGACCCGATCAGCCCTGCGTTCTGCCGGCGGATGATTCACAGGTGCTGGCCGAGAAGATTCGCGGGGCCGATATCCTTGTCGTCGGTTGCCCGAACTATTGGGGCAACATGCCGGGCACACTCAAAGTTTTCTTCGACCGCAACGTGCCGCTGTTCGAGTACTGCGAAGCCCGGGCGATTCGCTACATTCCCAAGCCGCAACTTCGCGGCAAACGGGCGGTGCTGGTCATCAGCAGCGGGAGCCCTTTTCCCTACAACCTGCTTCGGTCGCAGAGCCGGGGGACGATCGCCGCGTTGAAGACGGTGCTCAAAGGGGCCGGTGTCAAGATTGAGTCGGTGCTCAACGTGGCCGATTCTTACAACTTTGATAAGAAGAGGGAGCGGTATCTGAAGAAGGCGCGGCGGATCGCGGCGAGGATGTAGCCCCGTCGTTTCAAAACGCTTTGCCGCTGATCGCGTGGCCGTCTCTGCGGTTTCCCAAATATCGGAAGATTGTCCCATCGATCGCATAGCTTAGAAGTTGAACGGACCCGTCACAGAGACAAGCGTTGAAACCGGTGGCGTGCGCGCTCCCGAATCGCCAAGTGCCATCCCAATTTGTGGTGTCGCGTCTGGGTGGCAAATCCGCGAAGCGAACCACGTCGTAGGTAGCCCCCATGTACATGGATTCGTTGTCACCAACGTCGATCGCAGAAACCGTATAGTCGTTGGGAGCGACATACTTTTCAGCGCAGTAAATCGTGTTGGAGGCACCGTCCTTCACGTCGATGGGAGAGATCATGCTAGCGACGTAGACCACGCCGGTCGCGTTAGCGGCTAACAAGCCGAGTCGGCGACGCCCGTCCGCCGATTCCACGCTGGCATGATCGGGCGGTCCGGTGTGCCCCCAGCCCGTGCCGAAACTGTCGGGCGCGCAGAAGATGTCGCCGCCGTTGGCCGCGTAGTCGCTGACGCCGACGACAGTGGCCTGGGAGGAATAGCGAGGCATCGCTTGTTCGATGCTGTATTGTGTTGAGGCGGGTTTGGTGATGGCCCGCCGCCGTGTGGGACAATTCATTGGGGCCAGCGGTGTGGAGATCATTTGCCTGGCGGCATCGAGTCGGGCTTGGCCGTTCTTACCCGCCTGCAAGTGATGCAGCGACCATTGCTCGATGAAGGGCAGGGAGTTGTAGATCCAACCGCCCGGCTGCCGCCAATCGTTGCCGCGGTCGGGATCGCCAATCCAACACCAGGACCAACCGCCAGTGGGAAACCGGCCGAAGGTCGCGACGTGCATCTGGGCGGCCATGCCGAGTTGTTTGAGATTGTTACGACACTGTATCTGCCGGGCGGCCTCGCGAGCCGCTTGCACGGCCGGCAGCAACAAGGCCACCAGTATCCCGATGATCGCAATCACCACAAGCAACTCAACCAGGGTGAATCCAGGTCGACGTGAAGGGTGTTTTGGCATCATGATGTGTTTGAGGAGATTGGGGCGAGGGCGGAAGGCCTCCTCGGCCGTCGCCTGTCAATCAGCCGGGCAGGATCCGGCAATAGATACATAGCGCTAAGGGCTAAAAAATGGCAAATGTACGATCGGGCGGCCGGCCAGTCAGGCGATTCCGCTACGGACAATCGCCTCCACGTATTTTCACAGCCTACGGCTTGCCGGCCACAGGCGTCAGGGCCGTCATTTCCCACTTCGTGTCGATCCAATTTGAGCGTCGGGCGCCTTTTTGACCAGTTCTTTGACGCCCTCGGCCGTCACGTTGCTGAGATCGAGCCTGCCAATCGTGCCGGCCTTGTGTTTCACCACGTTCTCCCACTTGTCGGCGACAACGTCTTGCACTTGGAGACGATCGATCTTGGGGCGGGCAGTAAGATAACGATAGGCCTCTGGCCATCCACGCCGGTTTGTTTTGGGGTCCGTTCGGAGATAGTCGGCCACCCGATCCAATCGCACCTTGAGCGCCTCAAGCTCATCGCGTTCCAGCCCGGTGCGGATCAAGCAGCCCCCGGTGGCCGCCGCCTGGGGCCTGTAAACCATAACGTCTCTCACCTGAAGCAGATCCACGTTTCCACAGGCCCGAACCAGCGGTTCGTTGGCGGCGACCATTTTTGTGTCGTAGACGTTGATTCCATGGAGCCTCAGAACGTCGATCTTGGCATCCGGCTGAATCCAGACCAAGGGCCTGCCGTCGATCGGCAAGTAGCTGTGCAGGTTCCTGATCGTCAGGTTTTCGATTCGGCCCCCCAGGTTGAAAACGAAAGGCGGAAAATACCATTCAAAGGGATTCGGTGCGACGGCCCTCACGTCAATGTTCTTGAACTCAATTCTGCCCAGGTTTCCGCCCTCGCGCCAGTGTGGAGTCATCCAAAAGGCAGCGCAGCGATACGTCCCCGACACATTTTTGATGGAGACTCTGTCGACCCTTGACGCTCGGGACAGAATTCTTATGGCATGCGAGGCGTCGTCGAGATGCACGCCATCAATATCCACGTCGGTGATGGGACCGAAGCTTGAATAGGGGCCGAGACGATCGATCATCGTGAACTTGCCGTCCAGGTTCCACTCGGCGTCGGCGTCGTCGGCGTTCAGGGCAATGAAGTCATCCCAACTCCGCCCTTGAATGTTCTTCATGGAAAGGAACTGGCCCGGCCCTTGCAGGTGAATCCCGTCTTGATTGTGACAAAGTTGCGTCAGGTTGATATAAATATTCTCGAATACAATTCGTCGCCAGTTGGTCACCCATACCGCAAAGGTCGCGCTATTGGTGATCGTTACGTCACGGAAGAGCAGTTGCTCGACTCCGTGTAGGGCGAACACCGAAGTGAAGCCGAACTGTGGGGTATCATGTTTCTGCCGGATCGCGTTTCCGTTGTAGGTTCCGCCCAGAAAGGAGATGTTTTTGTTCTCGCGAGCTGCGGTTTGCGGATTGGAATTTCTAATCAAAGGATAGTTTGCGCCATCGGCGAGAAAAAAGCCACAAGCTCGGTTCAGGCACTCAATCGTGGTGTTCGAATGCACTTTGAGCCCACGCACTAGAACGGCACCGTCGACGATCAGGTGTACCGAACCGTGTTCGAGCGCGCGATCAAGAAGGCTCTGAATCAGTTCCGTCTGATCGGTTCCGCCGCCCGTTTCGACATTGCTGTCGAGCTTTGCACCCACTTGGCTTAGGACCAGAGTGCGCCGCAGGTCCTTGGCAGGCTTCCGGTTCACAGGAGAACTGTCGTCGGCGTTGGTGAACGACGTGGAGGCCAGGAGACCGATTGCGGTGAGAATGACTGCCGCGAGAGAAGATCGAGTTCTCACAGGAAAAACCTTTCGCAAAAAAGCCGGAGCAACGCCTGGCGGCCGTTGGAGATTGAAAGACGGCGGGTAGTGGTACCCGCGAGTCGGCCACTTTGCCCGCTTCCTGACTTTTCTATCGAGAAAGAGGGTGTCACGTGTTGGCTTGTCCGGCAGTATGGTTTCTTACGGCTTCAGGCCTGCCGGACATTATACTGCTGGCGGGGCATTACGGAACACACGTGGTCGCCAGGAGACGGGAGGGAGTCTTGTAACGCTGCGTCGGCCGTTGGGCGTCAGTCTTTGGATACAAAGACCGGTGAGTTTCGAGATCCCTGAAGGAGCAGCAGAAATGCGGGTGTGGCCCCTCCGGGGCTCTGCAGACAATTAGCGATTGGTCTCGTTTCCAGGGGCTAACGCCCCTGGCTATTCACGTGTCGCCGCTCGCGCGGCTCGACAGTTGGCAGCGCCGCGGATCGCCCACATGCTCGCGCGAAGGAACACGCACGGTCGATAAGGGCATCGGAGCGGCGGCTTGTAACTTCCGCCGCTTGGGATTTGTGTCTTCTGCTTTACTCTTGCAGACTGGCAATCCATTGCTCATAGAAGCGTCTTTGTTGGTCAACTGTCCCGACCTTGTCTGCGGCTGCTTCATCAAATAGATCAACTTTTTCTCTGGCCCTCTCCCGAAGCTGCAAAAGATAAAGCTTTTTGCCTCCGCTCATGTCCCTTGACATTGAGGAGGGATATGCGTCGGTGCGGGCACCAGCGCAGAGCAACTGCCATCCTCGTAACTCAAGGTCGCGCCGCAGGTTGCACAAACATTCAAATAGATCAGGTCCTTTGTATTTGACGCCTCCTTCCAACAGTGGCTCAACAAAGTAAGGAGGCATACGTGCCACAGAAAGATCGAGATTGGCAACTTGACCGTCTTGCCGCAAAACTTTGACGCTAACCTTGTTGATCATGCGATACAACCTCTCCTGATACGGGTCGAATTCAACTGGGCGGTGACATTATACCGAATACGTCCCTAGGCTTCGCTCAGCTTGTCACCATCCGGTCAACTCACTTATGCATCCGGAAGCCGCCGCTCCCTTGCGGCGAGATCCTTCGCTCCGCTCAGGATGACTCGGTTGGTTCGCTGTTGCCAAGAAAACCTTCCCCAGCATGCCCAGGCCTTAACCACCGGTGTATGATTCTTGGCGGTTCCCCCCGGACAGCGCCGCGGGCTGCTTGACAGGCTTAGGCATTTTCAGCGGAAATCAATCACAACGCCTTTTAGTTTAAGCCTTTACATTCACTGTAAAATCTTTCCTGATAGCTCAAAAGAAGGCTGTTTCTTGCGGTTTTTTGCGGTGTTTTGGGATCATAACTGCAAGATAACTGCAAGATAACTGCAAGATAACTGCAACGAAGTTGGATGGGCTAAACAAAATGACAGAAAAAGCTGTTGCAAAGATTGTCGGCAGTCGATAGATTAAACGTTGGCGGTGCAATGCCGCCAAGCTTTAGCCGTGTACGGTTACCTGCCCCAACCTACACGGCTTTTTTGTTGGTAGCTGCTGCCCACTTCTTCCGCCGATTCCGGCATTCTGTTGATCCCTCAGGCATACGCCTTGACTGATGAAAATTGGTCTACTACCGTTCGCCATGGCCAGCATTCGTTGGATCGGTGCAACAAGATTATCGCAACTGGTGGGGATCGGCATCTCTGCCTCACCCTTGCTTTTGAAATTATCTTCGGACGATTTGTAGTGGGGGCGTCCTGGGAACGTCTGCTGAGTGATTACAATCTTCTACGCGGCGGGCTGCTGCCCTTCGTGATGCTTCTGCTGGCATTGTCGCCTTTGATTGCGGCGAAGGTGCGAGGGTTCGTATAAATCAAAAGTCGCTGCCGGCCTCTCCCTAAGCACCCGGGTTGGAGTCCCATAAGCGTCGATTTGTGACCGAGTTTCTGAATTGTTACTTTTGTTACAGGGCGTGAAAAACGTTGGGAACGATAAGTTTTCATCCGTCTGGCCGAACTAATTTGTTCGCCTATGATATTTCGTAGACAAGCACTGAGAGAGAGAACCTTATGTCCAAAGACATCGAACAGGCGGTACGGTCGAAGTACGGCTCCCTTGCCCAAAGCGGGCTATCGACCGGTCATGCAGGAGTACGGGCGGTTGCCGAAGCATTTGGATACACGGCTGAACAGTTGGCCTCCATTCCGGCTGAAGCGAATATGGGTGTCTCCTGCGGCAATCCCACGGCCTTTGCCAGCTTAAAATCCGGTGAAGTTGTCGTTGATCTCGGCTCCGGCGGCGGATTGGACGTCTTCTTGGCGGCGAAGAAGGTTGGGCCGACTGGCAAAGCTATCGGCATCGACATGACACCCGAAATGCTCGACCTTGCCCGCCGCAATGCGGCCAAGGCACAATTGGCCAACGTCGAGTTCTATCAGGCGACCATCGACAAGCTGCCACTCCCCGATGCCTCAGTAGACTGCGTGATCAGCAACTGCGTCATCAACTTGGCTCCCGACAAGCTGGCCGTCTTCCATGAAATTGAGCGAGTGCTAAAGCCGGGTGGGCGGTTGGCCGTAAGCGACATTGCCTTGAAGAAACCTCTGCCACCTGAACTTGGCAACGATCTCATGACGTACGTCGGTTGCATTGCCGGTGCCATTCCGATTGAGCAGTACAGGAGCCAATTGATTGAAGCCGGGTTCGCTCAGGTCGAAGTTTTCGACAGCGGTTCCGATCTGAACGCCTACGCCAAGGTGGAAAATCAAATTAGTTGCTGCTCATCACCGAAGGAACTGCCGTTGGTCTCAGGAGGCACTTCTTGTTGTTCTTCATCAAATGATGCCGACCTCCATCGACGCTTGGCTGATTTGCTCCGTCGATACGACGTGAATGACTATGCGGCGAGCGTGCGGGTATTTGCCGTCAAACCTGTTTGACAGTCACAGCCACACTACACCAACGTCAACCCGCCGCTCGCTTCGATATACTGTCCCGTGATCCAGCGAGAATCATTTGATGCGAGAAAGGCGACGACGTCAGCAATATCGTCCGGTTCGCCAACTCTGCCAAGGGCGGTCCGACTGACAAAACTTTCGAGCATATGAGTGTCTCGAACGACTTCGGAAGTCATGTCCGTGCTGGTCAAGCCTGGGGCAACGGTGTTAGCCGTGATGCCTCGCTTTCCAAGTTCGGCTGCTAGAACCATCGACAGCATATTCACTGCTGCCTTTGCCATACAGTAGGCGGCGTGATTTGGCGACGGGTGCTGGGAGGCACCTGACGAGATATTGATGATACGTCCTCCATTACTGAGGCGAGGTATCGCAAGCTGGCTTACGAAGAAAGGCCCTTTGACATCAACCGAGAAGGTTCGGTCAAACTCGGCCTCAGACATCGACTCGACCGTGCCCTCGCTGAAAATTCCCGCATTGTTCACCAGGATATCGAACTTTGAATTGCCATGGCGTCGGCCTAATTCATCATCCAGAATTTGAAAGAACTGGCGAATATCTTCTACCGAGCCCATGTCGCCTTGCAGTGCAAACGCCTTTCCACCTGCCTGTTCGATCTCGTGAACCACAGCGGTCGCCGCTTGCTGATTCTTCTGGTAGTTGACCACGACCATCGCCCCGTCCCTCGCCAAGCGAACGGCAATGGCCCTACCAATACCTCGACCAGCCCCGGTCACGACAGCGATCTTTCCGTTTAAAGCCATTTCTCGGCCTCCGGTGGTTGTTGGGAGTGCGGAGGCATTATTGCAGCGTTGGCCGCAAAGGCGAGAATCGGTTACGTCCGCCTGCAACATCAAGCAAGACATTCAGCATGATCGTTACGGCGGGAAGTTAGGGAAATAAGCCCGGCCACGTCGAACGGCTGCTGCCGCCAGGGCACGAAGACAAAGGCGGCGACCTCCTGCCCCTGGTCGCACGGCTGAGATAGGCCCTCCATGTCACCTGCCCCGACGTGGAGGGCTTTTTTGTTTCACGCCGAAACAAATTGGCTGCATGCCCTTTGCTGGGCCGGGTCGATGGGCCCCAATTGCCAAAAAACCGTTGGTAATTTCTCGATTGTTCCTTTTGCTACAGGGACCGAACAGGGAAAACGCCATAGAAAAGCCCTACAGGAGGCGTATTGCCTGAGCCTCCTCAATTGGCTACGATCAAGGTGTTCACCAAAGGGGGCAGGTCCCCTATTTCACCCTTAGGGAGAACGAAACAAAAACGGCCAACGATGGCCAACATGAAACAAGTTGATTGACGTGTACGTCAAGTAATTGCTTCGCACGAAACGACCAACCTGGGCCGCAAGGTCCTTGAACACGAAAAGCGGATACTTGGCTCACGCTCCCCGTACGGGAGCGTTGGGTCGGGTTCTGTTTTCGTGTACCCCTTGGTCGGGGTCGTGCGAGCAGGCTCGGTTTCAACGCTCCTTTTTCATTTCTTGGTTGCGTTGAACGGGCTTCCGATGGCACCGCACAAAACCAAGAGGGCCTCTTTCATGTTCGATCCTTACCACAAATGGCTTGGTATTCCACCGAAAGATCAGCCAGCGAACTACTATCGGTTGCTTGGTCTCGACTTGTTTGAAAACGACCCTGACGTGATCGCAAATGCGGCGGATCAACGGATGGCTCATGTTCGATCTTTTCAAATCGGAACGTATCAGGGCCACTCTCAGAAACTACTAAACGAACTCGCCGCCGCCAGAGTCTGCTTGCTCAATCAGGCAAGGAAGGTGGTGTATGACGATGCACTTCGGGCACGGCTTGCGGGTGAAGCACCACCGATGTTGGAAGTGCTGGAGCCAATTCACGACGATCACGAGGAGTTCGATTTTGCCCCGACACCCCAAAGGATATACCGTCCTCGAAAACGGCTCCTGGTGACGCCGTGGACGGTTGCTGGCGTCAGTGTCGTCATAGCTGTGGTTGTTCTATATCTTGTTGCCCGTTCGACGCCAGAGTCGAAACAGATTGCCAACGCGGCAACATCCGAAACCAAGGCACAGGCTGTGGCAGCTACCGCCAAACCGAAAGTGGAGCCGCCACCGGTCGCTCCAGCGGTCGTTCCAGAATCGAGATCAGAACCGCAACCAGAAGAACCAAAGCCGCAACAAGAAGCCAAGCCCTCGAACGTTGTGGCACCACTTTCGCCAGAAAAAGCTCCTACGGTTACGAGGCGACCAACCGGACGCAGGCCACGAGTCACGAAAGTGCCCGATAAGTTGCCGGTGCCCAACGCGACCGTTGTCAAACAGGCCCGAGATTCGATCCGCAACAGGTATAGGTCGGACTACAACCCCGACATCTCCCCAACGGCATATCGGGCACAGCAGGAAAGCCGAAATCAACTTATCAAGAAGCTGATCCAAGCCTCGAAGGAAACCAAGGACACCACGGAACGATTTGCGTTGCTGCAAGAGGCAAAGGAATTGGCGGAGAAGTCCTTTGGCTTTTCCCTCACCAACGAGGCCATCGACCTCCTCGCCGCCTACGAGATATCGGCGTCTCGAATGAAGGCCAATTACCTCTGCAAGTTTCTCGAATGTGTTCAGCCATCCCCCGAAGGACGTGCGACGATTGCCGAAATGTTTTTGCCGGTCGTTGAAGAGGCGATCCGTGAAGACAATTTCGTGGATGCCCGGCGGTTGTGTGACTCCTTGGCGAAGTTTGCTCGGGACACACCTGTCCTGAAAGAAATAATGGCCGAGCGGTCTAAAGTGGACCGGATTGCCGCTGACTACGAGGTGGTAAAAGAGGCCTATGCGACTCTGAAAGTCGATCCCGGCAACTACGAAGCCCACAACACGATTGGCGAGTACTTGTGCCTCGTTCAGCACGACTGCGACCGAGGGATTCCATATTTATTGGGCGGTAACGATTTGAGATGGAAATCCCTTGCGGATTGGGACGCGACCGGCACGGACAGTCCAGAAGAGCAGCAAGACTTGGGAAACGCTTGGTGGGATTTGGGTGTTCGCAATCGGGCAATTCAATGGTACGAACTGGCCTACCCGAAGTTGACCGGCGAAGAGAAGGATGCCGTCGCGGAAAGGTTGGCCGAGATTCCGCTTGACCGCTCCAACTGGGTTGATTTGCTGGCTCGTGTAGACATGAATCGGGATCGCGTTGAAGGCTACTGGGTTCGCGGCAGTAAGACCATCAGCATTAGCGACCCCGAACCGAACGCACGTCTTGTATTGCCTGTAACCGCCAACGGTGAATATGACCTTCAAATACAATTCCTGAGGCGGGATGGCGATGGGGGAGTTGGTGTAATGCTTCCCGTCGGGAAAAAGATGTGTCTCGTGTCCGTCGCTATCGGTGGAGATTACGGGGGGTTGGAGTTGATCGACGGTAAGCATTTTGGCAGTAACTCCGTCACCCAATCTCCATGCTCTCTGGAGAACGACCAACTCTATTCCCTTACGATCAAGGTAAGACGGAAGGGAAGTCAGGTGTCGATTGATGCCGGTCTTGAACAGCGTGCCATGCTAACCAGTCGTGTTCAGGTATGCCATTGGGAAGGCAAAGAAGAAAGCTTGTCGCTGGATGAGAAGTATAAATTGCCAAAGAGCGGTTGCTTTGGGCTATTGGCATCCTGTGACATGTCGTTTCATTCCGCGACTTTGAGGATAATCTCCGGTGCAGCCCGGTGGTTGCCCTCGGCACTTCCTATTCGGAACCCATATGACGAGGAACGGGCTGAACAACTCCTGCAAATACTGGATCCGTCTGCTTATAAGACGGAGTCTGATAAATCGCATATGGTGATCACCGAATTTACCTTTTTCAGGTTCGTGCCCTGCAAGCCGGTATCAAATCAAGATCTTGTCAAGCGTTTTGGGAGACCTGACGGCGTTAGAGCAACCGGGGCACCGAGGGTTTCCAACCCCAGGACAAAACGCCCGTGGCAGATGTGGACCTACGGCTCCATGAAGATCTTGGTGGACGATACAGGAATGACTCGCTACGTGACACAGCCCGAGGAAAGGAAATAGCCATGAAACGTTTGGCGGCAGCACTAGGCTGCTATCATCGGGCGGCGGGGACGCCAAGGTGAAACTTCGGAACGTGTGCTTGAAGCCAGAAACACGCTAAGAGGATGAGGGGCTCAGATGGTGACTCACCTAGCAGTGATGGCTTGTCTCTTTTGTACCGCTCCCGAATTGGCTCCACGTCCGGGTGGCACAAAACTAAAGGAGGCAAAGGGACGAGTTGAGAAAGCGTATAGAACCGAACTGCGGGATGCGAAGAAGGCTTGCGACAAGAGCAAGCTTGCAAAACGCTTGCTTCGTGATGGTGAAAAGATCAACGACGATCCCGCCATACAGTTCGTCATCTACGGCACAGCCAGGGATTTGGCTACGACAAGTCATGATTGGTACACCGCGGTTGAGGCGGTATCCGAAATAGCGAAACGATGGAGCCCTGAAGTTTCGCAAAAAGCCAAGGGAAGCGATTTCATCGTGTTGGGCAACACAGAGGTGGAGAACGCCCGTAAGGAAAACGCGTTAAACAAGAAGTTTCCGGCGTATGTTGCGGCGGCCAACTGGTATATCCGAGCCCAACAATTCAGCACCGACCTAGAGAAACGGCAAGCAGAAAAGAAATTGGACGACCTAACGCTTCTCGCTGTGCCGGGAGCGATCAAAGACATCAAGCTGCTAATTGGCGTCTGGCACGTCAAAGGAGCCAACAACAGCTACGATGCCAAATGGCGATTTTATCCCGACGGCATGGCGACCGGTCATGGGGAACACCCGGGGATCTGGAGGACGGAAGGCAATCGCCTTGTAATACGTTGGACCACGGGTGCCTGGGAGTCTTTTGAGCGGCCCATCCAACCTGCTGGAACCGAGGGGATCAGCGAGAACAACACGAAACTTATCATGGTTCGAATCGGATTCACGGCCCTGTAGGTGATTGTGGTTGCTGGGAAGCGGGGACGGGGTGTTGAAATCAGACGGCTGCTGGCCTATCCCTGAGGCCCTGGTGCCGGAGTCCCGCCCCATGGACTCAGGCCAAAGTTTCCGAGTTGTTCTTTTTGCGGCAGGGGGCGAAAAGGGGCAGTTGTACAGGAAAATTGTCCCAGGGTCCCTTGTCACTGCCGCCCGAAGCAGGCCACGTACGGTCGAAGCCTACTTGCTTCCCTAAGCCGACGTGCCATACTAAAAGCGTCTTAGGTATGGGGTGATGTTCTCGGGCAGTGAAACAGCAGCAATGGCCCACCATAGTACAAGTTGACCATCTCTCTATTCGGCAGCAAACCGGTATCCTACCCCTGGTTCGGTGAGAACATACCGGGGGCGGGCAGGATCGTCTTCGAGCTTTCGACGAAGACTCGCCACGAATACTCGAAGATAATGCGTCTCTTGGGAATCTTCCGGTCCCCACACTTCCCGGAGTAGAAAATGGTGGGTCAGAACCTTTCCGCTGTTTTTAAGCATCGTTGCCAGGAGCTTGTATTCCAGCGGTGTAAAATGCACTATTTCTTCCCGCTTGAAGACGAGCCGAGCCGTCAGATCGAAACGCAGATCGCCAATGCGGACAGTCGGTGTTTCTGAGGCAACGTGTTGGGCATGACGAATGGCAGTCCGCATCCTGGCGAGAAGCTCGCCGATAGCAAACGGCTTGGTAACGTAGTCATCGGCCCCAGCATCGAGGGCTGTAATCTTCTGTTGTTCCTGGTCTCGTGCTGTCAAAACGATGATGGGAGCCGTCAACCATTCCCTTAAACGGCGAAGAACTTCCTGGCCATCGATATCGGGCAATCCCAAATCCAGAATAACAAGATCAGGCGGATAACTGGCTGCAACCCGCAAACCTTCATCACCCGAAGCAGCCTCGTTCAACCGGTAGCCTTCGCTGGTCAACGACGCCCGAAGGAAACGTCGGATTGGCTGCTCGTCTTCGATGATCAGGATGAGATGGCCGCTTTGCTGCATCGTAAGGTTACATATTTGGGTTCGTTGTCCGTTCTATTCTACTATGACTTGTGGTGCATCCTTGGCAAGCGGCAACCGAAGAACGAACTCAGCACCACCGCCCGGCAGGTTTGCCGCCACGATATTCCCATTATGAATCTGTGCGATGGCTCGACAGATCGCCAAACCGAGTCCACTTCCTCGACCGCTGTCCGGTTTCGGAGAGGCCCGATAGAACTTCTCAAAGATACGTTCTTCGGTGCCGGGCGGAAAACCGGGGCCGTTGTCGGAGACACTCAGCCGCATCCCCTTGTTATCCACGACAGCCGCAATGGTGATCGCTGTCTGCGGAGGTGTGTAACGAGCGGCATTATCCAACAAATTGACGAGTATCTGTTCCAAGAGAACCCCATCCACGGAGAGCAGGGGTAAGTCTGCCGCCAGCCGAACGTCCACCGTGCGATCCTGAAGCTCTCGGCTGGTGCGACGCAAGGCCGAGCCGACGATTTCCTCCAGAACATGCCATTGTCGATTGGGCTTTACGGCTCCGGCATCCAGCTTCGACATCTGAAGGATGTTTTCCAGCAAACGGTTGAGTCTGGCTGCTTCGTCCGCCACAGTCTCCAGAAGTTGTCGCCGGGTCTCATCATTGAGCGACGTGGCTTCAAGAAGACTGCTGCTGGCTCCGGCTATCGCCGCTAGCGGCGTCTTCAAGTCATGGGACACACCACTTAACAGTGTGTTGCGTACTTGCTCGGCTTCGGCCTGAATACGGGCCTCGGCGGCAGCGATGGCCATCTGGTCCCGTTCCAGTGCGAGAGCAAGCTGGTTGGCACACGCTTCCAGCAAACGCCGCTGTTCCGGGTCCAAGAGTCGCTCGGCATTGGGTACTCGGATGGCGATGGCACCAAGCACTTTCTGGGAAGCGGTCAACGGAACAAAAAGGCCCACCGCATTGGGGAGCGTGTTGGTTGCTGCCCCGGCGATCTGGTCATGATCGATCACCCATTGGGCCGCCGAGACACTGACGGGATGGCGAGCAATTTCCGTGTCGTAACCGAATGCCAATTGCGGAGGTCCGGCGGTCTGCTGCAAATAGACGGCGACTTCACCGCCACACATTTCGGCCATTCGCTTCGCTGCCGCAGAAACCAAGAACACGCCACCATACAACGAACTCAATTGTTTGCCCAACTGGTACAGGGTTGCAGTGTGGCGTTCTCGTTGTCGAGTGCTCTCGACCTGACGTTTCAACCGGGAAGTCAGGGTGCTGATTGTCAGACCGATTACCAGCATGACGCCGAACGTCACCACATATTGACTATCGGAAACAGCGAATGTCAGAAACGGTTGTACAAAGAAGAAATCAAAAGCCAGAACGGCAAGCACGCTTGCGAGAACCGCCGGGCCACGGCCAAATCGGACGGCAACGAAAGCGACGGCGGCTAGAAAGATCATAACCGTATTCGCCGGGGATTCCGCCAAATGCAGCGTCTTCAATGCCATTGCCGCAAAACCGCCAATGGCGATCACGCACGCCGAACCAAGATATGGTCTCCATGCCCTCTGAGACGGAGCCACTTCTTTTCCGACCCTCTCCACCGTATCCTTCTCGCCATGAATCACGTATACGTCGATCTCGCCGCTGTCTTCTAGAATAGTGTCCACAACCGTACCAAGCAGAAGACGTTTCCAGCGTGGTTGATGCGTTTTCCCGATGAGAATCTTGGTGACATTGCGGCTGCGAGCATAGTCCAAAATCGTGCTCGCCACGTCTTGACCGGAGACTGTATCTGTCTCGGCTGCCAACTGTTCCGCAAGGCGGAAATGTTGAGCGATGCGGCTTTTGGCGGGATCGGCATCGGTTACGCCGGTCCTATCGACAGCGACCGCCATCCAGGGAGCATCGAGGGCCACGGCCATCCGTTTGGCCGTCCGAATCACACGGGCAGTCGTCGGACTTGGCCCCACGCAAACCAGAAGCCGGTCGCTTGTGGCCCAGGGCTGGGACGCCGCCTGGACACGGCGGCTCAATTCAACGTCGATATGGATGCGACGAGCCGCTTGACGAAGGGTCATCTCTCGAAGGGCCGTCAGGTTCCCCTTCGAGAAGAAACTCTGTATTGCTCGTTGGGCTTGATCTGGAACATAGATTTTTCCCGCCTGTAACCGACCGAGCAATTCTTCGGGCGAGATGTCTATGAGTTCCAGTTCGTCGGCGACGTCAAAGATGTGATCGGGAACAGTCTCCCGAACGGTAATACCGGTGATTTGTCCGATCACATCGTTTAGGCTCTCAATGTGTTGAACGTTCAGTGTAGTCCAAACATTGATTCCAGCAGCCAGAAGCTCATCCACATCCTGCCATCGCTTCGTATGGCGTGAACCTTCTGCATTCGTATGAGCAAGTTCATCGACGAGTACGATGTCAGGCCGTCGGGTCAAAGCGGCGTCCACGTCGAACTCCCGCAACGTGACGCCACGATAGTCGATTTCCTTTGGGGGCACGGCATCGAGACCACTCAGCAGGGCCAGTGTATCGGGACGGGTGTGCGGTTCGATGTAGCCGACGACGATATCCTTGCCTTCGGAAAGTACCCGATGAGCGTTTTCGAGCATCGCATAGGTCTTGCCCACGCCGGCGGCGTAACCGAAGAAAACCCTCAAAGAGCCTCGGCGGGTCGAACCCTCTTCAGCCTCGGCTTGGGCAAGCAGGTCGTCAGGGTTAGGTCGTTTCGACGCCATGCCAGTTGCTCACTTCACCGCATGAAATTGGTCGAGTGCCAGATTGAGCCGCAGCACGTTTACACGAGGCTCCCCCATTAGACCAAATTGACGCCCTTCCGCATATCGGACGACAAGCTCTCGGACGGCTTCCTCGCTCATCTTCCTTGCTGTAGCGACTCGTGGCACCTGATATTCCGCCGCCGCAAGACTGGTATGTGGATCGAGTCCACTTGCGGACGCCGTAACGAGATCGACCGGTACGGGCGAGTTCGGCGTGGGATATTTCCGCAGCATGGCGATTCGAGACTCGGCGGCTTTCTTCAGGGCTGGATTCAGTGGTCCGTAGTTGGAACCGCTTGATGCTGCGGCGTTATAAGAAATTGGGGTAGTCGCCGAAGGTCTTCCCCAAAAGTATTTGGGGTTAGAGAATGGCTGGCCGATCAACGCCGAGCCGACTATCTTATCGCCGACATGTAGGATGCTGCCGTTGGCTTGATGAGGAAATACCACTTGGGCGATGACTGTAACGACAATCGGATAGACGATTCCCGTCAACAGCGTCAAGGCCGCAAGCAGTACCAACGATGAACGAAGTTGTTTCAGCATGACTAGACTTCCTATGTGCAATTTTGGGCCAAGCCGACTGCTGAAAGCAGCAGGTCGATGGCCTTAATCCCAATGAACGGCACAATCAGTCCGCCAAGCCCATAGATCAAGAGATTGCTGCGGAGTAGTTGAGCCGCTCCGACCGGACGATACTTCACACCTCGCAGGGCTAACGGCACCAGAGCGATGATTATGAGGGCGTTGAAAATCACCGCCGACAGGATAGCACTCGATGGCGACGATAGTCGCATTAGGTCCAGAGCCTTCAACGCGGGATATGTAGAGGCAAACGCCGCCGGAAGGATGGCAAAATACTTGGCCACGTCGTTGGAAATGCTGAACGTGGTCAAAGCACCACGAGTCATCAGCAGTTGCTTGCCGACGCTGACAATCTCAATAAGTTTCGTCGGATTCGAGTCGAGATCGACCATGTTTCCGGCTTCTTTCGCTGCCTGTGTACCGCTGTTCATCGCTACGGCTACGTCGGCCTGAGCCAATGCAGGTGCATCGTTTGTGCCGTCGCCGGTCATGGCCACGAGACGGCCTCCTTTTTGATAGTCACGAATCAAGGAGAGCTTGGCTTCCGGGGTTGCCTCAGCCAAGAAATCGTCAACACCAGCTTCGGCAGCAATCGCCGCAGCCGTCAACGGATTATCGCCGGTAATCATCACCGTTTTGATCCCCATCTGCCTCAGTTCGGCAAACCGTTCTTTAATGCCGCCTTTCACGATGTCTTTAAGTTCGATGACTCCAAGCACCTTCTCATTTCGGCTGACAACCAGCGGCGTCCCACCCAACTCCGCAACTTGTCGCACGGCAATTCGGACCGATTCAGGAAAGAAACCGCCGAGATTTCGGACGTGCGACTCCACGGCCTCCGCAGCCCCTTTGTAGATCGCATGGCCATCAAGACTGACGCCGCTCATTCTGGTTCGGGCTGTAAAGGGAACGAAGTGCGGCTTGATTTGCTCCAGGTCTCGCCCCCGCATACCGAAACGCTTTTTAGCCAACACGGCAATGCTTCGACCCTCGGGAGTTTCGTCGGCCAACGAGGCCAAATGGGCCGCTTCAGCCAACGCTTGTTCGCTGACGCCTTCGGCTGGAATAAAGCGAGTTGCCTGACGATTGCCCAACGTGATCGTCCCTGTTTTATCAAGGAGCAACACATCCACGTCGCCCGCTGCCTCGACCGCCCTTCCCGACATGGCAATCACGTTGGTTTGCGAAAGACGATTCATTCCGGCGATTCCAATCGCCGAAAGCAATGCTCCAATCGTTGTCGGAGCGAGACAGACAAATAGTGCCACCAAAACGGTCAGGCCGATGACATGCCCTTGACCGGAAACTTCCACGCTAAACTGAGAGAACGGTCGCAGTGTGACGACGACCAGCAGGAACAATAGCGTTAACGCTGCCAAGAGAATCGCCAATGCAATTTCATTGGGCGTTCTTTGACGCTTGGCTCCTTCGACCATCGCTATCATGTGGTCCAGAAAACTCTCGCCAGGTTGCGTGGTAATACGAACAATGAGCCAGTCGGAAATCACCTTCGTTCCGCCTGTCACCGCACTGCGGTCGCCGCCGCTTTCACGCACAACCGGAGCACTTTCGCCAGTAATGGCACTTTCGTCCACCGAAGCAATTCCTTCAACGACCTCCCCGTCGCCGGGAATACAGTCGCCCGCTTCCACGAAGACGATATCGCCGGATCGAAGGTCCGAAGACGGCACAATGACCAGTTCGCCCTTCATCAGCATTTCCTGCGATCTTCTTTTGGCGGCATTCATGTTGAGCGGCAGGCAGAGTTTCTTGGCCGGAGCTACGCTACGTGATCGACGCAATTCGTCAGCCTGGGCCTTGCCACGTCCCTCGGCAATTGCCTCGGCGAAGTTGGCAAAGAGTACCGTGAACCACAGCCAGACGGTGACTCCAAGAATGAACCCAGACGATTCCCCGGTTTCCATCCACCATGAATTCACCAACAACACCGTCGTGAAGATGCTCCCCAGATAGACGGCGAACATAACCGGATTGCGAAGCTGCACACGGGGATCGAGTTTTCGGAACGAGGCAGTTACAGCTTCGCCGAGAATCTTGGATGTAACGGAGCTAACCTTAGGTATGGCTTTCGACATGATTTGCAATCCCCCTTCACCTGGACAGGAGGGTGAGGTACTCAACGATTGGCCCCAAAGCCAGGGCTGGGAAGAAGCTCAACGCCCCGACGACGACAATGACGGCGATCAAAAGCACGACGAACAGCGGACTATGCGTCGGCAATGTTCCAGGCCCAACGGGAACGCTATTTTTGCTTGCAAGCGATCCGGCAATAGCCAACGTCGGAATCATCACGCAGAAACGACCGACAAGCATCGCCAGTCCGAGTAAGCCGTTGTAGAATGGCGTGTTGACTCCTAAACCGGCGAAAGCACTGCCATTGTTGTTCGACGTGGAAGAAAGGGCGTAAAGCACCTCGGTAAAGCCATGCGGGCCTGGATTGAGCATCCCTTCTCGTCCCGCTTGCACGGAGACGGCACATGCTGTTCCCAGAAGGACCATCGCACAGGGCAAGAGAATCACAAGTGCAGCCATCTTCATCTCATACGCCCCGATCTTTTTACCGAGATATTCGGGTGTCCGTCCGACCATCAGGCCAGCGATGAACACACCCACAATGGCGAATACGATCATTCCATAGAGACCGGAACCGACCCCGCCGAAGATCACCTCGCCCAGTTGCATTAGCCACATTGCGACTAGCCCTCCCAACGGCATGAAGGAATCGTGCATTGAATTGACCGAACCATTGGATGCGGCGGTGGTCGCAACAGACCATATCGAGGAGTTCACAATTCCAAAGCGGACCTCCTTCCCTTCCATGTTTCCGCCCGACTGCAACGGAGAGGGCGTCTGATCTACTCCGAGAGAAGCAAGTGTGGGATTATGCTGCTGTTCGCTGATGCACGATACGCCCAGCATGACAATAAACACGAAGAACATTGCGGCCAGCACTACCCAACCTTGCCGACGATCACCAACCATTTCTCCAAATGTGCAGCAGAGGGCCGCAGGGATCAGCAGAATAGCCAGCATTTCGAGAAAGTCCGACAATGGAGTCGGATTTTCAAACGGATGAGCCGAATTGACATTGAAGAATCCGCCGCCGTTCGTGCCAAGCTGTTTGATGGCAATCTGAGAGGCGGCAGGGCCTTCAGCGATCTGCTGCGTCGTCACCGTCTTTTCCGTTGCATCGACGGTCGGTTCCAATAGGGACACCTGTTGATAGCGAGAGAACGTCTGGACGACGCCCTGGGAGACGAGAACAACAGCGAGAATCAGCGACAAAGGCAACAGTACGTAGAGGATGCCCCGCACGAGATCGACCCAAAAGTTGCCAATTGTGGCCGACTGGCGACGAATGAAACCTCGTATCAAGGCCACAAGCACCGCCATTCCTGCCGCCGCCGAAACGAAGTTCTGCACCGCAAGACCGAGCATCTGCGTGAGGTAACTCATCGTGTTCTCGCCACTATATCCTTGCCAATTCGTATTGGTCGTGAAGCTTACGGCAGTGTTGAATGATGAGTCCGGCGAGACGGCAAGCAATCCTTCGGGGTTGAGGGGCAACATCCCTTGAAGCCGCTGAAGCCCGTAAACGGCCAGGAATCCCACGAAGCTGAACGTCAATAGAGCGGTTGCATACTTCCGCCACGACATCTCGGCCTTCTGGTCAATGCCACCAAGCCGGTAAAGCAGCCGCTCCAATGGTTCGACCACCCGACCGAAATAGGGGACGTGCCCCGAATATGCCCTTGCCATGTAAAGACCAAGCGGCTTGACGCACACCAGAAGTGCTCCAAGATAGAGTGCGATTTGAACTAGGCTGCTGGTTGTCATGAGAATATCTCCGGCTTCAGCAGGGCAAGCGTCAGATACACCACGAGCACTGCCGCAATAACAACGGCTATGATGGTAGTCCAATCCATGTCTATTCCTCTTTTTTCCGTAAGGTCTCCAACAACTTGATGAGTGCCCAACAGCCGCCAAAGAAAGCTGCTATTGCCGTCAGCCAAACGATGTCCATATCTTCTTCTCCGCTTGAAGACGTATCCAATGAATTATCACAAGAGCCAAATCAAGAGTGTGTAAAAATGGGAGTGACAGGCATAAAGATTTCGTAAAGACGGTCTTGCACTCCGTCGAACGTCTACAGCAGGTAAAGCGGACAAATGCCGCTCATTGATGGCGATCCTATCAGCCCTACGAGTTTTTCCGGCGTGGTTTGCCAATTGGACCAAGATCAAAGGGCCTCTGCTGCCTCGTCCACCGCAACCACTGGAACCTCTATTGGGCGTGCCCTGATCCAACCACCATAATCCGTTACTGCATCCTCTTGATAGCCGCAGCTTGACACCCCATCGTCGAGATCCTACGATGTCAATCGCAAAGGTGGTGGACCTTGGAATAGGAGGGTTAGGGCATGCCCACGATTGGTCCGATTTCTGAATGTTACCGTCCTGCCTTGCGAATGGCGGTAGTTCTTTCCATCATCATCTTCGTCCTGTCTAGCCTTATGCTCGATGGCGGAGAGACTGCCAGATTGAGCGGGATAGGGCTTCTGATCTTCTGGGCCTGGGCATTGGTTGCGATTTGGCGGCGACCACAAAAACCAACCTCGACGGATCTGCTGCTGGTCCGCTGGGGCTGCTTGCCGCTGGTCCTGGGGTTCGAGGTGGCAATCCACTGTGTTTGGTATTGGCGAGGGCTTGAAGTGTGGTAACGTCTGCTCTGGAACTACGGTATGGTGAACGGCATGCCAAGGTTGCTCTGCCAAAATGTAGTTGCCCCTGTGCCGACCCTGATTGCATACGGATGTGTTGCAGGTGAGTCAGGCATTTCACTACGCCTCCTGTTGCCTAAGAATCCGCTCGCAGCACCCTGTAAATCGTCGGCCTACTCAATCCAGTGGCCCGAGCAATGTGCGTAATCTTCTTCCCGGCGGCCTTCATTTCCTTGATGGCGACAACTTGGTCGTCGCTGACCTTCCATCGCCAGCCTTTCTTGCTGCCGCCCCAGCGTTTTCCGTTTTCCCACGCCTTGATCCGGTCCAAACGGCAAAGCTCGGACCACCGCACCATATCATGGTCATGGACCTTTTCGTGGCACTTGATACAGAGAGGGACCGTCTTGGTGCCGCCCTTGGACTACGGTATTACGTGATGATTATGCTCGGCTGGTTTTCCACATTCGAAACACGGTTCCATACTATAACGGAGTAAGGAGCCGGGAACTCTCCACACAAAATGGCGGTATTTACAGCCCCACCTTTCCCATCGCCTCCTGATACTTCCCCTCCAACTCGCCATCCAGGGCGACATGCTGATAGATAGCAAGCGTTTCCCGCCGGGCGTGGCCGGTGATTAGCTGCAATTCGGCGTCGGCCAGTCCCGAATGCCGAGTCAACCAAGTGATGGCTTGGTGCCGAAAGGTGTGTGGCGTGGCCTTTACCCCTATCTCCACCGCGTACTGCTTTACAATCTGCTGCACGCGACGAGGCGTGAACTTGCTGTTTCTTCTGGTTTGGAAGAGCCAACGATTGTTCGGATGAGCCGCAATGTGGGTTCGGAGGGCCGTGGCAAAGGTCTTACCAAACAAGACATAGCGGTCCTTGCTGCCCTTGCCTTGACTAATGAATATCTTGCAGGCTGCGAGGTCAACGTCCGCAACCTCAATCCGACACAGTTCCGACACCCTGACCCCCGTGTAGAACATCAGCCGCAGCATCAGGGCGTGTTGGACATTTTCGGCCAGATCCACAATTTGGTAGAACTTACGGAACTCGTCGGTGGTCATTACCTTCGGCAACTTTGTCGGCTTCTTCTGGGGATGCAGATCGCATTTCTGCCGTACTCTTCGGGCGACATACCGCCAATCTTCATAGGTCAGTCCCTCGGCCCGCACCAGTTTGGCGATCCGAGCCACCGTTTTCAATTTCGCCTTCCGCTTTTGCGATACGCAATCCGGCAGGGTTTCGCTTGTCTTGTTGTTCATTTCACCCTCCAAATCAGCCTTCTATTTCGTGTTCCAAGTGTTCTGCGAAATTCATTTCGACGGCCAAACCGCAATCACCAGGACAAACAAGACCGCCAAAACGATGGCGGGGGCAATGGCCGTGATTCCAAATCCGAGCCCAAGGATGAGAGCGAAGGCCCCAAAGATACCGGGGCCGAACAGAAGCAACCCAATAATCACCGTGCAGATGGTCGCAAGTCCTCTCATTTCCTTTCATCCTTTCCGAAAAGCAATTCAGCGGCCTTCTTGACGACAAGCCATCCTGACAGAAAGCCGCAGAGTGGCTTGTCGTCGCTCATGGTCAATACTCATCGGGTCTGAGTAAACAGGTCGAGGAACGATCCGCCTCGGTGATAACCCAAAGCCGCTTGCCCGAAAGAGTACGAAGCATCAAGGACTATGTTGCTCTCATTTCCAAATGAGAATACTACGGTAATCGCGTGGCTGTTTGGACAGCCGAATCTATCACGAAAAGGGGTGCATTATGAAGACTCGATGCATTGCGGTTTTGTCCGTTTCGCTGATGGTGCTTTGGGCAGCCCCGCCCAGCGGAATCGACCCATGCTTGGCGAGTTCCTTGAAGGGGCCGACACCGCCACGTCGCTACGCCATCACGTCCAGGAACTTACGAACGGTATCTGTACTATCAGCAACCGTCGGGGCGGCCCCGATATAAAGGACTCGTTGCCCTGGGCCTCCGTCATGGTAACCAGGACGGGCCAGCGAAAAGTCATCGAGATGGAAGGGACGCGTTGTGACTTCGTCCACCGGCGGGAAATGGCGAAGGAACATCTCCGACTGCAACATGGCATTCAAGTGACTGGTCGTCGGCAGTTCCCTGACGGTCTTGCCGTCCTTCGTCACCGTCATTTTGATGCGATCAACGATGGTTGGAGCCAGTTCTGACCCCTTGCGAATAAAGCGGGGCTTGCCGTCTTGTCGCACTGCTACGAGGGCATGCCCGTCATTGCGGTCCCGATACAAGTCCCCGCTCGTCGCAAGTCGCTGCCCAAGGCGACGGTAGTTGGAAGCCGCACCATCTTCCACCTTCCAGTTGAATTGCGGGCGTTTCGCCTTTGGTGACCCATTACAACCCGCACGGCAACCATCGGGAACCATGGAAATTGTCGGAGTGTGCTCGGTGCTGGTCGTAGTTGCCATACATTCGCTCCAAGAAACGAAAAGACCCGCTGGACGTTTTTCGAGGGGCGTCATTCGCAATGCCGTTTGCCGACATCGCCAGCCTTGCCTTGCGGCTAGGCGTACACCCGTAAAAAACGTCCAGCGGGTCCAAGTTGCCGCGTGTTTGTGCGGCGGTGCGGGACTCGCTAACCAACCAGATTATACTTCAGGTCCTGAGGTTGTAAACCAAGAAATCGGCGGCCTTGGGGAAGTCGGTGCGGAAGTGTGGGGTCGCAATGCAGGCCGTCCTTCTACGTAGTAGAAGGACGGCCTTTATTCGCTCGTTTTGGACTTACGGATTTTGTGGTGTACGGCGACCCAACGAGGCTAAACGCATTAAGCGCGATTTAAACCGATGGAAACAGGTTTGGAACGGTTTCAAGACATTCCGCAGGTTATTTCCAGTGCTTGAGGAATGTGGCATGACCGAAGCGTTTGAAGCCTTTGCCATGCACCGTATGACGTAGAAGTACGGTTCGCCGTCCAAAGGACCGTACGACGAATTTAATTAGAGAGCCGAAACTTCGACTGGCTGGCAGCAACCCCGCGAAACGGTCCTTTACATTCAAAGGCTTTCTCCATTTCTTGCGGCATATTTCGGACGATTTGCACCCCAGCAGAAAGGGGCGGACGCCATAAAATCTACGGTCCAAATCAAAGCAAAAAAGTTTTTCGACCCGAAACACCTGTTGAGCGAATAAGGCATTTAGAAACGTAAATTGATACCAATTAAAAATCGGTATAATCGGTGGAACGAAAGGAGAATCAACGACAGCAGAAAGGTTGGTTCTCAGTGTGGATGACGGCGAAAGAAGCGGCGGATTATTGCCGCCTATCATATTGGCATTTTACACGGCTGGTTGCTGAGGGGCGTATTTACCACCCGCCGCGGGTTGGGAAGTCTCGATTACGATTTCGGCAACAGTGGCTTGATCATTACATGATGGGAACGGCTCTGGTTAAACAGCCGCAACCAGCAAAGAAGAAGTACAAAAACTTTGATCTTTAGGCAGGGCAGCCTCAGGTTGTCACAATAACTAAGAAAACCGTAGGGCAAAACAGGGGAAAACGACGACCGAACAACAGCCGCTTACATTGATCGAATCATTGCGAGCATTAGGCTTGCCGAATCGCCAATCGCCACCTGAATGTGAAAGCCGACTTGCGGAAATTACAGAGCACTACAAGTCGTTAGACCTGAATATAGAATTAGGCAATCACGATGGGCGGCCAACTCATACTTATCGCTATACACACCGCGATGAACTTTCGGCGTTGTTAAACGCGTGTTTATGGCGGGCCGTTGCCCAGCAGTTGCCAGTAGGTTGCAGCCTGGACGATCTTATTTATTACGTCCTGACAACGGGGGCACTTCAGGAATTGGTTGACGATTCTGTTGCGAACATCGTTGATTGTTTGAAATGTGAACAAACTACCGACTAAGGGGCGTTTCCTTTCTGCCGGAGGAGGTTTCCATGGATGAAAATCAGTTGGCGATTGAAGTTGAACTTGTGTTGCAGCAGTTGCAGATTATGGGGCAGGTGTAACTGAGCCAACCGAAGAAGGAACGATCTACAAGTTGGCCGCGTAGCGGCAAGATGGGGCGGCAACAAGAAAGGCCCAGGTGAGTAGCCTGGGCCTTTCCTATTGGTTATGGATCAGTTCGACAAACTCAGAAGCTTTGACCAAAGCTCATTACCGCATGATGCAATATTTGCATAATGGGCCTGACAGATAGCCGGTGAATTATCCATCAGGGCCGCCACCTGTTCCAATGAAAGGCCGCCCAGAATGGCTCGTTTGGCAAAAGTGTGTCGGCAGGAATACAAAACAATTTGTTCCCGTTTCGGCCCATAGGTCAGAAACCCCTTGCCGTACTCCTTTTCGATTCTCCGCCGCAGTCGCCGCATTGCCCCTTCGCGTGAATACTCGGTCCAACCCTGGCCGGTTTTGCTTCTGAATAATGGGCCTTCAGGGTGTTGTTTGATCAGCATCCGAATCATTTCGGAAGCCTCTTTATTGCAGCGAATAATTCTCGGTTGTCCGGTATGTCTTGCTGTTTTGTGTTCATGCAAGACGACCTGCACACCGACTTCAGAGTCTTCGCAGTGCATCGCACAAATACGCGAAGCTTCATCAGGCCGAGCCCCAGTTAAAATCATAAATCGAATTAGATTATCGAGCGGTGATTTCATCTTTTGGGCCACTGTCATTATTACTTCTTCTTGCTTGTCAGAAATGAAAGTCACCCTGGCAACCCTTGGTTTCCTTTCAAACCGAGCCAATGGGTTTTTAGCAATCAATTCGCGATTGACGGCATTGAAGAAGGCCGCAACAACGGTGTCAGCGGCTCGGTTGCACTCGTTATTGCCCCATGGCCTTGAGTCCAAAAAGTCTTTTAAATCGCTCTTTGTGGTTGAGTTGGCCGGTTTGGTGTCGCCAACATACTTTAGGAAGCCAAGTATTTGGGTTTTATTTTTTTCGTAGGTGGTTGGGGCAACACGTTTCTTTATGTCGTCCAAGTAGGCATCGACGATTTCGCCAACGGTTGCCGGTGCCGTTTGGCCGCTTTGCCCCAGGCCAACTTGCAGGCTGAGAAGATGCCAAGCCTTCTTGGCAGCAGGCTCGTTGTTCTTACCCTTGATCTTGTTGCCTGCTGCATCCCTGAGGGGTAAATACTTGCCAGTAATCGAAGAATACCAGCATTGATCGAAGTTGCGGAAGCTGTAAGTCCCCTTGGTACGGCGGGGCTTAGAGGCGATGGACATTTTACACCCTTTCGCTGTAGAATGCCCTTGGATGGCATTGACGACTTGGCAGGCTTCGGCCTGCTTCTACAGTCGATGCTTTACACCCGCCTCAATGCAGAGTTGCCGCTTTGCATTGAGGTTTTTTATTGGGAATCCAAGAGACAAATGACGTTGAATAGGACCTTTACACCGTTTGTGTGGACCCGGGGTGGGTTGCCGCCCATTTACCCCCTTTGCCATAACTGCAATGATAACTGCAAGAGGCAGTTGCCATTGACGTAAACCATTATGGTGAAAATCGGTTTAGGAAGTCAACGTTAGCTGCTTGACAGGGGGCATCCGTACGGCTATACAGGCGGGTGTCTATTGACTGTCCGAGTCGGAATGCAAAGAGGGTGACCCATGGTGCCCGGTCGGCGAAAGGGTACCGCCGGTGCATTCCTTCGTTGAACAGCAATAGCTCTGGGCCCTCATCCGATTAGGCAGGAAAGGAAGGTGCGTCGATGATTCTGGGCAAGCTCTGGCACTCTTTGATGGCACAAGTGAATAAGATCGCCAATTTTTTCTGGACCGCTGACCCGATCGCCCAGATGCAATACGAGTACGATCAGGCCGTGGTGCAACTGAAAGAGGGCCGCGAGGGGCTCGAACAGTACCGGGCCTTGGTCGAGCGGGTCAGCCGCCAAGTGGCCGTCGACAAGCAGCACGTATCGAAGCTCGAGGCCCAGGTGAAGGCGTACTTGACCGCCGGGGATCGCGAAACGGCCGGCCGCTTCGCCTTGGAGATGCAGAAGGCCAAGCAAGACCAAGCCGAAAACGAGGAGCAGTTGCGGCTGCACGAAGAGGCCTACAATAACAACGTTGCGAAGATCAAGCATGCCGGCAAAAAGCTGTCGGACGTCCGCCAGAAGATTCAAAAGTACGACGCCGAGCTGAAGATGAGCCGGGCCGAGGCTGAGATGGCCAAGTTGGCTTCGGACTTCAACTTCGATGTGACCACCGATTTTGGCCAAATCGAGCAGGTGATCAGCGACAAGATAAGCCTCAATCGGGCGAAGGTTCGTGTGGCGGCCGACCTGTCGAGCGAGGGGCTGGCCGATATCAAGCACGAGCAGGCGATGGAAAAGGCGATGGCCGATCAGGCGTTGCGGGATTTCGAAGTCCAACTCGGTCTGGTCACGCCCGAAACGGCCAAGGTATCGGAGGCCGAAAAGCAGTTGGGCCCGGCCGTGAAGACCACCGAGACGACTGGGCAATAGCGGCAAACAACAGGGGCAATTGCGAGACTCGCCATGTCCATCGGCCCGACGAAAACGGCGGACGCCCACGCCTCACCATCGGCGGTGGTGACGCCGGAAAGCTTGGTGCAGCAGCAGAAGCCGATTGAACGGCTGCCGGCTTGGTTTCCCAATTGGGCGCGGCAGTTGGCCGATCTCTATTTCTCCGGCACGACCTGCCTGTTCATTCTGCACGGCAATGTACACGACTTGATTCGCTGCCCAGGCGCGGATGGCGACAGTTATTGCAGTCTCAATGAATTCCTGGCTACCCAAGTGTTTGGCAGTTGGGATTTGGTGCTCGGTTGTGACTTGAGCCAGGGCATCCGCCCCCAAGCCGGCCGCGAGGCCGAGCGGCAGCGGGCCATGTACCAGTATCTGACAGCGCGGTGGGGCGAGCCGCCGAGTTGGCCGCGCGACCCCGACCTGATGTTGCTGGGGCTGGACGCGTTTATTGAGCGGAACCTCGTCGAAGATGCCTCGTCGCGCAAAAGTTTGGCGCTGTTGTTCGAGTATGCGCAGTACTTGGTGCCGGCCGGCGATCTGGATTCGCTGGTGCGGGGACAAGGTTCGCGGCTGGTACGGTTTTTGCGCTGGGCCCAGAACCCGTTCATCAAGCAAGTGAACATGGCGTTTTGCCTGGTGGCAGACCGATTGGCGGAGCTGAACGACCGGTTGGTGCAGAGTCCGCATGTCGCGGCGATTGAAGTGCCATTGCCGGACCGTGAGGAGCGAGGGTGCTTCACCAAGTGGGCAACGCGAGGGCAAGATCTCTCGAAAGTGGCCGAGTTCTCGCCAGAACAACTGGCCGACATGTCGAACGGCCTGAGTCTGGTGAATTTGAACGTGATTCTCTCGCAGGCCATGCGTGGCGAGCGGCGCGTGGATGCCCAATCGTTTCGCCAGTTGAAGAAGACGGTGATCGAGCGGCAATGTCGCGGCCTGGTGGAGTTCGTGGAGCCGGATCACACGCTGGATATGGTCGCCGGGCTGGTCGAGGCGAAGAAACGGTTGCAGGAGGATGCAAAGTTTATTAGCCAAGGGCGACTCGATGCGGCGCCGATGGGTTACTTGGTCTGTGGCGCGGTCGGCACTGGTAAGACTTTCATGGCTGAGTGCCTGGCCGGGTCGATCGGCGTGCCGTGCGTCGTGTTGAAGAACTTCCGCTCGAAGTACGTGGGCGAGACCGAGGGGAATCTGCAGCAAATCCTTTCCGTGCTGCGGTCACTGGGACCGGTTGTGGTGATCGTCGACGAGGCTGACGCAGCGCTGGGGAGCCGGCAGGCGGAGGGCGATTCGGGCACGTCGGCGCGGGTGTTTTCGATGATCGCCGCGCAGATGGGCAATACCCGCTATCGCGGACAGATCATCTGGATGCTGCTCACTTCGCGGCCAGACCTATTGCCAATTGACCTAAAACGACAGGGGCGGGCCGAAGTGCACATTCCCCTGTTTTATCCGCACGACGAGGCGGAGGTCCGCGCGATGTTCGAGGTGATGGCCAAGAAGAACAAAGTGAAGCTGGCGGGGGACGCGATCCCAAAGGTGCCGGCGGAAGGCAAATTGAGCGGCGCCGACATCGAAGGCGTGGTCTTGTCGGCGAAGCGGGCGGCGTTGGGCGACAACCGCAGCGAAGTGACGAAGGCCGACCTCGAAAGGGCACTAAGCGAGTTCATCCCATCGGCCCAAGGGTTGGAAAAAGAATTGCAGGAGATTGCTGCGGTTTTGGAGTGTTCACAGTTAAGTCTGTTGCCGCCGGTTTGGCGGGACAAGGTGACCAAGCCGAACGGGCGGACGGCGCTGCAAGAGCGGATGGTGGCCATCCGGCAGTTGATCGAGGAGATGTGACCAAGGGGAGCAGGGCAGCAGAGGCGCAGCGAAGTAGTAGAGCAACAGTAAAGCAGTCAGGTAGCGAAATAGCGAAGTCGCAAAGCCGTAGAAAAGTAGAGCAGCAAGAGACCGACATCGCCGGGGGACGGCGATCGCAGCAAACAGGGACCGATTCAAAACAGCTTTTGGGAGGAGTCTTTCGGATGGCAGGACAACGCACCGTTTCGGCTTGGTTTGATGAGGCCTCCCACGCACCCGTCATCGGCGACAAGGCGCGACAAGCCGAGTCGTTCATCACGGCGATGGCGGATGGCCGAATTGAGGAATCGGAAATCAAGGGACAAGAGGAACGGCTGGTGCGATTGATGCAGGAGATCGAGCCGCAATTGCCGTCCGATCTACACCGCCAGGTGACCGACTTGCTTTGTGAACTGACGGTGTATAACTTCATGCAGGCGATGTACACGTTGGATCAATCGCGGCCGAAGAGCGTTTTTCGAGGCTGACGCTGGGTGTGAGATGCAAGACATTGGGGCTGATTCGACCGCCGTAGGCGCGGGCGGGATCCGCTCCTTATCCTAGTCGAAGGAGTGAGCAATGGCAGGACAACCGAAAGCACCGTTCTACATCGTATTGCTTCTGGTGGTGGCCGGATTAATCGGTTTCGCCCTCTATCGAAGCGATCTTTTCGCGCCCCAGGGAAAGACGCGTGTGGGCGAGCCGATCGACCCGAGCAAACTGGGGCAAGGTCCTGCCCAGCCGGGCCAGAAGGCCGAATCGATGGAGGCGATTGCCGCTCCGGTGACGACCGTAAAGGAATACGGTTTCAAGCCGGCCGAGCGATTGCCGCCGATCAAGGGGACCTCGGCCTACAAGCCGTTGGAAGACAATACGGTTCGGTTTGCCTTGAATGTCTGGGCCGGCTGGGGGCCGATCATCCTGGCCAACGGCGGCTTCAAGCCGGATAAGGTTTGGCGGACGCCGGACGGAAAAGAGTTCAAGGTGGAACTAGTATTGATCGACGACCCGGCGGCGATGATTGCTTCGTATGCGAGCGGGCAAGTGCACATCGGCTGGGGCACCCTCGACATGTTGCCGCTTTTCGTCGACGCGATGGTCGACAAGACCGGGCGTCCGAAGGACAGTCGGGTGATGCCACGCGTCTACCAGCAAGTCGACTGGTCCAACGGCGGCGACGGCATCGTGGTCCGGGAGAACATCCGCACCGTCGCCGATCTACGCGAGAAGCAGTTGGTGCTCGCGCAGAATTCTCCATCGCAGTACTTTGCCCTGAACATGTTGGTAGCCGGCGGGGTGCAGCCGTCGGAGGTGAACATGATCTATACCAACACCGCGTTCGAGGCGGCGGCCGCGTTTGCCGCCAACAAGGGAATCGCCGGCGCGGTATCCTGGGCGCCGGACATTTACAATTTGGCGAAGGTCAAGGGCAATCGGATGTTGGTCAACACGCAAACGGCCAACAAATTGATTGCCGACGTGTGGTTTGCGCGGGCCGATTTTGCCCAGGATCACCCGGGCATCATCGAAGGCTTGGTGCGTGGCATCTTTGACGCCATGGAGGAACTGAAGAAGCCCGAGCAAAAGGCGGCGTGCAGCAAGCTCATGGCCGACGGCTACAGCATTCCAGCCGAGGATGCGCTGGCCATGTTTGGCGATGCCCACAACACGAATTGGGCCGAAAACTACCAGTTCTTCGTCAACCAGAACAACCCGACGAACTTTGAACGCATCTGGCGGCAGGCCTACTATCTGTATCGGCAGATTGGCACGATCCAGAACTCGCCGGTTCGCTTCGACCAGGTCATGGACTTCTCGATCATTCAGAAGTTGGGTCAGGAGGAGAAGTACAAGTCGCAACGCGATGAGTATCAGATCCAATTGGCCCCCAAGACTGTTGGTGAGATTCGAGCCGAATCGCCGGAGATTTTGACCAATACGGTGGTGATCCACTTCTATCCGAATGATTGGAACCTGCACAAGAAGATTACGCGCGAAGTGGACGGGCGCTCGGAAGAGGTGCCTTATGATCCGAATGTGGACAACGTTTTGGAAGGCGTAGCTAAGTTGGTCGGCCAATTTGGCGCCGCGCGAGTCATCATCGAGGGGCACACGGACAGTTCGTTGAAAGGGCAGGTGCCCGTCGAACTAGTGAAGGAACTGTCGGTGAATCGCGCCAACTCGGTTCGCGAGGAGCTGGTCAAGCGGTTCAATTTAGAGCCGTCGCGGTTCTTGGTCGACGGAGTTGGCTGGGACCGACCGGCCGACCCAATGAGTCCCTTCAATCAAGCGAAGAATCGCCGCGTGGAGATTAAGGTGTATCCCGCGGAGAGACAGTAGAGTTGGCGACCATGGCTGAAGTTCAACCGAATGCGCCGGCCGGTGCGGTGGCGCTCCCATCCGCTTCGAAACGCGGTCTGCCCAGCGCCGAAGAGAAGTTGTCGAGTGTGACCGAGGTGATTCCTTCGGCGGTCCCGCGTCGGGGGCGGGCTGCGCTTGGTTCATTGCGAGGAGACGTGCCGACGTGGCAGGCAGCCTTACTTGGCGTTGCCTGCATCGCACTCTGCGGAGTAATTTGGTGGGTGCTGACGGCCGGCGAGGTGGCGGAGGATCGAATCTTGCCACCCGCGGTGCTGCCCAGTCCCGGGGAGACCTTCGGCGATTTTGACAGTCTCTGGTTTGACCATGCGCTGACGCGGAATACGTTGGTCAGCCTGCGACGCGTGGTGCTGGGCTTTGGGTTGGCGGCAGTGGTCGGCATTCCCTTGGGCGTGTTATGCGGCTGTTTTCGACGGGTCGGCGCTTTTTTCGCACCGCTGATGATTGTCGGGCGGAATATCCCCGTTGCCGCGGTGATTCCCCTGACGTTATCGCTTTTCGGCATCGGCGAATTCCAGAAGGTGATGTTCATCTTCATCGCCTGTGTGGCGTTCATTGTGATGGACACGGCGACTGCCATCATGGACGTCAGCAGCCGGTATGTGGACACGGCGTACACTTTGGGGGCGAAGCGGCGACAGATTATCTTGAAGGTGCTGGTGCCATTGGCGATGCCGAGCATCTTCAATTCCTTGCGATTGCTGTTCGGCTTGGCGTTCGGCTACATCATGCTTGCCGAGGTGATCCAGGTCGAGAACATCGGTGGATTGGGGAGCATCATCAATTTTGGTCAGAGTCGCGGCGGCCATCGAAGCTATATCCTCTTGGTATTGATGCTAATCCCACTCGTGGCTCTCGGGATCGATCGACTGCTGTTCTGGATCCAACGGCAATTGTTCCCCTATCAGTACGGCGGAAGCGGCTGGCTGCATCATGGGTTGCGGATGGCTTTGCGAGGCTGGGAAAGCGTGAAATTCTTGGTCTTCAAGCCGATCGACATCCCCGTGGCGATCAAGTCCGAGACAACAACTTCTGAAACATCATCCTAGGGGGAGGAATGGGCGTGGAACCCCAAGATGCTATGGAAGCGGATGCTGCCGCGACGGCTGTGCCGGTCGGGATGGGTCAGGTCGTTGATCGCTTTCGCAAGCCTACGGTTCAAGGGCTGCCTCGCGTGGTGGAATTCCGCAACGTCACGAAGACCTACAATGTCGGCATGCCGAACGAGTTTACCGCGATTCGCGACGTGAACTTCTTTGTCGAAGACCTGCCGAACAAGGGGGAATTTGTCTGTATTTTGGGGCCGAGCGGTTGCGGCAAGAGCACGATTCTGCGGTTGATCGCCGGTTTACCGCCGCAGCAGCCGGCCACCGCCGGCGATGTGCTGGTCCAGGGCGAGCCGGTCCTCGGGCCAAGTTCGGAGCGGGGGATGGTCTTTCAGGACTATACCAGTTTCGACCACCGCACGGTGTTGGAGAACATCACCTTTGGCCTGGAGTGCCAGGGCACGCGTCGCTGGCAGCGGGAAAAGCTCGGCCGGGATTGGGTTGAACATGTGGGGCTCGACCCGATGAACGACATCGATAAGTATCCACACGAATTGTCGGGCGGGATGCGGCAGCGGGTCGCCATCGCGCGCACCTTGATCTTGCGCCCTCGCATCATTTTGATGGACGAACCGTTCGGGGCCCTCGATCCGCAGACCCGGATGGATATGCAGGATTTGTTGGTGTCCTTGTGGCGCGAGGCCGAAGCGACGGTCTTTTTCGTGACCCATTCCATCGAAGAGGCGGTGTTTCTCGGCGATCGGGTATACATTATGGGGCGCGCGCCGGGTACGATACTGCAGGAGATGGAAGTGGAGCCGGCCGACCGACCTGCCCGATTGATGCAGCGTGAGGTCCGCTTTCAGGAGACGGTGAACTACATTCGCGACGTGATAACGCGCTTGGAGGGGAAGAACGGCGCGGAACAACATGCTCAAGTATCTTAAGACGGCATTCCTGAACCATTGGAACCTGCTCATTTTTTTGGGCGGCTCGGCCTTTTCGTTGGTAAGTGGCCGGCCGGACGTCTTTTTGCCCGTTGTCGTGGCGGGAGAATTGGCCTACGTGGGCCTGCTGGGCAGCCACCCGAAGTTTCAGGCCTACGTCGACGCCCAGGAAGCGAAATCGGCGCGCACGGAGACGGAGTTGAACAATCAGCGGACCCTCGAGTACGTAATGCAGGCGCTGCCCAGGGAGCAACTGCAGCGGTTCCAGGCGCTGCGGGGGCAATGTCTCGAGCTCCGTCAACTTGCGCTCGATCTGAAGCGGCCGGGCATGATCGCCGCAGACATGCCGTTTGATCGGTTTCAAGTCAGCGGGCTGGATCGCTTGCTGTGGGTGCATCTGCGGCTGCTTTACACCCAGTACGCGCTGGCGAAGTTCCTGCAAAAGACGCGAGCGGAACAGATCGAAAAGACCATTGCCAAGTTGCAGCAGCGACTGGCCAACCTCCCGGCCGATAACAACGATCCGGGACGCGAGCGGGTGCGGGCAGCATTGCGAGATAATCTGGAAACCAGCCGGCAACGCCTGGCAAATTGGAGTAAGGCCAACGAGAATTATCAATTGATCGAACTGGAGTTGGACCGGTTGGAGAACAAAATCCGTTCGTTGAGCGAGATAGCCATCAACCGCCAGGACCCAGAGTTCATCACCAGCGAAGTCGACCACGTGGCGTCGAGTCTGCTGGACACAGAGAAGACGATGAACGAACTTCAGTTTGCCACCGGGTTGAATCCAACAGAGATCCAAGCGCCTTCCTTGTTGCGAGTCAAAGCCACGAGCGTGGAATAGGGGCTTGGGCATCCTGGGGCTACTCGCGGGCGTCCTTCTCGCCGACAACTCGGGTCGTCTCCCGCTTTGCCGATCCTACGAGCAGGTAGGCAACGGTGGCGCCGGCCACTGCGCCTGATAGGTGGCCGTCCCAGGACATTTGTGCTCGGTTCCAGGGGATAACGCCTACTAGCAGTGTTCCGCCGTAGAGGAACGCAACGAGGAACGTGACCAACAATGGCCCGACACGACGTTCGAGGATGCCGGAAACGATCAGGAAGGTGATGAGTCCAAAGATCAGTCCGCTGGCCCCGATGTGGATCGCAGTGCGGCCGAAGAGCCAAAGCAGAAATCCGGCAAGTACGGTGATGATAGCCACGATTTGCCACGATTTGGCCCGCGAACCAGCCAGCAGTGTGAGGAGGACGAGCAGGGGTACGGTGTTGCCGAGCAGGTGTTGGATACTGACATGGAGGAAGGGGGCCAGCCCGATGCCGATTAGGCCGGTCATCGTCCGCGGCTGAATGCCCCAGGTCTTCAAGCTCGGGAAAGGGACTGACACCAGGAACAGGAGCCAGAGGATGGCGACGAAGACCAGGACGCCGGTGAGCTCATCGCGTATCGAACGGGAGGAATTAGCCATGCTTCGTGCCCCTAGTTATTGCCACGTTGCGATTGTGGCTTGCCTCTACGTCACACGTTCCAAGGTTCGCGTGCCGCGCGATGGCGGCTGCGGTTGGCCTCTTCGTCGCCGATGAACTCTTCCTTGCCTGGATCGAATTTCACCTTGCGACCTAGCCGCCAAGCGGTTGCGGCGGCGTGGCAGGCGACGTGCGAGCTGCGCGTAACGTCGGCATTGCAGATGGTCGTCGCCCTTGATTTTACGCAATCGAGGAATTCGCGAATATGGCGGGCGGGTGAAATGCCGTCTTCGGTGAAGTCCTTGAGTTCATTGCGTAGGGAGTTTGGGTAGACCTCGATCTTGCCGCTGTCGCCGGTCTCCACCCAGCCTTCGTCGCCTTCGAAGCGTACCGGACACATGCCTAGCGGCAACCAGCCGTCCGCGCGTAGCACGATCTTCACGCCGTTCGCATAGTGGCCGACGATGCGGGAGCCAACCGGTTCGAACTCGATTGGGCTGGTTCCATCGGCGTTGTTCGCCCACTGGCAGAGGTCGACCGTATGCGTGCCCCAGTCGTGCAGGGTGCCACCGGAGTCGAGGTCGTGGTGCTGGCGCCAACCGCCGGCGATGTACTCGGCATTGTAGGGCCGCCAGGGTGCTGGGCCAAGCCACAAATCCCAATCGCAGACTTCGCGATCTGGTTCTGGCTGGGCGGGAAGCCAATCGTAGCGTGTTCGGGGCGTCTGATGGATCGCGGCGTGCACGGTGTGGAGTTTACCAAGCTTACCGCGGCGTGCGAGATCGACGGCCAGTCTATAGTGCGGGATACTGCGTCGTTGCGTGCCTGCCTGGAAGACGCGGCCGTAGCGGCGAAACGCGTCGGCCAACGCCTGGCACTGGCCGATCGTGATGCAGACCGGTTTTTCGCTGTACACGTCTTTGCCTGCCTTGGCGGCAAGGATCGAGGCGGCAGTGTGCCAGCGGTCGCCCGTGGCGATCAGCACGGCGTCGATCTCCTGCCGGGCGAGCAGATCGCGAAGATCGCAATAGGTCGTGCAGTCGCGGTTGCCATTGTGGTTGTCGATTACTCGTTTGACCACCTCACGCTGGACAGCCAGTACGTCGCAGATGGCCAGGAATTGAACATCCCGGTGGGGCAGAAAGCATTCGAGATCGAAAACTCCGCGGTAGCGAAGTCCAATGCCAGCCATGGTGATCCGTTCGCTGGGAGCGACGGAGGCGCTCAGCCCGAGTGCTGAACCGGGAATGACTTGAGGGGCCAGGCAAACAGCGCTCCCCTGGGCGACCTGTTTTAGGAACTGCCGTCGGGACGGGCGGCGGGTGCTGGCAGCCATAGCCTACTCGATGCCATAGGGTTGTACGAGGAACTGGACATTGATCGGCCGATATTGTCTTCAGGAAATTGAACAGATGCCATAACCATAATTAGGGGGGGCGGTTGTTGTTGACAACTTGCGGTCGCTAGGATTACATCGTCGGCAACTCTCTTCCACGGGCGAAGGATCGGCAGTCATGACTGAGCAGTTCGTGCTGGCATTGGATCAGGGGACCACTTCGAGCCGGGCGATGGTCGTTGATCGCGCCGGCCGAGTGGTTTCATCCGCGCAGAAGGAGATTTCGCAGATTCTGCCAGGGCCTGGGCTGGTCGAGCACGCCCCGGAGGAAATTTGGGCGAGCCAACTGGCCGTCGCCCGTGAAGCCCTGCAATCGGCTTCGTTGACGCCGGAAAGCATCGCCGCCGTTGGCGTAACCAATCAGCGGGAAACGACCATCCTCTGGGATCGCCAGACGGGGCAGGCCGTGGGCAACGCCGTGGTTTGGCAAAGCCGCGTCAGCGCTGGCGTATGCGACAGGCTGAAAGCCGAAGGATATGAAAGCCTTTTTCAAGAAAAGACAGGGCTGCTATTAGACCCTTATTTCTCCGGCACCAAGGTGAAGCATGTGCTCGATTCCCAGGAAGGTCTGCGCGCGCGGGCCTGTCGGGGAGAAATCCTCTTCGGTACCGTCGACAGTTGGCTGATTTGGCGATTGACGGCGGGACGGCTGCATGTTACGGACGTCAGCAACGCGAGTCGGACGTTGATGTTCAACATCCACACGTTGGACTGGGACGACGAGCTATTGGCCGTTCTCGGTGTGCCGCGAGCCATGCTGCCGAGGGTCTGCAACTCGAGTGAAGTCTATGGCCAGACTGATCGCGAGTGGTTTGGAGGCGAGATTCCGATTGCCGGCGACGCGGGGGATCAACAGGCGGCACTGTTCGGCCAAGCCTGTTACCTGCCGGGGAGCGCAAAGAACACCTATGGCACGGGCTGTTTTCTACTTCTGAATACCGGCGACCGCCCAATCGCTTCGAAAAACCGATTGCTGACCACCGTGGGATGGAAGATAGACGATCGAGTGACCTACTGCCTGGAAGGCGCGGTCTTTGTTGCGGGCGCTGTGGTGCAATGGCTGCGGGACGGCTTGGGTTTGATCAGCTATTCCAGCGAGATCGAGCGGCTGGCAACGGCCGTAGAAGACAGCGATGGAGTCTATCTCGTACCGGCCTTTGTCGGGCTGGGGGCCCCACACTGGGACCCATACGCGCGAGGAGCGATTCTCGGGCTGCACAGGGGCACTACGGCGGCGCATTTGGCCCGGGCCGCCATTGAATCGATCGCGTACCAGACGCGCGATGTGCTCGATGCCATGGAGAAAGATGCGAATACGCAACTTCTGGAGTTGAAGGTGGATGGTGGGGCTTCGGTCAACGATGGTCTTATGCAGTTTCAGGCCGATATGCTGGGAGTTCGTGTACGCCGGCCTGTTGTGGCCGAGACGACGGCATTGGGCGCAGCTTATCTTGCCGGTCTGGCCGTGGGATTTTGGCGCGACCTCGACGAAATCCAATCGCATTGGGCGCTGGATCGCGAGTTTGAACCGGTGATGGACTGCGGCGAACGCGAGCGGAAGTACGCCCAATGGCTGGAGGCGGTGCGTCGCGCCCGCGGATGGGCGAAGGATAACACATGAGCGAGATTCCCGACAAGCGGTCGGCATTGCGGCTCGGCGAAGGCAGTTATCAAGTGCCGGCCCACGTCTTGCAACAACGCGAGCTGACCAGGGATCGTCTCAAAACAAGTGTCTTTGACGTGCTGGTAATCGGCGGCGGGATTGTGGGGGCTGGAGTGGCCCGAGATGCCGCGATGCGGGGTCTGCACGTTGGACTAGTCGAGCAGTACGACTTCGCCTTTGGTACGAGCAGCCGCTCCAGTCGCCTTTTGCATGGTGGGCTACGGTACCTTGCTCAGGGCCGGATTGGCTTGGTGCGCGAGGCGAGCCGAGAGAAGTGCATTCTGCACCGAATTGCGCCGCACTTGGCCCAGCCGCTGCCGTTTGTTTTTCCCACCTACCGAAGAACGAGTTGGCCGCTTTGGCAGCTTCGCATTGGCGTGAAGCTTTACGACTGGCTCTGCGGCGGTCAGAATCTGGGCCGTTCTTCCGCGCTAAGCGGCGCAGAAGTGGAAGCCCGACTGTCGGGCATCCGGACCGCTGGTCTGACTGGCGGGGTTCGCTATTTCGATGCGCTGACCAACGACGCCCGATTGGTGATCGATTCGTTGCGGTCCGCCGCGCAGTACGGCGCGATCGTATTGAACTACAGCCAAGTGGAAGATGTTTCGCCGGTCAGGAGCCAAGGGTGGGAGTGCCAAGTTCGGGATAGGGTTTCCAATGAGGTGTACGCTCTGACTGCCCACAATATTGTGAATGCGACGGGGCCCTGGGCTCCCAGGATGAAAGCGAGCAAGGTCGCTCTTCGGCTGACAAAGGGGGTGCATTTGGTTGTGGATGGTCACAGGTGTGCCGTGCCGGACGCTTGTGTGTTGGTGGAGGGTAATCGAATTCTATTCGCCATTCCCTGGGGGGAACGAGTAATTCTTGGCACTACGGACACCGACTACTCGGGATCGCTGGACGACGTTCCCGTCGAGCCCAGCGACATCGACTACGTCCTGGGCGTGATCAATCGCGGCTTTCCAGGAGTGCAATTGCAGGGCGAGGATGTTTTGGCAACCTGGGCTGGCGTACGGCCATTGGTTACCTCCGTATCCGGCAATCCCTCGGATATTTCTCGCGCCCACCAAATCACGATGCCTTCGCCCGGCTGGTTTGACGTGGTCGGCGGAAAGCTAACGACCTATCGGCTGATCGGCGAACAAGTTATCGACCGCGTGGCGGCACGCACACCGAAAGCGATTGATCGCTGTCGCACGGCGGAAGAATCTCTGCTTTCCGGGCTGGAATCAGCGAGCGCAAGCGGTGCCAGCGCTATTGTTCCTCCAAAGCCCGACGGGAGGTTGGTCGAGCATTACTGCCGAGCTGAGTGGGCGGTATTTCCCGAAGACGTCATGCGTCGGCGGGGCGGATGGCAGTACTACTGCGTTGATGCCGAGGGGATTTGCGGCAATGTGCGGGATTGGATGGCTGGTTGGCACGGTGAACGATAATCGGCCAGCGAGCGGCCTTTCGGACGAAATCCTTACCTCTTTTGAGTTGCATCATCGCGTGTGCGAATTGGATTTGCGCGATCTGCCGGGACTCGCCGCGGATGACGCTCCGTATAGAATGCCTGTGAGCCGCGAAGCGCCCGAAGTGAGTCGGCAGCGTGTTGGCCGGCGGCTCCATCATTGGAATGCAATCAGGGAGCCGCCTATGAACACCCTTTTGATAATCGACGATGATCCGACCGTGGCCCTCCTGGTGGACAAGGCCCTCGAGGGGATGCCAGTCAAGGTGCAGACAGCCAAGACGGCCGGTCAGGGCCTGGCGGTCGTTCGAGAAAAGAAACCAGATGTGCTGTTGCTCGACGTGGCCCTGCCCGATGCCTCTGGGCTGGAACTCATCGGGCAAATTCTCGCCTTGGATCCGGGGGTCGCGATTGCTTTCGTCACCGTGTCGGACGATAGCGACACGGCGATCGAGGCGATGAAACGCGGTGCCTACGACTATCTGGTGAAGCCCTTGAGCGTCGACCGAGTGCAGCGAGTGGTCTCGCGAGCCTTGGAGACACGGCGACATGCCGCTTCGGGCGGCGAGCTAGTGGAGGCCAGCACAGCGATCGCCCGGCCACAGGACGATACCGTTTTCCTCGGGCGTAGCCCGGCCATGCTCGAGGTTTATAAGGAGATCGGCCGAATTGCCACGCGAGATGTCCCGGTGCTGATTTGCGGCGAGAGCGGCACGGGAAAAGAGTTGGTCGCCCACTCGATCCATCAGCACAGTTCGCGATCATCGGAGATGTTTCTCGCCGTCAATTGCGCGGCGCTGACCGAGACCCTTTTGGAGAGCGAACTGTTTGGCCACGAAAAAGGGTCCTTCACGGGGGCTGACCGGCGACAGATTGGCAAGTTTGAACGCGCCGATGGCGGGACGATTTTTCTGGATGAGGTGGGGGATATGTCGCCGGCGACGCAGAGCAAGGTGCTGCGACTATTGCAGGAACAGCAGTTTGAGAGAGTCGGCGGTCGAGAGACGATTGTGACGGACGTGAGAATCCTTTCGGCGACCAATCGTGACTTGCGGTCGATGATCAAGGATGGGGCCTTTCGCGAGGATCTCTACCATCGGCTGAACGGCTACCGGATTGACTTGCCGCCGCTTCGAGAACGCGGTGAGGACATCGTCATGTTGACCGGTTACCTCCTGGCCAGGTTCGGGCGGGAACTCGGAAAGGAGGTGCAGGGCATCGCCCCGGAAGCAATGGAGATTTTGACCGGCTACTCGTGGCCAGGAAACGTGCGTGAGCTGCAGACGGTCCTTCGAACTGCGCTGCTAAAGGCCACGGGGCCAGTCTTGACCCCGGAAAACCTGCCGGAAACCGTGCAACCCACCGCAGCTGCCAGTCGGTGCGAGGAGGAAGACTTTACGCCCCGCAATTTGGCCCTGTTCGTGGATCAGCGCGAAAAGGCAGGTTCACACGAGCTGTATGCGGAGACTCTCGAGATGGTGGAACGCTATCTGATCATGCGCGTGCTACGCGAGACCAAGGGGAACCAGTCGAAGGCAGCGGAACGACTAGGAATTACGCGGGGCAGCTTGCGGAACAAGATCCATGCGTTGCGAATCACTGTCGGGCCTTCGGTGCAACTGATGAGTTGAGTCGGAGTCCTGTTGCCCACATCGCGGCGATACGGCCGCGTTCCGAGGACCGCTGCAGGTGGAAATGCCATGGACGGGTGGCAGTCGCGACCACTGGCCATTCTTCTCGTGGAGAAGACGGAAACGTGTGCGACCGGGTTGAGTCGTCGTTTATCCCGCGCGGCGGGCGCGGTGATTCGCGTCGAGCGGGCCGAGGGACTCGGCGCGGCCTGTGAGCGATTGCAGCAGCACGGCGTGGATGCGGTACTGGTGGATCTCGCAATAGTGGAGGAAACTGGCGACGACGGATTCAGCAAGCTGCTCGAAAGCGGTTCTGCAGTGCCGGTGATCGCGATCGACGTATCAACGGATGCAGAGCGGGCGAGGTCGGTTCTTCGACTTGGCGCAGACGACTATCTCGCCCGATCGGAGTGTTTAGGGAGCACGCTGTTGTCCGCTATCGGCAAGGCGATTGAGCGGAAGGGCAGGCTGAGGACGCTTGCCGACCAACTCGTCACGCTTCGCCGCCGCAATGACGAGTTGGACAAGTTTGCCCACCTCGTTGCGCATGAAGTGAAGTCCCCTCTAATTGGCATCACTGCTTGCTTGGATCGCATCCTGGACAAATACGCGGACCAACTCGACGAAGTCACTCGACAGTTCTTGGCCGATTCGCAAGATGCCATCAACAGTATCGCCGAGGTGGTGCGCGATCTCCTTGAGTTGGTCCGGTTGGAGACGCGCGACAAGAAGTTCGCGACGGTCAATTTGGAGGCGGTGTTCTATCAGGCGTGTGCCGGTGTGCGATCGCTGGTCAAGGAGAGCGGAGCGATTATTACCCACGACCCTTTGCCAACGATTTGGGGCGATGAAACGCAGATGCGTGTGCTATTTCAAAATCTGCTAAGCAATGCCATTAAGTATTGCGGGGAAGCGACGCCGTTGGTCAAGGTAGGGGTAGGAGAGTTGGCGGCGACATGGATCGTTAGCGTCCGTGACAACGGGCAGGGCATCGACGCAGTCGATCACGAACGCATCTTCGAGATGTTCGAGCGGCTCAAAGTGCCAAGCCCTACACCGGGAAGCGGCATTGGCTTAACCCTTTGCCGGCTGATTGCGCGAAACCACGGCGGCGCCATTTGGGTGAAATCTCGCCTGGGCGAAGGGGCGGAATTCTTTGTCTCCATTCCGAAATGTCGGTCGACTCAGTGCGACAGTGCCCAAGACCGGTGACGAGCGAGACGAACTACGCTAGGTCAAGCACCCGCCGCGGTAGGCCTGAAGAGCGTTGCGGACGCGGTCAACTTCATCGGCGGCTTCCGACAACTCTTGGAAGGGGACCTGTGCGTCCGGAGGCGCGTGCTCAATGCGATACGTGGTTTCCATCAACTCGTGGGCGTCGAAATTGGAGGCTAATCCGCGCAATGCATGCGCGGCCCGCCGCACGGCTCGCATGTCCTTTGCGGCCGCCGCCATCTTCAGCGATTCAATTAGTTGTAGCGAGTCTTCATTGAATACGTCGATGAATTTCTCGAGCAAATCGAAGTCGCCTCCCAAACGCCGGACGGTGGCTGCGATGTTCACCGTAAATGTCGCTGCTGAGTCATTGTCAGCAGGGTGATCGCTGCAAGTCGGCAAGGCTTCGGATCGCGGCCAGCCGACTTCCGCTGCCCGTTCGATTCGAGAAATCAACCGGGCGACATCGATTGGCTTCGTCAGATAGCATTCCAGGCCGGCTCCGGCGAGACGATCCGGTTCCAGGTGTGCAGCCGTGAGCATTAGGATGGGCGTCCGGCCGCTTTTAAGCTTATCCAATTGCTGCATGGCGGTGGCCACTTGGAGGCCGTCCATCGTAGGTAGCTCAACGTCCATGACAACGACATCAAATGTTTGGTGACGAAAGCACGCCAGCGCCTGTTCTCCGTTTTCCGCAACCGTGACCCGGTGCCCGCGGTCCGCAAGAATACGTGAGATGATCCGATGGTTGGCCGGCGTGTCCTCGACGAGCAGGACCGACAAGGATCTCGCTGCTCTTCCTCGTCGAGCCATAGTTCGACTCCCAATTCAATCAAACGACGGAGGACAATTATATCGAAAGCAGGCAATTAATCTCAGTTCACCGGATGTGCAATCGGTATGCCGAAGTCTCCTTTGCCGGCAGGGAGGACCCCTTCGTTCGACATTGTTGCTTAATTTGACGCAGCATTTGCTGATTTTTGGACGCCGCGAAATGTCCAGAGGCGATGGGGGTGGCCGGCCCACGGTCGTTCTGGAATCGCGAGGAGATCTTTCTGCGTCTCGGCCCGGCATTTGCAACCCGGAGGAATCCTCGTCAGCAGCAAAAACACAAAGGCAGGATATGGGTTCGGTCTATATCGTGATGGCTCCTGGCCAATCGTACGCGTTTGATTCCGGCACTGCCGACACGCATGGCGGAACAGGCCGGGCAGAGACAGCAAGCAGGCAAGAGACAGCAAGCAGGCAAGGGCCTGGAGCGGAGAGAATCGGGTCGAACCCGGCGAAGCCGAGGGTGAACGACGGGACTTGCTTGCGTTCCTTGACGGTTGTGGTTCCGGCGCGGGATGAAGAGGAGACGCTGGTGGAGTTGTACCGGCGAGTTGAAGCGGCGGTTGGTTCGTCACATCCTTTCGAGGTAATTTTTGTCGACGACGGCAGCCGGGACAACACTTGGCAAGTGATTTGCGCCTTGCAGCGGCAGCGGCCGGGCATTATTCGCGGGATCCGGTTTCGACGAAACTTCGGCAAGGCGGCGGCGTTGACCGCCGGTTTTCGCGCCGCTCGCGGGGAGATCGTTTTCACCATGGACGCGGATCTCCAGGATGAGCCGGCGGAGATGCCGCGTTTCCTTCAGAAGCTGGAGGACGGGTTTGACATGGTTAGCGGCTGGAAACGGGTACGTCACGACCCATGGCACAAGGTCTTTCCCAGCCGGGTGTTCAACTGGATGCTTAGTTGCCTGAGTGGCGTCCGCTTGCACGATCACAACTGTGGCTTCAAGTGCTATCGGTCGGAAGTCGTTCGCGGGCTAACGCTTTACGGAGAGCAGCATCGGATTATTGCCTGCCTGGCGGCATTGGACGGCTATCGCGCAGGCGAGATTGAGGTGGAACACCACCCTCGGATGCATGGTCGAACGAAATACGGCATCGAACGATTCTTGCGGGGCTTTTGTGACATGTTCACCGTCTGGTTCTTGCGGAACTTTGGCGAGCGGCCGTCCCATTTCACCGGCGCACTGGCGGTGAGTCTGGCAGTTTGTGGCCTTGTCCTCCTGATGTTTGGGGGATTTTGGGGAGCGGCTATCACGACCGGGTTTACACTTACTGTTCTCGGGGCCGCGTGCGTTGCCGCGGTGCCCGTCCTACTCACGCTCGGATTGGTGGCAGAGTTGCTCAATCGTGGCGGTTTGCGGGAGTTATGGAAGCTGCGAATCGCAGAAGACACTGCGAGCGGTCCGGCGCAGATTGGGCCGATGGGAGTGTGGCGACCGCTCATACCCTTGGCGCCGGACTACGGCAACTCGGCTCGCGCCGGTGCCAATTCCCAGCAGGCGCGTAAAGACGATGATGGAACGGACAACGGAGCGGCGGCAAGACGCGAGAAGAGGTAGGTAGCGCTATGCGAATCTTGATTATCGCGTCCACTTACCCTCGTCATGAGCACGACTACGCCGTGCCTTGGCTTCGTGAGTCGGTTGCTCGGCTCGCTGGGCGCGGCCATGATATAGAGATCCTTGCACCGTCGTTCGAGGGGATAGCGGACCATCGGGTTGACGGTATTTTGGTCCATCGGTTCCGCTACAGTCCTGCTCGGTGGGAGCACCTGACGCACGAACAAGGAGCCCCCAACCGGATTCGCAACCCGCTGTATGAAATTCTCGGTGCGCCGTATTTCATCATGGGATGGTGGGCTGCCCGACGAGTGGCCAGCCAAAAGCGGTTTGACATCGTGCATGCGCACTGGCCGTTTCCGCACGGGCCGATGGCCTTAGCGGCGGCGAAGGTATGCGGGGCGCGGACGGTGCTGACCAGTCACGGCGCGGAATTTGCGCTGGCCCGGCGGAAGGCCTGGATTCGTCCCTTGCTGCGCCGCAGTTTGCAGCGGGCGGATCTGTTGTTGGCGAACAGTTCCTGGACGGCCCGGGAAATTCGTGAACTAAGTGGTCGCGAGGCAATTGTCCTTCCTTTCGGAGCCACGGTTCGCGCCGCGGTCGCGGGCCAACCGGCGGAGTGGCGTCAAGATCGGCCGCGGATCCTATTTACGGGACGACTGATCCAGCGCAAAGGCGTGGAGTATCTCTTGAGGGCGGTGCCCCACGTTCTCCGCAAGCAACCGGCGGAGTTTGTCATTACCGGAGACGGTGACGAGCGACTGCGGCTAGAGGAACTAGCCCGATCGCTGGGCATCCACGATTCGGTACGGTTTGTCGGCTTCGTAAGCAATGACCAATTGGACGCCGAATACGCGTCGTGTGATGTGTGGGTGAATCCGGCAATTGTCGACGACCGTGGCGACACCGAGGGTTTGGGGGTAGGCGCGATCGACGCCTATGTTCATCGCAAATCCGTGGTGGCTTCTGCGGTGGGCGGCATTCCCGACGTCGTGCGCGACGGCGTGACCGGCTTGCTGGTGCCTGAGAAGGATGAGAAGAGACTGGCGGAAGCCATTTTGGAACTGCTTGAGCAGCCGGCGCGGGCGGCGCAGATGGCCGAAGCCGGCCTGCAACTTGCGCGGGAGGAGTTTGACTGGAATCGGATCACGGATCGCTTGGAGGGCATGTATTGCAGTCTCTTGGCGGGGCGACGTGAAGTTCCCTCCGGCTCGGAAAGCAGCGAGACGGGGCGCTGGTTCACGGCCGAGCGGACGACCGACGGATTGCCGAACAAGGCCGACGTTCCCACCGTCTAAGAGCCTGACTGCGTCTTATTAGCCGACACTCATCGCCATGACAAATGACAGAAAGACGCTCTTACGACGATTGGCGATCTTCGCCGGCGTGGCCGCGGTGGTCGGCTTTCTTGTGCCCTCAATGTGGGAAGGGGTCGAGAGCTTGCAGGGTATCCCCGACGGCCGGCACTGGGGGCTCTTCGTCGCGGCTTTGATGCTGTCGGTGTTGTCTCGGCCGATCAACGCCCTGGGGTGGCGAAAAATACTGCAGGGATTTGGCTACAACATCTCGCGGGGGGCCGCCGTTCGAATCTGGGTGTTGGGAGAGGCCTGCCGCTGGCTGCCGGGCGGGGTCTGGCATTTTGGCTCGCGGACCGTCCAGACGGTGGCGGTTGGAATCCCGGTGTTGGTCGCGGTCGCCAGCTTGGCACTGGAATTGTTGTTGACCGTCATCGCATCGTTGCTGCTTGCCGCGGTGGGGCTGGTGTTGTTCGGCAGCGAATTTCTGGGCCGGCAAAGCGGATCGTCGTTTCATGGCGCCTCAGTCCTGGCGATGGTCATGGTCGGCGCCGCAATCTTCGGCGGTTTGACGTTGCTGGCGAGCCGATACTTCTTTCCGAAAAGGCTCGCACGCATTCGGGAAAAGATCGTCGCCCTGAAGCATGTCCGTCTCGATTGGTTAACGGCCATTCGCTGTTCAGTTTTCTATACGCTGCTGATGCTGCTGAATGGTTGGGCGTTCTATTTGACGGCTCGGGCAATATCTCCGGACATGAGCTTGCCGTTTCTTGCTGCCATCGCCATCAATGGGGTGGCTTGGTTCATTGGCCTGATAGCGGTCATGGCGCCGGCGGGAATCGGAGTTCGTGACGGGGTGCTGGCTCTGCAATTGAGTGTATGGATGCCGGCAGGCGAGGCGGTGATGATTTCCCTATTGTGGCGCGTGGTACTGTTGGTCGCCGAATTGGTGTGTGTCCTGATCGTTTGGGGCTATCCACTCGCCAAGCGCCGATTGCCTTTCGAGTTCGTTCGCCGCGCGGTCCGACGGGGCTACGTCCATGGCAAGACCGAGGGGCAGGAGTCGGTAGCCGTGAAGGAATGCAGGCCCTTGGAATGTCAGACTTTCGGCTGCCGAGTGCCCGCAACCTGCGCGTCAGCCCGTGTGCCTCAAAGGGAACTTCCGCAGGTCATCAATAGTGAGAGGTAACGATTATGAAGATTCATAGGCATAGTCTGGGCGGGTTCCTTGGCGTTGCGTTGTTGACGGTAGCCACCCTCATTGTTGGCGGAATCGTTTTTTTTCGCATCGTGATTCCCGGCTACACGAACCCGACCAACCGCACGTATACGTCGCGGCTGGGGTATCCGGCCTTGCTTCGAATGCGCGACCAGGCGTTTCCAGTGACCTTGGCTACCGTGCAAGAGCGAAACCTGGGCGCACACTTGCTCGGCGAGGGTTTGGTGCAGAGCGAACCGGTGCTGGTTCCCCTGGTGCCCACGGCGCGGATTAGTCGCGTCCTCGTCCATGAGGGGGACCGGGTGAGAAAAGGTCAGTTGTTGGCAGAACTCGACTCAGGTCTGGCGGAGTTGAGGATTCTGGAAGCCAGGACAGCCATCGAGGTGGCGAAGGTGTTGGTGGAACGGACGAAGTTGGGCTCCGTGTCGGTGATGCCCCAGGAGCGGCCGGAACTGGACGAGGTTCGGCTCGCCGTGGCCCAGAAGGAAGCGGCCTTGGCCAAGGATCTGGTTGGCGTCTACGAAAGGCTGACGCAACAGGGGGCAGAGCCGTTGGAACTGCTGCTGAAGCAAAAACTCGAACTTGCCAAGTCGCTGGGCGATGTCGAAACCGCCCGCGTCGAATTGAGTATGTCTCGGCCTGGCAAGCCACTAAGCATTCGGTCCGCGCAATTGGAGGTCGAAAGGGGTGAACTCAAGCTTCGGCGGCTGCAGCGAGAATTGAAGGACTACAAGATCTACGCCTTGGACGACGGGGTCATTGACCAGGTGTTGATCCATGAAGGGGAGTTGAAGCAAGGCAACGGCACACCGGCCTTTACCCTTTCGGTGGGACGTTGGTTCAATGCCTACTTGGACCAGACCGCCATTGGGCGATTTGACGAAGGGACCCCGGTGAATGTGCGTCTGGAAGCCTTTCCCGGGCGCGTGTTCCGAGGTCACGTCGCGAAGATCAAGCCGATCGTGAATTACAGTCAAGGTGGGCCAGAAGCGATCCATCCGATCCGCCCTCTGGGCACTGGCTCGCCGGAATGGCCTGCGACCTTCGAGGCACGCGTGGTTTTGGAAGGCGACTTGAAGAATGTCGTGCCCGGTCTGACGGGCTTTGCCGAGGTTCGCTTGGAACGGAGGGCCCTGGCGGTGCCCAGCGGGGCGCTAACCTCGGTTTCCGGCGGCAAGGCGATTGCTTATGTCGCCGAAGGTGATCAGTTCCGGCCACAGGCAGTCACGACGGGCATCTCTGCGAGTGGATGGACCGAAGTCTTGGCGGGGCTCGATCCAGGAGCGGAAGTGATCTTTTCCGGGCACGCCGTGTTGCAGCCCGGCGATCGCATCGTGGCGACCGAACGCAACGTGCATCCCGATGAGATCGATGAATCGAAGATCGTCGACGTTGCCAGCCGGAGCGTTTCGGCGATGGAGGTGGCGCGTGAGTAGACTGCTCGCGGTTTTGGTGGCGGTGGTGGGTCTCGCCTTCACGGCCGGCAGCATGGGGCTGCCGTGGGTTGCCGTGCCGGTGGATTTCAACGGCAAGACGGTCCAGGCCGTCGAGCCATGGGCCACCCCGGTCGCGAAGATCGCTGCTTTGCTGGTGATCCTGGTGATCCTGTGGGACTGGTGGCGAGGTCGGCGATCGATTTGGGTCTCGCCGACAGCGGCGGGGTTATGGTTCGCCTTTGTGCTGGTCTACCCCTATCTGGTCATGGCCTGGGATCGACCAACTGCCGGGGCTGCCGCGTGGGCCGAGGCGCAGCACCGCAACATTATTTGGTCCGGTGGCGACGTGAACGTCGGCATCGAGTACCGCCTGCTGGGCGCCCTGGACCGAATCTTCGTGGCCGACACACCGATGGAAGTCACGCCGATGGGCGTCAGTGACTGGCAATTCGCCCAGGGCGGCCTGGGAAGATTGCCGGAAATGGCGACCTGGCTGGGATATTCGAATACGTTCTTCGATTTTCTCCGCAAGGGGTGGGTGTGCGGATTGATGGGGGCGGTTTTCCTGTCGTTGTGGTCGACTCTGTACAAAGGAACAATGCAATTGGATCGAGCGAGCGTGGCCCTGGCCGCGCTGCTGGGGACGACCGTGGTTTGGATCATGTGCGCCTGGAGTTGGGCTTTGTTTGCCGCTTCCAAACTGGGCGTTGCCGCGCAATTGGCCGGCGAAGGTCGCTATGCGGAATCGCTCGAGATGCTACAGCAGGCCGGGCGGATGCTGCCCACGTTGCAGGAAAACACCTACTATGTCGGCCAGACCGGGGTGCTGGAAAAGGCGTTGGGAAGGGACACTCCCGCGGCGCGGCTCTGGGATGGCGTAGTTCTCGAGCGCTCCGGCCGCATCTATCAGGCCGATATGTTGTTTCATCGATTGATCGATGAATTGCCGGCGAGTTCTCCGATACGACGCGAGGCCTGTCGGGCGGGATTGCGGTTTGCCATCGACGACCTCAATTCGGGAAAAGTCGAGGAGGCTTCCCGTCGCCTTGAGCGCCTCCTTGCGGCCGACCCCTGCAACCTGAAAGCCAACTACACCCTGCAACTCGCCTACCTGCGCACGGGTCGCTATCGGGACTTGATGCAACTGGTGAATCGGATGGACCTCGTGTACGACTACTATCAAATTCCCAATAAATACGCCGTGCAGTATGCGGCCCATTCCCATGCCGTTGTGGCCGCCTATGCAATGGGCGACCTGGACGCCGCCGTTGTCGAATCTCGAAAAGTGTTGAGCATGATATGAGAATCGCGCTGGGCAAGGCGATGCGAATGGGTGTGGTCGTGGCCGTCGTGGCGATCGCCGCGATGCAGGGGGCCTACCTGCTCTGGTTCCAGCAGCGACTCGAACAGCGACCTACTCTCCAACCGCTAGAGCTGAAGGGGCAATGGCTTACCGTCGCAGCGAGGCCCGAGGAAGCGTACGCCTCGTGTTTCCGCCGCGAGTTTCGCATCACCGGCAATGTTCGAAACGCCTGGCTGGCCGTGGCCGCCGAAGATGGTTTTGAGGTGACGGTCAACGGTCGGGCAGTCACGTGGCTTTACCTTTGGCGCCCCACTCGCGCTTTCCAAACAGGGCTGAATCAACGCGGGCAGTGGCTGAGCTTTCCCCAGACCTCGCTGTCGCTGAATTTCTCGCGGGAGTACCAGTGGGCTGGGCACGAGAACTGGAGATTGCCGACGTACGTCGATCTTACGCCGCGCTTGCAGTCGGGCAAGAACGTCGTGTGCGTGGAAGTGGAGTCACGCCGGGCGCCGGCAAAGGTGATCGCCGATGGCGAAGTCGAAATGGCCAACGGCGAGCGTGTGTCCCTGGCCAGTGGCCGGGACTGGCGGGCCGAAATTGTCGCTCCCCGCGATGGGCAGCGTCCCGACTGGAGAGCAACGGTCTATCGGTCCGATGATTGGCGGCGAGCTGCGGTTGTGGAGGGGCCCACCGATCAATTTCATCGTCTCTTCGATCCCCGGATCTTTTCGACTGCATTTCAAGGCGTGTGGTTGCGCGACAAACAAGCGACGGCTCAGGATTCGGCGTGGTTTGAGACGACCGTGGTTTGCCCGACGCCTCCGGAAGAGGCTTGGATGCGCTTGGCCGCCAATCGCAACTATGAATTGTTCGTCAACGGTCGCCGAGTCCGGGTGCAGAGTCCAGACCATCAAGGTCAAGAGACGGGCGAATGGATCTTCCGGAAACAGCGTGGATTGACCCGGGCTAATTTGCCCACGTCGATGGACGCCGACGATTTCGGCGAGTTGTTCGAAAGTCAGCGGTTTGAATCGCCGCGGCAGGGAATGCGGCTGGCCCCCGATCTGCGGCCGCCGCTGAAGCTGCCAAAGCGCAATGAGTTGGCCGCCGAGAAACTCAACGAGTTGAAGGCCCTCCGACGTGGCGTTGGCTCCGAGGTCAAAGCGAACCCGGTGACGTTGGGGCGAAATCTGGCAGTCGGCGGGTTCTTCGGCTACAACATCAGCAAGATCTTGCAACAGGGTGAGAACAAGATTTCGATTCGCTTGAATCGTGCCTTGGCCTCCGATCCAGCAAATTGGCAGGGGCAGGTCGCCGTGGATGGCGAAGTGGAATTCTTCGACGGATCGCGATTGGCGTTTGGGCCAAATTCCTATTGGCGAAGCAGTGTCTTGGGGAGTGGCCGTTGGCAAACTGCTCAAACATTTGGTGCGGTCGCCGCGGGGGGGCAGCTTACGCGACCGCTGGACTACCGAGGGTCGGCCTTTTTCGATGATCCAATTCCCGCCTGGGGGCGAACCGTTTTTGTCGCCGGTGGAGCGGCGGCCGTTGCTGTTAGTCTGCTGTTGGCCGCCGTCTGGTCTGTGTCGAGGCTGGGGGGACGACGCGACGGTGGACTTCCCAGGCCGGTCAAGCAGACGGCGCAGCTCCTAATGGACGGATTCTTGCCGTTTGCCGCGGTGACCGGCATGTTCTTGGCGGTTCGGGTCGCCTTCGGAGAGCGCAGCGAACAATTGTGGTATCTGCAGCCGGAGGCATGGCGTTGGGCGTTTGCGATTGCCTTGATCTTGGGCGCCGCAATGGCCGGGTTGAAATTTGTACAACTCGCCGGTGGCAGCCGCTTGCGCCCGGTGAGCGTCGGCATCAAGCAAACGATACGAAAATTGCCCAGCACAAAACTTTGGTTCTTCATCATCTTATGGGTATGTCTTTGCTCGTTGTTCATTCGGATGTATGCGCTGGATTTTCAGCCTTTGGACGACGACGAGTGGCCAACGACGTTGGGGTTGTGGGGGATTCTGCGAACGGGGGCTCCGGCGTATCTGCCCGAGACGGTATGGTATACCCGCAGTCCGCTGTACCACTACTTCACGGCAGCCAGTGTTTGGTTGTTTGGGGAAAACATCTGGGCGATGCGGATGCCCACCGTGTTGTTTGGCGTTGCCACCGGGTGGCTGCTCTATCTCTGTGGCTCGCGTTTGCTCGGCCGACCGTGGGTCGGGTTGGCGGCGCTCGTTCTGGCCACGATCCATCCTGGGATGATGTTTACGAGCCACATGGTGAGGTTTTATCAGCAGCAGCAATTCTTCGCGTTGTTAACGATTTTCTTCTTCTGCAAAGGGTTTGTCACGGAACAATCGCAGAAGTACCGCTATCTGACGGTCGCTGGTTGGTTGGCGGCGGCGTTGAGCCAAGAGATTACTGCAGTCGCCCTGGTTTCTCTCGGGGTGGGCTACGTACTTTTTGCGCAACACCGCTCCTGGACAGACAACGTCAAACTACTCGTGGTCCTTGGCTGCGCGCTATTTGTCATTGTCATCGATTTTATGATCTACGAGACCCACTGCTTGACGCGCTTGGAAGGCTATGCGCCTAGCATGCAGGCTGACGTGCAGCCGCACTTCTGGGACCCGTACAACTTGGTGTCCTTGTTCATCAATTACTCACGCATCCACATCGTTTTAACCCTTGCCTTGCTATTGGGGATGCCGGCGGCGCTTCGGGAACGCAGTCGTGTCAGCTTTGCCCTGCACTTTATGCTTTTCTCGGGGGTGGCCTTGATGAATGTCATGGTGACCCAGGTCAGCATTCGCTACCAGTTTTGGCTGTTTCCATTGTTCATCCTTCTGTCGATCGACAATGCCCGGGCGGCTCTTTCCTGGTTGGCTAGTCGCTTGCGGACGTATCCGCGGACACGAGTTCGTTTGGGGTTTGCTTCCGTGGTGTGCTTGGTGGTGTTCGTTATTGCATGTGGGGCAGCGTTCTCGCCTTGGCGCGTTCCTGAAACCTACCAACGGAAACTACTGGGTGACTCGGTCGGCGCGTTGGCCTATATTCGCAGCCAACTTCGCCCGGGAGACAAGGTCTTGATCACGCAACCCCACGCCAAAGCCGCCTACATCGAGACAGGGCAAATCGACTATGAAATGCAAATTCCGATTATTTTCGACTTTGTCGTCCTGCAGGGTGGGCGCTTGGTGGATCGGGCTACTGCGGTTCCAGTGATCACCTCGCTCGAACATTTGAAGTTGATTTGCGCCAGCAACAAGCGGCTTTGGGTCGCCCTGAATCGCGACCGCTTTCAATCGCGTGGGATCCGACTGCAATGGGTCTATCCGGCGGCACGCGTGGAACTGTTCATTCGCGAGAACATGCAATTAGTGCATCGAACCCAAGGCTGGGCGATCTTTCTCTGGGATGCGGAAAACGGCCACTACCGCAATTTCCGCCACGTCACCCAGTAGCCGCGCTGCAGGTGGACTGCGGTTCGCAAGCTGAATCAGTATTGCATGTAGTAGAACTGGGCGATCTTCTGGGCGTCCAACTGCCATCGCTTGTCGCCCGTGCGCTGGTACCAGTAGGCAAAAGCGTCAACGGCCTTCTTCCAATCGACAGTCTTCGTTGTTCCGCTGGGGCCGTCTTCGACGCCAGTCCGGACGGAGCCTGAAGTATCAATTTGTCCGGTTGCCTTGATCTTCGTTTCTTCCCAGGCCAAGGCCTTTGAGATCATCCTCTTCACCCCTTGGGTGAGGCTGTCGTTAGGGAAGTACGTTACCCAGCGCGTGGCGTAGGAGATGCCGAGGGTTTGGTAGCTGCTATCGTAGCCGCCCAGTTCCGGATTGACACCGTTATCCCATTGCGCGGCAAGTCCCGAACTGATTTGCGACCGAGCATAGGACAGCAAGCGGCTGTCGCCGCCGACCAATTTGCTGGTCATCGCCAGGGCATCGGCGACGATGTAGCGGCGATGTGTGTAGGGACTGTTGTTTTTCACGCCATTAGACCAGATGCTGGACGAGGTCATCCATTGGGCGGCCTTGTCAAGGCGGTTGGTGTAGGAATCGATCTTGGAGCGGTAGGTCGATGCCAAGGGCGATTGTTTCAGGACGAGCACGGCGTTGGCGACCGCTTCAACGAACAGCGAGGTGCTGTGGAAGGGGTCGGCGGTGCCGGAAAAGCTGCCGTCGGACCTCTGGCGGGCGAATCCCCAGTCAAAAGCCTTCAAACCGGCACTGATTGCACTGGTGTTGTTGTGGATCAGGCCACCGGTAATCAAATCCTCGCCGTACCGCTGCAACTCGATGTGCCACTCCGATGCGTTGCCCTGTTCCCACTTCGCATTCGCTCCCCAAGCGCCGGTCGAGGCCATCTCGCTCCAGTTCAAGTAGCCAAGCACCGTATTCGCGATCAAGTTTGTACCGACGATACTGTAGTCGTTGCGCGATGCTGAGTCGCTGCCGGCGGCAATCACCGCGCTGGTGGTTGTCGAACGGGTGCCGCCATCCTTGTCGACGACGGTCATCGTGACCTTATAGGTTCCCGACTTGCTGTAGATATGATCGACCGCAGCACCGGTTGCCGTGGCACCGTCGCCGAAATTCCATTTATAGGTATAGCCGGCCGCCAAGTCCTTAGGACTCGGGTCCTTGGCAATCCCGACGAAGTGGACGGGCTGGTCAACATTTCCGTAGTACTTGCCCAAGGCGTTGGGGCGAGGGGCAACGTTCGCAACGCGCACCGTCGCATAGTTGTTGACACACGTTCCGTTGCCGTCGGTGACCGTTAATCGCACTTTGTATGTGCCGTTGTCGGCATAGGTATGTTTCGGCGTCAGGCTTCCGGTGGTTGTGGTGCCGTCGCCGAAATCCCACTTGTATTTGAGACTACCCGTGCCGCTGGCGCTGCCTTGAAAGGAGATAGCCGAGCCTTCGTTTCCCGATCGATTCGGTCCGGTGCTGCCGATCGGGCCCTCGGTGAGAACCGCATCCAGAGCACTCAGCGCCCAACCGCTGGTCGAACCGCCGGTGTCGACCAGCCGAATGCGTAGTTGTCCATCGGTGACCTTGACCTGATATACCGGTTTTGTGAATTGCCCGGAGGACGTGCTCAGCCCCGAGGCCACTCTATTGCCGTTGATGTAGATGTCGATTCTATCACGAAGGGCGTCGTGGTCTCCGAGGGAGAGATTGACTTGATACGTGCCATTGGGCAGATCGAGCTTGAAGGTGTTATCCGTTCCTTTGTGGAAATCGCGTCCCAAAGCGTCGCCGAAATCGCGGTTGACGGCGCTGACATTCGATGGGCTTGCCCAGCCATAGCCGCGCGACTCGCTGTAACCGACAGGCTCAACGCGGGTGTAATCGTTCGCCCTTGAGGAGGTTGCGGTGCCAAAGTCGAAGTGGTAGCCGGAGAGCATCTGGCGAGGCTCGAGTTCCATCAGCCTCAGCTTTCGCTCGCGGGACGTCTTGGACGAGGTAGTAGAGCGTTGGTCGCGCAGCCAGGCGCGCAAACGAGTGAACCAGAGCATTTAGGCAAGTCCCTTCGATGGAGGAGCAGCGAGCGACGCAAAGTGTCTTCGCCCGCCAAGGCCCGCTAGTGTTTTCACCGAGCGGCGACTCAGGAAAAAACCGAGGGACAGTATAGCAACTGTGTTTTTTTCGACGCAAGCGATTTGTTCATTAGTTTTCAGCCGCCGCGTCAAGAGTGAGGAGATTGCGCACTTGTGAGTTTTTCAAACTGGTTGGCGGCGTGCTTATCGCATCGGTTCGCGTCGAAAATCGCCAAGTACATTGCTCACCTGTGGGCACAAGCGAACGGTTACGTTGGCTTGCTCGATCGGCTTGGCCAGAGTCAGCCGCCCCGTTCTTCTTGGACGGGATTGGAGAGTTGCCCGATCTTTTCGATGAACACGGTGACAACGTCACCGGGTTGGAGGTAACGCGGCGGGGTGCGAGCGAAACCGACTCCATGCGGTGTGCCCGTGAAAATTACTGTGCCGGGCAACAATGTGGTGCTACCACTGAGAAACTCGATGAGCGTTGGAACATCGAAAATCATGTCGTTGGTGTTCCAATCTTGCAGGACCTCCCCATTGACGTCGAGGCGGATCTTAACCCCGTTGGGATTCGGTAGGTCTTCAGGTGTGACGAGGCAGGGCCCGAGCGGTGCGAATGTGTCGAACGACTTGCCCCGGCTCCACTGTCCACCACTCCACTGCTTCTGCCAGTCACGGGCACTGACGTCGTTGCCACATGTATACCCCAGAACATAGTCCAAGGCCTCTTCTCGAGCCACGTTCTTGCAACGTTTCTTGATCACCACCGCCAACTCGCACTCGTAGTCAACTTCGTCACTACGAAGGTGGCGGGGCAGAAGAATCGGGTCGCCGGGGTTTTGCACCGCGGACGTCAGCTTCAAGAAGATGACTGGACGGGTGGGGAGAGGAGCCTTGGTCTCTTCGGCATGGCGGCGATAGTTCAAGCCGATGCAGATGAGATTTGACGGGACGATCGGAGCAAGAAGTTTTGCGACGACCGCGTGCTCCGACGTGATCTTCGGCCAGGCAAAGATATCGCCTTGAATTTTCAGCGACGTTCCGTCCTCTTGTTGAGACGCAAAATGGATCAGACCGTCCGGATCGAGATAACGAATGATTCTCATGGTCGATTGCGATCGTCGTGGTAAGCCGAGTCTTGGTCAATCCTGGTGCTAGAGCGTCCGGCCGATCAGTGGCGAGGGGGCTGGGTCCGGGCCGGAGAGAATCGTCAACTCGGAGTGGACCATCTTTAGCAGCGTTTGTAGGAAGGCAACCACCATCGGCCCAACCAGGATACCGATTGGACCGAGGGCCTGAACCCCGCCGAGAACACTTAGCAGGGCCAGCAGTGGATGAAGGTTCGAGCGACCGCGCAGCACCAGGGGCTTGATAATATTGTCAATGCTCGAGAGCAGGCCGAGGCAGTAAATCGCCATTAGCACGGCGGCCATCGTGCGGCCTTCAATGGCATACAGCCACAAGCAGACGGGAACCCAGAGAATGGCGGCGCCGACAAATGGGACCAGGCTGAAGAGGATGCTGAGCGCGGTCAAGAGAAAAACCGAGCCGACATCGGCCATGTAGAAACCGAGGCCGGTGAGGAGCCCCTGAACCAGGGCGGACAGCAGGGTTGCCGCGACAACGGCGCGGGTAACGCTGTCGAAACGGTCAACCAATTCCCACATGCGACTATTGTCGAGGGGGAGGAGGCCCATCACGGAGCGAAGCATTTGCGGGCCATCGGCGAAGAAGTAGTAGGCCGCCAGAATCATGATCGCTAGATTGACGAGCAGGCCGGTCGCCAGTTGTGTGGTCCGTAGCACCGTGGGCGCGAGGAACTTCTGCAGGCCGCCGGTCATGGCTGAACGAACGTCATCGCGATTGAGCGATAACCCTATGCGGTTGCCCAATTGCACGAGCCTGTCGGTCACCCAGTCGGCCAACTCTCCCGCGTCAGCCAAGGGGGATTTCTCCTTGCCCGGCTCGGCCGTCGGCGCTGCTTGGTTGACGGCCGTTTGGTAGAAGTGTTGAGCCTCGTAGCCGGCCTCGATCAAAAGAATGGCCAAGGGTATGAGCACCAACAGCAGGATGGTGACAGTCGTCGCAAGAGCCGCCATTCGGTCACGGTGGCCGAGCCGCTTGTAAAACCACTGGTGAAGTGGACGAAAGACGACTACCAGCAGGAGCGCCAGAAAGAGCGGCAGCAAGAAACCGGCCATTACCTGAAGAAATAGGCCGCCGATCACCAGCAGGATCACCACCAACATCACAAGGGACACGATTCGAGCCATGGTACTTCCTCCGGCCGCCTTGAGCTTACTCGATTCACTCGGGTGTCACTAGTAGGCTGTCCCTCCGAGGAAGCGCAGTACCTGACCCTCAGCGGGCGATGATGGCCTCGGGAAGCGGTGCTTCGGCCGTCTTTTGCACGGACGGCAATTTCTTTTCCACCCGCGCGACCGATTTGAGATAATCGCTCAATCCCTGGTCTGCTAGCCATTGCCGGGCGGCAAGGTTGTCCTTGAGATAAGCGTCCCAAAAGACGGCCGAACATTCAGCAATACGGCGCTGAAACATCGCATCGAAAGCGCCGTTCGAGGCCCGTACATGGCCGGAATAGACGAGGTGGTCGGCCCCAAAAAAGGTGATTAGATACTGGTCGGCGCCTTGAGTGAGATCGAACGGCAGTCGCCGTTGCGGAGCGGTTGTGGTCGCCACGATGCTATTGTCGGCGGTGCCCGTGATGTGCAGGCAAGGTCGGGAAATGTTGGCGTAGGCGGTATCCAAGGGAACCTGTCCGAGCGGGACGGGAGAACTCATGGCCACGACTGCCTTGACGCGCGGATCAGCAATGGTGACATAACCAGGCAGCACTTGGCCGGCCAGCGCCAACACAGTTTGGGCGCCAAAATCGTGACCGGCCACGCCGATCCGGCTTAGATTCAGTCGTTCTGCGACATAGGCATCTTCTTTGCTCAGCTTTTCAAGGCGATCCAGGACGAAAATAATATCCAGGGGCCGATTTCGGATGTTTTCGGGATCATAGAAGGCCCTCTGCAAACCTTTCTTGGGTCTCAGTGCCGCTTGCCGCGCTTGTTCATCGCTTCCCTTGTGTTGCACGTGGACGGCGACGTATCCGCACGAGGCCCAGTGGCGACCGAGATAGGCACAGTCTTCGCGACTGCGGCCCAAACCAGTTGAAAAGACCACTACCGGAAATCGCTCGGATCGGTCGCTTGGGCAATAGATGCGAAGCGGAATCGTGCGATTACGGCCGGAATCGAGCCAAATGACATCGGCCGTAGTGACACTGTAGCTGGATAGCGACGGAAGTGCGGCAGATCGCTCGGCCACTTCGGCGAACGTTCGCCTGCCTCTTACAGTGGGGTCGGCAAACGCGTGCTGTGTTGGTACGGCCAGAATCAAAATCAGTAGGATGTGTCTCGTGCGAATCATTTTTGGGGAGTTCGGTTGGCAAAGGGCAACCTTGCTAGTACGAGATCGGCAGCGGGGGGAGTTCAAAAAAAACCGAAGAGCTTCTAACCGTACGATCGTAACACTCACCGAAGTGATGCTGGAAGAGATTGCCGATTTGTCCCCGCTTGGCTAGTTTGGCTATTCAGAGATTCCGCTTCAGCTTGCCACAATCGGTTCGCCCCGACGAGCTTTTCGCCGATACGTCCTTCAAACATTGAACCAAAGGGAGAGAGTGATGGCCATCGAACAGATCCTTGCCCCTGGCGCCGTTCCAGAAGTGCTCGGCTCGGGCTATGGTTTCACTGAGGGGCCCGCCGCGGACGCAGAGGGGAACGTCTACTTTTCCGATGGTAGCAAGAATACGATCTACTTCTGGCAGCCGGGAAAGGCCGTTGTGCCATTTGTTCAGGACAGCACCGATGCAATCGGGATGATGATCAGCGGGTCGGGCGAATTGTACGTTTGTGAAGGCGCCGCGTATCGGGTTGTTGCCATTGATGTTGAGACCCGGAAGAAACGCGCCCTGTGTCACGAATTCGAAGGGCAACGCTTCAATGAACCGAACGACCTGGCCGTAGACTTTGCAGGAGGCTTCTATTTCTCCGATCCCAATTACCAGCATCGGGGACAGCCCACGGTGAGGAAACAGGACGTGTACTACTGTTCGCGCGATGGCCAAGTGTCACGGGTGTCGACCGTGTGCCACAAGCCGAACGGCATCCTGCTCTCGGCGGATGATAAGACGCTCTATGTGGCCGACGCTCGGGGGCAGGTGATTTACCGGTATGACGTGCTCGATTTCGGCAGATTGGGCAATGAGCGGATTTGGATTAGCGGATTGGGGGCCAATCCCGATGGCATGACGCTCGACGAGCACGACAACCTATATGTTTGTTGTGGGAAGGCGGGGATCAAGGTTTTCGACCGCGAGGCAAAGCCGGCAGGGGCGATTTCGCTTCATGCGGCAAACTGTTGTTTTGGCGGAGCTGACTTCGGCACTCTGTGCATCGCCTCGGCCGGCGAATTTCTCGGCCTTCGCACCTGCGTGATTGGCCTGAAGCCCTTGCCCTTGCGGAGCAAGCCCTTCCGCACGTCGTGACGACTCGTTCCCCGGATGGTAGACTAAGTAGGGTATCCCATTCCCTGCGAGTCCGAGCGAGATGGCTGTTCAGACTGCCCAAGAATTCATTGAGGTCCTACGGAAGAGCCAGTTGTTGACGCCGTCGCAACTGGCGCAGGCGGAGGCCGCCGCCGGCGAGTTCGATGCCCCATCGGTGATCGCAAGGCGACTCGTGAAGCAAGAGTTGATTACGCGCTGGCAGGCGGGGCAATTGCTGGCAGGCCGGAGCACCTTCTACTTGGGCAAGTACCGGTTGATCGATTTGCTCGGACGCGGCGGCATGGGCAGCGTCTTTCTTGGCCGGCACGTCACGATGAACCGGCCGGTAGCATTGAAGGTGATTGCTCGTCAGTTGTGCCAGGATCAACGGGCGCTGGACCGGTTCTTGGCCGAAGCTCGAGCGATCGCCGCGCTGGATTCCCCGAATATCGTTCAAGCGTACAGCGTTGATTGCGAAGGCGAGCGATACTACATCGTGATGGAGTATGTTGAGGGATACGACCTGCAACGCTTAGTCGAAGAGGAGGGCCCGCTGGAGTATCATCGCGCGGCGGACTACATCCGCCAAGCCGCGGAGGGACTTTCTCATGCCCATCAGCGCCAAATGGTTCACTGTGATATTAAGCCGTCGAACCTGTTGGTGAACAGCCAAGGAGTGGTGAAGATCTTGGATTTGGGGCTGGCCCGATTGACGCACACGGGCCAACCGGACCACCGCAAGACGGAAGAGCGGGTGCTAGGGTCGGTGGATTATCTTGCCCCGGAGCAGGCCGTGGAGAGCCCGGATCTGGACGGACGTGCCGACGTTTACTCGCTCGGCTGTACGCTGTATTTCTTGTTGACGGGCCAGCCGCCTTATCCGCGCGGCACTCTCTCGGAACGCATCTTGCAGCATCAGACGGCTGAAAGGCCGGACCCACGCAGACTTCGTGCGAACATCCCCGCTGAACTGGCGGCAATCTGTCGCAAAATGATGGCCAAGGCAATTCAAGACCGCCATCGCGCGGCCAATGAAGTTGCTCAGGCCTTAATCGATTGGCATACCAATGCTTCGTCCGCGGGCTCGCGCCTCCGTCCGCTGCCCCGAGCGCGGCGGTTGGACGAACCGGACGACATCTCGGTTCTGGTGCCGCTTGACGATGATTTTTCTCTCGCTGATCTGGGGGACGATTTTGGCAGCGTGGATCGTCATGGATCGTATGCTCGTGTCTCTCCGCAACCATCAGCGATCGAGCAGTTCATGCGAATCATGACTGCCTCGCCCTGGCGCATACTTGCGGTTATTTTCGGGCTGGCCACGGTGCTACTGATCCTGATTGTGATGGCAATCGCCGCCAGGCACTGAGCGTTGACTCTTTATCAACGCGGTCTGTGGCGCTCAGCCCGCCGGGCAACCTGTCATCGCACCACGGTTCTTCCTTCGCTTCCGGCAGCCGGGGCGGGACGCGCGGCCACCGAGGAGACCGTCGACCGGGCATCGAAGGCTACTCGCTCCAGGAAGCGCTTGGCGGCCACATACTCCTGGGGAGGCACGGCCGCAATCGTGTTTTGCAGGCGCGCGAGCATGATTTGTGTCGCGTTGAGGACGTTGAGGTAGTCGTCGATACTCATTGCGCCATTGTAGGCTCGATTCGTGAACGCGTTTTCGACCCTTGTCCGCTGCGGTCGATAGTCGTCAAACGCCAGCAGCAGAGGCCAGCGGAGTTGCCCGGAGGCGAAATTGATGTCTTGAGCGGCGAGCGATTGGGGGCGACGGCCTTCCACAATGCGGTAGTAGTTTTCCGGATTGCCGCGTTGCTGTCGATAAGTGGCGTAGCGGTGTGCCTGATTGATCTCGCGGATGTCAAACCAAGTCTGCACCCAGAGCTTTGAGTTCAGTATCTCGCGGCGTCGCGCCTCGGCCCAATTAACCGCGCCGATGCCCGTATTCAGGTTATATTCGCCCGCCGCCCGGACGATCTCAGCAAAGCCGCGGGCATAGCCCTCTGCGGCCGTTGAGGCATGCCACGAGTACGGGTTCTCGTAGCCATAGCCGCCCACGTTGGTGACGGTCTGCGCTTCTGCCAAGGCGGCGATCGCGGTGGCTATGGCCAGGATTGCATATCGAGTAGTCCACATGACTCAATCCTTTTCCAGTTCGTCGCTCCAGGGAATTAAACGCGCAACTGCCACTTACGGACATCCTTTGACCCGAAGGGGTTGTGCCGGGCATGGTCGCCGTTCGGCGTTTGACGAGGCATCCGACTAGCAGTGGAGCAATCGGAGTGCCATCGGCTTGCCTATCTTGCCAAACGGTCTTATTTCTTGACGTTTGTCGGCCGTGCGAGACAGCGGCTTACAAGGCCTGTCCGCCAACTGCCCATGCGGCGGGCTAAGCGAACAGCGCCAGTGCTGGAATTGGACAGTTGGGCGAGGTCGATTACTGAGACGTCCAAGTCCGAGAGGCATATGTCAGCGGCCTCAATCTGTAGATATAATTGTTAAGGGCTGACTCGCGTTCCACGATAGAGGGATCCGTCTATGGCAGCGAACCCAAAGCAGAACACCGAGCAGCAGCCGAACAGTCGGTTCCCCTCGAAGTGGTTTCTTAATCCGAGCGTGGTTTGGCTCGCTGTGGCCCTCATCTTGGTACTGGCCTACGCGTATTTTGCCAACGCCGGATCGAGTCGCTCGGAGATTAGCTATGGGTTTTTTCGCCGCCAGTTAGAAGTTGACAAAAATATCATCAGCGTCGACGTCGAAGGGCGGCGGGTGTATGGCGAATTTCACAAAGCGCCGGTGGACCCCGACGCCAAGCCAGACGCTTCGGGCAAGTATCCTTACCTGAACAAGCGGTTTGTGACGGTGCTGCCCCCAATGGCGCTGAATGATGCGAGCCTTGATGCCTCGCTACGAGAGCACCTTAAGCGAGACTACCGAGCCACGGAGCCGGCCGACAACACATCGATTGCCTTAGTGGTGTATCTCACGATCAGCATTGGCCTGGTGTTTGGCTTGTGGTTCCTATTCCGCAGGGCACGCGAGTCCTTTCTCACCGGCGGTCTCACGGGGGGCTTTTCCAAGAGCGGAGCCCGTCGCTACGAGGGGGGCGATAAGTCGATCACCTTTGAAGATGTGGCGGGGCTCGAAGGGGTGAAACACGACCTCCAAGAGGTGGTCGAGTTTCTGCGCAACCCGGCGAAGTTTCAACGCCTCGGCGCACGCGTGCCCAAGGGCATCCTGCTGATGGGACCGCCGGGAACGGGCAAGACGTTGCTAGGACGGGCGGTAGCCGGGGAAGCGGGAGTCCCTTTCTTTTCGATCAATGGGTCCGAATTCATCCAGATGTTCGTAGGAGTGGGCGCCGGCCGTGTTCGCGATTTATTTAATACGGCCAAAGAGAACGCGCCGGCGATCCTGTTCATCGATGAAATCGATGCGGTCGGCCGCTACCGTGGTGCGGGCGTGGGCGGAGGCCATGACGAGCGAGAGCAGACGCTCAATCAAATACTCAGCGAAATGGACGGCTTTGCCCCAACGCAATCGGTGATCGTCATGGCGGCTACCAATCGCCCTGACGTGCTCGACCCGGCCTTGCTGCGCCCGGGACGGTTTGATCGACACATCACGGTTGACCGGCCCAGTTTCAAGGGACGCGTGGCGATCTTCGAAGTCCACACCAAGGATGTGCCGCTGGACATTGATGTTGATCTCGAACGCTTGGCAGGCGGTACGGTCGGCTTGACCGGGGCCGACATTCGCAATCTGGTCAATGAGGCTGCCCTTTGGGCGAGCCGGCATGACAAGAATTGCGTTGATATGTCGGACTTCGAGTATGCCCGCGACAAGATTCTGATGGGCGCGAAACGGGAGGAGGTTCTTTCCGAAGAAGAGAAGCAGATGACCGCCTATCATGAATCAGGGCACGCATTGCTGGCCTGGTTGGTGCCCGGCGCCGACCGCTTGCACAAAGTATCCATTGTTCCGCGCGGCCGCGCCCTCGGAGCCACCCAGCTATTGCCGGAAGAGGACCGCGTCAACATTACCGAAAACGAACTGCATACCCGCATGCTTTTTTTGCTGGGTGGCAGGGCAGCCGAAAAACTGGTGTTCAATCAGTACAGCGCCGGCGCCGAGGACGACTTGGATAAGGCGACGCAGCTTGCCCGGCGGATGGTGACGCATTGGGGAATGAGCGAGCGACTGGGGCCGGTCGCTTTTCGGGATACCGAAGATCACCCGTTTCTTGGCCGGGAGATGGCCGAGCCTCGCCGCTTCAGTGAACATACGGCTCAGGTGATTGATGAAGAGGTTTCGCGGTTGCTGCGCGACGCGGCCGACAAGGCGACGGCAATGTTGCGAAAGCAACGGGAAAAATTGGACCTCTTGGCGAGGAGGCTTATCGAGAGCGAGACGCTGGACGAAGAAGAAATCGAGAAATCGCTCGGTCCGGCGCCCTGTCGACAAGGGACCGAGCAGTCGCGCTCAACGGCGGGCGTTCGCCCGGCGCAGGCCGAGTAGTATTGCCGCGTCTGAACGGGCGTTCGTTGCCCTCTATGGACAGCCTAATACCCCCCGCCCGCTTGCCGGTTGCGGCTTTCAAAAATAGCTCACTGGCCGGACTATCAACTCAGGCGGCAATCGCCCAGTAATATTGCCAGGCGATATTGCTAAAATTGTGCGACCCTCCTATAATCCATTGGTTAAGGAGGTTTGTTATGATTGCGGGAAGGGGAGGCAAGGATATGGGCGTCGGCATTCCTAAGTCCGACGACGATGTCTTGGACCTGCTGCGCATTTCCGGGGCATTGGGAGTCTCCGATCTGGCGGACGCCATGGAGGTGACGCAAACTGCTGTGCGTCAGAGACTTACGCGGCTGATGGGCAAGGGAATCATTCAACGGGAGGCGACGCGTCACGGCCGTGGTCGACCGCGGCACCGCTATTGGCTGACCGACAAGGGAATGCAACTGACCGGATCGAACTTCAACGATTTGGCGATGGCCCTTTGGGAAGAGGTCAGTCGCAACGAGAATCCGGAGGTTCGACGGGAAATATTGCGGCGGTTGGCTCGAGCCTTAGCGGCCGGCTATGCCGAACGGATCCAGGGCACCACGCCGACGGAGCGGATGGAGTCTCTGGCGGAGCTGCTCAGCGAACGGCGAATTCCCGTCTCCGTTGAAAGATCGGAGGACGGTATCGTTTTGACGGCCCATGCCTGCGCGTATCCGAAGTTGGCGGAGAAGGATCCGGAGATCTGCAACCTGGAGCGGATGATGTTCTCGGAACTAATGGGGCACGAGGTGGATTTAACGGAATGTCGCCTCAAAGGGGGGGCGCAATGCCGATTCCATGCCCATTAAACCTTCGCTATACTAAAGGGTTTCAGCGCCGTCTGTTTCGGGCGGTGGCGACAACTGGTAGTAGACTGAAGGTGCTGCGAGGACAGGACGTATGGCCGAGCCATGGATCGAGGGGCGATTTGAAGACGGGGTGTTGCTAACAACGCTGGAGCAGTCGATCAACTGGGCTCGACAAGGGAGCCTGTGGCCGGTCACCTTCGGGATAGCCTGCTGCGCGATCGAGATGATGTCAGCCGGTGCCGGGCGATTTGACCTCGACCGTTTTGGCGCAGGAGCATTTCGCCCTAGCCCACGACAGGCCGACTTGATGATTGTTGCCGGCACGGTGACCTACAAGATGGCCAGTCGAATTCGCCGCCTTTACGAGCAGATGCCCGATCCGAAATACGTGATTGCTATGGGGGCATGTACAGTCGCTGGTGGGCCGTATTTCGAACACGGCTACCATGTGGTTCGCGGGGTCGATTTGGTACTTCCTGTCGACGTTTACATTCCCGGCTGCCCGCCGCGTCCGGAGTCGGTGTTGGAAGGCCTGATGCGATTGCAGGACAAGATTCGCGGCAAGCGGATCGGACGCGAACGATCGGCGGATGGCAGCGGATGGCTCGGTCACTTGGCCAAGGCCGGCAAGAAGGTGGAAGACGAGTTGCCCGTACCGATGCAAAGCGGGTTTGTGGCGGTGGAGGAGATTCGCCCAGTGTTTGAGCATCAGAAGGTGAACGCAAAACCAGCATGAGTGAGACTTTATCGATCGTCGATCTTCACGTGAGCGTCGGTGAGAAGCCGATTCTTAAGGGCGTTTGTATGACCGTCCGCCGGGGCGAAATCCACGCCCTGATGGGGCCGAACGGCTCGGGGAAGAGCACCTTGGGGTTCGCCATCATGGGGCATCCCGGCTACCGCGTTACCCAAGGGCGTGTCGATCTGGACGGGCATGACGTTCTGGCGATGGCGCCGCACGAGCGGGCCCGCGCCGGGGTGTTTTTGGCGTTCCAGCGACCGGTGTCGATCCCTGGCGTGAAGATGGCCGATTTTCTCCGCCACGCGGCGACCAACGTTCGCCGTCCGGAACGCAAGGAAGGAGAGGAGTTGCTCCCCATGCGGCAGTTTCGCAAGGAACTGAACGAGAAGATGCAGCAGTTGAAGATTGATCCGGAGTTTGCCCGGCGATACGTCAACGAAGGCTTCTCGGGGGGCGAAATGAAGCGCGCTGAAATTCTCCAGATGGCGATGTTGCGGCCGCGATTTGCCATTCTCGACGAGACGGACAGCGGCTTGGACGTCGATGCGGTACGGCTCGCCAGCCAGAGCATTGCCGAGATCGGCGGCGAAGAGATGGGGATCCTCATCATCACCCATCACGAGCAATTGTTGGAGCACAACAAGCCTCACTTCACCCACGTGATGCTTGGGGGTCGGATTGTCGAGACCGGCGGACCGGAATTGGCGATGGAACTGCACAAGCGAGGCTACGACCGAATTCGCGCTGCACATCCGGAAGCGGCTGCCGACGAAGACGCGTTGGAGTCAATGGCCGCAGGAAGCAAGAACTGATATGGCTACTGATCTGCGAACCGATCCGATTGGCGAGATCAACAAGTACGACTTCCGCAACGACGAGAAGTACGTGTTCAAGGCCCGTAAGGGCCTCGACCGGCAGATCGTGGCGGAAATTTCCGAGATGAAGCGCGAGCCGGAGTGGATGCGAGACTTCCGCTTGAAGAGTTTGGAGATTTTCGAGTCGAAGCCGATGCCGCGCTGGGGCGGAAATATTCAAGTCAAGTTTGAGGATATTTACTACTACCTGAAGCCGACCGCGGGACAGGTCAAGTCTTGGGATGACGTGCCGGCCGAAATCAAGAACACCTTCGACCGACTGGGCATTCCCGAGGCCGAGAAGAAGTTCCTTGCCGGAGTGAAAGCTCAATACGAGAGCGAGGTCGTGTACGGCTCGTTGAAGGAAGAGATGTCCCGCCAGGGCGTCATCTTCACCGATACGGACTCCGCTTTGCGCGAGCATCCCGACCTGCTGCGGGAGTATTTTGGGACGATTATCCCGCCGACGGACAATAAGTTCGCCGCGCTCAATTCGGCCGTCTGGTCGGGCGGATCGTTCATCTATGTGCCGCCGGGAGTCAAAGTCGAATTCCCCTTGCAGGCTTACTTCCGCATCAACGCGGCCAACATGGGGCAGTTTGAGCGGACATTAATTATCGTCGACGAAGGCGCCCAGGTGCACTACGTCGAGGGCTGTACGGCGCCCATGTACAGCACGGAGAGCCTGCATTCGGCCGTGGTCGAAGTCATCGCCAAACGCGGCGCCCGGATGCGATACACGACGATCCAGAATTGGGCCAACAATATTTACAATCTGGTCACGAAACGAGCCGTGGGCTACGGTGACTCGCTGGTCGAGTGGGTCGATGGCAACTTGGGCAGCCGGCTGACGATGAAGTACCCGGCCATTTACTTGATGGAGCCGGGAGCAAGGGGGGAGGTGCTCTCGGTTGCCTTTGCTTCGGCGGGGCAGCACCAGGATGCCGGCGCGAAAGCGGTGCACTGTGCGCCGCACACGTCTAGTCGGATCATCTCCAAATCAATCTCGAAGAACGGTGGCCGATCGAGTTACCGGGGCTTGGTGCGAATGTGCGAGGGCGCTCGGCAGTCGAAGTCCAACGTGGTGTGCGACGCCTTGATTCTCGATCCGCAGAGCCGCAGTGATACGTATCCGTATATCGAGATTGAGGAGCAGGATGTGATGGTCGGCCACGAGGCCAGTGTGTCGCGGATTGGCGAAGAGCAGTTGTTTTATCTGGCCAGCCGAGGGCTGAACGAGGCCGAAGCGGCTACCATGATCGTCAGCGGTTTCATCGAGCCGTTGGTGCGAGAACTGCCGATGGAGTACGCCGTCGAAATGAACCGGCTGATCGAACTGCAAATGGAAGGGACCGTCGGATAACGGTTTCGGGGCCTAGCCTTCTGTTTGATAGGCGAAAGAATGGCGATCGCAGATCGCGCTGAAAATCTAACAACGTTGATGGAATCGTGACGCCAACCGAGCTTGCCCGCGGATTTACTCAAGAGTCGTTTGAGGCGTTTCTGGCCGATCGGCAGGAGCCGGATTGGAGTATCGCGCGGAGGCGAGAGGCCTGGTCGCGGTTCTGCGATACGCCTTTGCCAGATCGCAGCCTGGAAGAGTGGATGCGGACGGACATTCGGGGCTTTAAGCTGGAACAATACACTCTGCCGTCGAGCCATGGCGAGGCCGCCTCGTGCAGATCGCCCGGCTCATTATTGCGGGAAGCGGTCGAGGTATCGGCGGCAACCACGACGATCGACAGTCAGCACGGCGAATTGCTGATCGATCCCAAGTTGGCTGCCCAGGGCGTGCTTTTTGGCAGCCTCGATCGATTGTTGGCAGAGCACGGCGATTTATTACGGCCGTACTTGTTTGCCGCCGTGGACGGTCAAGCCGACAAATTCGCGGCGTTGCACGCCGCATGTTGGTCGGGAGGAACATTGCTTTATGTTCCGCGCGGGGTCGTCGTTGAACACCCGATCCACATGCTTTCGGTGCTATCGCCGCGAGGCGTTGATCTGGGCCACGCCTTGATCGTATTGGGCGAAGGGGCCGAGGCGACGGTCTTGGCAGAGACGGCCAGTATCGAGGCATCGGCTGCCGGCTTGCATTGCGGCGCCGTCGAACTTCACGTCGCCTCGCGGGCCCGGTTGCGATACGTTAACTTGCAGAACTGGGGGACCGGAGTCTGGCACTTCGCCCACCAGCGGGCGTTGGTTGGTCAGGATGCGACTCTGCAATGGACGATCGGCGCGTTGGGGAGTCGCCTTGCAAAGGTGAACCAGCATGTTGCATTAGTAGGCCGTGGGGCGGATGCTCAAGTCAACGGAGTCATGTTCACCGAAGGAAAGCAGCACCTGTCCTATCACACCTTGCAGCATCACCAAGCTTCGCAATGCACGAGTGACTTGCTTTACAAGGGAGCCCTGCAGGATCAGTCGCGACTGGTGTGGCGCGGCATGATTAAGGTGGATCACGACGCGCAGCAGACGGACGGTTATCAGCGCGATGACAACTTGATCCTTTCCGATAAGGCCCGAGCGGACTCCATTCCCGGTCTGGAGATCGAGGCCGACGACGTCAAGTGTTCGCACGGCGCCACGGCGGGGCGGGTTGATGAAGATCAGATCTTCTACGCCTGTTGCCGGGGGCTTACCCGAAAGGAAGCGACACGAATGATTGTCGCCGGGTTCTTTCAGCAGGTGTTCGATCGGATCACGATCGAAAGCGTGCGAGTGGCACTCGGCGAGGCGATTGGGCGGCGCGTTCGCGAATACCACTAGCCTTCACTTCTGTGGGCGAGGAGCATTCATGGCTGAGTTTGTCGAAGTGTGCAGGGTTTCGGAAATTCCCGATCCGGGTAAGGAGGTCTTTGAGGTCGAGGACCGCTTCATTGTGGTTTTCCACCTCGACGGCCAATTCTACGCCCTTGACGACCGTTGCACGCACGATGGCGGGCCATTGGGGCATGGCGACATTGAAGGATTCCAGATTATTTGCCCGCGCCACGGCGCGCGATTCGACATTAAGACGGGGCAGGCACTCACCATGCCGGCAGTGCGCGCGACAAGCAGCCACGAAGTGAAAGTCGAAGGAGACCGATTGCTGGTCCGGCTGCGGGATTAGAAACGGGAATTGTGTGAGCGGGTCGTCGGCACGGCTTGTTTTTCGCGATCCGGTTGGATAGGCTTAAGTCAGGTCGCTGGCAGTTTGCCAGAGCCTGAGGGGCAGCTGACAATCGTGATCTCTGGCACGGGCCGTGGCCCTTCCGCTTTCATGTCCCTCTCCGAAGAATCCATTCTTGAAGCGTTGCGGCAAGTCCGCGATCCAGAACTTCTCATCAATGTCGTTGATCTTGGGCTGATCTATGGCATCGGGGTGACTGACGTTGACGGCAAGTCGAACGTGCGCGTCATCATGACGATGACGACGCCAGCTTGCCCGTTTGGCCCCCAACTAGTCCAGGACATCAAGAAAGTTGTCAGCGATCTGGAGGGCGCAGGGGAGGTGGAAGTCCAGCTGACTCTCAACCCGCCGTGGACGCCGGATCGAATGAGCGAAGAAGCGCGGGACGAGCTGGGCATCTTCTAAATAGAACCGCGGAAAACCGAAAGCGTTGTCGGAGTGAAAACCACGCAATTGGTCGGCGTTCTACGTCCGCCGCCACTTTCGCTATTGTGTGGACCTATTTAATAGCCCTTTGCCTAACGCCTAATCGACAGGCTGCTACGGCTTCAGGTTCGGCAATCCAATGGACTTGCCGAATTGTTGCGTCAATTCGTCGGTGGTCAGGCCGTAGGTGTTCTTGAGAGCCTCGCGCCAGTCGACGCCTGCCTTGATGCTATCGATCAACTCGCGGAAGGCACTGCGATCTTTCTTGATTAAGTAATCCGCGATTAGCACGGCCATGCCGTATTGTTCGCCGTGGATGTGATCGACGGTAAAGAAATTGCCGCCGAGATTGTTGTCCCGTCGCATCCGGGCTTTGGCCTGATCCTGCTTCAGTTTGATGCCGTGGTTCTTCTTCACGACGTTCATGCCCAGCCACTCCGCGATCCCTTCGTCCAGCCAATTGGGCAGCGCGCGATAGGTGCGATAGCGGTGCATGAAGCCGTGGGTGGTCTCGTGGACCAAGAGATGGGCAAAGTAGTTGGCGTCGTTCCCGTAGAAGCAACTGATGAGCACCAAGCCATCGGAGGTCATGTGCGACAGGCCTTGGGCGGCTCCGGTGTTATTGATACTGAAAAACTCCTTCTCGAAATCTTTAAAGTCTTGACCGTTTTCAAACGCAATGAACACTACCTTGCCAAGGAAGTGGTATTTGCGAGCTTTGCCGGTGACGTTGAAGGCCTTGCAAAGTTGGCTGTACATGTCGTCCAGGTTGGCCGTGCACGGTTTCACCTTGGAAGCAGGCAGGTCGGTAAGAAACAGAAAATAATCCGTTTCATAGAGGTGCATTTTCCGGTTGGAAAACTTCTGCCTGACCTTTTTGAGGTAATCGCGTTGCTTGGCGACCTCCTTTTCCTGTGCCGTCGCAGTCAGTTCCGGCCAGGGCCAAACGCCGTGTTTGTCGAAGTACTCCTTCCGCTCTTTTTCGGTCAGCCGGGGCTGCTCTGGTTCAATCTCCGTCGCTTCGGCTTCAGGTTCTTCATCAGCCTCAGCCTCCCGGCGGCTTCGCTGTTCCTCGTCGGCGTGTCGGGACGCCTCTCGCAATTTGGGATCGTAGGCGATGAGGGCTTTTGTTTCGTCGTCGAAGATCAGCCGGCAGATACCGTTGATCGTCGTCACCCGCTCGACGGCCGTGGCCCCGAGAACACTGTGCGCGCGTGTGGTGGTGTTCACCACGCGGAGTTTGGCGACGGTGCCCGTCTTCTCGCCCGGTGTCGCTTCCGCAATTAGCACGTTCCGCAGCGTTTTGCCCTGTTTCAGTTCCACGTTGACCCGAGCCCCGACCAGCTGATGAGGGTCTTCACTCGAATCGATCGCGGCGAAGCAGGGCTCGCTGAGGAACAGGAGCGTGAGCAGGATCCAAGACCACGAGAACGGCCGACTTGGATGGTCGGTTGACATGGCACAGCTCCGCGGGCGTGCGGGACTGCCAATCGGCACAAAGCCGTCGGTAGCCCGTGCGAATGGGGTGGGCTCAGACACTGCACCGATCGCAACAACACCGCGCCGCGAAAGCGTTGCGTTGGCGCTGCGTATGGGGAGCAATGCTGATTTGGTACCAGCCAAGCAGCGCTAGCAGAAAACGGTGGGGCCTCTTCTCCGTTTCCGTTCACGCCATGCGTGGCTTACGTTTCGGTCGCAAAACCTAACGCTGCCATTATACCGTGGGATTCGGATTGTCGCAACTCTGTAACCGGTGGCCGGATTACCGAGTGGGGCTAGGCAGGCTCTTCGCCACCTGCCATACCATCCAACCAACCACTCCCAGCCCAAGCACGAAGACGACCAAGAACATCACCAGCGGGCTCCATTGGACCGCCGTCGGCTGTGTGTAGAGCTGAAGATGCGGATTGAGATTGAGGTTCTGCACCACCTGACGGCTGGTGGCATTCAGCCCGAGCACGCCGAATTGGCACAAGGCAATTGCTGCCAGAGTGAGACGCTTCTCGTTACAGAAACCGGCGGTCATCAGTAGTGCCCAGGGTAGGGCAGGGGCAACGGCCGTGGCGACGGTAAGCGGCAGCCAGGGCCAATCAAACATCGTCTGGCGAATCGCGGAATGCCAAGTGCCGTAGACATACCAACTGCCGGCCGCTGCAAACCAGATCGCGCTGACCGTGTAGAGCTTCTTGGCAAGGCTCCATGCCCAGCGGCGATAGTCCTCGTCGACCGTGTTGCGGGCGAACCACGTCGCATCCACCAGCAGCCAGACGGCGGTTGTCCCGAGCGCCAGGCCGAACATCAGCAACCAGCGTGGAATGAGAGTAGGATCACCGATGTTCAAGGCGGTTCCTGTTGCCGCACCGGCGACGCTGTGTTGCTTCCAAAGGTCCGCCCAACGGTCGACGTGCTCGGTGAGACTCAAGCCGTTGGCGAACAGAAATCCGACGGCGAGGAAGAAAACGGCCGCACACCAGCCAGCCGCCTTGCGCCAGGCTGCCATGGCATTGCCCTGCTGTCGCAGACCCCAGGCGTAAGCGTACACGCCGTAGTAGGCCAGGGTGACTAGGGCGATAATCGCCAACCAGAACCAAGCCATCAAAATGGTGGCTGGATAGAAGACCCGGTTGTACGCCAGTTGAAGGAACAAAAGCGGCACGATGCCAAGGTTGATCCCGAAGGCGACAATCACCGGCATCTGTTGGAGCAAGCGCGCGCCGAATCGTTGTCCGTGCGTGTTTCCCCGCAGGTGAAGCCACAGGGCAATCAGTAGCCCGGCATACCATAGGTTCATGGGGATCGCGTGCAGTGTAAATCCCAGGGCCTTGAAGAATTGCACGAACCAGATGGGAGCCGGCAGGTTCGCGGCGACTTGTTCGACAAGTATGTTAGGCTGCATTATTTCACCTCCGCCGTTTCCGTGCCGACGCGCATCCCTTCAGGCCGCGGTCGATTAATGGTCATCAAATAGTCGGTGATCAACTCGGCCTCCTCGGCGGTGCCTGCCCAGGGAGGCATGAAGTAGATGGAGTCGAGATGGTCGACGCTGTTGCGGACCAACTCGCGCGACCGGCCATGGAGCAAACGCCCTAGGGAGGAATAGCCGTCTTGGGCGGCGTGGCAATCATTGCAGTGATACTGAAAGAGGACTTCACCGAGGGCCACCCGGTCTTGATGCGGCAATTTCAGCAATTCGCTCCCGGCGATGCGATCGTTCACGATGGCCTGCGGATAGTGCGTTTTGACGAAAGCCTTGGTCCATACGCCGCCCTCCAGATAGCCTATGCCACGAAGCTTCTGGACTTCTTCTGGATAAATCTGGTTACTGAGCACCGTGTTGTAGATGATAAACGGCTTGCGGACGGCCTCGCGGATGAACTCGCCGGTGCTGAAGGCGGCGATGCCGAACAGGCATAGCGAAGCGGCAAAACCGGGGGACAGCCAGCCGGGATTGCGATAAGGGCCGACGTACAGCAACACAAATACGACGGCTGTAAGCGCGAAGATCAACACGACCAGAATGTTCAGCGGCGCAGCGGCAGCCAGTGCGTCCTTGGCGGATGGCGGCAAGAAGAAGTGCCAGCCAATCCCGCCGAGCGTAATCAACACCGCTCCCAAACAGGCGGGACGGGCCGAACGTGAGGCGATCATATCCCGCAACTTTGCGTCTCGGATTGTCAGTGAGGCATGCAGGTAGACGTAGAGCGAACTCAGCAGCAGAGCGCCGCCGGTACGGGCAATCGTTTGGGGCAAGAACTGCGGATTGAAGAACGCGGTCCAAAAGTCCTGCGAAGAACCGCCGTCGGCCCAAGTGCCGGGGTTGACCATGAAGGCCGTAATGCCGGTGATCAGGACGAGGCTGATCCACGCTGCCAGGGCATAGATCCAGCCGATCAGGGCATGCGTCTTTTCCGTCAAGCGTCCCCAATAGTAGAGGAAGATGAAGGCTGCGGCCAGTTCGATCACAAAGAAGACATATTCGGTGGCCCAACCAAAGACGAACGTGCGAATGAGCACTTCGGTAGCCAAAGGGGAGCTAAGGCCAATGGTCCACCAGATGCCCACGCCCGTGACGGCGCCTAGCACAACGGTCAGCAGGACGAAAAACTTGGCATGCCGCTGCAGGTAGTCGAGATAGGCGCGATTACCGGTCTTGTAGGCGTGTGCAACTTCGACGGCGAGGAAGAGTCCGCCGCCAACCGCATAGTGCGAGATAAGGACGTGAAGTACGGAAATGGCCGCAATGAGCATTGGTGCGGTCAGATGCGGGACGTACCACCACGGATAATGCATGAGCGAGAACTCCTGCTGGGAACGAGATTGGGAGCGCGCGTTCTACCATTTCATCGAGTCGCCAGGGGCCGTCCTGCATGTTTCTCCGGGAAAGGCGCGAGGCATCCCCAGGCAGCAAACCCGGCAAAACCCCCGAAAGGTGCCACGGTACTACAGGCCGACAATTTTGTCAACAGTGTCTGGTACAATTCGATTCTCCACGGTCTTCGCCGGCGGGAAGACCGAGCCTACTCGCCTCGAACGGCGATGATGGGCACGTCCAAGCCGTGGCGAACGCCCGAGATTGTGTTGCCGTGGAGCAGGTCGGACAACCCTCGGTGCCCGTGGCCGCCGAGCACGACCAAATCGAGATTCTTCTGTCGTGAGATATTGATCAACTCGTTGACCGAGTCGCCATAACCGAGCACAGCCTCGACGGAGGAGACTCCCTGGCCTTGGAGTTCTTCTCTCAAGCGGTCGGCCAGGGAGTTGACATATACCTCGTCCTCGCGGCTTTCCTGGTCCCCGGTCTGCTCGCCGTACCAGGTGCCGCCGACACCGTTGACGACGTGCATTAGCACCAGGTCGGCGCGATGGGTGCGAGCCAGAGCCACCGCTTCGGCCAACATTGCCGTATCGCTGGCACGGACATCGAGAGCGACGCCAATTCGTTTAAATCGGCGCTGTGCTTGCATGGCGACAGTCGCCACCTGGTCGGCCGATACCTCGGACTTCGCCCGCAACGGTCGTTCGCGGCGGAAGATCATCCATACCAAAAGGCCGAGCAGCGATAAGGCAACCGGCAGGCAAGTGACCGCGACAATCCAGGCAGACGCTCCGGCTGCCTGGATCCATTCATGGAACTGTTCGTAAACCAACTTGATGTTCAGCGACATGATGATCGCGGCGACCAGCCATGCCATTGCTCGAAGCCAGCGCGGATTGACGAACGGACCCATTTTCCGTTTGCTACTGGTGAATCGGATTAGAGGCACGACAGCGAAGGAGAGTTGCAGGCTGAGGATCACTTGGCTAAGGATGAGTAGTTTGTAGACGGCCTCTTCATCGCCCATCCAGAGGATGGTGATCACGGCCGGAACAACCGCCAGCGACCGAGTGATCAACCGCCGCAGCCATGGCCGGATGCGTAATTGCAGGAAGCCCTCCATGGTGATCTGACCCGCCAGGGTGCCAGTCACGGTTGAACTCTGGCCAGCGCAAAGCAGGGCTAGTGCGAAGGCGTAGGGCGCCAACCAGTGGCCCAGCACCTGATGCAGCATGGCGTGGGCGTCCTGTAGTTCTGAGACGGGGTTAGGATAGAATGTCGCGGCAGCCACAATCAGGATGGCGGCGTTCACGAAGAAGGCGCCGTTCATTGCAACAACGGAATCAATGAGATTGTAGTGACATGCTTCGGCCACGGCCTGCCTGCTCCTGGTCACATCGCGGCTTTGCACGAGGGCCGAGTGCAGGTACAAGTTGTGTGGCATGACCGTGGCGCCGAGAATGGCGATAGCGACGTATAGTTCCCTGCCGGATAGGACACTGGGAACGAAGCCGGAAGCAATACCAGTTATCGACGGCTTCGAAAGGAGAATCTCGACCAGAAAGCATGCGCCGATGGTCGCCACCAAGCCGAGAATGAACGCTTCGAGCTTGCGAATACCGAAATGTTGGATGAGCAACAGCAGAAAGACGTCCGCGCCGGTGATCAGCACACCATACAGCACCGGGATGCCGAACAGCAGGTTCAACCCGATGGCAGAGCCAAGTACCTCGGCCAAGTCGCAGGCGGCGATGGCGATTTCGCACAGGCCGAAGAGGACGTAGTTGACGGCGCGTGGATAGTCATCGTGGCAGGCCTGGGCGAGATCGCGGCCGGCAACCAAACCGAGCCGGGCACTGAGCGTTTGCAGCAGCACGGCCATGGCGTTGGACATCAACAGGACCCAGAGTAGGCGATAGCCGAACTGGGAGCCGCCTTCAATATCCGTGGCCCAATTGCCCGGGTCCATGTAACCGACCGAGACCAGATAGGCCGGGCCGGCAAAGGCAAAGAGACGTCGCCACCAGTGGGTAGCAGGAACCGGTACCGAGCGATGGACTTCTTCCAACGATCGCTTATTCAATGGACTGCCGGGCATCGAGGCCATGATACGACCTGTAGTCTTGCGTGGCGAGCGGCGCATTATAGAGAAGCCGAAGCCATCGGGGCAAGGCTCCTGCCAGCGCTCTAAGGCGGTGGCAGGAGCCTCGCGACCGTGGTGGGAAGTCCAGGGCGCAACAGGTCTCGCGTATTTTTTGGGTTCGCCGCTACGTCGTTTGCTTCAGGTTCCTGACGCCCAGCGCGAGGACGATCCAGTTCCAGCCGTGGAAGAGCAGTTCCATGCCTACCAGCACGCCGAGGATCCAAATCGCCGACGGTGGAAAATGCTGATAGAGCCGGTAGATCACGATGCCTAGCAACAGGGTGACAATGCCGTTCAACAGGGCCCAACCCCAATAGGGAAATCGAACCGCCAGGGCAGCGATAATGCGGAAACCTCCGGCCACGATGAAGAACGCGGCGACGAACAGCGTTAGCGCCATGCTCGAGGCTAGCGGTGAGTCCATGATCATCAAGCCGACGGCAATGTAGAGCACGCCGATAAGGAGTTGCAGTAACATTCCGCTCCAACGACCGGCCCAGAAGGAGGCGATGACGGTGGCCACGCCAGCGATGACGAGCGTAATGCCAACGACGACAACGGCGACGAAGGTCGTCAATACGGTAAGGGCAGGAAAGATCAGGGCCGCTGTGCCGCAAACGGCCAGCAAGACGCCATAGAGGAAAAGCCAAAGCCAATCCGATTGAAGGTGACGAAATTCACGTTGCAAAGGGCTGACGTTTTGTTGTTCGTACGTAATCGCGCTGGTGGTGGTTTCCGGGGTCATGACATTCGTCCTTTCCTGAATGCTTGTTCATGTACCGAGACCAATTTGTCAAACGGAAAGCCCAGAATAGGCCCGATTAAGGATAGGTTAGGGCCGGACAGCCGGCGGCGCGGCTTACGCGTGCAAAAATCACGCCGTCCGCAAATGAGGACCGCTAGACGGGGGGTCAGAGCAAATCGCGCAGTGTCTTGAGACCAACCGGCTCCCGGGTGGCGAAAGCTTCGCCATAACGGGCGCCGATTGCCCAGCCCAGGGCGGCCGCCTGTTCTCGCAGACGATCGACAAAGGTCGGCGGCTCCTGGGAACGGCCTTCGAGAAACTGACTGCGGTAGCACTCGATTGCTGCCTGTTTTCGCGGCCAATAGTCGCTAATGTCAAGGACAAAGGCTGGCGTGGGCAAGAGCCGCAAGTGGACGCAGTAGTAGTAGAAGATCCGCGTTGGATAATAAGGTTCACCCGGCATGTCGGTCTTGGTCAGTTTCGACCAGAAGCGGGCAGCTTCGATCAGTTGGGTGGCGGCCACGTGATCCGGATGGGCATCGACCCAGTAGGGCGCAAAGATCCACCGCGGCCGGGTACGGCGAAAGACGGTCGCCAGCTGTGCTCGAGCCTCTAACGTGGCCTCCAGGCTGCGGTTGGGCAGACCAAGGTTTTCCCGCCAGGCAATCCCCAAGATTTCGGTGGCTGCCGCCATTTCCCGTTCCCGGATAGGCACAGAGCCGAACGGGGTCGGCTCGCCGTTCGTAAGGTCGAGGATTCCGACGCTCATTCCCTCGTCCAAGAACTTCATAATCGCGCCGGCCATGCCCAACTCGGCGTCGTCCGGGTGCGGCGAAACAACAAGCACGTCGAGCATGAGTTGACCTTTCCGGCTCGCGAAGTTTTTCTTTTTCTCCCTACTTTATAGCGATAAGGTCAATCGGGGAAGCACTTTCAGTAACCGCGCCGGGCAATTTTCTTTATTCCTTCGCGAATCGTTATTAGACTAGAGTAGAGGCCGAAATCCGGCCGGTTTCACCGTGGGTGGGCCCTTTGGTGGCCGCACGTTGGTTTTCGGCAGGTTTCTGGAGGGGAACAGGTCTTTTCGGCTTACGGCTAGGCGCAAGGGATATCAGGCGGCCGAGATCGGCTTTTGTCTCTGAGGGATTACGAACTTATCGCCCTTGCCGCCGAGCATCGCTGCTCGGGGTGAGACGCCGATCCGCTGGCCGCGGCGGTCGTTGACTTGGAGAGTTCATATTGCTCCACGCATTTCGGACGACTACCAGTGCAATCGTAGCGTTTGCGGTTGCACTTTGTTGTACGGCGGTTGGGCAACAATCGACCGGGCTGGTCCAAGCGGGACCGGCCGATCCGCCGGCGAAAGAGTCGCTAACGCCCGAGTTGCGGGAGTCGCGTCCCCCGATCTTCTACCTGCCCGACAAGCAGGGAAATCTGCAAGCCTTGTTGGAGTTTCCCCATGAGGAGTTCGCCGATCTGTTGCGCTTGCGGACGGAATTCCACCGCCGCGATGAACCGCCTGAGTTCAATCTTGACCGGATAGCCATGCAGGGCACGGCGGGGGCGTCTTTTGCCGAAGTTGCAGTGCGTGTGGACTTGTCTCTGCGCAGCGACCGATGGGTCCGTGTGCCGCTTGAAATGACGCAAGCTGTGTTGCGTGGCCCAGTGGTTTACAAGGGCGGGGCCACTCAGTTTGTTCAGTACGAAGAGGGCGCGGGATATGTGTGTTGGATCCGCGGGAGGCCGGACACGGAGCACCAAATTTCGTTTCGACTGCTGGTTGCGCTTGAGAAGTCCGGCCATGAAACGGGGGTAAGATTTTCGGTGGCCAGAGCGACCGTCTCCGAAATGCGGTTCGGCATACTGGAAAGGGCGACCGTCGCGGCCCTGGCTGATAGCGCTTCACTCATTTCGCAAATGCAGGGAAGAGGTGGCGGAACGGATCTCCTGATCGCCGGGCTGGACAAAGACTTTCACGTATCGTGGAGAAATCCCGGCAGCGAGAGTTCCCCTTCGCTCGATGCGCTTGGTGCTGTCGATGTACGGTTCGACGGCCGAGCGATTGTCAGCCAAGCACGTTTGAAACTGCGGAGTTACCAGGGGACGTTACACCGCATCTTCGTTCGCCTGCCGCCCCAAATGGAGCCGGTGTCCGTGGAGACCGGCAGCTATTCCATCATGCCACTGGGCCGAGATCGTGACAGCGAGGATCGGCGGACGGTCGAGGTTCGATTGCGACGAAGAACGGCCAATCCGGTGGAAGTTGCTGTCAAGTGCCGGCGCGAGTACTTGGCCAAGGCCGACTCGCCGGCGTGCGAGTTGGCTGGATTTGACGTAATCGGAGCGGTTTGCCAGACCGGAACCATCACAATTGCGGCCCCGCGGCAGTGGAAGATCGTGTGGACGCAAAGCACCGGTGTACGGCAAATTGAGGTAATCGGTGCAAGTCTGAAGCACGAAGGGATCACGTCCTTCGAGTACTACGCGATTCCCTACTCGCTGCCGATTCAATTTCTTCCGAACCGGGCGGCGCTGACCGTTGAACCCGAGTACACGCTCTCGGTCGCCAAACAGCAGATTGGTCTGAACGGGCGACTGAAGTGTCGGATCGACGGGTCGACGATTTCCCAGCTTGAGTTGGAACTACCAGATTGGCGCGTGGACCAAGTCGGTCCGGCTGAAGTGGTGGCGTTGGATCGCGTTGTAAGCGACGGACACCGAGTGGTGATTCCCTTTGTGCAACCGATGACCGGCGACATCGAAGTGAGTTTCGCCGCACACCAGCGTCACAAACCGGGCACTTCGTCGTTGGTTGCACCGCTTCCCTGGATGAAGAAGGCTGCGACAACGAATGCGAGCCTCACGGTTGTCATGGCGGCGAACGTGGAAGTGACGCCGAACGACGCCATGAAGGGCTTGCTTCGTCGTCGATTGCCCACCCCGCAGCAAGGTGTCCCTCAGCAACAGGAGGCTTGGCAGTATTTATGCACGGACAATCGGCCAGTCTTTGCCGCGGATTTTCGCGTTTTTCCCCAGCAAGTTGCCGTGGACGTGACTAGCCAGATCAAGCTCAGCGGAAGGCGTGCGACCATTGAGCAGTGTTTTTCCTACTCGATCTCCTACGAGCCGATTGATCGACTGGTGTTGGCGGTGCCACGTTTATTGACCGGCGAGAACCGGGTTCAAATTCTCTGCGACGGCCAGCCTTTACGCCCCGGAAAGGTGTTGGGAGAAGCGGCTGAGACGGATGATTTCTCTGCTCTTGCCGTGGGCGTGATGTTGCCGGAACCACGCATGGGTTTGTGCGATGTCGTGTTGCGCTATTCAGCGCCGGTTGGTGATCAAACGTTTTCGGGCGAAGAATCCCTGCATATTCCCTTGATTATGCCGGTCGACGGCCGCTTGGCCGCCAATGTAGCGATTCTCCGTTCCGATCGCAGTAGCGAACTGTCGCCACGTTTTGAGCATTGGACGCGTGATGATTTTAGTACGTCGGCGAGCAGTCGAAGCGGGCTCCGATTAACATCCTCGAATCGCGCCAATGTGCTGACGGTTGATGTGGTACGCGAGGACGGGGAAGGGGGGCCCACGGTGGTCGTTGAGCGCGCATGGATTCAGACCCGCCTGGCGTCCTCTCTTCGCCAAGATCGGCTCGTCTGCCAATTCGAGACGGAGCGAGACGACTTGGAAATCATCCTTCCTCCGGGAGCGTTGGCGAGAAGCACGAAAGTGCTGGTGAACGGTCAAGTCGTGCGTCCGCGGGTCGTATCGAAGTCGCGGCTTCTTGTGCCGTTGCCTCGCGGAGTCGACCAGCCGCGGCAGCCGCCGGTAATGGAGATGATTGTGCCCTACTACCAAACGGTGCCAAACGCGACCGCAGGCCGCCTCGAACTTCCGCAGGTGGCCGGGCGGACGTGGTACCGAAAGGTCTACTGGCAACTCGATCTGCCATCGACGGAACTGCTAGTAAGCGCAGCGGGAGATTGGAACGAAGAGTACCGATGGGGTTGGGCAAACTACTTCTGGCAGCCTCTGCCGACGCTCAATCAGGAGCAATTAGAGGGTTGGGCGAAGGCCGTGAGCGGCTTGGGGAATGCCGGTCCAACGAATACCTATTTGTTCAGCGCGTTTGGCGCGGTTGAACCGATCACAGTCTGCACGGTCGGCCGAACTTGGATCATTGTGGGGGCATCGGCTTGTGTTTTATTGCTGGCGTTGCTGTTGTTGCAGGTTCGCGCCTTGCGACATCCGGCGATCTTGTTGGTGCTCGGCGTGAGTCTTCTGGCCGGCGGGCTCGTCTATCCGGTGGCCACGCTGTTGCTTGCCCAGGCCGCGGCGGCTGGCATGCTGGTGACAATACTTGCCGTTCTGTTGCGAAACTCGCTGCGCTATTTGGTCCAACGAAAAAAGGTTGCGAGTGCCGCTGAGTCCGAGGGACGCTCGGCCGACGCATCACCTACAAATTCGGTTAGCAACGGGTTTGGGACGGATGCCTGAGGACGAGGGAAGTACGTTGGTGGGACGCCATATATCGATGAGCAAGCCGGAGTGCCAGTGGCACTTGCTCGTTGTTGTACTGCTATTGTTCGGGTCGCCGATCACTGCCAGGAGCGACGAACTAAGGGAAACCACTCCCACTCGCTTCTACCGGGTTTTTGTCCCAGCCGGGCGACTAATGGACCTGCCACGTGGAAGCGACAAGTACTTGCCGATGGCGGCAGACGAGTTCAATCGGCTTGTTACCTTGACGACACAACCGTTCCGAGGACTCGCCCTGCCAAACGTGACACTAACGTACGCCCGCTATCAAGGCGAACTGCAGACAGATCGGCTCACCGGTGTGGCGGAGTGGGATGTTGTTGTTCCCGGTGGTCAGCCGGCCATGCTTATGATCGAGCCATGCAATCTGGCGGTCGGCGCCATGCAATGGAGGGATTCGGCCGCTAGGGCAGGCACGTCGGGCGAGGGCGTGTTAATGAGTTTGAACTCGGATGGAAGAGCTTGGGCGTTGGTTCCGCGGTCAGGAACGATTCGGTTTGAATGGGCGCTCCACGGTCAAACGGCCGGCAGCGGAGACCTCACCCTCTTGGCAACGGTTCCGCTTGCCACATCGAGTCAATGGAACCTTCAAATTCCAGAGGGGCGAGAAATTGCAGTGGAAGGCGGCCTCGTAACGGCGACTCAAGCTACTTCCCGGTCCAATCGTCAAGTGCGAATCGAGGCGGGCAGCAGTCAACGGTTGCGAATGGTCATCCAAGATTCAAAAGCTCGTCGGTCAGAGCAAGCACAATTGCAGGAGTCACGTATCTACGAATGTTCTTTGCGGGGGCTAAAACTTCAATCACAGTGGAACGTCTTGCTCCAGGATAGTTCGGTGAACCGGGTTGACCTGCTCGTTGACCAAGAGCTTCAACTCACTTCGGCTCAAGTGGATGACGTGCCGGTCAGCTGGTGGATATCGGGCTATGACTCGAACGGCAAGGCCAAGGTGACTTTGAACGTGCAAAAGTCCCTCCCTGGTAAGCCTCGCACGTTGCGTGTCACTGCGATTGGCAAGATGGTGTTGGGCGAGCCATGGCGATTGCCTCGCATTGAGCCGTCTGGCATGTCGTGGTCGGAGGGTAGGATTTCGCTGCTGCTACGCGACCAGTTGACCGTGGAACGTGTTATCCCCATTGGTTGCCAACAAACGGCCGTTGATTCTCCCGTGGACGCTGGTCTCGGCCGCGTGCTTCAATTCCAGGCTTACGAAGCGGCCGCCACGGTTGACGTTACCGTATCTCGTCGCCCCCCGGAAGCCGTTATGATCGGTATCGCCAATATCGAATTCTCTGACGATTTAGCCATGGCGGCGATCACCGGTGAGTTTTCGATTGCCGGAGAAGTCCGTGATCGATTGGAGGCTGACGTGGCCCGCGGCTGGAGTGTGCGCGACGTGCGGCAATTGTCCGGTGAGCGCGTAGCGGAGTGGACGGTCGATCACGAGGCAAATGGTTCGAGCCGGCTCGTTGTGCGCCTTTTGAAGCCGTTCAGTTCCACGAAGCCTTTGAAGCTGGTAGTGCACTGTTGCCGTGCGATGCGTGATGGCGATCGTCTGACGGGGGAAGACTTCTGGCCGGTGCAGTTTCGCGATGTCAACGCGCGGCGACAACTGGCCGCCGTGGGCTGGAATGAGTCGTGTGATTTACAGTTTAATGGACAGGCGCGAGGCAATTTGCTCGTGCCCGAGGAGCTGCCGCCCGCGGAGTCGGCCTTGCTGTTGAGTCGGGGGACGCGTGTGCTGTTTGGACCGAAGCCTGAGGTGGCGGGCGTGGTCGCCGACTATGCCCGAAAGACGGCCAAATGCCGTGTGAGGATCGACGTGGACGCGGCCGTCGGCGAATATGCGATGCGGGAGACAAGCCGTTTTCAATGTGCGCCGCAATCGGGAAGCGTTGACCGCGTCATCGTCCAATTTGCTCCTCGGCGGGGTAGTGCACCGGTGTGGACGATCGACGGTCGGGCGTGTGAAGTGGTTTCCGCCCACAGGATGGGTAATTTGGAACGATGGGTATTTGAGGAGGCCTCGGCGGAGACTTGGGAAGTGGTCTTTGCTCGCCCGCGTCGCGAGCCATTCGAGTTGGTGGCGGTGCGTGAGACGGCCTCCTCTGGCGGATGGTTGCCGATAGCGCTGGCTGCGATGCCGGAGGCGGTATGGCAAGGGGGATTTCTGACCGTTCGCAGCGCTGGCCGAACCGGAGTGCTCATTGAAAACGAGCGTTTGAAACGAGAGACTCCTACCTCGGGCCGACCAGGGGCAACGATTTGTGGAAGATACCGCTACGAGCCCGCCCGGGAAGTCGCGGGCATGGCCGGCGTGGCAGTTCGAGTGCGACCGGACAGCCTAGAAGGCAGCAGAAAGGCGTTTGTCTCCCGGGCCCGACTGGAATCCTGGTATCCAAAAGGATGCTCGTCCCGACACACAACGACCTATCAGTTTCACGACATACATGCGGGAGTGATGCGGTTTGCGTTGCCCGATCTAATCCGTCAGGAGGACATTCAAGCTGTTCGCATTGACGGTGAACCGGCGCATTGGCGCGTCGTCGCTACGGACGAGGAGCGATCGTTGCGGGTGTCTTTTACGGAGCCGCGAATATCGCCAACAGTGACCGTCGAATGGTTAAGTTACAAGCCGGAGACCCGTTTTGTCGGGTCGTTCGTGCCCGTCTGTCTTGTCCCCGAGGTACCCGTGCTTTCCCACGAGTGGATTGTCCGTCTGCCATCCCGCTTGACAGTACCAACGAAAGACTTTGTTGCGATGACGTCCTTTGATGAACCGGGGTGGCGAGCTTGGCGGTGCGAACCACGTCGCGATTTTCCACCATCCGTGGCGTACGTAGATCGCAGCGCTATGCACTTGCTCGGCATGGTAGCTTTCCTTTTCTTGTCCGCTTTCGGTTGCTGGCGGATGGACAGTCAGGGGGGCAATGTGTACTTCCTGAACGTTTCCAGCCTTGCCGTTTTGTTTTGCGTATTCGGCATCCTTCTGGCGATCGTTCCACCCTGCTACTTTGCGATACCCGTGGGAGGCGCAACGAGCTTGCTCTTCTGCGGTGTTTGGCGATGGATTTCAGGCTTCTCGGGGTCAGCCGTGGCGCGAGTGCTGCGAAGACGCGACGCGTCAAGCAGCGACGAGCCCTCAAATGTTCCTGTCCGGTCATGGATGGCCCTGATTATCCTAGTGGTCGTCGCCATCGAGCCGGGGAACAACGATTGGTTGCAGGCGGCCGAAGCGCCGCAGGTGATGCGGAGCAGCGGCAAGACCGGGGAACATGAGTATGAAATCATCGTTCCCATCGACGCCGCGAAAAGACCGTCGGACAAGCTTTACGTTCCCGAGGCGCTGTATCGTCAACTCCAGCCGCTTATTGCCGCGAGCGCACCCCCGTCATGGAAAATGTCGCAAGCCAACTACCATCTGGATTTGGCCCGAGGTGAAGATGCTTCCGGCATTCAACTTGTGCGCGCGATTTATCATCTTCGCGTTTTGCAGAGGGACGCACGCGTATCAATCCCGTTTGGCGTGCGTTCCGAATCGTCGCTTCCCCAGACTGTTTCTCTCAACGGTCAGCCCGTGGCTGCCGAGATAGACCGAGGTGTGCTGAGCTTTTCTGTTGCCTCGCCCGGGGAATATCGTGTCGAGGTGCCGTTGCAGGCTCGCCTCCAGCACGATGCTCGCGCCGTCCGCCTGGACCTCGCGGTACCTCGAGTGCCGAAGGCTCAACTGGAGATTGTGCGAGGCGACCGGAGTCTATTCGTTGACGCGCCTACCGCGCGACAAGGAGTGTCCGCAGTAGATGACGGCGAGCGATTGCTCGTCGATTTGGGGCTAACCGATCGGCTAGTGCTTCGTTGGGAGGAAGCCGCTGTTCGGGTGCAGGTGCAGGCGGAACAACTCATGTGGTTAACGATTCGGCCGGGGGCGACTGTCCTGGAAGCAAAGCTGCAATTTGATGCAACTTCCGAGATGCCTCTGGGAGAGGCGTGGCTTGACGTCGATCCCCGCCTGCGTCTGCTGCCGTTGGACGGCGAACGAGCGCGGGCTGTCCAGATTTCGGAGCACCAGACCAGCGGGCATCGGCTCCGAATCGCTTGGCCGCGTCCGCTTCGGGAATCGACTGTGCTGGATCTTCGCTTTCGCGTCGACGGAGTTGCCGGTGTTGGCATTCTTCGTTTGCCGCGGATGGACCTAGAGGGGGTGAGCGTTGCGCGACGTTGGCTGGCGGTCAGTTCCGATGCATCCCTGAACGTCGAGCAGCAGCAACAGGGAAAGAATGACCCGCTGTCAATCGCAGATTTTCTGGCCGCATGGGGACCGACGCACCGGCAGCCGGCCTTTGCGTGTCGCCTGAGCGGCAGCGATTCGGACCTGACAATTGCATCCCGTCCGCGAAAGCCAAGGTTGGATGTGGAGCAACTCGTCAAGCTGGTGTACAGCGATAAGCAGGTTGAGGTGGGGCTGGAGGCGAAGTGCCGGATTTTGACTGGCACCGTGTTTGAGTATCGCATCGAGGTTTCGCCCGGTTTTCAAGTGACTCAAGTGTCGGTGCTGGATGAGGGCAGCTTGGAGCAAGTGGACCGTTGGCTCCGAGGCAAGGATGGTACGATCACGGTCTTTCTTAAACGCGGTGCCAACGGTCTCGATAAGATCCTCATGCAAGGCTCCGTGCCATTTTCGGCCGACACGCCCGCTTGTCTGCCTTGGTTACGAGTCGAAGGGGCCGACACGTTTGTTGGCAAGACGGAGGTGCACCGTGATCCTTCTGTCACGGTCTCCTATGATGCGACTCCAACACGGCCGGCAGCTATGAGGCAGGCCCCAAAGAAAGACTCAGGCAGGCTCGACGGAACGTTTGTTTGGGACGGTTCGACGCCGCCGATCGCCAAGGTGAGCGTCTCTCCGAATCACCCGAAAGTCCGCGGAAGTCAGGCGGTTTGGATTCGCCCTGCGGGGGCGCACTGGCAGGCGGGGCTTCACTGTTCCCTGCGCATTAGCAGCGGAGTCGCGGATCAGTTCACCGTCTCTGCTCCGGCAAACTGGGAGGGGCCCTATCATGTCGATCAGCCCGGAGATGTGCAAGTATGCGAGTCCTCGGAAAACGATCGGTACATCGTTTTCCGACCGGAAAACGCCGTTTCAGGTGACTACACCTTTTCCATACAGGGTAAGGTGACCAAGGATCGGCTGCAGAGCTTTGGCCTCCCCGATGTACGCTTGCTGGGCAACGCCGATATGCGGAGATATCTCATGCTTCCCCGTCGCTCGGGGAGGGAAGCAATACACTGGAGCTTGGTTAATGTGCGCGCTGCCGCTGCTCCGTCCGAACTCCTCGCGAGGATGGGCAATGACGTTGCCTTCTACGAGTTGCTCGGCACAGCGGCGAACGTCAAGGCCGGCAAGTTGGAGCGGCGAGGACAGGACAGCGTGCTACGGTTGGCCGAGATTGAAGTGGTCCTGCAAGCGGACAATTCCTGGTTCAGTCGAGCGATTCTTGAGGTAGATCCGGGGGACAAGTTGGAGGCTTTGCTGCGACTCCCGCCCGGCGCCGAAATGTTACGAATGCTGATTAACGGCGAGCATATTGCGGCCGTCGAACTGCGTGATGGCGAGTGGCGAGTTCCCTGGACATCGGCGCCGGCATCGCAGCGTCTGGAGATCGTGTTTCGCGGGCCACCCCCGGTTGCTGGGCCCGAGGGCGTCCTGCAAATATTGCCCCCGCAACTGGTCCAGGTTTCGGTGCAAAAGTTGGTATGGTTTGTTTCCTCGCCGAACCGTTTCACGTGGGACGTTGCCGCCGGCGGAACGCCGATTTCCAACAACGGTCAGCGTGCACAGGATCGGCGCATGTTCGGTGAGTTCCTTCGCAACGGGTCGGATGGAAACCTTCCCGCGCTTTCCCCACAGTCTCGCTGCTACCTAGGCGACGGCGAGATTCCACTGACGCTGCGGTGCCGGCGGGACCGGGCGATAGAATTTCGGCATCTACTTGGGGTTGGCGCGGCCTTGCTGGGGCTGATTGTGATGGGCGGAGTATGGCTTCGCCGAATGTCCATCTGAAGGGTCACTACTACCGCTGGGGATAGGAAAGCTGGCTGATCTCCCAGAGTTCGTATTGGCTAGTTTTCTGACTTCTGCTACCGTATGCACCCGTCGGCAGCCGCTTTAGGCCGTCCACTGATCTGCGGAAGGACGCGGCAGATGCCGGCAGGCGAAATATGATCACGGTTGCCATGAAGGGCCGACAAGGAAGGAGGCCAACATGCACATCGAGCAGGCTCAGGAAGTTCGTGCCCAAGTGAGGTGGATGATTCGCCGGGACATGCCCGAGGTCTTAGGGATTGAAGAGGAGGGTTTTGAGTTTCCCTGGCTCGACAGCGATTTTATTCGCTGCTTGCGGCAACGGAACTGTATCGGGATGGTCGCCGAACACGACGACCGGGTCGTCGGTTTCATGATCTATGAGTTGCACAAGAGCCGGATACATGTCTTGAACTTCGCCGTGGCCAGCGACTATCGTCGGCGTGGTGTGGGTAGCCAAATGATTGCGAAGCTAATGGCAAAGCTCTCGCCGCAACGACGAAGCCGAATCGTCCTAGAAGTGCGGGAAACAAATCTGCCCGCTCAGCTTTTCTTCCGAGAAAACGGATTTCGGGCAGTATCTGTCTTGCACGGTTACTACGCCGATACCCCTGAGGATGCGTACGTGATGCAGTACCGCTATCGCGACGAACCCCAGATTATTTCTTTTCCCGCAAAGCGTTTCCAACGGATGGCGGGCTGATCCACCGTGGAGCCGTTCCAAGGCTTGTTCAACTCCTTGGCGGTAGGGGAACTTCCAGCACGTTGAGCGCCGGCAGAGCTACGGTTGCCAACGATGGGTGGCTTGTTCGATATAACGCGCCCGGGTTCAAAACCCGGGTTCTACCGTGGCTGCTGTTCGAGAAGGTGTGCGAATGTCCGTGGCAGATCAGGTCCCACTCGTCGGATTGGACGAGCTGACGAAGGAGTCGGGCATTGTCGCCGTGTAGGAAGGCAATGCGTTTGCCTTCCACTTCGATACTCCCCATCTCACGGTGGAGCGTGTGGTGCGGCTCGATGATCTCTGCCCGGAGATCGTACAGATCGTCGACGTTTCCGGGGACAAAGTCGGTCTGGAAATCGCTCAACAATTCGATGACGCGCGGGCCAATATCGCCGCAATGGATGACCCGCGAAACCCGCCGCAGCCGAAGGATGGCGACGGCCCTTCGGACACCATCGACGTTTCCGTGGGTATCGCTAATAACACCGATTTCTGTCATAGTTGGTGATGATTCGTGTCGTTCGACCGGTTATGATGGAAATGTGCCATGTTGCCCGCAATCGGTCCATTTTCAATTGCCAGACATCCACAAGCTTCCCGAGGATCTCCGCAACGATGTTGTTATCGGCGGAAACGAGCGACGTCCTTGCCATTTGGACACTTGTGGTGCTGGCTTTCGCAGGCTTGGTCTGGCTGATCGTGTTGTTATCGCGATCACCATTCTCGCCGCTACAATCGGCCCTGTACGCGCTGATCTATGTCATAACGCGGCTCCTTTGGCGGACCGTGATCGAGAACCGATTTCCCATTGAGGCGCGGCAAGGCGCTGTGATTGTATGCAACCACCGTTGCCCAGTTGATCCGGCCTTCATTCTTCTTGGCGTCCCGCGAGTCGTGCATTGGATGGTCGCGCGGGAATATTATGAGTATCCAGGGTTTCACGGGCTGCTCCAATTGTGTGAGACGATTCCCGTCGGGCGCGGGGGCACCGACACGGCCGCCACAAAAGTCGCGATGCGCTATCTGAAGGCAAAGGAGCTAATCGGCATTTTTCCTGAAGGAAGAATCAACACGACGGGCCAGACTCTCTTGCCCGGCCGGCCTGGCGCGGCGTTGATTGCCTTGCGATCCGGAGCACCGATCGTTCCCTGTTGCATTGAGGGGTCGCCGTACAACGGTACAACCTTGGGCTGTTTGCTGATGCCGGCCCAGGTTCGAGTGCGATTTGGGACGCCCATTGCAACCGCCGAGCTCGTAGGGCGTCAGCACGACCGGGAGGCGGTACAGAAGCTTACCCGTCAGTTCTTGCAAGCAATCGCCGAACTGGCCGGTGACGCCGATTACCAGCCCAAGTTGGCTGGCCGCGTCTACAAGCCCAATGCATGAGAGTCACGTGAGCGCAAGAAGAAGGACCCCCGGTCGCCGCCGGGGATCCTTCACTGCGGGGCAGCAAGCATGCCCGCGCTCCAGCGAGAATCGCGAGCATCAGGCCAAAACCGCCTAGGATTTGGTGGCCTGGGCGCTGCCCTAACCAAGCCGCGGCAGATCCAACTCGCCCGATTTCAACCAGGAAGGCTTCAAAAAGGTCCACCAATCGCGGGCGAGGCCGGTCAACTGGAATCGGTAAGGAAGCCAGCCGTAACCGCTTTCTCCCCAAGTCGCGCCGAGGGGCGATCGAATCAAGAACGCCCCTTTCTCCGAGTGAATTCGCTGATGATCGTCGTAGCCGACCGCGACAGCCGCCAACCGGTGGCGAATGTGGTCGAAGACCGTGGGGAATGGGACTTCGGGGCCATGCCCCAGAGCATCCGAAGCAGCGAAGCCAAAGGCGAGTGCAAAGCCGGCGGTGAGAAAGGACTTCGACTGCTGAAGGAGTCTCTCGGGTGTCTGTGGAAACGCATCCAGACGCGAGTACCGCAGGCCTTTGAAGCGGTATGAGAACGCGTAGGCAAACGCCGTCGGCGTTTGCCGCAACAGCGCGCGATGGTAGGGCCAATATTCTTCGTCGGGACCGCCGAAACGCGCAGTCGATTGAAGTGCTGCACGTAGCGAGACGCCGGCCGTCGGTGGCTGACACATCAAGCGGCTAGCGTTGTAGTGCACGAACAGACGCGATGGCCGTAGCGACTCGCCGGCGCAGCGCCGAGCAAAATACTGAAGCAGTCCGACAGCGGCGTGGGCCGAACTCGTTGGAAGCTGGGCCTGATTGTCGACGGGGCCGCAATACTCCCGCCAGTCCACCCGCGACGGCGCCTCGCGCTGATCGGCGTCGGTCCTCAGCCGCCGCATAAGCTTCTGTACGGTGGGATGTTCCAGTGTATAATCGCGATGGTCTGGCGCGTCGGGTTGCCAACCGCCATTGCCCCACGGGACTTCCATACGCTTCCCACTCAATGCAAGTTTTACATTTCGCTAGCGCGGCGTGCGGGAGCAAAAGGGGTATATCCGAGGTGCTTGTGCCTACGGCATTGTCTGCGGTCGGCGGGGAAAGTCAACCTTGGCGGGAGGGCTGATTGCCCCGTCTTGATTTTCTCGCTACATTTTTTCTTGACCTTTTGCCCGTGGCGGTCGGCCAAACAGAAATGGAACCGGCCGCCGCGAGACGCTTTTTGGCTAGGATCACAGGAAGCAACCTATGAGATTGTATTTATCTGTTGCCGCCACCCTGTTGTTTGCAACTGGCGAGTACTGCCTGGCTGAGGTGGCGCGCCAAGCGAACTACTACGTGGCCCCGAACGGTAACGATGCGAACAGCGGCACGGTTTCATTGCCGTTTGCCACGTTGGAAAGAGCTCGCGATGCCGTCCGACAGCAAATTGCCGCGGGGCTTACACACGACGTGATTGTTCACATCCGCGGAGGGCTTTATCTGCTCGACAAAGCGGTAATCTTCGGCCCGGAGGATTCGGGGACGGAGAGATTTTCGGTAAGCTACCTCGCCAGCCCATGCGAAAAGCCGGTGCTCAGCGGCGGACGCGCCATTGCCGATTGGCGGCGTGGCACCGGGTTGACTTGGACGGTTGAACTGCCTGAGGTGAAGGCGGGACGGTGGTATCCGCGGCAACTGTTCGTTGACGGCTCGCGGCGGCAACGGGCCCGAACGCCGAATGAAGGATTCTATCGTGGCATGAAATCCGACGATGGCCGGAGGATCGAGTTTCCCGCGGGGCAGCTTCAAGCGTGGAAGAACCATGGTGATGTCGAATTGGTCGCGCTGGTCGAGTGGACCGCATCCCGTTCGAGACTGCACCAAGTCAGCGATAACCAGCTTGTCTTTCCCAAACTCGTGCTTCAGTTTCTCGACGGCGATGGGCTGAAGCACATCCGCAGGAACGTGCACAATTTTCCGTATTACTTCGAGAACGCGCCTGAAATGCTGGATGCGCCTGGCGAATGGTACTTGGATCGGAAGACGGGCCTTCTCAGTTATTGGCCTCTGCCTGGAGAAGATCTGCAGGCGGCCAAAGTGACGATGCCGCGGCTACAGCGACTGATTGAGATCGTCGGTACCCGGGAACGACCGGTGCGGAACTTGCGGTTCTCGGGCATCTCTTTCGTCTGCACTGATTTCGTTCCGCCCGACCCGTTCATACCCGACCAGGCGGGTTTCGAAAACCCCGGTGAGATGGCTCCCGAGGCCGCCATTCGCATGCAGTATGCGCACGGATGCCGGCTCGACGATGGCCGCTTTCGCCAGATGGGCGGCACGGCAGTCTGTCTTGGAGTCGGCTGCGTTGGGAACAGGGTCTGTGGCAATCTCGTTAGCGGCGTGGGCGCTAACGGCGTGGAGATCGGTACTCGCGACCCCCATCCGGACAACCAACTGGATATCGTGCGAGACAATGTTCTCGCCAACAACATTGTCGAGCATTGCGGCCTCGATTATGCCGGTTCGATCGGAGTATGGGTGGGAATCACCGATCACACCACCATCGCTCACAATCTCATCCGTCATGTTCCCTATACGGGCATTTCGGTAGGCTGGCGATGGACGCCCGAGGACACAGCCTGCCGTCGCAACATTGTCGAATTCAATCACATCCATCACGTGGTCGAACTTCTTGCCGATGGCGGCGGGGTCTATCTTTTGGGAAGTCAGCCGGGGTCCGTTCTGCGCGGCAATCTTGTGCATGACATCGTGCACTACTCGGGCTATGCCGAAAACCAAGGTTTCTTTTTGGATCAAGGCAGCAAGGGGTGGCTCGTCGAAGGCAACGTCATCTACGACACGGCCGACGGCGCCGTGCGTCATAACGACAGTCACGACGCTGACCAGACTTGGCGCGGGAACAGCTTTGGACGTAAGCCGGGTGAGCCGGGCTTCCCGACCGCTGCTGCCGAGACGGCGGGGCTGGAGCCGCCGTACCGGCACCGGCTGCTTGGCGAGCAGCCCGACGAAGACAGCGATCGAACACTGTGGATTCGCGGATTGCGACGCTGGCGGTTCCGGACGCCTGCGTCCATCGAATGAGGCGATGGGTGGTTGCAGGAGGACGTCTCATGGAACGCAAGTCTCGAAAAGGACAGCCCCATCAACCCTCCAACCTGCAATCGCGGGAGTTTTCGTCGGAGCCATCGCATGGATTTCCACCGGCAGCCAGCAACGACAGCCGCTTGATTAGGGCATTGTGTATTCTATTGTTCTGGCTGTTGGATTGGTTTTCAATCGTGCCATCACTTACGGCTTTGCGGACCTGGATGACGGTTCGCACGTCTACGAAAACCCAATTGTCGCAGGCGGGCTCACCGTATCGGCCATCGGTAGAGCATTCTCCGAGCGGCACGCGTCAATCTGGGCCGTTAACAGGGCTGTCGCTGATTCGACGAGGCGATTGCCCATTGCCAGACGGCCGTGCGCCTCAAACCCGATTATGGCGAAGCCCATTACAACTGCGGTAACGTTCTGTTCGACGCACAACGGCTCACCGAGGCGGTAGAACGGTATGAAGAGGCGTTGCGGTGCAAAGCGAAGTTCTGTGAAGCGCAGTACAACCTGGGTGTCTGCCTCGTGGGCATTGCGACATCTTCGCAAAGCCCTGCAGTTAGCGGAGGCATCTGGGCAGAAGGCGATGTCTCAAGCTGTGCTCAAGCAATTAGGGCGTCTCAACTAGGCGATGGCGGGCGCGTTTCGACTAGCATTATTGCAAATCTTGTCAAAATCTGCTACTTTTCCCGTTGTCTTTGGTTCAGTCAAAGGAGTCCGATGGTGTCAAGCCTGCTAAATCGTCGCGGTCTCATCAAGGGGGCTCTCGCCGCCACCGCCGCCGGAGCGCTGGGCCTGCGACCGAGGGCTGAAGGCCTGTTGGGACAGGAGACGAGCAAACGAATGACGCCTGTGACGGACGGCGCAACAGAGATGTTGCCGTGTGGCAAGATTGGCAAGCTCACCATCAGTCGGATGCTGTTGGGCGGCAACTTGCTCACGCATTTCACGCACAGCCGCGATCTCCGTTACGTGTACAACCTGGCGGCGCACTACAACACCGATGAAAAGATTCTTGAGACCTTGGCCGTGGCCGAGCAGAACGGCATCAACACCATGTCGATGCACAACCCGCCGCATGCCATGGGTCTGCTGAAGAAATACCGACAGCAGGGCGGCAAGATTCAATGGATTATTTGCCCGACCGCGACCATCGAGGACCACATGGAGGCCTACACGGCTCAGGTGAAGTCGCTTGTCGACGACGGCTGTGATGCGATCTATGTCTGGGGCGTGAGCGCCGACCCTTTGGTCTCGCAAAAACGTGTGGACCTGATTGCCAAGGCCGTGCAGGTGGCGAAAGACTTGGGCGTGCCATCGGGTGTGGGGTGCCATGACCTGCGCGTGGTCGAGCAGTGCGAGAAGCATCAAGTGCCGGCCGATTTCTACATCAAGACGTTTCACAGCCACGACTACCCCACGGCTCCCAAGCCGAACCAGTTGAAGGGCGCCACCTCCGAGGTGCCGGGCTATTGGTGCAAAGATCCCCAGGCGACCATCGAAGTGATGAACAAAGTGGAGAAGCCATGGATCGCCTTCAAGATCATGGCCGCTGGCGCTATTCCACCGAAAAAAGCCTTTCCCTACGCCTTCCATAATGGTGCCGATCACATCTTGGTTGGGATGTTCGACTACGAGATTGCCGAGGATGTGAAACTCGCCAAGGCCGCCATCACTGCCGCCGCGAAGCGACCCCGGCCGTGGCGCAGCTAATCGCCCGACGATGCGCCTCGGTCGTCCTGGGATGAGACCCCGACTTCTTCCTTCGCGCCTAGCCGGCTCACTTGCCGCTCTGCGATTCTCACCCAGTAACCGCGCGACGGTGAAGGCTTACTGCTCGGGCCTCACCCTGGCACACTCTTTGCGAGGCGGCCTTAATTCGGTTTTGCTTCCTTGGCGTGGAATTGGGGTGGATGGGCGATATGTCAACAAGAGGAGTGCTTATGAGGCGACTCGCCGGTATTCTCTTGTCCGTGCTTCTGTGGAGCGGTTGCAGCACGTATGCCGGGGTTCCCCCAACGCGTCCGATCGTGAAACTGACCATGGAACATCCTGGCGCTTCCCAGGGGCAAGTAGACTTCGAAGCCTCGGCCTATCTCGGGCGGCGGTTGCTTGCCGTGAAGGAAGTGCAAGCGGCGACATGTGTCATCCACGGCGATCGCGCTGACATCTATATCGAGGGGCAGCCGGGCGTCGAGGAACGTGAGCTTCGAAGGGCAATCAACGATCAGGTTCGACACGTATCGGACTTGCCGCCGCAGATAAAAGTGGGCTCGGTTGCCGCTGCGACCGCCGAGGAGTTGGTGTCGGCGACCGCGGTCCAAGAAATCGAGTATGCCGACCTAGTGGTCGATCGCGCGAAGGCGAGACGTCTGGGCGTTCCCCTGCCACGCGTGGACGAAGCGTTGGAGAGACACTGGTTGACGGACAAGAAGCCCGAGGAAATTGTAGTCAAGTCGGTAACGTTGCCGCGAGTCGTGCTGAGCGACTTCGCCGAAATCATCGTCAGGCGTGAACCGGATCGAATCGTGCGCTGCGCGACGGCCAACAGCGGGCGCCTGGCCGAAGTTCCTGCTTGGCAGGATACTCGTCGGTGAGATTCCGCTACCGCCGAATTGGGCGATTAGTACTGCTTGTAGTAATACTGGGCGATTTTCTGGGCATTGGCCTGCCAGCGGTCGTCACCTTCCAGTTGGTACCAGAAGGCGAAAGCGTCGACCGCACGCTTCCAATCGACGGTCTTAATGGTGCTGCTGGGGCCTGTCTCAACGCCCGTGCGGACGCAGCCTTCGGTGTCGATTTCTCCATTCGATAGGATCATGGTTTCTGCCCAAGCCAGTCCCTTGCTGATCATTTCCTTGACGGCGGGAGTCAGATTGTCCTCCGGGAAGTAAATGAGCCAACGGGTGGCGAAGGAGATTCCCAACGTCTGGTAGCTGCTATCGTAGCCTCCTAGTTCTGGATTGACTCCATTGGACCATTGCGCGGCCAGACCCGCCTGGATCTGGTCGCGGGCCAGCGACATCAGCTTACTGTCGCCACCGACGAGGATGCTGGTCATGGCCAGCGCGTTGGCAACGAGGTAGTACCGATGAGTATAGGGGGAATTGTTCTTGATCCCCTTCGCCCACACTGACGCGTCCGTCATCCACTGAGTTGCGCGGTAGAGCTTTTCGCTGTAGGCATCCAGTTTCGACTGATACTGCGCCGCCAGAGGAGACTGCCGAAGGACCAGACTGGCATTGGCAACGGCCTCGATGAACAAGGAGGTGCTATGGAAGGCGTCGGCTGTTCCGGCAAAACTTCCATCGGCTGCCTGCTGAGCAAAGCCCCAGTCGAACGCCCTGAGCCCCGCCTCGATTGCCTCCGTATCAGCGTGAAGCAGCCCGCCGATAATCAAGTCCTCGCCGTAGTGCTGCAATTCAATATGCCATTCTGAGGCTGTGCCTTGCTCCCATTTGGCATTCGCACCCCAAGCCCCCGAGATCGCCAACTCGCTTTGGTTTAGAAAACCGTACACGGTGTTGGCCAAGAGATTGGCCGAAAGGGTTTGATATTCTGTGGGGGATGAGGTCGCGGTGCCCGATCGAATGTCGGCCGTGGTGGACACTGAGCGAGCACCGCCGTCCTTATCGGTCACGGTCAATGTCACCTTGTAAGTTCCTTCGTTGCGGTACACATGCTCCAGAGTGGCACCCGTTGCGCTCGTGCCGTCACCGAAACTCCAGTGGTAGGTGAAACCCGCCTCTTGATCGACGATGCTGGCGTCCTTGGCAAGGGCGACAAACGGCACCGGCTGATTCACCAGGCCGCTGTAGGGGCCAAGGGCATTGGGACGCGGATTAGTGTTCTTGACCGTGACTGTGGCGTAACAGCGCGTGCTGTTTCCCTCAGCATCGAAGACACTCAGCGAGACCTTGTAGGTGCCGCTATCCGCATAGGTGTGCTTCGGGGTCAGGGTGCCGGTTTCCGTAGTACCATCTCCGAATCGCCAAAGATACTTCAGGGGGCCGTTGCCCTCGGCGAAACCCGCGAACGTCACCGAAGATGCCTCATTGACGGAGAAGTTGGCCCCGGTGCTGGCGATTGGGCCATCGGTCTGGAGCACGTCCAGCGCGCCGATGGCCCAGCCGTTCATCAAGCCTCCCCGATCGACCAGCCGCAACTTCAACTGGCCGTCCGTGACGGTGACGCGGTACGCCGGCTTGACGAACTCGCCGGCTTGGGTGGTTAGACCGGATGCGACCTTGCCGCCATTGAGATAGACGTCGACGTTGTCGCGGAGAGCATTGGAGTCTCCCAGAGAGACGTTGACTTGGTAGGTCCCATTGGGAACGTCGAGGTGGAAGGTGCTGTCGGCACCGGTATGGAAGTCAGAATTCAATTTATCGAAGGATTTGCGATCTAATGCGCTCAGGTCCGCGAGGTCGCTCCAGCCATAGCCCCGCGACGCTTCGTAGGCAACAGGCAGAACTGCTTTGTATTCGGGAGCGCGGGCCGCCGCGGACGCAACGAAATCGAAGTGATAGCCCGATAGCATTTCCCGGGCTTCCAACGCCATAAACTGCAGACGCCGCGTACGACCTGCCAGCGGCGACTTCTTGCCAAGGAACGCCCCTCTAAGCCACCACGCGCACAGACCCAGACCCCATGCCATGTGTACCTCCCTTTGTTTCCGAGAAAAGAACCGACGGCGTGCATCGGCGTAGGCTGATGCGACGGTTCAATGCGACCGAGGCGTTCCTGCCCGATCGCAAGCAAGCGATTCAAGTTGCTGAATGCCGAAACCAAAATCGCAGTCGCAGTATAGCAATTCATTGTCGAACGACGCAAGCAATTTGTCAGAAAGACGAATTGCTTCGCGGCGATCGAGTCGCGGCCATCTGATCAAGCGGTGCCTTGCGATGGTTGCGTGGTTCAGAAGCCGAGGATTTACGCAATCAGGCGCGTGCAAAATCGCTGCGCACTCGGCGTCGCTACTCGTCACTGCCAGCAATGGCCGAAACTATGGCGGTCAAGAAAATCACTTGCCACCAGAAGCGAGTGGTGGTAATCTTAGTGGGACGTAGCTACGTTTCTTCGCCCTTGCGAATTCCTGCCCCATTCGCAAGGGCATTTTTGTTTCTTGCCGCTTAAACGCCATTCAAAGCTGCGTGCGCTGGTGCCGCTTATCTACCAAGCCAGTGACGTTCCTCGTATCGAGCGAAAAGTTCATTCGCTCGCAGCCAGAAGTAGCGGGGGACGGGCGAGCCATTGAGTTCTGGAAACTGGAAGTCGCGCTCGTGCCAAAAAACCAGAAGAGGAGGTTGGCTCAATCGAACAATGAGAAATCAGGTGGCGAGACCAATTTCCGACGCACGTGCGTCGGCATATCTTGTCAGGAGTTCCACGGCTCGCTCCATGATTCGCATCATGTCATCGCTTCCCAGGAAAGAAATATTGACCAAAAGGATCTTCTTTGTGTCCAGGCGGACCATTGATCGTTCAGAATCGCTCGTGGTGCTGCCGAAGGGACCGAGTTGATCAGCGAAGACGGGTAGACACTCCAGGCGAATCTCGCCGCGGCCAATGCCGCAGTACGTTTCGCCCACCTCACCCTCGCGAAAGACAATGGGTGGTTGGAGAGATTCCAGGTCGTACGTTCCGACAGAGTTGAGCGTCTCCAGGGAGATCAGGTTGTTGATATCGACGACCGTGTTGACGCGGTAGAGTTCTTTACCCTGAGTGATGCGTCGCACCAGGGCTTCGCTCGATCCGCGGTAGCGGGTTGGATCCAAGCCAAGACCGCGATAGGATTCTCGCAAAGCCTTGATCGCGGGATATCGGCGCGCTTGTTCCATTGTCATGCCGCGGAAACCCGCGGCGGCCGCGTCGATTTCGCGCCACAGGCCCTCATTGTGCTGAGTTACGGTGACAGAAGCGGTAAGAAAGCCGACGGTTAGGCCGGGGATACGCGTCTTGAATTGCGGCGCGATGTTCAAGGCAATCATGGTGGCGGGGAAAGTCTGGATTTGTTGGTATTCAGCAAAGTAATGCAACGACCGGCGCACTTTTCCACGACGAATCGGACTGCCGCGACCAACCTTCGGTCGGTGCCCGCGCCCTTGTTGCATTCGGCAATAGGTCAATGCATCGAGTAGGAGGCGACTCGATGTTTGCGGCGCATCAACTCACTAGCATACCGTTGCCCCAGGCTCTCGGCATTTGCGCAGATCCAGCTTGTTAATGGCGTGTCGCCGGTGGCGGGGGCATTGACATACAGGAGATCGTCCATCAGTCCGGCAATTTCATCCTTCGTGATGAGCACGTCTCGGGTAAGGCCGCCGATGATCCTTCCAACGGCATGACCAAGCCATGGTGGCACAGAAATGATCGGCCGCGACTTGCCGATGAGTTGCCCGATGGTGGCGACAAGGTCCCGGTAGGTGAAGGTTTCTGGACCGATCGCGTTAATGATCGCGTTGTCCGCCTGCTGACCTTGTTCGACGGCCAGGCGAGCGAGATCGGCGACGTATATTGGCTGCAAGCGGTAACGGCCGTCGCCAAACACTCCGAAGACAGGCAGGCGGCGTAGCAACCAGGCGATGTTGTTGATGAGGATATCCTCACGGCCAAACAATACGGCGGGTCGCAGGATCGCGTACGATAGCCCCGACTCGATCAAGGCCTTTTCCAGGATCGCTTTGCCGCAGAAGTACTCCAAGGGCGAGTCGAGGGATGGATTTGTAATGCTCACGTGAACGATCCGCTGCACGGCGGCGCGTCGGGCAGCATCGAAGAGTGTCAGGGAGTTGCAGATCGCGTCCGAATGCCGAAATAACGGGTGGTTGAAGCGGACCCAGTAGGTGTTGTAGAGGACGCTGACACCTTCGAGCGATTTGGCCAGTTCCTCGGGGTGGTCGAAATGGAAGGGGAGAGCCTTGATTCTTCCAGCAAACGGATTGGGGCGATCGGGCGAATTGGTAAGCGTAATTACCTGTTGGCCAGCCTGCAGCAGCCTTTCCGCAATGTACTTGCCGGAGTAACCAAAGGCTCCAGTTACTGCATGAATCGACACTTCAGACATTGAATCGCCGTGGCGGCAAAAAAGACCGCGGCCGAAGCTGAAACCGGCCTGTTCTTTGGAATGGGGCGCAGGCGGGAACGATTGACTTCGGTGGCTGCCGTTCCACGCTCTGCCACAATTATTCGACCGTCACGCTCTTTGCTAGGTTGCGAGGCTTGTCCACATCGCAGCCGCGGGCGACGGCAATGTGGTAGGCCAACAACTGCAGGGGGATGACCGAGATGATCGGCTGCAGGTATTCGGCGACGTGCGGCATCTCAATGATGTCGTCGGCCAACTCGGCCGCCTGGCTGTCGCCCTCGCCAACCACAGCGATCACCGGACCACCACGGGCCTTGATTTCCTGCAAATTGGAAACCACCTTGTCGTAGACCTGGTCGTGGGGCATGAGAAACACGCTCGGCGTGTTTTCGTCGACCAGGGCAATTGGTCCGTGCTTCATTTCCGCCGCCGGATAGCCCTCGGCGTGAATGTAGCTGATTTCTTTGAGCTTCAAGGCCCCCTCGAGCGCGGTGGGAAAATTGAACTGCCTTCCGAGGTACAAAAAGTTGTTGCAGCCGGCATATTTCTCGGCAATTCGCTTCACCTTGTCGCTGCAGGTCAGGGCCTCACGAACCTTGTCAGGCAATAGCTGTAGCTCTTGGATAATGCGCGTTCCTGCAGAAAAGCTCAGGTGTCGCAACCGCCCAAAATACAAAGCCAGCATCGCTAAAATCGTGCACTGGGAGGTGAAGGCTTTGGTGGAGGCGACGCCAATTTCTGGTCCAGCGCGGAGATAGAAGCCGCCATCGGTCTCTTGGGCAATGGTACTGCCCACCACATTGCAGACGCCTAGGGTCGGACACCCTTTCCGCTTCAGTTCGCGCAACGCGGCAAGCGTGTCGGCCGTTTCGCCGCTCTGCGTAATTGCGAAGAGGAGTGTGTTGTTGTCAAGCGGCGGGTTGCGGTAGCGGAGTTCGCTGGCATACTCGACTTCTACGGGAAGTCGAGCCAGTGCTTCAATCTGGTATTCGCCCACCAAGCCTGCGTGCCAACTGGTGCCACAGCCAGTAATGACAATGCGGTTGACCGCCCGGAGTTGCTGCGGTGTGAGATTGAAGCCGCCGAACTTCGACGTAGCGGCATCGTGGTCCAATCGGCCGCGCATTGCGTTCTCGACGGACTCCGGTTGTTCAAAGATTTCCTTGAGCATGTAGTGCTCGTAGCCACCCTTGGCGATGTGGCCTGCTTGGAGATCAAGCACATGCACGCTGTGATTGACGCGACCTTGATCACGATGGATGACTCGCAGACTGTCGGAGGTGACCACCGCCAGTTCGTGATCGGCGAGATAGACGATCTTGTCGGTGTAGCCGGCCAAAGGCGACGCGTCGCTGGCGACGAAATGCTCATCGTCCCCAACGCCAACGATCAGTGGGCTGCCCAGTCGGGCGGCGATCATCACGTCGGGGTACTCACGAAAGAGAACGGCCAGTCCGTACGTACCTTGCAGTTGCGACAGGGCCGTTTGGACAGCGGTAATCAGCGGTTGGTAGTCCACTGCCACCATATCGGCTGTCGGAGGCAGCCGTTTGTAACAGTCGTAAATTAGATGAGCGATGACTTCCGTATCGGTAGCGGACGCGAAGGTGTAGCCTTCGCTCTGTAATCGCTGCTTAATACTCTGGAAGTTCTCGATCACCCCGTTGTGTACGAGGGCGATTTCGCCGCAGCCACCAAGATGAGGATGGGCATTGATGTCGTTGGGAGCGCCGTGCGTCGCCCAGCGGGTGTGTCCGATGCCGATGTGCCCGCAGGCCGGGTTTGTCGCTAGCAATGTCTCGAGTCGGTCGATGCGGCCAACGCTTTTCAGCAGACAGAATTGCCCGCTATTATCGATGGTGGCAACGCCGGAACTGTCGTAGCCGCGGTATTCAAGCCGATGGAGGCCGGAAAGCAAGAATTCGACCGCATCGCGCGGCCCAATGTAGCCGACAATACCGCACATAGGACGTGGACTCCAGGAGATTTTCGATCTCGCGACGAGACGCGCTCAACGATGCATGAGTATAGCACGCCCGTCGCACAGGGGGAAGGTCATTGATGACCTATCATACGGTGCGGAGCAAGCATCGGCGACGGCAGCGATTCTTCAAGGTTAATTCTTGCGCCGCCCCGATAGCACGGGTGTACGGATTGCTGGCAAGCGTTGCAGGGCCACCGCGATCAGTCTTGGGGGCCCATGTTGCGAGCATAGATGAAGAAGCTAGCAAAGGTTCTCGTGCGATGGGGATTGTCGAGTGCGAGTTGGAGGGTCCAGTCAGGAAAATTCGCTGTGACGTATTTTGAAAACGGTCGGTGATAGATGTGGTCGGCTGTCCGTCCAGCATCGCTATCGGAGGAATAGATGATTACGTATCGCTCGCCTGCGGAAAAAAGGTCTCTCATATACTCCTCGTACATGGCTTGCTCGACAAGGTGATAGATGACATCGAGCGACAGGGCCAAGGTCGCGGAAAGATGCTCATGGCGGACAACCCCCGGTTGGTAGATCTGGAATTCCTTCGATTGATCGCCGGAATATCTTTGCCGCAATCGACTAACGATGGTCGGCGAGATATCAAGCCCAAGGTAGCGAGGCACTTCCAACAGACTCAGTTGATTTCCGTCGCCGGCGCCGAGGTCAATCACGGTTCGAATGTCGTGCTTTGCCACGAATTGGTTGATTACATCGGCCTTGTACCGAGCTAGCGCGTGGTAGGAGCCCGCCCCCGACGTGCCACCCTCAGCGTACCGTTGTTCCCAATATGCTGAGGAGCGGAAGTCGTCGGGAAAGAGCGATTGGGAGCGGCAGATTCCCGTCCATCGGATGAGGCGACGAACGAGATGCGGAACGTATGCCAGTCCGCGCATTTTTCCCTTTGGCCAGACGCGGTTGCTAATTCGCCAAATAAGGTCGTATTGCACTTAGAATGCCGTGTCCGGAAAATTTCTGGGCATCGGGAACTCTTGACATTATTTTCGCGGCCTCACCTAATGGGGCCTGGTCCTTTTCTGGTGGGGAAGGCGAACTGGCCGTCCAACCGCCTAGTCAGCCAAGCCGTTCTGACGTAGGAGATTCTGTCATGTTTCGGAATCGCTCGAGCCGCTTCGGTTTCACGCTGGTAGAACTATTGGTCGTTATTGCAATCATTGGCATTCTCATTGCCCTACTTCTGCCGGCCGTCCAGGCCGCACGGGAGGCAGCACGACGGATGAGCTGTTCCAATAATCTGAAACAGGTCGGCCTCGCGGTGCAGAACTACGCGACTCAGAACAAGGGGTTTCCACCCGGAGTCATATCCGCGGTCGCTGGTTATCCCTACGATACCTGGGCGGAAGCCGCGTCGACGGCGAGCGCACATGGGACGAGTTGGATTCTGCGATTGCTGCCATTTATGGAGAACCTAAGTCTTTCGTCGCAGTGGGATTTTCGGCAGGGAATCTCGTCGGCCAATAACCTCGTCTTGGCAAAGATTGATATCCCGGGCTTGTACTGCCCTAGTCGCCGGAGCAAAGTGCGGACGGAGGACGTTGGCGCCAATTTCTATCTTGACTCCACCTGGACTTCCGGCGGTACCGACTATGGGGGGTGTGCCGGGAGATATCACATTACCGATAACGCCTCGATGCGACTCTGTGACTCGATCGCAGCACCCTCGGATACGGTAGGGAGTCCTGCCGGGGGCGTTTACTACGTACCGACAAACCATTCCTACAAGGTCACGGTATCCTCGCCGAATGCTACCGAGTCGAGCACGAATCTCACTCGGTTTCGTGACAAGCGATGGGGCATTTTCGGTCGCGTGAACATCTCGACGTCCATGGAAGAGGTCTATGACGGGTTGACGAATACGATCGCGATCGGCGAGATGCAGCGGATTACCGCATCTTCGCCGCCATTGCGATCCAGAGATGGTTGGGCAATCGGAGCGGCCGCGGCGACACTGTTTTCGACGGCAATTACCTATCCGGCCGGAACAGGCCCGTTGTTAAACAACGGTTACGGAACTTCGCCGGGCAGCGAGCACGGCAACGGGGCGCATTTTGGCATGGGCGACGGATCAGTACAGTTCCTCACGACCAGCTTAGACAGGAATGTTTTTGCATTGCTCGGCAGTTACGCCGACAAAACGGGGATGGTCTTCCAGCCCTAGCGAGTTATAGCTTCAGGCAGAGCTTGATGCGCAAGTGGGGGGTAGGTCTCAAATTTGTAGCGCCCACGGCAGAGGGGTGGCGGAAGCTTGACATTTCGACGCAGTTCGATCAATCTGTAGACTGGACGACAGGCCAGCAATTGTGGCCGGCTTGTAGTCTGCGCGCGGAGTAGGCGCAATTCTTGTCGCAGTAACCATAGGTGATCGCAGGAGTGATTCAGCCAGACCTGCAAGGGCACCGTTTCCCCCCTCCGGGGTTCCATTCGTCTAAGCAGCGTTGTCTTTTGACAACCGTGTCGCGAAAATTCGCCATCGCAGCCGCGAAGCCGAATCCGGAGGCAGCCTGAACTGCGGGAATACCTGCAAATCTAGGGAAGATAGGTAGGCGGCATGATGGTTGCTTGTCTGCTCGGCTAACCCGGCAGACCGTACTGGAAACAACGATCGCCTGGAGAGGAAAATGACGGAACGCTCGGTAAAAGAAGAACTGAAGGCCCTGGCCCCGGAAAAGAAGGCGCTGGCGGCCTGGATTGTCGTCGGTGTCGCTTTCCTGTGGTTCTATTGGTCGACGATTAGCCACCTGATAAGAGTTTGGTCGGCTGAAGAGGACTACCAGCACGGCTTTTTTGTCATACCATTTTCGCTCTTCTTGCTGTGGTATCGCCGCGACATGGCTAAGGCCCTTGAGCCGGGCCGCGGGAGTTGGTGGGGACTGCCGTTCTTGGGCGTTTGGGCCCTGATGCGGGCAATGGCCGTTTACTTCAATTACGGTTCTCTCCCCGAACTGTCGATTATCCCATTCCTGGTTGGAGTGACGGTTTTCGTCGGCGGATGGCGAGCTCTTCACTGGGTATGGCCGTCGATCTTCTTCTTGGTCTTCATGATCCCCTTGCCCGGGGCATTCCAGGGGCTGGCCAGCGACCAGCTTCAGTCGGTAGCGACGCGTATCAGCCTCTACGTCATTCAGACCTTCGGAATTCCTGCTGTCGCGCAGGGCAATGTGATCCAATTGCCTGAGAAGCATTTGGAAGTTGCCCGGGCGTGCAGCGGATTACGAATGTTGATGTTGTTCTTCGCGATCTGCATTGGTTTTGCCCTGATCGCTCGGCGGCCGCTATGGGAACGACTTTTGGTAGTAGCGAGTGCAGCGCCGATCGCCGTTATGTCGAACGTGGCGCGAATTGTGATTACCGGTGTGTTGTTCCGCGCGGCGCACCTTTGGCCGTCCGTATTGGCGACCGAGTCGGCCGAGAAGTTTATGCACGATTTTGCCGGATTTCTGATGATGCCCATCGGCATGTTGTTGTTGTGGATTGAACTCACCCTGTTGTCGAAGCTACTGATTGCTCCTCGCTCGGAGCGGCCTTTGGTGATGCAGAATTTGGCGAGGCCGCAGCCGTCGGGGGCCGATCGTGCGCTTCGAGGCAAGATGCCTGGTAACTCTTAGTGAACGTCCGCTGATTCCCGAGAAACCATCGCTGAGATAGACGACACAGAAGGAGAGGACTATGGCAAGTGAGGGATCGCCCCGCGCGAATGAGCAAGTCGACTCGCGGTCGTTAGCCTTGCTCCCCGGAGAGCTTCCACTGGCCAACGGTGCAAACGGTTTTCCCTCGGCGACACCGCGGGCGGAACTCCCGATGGCCGATCTCACGGCGTATGTTCACGCCTTTCGCCGTCATTGGCTGTTGGCGATGAGCATCGGGGTTCTCTTGGGAAGTGTGGCTGCCGTTGGCGTGTATTTTGCCGTTGGCACCCGTTACAAGGCCGTCTCGCAACTTCGCATCGACTTACAGGAAAAGGCGCTGGCCTTCCAGACCAACACGGCCCCAACGGATCGGGATCGTTTTGAAATCTTCAAGAACACCCAGCGGGAGATGCTGTTAAGCCGTTTCGTGCTGTTGTCGGCACTCCGGAAGCGCGATGTGCAGAGTATCCCCGATGTTCAAGAGGAGCAGCGGACTGGGGATGCGGTCGAATGGCTAAAGAATCGGTTGACGGTGAGCTTTCCCGGCCGGGCTGAGGTGATGGAGGTGAGCGTCACTCGCCCGAAAGGCAAAGAAGCTGCTGCTCTGGTGGCGGCGGTGGTGGATTCATATCTGAATGAAGTGGTGAATGCCGATCGGGATGGAAAACGTATTCGACTGTTGGAATTGGAAAAGGTCTGTTTTGAAAAAGACCAACTCATCCGCAATAAACGCCAGGAATTGAAGAAGTTGGTCGGCGAGTACGGGACGCCCGAACTCGAAACGCTGTCGATCAAGCAGAAGATGGTGCTGGAAGAGTTGTCCCTGCTGCGCACCGAGATGTACAAGGCCCAGGCCGAAATACGTAAGGTCGAGAGCAATCTGCTGGCAGCCCGGGCGCTGTCGCGAGCGATTGACACCACGGATGTGCCTGCCCAGGAGTTGGACGAACTCATCGCCTTGGATCCAGTTGCGAAACAGCTCTCGATGGAACTGGCCTTCAAGAAGATGAACCAAGTGTATACCCAGAACACACTCAAGCAGAATGGCAAGAACTCGCAGGTTGATCGGATCGATCGCGAGATTCAGATGATTCAGCAGCAGTACGATGAGCGGGTTGGCTCGCTGGCCGCGAAGGTGCGCGAGAAGAAGCGGGCAAACGTGCAGATGGAAATTGTCAAGCTTGACACCGCACTGACGGCTTTGCGGGAGCAACACGAGACGATCGCCAAGGAGGTGGAGAAGCGGAACGAAGAGTCGCAGAAATTTGGTTACTCATCCGTCGAACTGGAAATGCTGCGATCCGAACTGCGTCAATTGGATTCGGTGCTAACCGAATTGGTTAGTGAGCGGGAAAAAGTCCGCGTTGAATTGCGGTCGACCCCCCGAGTCTCCTTGATCGTCAAGGCTGAGGAACCACCGACTCCGTCGAATAGTATGGCCCGAGCAATGCTTGCTGTCCTTGCCGGGCTGGGCGGCATGTTCCTGCCGGCCGTGTGTCTGGTGCTCCTCGATGTTCGCGGACGTCGGGTCAACACGACCGAGGACGTCTCGAAGCGGCTGCAGTTGCCGGTGTTGGGGGCGCTGCCGTTGATTCCGAGCAAGGTGATCCACCACCTCGGCTCCGGCGAAAAACGCTATCATATTTGGCAAGCTCGGCTGACCGAGTCCGTCGACGGCATATCCGCTCGCCTGCTTCGCAAGGCCGATCGTGAGCGATGCCAGATAATCATGGTCTCGAGTGCGGTGAGTGGTGAGGGAAAGACCACCTTGGCGACTCAGTTGGCGCTCAGCTTCGCCCGTATCAACCGACGGACCGTGCTAGTCGATTTCGACCTCCGTCGTCCCGGTTTCGACGAGGTTTTTGGCGTTCCGCTGGAGCCAGGAGTGTGCGATGTCCTGCGGCACAGCGGTAATGTCGGTGAATTGGTGAAGGCAACGGGCACACCGAATCTCTCGGTGCTGACGGCCGGTCGCTGGGACCGCTTGGCTCTGGCCGCGCTCTCGAACGGGATTGCAGGCGAAATGTTCAAGGAATTGCGAGAAGATTTCGACTTTGTGATCGTGGACACGAGCCCGTTGTTGCCGATTGCCGACGCTCGTTTTGTCAGCCAGCATGTCGACACCGTCGTTCTTTCCGTGCTGCGAGATATCAGCAAGCTGCCCAAGCTCCAAGCAGCGTGTGATATCCTCGATGCGTTTGGAATTCGCTCGGTCGAGGCCGTGGTGACAGGCCCCAGCAGCAATGGTCTGGGCAAGCACATGATGTACGAATCCACCATTACCGCCTAAGGGCAGGGTAAACATGCTTAAAAACACAAGTACTCGTTTGTATATTGTCGCCGCACTGATTCCACTGACCTACTACGGCGCCGCTTGGTTTTTCAGGGTTGAAATGGAGTCGCGGGAGGTGGTGATGCCCTCCTGGACCTTCGACCAATTGCCGATGAAACTTGGTCCTTGGACGGGCAAGCCGGCTGAATTGGACGAGGAGATGAAGGCGTCGGGCACCGCCAGTGTTACCAACCGAATATACCAGGATGAGCAGGGGCGTTCGATCAGCTTCTATGGCGCCATGTTCAACAATCCGCAGGACGGCGTCTTGCACAGCCCGATGAACTGCTATCGCCGCACTGGTTGGCAGTTCAAGGAAGAGAAATGGGAGACGTTACAGCTCAATGATCAACTGAGCATTCCTGTCAATTTGTCCCGCTGGGAACGCAAAAGCGAAAAAGGGTTTGAGAGAGTTTTCGTCCTATACTGGTATCAATTGGGCGAACATGTTCTGTTCAATCGCTGGGATTTCGGTGTTAAGGTTCGCTGGGCAATGCGTGATCGAGAGAAATGGCCGCCCATCATCAAGGTGATGTTGCACATGCCGATCAGCGATCCGGACTCGGCGAAACCCGCGATTCTGGATTTTGCCACCCAGGTGGCCGCCTGGGAGAATCAGCCGAAGCATCGGCAGGAAATGGGGATTCCCGCACCATGACCACGCCAGCCGAAGGCAGGGAAGTCGGCCCTAGACAGCAGAGCATTCTCGTCGATAGTCAGCCGAAAATAATCAGTTGGCCGGAGGCTGCCGCTGTGGCGGTACGACGCTTCTGGAACAACACCCGACGACATGTGCTTAGCCCGAGAGCTTGGAGTCTGGGACTTGCCCACATCGCCATTTTCGTTGTCGCCTATTGGCTAGCCTTCCTGTTACGCTTTGATTTTGTCCTTTCGCAGAACGCAACCAATACGCTGCTGAAAAGTGTCGGTTGGGTCGTGGCGCTGCAGTTTGTGACGTTCTATTTGCTCGGCCAATTCCACGGCTGGTGGCGTTACGTGACTTTTGCCGATCTCGTGGCCTTGCTCCGCGCCGTGGCGCTGTCGCTATTCGTATTGGCTGTGGTCAATTTCTTTCTGCATTTTCCCTCGCCAGTTCCACGTTCCGTCATGATTCTCAACAGTCTGCTGTTGGTGGCGTTGCTCGGCGGGATGCGATCGAGTTGGCGGCTATTTCGCGAAATCGTGAGGCCGATGCTTAACGAGGGCGATGCCCGTTGGGCCCTGCTGGTTGGCACCGATCTGTCCAACGGCATTCTTGCTCACCAAATTCAGGCGCACACCAACCTTCCATATCGGATTCGCGGCCTACTTTCCACCGACGGATCGCTGCCGGGCGGGCGTTTAGGCCAAATCCCCATTCTCGGAGGAATCGAGGAGGTTCAGCGAATCGGCGAGGCCTATCGTGTTAACGAAGTGCTGTTAGTGGCAGGCACACTTCCCGGGCGCCGCCTTCGCGATTTGATGGAGGCTTGCGAAGGCGCGGGACTCAAACTCAAAATCATTCGTCCGACGGAAGATCGTCTGGCCGGCGACGAGCATATTCCGATTCGGGATATCGAGATCAATGACTTATTGGGCCGAGACCCCGTCACGCTCGACACGGAGAACATCGGAAAATTGTTGGCGGGGCGGTGCGTTATGGTGACTGGTGCCGGCGGCAGCATTGGCTCGGAAATTTGTCGACAGATTCTCGCTTTTCGCCCTGCGACCTTGGTCCTCGTGGGCCGCGGCGAAAATCGCATTTTTTCCATTGAAATGGAGTTGCGCAAACGTAAACTGGCCACCAAGCTCTGTACGTGCATCGCCGATGTCACCAATCGAGATCGAATGGAGCAACTCTTCAAGACGTATCGGCCGGAAGTTGTGTTCCATGCCGCGGCGCATAAGCATGTCCCCTTGATGGAGGCCAACGTCGGCGAGGCAATCCGCAATAATGTGTTGGGCACCAAGTGCGTCGCCGATCTGGCCGACGCCTACGCCGTTCAAAGTTTTGTTTTGATCTCGACCGATAAGGCCGTTCATCCGACGAGCGTAATGGGGGCCACGAAGCAATTGGCTGAGCGCTACGTGCACACGCTTTCCCAGGAGTCGAACACCCGGTTCACGGTCGTGCGATTCGGCAACGTGCTTGGTTCCGCCGGCAGCGTGGTGCCGATCTTCCAGGCACAAATTCGTCATGGTGGGCCGATCACCGTAACCGACCCCCGCATGACGCGGTTCTTCATGACCATTCCCGAGGCCTCGCAGTTGGTCCTCCAAGCCGCCACCATGGCCGCCGGAGGCATTTATGTGCTGGAGATGGGCGAGCCAGTGAAGATCGTCAATCTAGCACGGGATCTGATTCGTCTTTCCGGGCTGCCGGAACACGCCGTGGAGATTGTCTTTACCGGTATTCGCCCCGGCGAGAAACTCTACGAGGAACTCTATTTCGACGACGAACAAACGCTGCCCACCTCGCATCCGAAGCTACGTGCTGCCTTTCATCGACCATACTCCTTGGCCGAGGTCCGCCGAGCGATCGCCCAACTCGAACGCGTACTCAGCGAGCCAGACGAAGTTCTGCGACGGCGGCTTCGTGAAATTGTCCCCGAGTTCAACTCTTGGCATGCCGAGGCCGATGAACAGGGCATGCCGCGTTTCTTGCAGGATCCGGGGGTGAAAGCGACCGCCTAGTACGGCCGGCCGGGGCGAAAGCATATGTTTCGGCGGGTTCCGCCTGCTGGCTGCACAGCCCTCATAATCGGTCGAATTGGCTCAACTCGCGCCGGCCCACAACACCGATATCAGTCCGATGCGTTCCTGGCATATCGCGTTCTTACGTTTGTCGGCAAAACACACTATAGTGAGAGTGAGCAACCTGTTGTCGTGACCTGGATGATGCGTCAACACCTGATCGGCTTAAGCAGCGAGTACTCGTCCGAATAGCCAAACCAACGTTCCTCCACACGTTCCTGGCAGCCTGTCGCCAGGCACGGCGTCGTCCAGGCCAGGGAATGACCAGGCCGTGCGCCCATGAAGCGCGGTAAAATCTGTGTAATGCGGCAAAAAAGGGGACTGCGGTCACCCATGGGGACGGAGTCTGAACACCCACCACCCCCCGTTTCGGCGGGAAAGAAATTTCTGGAGTTGAACGCTTTGGGAACTGTTCCTAGACTGGCTGGCCGGTGAGTTTGCTCACCCTGTCGGATTTCGCCCTCGACTTTCGAGCCCGGGCGATCCGGAACCAATCCGCCTCGAACAAGCCCCAACCTGATGATGCCTGAAACGACTGCTGTACCGCTGCTCGACCTGAAAGCCCAATACGCCACTATTCGCGAGGAAATCCGTTCGGCCGTCGATGCCGTGCTGGAGAGCCAGCAGTGTATCCTCGGCCCGGCTGTAACCGCCTGCGAAAAGGAATTGGCCGAGTATTGTCGAACCAAGCACGCCTTGACGGTATCTTCCGGAAGTGACGCGTTGCTCATCAGCCTGATGGCCGAGAATGTTGGAGCCGGCGACGAGGTGGTCACGACGCCGTACACCTTTTTTGCCACGGCTGGAGCGATTGCCCGGATTGGAGCCAAACCGGTCTTCGTCGACATTGATCCGAAGACCTACAACATCGATCCGGCACAGATCGAGGCGAAAATCACCAAGAACACCAAGGCCTTGCTGCCGGTCCATCTCTATGGCCAGTGTGCCGACATGGACCCGATCGTTGCCATCGCGGAGAAGCACGGAATCGCGGTGATCGAGGACGCCTGCCAAGCGATCGGCTCCGAGTATAAGGGCCGCCGCGCGGGCGCCATGGGCCGCTACGGCTGCTTCAGTTTCTTCCCATCCAAGAATTTGGGGGCGGCGGGCGACGGCGGTCTAGTCACGACCAACGACGACGCCGTGGCCGAAAAACTCAATGTTCTTCGTGTCCACGGCTCGAAGCCGAAGTACTACCATTCGATGATCGGCGGCAATTTCCGCTTCGATTCCGTTCAGGCGGCGATCATTTCTGTCAAGCTTCGCTATCTCGACACCTGGACGGCTGGCCGGCAGGCCAATGCCGCTCGCTATCGGAAACTGTTCGATGTGGCCAGCCTGCTTTGCGATGGCCTGGTGCAACTGCCTTACGAAGTGCCGGGCGATCGGCATATTTACAATCAGTTCATCATCCGTGTGCCGCGTCGGGACGCGTTGTTGGCCCACCTGAGAGAGCAGAACGTGGGCGCGGAGATTTACTATCCAGTGCCGCTGCACATGCAGCAGTGCTTCGCCTACCTCGGGCATCGCGAGGGAGATTTTCCGGCCAGCGAAAAGGCGGCCAAAGAAACCCTTGCCCTGCCGATTTACCCAGAATTGTCGGACAGCCAGGCGGAGCGGGTCGTCGCGTGCATCGGGAAGTTTTTGAAGGGTTAGCGAGAATCGTCGACGGGGTGCAGAAGTCCGTTGTGGTCAAAATAAGTAACGCCAATGATCTGGTCGCCGCCGGCGTGGGGCGATTGCTGGGGCCGACGTGCCGTCGGCCGCTAAACAGTTCTCACGCTGAGTTCGTTACTGCGCCCGCCGGAAGGCCAAAGCTTGTGTTTTTCGCTCGATTTGCTATGCTGAAGTCTGGGCCGAGACGGGCCGTGATCGCTCGTCGGAACAAGGGCAATCAAACGTTTGGCGGCCTGGCTGCCGAAAGGTCGGCGGTGTGAGTATGTCTTCCGCTTCTGCTTCCCCATGTCAGGCATCAAAGCCTGTCTGCTCTCGTTCTTCTGTGGTCTACGGCCGTTCGCGAAGTGGCTTCACGCTGGTCGAACTGCTGGTCGTGATCGCGATCATCACGGTCCTGGCTGGAATGACGGTCGGTGGTGCGCTTCTTGTGCGCAATCGTGCAATAGAGGCCGCTGTGGTGATGGATCTCAAGCAACTGGAGATGGCCTGCCAGGCTTACAAAGAAAAGTTTGGCGAGTATCCACCCGACGGAAGGGACCTTGCTGCCGTTGCACGTCATCTTCGGAAGGCCTTCCCGCGAGCGAACATCACAGTACCGCCAACGCTCGATCCTTCAACTGCGTTGGTTTTCTGGTTGGGCGGGATGAGGGACAGTACGAATACGAAGTTTATCGGCTTTAGTGCCGATCCGTCCGATCCTTTCCAAAATGAAACGACGAGTCCGAGCCGAATCGGTCCTTTTTTTGACTTCGACCTCAATCGCCTAAGCGCGACTCCCGGGACCGTTAGTGTAACGGTCAATGGCACCTCCAAGACCGTCAGCTCATATCAATACTGGCCGCCACGTGCCGAAGGCGACAGGAACAGCAATCCGATTGTTTACTTCCGACCGGAGAATGGAAATTACACGACCGACGGGGCCAATGCGACGGCCAACTTCACCAACGTGAAGCAGTACAATCGCGTAGTCTGGCCGGCCGTGGATATGCGACAATCGAACCTGACAGCGAATCCGCCAATCTGCGCTTGGATCAATCCACGCGGTGTGCAAATCTTCTCGTCCGGTCTCGACGTAACGTATGGCAACCTCACCGGTGTAACGGCCACGGTCGGCACCGTCCTTCAATATCCCGACGGCACGAATTACGCCCCCGAGACCATGGACGACATTACCAATTTCAGCGGCGGGAAGCTGGAGTCGGCCATTCCGTAACTGTTCCCAACACAGATGAAACGCGGCATTGCGTGTTTTCTGAATAGCGACGCGTAACCTGATTCAGGTTTCAAAACATTTCGGAATGAAATCTCCGCGGCCGTCGCGGATCGGCCTCTGCCGGGACTCCATCTTCGCCGAGTTCCTGACGGCGCCATACTCGCGCTTTGGCGCCAAAGCTGAGCCTGCTTCTCGCTCCATTTCCCAAATTACCGAGGGGAACTGGCATGTCATGTAAGGACGTTTTTGTACACGCGAAGGCCCTGGTGGAGCCAGGCGCGCAGATTGGCGAGGGAACGCGGGTGTGGGCGTTTGCTCATGTCTTGCCGGGCGCCCGAATCGGCCGCGACTGCAATATCTGCGACCACACTTTTGTCGAGAACGACGTGGTGCTGGGTGATCGCGTGACCATCAAGTGCGGCGTGCATCTCTGGGACGGCGTGGAATTGCAGGATGATGTGTTCATTGGCCCCTGTGTCGCCTTCACCAATGACAAGTTTCCGCGCAGCAAGCAATACCCGGCCGCTTTTGCCAAGACGGTGGTCTGCAAGGGCGCATCGATCGGGGCGAACGCCACGATCCTGCCGGGCTTGAAGATCGGTGCCCAGGCGATGGTCGGCGCGGGTGCGGTGGTTACCCGCGATGTTCCGCCGCATGCGGTGGTGATTGGCAATCCGGCCCGGATTGTCAGCTACGTCGATACACCGTCAAAACACGCTCTGGAAGCCGATAAGAAGACGACCACCCAGCCCTCGGTGGTTGCCGGCGTCCGGATTTACAATCTCAAGCACGTGGAAGACCTGCGTGGCGATCTGTGCGTGGCCGAATGGGAAAAGGATCTGCCGTTCAATCCCGCTCGGGTGTTCTTCGTCTACAACGTACCCAGCGAGCGGGTCCGCGGCGAGCATGCCCACAAGCAATGCCATCAATTTCTGATCTGCGTCAGGGGCTCGCTGGCGGTAGTCGTTGACGACGGCAAGGCGCGTGAGGAATTTGTTTTGGACCAACCGTGGATCGGACTGTATTTGCCGCCGAAGACTTGGGGCATTCAGTATAAGTACTCGGAGGACGCGGTGCTGATGGTGTTCGCCTCACATCGCTACGAGGCCGGCGATTATTTGCGAGACTATGACGAATTCTTGGCCCACGTGAGGGAAAACGGATGAAGATCCCGGCTCTCGACATGCGGGCACCCTATCAGGAGTTGAAGGCCGAATTGGACGCGGCCTACCGGCGGTTCATGGAATCGGGCTGGTACGTGTTGGGCGAGGAGACCCGGGCCTTTGAGGAAGAGTACGCGCAGTACTGTGGCAGCAAGTATTGCGTTGGTGTGAGCAACGGTCTCGATGCGCTGCGTCTGGGCTTGCTCGCCCTTGGTGTGACGACCGGCGACCAGGTGTTAGTGCCGTCGAACACCTACATTGCCACGTGGCTGGCGGTGAGCTACGTTGGCGCGGACCCAATTCCCGTCGAGCCCGACGGGCGCACGTTCAACCTCGATCCCGAACGGCTGGAAGCGGCGATTACGAGTCGCACGAAGGCAATTCTGCCGGTGCATCTGTACGGCCAGCCCGCCGACATGGACCCGATTCTGCAAGTTGCCGAGCGGCACGGGTTGAAGGTGCTGGAAGATAATGCCCAGTCGCAGGGCGCGTGGTACAAAGACCGCCGCACGGGCAACCTGGGACATGCCGCCGCCCACAGCTTTTATCCCGGCAAAAACCTCGGCGCATTCGGCGAGGGCGGGGCGGTAACCACCAACGATCCTGAAGTGGCCGAACGAGTTCGGCTGCTACGAAACTACGGCTCGGAAAAGAAGTACCACAACCGCTTCAAAGGTTACAACAACCGCTTGGACGAACTGCAGGCGGCTTTTTTGCGGGTCAAGTTACGAAAGCTCGACGAGTGGAATCAACGCCGTCAGGCCGTCGCAGCGGTCTATGAAAAGGGACTCCACGGGGCAAAGGGCCTGACGCTCCCCTGGACGCCCGATTGGGCAAAACCGGTCTGGCATCAATACGTGGTGCGGCATGGGCGGCGTGACGAGTTGATGAAACATCTGGCCGATCAGGGAATTGGGTCATTGATCCATTATCCGATTCCACCACACCGATCGGAAGCGTATGCCTGCGACCGGCAATGGCCGTCACTGCCGGTGGCCGAAGTGATGGCAGACAGTGTGCTGAGCCTTCCGATGGGGCCGCATCTTTCGCCGCATGAGGCGGAGGAAGTGGTGGCGGCGGTGAACAAGTTCTGCAGTTCTAGTCTGACGCCTTGAGCAACCAGCCTCACAGTAGTTACCGGCAGATTTTCAAGTCGACCTCGCTGGTCGGCGGTGCGCAGATCATCCGTCTTGCCATTGGCGCGGTGCAGGTGAAGGCCCTCGCGATGTTGCTCGGTCCGGCCGGAGTGGGCATCGCTGGGCTCTACACCTCGGCAATTGCCTTGATCGGAACGATCAGTGGTATGGGGATCGGCAGTTCCGGCGTCCGGCAAATTGCGGAGGCAGCCGCATCAGAGGATGAGGACAGGATTGCGCGAACTGTAGATACTCTTCGCATCACATCCTTGGCGTCAGGCTTGGTCGGAATGCTCGTGGGGATCGCACTTTGCGTACCGCTGAGTCAAGCGACATTTGGCTCCAGGGACTATGCCTTCGGGATTGCGATTGTGGCGGTCAGCCTGCTCTTCACGGCGGTTTCGGCAGGGCAGATGGCCTTATTGCAGGGCTTGCGGCGGCTGCGCGACTTGGCGAAGTGCAATGTGTACGGCGCGTTGCTTGGCGCGGTAGCTAGCATTTCGCTCGTGTATTTATTTGGCGAACGGGGCATCGCGTGGTACCTCGTTGCCGTGTCTGTCTTCGCCGCCGTTGGGTCGTGGTGGTATGCACGCAAGGTGGCCGTGAAAGCGATCGCCATTTCATGGCGAGAGATGGCCGAGGAAGCACGTGGATTGCTGGGCATGGGGATCGCGTTCATGACGTCGGCCCTGTGCACTGCCGGCAGCGCTTATCTGGCCCGGGTGTTGATCATTCGATCGTTCGACGTAGCGGCGGTCGGGCTTTATTCGGCCACCGTAACGCTCTCATCGCTTTACGTTGGGTTAGTGCTCTCCGCGATGGGCGCCGACTTCTACCCCCGTCTAACAGGATTGGCCAAGGATCATGTTGCCATGAATCGACTGGTCAATCAGCAGACGGAGATGGGCCTTTTGATGGCGTTGCCTGGGGTTTTGGCAACGTTGGTCTTCGCGCCCTGGATTCTGACCATCTTCTACTCGCCGGCATTTGTCGAGGCAACGACCATCATACGCTGGCAGATATTGGGAGTAGCCCTCCGGGTCGTCTGCTGGCCAATGGGATTCATACTCCTTGCCAAGGGCGCATCGCGGATGTTCATGCTCACCGAACTGCTGTTCAATATACTCTACGTGGTTTCGATCGTCGCATGCATGCACGTTTGGGGCCTGGATGGGATGGGAATCGCCTTCTTTGTAATGTATTTGATCTATATGCCCGGCATCATGGTCATTTGTCATCGCACGACCGGCTTTCTCTGGTCGAGGAAGACCTTGCTGCTGATCGTGCCTTCGGCGGTGGCGGTGGGGGCGACGCTTTTTTGTTCACTGAAACTGCCCCCCTGGCAAGCTTATGCGGCGGGCCTTCTGATTACCGCAGGGGCTTCGATCGCCTGTCTGTATTTCCTTCAACGATTGCTCGATATTAATCCTTGGCGGGACGTTATTGCCCGCCTTGCACCGCGTCTGGGCCAATGAACTATTTGTTCGTCTATACCAATGGCGCGAGGATCGGGGGCGTGCAGACGCTGACGGCGCGACTTGCCGAAGGTCTCCTTGAGGCCGGCGATACGGCCAAGGCCCTGTTTCTCAGCGAGATATCCGACGGCGTCGACCGATTATTGCCAGAAAGATGCGGGCGACTGAGTATGCCAAAACGCTACCGAAGCAGTCGCTTGTTTCCACTGAATGTTCGTGCTTGGTTGCGACAGCATTGTCGTGAGGTAGACATTTGCGTGTGTTTTGGCAAAGTGGCGATGCACCTGGCAGCAGCGAACCTGTCCTGCTTCGACAGGCGTCCCGGGCTGGTGTCGTACATCGTCAACGACAGTGAGCACGTGCGTGTGAAAGCCCGATTCCGAGATCGATTTTATTCCTACTTGTTTCACGACAAATACTTCTACGAACGGTTGCCCGACGCTGACAAGTTTTTCATGAGCGAGACGGTGCTCCGGATCCACGAAGAGAGCGTAAACCGGCGACTGTCGGACGCCCGAGTGGTTCCGCTGCCAATCAAAGCTCCTGCCAATACTTGTCGCACACGACTAAGGCCGTTCCGAATGGTGTCCATCGGTCGAATTGACGGCATCATGAAGACGTACAACTTCACGATGCCGCGAGTTGTGCGTGAGTTGCGCGACGAGGGATACGAAGTATCTTGGGATGTGTACGGCGGAGGTGTGAGGAACGACGTCGAAAAGTTTCTGAACGGGGTCAAGGATAACGGTGTCGAAGGTTACGTTACCTGGCATGGGGAACTGCCGTATTCAGAAATGAAGCATGCTCTTGACAATGCCAGCGCATTTCTCGGCATGGGCACTGCGGCGATTGAAGCTGCCATGCACGGAATACCATCGATCGTTGCGGTGGCGAACGCTGCCGAACCGGTGTGTTACGGATTTCTCCACGACTTGCCTTTTGGCATGTGCGGCGAGGCGCGAGCCTACTGGGTAGAGAGGAAGGGCATCAAGGGAATCTTGTCCGAGCTATACCATTCATGTCCATCGGACCTTGAAGCACTGGCCGTGCTTGATCAGGAGCATGCTCGACAGTATGAGTTTCGCAAAATTGTCAGCCGGTTTCGGCAATTTGCTGAGCAGTCCAGAAAGGTGGCTGTTCGCCCGTATCCGATCTCCTGGAGCCTTCTGCAGTGCCTCAACGGGCTTCGATTCAACTTGGCGCCGTCGACCTGATGAATCGGCACGTGTCCAACTGTGGCAACGACGGATGTGTGGTAACTGGAAAGCGTCCTTTAAACTGATATTAGATCGGAAGTAGAGTATGCGTTTTGCGGCAGTTGTGGGCGCGCGGCCAAACTTCATGAAGATGGCGCCTTTGTTGCGCGCGCTGGAGCAGCATCCGTACGTGCAGACCGATTTGATTCATACCGGCCAACACTACGACGAGAATCTGTCGGAAGTGTTTTTCAGACATCTGGGCATTCGTGAACCCGATCTTCGCTTGGAGGTTGGCTCGGGGAGCCATGGGGCGCAAACGGCCAGGATTTTGGAGCGTGTGGAGGAGGTGCTGCAGCAGGGCGGCTATGATCGCCTGATTGTCGTTGGCGACGTCAATTCCACCATGGCAGCGGCGTTGGCGGCGGTCAAATTGGAGATTCCCGTGGCACACGTCGAAGCCGGTCTGCGAAGTTTCGACCGTTCGATGCCCGAGGAAATCAATCGCATTGTGACAGACGCTGTGGCGGACATGCTCTTTGTCACGGAGCCTTCCGGCGTGGAGAACCTTTTGCGAGAAGGGCATCCCCGCGAGCACGTGCATTTGGCCGGGAACGTGATGATCGACACGCTGTTTCGACTATTGCCGCAATCGCGGGAATTGGGCCTGTTGTCTCGGCACGGATTGACGCCGGGCGAGTACGGCGTGGTCACTATGCACCGACCGGCCAACGTTGATACGCCTGAATCGCTTGGGCCGCTTCTCGATGTGCTGTGCGAGATTTCCCGGGAGTTGCCCGTGGCGTTTCCGATTCATCCTCGCACGCGGAAACGAATAGAACAGTTTGGTATGACGGATCGATTGGCGGGTAAGGGGATGTTGTTGCTAGAGCCCCTTGGATATCTCGACTTCCTGGCACTTACCTCTCAAGCGAAGGTCATTGTTACTGATTCAGGCGGGCTTCAGGAAGAGTCGACAGCCTTAAACATTCCCTGTTTGACCATGCGGCCTAATACGGAACGCCCGATTACCGTTGAGGAGGGAACGAGCACGCTTGTGGGCAGTAATTCGGAACGACTACGAAGCGAATTGAAAGCTGTTTTGAACGGAAGGTACAAACAGGGACGGTGCCCGGCCCTTTGGGACGGGCATGCGGCTGAACGAATCGCCGAGATACTGGCCGTCGGTTCGGCAAAGGATACGCGATGAGCGGCTTGTCAACAGCCCGAGTTCTCTATTTCTCGAGCGGTCGTAGCTTTTCGACGGCCGCTCCGCCGCGAAAGATACCGGCGATTGTCAACTGTTGGCGGAAGCAAGGACACAACGTCGAACTGGTGTATGGTGGCGACTTACCGGGTGGGCTGAATGGAACGGGAGCACCTCCTCGTGCTTCTGGCGAACGACTTCCATGGTACCGCCGAACGTCGCTCTTGGCGCCGATGGCGAACACGATTTCTGAGCGCCGCGACATCGAACACAATTGTCAGTGTATTGATCATCTGCGAAAAGTAACCGAATTACAACCGTTTGATCTGATTTGGGAACGATCAAGTCGGCTTCATGACGCGGGATTGGTTGTAGCCCGCGAACGAGGACTGCCATACGTGCTGGAGTGGAAGGACCATCTAATAGAATATCGCCTTTCGCTGTATCACGGTCGCGCGGTGGCAGCCGAGAATCGCAAGAACCAGTCATCCGATAGCTTGGTGGTGGAATCCGGGGTTCTACGCGACCAACTGGCAGCCGATGGGGTTGATCGAGAGAAAATTATTGTTGCTCACAACGCGGTCGACCCAGGGCTGTTTCGACGCGATGAAGCAGTGCGACGAGCGACTCGCAGCAAACTGGGGATTGCCGACGATGAGGTGTTGGCGGGCTATCTAGGCGGTTACCAATTTTACCACGACACGGTTCGGCTGGTGCTCGCGGCCGATTTATTGCGGGTTCAGGGGCAACGCAAAATTAAGATTCTGATGATTGGGAATGGAACGGAGTACTTTGAGACGCGACGAGTGGCGGAAAAACTCGGGCTGTTGGAGTACGACGGATTTATGATGAAGCCTCGCATTCCGGAGAGCGAAGTGCCAGGCGTTCTGGCTGCGCTGGATGTGGCAGTCTTGCCTGGCTCGACTGACATCATTTGTCCAATCAAAGTCCAGGAGTACATGGCGGCTGAACTGCCAACGGTTCTGCCAGACTATCCGGCGAATCGGGAAGTCGTCGACCACGGTGAAACCGGCTTGAGTTTCCGCCCCAGGGACGGACACGCCTTGGCCGAGGCGTTGCGGTCGCTTGCCGACAATCAGGATCATTGTCGCCGGATGGGGAAGAGGGCTCGGTGCGTCGTTTGCGAGCGATTCACTTGGGAAAAGACTTGGGGGGCAGCGCTGACGAGCGCTTTGGAACGAGGCTGGGCGTAAATTATACGTCGATGGGGTTGGGGCTCCACGACTGGCTCGAGCAAGGATTTCGATGGTTGAAAATCCATTTAGGCAGCAAATGACCTTGGAGCGAGGTGCGGCTTCACATCGAGTCGCTCCGACGCTAGGCAGTACTTGGCATTTTGTTTGGCTGTGCCTGTTGGTGCTATCGTTTTGCTACGAACTGCCGTTGGCATTTCTCACTTCTTATGACCGCGTTAACCCGCGATTGTTCGACGTAGTCACGTTTATGGGGATTGCCACGGTTCTTCCCGGCCTTCGTAAACCGCCACGGTTTCCGCCGGTGTTTCGCACGTGGGCTTACTTGATAATCTGGTTTGGGTTCTGCTCCGTCGTTTGGACCCTGCTCTGGCTCGACTGGGACGAAGGTGGGAAGTTTTCGTTGTTCTATGTCTATCGCTTCGGGCTGGGGTTGATTGCGATCTTCATGGCCGCTTGTGTGCCGCTGGATGCCAAGAGAAAGCGAATCATTTGCTACTGTGTGGTCTTGGGAGGAATTATCGTCGGCTTGTACGCGATCCCTGAATATCGCAGCGGCGGCTGGGAACGGCAGATCACGGATGAGATGGTTAAGTTTTCACCGGCCGGTGCAGTGCTTGGTCCTCTCGGAGCGAACTACTTCCATATCGGCTCATTTTGTCCACTAGCGGCCGCGATGGCCTTGGCGCTTGCTGGCTTCAGCAGGCGAACTGTCTGGCGTTGGCCACTGTTCGTCACCGCCGTGTTCGTCAGTTGGCCGGCTTTGGTCTGCGGTTCGCGAGCGGGACTTGTGGCCGTGGTGCTTGTATTCACCATCGCGTTTTTTGCGATTCGAACGATGCGTTTATTCTATCTGTCGCTGGGATTGCTTGGATTGGTGCTTGTATTGGCTGGGGTGATTCACCTTCCAAGCACGGACACGTTGGCGGAGTGGTCTGTTTCCGTGGCGCGGCTCGTGCGATTGGAAGAGAAGGGTGGTGAGGATTCTTTTGCGGGGCGCACGACCGTCAGCGAAGACTCTTACTTAAGTCCGGAGTATCCCAAGCGTTATGCCTGGCAGGGCTGGTTGCTTCCATTCCTTGGTGGCGGCTTCTATGCCGTACCACAGATTCAGGGCGGCGAACTCGTCTATCGCTGCGGTTACGGAATTCACAACATCTACCTTTTCCCGTTTGAGCAAGGAGGTATCGTCGCCTTCATCTTGTTCTTCCGATTCCTGTACTATTGCGTTCGAGACCTGATCCGAGTGGCCCTACGTTCCGATATTGAAGACAAGACCTTGGCGATTGGCGTCGGAGTTTTTTTTGCGGCCCTGATGATTGTTGGATGGGGAGGGCAGGTGTTTTGGCAGGGGTTTGGCACGGAGAATTACAACACGTACATCGTGATCCTTTTGGTTCTGGCGACAAAGCCAGTTGTTGATCCAGTAGGCAAAGCCGTTTGAAGAGAACTGCATTATGACGGCAAAACGGGTGCTGCTGGTGAACGACCACATCCACTTCGGTGGAGGTGGAGATGCGGTCTTTCAATTGGAGCGGAGGTTTCTGGAATCTCGCGGTTTTGATGTTTTTACGTTCTCCCACGCATCGGTGCGGCCGGAAAACTCAAGCGAGCGAGATTTCTTCCATATCGAGGACCCGTCTTGGGCCTTGTGTCGGATCAAGAAGTTCTTGGTTTGTCCAGCAGCGTCGCGGGCACTTCGCCGAACGCTAGACAAGGTGCAACCGCACTTGATACACCTCCACTTGATCTCGAAATACCCGTTGAGCGTCTACGGCCAACTTCGAGGATGGCCCGTTGTCCAGACACTGCACGGCCCAGGCATGTTCTGCGCGACGGGTTGGGGATGTCTCCGCCGAAATAGCGACGACTGTGAACTGGGCGTTGGGGCAAAATGCTGGACTCGTGGCTGCGTGCCCCTACGCCGGCTTCCCGCGATTTATCAGTTCAATCGACGAGTGATCTGTCTCGCCAAGAGAGTCGTCAGTCAATTCCTATGTCCGAGCAGACAGTTGCTCGATGCGATGCAGGCGAACGGTCTGGCAAACTGCGAATACACGCCGTTGGGTATCGATCACGAGTTTTGTGACATTCGTCCGCATGAGCGTTCCAAACCGCCGGTGATCCTATTTGTCGGGACTCTTGCCGATGTCAAAGGTCCCGACGTCTTATTGGAGGCTTTCATTCAGTTACGAAAGCGTCTACCGCAGATTCGCCTGCAGTTTGCCGGACGTGGAGAACTGATGGCAAAACTACAAGCTCGCGTCGCGGAGGAGAACCTGGCGACAGAAGTGGAGTTTCTCGGCTTCGTCGACCGTGCAACACTCGTGGAGTGCTACCGACGGGCGGCGGTCCTGGCAGTTCCCAGCATTTGGAAAGAGCAGTTTGGCATGATCGGGCCGGAAGCCATGGCGTGCGGAACGCCATGTGTCGGCAGCAATATTGGCGGCATTCCAGAGTGGTTGCATGATGGCAAATGGGGTTTCTTGGTTCCCCCACGTAACGCGGATGCATTGGGCCGAGCATTAGAGAAGCTGCTGACCGACGAATCACTGCGGAAGTCGTTTGGCCTGGCAGGCCGAACGTTCGCCCTCGAGACTTACGGTCCCCGCCAGTACGAGGAGTGTTTGCTTCGCATCTTTAGCAGGTATCTTGGCTTATGAATACAACCGCAAGACTGCTTTTCTGGGTTGCGCGGGTCTTGCGAGGTCTTCGTCGCAGGATTCGAAACCGCTACTACCGATGTCTCCTGCGGAAAATGGGCTCGGGATGCGAGATTTGTGAAGGAGTCTTTATCGCGGCTCCACAAAACGTTTCGCTTGGAAGCCGAGTGACTCTAAACCGTGAAGTAATCTTTCAACCATGCGATCAGGCGACCATCGATGTTGGTGACGACGTCTGCTTCTCCTATCGAAGCATAATTCTCACCGGTGGAATTGACCTGGGGACGCTTCATCATGAGAGAATTCACGCCACGCAGTCGATCGTAATCGAAGATCGAGCATGGATCGGCGCTGGCGCTATCATTCTCCCGGGAGTAACTGTGGGTCGTGGTGCCGTCGTCGGCGCCGGTGCCGTGGTTACAGGTAATGTGGCGCCCCATACCATGGTTGCCGGTGTCCCTGCCAAGTTGGTTAGAATCCTAGACTCGCTCAGTCAAGCAGAACTGCCTCGAGGGGGCGCAGATACTTTGCGAGACGATCGGAGCGAGTGAACCAGCCGTTCGAAACGGATGGCGAAGTGTCGCAACCGGAACGGGCACCAGTTATTATGAATAAGGTCTTTTCCGTCGTGACGCTACTTTCCGATGAGAGTGCGATTGGATGAAAGTCCTTTTGCACCACATTAACGCTGGCGGTTATTTGATGCACCTGAAATTTCTGGTGCAGGCGCTGGCCAAGGAGTATCCGGAGGACACGTATTACGTGCTGTGCATGGAGTCCTCTGAACTCACAACGCTGGGCGAGATCCCCAATGTTCGGATTATTGCGCTGAAGAAGCAACTGCACCTGGAGTGGACCCGGTTTCGAATGGCGTTGGGTGGAGTGGCCCGGATCGCGCGCGAGCATCAGGTCGACTTGATTTGGTCGATCAATATCGGTTTGTATCGGCGGAGCGGGATTCCTCAATTGCTGAGCCTTCGCAATGCCTATCAGGTTTATCCTTGGAAAGTGGCTCGTTACCATCCCGACAGCCAGTTCCGCACCGCGATGTTGCGGCTCTTCTTTCGTAGGTCGTTGTGCGTGTCGGATGCGGTTGTGACACAGACCCCGCTGATGGCGAAATGTGTGTCCGCGATATCACAGGCACCTTCGCTTGTTTTCGTCGTTCCAAAAGCCGTGGAAACGACGGCGGAAGTGACTTTTGAACCGTTGCCGCCGCCTGTCAGTTGCCTACTCGAAGGTGGGCTAGGCAGCAGTGCGTTCACGTTTTTCTATGCCGCGGCGTGCGACCCCCACAAGAATCATCTCATGCTCATCTCTTGCTTGGAGATTCTGCGGCGGGAGGGCGTCCGGACGCGGGTTGGCGTAACGGTGTCTCGTGATGAACTTCTGGCGAAACTAGGCCCCGGTGTTCGCGATCTTATTAACAGCGGCTACCTCTTGCCGTTTGGCAGCATCAGCAAACAGCACTTGCGGCCGCTCTATCAACGCTGCGATGCCTGCCTGATGCCGAGCCTGCTGGAGTCACTGAGTTCCGCGCACCTCGAGGCAATGCAGTGGGGGAAGCCGCAAATCGTAGCCGACCTTCCCTATGCCCACGACCTTTGCGGCGAGGCAGCCGTGTATGCCCAGCCCGAGGACCCTGCTGACTGGGCGGAGAGGATCCGGCAACTGATGGCGGATAGCGAGCTACGGGAACGATTGGTGAGGGCCGGTCGCCATCAGATGGAGAGTTACCCGAAGTCCTGGCGAGAGAACGCCCGCCAGTTTCACGAATGCCTGGTGAAAACGGTCCAGACGCGGCGATGATTGGCCCCGGAACGACACCTCAGTCTAGGTCAACGCGACAACGCCCAGTTGCGGCGGTAGCTGACTCCTTGATGTTGGCAGGGGAGCGGCTAAGCCGCCAAGTGTACTGGAGCGTCCCGTGGTTGCGATCGGCGGCAAAACGTTGGCGTGCGGGCCGACAGCCGCCGGCGCAGCGTGTCGTGAGAACGGATCTCAAAACCTATCTCCGCGAAATTGGCTTGGTCGACGGTGCCTTGGTGATGGCCCATACGTCGGTCAGCGGACTCGTACTGTCCGACTCAGATGACTCGCAGACCGGGCGGGGGCTAGTGGCTGCTGCGGCTCAGTTGGTCGATGACCTTCTGGAGTTGGTCGGTCCAAGCGGCACTTTGGTCATGCCCAGCCATGCCGTTTATCAATCAAAGAATGAAGATGCCGAGCCGCCTGAAGAGAGGGGGCCGCAGAGATATGATCCGCGACGAACGCCGTGTGACGTGGGGTTGGCCAACGAACTGTTTTGGCGGCGGCCGGGCGTGCTCCGCAGTCATCACCCTCGTAATACCTTGGCTGCCTGTGGTCCATGCGCCAGCGAACTGATGCAGGATAACTTGAATGACCGTAAGCCACTCGCGCACGGGGTGGACTCGGGATATTACCGCTTCTGTCAGAAGAATGGCCTCGTTGTCAGTGTTGGCATTCCCTTGGGCCGTTATATGACCTTGGTCCATGTCGCCGAGGATGTGCGCGATGAGCAATGGCGAGTGCGTGACTTTTTCGTCGATCGCAAGTACTTAGTGCGAATTGGCGAGGAAGACCGCTTGTGCGTGGTACGCATGGTCCGGCCTGAATACAGCAAGTTCTGCCTGTGCATGCGCAAAGTGGTTCGCGACTTGCTCGTTGAGGGAATTCTGCACCAGGGGAGTTGCCAAGGTGTTCGGGTAGACTGGGCGCGTGCCGACGAGGTTCTTGACTACATGATGCGGCGTAACAGGCGATCGTCCTATCCGTACTTTTTGACGTCTCTTGTCTGGAAGCATTGGCAACGCTTGGCGTAAGTTCGGGAGAGCGATTTGGGCACGCAACGATCGTCAATCTCTCGCCCAAGTAGCGAGAAGAGGAATTTCGGTTGAACATCGTTCATACCCACCTGTGTGCGGGGCGGGCGTTGTTCATCGGCCAGGACGGCGCGATATACATCTCTCGCAATTACGAGGTGTATCGATCGGATGATCATGGAAGGAGTTGGCAACTGGACTGTTATGTGCCGTGCCGCGGAGCGAAGTCCTGGGCGGCAAATCTGCAACTGGCCGCCCGATTGCTTCGTTTCTACGTTGCGGCGTTCCAGGTGCTCCATGATGGAACGCGGCTGGCAGTGACGCGTGGCGGGATTTATCGAGCTGGGGTGGGGGAATCAGAGCTGCGTTGCACCTTTCCCATCACGCGAGGATCTCGTCCTTTGAATATTGCCGTTGACGCTCATCGCGTCCTCTTCGGAGAGTACGGCCACATTGAGGCCAGCCAAGAGGTCGCCATATACGTCTCGGAGGATGGCGGAAAGAGTTTTGAGGCGGGTTACCGTTTTCCTGCAGGCAGCATTCTTCACGTGCACAACGTGCAGCTTGATCCTTACACTGGGGATTACTGGGTGCTGGTGGGCGACTATGGCGAACATCCCGGGATTGCGTCTCTGTCTCGCGACTTTCGGCATCTCGAATGGCTGGCCCGAGGCGGACAATACTGCCGCGTAGTGCAGATGTTTGTCGAGCCGGATTGCCTGATCTACGGCATGGACACGGACGTTGAGCAGAATTACATCGTTCGCATGGACAAGAAGAGCGGGAAGGTGTGCCGGCTTCAGGCAGTGGAGGGAAGCAGCTTGTATGCTGCATCCTTTGGCCCCGTGCGAGTCATTTCCACCACCGTGGAACGCAATCGAGTCACGCCGACACGTCACTGCTCGTTGTATAGCAGTCGGGATGGCGAAGATTGGCAGCGCGGAGCCATCCACACGAAGGACTGTTATCATTTGGCACTGTTTCAGTTTGGCACACTCGTGCTGCCGTACTCCCAGCATAGCGAGCCCTGGGGGATATTTAGCGGACAGGCGATAAAACGAGCCAACAACCAAGTTTCGTTTGTTGAGTTTCCTGATTGATGCGGATGTGCGGTTGCGCCGAGTTCAGGCGAGCCACCTTCGCTATTGGCCAGGAGTTGCAGATCGAGGGATTGCGCTTATGAGAAATGAAGTCGCCGACGTGTTTCGCAGCGTTATGCAGTTAGACGGGAGTTTCGTTCTCGAAGACCAGATGAGCTTTCAGGATGTGCCCGGCTGGGATTCTGTCGGGCACATGAATCTAATAAGCGAATTGGAATCGCGTTTTGGTTTTACACTGGATATGGATGAAATTGTTGCGATTGATTCGTTTGGGGCCGTCTGCGAACTTGTAGGTCGCAAGCAAGCGGCCTGAACGTGGCGAGGCAGAGTCAATAGCAGAGTTCTCTTGAATGGTCGGTCATCCGCACCTGCCGCGTTCACTAAGTCGTGTGTAGCATAAACAGTCTGCCGCTTGTCCACTCGCTGCTTGCCCAAGTGCACGGACATGCCGAGCGGGCTGCGTTCGTGACGCCCGGTGGGCCGGTCTCCTATGGTGCGCTTGGCAGAATGATTGCGATGGTAGCGGGCCGGCTTCGATCGCGTGGTGTCGGCCGCCGAGACCGCGTGCTACTTGTCGGCCCCAATTGCCCGCAATGGGCGGCCGCCTACTTCGCGATTCACAGCGTTGGGGCGATTGCTGTGCCGATTGATGCCGATACACGTACGGCTAGCGCCCAATGGATCGTTGGAGATTGTGAGGCGTCCCTGGCGATCTCCATGGTGGATACGGCTTTGCCAGTGCCGATCGAGGATCTGAGATCGCCTGAGTTGCCGAACGGCAACTGGGACTTCGATCCACAGTGTCGAGCCGAGGATGTGGCGGACCTGCTCTATACGAGTGGTACAACGGGCCGCAAGAAAGGAGTTGTTCTGACCCATGCCAATATCGCGAGTGCTGCAACCAACATAAACGCGTTTGTCCAGAACTGTGGCGACGACGTGGAAGTGGTACCACTCCCCTTGAGTCATTCATTTGGTCTGGGGCGTTTACGTTGCATGGCGCAAACCGGCAACACGTTGGCCTTGGAGCCGGGCATGTTCAATGCCGCGAGGCTGCTGAAACGTGTTTTGGAACTACATGCGACCGGCCTCGCACTGGTGCCTGCCGGATTTGACTTGCTACTGAGAATGACCAAGGATCGCTTGGCTATGGCTCAAGCTCATCTCCGGTACATTGAGATTGGAAGTGCGGCGATGCGAGCGGAAAGTCGGCAAAAGTTGATGAAATTGTTGCCGAACACGCGAATCTGTCACCATTATGGTCTGACCGAGGCGTCGCGATCGGCATTTTGCGAGTACCATGCCGATGCAGACGCACCGAAGTCCATTGGACGGCCGAGCCCCAACGTGGAAATCGTGATTCGCGATGCCGAGGGGCGTGAACTGCCGCCGGGTGAGCAGGGCGAGTTGACGGTGCGCGGCGGCATGGTGATGCGGGAGTACTGGAAACAGCCGCAGTTGACCGCCAGCACGCTGTGCGATGGCTGGCTTCGCACGGGCGACCTTGGTTATAAGGATCAGATGGGACGCCTCTATCTTTCCGGTCGCAAGAATGACGTTATTAATGTCGGCGGTTTGAAGGTCAATCCCGAAGAAGTTGAAGATGCCCTTCGCAAGCATCCGAAAGTGCGTGACGTGGCCTGTATTGGTGTGCCTGACCCGAACGGCATCACCGGCGAATGTGTCAAGGCGTTCTTTGTAAGCAATGAGAGTGTGTCCAACGCCGAGTTGGCCACGTGGGTTCGCGACCGATTGGAGGAGTACAAGCTACCGCGTGTTTGGCAGGAGACAAGCGTGATTCCGAAGACACCATCGGGCAAAATTCAACGGCATTTGCTTCGCCGTGGGGAGAACAGGGATGGATCGTAAGGCAATGCTCCTGAGCAGCATCCGGCGGTTGCTACAACCTGGCGAGGTGTGCCTCGGCAAAGGGTGCCTCTGCCGGTTGGCCGCGCTCGGTGGTGGCCGGGCTTTGGTGGTCGCGGCACGTTCGGCAGAACGCACGGGTACGTCGACGTCGGTTGTAACGCATTTGGAAAAAGCGTCCGTTGCAACGGCCGTTTGGTCAGGGGAATCATTGGAACCCACGCCGGACCGCGTACGGCAGATTTCCCAGGTGGCTGGCGAGCATCAGCCCGATTGGATTATCGCGGTTGGCGGTGGAGCCATAATCGATGCCGCCAAGCTGGCTTGGGCTCATTACGAGAATCCGACGTTGGACTTAGACGGAGAAAGGCCGTCGGCCCTTGGGCCGCTCCGAAGCAAAGCTCGGTTCATTGCCATTCCAACCACCGCGGGTGCCGGTTCCGAGGCGTCTCAGGTTGCCGTCCTAACTGATGCGAAGCTAGGCAAGAAGATTCCCTGGGTGTCATCTCATCTGGTACCGGACATCGCTATACTTGATCCGGTGTTGACCGCCAGCCTGCCACCCGAACTCACCGCTTGTGCTGGGATGGATGCCCTGGCCCACGCTGTTGAAGCTTACGTTTCTCGACTTGCCACGCCGATGGTCAGGATGTTGGCGGCCGCGGCTATCCGCACCGTCTTAAGGCACCTGCCGAGAGTGGTTCAAAACCCGGAAGATTTGGATGCTCGGCAGGCGATGTTAGATGCGGCATATGTGGCGGGAACTTGTCAAAGTGCGTCGTCGACGGGCTTGGCGCACGCGATTTCGCACGCCGCGGCTTCCGTACTGAAAGCGCCTCATGCCCATTGTCTGGCGTTGCTGTTGTTACCGACCATGAGATTCAATGCCGAACACGGCGCGGCCGAGTTGTACCGCCAACTGGCGTTTGATGCTGGGTATTCAGCCGCAGGTGACTTGATCGAGGCGATCAACGAGATGTTGGGCTCCCTGCCGGTCCCCCGGACTTTGACAGACTTGATCGGGGGCGGCGTACGAGAGCCAGATTGGGTCAAGAAGTTGTCTGCTGCGGCGATTGTTGATGTTTGCCACCGCACCAATCCCGTGCGGGCGACGGAGGCTGACGTGCAAACGATTGTCGAGACGTTGCAATGAGTCCTCGCATCGACGAACTGTTGGCGATGCCGCCGTTTGGCGTAGAGCCCGAAGCAAAGTCGGCGGCGCTGTTGGCGGCGGTGAACGAGGCGATGAGGCACCATTATGAGCATTGCCCTCCGTTTCGGCGATGGTGCGACAAGCAAGGTTATCGGCCAAGTACGCCGATTCGAGACATGGTGTCGTTGCCCTTTCTTCCGGTCGGGATCTTCAAACGCGTGGAACTTAGTTCAGTGGGCGGTGATCAAGTGGTGCGGGTACTGACATCGAGCGCTACATCGTCGCAAATCCCCAGCCGGATTGTCCTTGATCAAGTAACGCGAAACCGGCAAATGCGAGCCCTGACCGCGATGATGACGCATTTGCTGGGTGGCCAGCGCCGACCATTCATCGTGCTCGATGTGTTGCCAACGCCAGACCGCGCTGCGGAGCAGGAGCTTTCGGCACGGGCTGCCGGCATGCGAGGCTACTTGATGGCCGCAACGAGCAAGCATTACGTGTTGCGCGAGAGTGGGGCAATGCCAACGCTCGATGTCGACCAATTGCTAGCGACTGTTGGCCAGTTGAAGAAAGGCGGACAGCAGTTCTGTTTCCTGGGTTATACCTACCTTCTTTATCAGGCCGTGGTACGACCGCTGTACGAACAGGGAATTTGTCTGGACCTGCCGGAGAATGTGTTTGTGCTGCATTTTGGCGGCTGGAAGAAGTTGCAGGACCAAGCGGTGGACCGGGCGACACTGAACGCCCAAGCGGCGGCCGTGTTTGGAATTCCGACGAGGAACATCCGTGATCTCTATGGGTTTACCGAGCAGTTGGGCGTTATCTATCCCGATGAGGGTAACGGTTTCCGCGAAATCCCCACGTATACCGAAGTTTTGGTCCGAAATCCGCAGACGATGCAGGTGGCCCCGCTTGGCCAGGTAGGTTTGCTCGAGTTCATTTGTCCGCTACCGAACAGCTACCCGGGCATTGCAATCCTCTTGGACGATTTGGGCCGAATCGTGGAACGTCCATCGGAGGATGGGCAGGTTGTCCAAAGGGGCTTCGAAGTGTTGGGCCGCGCTGCTCGAGCGGAGCCGCGCGGCTGCGGCGACACGCTGCCATCGCAGGTGTATTCGGCCGATGCCCCGGCAACGGCGTCGGTAACGGAGGGCAACCGATGAAGATTCGACTTCTGTTCGATGCTGACGGCCCACATATTTCGTTAGACGCGACGGTCGAAGAGGCGCCCATCGCTACCTCATTGGAGTCTCTGCTCAAGCGACTCAAGACGGGGCAGGAAGCATTGCGATCGATCGCGTTGAACGATTTGATCGGTCTTTGCGACGCGGCGGCGAAGGCGTGGACGAAGGCGAACCACCCCTTGGCCAATGTTATTCGCCGTTATGGACTAGGATTCCTGCCGCTATGGATGCGACGCGGCAATCTGGAGACCACTTGCGCTCGATCGTTGAGAGGGTATCCGGACTCGCTTGACCGGTTCGTGCATTGGAGTGCAAATGATTCCGCGCATTATCGCGCGCAGCCGCGCGGACTCGTCGTGCATTGGGTGGCCGGCAACGTGCCGGTGCTTGGACTGCTGTCCATGCTGCAGGCGCTGCTGTGCAAGAACGCGAACCTGCTAAAGGCATCTCATGTGTCCCCGGGGCTTCTGCCGCAGTTGTTGCAGGGGTTTGCCGACGTTGAGTACGTCAACCCTCAGGGCGAAAGGATCGCCGGGACTTTGGTGAGCGAGGCGACCGCCGCGATATACGTCGAACGCGATGATCGCGAGGCGGCCTGCGCCCTTTCGGAAGCTGCCGATGTGCGCGTTGCTTGGGGGGGGCGAGAGGCTGTAGAAAGCGTGATGCGACTGCCGCGACGACTTGGTACTGAAGACATCGTGTTTGGTCCAAAGACGTCTTTTGCGGTGATCGGTGCGGAGCGACTGTCGAACGAGGCCGACGCTCGGCGTGTGGCTCAAGCCCTCGCCCGTGATTGCGTGGCTTTCGACCAGCAGGGCTGTAATTCGCCACATACGGTGTTCGTGGAACTCGGCGGAGCGATTGCGCCCGATCACTTTGCTGCGGTTTTGGGCGAGGAAATGGCACGTGTCACAACTCAATCGCCGCCGATGGAATTGAGTCCGAGTGAGGCGGCCCGCGTGCTTACGGTGAGAACTGAGTACGACATGCGCGGCGAAGCTCACTATGGCGCGGATCTGGCATGGACGGTGGCGTATGCTCCGGAGGACCAGGGGCTTGCTGAGCCATGCTACGGGCGGACGTTGTTTGTGCGGCCGGTTGCCGACGTGTTTTCCGTCGTGCCGTGGGTAACGCAGGAGGTGCAGACGATTGGATTGGCGGTGGATGACAGTCGGCACGCCCTCGCTGACGCCCTGACCGGGCGCGGCGCCGCCCGATGCCCCGAGGTCGGAAACATGCGACTTTACGATTCGCCCTGGGACGGGCTATTCCCCATGGACCGGTTAGTGCGTTGGGTCTCCACCGGTTGAGATTTTGCTGCGTTCAGATACACTGTTGGGCAGGGCTCGCCCACTGTAACCGAGGATGGAACCGGGTGAGGAAGTGATTCTCGTCTCGCAAGGAACTGGTCGGAACTAATCATGCGTGTGTTGCTATTGGGTGGTGCCGGGATGCTGGGCCACAAGTTGTGCCAGCGATTCCGCGAGCATTTCGAAACGTGGACAACGGTTCGAGCCGGGTATCGTGACTATGCTCGCTACGGCCTCTTTGATCCCGAGCGGACGCTGGGCGGCGTCGACGCCGTGGATTTCGACAGCGTTGTCCGCGCCGTCGCCGAGGTGAAGCCCGATGCCGTAATCAATTGCATCGGCATTATCAAGCAACTCAAGGCGGCCAAGGACCCGATCGTTAGCCTTTCGATCAATTCGCTCTTTCCGCACCGTCTGGCCAATTTGTGCCGCGCGAGCGGGGCACGACTGATCCACATCAGCACCGACTGCGTTTTTTCTGGTCGGAAAGGGATGTACAGCGAGGCGGATGTCTCGGATGCCGAGGATTTGTATGGCCGTAGCAAATTTCTGGGCGAAGTGGATCAGCCTGGTTGCCTCACCTTGCGGACTTCGATCATCGGCCGGGAGCTTTGCAGTGCGACGGGACTGATCGAGTGGTTCCTGAGCAATCGTGGCGGCAAGGTGCGAGGATTCAGCGGTGCGGTTTATAGTGGATTTACGACCTTGGCTCTGACGCGGATCATCGCGGATGTCCTGAAAGGACAGCCGGGGTTGACCGGCTTGTACCAAGTGTCGTCAGATCCGATCAATAAGTACGAGTTGTTAAAGTTGGTAAATCGGACCTATAGTTTGAATATTGCCGTCGAGCCCGATACGACCTTCCGTTGCGATCGAAGCCTAGATTCCTCGCGATTTCGCCAGGCGACCGGGTTTCAGCCGCCAAGTTGGCCAGAAATGATCGAGGAAATGCACCGAGACCCAACGCCTTATCAAGATTGGAGGACACCGTGAATTTGAAGGGCAAGCGAGTAGTGGTGACCGGTGGAACCGGTTCTTTGGGGAAGGTGCTGGTACGCCGACTCCTCACAGGAGAAATCGGCCAGCCGAATTCGATTGTGGTGTTTTCCCGCGACGAAGCCAAGCAACACGAAATGCGGTTGGAGTACAAGCATCGCCGTGTCTCCACCGACGAAGTGGTCTACCATAATTTCAATGAATTGTTGGAGTTCGTGATCGGTGACGTCCGCGACTACCACAGCGTGGCATCCGTACTGCGGGACGCCGACGTGGTGTTCAATGCCGCAGCGTTGAAGCAAGTGCCGACCTGTGAGTACTTCCCGTTCGAGGCGGTGCAAACGAATATCTGCGGGCCGGAAAACATTGTTCGCGCGATACGCGAGAACCATCTACCGGTCGACACGGTGGTTGGAGTATCAACCGACAAGGCGGCCAAGCCCGTCAATGTGATGGGCATGACCAAGGCGATTCAGGAACGAGTGTTCATCACCGCCAACCTCACCTGTCCCAAGACCCGGTTCATTTGCGTTCGATATGGAAATGTGCTCGCCTCGCGCGGTTCAGTGATCCCGCTTTTCCACGAACAAATCCGTTGTGGCGGGCCGGTGACGATTACCACGGAGGACATGACTCGCTTTTTGATCAGCTTGGACCAAGCAGTCGACACGATCTTCGCCGCTGTTCAGGGTGGCAAGCGGGGTGAAACCTATATTCCTCGCGTTCCTGCCGCGAAGATGACCGACCTAGCACGAGCCCTGATCGGCGATCGGCCGATCGACATTCAAGTCACAGGCATTCGGCCGGGAGAAAAAGTCCACGAAATTCTCATTTCCGAGGAGGAGCGTCATCGTAGCGTGGATCGCGGCAACTACTACGCCATTCAACCGATCCTGCCAGAATTGCGGTCGGCCGATGACCATCCTGCCAATCTGGACGGAGAGTACAGTTCGGCAACCGATCTGATGACACTCGAGGAGACGCGGGCGTTGCTGAAACAGAAGCGGCTGATGTTGGAAGACGTCGACGCCAGCGAAGGAGAGCTGCTGCGATGAGGATTGTCACGGTACTTGGCACTCGGCCGGAGATTATTCGGTTGAGCCGGGTCATTGAGAAGCTGGATGCTGTTTGTGACCACATCGTCGTGCATACCGGCCAGAATTACGATCCGAATCTCAACGAAATCTTCTTTCGTGACCTGGGCGTCCGTCGGCCGAACTATTTCTTGGAGGCCCAAGGCGCTACTTTCTCCGAGCAGGTCGGCCAGATTCTCAGCCGCATCGAACCGGTTTTGACCAAGGAACGGCCCGACCGGCTGCTAATTCTAGGTGACACGAACAGCGGGTTGACGGCTTTTGTGGCGAAGCGGATGGGTATTCCCGTTTACCACATGGAAGCGGGAAACCGTTGTTACGACGACCGCGTGCCCGAGGAAGTCAACCGCCGCGTGATCGATCACAGCAGCGACGTGTTGATGCCTTATACGGAACGAAGCCGTGCCAATCTGCTTCGCGAGGGAATCGAAGGACGAAGGATCTTCGTCACCGGGAATCCCATCCTGGAGGTCATCAACCATTTTCAGGATCGAGTCGACGCCTCAAACGCGTTGGACGCGCTCGGATTGGAGTCAAAGGGGTACTTCCTTGTCACCATGCACCGGGCGGAGAATGTTGACATTGAGGAACGTCTACGGAATTTGACCGCTAGCCTCGAGCAGATTCACTGTCGCTACAAGATGCCGATTATTTGCAGTCTGCATCCGCGCACCCGCAACAAAATGCTGTCTTTTGGGATGTCGGTCGATAATGCTGCGGTGCGGTTCCTGGAACCGTTGGGGTTCTTCGACTTCATTGCCTTAGAACGTGAGGCGTACTGTGTGATCAGCGATAGCGGCACAGTGCAAGAGGAATGTTGCCTGTTCCGAGTCCCGAACATCACGATCCGAGACGTTACCGAACGGCCTGAGACGGTGGAGTGCGGCAGCAACATGCTGGCGGGGGCCGATCCGTCGACCATTGAACGGGCTTTGGCCACCGTATTGGCAGGGCCATGTAACTGGACACCGCCGCCAGAATACCTGGCGACCAATGTCTCGACGACGGTTGCCAAAATTGTGCTCGGCTATCCGTGATTGCTATCGGACTGGTGAAATGCGGATCCTGATCGTCACCCAGTTTTATCCTCCAGAGTCGCTCATCACGCTCGAGCCGGAACTGGCCGAAACCCTCCAGGCGTTAGGGCACGAGGTAACGGTATTAACTGGTTTTCCCAATTATCCTTCCGGCAACCTGTATCCTGGCTATCGGATCAAGCATTGGCGACGGGAGACGATCAACGGGGTGCGGGTGATCCGCGTGCCGTTGTTTCCGGATCATGGACGAGGGGCACTCAAGCGGAGCCTGAACTACCTGTCCTTTGCGGCCTCGGCCGCTGTGCTCGGGCCGTGGCTATCGGGACGGGTTGATCTGGTCCACGCGATTCAGCCCGTCACTGCCGGCTGGGCGGCGTGGGCGATCAGCCGAGTGCTTCGGGTACCATACACGACCGATGTATTCGATATGTGGCCGGAAACCTTGGCGGCGACGGGGATGGTATCGAGTAGCAGGGTGTTGGCCGCCGTAGGATGGTTGGCGAAGTTCGTTTACAGCCGCGCGGCAGCGGTGCGCGTGGTCTCCAACGGATTCAAACAGAATCTAATTGAAAAGGGCATACCCGCTAAACGCATTCACGTGGTGTCCAACTGGATCGATCCAGATGAGCAACGACCGGTCGAATATAATGGCGACTTGGCGAAACGCCTTGGCCTCGACGGTCAATTCAACATTATGTATGCCGGCAGCATTGGTCTGCCACAGAGACTCGACGTCGTACTCGATGCGGCTGAGAAATTGGCCGACCTGCCCAGAGTTCAGTTTGTCTTCGTCGGCGGCGGTCCGGACACCGAGCGGCTGAAATCGTTGGCGACGGACCGCGGGCTGGCAAATGTGAAGTTTCTCGGGATGTGGCCCACGGAGGACATGCCGCGGCTCTATGCATTGGCAGACGTACTAATGCTTCATCTGGCACGAGCCCCGCTCTTTTCCATTACCATCCCGAGCAAGGTCTTTGGTTATATGTCGGCAAGTCGGCCGGTGCTGGCGGCGGTCGACGGTGAGGCGTCGGAGATGGTTGAGTCGCGTGGCGTTGGCTTGGCGTGTCCTCCGGAGGATCCGGCCGCCCTGGCCGTAGCCGTGCGCAGATTTTATGGCATGTCTCCCGAGGAACTGGCCGTCATGGGGCGACGATCGCGAGCAGCAGTCGTCCAGGCGTTTGGGCGAGACCGTCTCGTCGGTCAGATTGTCGAGATTTTCAACCAGGTCGTTTCGCGGAACGAGCGCATTCCCAAAAAATGGCCTTGATGTTTCAAGCTTGCCAAGATATCCTTCGCGCGGAGGGTCTTCGTATGGCTACTATACAGCGGTTAGATACAGTCGTGGGCGCGTATACGGCAGGCGAATTTTCCGATGCCTGGAAGTACCGGGAAATGCGGTTGGCGACTGGAGAGCAGCGGATTCTCGATTTGTTCCTCCCCGATCAAACGGGGGCTATCCTTACAGTTGGCTGTGGCAATGGGCGAGAGACTTTTGCCCTTCACGACAACGGCTATCGAAACGTTCGCGGAGTTGACTGCACCGAAGCCTTAATCGAGCATGCCAGAGAAAGGAGCGCTCAGGCAGGATTGCGTATTCCTTTTGACGTGGCCTCGGCGAAAACGTTGCCGTACGCCGACGAAGTGTTTCACGGAGTTACACTATTTTCCAACATTTATGGACATATCACTCCTCGTGCCGAAAGGCTACGATCTTTGAGGGAGATTTATCGCGTCCTGAAGCCCGGGGGGCACGTCCTGGTCAACGTCAATAGCATGTACCATAGCTTCCTGGCTTACGTGTACATTCGCGTGTGCGATATCTTGCGCCTCATCTCAAACCGGCGGTCAATGGAGCCGGGTGACAAGATGACAAAGGAACGCCTATTTATTTCGCATTGGTTCACGCCCGACGAGATGCGAGCAGAGGCACGCGAAGCGGGTTTCGAAACGCGCTTGGTCACCACGTTCAAGAATATCCCGCACGATAGTGGGCGATCTCCGATAAAATACTATCGTAAGGGGGTGCTGTTGTGTGTGTTCAGAAAGCCAGTTCGAACCGGAGACACGCTTGCACGTGCTGCCTGACAATGGCAGAAGCAGCTTGCAGAACTGAAGCCGCCTTGTTCTGACGCGATCTTCACTTCCTGTATCAATGCAATTGGCCGTAGCTAGAGGGATGATTGGCAGGTCGACACGTACGCTTCGAGCGGTAAGGATCGATCGATGACTGCCGAGATCCAGGAAGCAGCTGGCGAGACTGCTGGCTACCTTTATCGCTTCGCCGAGTATTATCGGCGGCAAGGAACACCGGTAACGATTGCCGCAAAATCACTGTGGATTGAGCACAATCGTGCCGTAGTCCCGGTCGGGCCAGTCCAGCACGATCGTTCAATTTCGTTGGCTGAAGCTCGCGATCTGCTCAAGCGATTTTCGAAAGCGTTGCTGCTGTTCTACACAGACGGCTTTGAAAACACTCCAGAAAGATCCAATTGGTATTATGTCGTGCTGAAGAGACCGACTGATCTAAGTGCCTTGCGCGCAAAGGAACGGTCTGAAATTCGGCGGGGGCTGAAGGAGTGTGTGGTCCGCAAGGTTGCTGCCGAGTACCTTGCCAAGCATGCCTATGGAGTGCATGCCCGCGCGCATGCAAGGTATGCCGAGGCCCAGGGCCGGACGGTGCACAGCCGAGGCGAAGGCGATTTTGCGCGAGAGATGCTGCTCGCCGCCGAGTTCTCGGACATCATCGATTTCTGGGGCGTGTACGTCGGCGACGAACTGGTCGGGTACGGACAAGCTAATCGATTTGGCACTGCTGAGACATTTTATGCGGTAATCGAACTGGATCCGGCCTATTTCAAAGCCTACAGTTCCTACGCGATCGTGCACACCATGAATGAGTTCTATCTGCGTGAGTGCGGTGTGGCGTACGTGAACGACGGGTATCGAAGCATTCTACATCGGACGCAGTTTCAGGACTTTCTGGTCAATAAATTCGGGTTTGAGCGCCAAGTGACGGGTTTGCACATCGTGTATCGACCGTGGGTAGCTGCGGTCATGTCCTGCCCGGCGTTCTTGAAACGCATCGCCGGAAGGGCGGTTCAGCGTTTCGCCGCTTTGAACGAGTTAGATGCAGCAGCGGTTACGCGAGAGTTCTAGTACGGAGTCGGCCGTCAAGGCCAGTCGGACGGATACTATAAGCATGTCGGATACCCCCCTTTCGAGCTTTCAGCGTCAGATCGAGACCTTCTTCGGCGGTGGACGGTGTTTTCTCCTCGCCAAGGGACGTGTCGGACTGTATGCAGGTTTACGGGCATTGGGGTTGCCTGCCGGCTCGAAGGTGTTGATGCCCGGTTATACCTGCGTGGTGGTTCCATCGGCGGTGCAGTTTGCCGGTTTCCGGCCAATGTACATCGACATTGACCCGTCGACCTACAATATCAACCCGGCGTTGCTTGAAAGGCCGGAGTATGCGGACTGCCGCGCCCTCGTTATTCAGCACACCTACGGTATACCATGCGATGTGCCGCGAATCCGCTCATGGGCCGAGTCGCGAGGCATCGTGGTTATGGAAGATTGCTGCCACGCCTTTGGCAGTCGAATTGAGGAGAAGTTGTGCGGCACTTTTGGCAAGTTTGCCTTTATGTCAGGGCAGTGGAATAAGCCCTTCTCAACGGGCCTCGGCGGCATGCTGTTGGTCAATGATGAGGACCTTGCCGACAAGGTAGACGCAATCTTGAAAAAGGAGAGTCGGCGACCCAGTTTCACCGAGAATGTATTTCTGCGGATGCAACTGGCTGCTTTCGACCTGCTGGTCGGGCCTCGATCCGTTTCTGCGATCACCGTGCTGTACCGCCTTTTGAGTCGGTGGGGGCTCATGATCGGCAGTTCGACGAGGGAAGAGTACTTGGGGACCATGCCGCCATCGTACTTGGTGACCATGGCACCGAGCCAAGCTCGCCGCGGGATGAAGGAAATGGCTCGAATAGGCTTGAACATCGAGCATCGCACGGCGATAACGAAGTTCTATCAAGAACGGCTGCCTGCAACGAACTTTGCCGCAGTGGCCGACACAAAGGCCCAGGGAATGCCACTGCTCCGTTATCCCGTGCGCGTTGGCAACAAGCGGGAATTGTTGGACCGAGCCCTTCGACACGGAGTGGAAATTGGATCCTGGTTTGAATGTCCACTGCACGCGGCCGATATGCCTTTGGAGAAACTCGACTATCATACGGGACAATGCCCTGAGGCGGAGGCGGCGAGCCGAGAAGTGGTAAATTTGCCAACTCATCGTAGGATTGATCAGCGCGGGGCCGAGCGGATTCTGCAGTTCCTGAAACGTTACGGCAAGCTGGCTTCCAAACCTTGACAAGGGCACGAATGTCCGCCAGTCTTCGCATCGTCTGGATCGGTTTTCATGAGGAGGGGCAGGCGGCCCTCGCGGCCATCCTCGAAAGCGGTTATCCGGTCGAAGCCGTAATCACGCTTGCCGAGGAGGCATTGGCCAAGCGGAGCGGGGGATTCCGCTATGAGGATCTGTGTCGCCGCCACAAGGTTCCGCTGCACCAGGTTCGTCACATTAATGATCCGGCATCCCTCCAATTGTTGCGGTCCTTGACGCCCGATCTGGCATTTGTGATCGGTTGGAGTCAGATCGTGAGTCCGGAGGCGATGGCCACTGCTAAGCTGGGGATGATCGGTGCGCACGCTTCGTTTCTTCCACATAATCGGGGTAGCGCGCCGGTAAATTGGGCGATCCTTCGCGGCGAGGACGAAGGAGGGAACACCCTAATCTGGCTGAGTGAAAGCGTCGATGCTGGCGAGATCATCGATCAGACCCGATTTCCGATCACGGTGTACGACACCTGCGCTACGGTGTACGAGAAGGTGGCTGAATCGAATCGCGATATGATTTTGCGATTACTGCCGAAGCTGCTCGCCGGTGAGCGTCCAGGGCGACCGCAAGTTTACAGCGATGAGCCGATCTTACCACGACGGCGCCCACAAGATGGACAGATTGACTGGTCGAAAAGTGGCCGAGAAGTGTACGACTTCATCCGCGGCCTAACGCGTCCCTATCCGGGCGCGTTTAGTTGGTTGGAAGGCCAGCGGTACCTGATTTGGAACGCTGCGTCATTTCCCGTGGACTTAACACAAGACGCTGTGCAGGGGCGCACGTTGGGGCCGATGGTAAGTCCGAGTGCAGAAGCTTGTGGTCAGGTCGTGGCTTGTGGACGTGGGGCGATTGTGATTCTCGAGGTTGAAGATCCAGACGGCAGGATTCTGAAGGGTATGGATTTGGCCGAGATGAAGTGGAACGGAAAGGTGTGGAACAATGTCTAGCCAGAAATCTCGCCACGTACTGGCGATCGCAGCTCATCCCGACGACGAAGTGCTCGGATGCGGCGGAACTTTGGCGCGGCACGCCGAATGTGGCGACCAAGTGAGCGTCATTATCGCCTGTGAGGGTGAGTCGCTGCGGTATGGCGCCGGGGCCGTGAATCAGTGTGAGCATATCCAGGAGGCAGCCAAGACACTGGGCGTTTTCCGGGCGTATCCCTTGGGTTTCCCCGACCAGAAGCTGGATACGATTAACCTGGTTGAGTTGATTACGCCGCTTGAAAAGGTGATTCGCGAGGTTGAGCCCGAAGTGGTGTACTGCCAGTTCGGTGGGGACGCTAATCGAGACCACCATCTGTTGTTTCAGGCGGCCCTCATCGCCACTCGGCCGATTGCCGAGTATCCGGCCACCATGTACGCTTTCGAAACTGCCAGCAGTACAGAATGGTCTTTTCCGCGAGCCTTCGTGCCCGACACGTGGGTCGACATCTCCTCAACATTGGAACGTAAGCTTCAGGCTATGGCATGCTACAAGAGCGAGTTGCGGGAATACCCGCATCCACGATCGCTCGAGTCTCTCCGGCATCGCGCGGCCTACTGGGGCAGTCAAGTATGTGTGCCAGCAGCCGAAGTATTTGCGACGGTCCGTCGCGTAGTTCGTAACTCGGGCAGCGACTTTCTCTGGAGTTAGTCGATGCCCCTGCAATTGAGACACTCCAATCCAAGCAGACTTCCTTACAAGCCGATCTGAGACTACTTTGTGAAGCGGTTGTTCGATGTCATCGTATCGGTTGTTGCCCTGGTGGTGCTTTCACCGGTGTTCTTGGTTGCCGTGATAGGGATTCGGCTATCGAGCCGGGGGCCAGTGTTCTATCTGGCCAAACGAGCAGGACGGAACGCTCGTCCTTTTTTGATGCACAAGTTCCGCACCATGCGTCTCCACGGCTCGATGGCGGGCAGCGCGATCACCGCTTGTCAGGACAGCCGCGTGTTTCCTTTCGGTTCGCTACTACGAAAGCTGAAAGTCGACGAATTGCCGCAGTTCTACGACGTGCTGCGAGGTGAGATGTCGATCGTTGGACCACGTCCTGAGGACGCAAAGCTTGTCGAGCAACACTACTTTGAGCAGGATTGGGAGACGCTGGCCGTCCGACCAGGGTTAGCTAGTCCCGGCAGCATTTACAACTACACGCACGGGGAGAGACTGATCGGGCGCGAGGATCCTGAAAAGGATTACCTTGAAAAACTGCTGCCGGTGAAGTTGGCACTGGAACTAGTGTATGTGCGTGATGCAAATTTCTTATACGACCTCCGCGTGATGTTTCGAACGCTTTGGGTAATCCTCATGATTGCCTTGGGGCGACGCCAATTCCCGGACCCACCCGAAATGGTCAAGGCGCGGCAGTACTTGGCGGAGCGTGCCTCGCGTAACTAGGTTCACCTTGCCCTCGAATACGACCAGATGACTCGAGCCGACGTCGCGGTGGACATACTAACGCCGCAATTCGCTAGTGCGTTGCCGACGGCATTTGATTGACACCTTTAGTTGGGTCGCATACAGTGGATGCTGTTGAAACTTTGCAGCAGGAGCAGGCAATAGATGAATGAGTCTCAGAATCCCGGTAAACGGGAATTGCCTTTTTTCCGCCCGTCGCTCACTGAGGCCGAAATCGACGAAGTGGTCGCGTGTTTGCGCTCCGGTTGGTTGACGACCGGTCCCCGTGCGAAGCGGTTCGAGGCAGATTTTGCGGCCAGCGTGGGGGCGAAGCATGCGGTGGCAGTGAATTCATGCACGGCGGCCTTGCATCTGGCTGTAGAGGCTTTGAATTTGGGAGCGCGCCAAGCTGTTCTGGTGCCGACGATGACTTTTGCCGCTACGGCCGAAGTGGTCCGATACCAGGGGGCGGTACCGGTGTTAGTCGACTGCGATCCAGTCACGTTGAACATGGACCTCGAAGACGCTGCCCAAAAACTGAAGGAATTGCGGGCGGGACGGACGCCTCTCGATCCTAAGTTGGAAGTCGTGGGGATCATTCCTGTTCATGTCGGCGGCCTGATGTTGGACATGGAACAGGTTCAGACGTTTGCCGACTCACACGGGCTTTGGGTCATTGAAGACGCGGCTCATGCGTATCCGGCTGCCTATCGAAAGCGGGAAAGCGAGCCTTGGCGACGCTGCGGAGAAGACACCTCTGCGGTCGCCTGCTTCTCGTTCTACGCTAATAAGACGATCACCACCGGCGAAGGAGGGATGGCTGTCACCGACGATGATGATTTGGCCGGCCGGATGCGACTGATGTCGTTGCACGGGCTTTCGCATGATGCCTGGAAGCGGTACGCGGGCAATACCGCCTGGGATTATCGCATCGTGGCGCCGGGGTACAAGTATAATCTCACGGACGTGGCGGCGGCAATTGGAATTCATCAGGTAGCACGTGCCGAAGAGATGCGGCAACAACGCGAGGCGCTGGCTCGATGTCTTCGGACGACGTTGTGCGATCTCGAGGCTATTGACTTGCCGCCAGAAGTGACTAACCGCATTCACTCCTGGCACCTCTTCCCGATTCGATTGCGGTTGGAGAGGCTGGCGATCGACCGCAATACATTCATGTGTGAAATGCGGGAGGCGGGTATTGGTTGTTCCGTACACTGGAGGCCGTTACACCTGCACACGTATTATCAGGAGGTGTTCGGTTGGCAGCCAGAGCATCTGCCGGTGGCGACACGCGAATGGGAGCGGTTGATTAGTTTGCCACTCTACCCGGGAATGGGCGGAGAAGACCGCGAATATCTCACGGAGACGTTGCGACGATTGTGTCTTCAACACCGCAGAGTGTGATGAAGAGCCGAACCACAGGCAGGGATGATGACTAAGATACTGGTTACTGGCGGCGCGGGGTTCATTGGCAGTTGCTTCGTGCGGCTTTGCATCGCCGAACGTTTGTCGAGCGTGGTTACCTTCGATAAGCTAACCTACGCTGGCAATCTGGATTCTCTGGAGCCGGTGATGTGCGATCCAGAACACTGCTTCGTGCAAGGCGACGTGGCCGACCGAGAAGCCGTGGATGCCGCACTCGAACGGCACCAACCGGACGCCATCGTGCACTTTGCCGCCGAGTCGCACGTCGATCGATCGATCGATCATCCCGGTGATTTTGTTCGCACGAATGTCTTGGGGACGTTCCAGGTATTGGATTCGGCACGCCATTATTGGAAACGACTGACTGAGGCGCGCCGCGATGCGTTTCGCGTATTGCACGTGTCCACGGACGAGGTGTATGGGTCACTGGGGCCCACGGGAAGGTTCACGGAAAACAGCCCTTACGATCCTAGCTCGCCGTACTCGGCCTCCAAGGCGGCTGCGGATCACTTTGCCCGCGCGTATCATCGCACCTATGGCCTGCCGGTGCTCGTGACCAACTGCTCGAACAATTACGGGCCATACCAGTTTCCGGAAAAATTGATGCCCTTGATGATTCTCAATGCCATCGAGGGCAAGCCCTTGCCCGTGTACGGTGACGGGAAGAATATTCGGGACTGGCTCTTCGTGGAGGACCATTGCCGGGCCCTGCTGCGCGTGTTGCAAGGCGGTGCGGTCGGGGAAACCTACAATGTCGGTGGCAGTTGCGAACAAACGAACATCGACGTGGTAAGGGCGATTTGCCAAACCGTGGACGAGTTATGCCCGATGCTGCCGCATGCTCCATGCGAATCCCTAATCACTTTCGTCACTGATCGCCCCGGACACGACCGGCGTTATGCCATCGATTCCACCAGGGTTCAACGGGAACTGGGATGGAGGCCGGACCACGATTTCAGTACCGGAATTCGACAAACGGTGCAGTGGTACCTGCACAACAAGCAGTGGGTTGAGCGTGTGGCCTCGGGCGCTTATCAGCGCGAGCGGTTGGGACTGCTGTCTTAGAGGCCGAGCAAGAGTACGGAGCACTCCTTTTCTGCGGAGACACAGCCGTGAAGAATTCAAGTCATTGCCGCAAGGGGATTATTCTCGCTGGCGGGTCGGGAACCCGACTCTATCCGATCACGCAAGCGATCAGCAAGCAACTCTTGCCAGTTTATGACAAGCCGATGGTGTACTATCCGCTGTCAGTCTTGATGCTGGCGGGGATCCGCGACATTCTGCTGATCTCGACGCCGCAGGACATCTGTGGCTACGAGCGGTTGTTGGGAGACGGCAGCCAGATCGGAATATCGATCTCCTACGCCGTCCAGCCCGAGCCGAAAGGGCTCGCGCAGGCATTCATCATTGGCCGTTCTTTCGTCGGCAAGGACCAAGTCTCGCTGATCCTCGGCGACAACATCTTTTATGGTCAGGGTTTTCCCGTGGCTTTGGAGCGAGCCGTCGCAAGAGACGTCGGAGCTACGAACTTTGCCTATCGCGTTCGAGATCCGCAGCGGTACGGGATCGTCGAGTTCGACTCAGAAGGTAAGGCGGTTTCCATCGAAGAAAAGCCGAAGCAGCCCCGGTCGAATTACGCGGTAACGGGCTTGTACTTCTATGACAACCAAGTCGTGGACATTGCCGCGTCATTGAAGCCGTCCGCACGGGGCGAGTTGGAGATCACGGACGTAAATCGGACGTACCTCGAACAGGGCCAACTGCATGTTGAACTGCTGGGACGTGGCTTCGCCTGGTTGGATACTGGCACGGAGACTTCCCTGCTCCAGGCGGCTGACTTCGTTCGCACGATTGAGGAACGGCAGGGGTTGAAGATCGCCTGCATTGAAGAAGTCGCTTATCACAAAGGCTTCATCACGGCGGCACAACTCGAAAAGTTGGCGCATAGCATTAACAGTAGCTATGGTCAGTATCTGTTAAGCCTATTGCCTAGTTAAGCGTGCCGGTCTCGCCGCATATTTCGAATCGCCGCCTCTTGGCGGCTGCGGCGGTCGCAGCAATGCTGGCCGTCGTTTGGCTGATCCACGCTACGATCTTGCGATCCGCAGCCAATCTCCTCATCTTGGACGAGCGTGGCGAGGTGGAGTGGCTATGTGTCTGTGATCCAGACGCTGATCGCTGCTTCGAGCAGGCGGCGCAATGGTATCACGACGGTCCGTCTCGGCGGATCTTGCTGATCAGCCCGCCGCCGAATCGGCTGGCGCAAATCGGCATACGGCCTTCGCTCGAGGTCCTTGGGGTTGAGGCGTTGGTCGCCCGCGGGGTGCCTCGACCGGCAATCCACGCGATTCGCAGCGACTGGCAGGAGGACTGGGCCATTGCGCGTGTTCTCGACCGTTGGCTAGCGGAACACCACGACGTAACATGTGGGTTGCTCTGTCAGCAATTCCGCAGCGCACACATGCGGCGAGTGCTCGAGCGAGTTCTTGGCGGCGAAAAGGTGCAAAGGGTGCGGGTGCGGTCACTCGTTGATCGCCGGTTTAATGAGTCAAATTGGTGGACATCTCGATGTGGCAATCGAGAATTTGGGTTCGGCTGCTTATTGCGATTTCACAGCATTTTCTTGGGCGGATCAGCCAATCGCCCTTCACAGGAGAACGCGGCCGAGTATGAGCAGCGTTTTCTGGCGGGATTCGGTGCAAGAGAATGACAGCGGCTCGCCTCAAGATTGCATGGAGTTTGGTCACGGCAGCGGGATTAGTCGCCTGTCTGGTCACCGTTCGGGCCTCGGTGCTGCTGCATGGCATGGCCGCTTGGCTCGACGTTGGTGAGAGTCCCGAGCCTGCCGAGGTCGTAATGGTGCTTGCTGGTGGTGAAGATCACCGGCCGTTTGCAGCGGCGGCCTTGGTGCGGGCTGGATATGCGAAAAAAGTGTTGCTGGCCGAAATCAAGCCATCGCCCGCCGTGGAGGACGGCATCATCCCATCGTCTCAGGAAACGAGCCGCCAAGTGCTTCTCAAACGGGGCGTACCGGCCGACGCGATTACGATTTTGCCCGGCGCCGCTGACACAACTTATGAGGAGGCTCAGTTGCTGGCGGGCTACCTGGGCGATAAGTCTGACGTCCGAGCCCTTGTGGTTACCACCGATCTCCATACCCGACGTACCCGCATGGCGTTTCGACACGCCCTGGGCAGCGCGGCCGAGCGGGTTTCGTTCGTTGCCGCGCCGATCGATCGATTCGACGTGGACGGTTGGTGGCGTGACCAGTGGGGCTTTGAGGTGATCTTCGCCGAGTACGGCAAATTGCTCTTCTACGCCGCCTGTTACACCCATCTCTTGGCGTACTGCATCGCCGGGATTGTGATGATTCTGGCAGGCTGTGTTTTCTATCGTTTCCGCCGCACGGGTTGGTCCTGCATGAGGACTGAAGCGACGATCGCCGGCTGACGGGCCTCACTCCGTCATGCCGCGGAAGGGGATTTACCGGCGACGGCGGCAATCGTCTCCAACACGGCTTCGCGAGAAGCCGGCTTGGTCAGGTGCGCGGCAAAACCGGCGTCGCAGCTCCGCTGGATGTCTTCTTCCCGACCATAGCCACTCAGGGCGACGGCCGGGAAGCGGTGTCCTCTTTGCCGGAGTGCGCGCAGCAATTCATGACCGCTGCCGTCCGGCAATCCCAGGTCGCTTAAGAGGAGATCAAACCTCTTATGCTCGGCGATTTCGAGGGCAGCCGATACGTCGGAGACTGTTTCCACCGTGTGGCCTTCGCCAGCCAACACCATTCGCATCATCTTCGCGGTGACCCCGTGATCCTCGACAAGAAGAATCCGCAAGGGAGGCACCTCGCGGCGCGGGCCCGCGGTCAGGGGAGTTGCTGCTTGGCGTGCGACAGGTGCGCGCTTCGGCAACTGGACGCGAAAGGTTGCCCCCTTGCCCCGGCCCGAGCTACTGGCTTCGATCATCCCACCGTGCAACTCCACGAGGGCCTTGCTGATGGCCAGCCCGAGCCCCAATCCTCCAAATTGACGGGTAATGGAGCGTTCGACTTGTTCGAAGGCGTTGAACACTCGCGAAAGCGATTCCGGATCCAGTCCGATACCACTGTCGGCGACCTCCACTGTTACGTAGCCTCCGTTCGGACGACAGCGAATGCCAACGCAGCCACCAGGAGGAGTGAATTTGATTGCATTCTTCAGGAGATTCCAAAATACCTGCTGCAATCGTGGAGGATCGGCGTCGATCCAGTATGGCGCTTCCGGGCCCAAGTCCAGGCCGAATTCCAGCCGTCGCGTCTGGATATCGGGCATACAGACCTCGATGGCCCGATGGATTACTGTGCATAACTCGATCGGTTGCCGACTCAAATCGATCTTCCCGCGAGCGATGCGAGAGACATCCAACAAGTCATCGATAAGCTGCGCTTCCAACTCAACGTTGCGTCGGATCATCTCGAGAGTGTCCCGCACGGCATGGTCCAGGTCCTGGCGGTCTTGAAGCATTGCTATGGCCATGGTCACAGGCGTGAGCGGTGTCCGGAGTTCGTGACTCAGGACCGCCAGGAAGTGATCCTTCGAGCGATTGGCCTGCTCCGCGATCGCTTTTGCGTTCTCGGCCGAATGTTTCGCGGCGGCCAGTTCGTCTTCGGCACGTTTTCGGTCAGTAATGTCCTCAATAATGGCGATTTCGTAGTCAGGGCTTCCTCGGGCGTCGCGAACAAGCGACAGCGTCAGGCTCGCCCAAACGTGATGCCCTTGTTTGTGGAGAAAGCGTTTCTCCACGGTGTAACTGTCGATTTCCCCATTCGCCATGCGGCGGAAGGGAATGAAATCGAGGTCCACGTCATCGGGATGGGTAATTTGCGGCCACGGCGTCACCAGGAATTCGTCGACCGAGTAGCCGAGCATCTGGCAGAAGGCCCCGTTGACGTCGATCCACCGGGCGTCGGTAAATCGAACCCGTCCCATCCCGATGGCGGCTTGTTCAAATACCGCCCGAAACTTCTCTTCGCTTGCTTGCAGGGCGGCTTCGGCCTGCTTGCGCTTGGAGATGTCCTCAATCACGGCTACGGATCGCAACCAGCGTCCCAACTGATCTCGCACAGCGGAAACGGTGACACCGACCCAAATGGGCGTGCCATCTCGCTTCAAGTAACGCTTCTCATAGCGGATACGTTCGCGTCGCCCCTCGACGAGGGCGCTACTTAGTTCGACGGTGGAGGGCAAGTCTTCTGGGGCGGTCAACTCCTCGACGGTCTTGCCCAAGAGTTGGTCCCGAGGGTAATCGAGGATTCTGCACAGTCGGTCGTTGACATCGATCAAGCGACTGCCCGGGCCAATCTCACAGATTCCCACCCCGGCATTATGGAAGGTTGCCTGCAACCGCTGCTGATGCTCGCGAAGTGCTTCTTCAGCGCGACGGATTTCCGTGATGTCGCGCCCGTAGAGATTGACGTAATCGGTCCCGACAACGGGCACGGAGGTAAACTGGTAGACCCGCTGATCCTGGCAAGTGAAATGAAACACAGCCACCTCTCCGCGGTGCAACGCCTTGGTTGCCGGTTCGAGAAGTTCAGAGGGAAGCTGGTTTCCGGATTGCCAGCCGTGAAGGGTTAGTAAGGCGGCGCCAGCCGGATTGACGTAAAGCACATGGCCATCAGCGGTCAAGCGAAGGACAGGGTCGGGGTTCTCGGTTGGGAAACGCGCGACACTTGCGATTGTCGAGGATAGCCGGCTAATCTGGCCGGCTACGCCGAGAATCAGCGCGGAGAAGGCTACGATAAAGGAGACAATCAATAGCGCCGTTCCCATCGAAGTGTCGAACCAACCCCGGCCCTCTCCAAACAATCGGAGCCAGCCGAACACCAGGGGTACGGCTATCACGGGTAACATCAACCGGCGGACCATCATACCTCCGGCGTCGCGCGCCGAGATCCTCGCCATCCAACCGTCATCGGGAGAAGCGCAGAGAACTCCCAACCCGAGCATTAGTAGCGAAACGGCCGTCGGCCAGGCGATCGCAGTGAACCGAGCAATCCCGAACAGTTCTCGCACTCCGTAGAGATAGCCGACCGTGCCCAACAACCCCGTCAAGCAGACGGCGAATCCCATTGATTGTGCCCAATACATTGCTTTCGGTCGTCGCAGCGTCGACAATAGGAGAGCCGCGGCGGTCAACGCGATTCCAAGGGAAGCCGGCGTTCCCATCCGGTTCGGCGCCGGCATGCCGAGCGATCCAGGCGGTTCCGTTGCCAGCAACTGGTCAATCTCCAAGTTCAAGTTGATAAGGTTCTCGATGAGTGTTAGTCCCCCAACCAGCAGCGGTATGGCTGCAAGGCTAGCGACTGCCCGACGGTAGCGATTTTCGAAGGTGACTAAAACCACGCCGCAGCCGAGTAGCAGGAGGCACAGTGCTGCGTTGGTTTTCGGTGTGATTCGGCTGGCTCCGAATGGACCGATCACCCCCGCCAGCCAGCCAATCAGATAGGCACCACCGATGCACATGACGGCAATTCCGGCCAGCGCGGCGACGATCCGGTACGGACTACCTAACCGACCTTTGTTGCTTAAAGCGAACATGACGAGTTGACCGTTAAGAATGTCTCAACAAGGCCGAGGAAAACCGAAAGACTCGTGAAGGCCAAACTTTCTCCAATCGGTCGGGAATCTTTGTACACGGCCGCTTTCGCCATGACGCAGTCGTGTCTCGCGCGGTTGGGAGGGGGTTGACCCCGTTTAGAAGAAACACGATGAGGGGCGTGATCAAAGGACGGCGATGCGTTAGACGTGGCATTAAGATCCAGGTGAGGAACGCCATCTGGCCAAAGCCAATGCCAAGGTTCGACACTCGTATGCAAGCGCCATCACGGCTGCCGGGGCGTCAATTTCATCGCGTGGAAGCGCTTCCATCTGTTCGACGCGAGTTGCCGCGGCGGTCAATGCATCGGCGGCCAGATAAACCGCGGTTCCTTTGAGTCGGTGTCCGGTTTTTCCCACTTCGGCCAAATTGCCTCTTTGTAACGCTGTCTGCATCGACGCCAATTCAGAGTCTACCTCCTCCAAAAAGCACTGCACCATTTCCTGCAAAATCTCATTGTTGCCGAAGCACTTTTTCAGTGCTTGATGAGGATTAAATATAGCAGATGCTGCCTCGCCAGCGTCGGCCAGTGGAGTACCAGATACATGAGGCATAGACTTGCCTGTCGAGCAAGATGACCGGGGTATAAATAAGTGTTCTCCGCAGACGCGGTCAGGGCAAGCCCCTAGGCTGGCGGAAGGTCGCGATTTGGAAGTTTCCACTGCCAAGGAGCCTCGGGCGAAGGTAGCCCGACGAGCGAAGTTGCAAAACCTTCGAAGGCCCCTCGTCCGAAGAATAATCACCAGAAATGGACGTGGACGCCGCGGCAACTAAGGCTCAACGATGTTCTTTGAGCCAGTGATGGCAGGCCGCCGCGGATCGACGCCCTTGGTTAATCGCGTGCACAATGAGCGATGCCCCTTGGACGGCGTCGCCTGCGGCGAAGACACCAGGCAAGTTGGTCATGCTTTGGCGCGCAAGAAGATTGCCGCGTCCGTCGAGTTGCAGGCCCAACTCGGAAACCACCCCCTCGTGGGCCACATGCAAGAAGCCCATCGCGATCAGCACCAAGTCCGCCGGCAAGATGGCTTCGGTGCCCGGAATCGCTCTCATCTGCCAGCCTTTAGGGCCATTTGCCCACTCGATCTCACACGCCCGCAAACCGGTCACACGGCCTGCCGTGCCGAGGACTTCTAATGTTGATGTGCTCCAACGGCGCTGGCAGCCCTCTTCCTGGGATGTTGAAGTGCGCATGATTTTCGGCCACATTGGCCACGGCGTCTCCGGATTGCAGTCGCGAGGCGGTTTGGGCAAAATCTCCAGTTGCGTTACAGATCGAGCACCCTGACGAATAGCTGTGCCGACACAATCGCTGCCAGTATCTCCGCCGCCAATGACGACCGCGTGCTTGTCCTTGGCGTTCCAGTCCGGCGAAAGATCATCCGGTGCGTCTTCGGCCACTTGGCGATTCTGTCGTGAGAGGTAGTCCACAGCCAGACGAACGCCATCCAACTCCGCACCGGGGACTCGCAATTCGCGGGCCTGGCCGGCCCCCATGCACAAGACCACCGCATCGAAGCGGCTACGAAGGTCCTTCCCTGACGGTGATTGGCCGACATTTGCCCCGCATTCGAAGCGAACGCCTTCGGCCGTCATTTGCTCGAGGCGGCGATCGAGGACGTTTTTTTCGAGTTTGAAGTCGGGGATACCGAACCGCAGCAGACCGCCCGGGCGATCGGCCTTCTCAAAGACAATCACTTCATGCCCCTGGCGGGCGAGTTGTTGGGCGGCAGCCAAACCAGCAGGACCGGATCCAACAATGGCCACTTTTTGACCGGTCTGCACTTCAGCCGGGAACGGCACGATCCAGCCCTCGGCGAACGCACGCTCGACAATCTGCAGTTCAATCTGCCTGATATTGACGGGCTCATCGTTCACCGCCAGAGTGCAGGCGGCCTCGCAAGGGGCAGGGCAGATCCGGCCGGTGAATTCAGGAAAGTTGTTTGTCGAATGAAGGTTGTCGGACGCCTCGCGCCAGCGGCCACGAAAGGCCAAGTCGTTGAACTCAGGAATGCGGTTCTTCACTGGGCAACCGATGCCATGGCAATACGGAATCGCGCAGTCAATGCACCGGGCTGCTTGTTGAGCCAGCGCCCGACTCACCAACGGCCGGTCGATCTCATGCCAGTCGCGGATGCGCTCGGCAATGGGTCGATGTTCGGCATCTTCGCGCGGATACTGTAAAAAACCGGTGGGACTGCCCATTCGGCCTCTCCTATTCCCTGTTCTGTTGGAACACTTCTTCGGTGGCCAGCACCTGATCCGTTCGCACCTCTTCGTGCTGCCGTAAGCGGTCCAAAGCCTTGCGGTAGTCGAGGGGCACAACTTTGACGAACTTCCCGGCCATCGCCTGCCAGTTATCGAGAATTCGCCGGGCTTCCGCGCTGCCAGTCCATTCCCAATGGCGGCGAAGCAGATCGCGGACGGTATGTTGGTCATCGCCATGGTAGATCGATTCTAGATCGACCATATCCAGATTGCACAACGTGTCGAACAAATGGTGTTCGTCGAGCACGTAGGCAATGCCGCCGCTCATTCCAGCCGCGAAATTTCGTCCGGTCCGACCAATCACGACGACCATCCCACCGGTCATGTACTCGCAGGCGTGGTCGCCGACGCCTTCGACCACGGCAACAGCGCCGCTATTGCGAACGGCAAATCGTTCACCGACCAGGCCATGTACAAACACTTCGCCGGAAGTCGCGCCATACAGCAAGGTATTCCCGGCGATCACGTTTTCCTTGGGATCAAAGCGGGCCTGCGGAGGCGTTTGCACCACGACGCGGCCGCCAGAAAGCCCCTTCGCTAGATAATCGTTGGCTTCGCCGACCAAGCGGAGCGTGACTCCGGGGGCGAGAAAAGCGCCAAAACTCTGCCCCGCGGATCCCTCGAGAGTGATATCCAAAGTGTTGTCGGGAAGCCCCGAGGCTCCCCAGTGTCGCACAATTCGATTGCTCAGAATTGTCCCAACCGTGCGGTGGATATTGCGAATGGAAAGCGTGAGTTGGACAGGTTTCCTGGATTCGATGTTTTGGGCCACCGATTCAAGAATCTTCCAGTCGAGATGGTCCTCGTCTAAGCAGGCGCGCGTCTTCGTACGTCGCATCGATCTGCCGTTTGCCCGGCTGGGATGCGCTAGGATCGGGGACAGGTCCAAACCCTTTGCCTTCCAGTGGTCGATTGCCGTGCGACAGCTCAAGCGATCCACGCGGCCCACCATTTCATCGAAGCGGCGAAATCCCAAGTCGGCCATCAAGCGCCGGACATCCTCGGCGATAAAGGTCAGGAAGCGGACCACGTACTCGGGTTTTCCGCCAAACCGCTTTCGCAATCGTTCGTCTTGTGTCGCGATGCCGACAGGGCAGTTGCCGAGGTGACACTTTCGCACCAGCAGACAGCCGAGGGTGACCAGAGCTGAGGTGCCAAAGCCGAACCGCTCGGCCCCCAACAATGCGGCGATCACCACATCACGTCCGGTTTTCAGCTGCCCATCGACTTGAACGGTAATCCGATCACGAAGGCCGTTAAGGACTAGCGTCTGCTGGGTCTCGGCCAAGCCGAGTTCCCAGGGCGTTCCGGCGTGTTTGATGGAACTCAACGGGCTGGCGCCCGTTCCGCCGTCGTGGCCGCTTATCAGCACTTCGTCGGCACGACCTTTGGCGACCCCGGCCGCGACCGTGCCCACTCCCACCTCGGAGACCAGTTTGACGGAAACGAGCGCATCCGGGTTCGCACAACGAAGGTCGTAGATTAGCTGGGCGAGATCCTCAATGGAGTAGATGTCGTGATGAGGGGGCGGAGAAATCAAGGAGACTCCGGGAGTCGAATGGCGGAGACGGGCAATTTCGGCCGTCACTTTGTGGGCTGGCAATTGCCCTCCCTCGCCGGGTTTCGCTCCTTGCGCCATCTTAATTTGCAGCACCCGCGCATTGGCCAAATACTCGATCGTCACTCCGAAGCGGCCGCTGGCAATCTGTTTGATCCCGCAATTCAATGAATCACCATCCGGGCGGCGGCGGTAGCGGTCCGGATCCTCGCCGCCCTCGCCGGTGTTCGAGTTCCCGCCCAAGCGGTTCATGGCGATCGCCAGGGCTTCATGGGCTTCCTTACTGATCGAGCCATGCGACATCGCGCCCGTACAAAAGCGTTTAACAATCTCGCTGGCCGGTTCAACCTTGTCGAGGGGGACGGGCCGCCCGGGCACGATCGTGAATAGCCCGCGGAGTGTCATCAGATCGCGATTCTGGTTGTTCACGGCCGTCGCATATTCGGCGTAGGCGGCCGCATCGTGTTTCATCACTGCCCGCTGCAAAAGTGTTACCGTCTCGGGATTCCAGAGATGCTTTTCTCCGTCGTGGCGAAAGGCATATTCGCCGCCAAACTCAAGCTCGAGGGCTCCCGGTTCGCCTTTGGTGAAGGCGGCCGCATGGCGTTTTAGGGCTTCGCGAGCGATAACACCCAAACCAGTACCGGCAATTCGCGAAGGAGTCCCGGTAAAAAACTGGTCGATCACCGATCGTTCGAGCCCGATTGCTTCAAAATGCTGGGCAAATTGATAGCTTCGCAAGGTGGAAATGCCCATCTTCGAGATCGTCTTCAAGATTCCCTTTTTCACGGCGGTGATGTACTGATCGGTCAATTGGTCGACGGTAACGTCTTGGGGCAATTCACCATCGCTATGCAGTTTATGGACGACCGAGAAGGCCAGGTAGGGGTTGATCGCACTCGCGCCGTATCCACAAAGCATGCAAAAGTGCATCACCTCGCGGGGCTCGCCGCTCTCAACAATCAATCCCACTTGACTTCGAAGCTGGCGGCGGCGAAGGCCCTGATGCACGGCCGCCGTTGCCAGCAGGCTGGGGATCGGGGCTTGCGTGGGAGAGATATTCCTGTCGCTGAGGACGATCAGCGTCGCTTGATCGGCAATTGCTTGCTCGGCCGCGTTTACCAAGTCGTCGAGAGCCCTAGCCAATGCGCCGGCTGGGTCAGAATCGTCCGCGGGAAAGAGCGCCGCTAAGGTGACAATCTTGAAGTCGTCGCGGTGGGCGGTACGCAGTCGCACCATGTCCTCATTTGTGAGGATTGGGTGCGGGAGCTTCAATTGTCGGCAGTGCTCAGGCGTTTCGTCGAGCAAATTCCGCTTCCGCCCAACGAACGACACCAGGGACATGACCAAGCTTTCGCGGAGTGGATCAATCGGCGGGTTGGTCACCTGGGCAAAAAGCTGCTTGAAGTAGTCGAATAACAGCCGCGGCCGATTGGAGAGCACAGCCAAGGGCGTGTCTGTTCCCATCGAGCCGACGGGCTCCTGGCCGTTGGTGGCCATCGGACCAATAATCAACTGCAAATCTTCTCGCGTATAGCCAAAGCACCGCAACCGCTGCATCAGTTCATCGTCGTCGCACGGTTCCGCCTTGGAAGGCAAGAAGAGGCCTCGCAACTCGATGCGGTTCTGCTCCAGCCAGCGTCGGTAGGGTTTTTGGCGAGAGATCTTGCCCTTGATTTCATTGTCCGAGACAACGCGTCCCTCTTTCAAATCGACGAGGAACATGTGCCCCGGCTGGAGTCGTCCCTTCTGTTGAATTTGATCGGGAGGGAGTTCAATCACGCCCGCCTCGCTGGCGAGAACCACGAGACCGTCATTCGTAATGAGGTAGCGGCAGGGTCTTAAACCATTGCGATCAAGTGTTCCACCGACCAGCCGGCCGTCGGTGAATAACATTGCCGCCGGCCCGTCCCAGGGCTCCATGATTGCGGCATGGTATTCATAAAAAGCTCGCTTGTCGGTGGAGATGTGGTAGAGCGGTCCGAATGCCTCGGGGATCATCATCATCAACGCGTGGGGCGCTGAGCGACCACTGCGCACGAGCAACTCCATGGCGTTGTCAAAACAAGCCGAGTCGCTGCCCCCCGGTTCGAGGATCGGAAACAACTGCGACATGTCGGCGGCCAACTGCGGCGCGGTCATCGACTTCTCTTTGCCCTGTAAGCGGCTGCTGTTGCCGCGGAGGGTGTTGATTTCGCCGTTATGGGCGATCATCCGGAACGGTTGTGCAAGTCGCCAACTTGGAAAGGTGTTGGTGCTGTAGCGTTGATGGACGATCGCCAACGCCGTCTGCATCCGCCGATCGTCCAAATCGGGATAATAGGCGAACAACTGTGGCGCCAGAAACATCCCCTTGTAGACGATTGTGTGGGAGGACAAGGAGGCGACGTAGAACTGATCGGCCTCGCCGGATAAAGCAAGGCGAACCCGCCGCTCCAAACGCTTTCGTGCGACGTAGAGACGCCGTTCAAACTCTTCTCCCTCGCGACCTCGGCCATCGACAAACACCTGCCGTACGGCTGGTTCGGAGGCTCTGGCCAAATCACCCAAAGTGCGATTATCGCAGGGGACATCCCGCCATCCGAGCACAGACAGGTCTTCTTCCGCCATTGCCTTCGACAGAAGGGTCTCGCATTGCCGACGTGCCGTGTCCTCGCGCGGTAGAAATAGCATTCCTGCCGCGTACCGCTGCGGGGAAGGCAGGGTGAATCCCAATGACTTCGCCTCGGCGCGGAACAGAAGGTCAGGAATTTGCAGCAGAATTCCTGCGCCGTCTCCGGTTGACTCATCGGAGCCCGAGGCACCACGGTGCATCAGGTTCGAGAGGACCTGCTTGGCGTATTTGATAATTGAGTGCTGGTGGCGGCCCGAGAGGTCGACCACCGCGCCGATGCCGCAGGCATCGTGTTCCCATTGAGGATCGTACAGTCCCTGGATGCCCGGCACGGTTTGTTCCATCGGTTGTGCGAAAAAAGATTGAGGGGGAGGAGGGGAGTTCAGACTATTAAGATTGTATCACAGGGGGCCGCACTAGGTCGTGAAACAAGAGCTTTTGGCGTACCCGACCTGGAGCGAATGATGAGTGCGCGTGGCCGGACAGCACAATGGGGTGCGCGAAGAGGAAAAGACCGGCCATCCCGAGCAGGTTTTCTCGCAGCTCGTTCGGCTCCTTGCGGCATTCTACTTGCAAGCAGCGTTGGGGGAAGACGTCTCTGGGCCGAATGCCGCAGCCCCCATTTCGCGGACCAGACAGCATGTTGATGCCGAGCAGGACTCCCGACCAAGCCCGCACGCCTTCTGCGACCTCCGCAACGACCGTAAGCAACGTTTTCTCGGTTGATGTAGAAGACTACTTTCAAGTGGCGGCATTTGAAAAGCACGTTTGCCGCGATAGTTGGGGGCAATGGGAAAGTCGGGTGGTGGCGAATACTGGAAAGCTGCTGGCGATTCTCGATAGGCACGGGGTCCGAGCAACGTTCTTTGTTCTTGGCTGGGTGGGCGACCGCTTTCCCGGGCTGGTCCGCGATATTCGCGCCGGCGGACACGAGATTGGGTCTCATGGCTATTGGCATCGGTTGGTATTCTCCCAACAGCCTGAGGAGTTTCGCGAAGATCTCCGTCGATCTAGGGACGTTCTGGAAGCGGCAGCGGAACGACCCGTAACCTGCTACCGGGCCCCGAAGTTCTCCATTGATCGGCGTGCTCCCTGGGCTTTAGACATTTTGGCGGAGGAAGGTTTTCTCGTCGACGCCAGCATTCGTCCTAGGGATTACCTCGGATTTCCGATCCGTGACATTAACCCAAAGATTTGCCGCCTGGCAACTTCCGGCGGTCCGATTTGGGAGTTCCCCGTGTCGTTGGCCCGCCTTGCCGGGTTAATGTTCCCAATTGGCGGCGGCTATTTCCGTCTTTGTCCCTGGTCGTGGATGGCAGCTAGTCTCAGCCAGATTGAGCGTCGGGGAGAGCCGTTTATGTTCTACATTCACCCTTGGGAGGTCGACCCCGGACAGCCACGTATCTCCGCAGCTTCCCAATTGACGAGGTTCCGCCACTACGTCAATCTCGCGGCGACGGAGCGAAAACTGGAAAGGCTGTTGAGTCAATTTCGCTTTGCGCCATTGTGCGACGCAATCCGCAACGTTGCCTCACAATCCGCAGGACCGGGTAGAAAACAGTACTTCAACGGGTGACGGCGACGCGGCGTCGCGAAGACCTCTCCGGCACCGTCTTGTACACGGCGATTGAGTCTCGTGATACACAAGGAATGAACAATTCCGCGACTTTCGCCACCCAACCGCTACCGGCAATTGATACGTCGAAGACATGCGGTCGATAGCAGACGATGCGGAGTTCACGCGGGTTCCGGATAAGCGACTCTCGGACGTTTTGACACACCGCCTGCATAATCGCCGGCCCAAATGGGTTGTAGAAATACATGACGGTAACGTCCGGCGGCACCTCATATAAGCGCGCATCCAAGTTGATGATCTTGACTGTTCGGCATCGCAGTCGATGTTCGGAGGTTTGGATGAGTTGGCGGGAAAACGCCGCCAATTGTACGTCGTATTCAACACCGATCATTCGACAGAAGGGGTAAGTTGCCCCGGCCATGAGCAGCACTCGCCCGGCCCCCGAGCCCCAATCAAGGAACACATCGCGTTGGTCGGGGAGGATGTAATGGTCGAAGACGTAGCGGAACATATAGTAGGAAGTGGTCGGCTGATGACTGTAGTATTCGATTCCGGGGAGTCTTGACTCGGCGTGCGGGATGAAGAATCGGCTCGCTCTCATTGCTGCCGTTATGCCGAGTTGCCAACTCTGATAGGCGTCATAAGAAGCGTAGCCCGAATAAAGGACTGTCGGCCAGAGGCCGTAGTCTCGTAGGCGGCGAACAATTTTGTTAATCATGCGAGGCATAGGTTCTCCTCTTGTGGCCGGCTTCGTCCGGACAGAAATGCCGAACATGGCAATAGCTGCAGCCGAAGGAGTGAAAGAGAGGTCTGTCTGCCAATATTTATTCGCAGCAGACGCAAGGGGTCGTGTTTTCCGATTCGGTTAATCCCGCGGGTGGTCGTGAACGCGAGCGAGACACCCGCACGGCGCAATGCGTTTTCGGCGGCGGTACTGGTGGCCCCATCAGGATACGCAAACACCGGCAATGTCGGCCCGACGTGACGTTCTAGATCGCAGATCGAGCCATTGACTTCGGCAATGCACTGGTCGGCGTCCACGCGGTTGAGGAGCGGATGGGTTCGCGTGTGTGGCGCCAGAGTGAGGCCAGATTGTGCGAGGCTGCGCAACTCGTCCCAACTCAGCACGTGACTCGCGGTGGGCCGCGATGCCAGGGTGTTGCAGATCTGTTCGACTTGAGCCATTGCAAGGTGATGCGGAAGCCGTTTGATCCACTGTTTCAGCCAGCGGAAGGCCGAGTGGCGCTCCTCCGGCGATCGTAACAACAAGCGGCCTTTGGGGGTGGAAAGGGCAACACTCTGGGGATTCACAACAACTGCCTGGTACAACCGGTCCCACCAAAACACGCGGTCCGGATTATTCGGATAGCCAGTGGGAACAAATAGCGTTGCTGGGATCGCGAACCTGCGGAGGATGGGCCAAGCGTTTTCAGTAAAATCCTGGTAGGCATCATCAAAGGTAATCAGCAAAGCGCGGTCGGGAAGCGGTTCCTTACCAGTTGCGGCGTTGACCGCCGTCTGCATCGAGATCACTTTGTAGTTGTGCGCCAGAAAACCCATCTGTTGTTCAAATGCGCTGGGTGAAGCGCTGAGGGTGGATGGATCCAATTCCGTTCTGTGATCCCATTCGTCGACGCGATGATAGGTGATGACTCGCAGCAACTGTGAAAGTCGCCAGTCAGTCGCTTCGAGTATTGTCAGGAGGGCGTTGACGCACGGGCTTTCCGTCGCTTGCAGAAGACGCGTCCGTAGGCTATGCCACATAGCGAGGGCCTCCCGGTCAAAATCCAAGGATCCAACGCAAAATGGGCACACGTCGCGCCTCGGGAAAGATTTCGCTTGCCCGGAGCAAACGGCGGTTGAATCGGAGAACTGTGGCCGCGGCGAATACTGCGACTGCGATACTCGAATATATGGGAAGGCCCGGCACTTGCGTGACACACCATGCGGCAAGCGTGGTCAGTGCAATCAGGCAGCAAGCACGGATTGAGCTTGCGTCGATCACGCGAATATGAGTCGTGCTGATCAGACACCAATGATTAAGCATGCTGTGGGCGACCCAGGTAAGGGAAGCGGCAATTGCCGCCCCCATTGCGCCGTGGGCAGGAATGAGCGCCAAGGACGCAAGAATGTTGATGGTGAGAGTGGCCAAATTGATGAGCATCACATATTTCATGCGACCGAGTGTCTTCAGCACTAAAGCATTGATACCCAGAGCGGCGTCAAAATACTCCCCAATCGCGACGACCATTAAAATGGCGGCCGAACTGGCGTAGCGCAAGCCATACAGCGTGTCGATCACGGGTTCCGCTGCGACGAATGCCAGAATGAAGATGGGATAGGAAAGAACGGAGAGCCAAAGTGTCGTTTGCCAGTACAAGTTATTAATCCCCTCTTGATTCCGGCGGGCTAACATCCGTGCGGCAGTGGGCAAGAACAGCGGAGTGAAACTGGCTTTGACCAGGCCGATGAGCAGGGCAATGGGAATCACCACGCGGTAGGCGGCGACCTGGTCAAGACTGCAGAAATGTTCGAGAAGCATGACTTCAATCACGGGAACGACCAGGATGAGCAGATCGGAAGAGAGCAGCGGAAGGGAGAAAGCGAAAAGTTCTCTCGACGGCAGGCGGATCTCGCGCCAATGAAAGTGGGAAAAGAATTCTTGCTGACGAAGGATGTGCCAGAGCATTGCTCCGCCGATCGCTAGCCCAATCACTTCTGCCGCCAGATAGGCTGCGGCGATCTGAAAGAGTCCCGCTCCGCCAAGCATCACCAGGAGGATGGCGAGGAGTTTCAGAACCGGAGCAAGGACGTGACGACGCACAAAAATAGTCGCCGGTCGAGCGAGCACGGCGAACATGCCTAGCAGCACATTATCTACGGACTGAAGCGGCACCAGGAAGGCGAGGACGACAAGGAGTATTAGCACGTGACGGTCGCGAATCACGTGCTGCTCGAGGACGTTTTGCGTCAAGCAGGCGACGACGACGAGCGTCACCCCAAGTAGGGCTACGCTCGCCAAGGATAGGAGAATGGTGCCGCAGGCTTTGTCATAGCGGCGATGCTCTTGATAGATTGGAAGGAAACGGGCGACGGTGCCATCCATTCCAAACGTGGCCATCTGTTGCATCAGTGCGACAATCGAGAGCACGTAGGCCAAAGCCCCATAATCGGACTGGGACAGAACTCGCACAACAAGAACTTGGACGGCGAAGTTCAACCACTTGGACATCAACCGGCCGACAAATAGAAGGCTGGAGCCGCGCAAATGCGCGCGTAGGGCCGATATGGCCGAGTTTGGCGGAGGATTCAACCGCAGGTGCGGCGACGAAGGTCCCAGGACAACATGATCGTCGGCCGTAGGGGGCGTCAAGGCAGCATCGGCACATGGTGTAGGGGTATGCTCGGTCAGCATGATCGGATAGCCTGGCTATTACCGCTCGAAGCTTTGCGGCCTGCAGTCAACGCGATTCGCGATGCAGCGCCACCGAGCGCCAACATCATCCAAAAATAGCGCACGTAGGAGAGATGGAGAAACAGCCCCGTCGCAAGATATGCGATAAGTGCCAGCATATAGGCGGCCGAATAATGCGAAAGATCCGGGGATGGTGAGCGGCAGAGGCGACGGGCGCGGGCCAAGCTGGATAGGGCAGTAAAGACCATGGCGAGATAGACCATCAGACCCAGGGTGCCCAGTTCAGCAGCGATACCCAGGTACAGGCTGTGCGGTTCGCGCTCTTCTTGGTGAACACGCCCGCCCACTCTCTGCGCATACTCGATATAATTGGCTGCATATAGGCCGGGGCCAACACCGATGATCGCGTGTTCGACATACATCAGGGCAGCGGCTTTGTTTTCCGTAAAGCGGCCCTGGAGCGACGTGTCCACCTCTTCATCCGGGTTGGCGTCATTTAATTGCTCTAGGTCCGCGAGGGTCAACAGCCGCTCTCGGTAGGTGTCGGACATCATCACGAGGACGAATACAACGAGGGCCAGGAGGCCAAACTGTCGCGGTGATATGTATCGCAAAAGAAGCATTAGGATAGCGAGCAGGGCAAAGCCGACTGCCGCCCCACGGGAGAAGCTTAACATCGCCCCGACGGTGGTAAAACCCGTTGCGGCCAGACCCGCGGTTCGCAATATTATTGATTGTTTAGAAAGGAAGCGGAAGAAAGCGAGAGGGACGAGCATCAGCATGATTTGGGCGTAGCGGTTCACTTCGCCGATCGGCCCACTGGCACGTCGCTCATCGATATGGTTTTCGTACGGCGAGGCATCGAGTGGCAGTGCGATGCCGACTTGTGCGAAGCCCGCGTAATTGTTGCGGAAGTCACGCATCTCCCACTGGATTAGCGAAAGCGCGCCCAGGAGCGTTCCCACGGATAACAGTGTCCAGGTTGCGGCGCGGAGCGTTGCGGGAGAGCGGATGCTGTTAAGCAACAAGACATAGAGCACGAAGCCCTCGACCAGGGAAGTGAAAACCGGTCCGGTGGCGCGCTCGGGATCGCTGGAAAATGCGGCCGACAAAGCTTGAACGCCGATGAAGGCCAGCCCAAACCATGTCACTCGATCAATCATAAGCGGCCCCCTGCGCACTAGCAGGTAATAAATGGGGGCGACAACGAAGAGGGTGCCGACCGCCGCGGCAAAGCTCTGGGGCACGCCATGAAACCGTACGGCCACTGCCGGCACGTTCATGTAGAGGAAGAAGAGTGCCACAAGGGTCACTAGGTCTACGGCACAGAGATGGTCCACATCAAGGATTCCGTCCCGAGCGGTGGCGGGGGACTTAACGCTCTGCAATGGCCAGTGCTGCGGAGGAATCATCGCCATTCTTTGCGACCTATGGCACACCTGTGGGACGGCTGCGTTTTTCGGGGCGCCGAGCGAAACGCGTCGGCCATGGACTGCACCCAGGCGGAATTGATGGTCTCACGGATGTGATGCTTGAGCACCCAGCAACGGCCCCTGTCGCCACACTGTTGGCGGTATTCAAAGTCGGCCATGAGACGCCGCAACTGTATTTGGAAGGCCTCTTTGTCGCCATAGTCGATGCAGACACCTGCCCCAGCGCGCCGAATCGTTTCAGCTGCCTCGCCCGCGCCGGCGAAGAGGATTGGTTTGTGCGCCGCCATGTATTCGAAGATTTTCGATGGCATTGCGGCTTCCATCGCGTACCCGGGCCGCAGGCTTGCGTAAAGAACGTCGGCCGAAGCGATGGTTTTCAGATATTCCTGGTAAGAAACCTGGCTTTGGACGCGAACGTGGTGAAGACTACGCGTAGTGCAGTAGTCGAGGATTGCTTCCCGATCGACCCCTTCTCCGTAGAGGTGGAATTCAACCTCCTTGTCCCGCATCGCTTCGATCGCCTCGATGGCGAAGGAGAGGCCTTGCGGAAAGCCGAGCAGCCCGGCATAGACGAGGCGAAGCGGGCCGTGGTGCGGCGCGCGGGTCGGCAATTGCCCGAGAGCGTCTACGATCTCTCGTGGAACACCGTTGGGAATCACTTCGATGTTGTCGGGGCAGATTCCGTGCTCGGTGAGGTATTGTCGCTGGCGATTGGTGGTGGTCGAGATGCGCACAGCGTGTCGGAAGGCCCCCAGGGCCAGCCACTTCATGACGTGATAGCCCACCTGGTATAGGCGGCCTTTGGGGCCCAATGTGCGCGAGTACTCCCAGGTCAAATCCCGAAGATCGAGCCACATCGGGGCGGAGTAGGATCGCGCCGAACAGAGGCTGAGAATATACGGGCTAGTAGCGAAAACGCCATCAAATCCCGAAAGACGAGTGCCGAAACGGGACGTGAGATAAGCGAAGCGGGCCTCGGCCAGTAGTCGGCAAGGTAAGTTTCCCTTTGCCGTCGTCCACGGGCTGATGCGACGGACTTCGACGCCAGCGTGTTCTTGCCGGGCTGCGAGCGAACGAGCGTCCTGTAGATAGTCGCGGAACGCGGTTGGGTCCGGATAGCTGGGTAACTGTGTCAAGACCGTTGTCCGATGGCCGGCGGCCTGCAGGGCTGCGACCAAGTCACTCACCCGCTTCGCCCCGGGGGAGGTTTCTGGCGTATACCGCGCGCTAAGCACAGCGATGTGCATGGGCGTCCTCCTCCACCGAATTCCAGTCCGTTTTACCCGATCGAGACACCTCACGGGTTGCTTCCGTCAATACGCCGTGCGACCGAAACAGCTCGGCCAGACGTGCCGCGTTGGCGTCCAGATCGAATTCCCGCTGTACCTTTTCGCGGCCAGCGTCACCCATCCGGCGGCGCAAGTCGGGGTCGCGAGCCAATTGTTCGAGGGCATCGGCTACGGCGACCGGGTCTCGCGGCGGGGTCAGAAAACCAGTCCGATGGTCGTCGACTAGTTCGGGAATTCCGGAAATGCCACTAGCAACCACCGGAAGCCCGCAAGCCATGCCTTCCATCAAAGCCACGGGGATCCCTTCTCGGCTGCCGCGTCGTGTCGGCGCACTGGTTAGCACGATCACATCGGCGTCGCCGAGCATTCGAATCACAACCGGGCGAGCAGCGGGCCCGTGCAATAGAACCTTTGTCTCCAATCCGGCGGCTTCAACCTGTGACGATAATGCGACGCGCTCACTTCCGTCACCGATCAAGTGGCAAACGAAAGAGACGCCTCGCTCCTGCAGCAGGCGACAGGCTTCAATCAGATACTTGTGACCCTTGACTTCAATCAGCGAGGCAACGCAGAGAATTGACAGCGGACGATTCCCTGCGCGGATGACTCGCGGGAATAGGGCGCGCGTGTCAACACCGCAATGAAGCAGTTGGAGCTTGTCGGCCAAGTGGGGGCCGCACTCATCGATCACCAAGCGTCGATTATATTCGGAGATCATAATGGCAAAGGACGCCGCCTTCAGCTTCTCACACAGCATGCGACGTTCGACATGGAGGTCGTGGCCGTGGCCGGTGAAGCTGAACGGGATCTGCGTCAAGCGGTGGATCACCAGGGCGGCGACCGTGGGATGGTTCGAGTAGTGCGCGTGAACGTGATGAATGTTGCTATTTGCTATGTCCCGAGCGATACGCACGGCTTTGGGGAAAATTGCCAATCCACCAAAGAAGAAATTGAAACTGCCCCAAGTACCGCAGACAATTTCGGCAAGGGCCTTGAGGTAGGCCGCGGGGTTGTGGCAGAGGTAGTAGAGATTTGCCGAGAGCACGCCGAGGGATAGGAACGGTCGAAAATGCACTCGCTGCAGTAATTGCGCTGCGTCGGGATGCACAACGGACTGCCTCTCACGCAGCAAGGGAAAGATCTCGACCGAGACCCCTTGTTTTTCGACGGCAAGTATTTCGTAGAGGATGAATGTCTCGGTCAATTTCGGGTATCGCGACATTAGGTACGCCACTCTGCCGGTCGTGGGGGGCATTCGCTCCTCCTGGTTGCATGTGGAATCAGTGGTTGAGAAAGCTGTGCCTGTTTCGGGACGAGGCCCCGGTTTTTGGAGGCAACGCCATAGCGATCCAGATACCGACGTTCGATGGGGACCTGGCTCAGGACGACGCCCACCGGGTAGCGTTTTACGCCCGCGAGCAACTCGCGCACTCGAATCACTTCCTGAATCGAGCTATGGCCGACACGAAGGCAGAGCAACAACGCGTCGACCTTGGCGGCAAGAACGAGTCCCCCCGCATCCAAAAGGATTGGCGGGCCGTCGACGATCACCACATCGTAGGATGATCGCAACTGGGCCATGATGCTGTCGAAACGGGGGTGCGCCAAGAGTTCGGTGGGATTCTCGACTTGTGGTCCCGCGGCAAGAATATCCACCGGCGCCAGATGAGATCGAGAGATCGAACTTTTCAGATTCGTCTCACCGCAAAGTAACGTCGAGAGACCGCGGGTGGCCTCAACTTCGAAGATGCGATGGTCGATTCCAAGGCGGATATCGGCATCGACGAGAATGACTTGCTTGTCCAACTGCGCAAAGCTGCAGGCCAAGTTCGCGGCGACGGTGGTCTTTCCTTCCCCGGCAACCGCACTCGCAAGCTGTATGACAACTCCCTGACCCTGCGGTGCATCGTACATGAGTCGCGTTCGGAGTGTTCGGAAGGCGTCGGCTGCCGCACACTGGGGCCATTGAACAACCTCTCGGCCGCGCAACAATGCCGAGTTCGCTCGGTGACGCGCCGTTTGAATGGAGGGAATGTTTGCCAAGACCGGCATGGCAAGCTTTGATTGCACTTGCTCTTCGGATAGCACTTTGATGCCGGCGCGTTCACGCAGCATGGCGGCGCCTGTGGCGGCTGCCAGGCCGACGATCAGGGACAGAAGCAGAAACAGTATTGGAGGTGGGACCATCTGGGGAATCGCGGTCATCGGATTCTCCAGCACTCGCACGCCGATGGAGAGTCGGCCCTTGCCCAGCGAGAGATTCATCATCTGTAACTGTCGCAGTCGTGCGCTGGCCGAATCGTGTGCCTGCTGGAGTTGCTGGATCGAAGCGAGAATCTGTCGCTCGGCGAACTCGCGGCCATGGCGTGAAAGGCCTTGTTCTTGGGCCTGGCGGTACAAGTCGGCCAGTTGTTGTTCCTGGGCGCGGAGCGAGGCCAATTCTTGTCGCCGCTCCTGTTGTAGGAGTTGGCTATGCTGCTGCTCGCGGAGTTTTCGGGCTGCCATTTCGTAGTCTAAGGCCTGCTGCTGTTTTTCCGCCAACAGCCGTCGCACGGCGGCCGCGGCCTCCTTCGTTTCGCCGATTCGGCGGTCCTTGGGCAACACTAGACGTTCCGTTTCCTTGGCGTAGAGTTCAAGCTGCGTAAGGCGTTGCTGGAGAGCGACAATTTCAACGGCAAGCCCCTCGGCGACCCTCGCATATTCTGAGTTGGCGTGCGCCGACGCTGTTTCCGCACTGGGTTTGCTTGACAGAAATGGCCGTTCGTTTGCTTCGCGCCGTGCCGCTTCCAGCCCATGTTCCACTTCCAGCCTCCGCAATCGAGTGGAGAGCAAGGCGGCTCCAAGTTGCGTCAGTTCAGCACGTCGTAGATCGCCGATATCACGAATTTGCGTTTCATCGGGATGCTTGTTTGCCAGGTCCGCGTATTGTTGATTGAGTTGCTCCAAATCTTTGCGCAAGCTGTTTTCGTAGTCTTTGACCAAAAGGAGCAATTCGGCCTGCGAGTCTTTCTGACTTTCGCTGAGATAGTGCCGGTAACTTTCGATGAGCGACTGCGTGAATCGGATAGCGAACGTTTCGTCCCGAGAGGTGTAGCTGACACTGACGACGCTCGAACCGGCAAGCGGCCGGACTCGGAGGTCTTGAAGGATCTGTAGGAAAGGGTCGAGTCGCGGGTCTCGCTCAAACGGGATGCCGACGGTCTTGAGGGCTCGATCGACCACAGGAGGGCTGCGGATGATCTCGGACTGGGTCGCGAGAAAGCTGGAGAGAGTCACCTGTTCTTGTGGGGGGTCGGTTAGCATTCCTTGTCGCTCGAGGAGGAGTCTCGCTGTTGCCACGTACCAGCGCGGTGCAAATACCCAGTAAAGACCACTGATGATGATCGAGAGCAGGAGAATCGCTGCCGTCAGTCCCTTTCGCCGCCACAATAGCGCCGGGTAATCAATAGCCGGCGACGGATCGTGATCCGATCTGTGGGGAGGGTGGTCATATGCAAGCGGATTCATACTTGTGGCCTTCCGAAAGAGCCGAACAGGGTTGAGGCCCGAGCGGCTCACGTGATGGAATCACCTCGAAGATACCCTCGTCGTAAGGAGCATTGCGGCTTTGGCGGCGGTACCACGACTTCATGCCGTGCACAATTTGGTACGAGAGCACCGCCACTGTGCCGCGGTTGGTGGTGGGAATCCGCAAGCGCCGATCGTGCCTTGCGAAGCGAGTCCAACGTGCTTTGTACGGTTCGGCTCCGCGCAGAAAGTCAAACTCTCGCGCTCCCTCTTCGATCGAGTTGCGAATTCCGTTCGCCATGACCGCCTCGCCCGGACTGTAGCGAGCCCATTTGGGATCATAGCCGCTCTGATAGAAGGAAACGGTAGCGCCGTATCGGAAGCAGTATAGGGCAGCAACGGTTTCCGCTCGAACTCTCAGGAGGTAGAGACGGAGGCGATTGGCTTCGAAGAATCGCATTGCCACGCGGTGATGGAACTTCCGGACCGCCGCGCTGTGAAAGGCGCCCCGTTCGCCGCGCATTTCCCACATCAACTGGTGCAATCGGAACAGTTCTTCCATCGCCGCTGGCACCAGTTCTCGGGAGCGAACGTACTGGCAGTCTACCGCTCCCTGAGCGTCTCTCCACAACCGGTCTGCGTGGCGTCGCATGTTGTACCGCATGCTCCCGCTCAGGGTCTTCAAATAATCCTCCCATCCGCCGGTGATTCGCAACAGCGGACAGACCGTTGTCCATTGCATCGTGGGCCGGCGGCACTGTTGCAGCAGCAACTCTATCAGAGGCGAGTTAGACGCCATCCGATCGAGGGCTAAAACGTCCCATGCGTGACGGTTCTGCTGCAAGCAGCTAGCTGTTGCGGCCGCAACAAGGCGCTCTGCTCCCCCACGGGCGAGCAGGTCCAGATGATCGCCAGACGCAATTGTTGTTCCAAGCAGAACTAATTCCCGCCAAGGGCGAAGTGGATATGGTCGGATGGCAAAGGGAGCCACGCCGAGCAACTCATTTCGTCGACTGTCTCGCACTAGCACGATCCATGGGCGCAGTCCCCTGCCCAACGTCTCCCACCAGTTCCAAATCCAGTCCCAAGACATAAAGATCGTGGGGGCCGTGGCATGCGCAAGCAACGCGTTCCACTCTGTTTGCAGAGCCTGCAATGCTTCCGGGGACCGAACAACCTCGATGGTGAGCGAAGTGGGATCGCATCCAGTGCTCGAGCGGACAGATTCTGTGGAGTTCATATCAGCGTTGAATCTCCCTGACTGGCAGAGACAATTGGTCCTCGTCTTCCGCCGTGTCACATTCATTTTCAAGTGAAGCAACTGATTGGGGGAGCCCGCGCAACCTGCGTCTTAGACGCCGCATCATTGGCCAATAGTGATCGTGGAGATAGACGATGGCCGGAGCGACGCGGCCGCCGGCGGATACCACAATGCGACCAATCTGATACGTCACCGGGCGCCAGTGCCGCTCCGCCTCCGTAAAGACGCCAATCAAGTCAATGGCGCGAAATCGCGAGTCGTTCCAAAGCCTTTGATAGACGTATTGTTCGAGGAGTAGGCCGGGGCTGCAGCGCGAGAATTCGTCGTTGTAACCCACTTTGTAGGAGTGGTAAACGCCCTTGCCGACAGCGGCGTATACGAAGGCGACGGGCTGCTGCGATATTTCAAGAAACCCAAGCTGAAGTTGTCCCCACTGAGCCAACTGACTCGCTTGGCGAACGTAAAACGGGAGCAGACCGGCCGCAATCACTGAACTTCCCGCACGTCCTTTCCAACTTCGGTGTTCGACGGTGAAGCCGCGGCGCACCGCGGCTTCGACCTCTGACAAGTCAAGACGGTTCTGCACTTTGAAGGCGAAGTCCTCGTAATGCTCAAGCCGCCCGTACGATCGACGCAGGTTCTTGCGAAAGGGACGGGAGAGCCTACGGAAATAGGTTTGCCAGTCGTCCCCAATTGCGATCCTCCCGACAGCATATCGCGTGAGGCGACTGGTCGTCATGCCGGCATCGCGACAAGCCTCTTCGAAACGACGCCAGTACGTCGCATTCAACTGGATTTCATCGAGCCAGAACAATTGCCATTCGGTTGCGAAGAGTCCTTGCACGAGAAGTTTCATTACGGACGCAATATGACAATTGGCATCGAGGAGAAACGACCCGCCAGCTACCCACGAGTTGGCCGGAATTGCCCCGGCGCTGACAGTCCTTAGCACGCGATTCCCAAACAAGGGAAGAGCTGCCAACCAACGCCCGCGATCTTCGACGACTAGGGCATGGAACGCTGCCTTCGGGGCGAACTGCTCGCCCCACAAGGCAACAAGTTCCGCCCTCGTCATTGGAGAGGAGACGTCGCTCCGTTGCCAAAGATCGTCCCACTCCTCAGCGTGTTGCCTCACTGCATCGAGCGACGTTAGTTGGAGCAGACGAGCCATTCCTGACCCCTTACGCCTGCGGCGCCGGATGACTGTTAGGCTGAATCGGCGAACCAACGAAAAGATACTGATCATCGGCAGGGGATTCGTCCCGTGCCAGGCATTGCCGCCGCATCTGGCTTTCGGCCCGCTGCAGCAGGCCTACGAGCGTCACTTCCTCTTTAGGGAAAGAGGCGCTGCCGATGGCTAATTCTACCTTGAGGCTTTGGCGAGCCTTGGCTCGCAGCGACTCGATTGTGCTTTCGACTTCTGCGCGATCGATGGCCGGAAGCAAAGTGATAAGGTGGTGATCAAAGCACGCGATTGTCCCGCAGTTTCTCGTCTCTCTGCGGAGCAACTCCGCCACACGAGCTTGCAGGCGATCTCGCGCGAGCTTCTGCATCGCCTCAACCGTCATACGATCTTGAACCTCTTCGCAGTCCTGGGGATTGGTCGAAACGGCCAGCAAGGTTAATGGTTGTTTCGATAAACGCGCGTTGCAGACGTCGCGGTACATCCGCGATTGGACGTGCCGCAGGCGGCGAGGACGTACGGCGACGCCCTGGAGCATTACCCGAGAGACGGCCCGATAGAACTCGTCGAGGCTTTCCCCGACTTGGGCGGCGAGGACGATCGATATGATTACTGTAAAACCGTCGACCAAAGTGCCCCCTAATTGGTCGCCGACGAGTGAGTGTCCGGCCGCGAGACGTCCGCCAAGCACCAGTGCGACGGCGCCGGCTATTGGCCATCGCAACGACAGGGAGGGGAGTTGCGGCACAACAAGAAAACACACTAACGCGAGCAACGACAGAATTTGAGCAGTGCCGCTGATTGGCAACAATGATTCCGCACTCGTCACGGCCAGCAGAAAGGCCCAAACGACGGTTACCAGAAACCGAACGCGGAGTCTGCTCATACGGTCTTCCTTGTTCCAGAGGGGATCAACAAGCGCCGCGCTGGGTCAGCAGGACAAGGGTGGTGCGAGCTAAAATGCAGAGATCAAGCCAGATGGTCCTCGATTCCACGTATTCCATGTCACAGCGAAGTTTTTCTTCGAAAGGCAGTTGCGATCGCCCGGACACTTGTGCTAGGCCGGTGATGCCGGGGAGAACCTCGAGTCGCTCGGTCTGCCAGAGGTCGTACTTCTCCACCGCGAACGACGTCGGCCGGGGCCCCACAAGGCTCATCTCCCCTTTAAGAACGTTAAAGATCTGTGGCAGCTCATCAAAGCTTGAGCGGCGCAGGAATCGGCCGAAGCGGGTGATTCGGGGGTCGTCCACGATTTTGAATTCAGCACCGCTCATCTTGTTCAAATGTAAATATTTGCGTTTTTCGTCCTCCGCGTTTTTGACCATCGTCCGAAACTTAAACATCCGAAACCGCCTCCCGCCGCGCCCCGTGCGCCATTGAGCAAAAATGACGGGGCCACCGTCGTCGCACAAAATAAGGGCTGCGCAGATAGCCATCAGCGGCAGAAGCAGCGGCAACAGCAGCAAGCTCAGCGAGACATCGAGAATGCGTTTCGCGGCTTGGTAGGTCGGACGCAGGAGGCGGACCTCTGGAAAAGGCATCAACCTCGCCGAGTGAAAAGAGGCATCGAAAGACAACCGATCAAGATCGACATTCCTACGGGGAGACAAGTGTCGATCGGCGGGGGCGTAAGGCTGTCGACATCTTAAGGACCGCCGTGAGGCAGGTGTTGCGTGGTTATGTCCCGGCACAGCCCCACCCGCAGCGGGCTTCATGGCTATTCGTTCGGCCGACAACCAGATGTCGGTGGAGGCTGTGGGCGATCCATCAAACGAACAAGAACCCATAAGCGTCTTCTCCTTCCCCTTCTGCTAGCTCCAACATTTTGAGACGCTCTAGTTCCGCTCGCGAAAGACGGTTATGCCAAGTTTGGAGGAGACCTTCGTTCGTCAACCTAGCCGGCACAATCCGGTTGCAAGCTTCATGCCAGCCGGAAAGAGCAAGGCGTGTGCCATCGGCTAAAAGGCAAAAGGGTTCGCGCTGCAGGCGAGGGCAACCTCGATAGGCAAGCGCGGTCTTCAGGGATCTAACAAGACCCGGTCAAGCGAAGCGACGAATAGCGGAACACGACCAAAAGGAGGTAACCACCATCTGGTCTTTCAACGACCCGCCATAAGGGACAAATAGCCTAAATGCCGCCAAGTCATTTGGCGGAGCCACAGTTCAGCATGCGGCGGCTAGAATTGACAAAGCTCTGCTTCGAAGCGAAGGAGACGCGGAAACCTGGTTGGCCGATTCTCGCACAACAGGCGACGCTGAGGAAGGCTCTCTGCCGCCCAAACGGTCAGCTACGCGACAATCGACTCAAACAGCCCGAGTGCTGGCTGTGTCGGTCCTGCCGGCTGAACCAAAAGCGCAAAAGAAAGCTCCGCGATGCCGGCCTGTGCGCAGGTTCCGGCGTCGTGGAGCGGCAAGGTGGGGCAGGTGATTGCTTAGAGAACCGTCGGGCCGATTGGCGGAAGCAATAAGTCATCGCCCTTCACTTGGATCAAGTCATCGTATTCATCCAACAAGCCGCCGGCCTTCTTGCCCTCGCTGTCCTGGTCTCGACTTTGCAGCAGGCGCAGTTGAGCAAAGAGACGGTCGGCCGCCCTGTGGCTGGCTTTGGAATGCGCGGGCTGAGTAGCACGGGCAATCGTCGCCTCCAGGTATGCGTCTTGATCGGTCAACGTTGTGTGCGGCTCGCTGGTGTCCATTTCGGCGGAGGCAAGCGGCGCAAACACGGCGTCCACGGACGTGGGTTCGGGAGCCGCCAACGCGCTGGCGGCAGTGAGTTGGGTCGTGGCCAGTTGAGCGGAGGCGGTGGAGCCGTGCGTCCACTGCGTCCATCCCATAATCTTACCGGGCTGGGCAGTGGCGCTAGCGGAATAGCTCGTGCCATATCGTGCGTTGATCAGCCACGGTTGCCAACTATCATCGCCGGTCGGCAACCACTGACTATCGAGCTTGCCAAGGCTGTAGAGGAACTTGACCGAACGCAGCAGGGCTTGGTCCTGCCATTGATACGAGGGATACCCAGCGCGGTACAGGACCTCGGCCTGGGTGAAAGCTCCTTGCAGAGCTTCCCAGACGTAGCCAGTGTACGCCGGCGGCCACTTCGAGGAACTGTACGAGCTGCCGCGGCGCATTTCTTCGGGCATGGCGCCATCAAGGCTGCGCCCATCGCGCATTGTTCCCTTGGGAAGAATCGCCACGGGGCTGCTTTGATTAACCTGCCACGACAAGTCGTCTTCGGGGCCGCCGAAATTGAAACCAGAATAGGAGGACCGATCTCCCAGCCAGCCCTTGAAGACCTGGGCCACGCGAGCCAGCTCGGCCGTGTCGCCGAGATAGGCAGCGACAGCTGCCCTGGTCCCGCCGGCCATCGTTCCCCAATTGTTCGGCCGCTCTTCATGCATCTGACGCAGCGTACGTCCATCGGCGTACACCGTAGTCGACGTCGCGGTCTTCAGCCACGAACGGAACTTGGTGCTCTGGGTTGAATCAAGGCCGACAAGCTCGGCTGCGACCACGTACGGAGTCAGGTTGCGGGCAATTGCGATCGATTCCCCGCCTTTCTCGGTGCCGATCGCCGCCATGACATTATTTCGGGCCTGGTTGATGAGCGTTTGGTTGTTCGTCCTCACGCCAACCAGAGCCTTCGCCAGCGTCAGCACGTCCGTCTGATCATCGGGATTGGAAAGCTTCGGCGTACTGGTGGTCTTGTTCGCTTGTTGAACCAGATAGTTCCAGGCGGAGCCACTGGTGGGCAAAGCCATCAATTCCGCACGAGAAATCCACACGCCCGCTGTCTTGGCAACGGAGTTCTGGACGGTGATGGTGGTGTCGTCGGAGGATGTCAGTTGGCCATCCGATGCCTTCAGCCGGAGAACGTACGTTCCGGCGGCGCTGAACTTGGCGGTAGTGTCAGTTGCCGTGGATTTTGCGAAGGTCACCGTGCCCGGCCCACTTACTTTCGACCACGACACGGAACAGGTGGAATTGGGGACGCCGTCGTCGGTCACCGTGCCGTTCAACGAGACACTGCCGTCGAGCGTCACGGTGGCATTTGAGCCAGCGCTGACGACAGGCGCTTTGTTCGTGGTGCTTGATGACGTATTCCCAATCAACTTGACCGCATCGATTTCTTCCCAACTGCTCGAATGGTTGGTATTGACCCAGATTCGCACTCCGTCAACTGGGTAGGACGTTTGCGGGAAGGTGGCATTGATGTAGGCCGGTTGGTTTCGGGTCGTTGCATCCTTGCCCGACCAAACGGTCTTGAACGTACCTGTATTGGCATCGCGAACATCGATCTTGGTAACGAAGCCGTTACCGTAAGTTTCACGAACCGACACTCCCGTGGCATAGACGGGCGTGGCATAGCGGAGGGAAATATACTCGGTGGTTCCATCCTTGTTCTTCGGTGCCCAGGCCGTTGCCCTGTCTCCATAGGTGGTCGTATTCGGAGCGCCGACGGCTTGCTGGGCGGACCACGAGGTGCTGCTGTACTGCGAACTGTAGGCAATGACTCCCGAGGCCCATTGGGACATGGCGCTTAGAAGTGCTCGCTCCTCCAATTGCTCGCTTCGGAGGCGGCGGGGGGAGGTCTTGCGGCTATCGCGATTCTTTGCGGAGCCGTTCGAGGTCGATTTACGATTGCGACGCAACAATTCGGATAGATAGTCGAACATGGGATCGGTGTTCCTGGCGATCGAGAAATGAGAGAAGAGTGGACTGGCCGCTTCCAAAGCGCGGCCTTTTTCAACGACGGAGGGTGGGTGAGATGTCAGAGAAACAGGGGAATGTAGCCAAGTAGTGAAAAAAGCCTTCAGCAATCTCCTGAGGGACACGTCGGTGACCCGCTGAATGCAGGTTACAACGACTGCCGACGGTGAGTCAAGAAATATCTGTCGCAGGGATCAGGTGAACTGTGGCCTGTTTTTTGCATAAGGTCCTTTGAGAAAGGACAAAGACGGATGGCAAGAAAGCCGATCGGAATTTCGTTCGCGCTACTGATCGTCGGCCTTTCGAACAGTGGTCTGGCTGTCGCAGACGCCTTGCTGTTCGCTCGCGAAGAGTTGATGTCACTGCCAGTAGAGGGTCAGGCGTGGCGATTCGTACAGACAGCCGCTCTGGCACCTCTCGCAAAACCCAGAATCGCCGACCCGAATGATCTCGCGGACGTTAATACGCTTGCCAAGGCGTTGGTTGGTGTACGGACGGGCAATGCCCGCCTCCTTCACGAAGCGCGCCGTGGCATCATGATGGCGATTGGCACAGAGAAGGGGGGAGAGGTAATCGGCTTGGCGAGAAATCTGGCGCCGTATGTGATTGCCGCCGATGTGATCGGTCTAGACGGCGACGATGACGTACGGTTTCGCGCCTGGCTCCGCACGTTAAGGAGGGAGAAGTTGGGGGGGCGGACACTGGCTACTTGCCACGAAGATCGACCCAATAATTGGGGCACAATGGCCGGAGCCAGCCGAATCGCCGTTGCGATCTATTTAGACGACCAAACCGAGATTGACCGCGCGGCCGAAGTGTTCCGCGGGTGGCTGGGCGATCGCGCGGTCTACTCCGGATTTAAGTTTGGAGGGCCCGAACACGACTTATCCTGGCAAGTCGACCCGCTGCGGCCGGTTGGTATCAACCCCAAAAGCGCCAGGAAACAGGGGCAGTCGATCGATGGCGCCTTACCGGAGGAAATGCGGCGGGGTGGCTCTTTTCGCTGGCCGCCGGCCGAAACCGGCTACTGTTGGGAAGCGTTGCAGGGAGCATTTGTTCAGGCCGAATTGCTCCACCGCCGTGGACGCCCCGTCTACGGGTGGGAAGACCAAGCGCTGCGCCGTAGCGTTGAATTCCTCTATCGCATCGGTTGGCCTCCCGACGGAGACGATGAATGGCTTACGTGGATTATCAATAGGCGCTATGGCGCCAACTATCCGCTCAACGAGCAGGCGCGACCAGGGAAGATTATGGGCTGGACTAGTTGGTTGTACGGCCCGCAAAAACGGCGAGATTAGTGACTATATCGCCGCAAGGACTTGGTCATGCAACGTAGTTCTTCGCGTGTCCAGTGGAAGCAGGCCGTCCATGAGGTCTCCTAAGTCGTTATCGGCGTATCCCAAGACATGGCCCAGTTCGTGCATCACTGCGGTCAACAGGTCGGCGCGATTCGCTCCAGTGATCGTTGCATTAGCATCTAGGAACGGCAACGACGCGAATTCGCTATCGTCGCCTGGCGTGGGATCGACGTACCAACCGAAATCGGCGCCGTTGTCATCGATCGTGACGTGGGTTCCCACGGCCTGACCGAGCAGACCGCCCGGTAGATTTGCGATTTCGATCGTTACTCGCTGCAATGCGCTACCAACCTCATCGCCTAAAGCGGCGATCCAGCGACGATTCGCCTCGGCTATGATGGGCGCAAGCTCCGCGTCGCCTAAGACTCCTCCCACTGTGTTTGGTGACAGGCCTGCCCCTATGGTCAAAGACTGAGCAACCGTGATAGTTATTGGAGAATCAAGATGCGAGAGCGTAAAGCCAGTGCCCCCGTCCCACAAGTATCCGGCCATATAGTATGTACCGGCCTCGACCCCGGCGGTCGTCCACGTGTAGGAGCCCGTTCCATCTGTCGCCGTCACTTGATCGACTTCGATCCAATGTTCGTCGCCGTTGTCCCAGTTAGCATCCTCGTCGTAACAGAGGCTGATCTTGCTTCCGGGGACGATGTCTGTGGCTGTCCACGTGATGGACACGTCGTCACCAACTTCGTAGCTTCCCGCGTTGGGACCGGTAAGAGAAAAGCCTGGTGGCGTCCAAGTGCCGGAGATCGTAATTGGAGCGCTAAGGTGCGAGAGGGTGAAGGTGGTCCCACCATCCCACATGTAGCCGGCCACATAATACGTGCCAGGTTCAATGTTTGCGGTGTTCCAATCTAAGGAGCCCTCTCCATTGGCCGCCGTGATTTGGTCGATCTTAATCCAGTGCTCGTTGTTGTTGTCCCAAATGGTGTCTTCGTCGAGGCAAAGGCTTATCTTGCTACCCGGCACCACTCCCGCGGCGGTCCATTCAATCGTTGCGATGTCGCCCGAATCGTAGCTCTCAGAGATTGGCGCGGAGAGGGCAAAACTCTGTGGCGTCCAATTGCCAGTAATCGAGATGGACTCCGTCAAGTGCGACAGGGTGAAGGTGTTATCGCCATTCCAGAGGTAACCAGCTACAAAGTACGTGCCGGGGGCGATTGCGGTTGTATTCCACACAAGAGTGCCGATGCCGTTGGCCGCTGTGATTTGGTCGATCTTAATCCAGTGCTCATTGTTGTTGTCCCAAGTGGTGTCCTCATCGAGGCAAAGACTGATCTTGCTACCTGGCTCAACAATCGTAGCGGTCCACTCAATCGACAAGTTATCTCCCGACTGGTACGTGTTGTTAACAGGTCCGGTCAAAACGAACGACTGGTTCACGATAAGATCGAACTGAATCTGGTTGTCCGTGCTCTCGGATGCCAAATTTGCGTTTCCGGCTGCGTCATGAGCTGCCCCGGCGGCAATCGTGGCAATGACCGTACCGCTCACATTCATGCCGCTAACCGTCACTGTGTACGTGGTGCCGCTTCCCGTGATGGTTGCCGTGGTTGCCCCGGCAGTACCGTCCAGGGTGATGTCGCCCGTGGCAAAATCCGTGACTTCTTCGCTAAAGACTACGGTGAAGGAAATGGGCGAAGCTTGTGTGGGATCGGCTTGTCCGCTGGCCTGGTTGATGGTCACTGTTGGCGCAGTGGTATCGACGGTCACCGTAGCAACGGCGCTCGTGCCTTCATTGCCGGCTACGTCACTGGCGCGTGCCCGAATGGGATAAGTTCCGTCCTCCAGCGGAGAGCTAGGCTGGAACGTGGCGGTGCCGTTGTTAAGCGACACGGTCGCGTAGTCGATTTCCTCCCCATCGAAGTTGCCGTCTTCATTGAGGTCAACGTCTAGATGCACCTCAGTTCCATTGGGCGCGCCCGACCCGGAATCGCTGACCGAAATCGTGGCTGTGGGTTGTGGATTGTTGGTGAGACTGGGGCCCGTGATGGTGATCATCGGCGGAGTGTCGTCCTCATCGATCTCAATAACCATTAATTGTTCTTCTTCGCTGGTACTTCCATTGAAATTGCTGTCGCCACTATAAACTACAGTGAGAGTATAAGTTCCGACTTCCAGCGACGAGATGCTCAAAGTAGCCGTTCCATCGGTCAAATCGTCGGTGCCCAGCGTGGTGTCGCTATCCATAAACGAAACCGTACCCGTCGGCGTACCGCTTCCCGGAGCGGCAATGGCTACTGTCGCCGTCAAGACAATTTCTTGGCCGACAACGGCCGACTCAGTCGAAAGCGATAGACTGCTGGTCGTGTCTGCTGGATCCACTGTAAGGCTCGTTTCCAAGGACTCGCCACCGGCGAAGTTATCGTTGCCGTTGTAAGTCGCCGTAATGCTGTGAACGCCGAGGGGCAGTGTGACGACGAACTCGACGACTCCGCCTTCGCCCACATTGTCTATGGCCAGTTCCGTGGCCCCTTCCATCAGGCGAACCGAGCCCGAAGGTGTTTTCGTCGGCGAATCGGAGTTGATTGTCACGACGAAGGTTACCTGCTCGCCGTAGACGGGCGTGAGCGTCGATGGTTCGAGAGTGAGAGCCGTCGTTGCTTGGTCGACGTTTATCTCCACGGCTGAGCTAGTGCTCGTTTCAAAGTTGTCATCGCCACTATAGATGGCTGTGATGGAGTGGATGCCGACGTCAAGAGAATTGATCGCGAACTCCGCCATGCCATTTTCATCCAGTTCAATTGTGTCAAGCAGTTCCGCACCGTCCATGAAATCGACAGTGCCAGTCAATACCTCGGCGCCCTCGAAGACCACCGTGGCAGTGAGCGTGACGGCTTCACCATAGATGGTAGACGTGCTCGCGGTTTCCAAGCTTGTCGTGGTTTCAATCGCCAAGACGCCAGCATCAGGCAACTCGCTGGTGACGCTGGCCTGAATTGGCTCTGCGTACGCGGCCGACGTGAGGACGGCCATTTCGCCAGTTGTGGGGCTGACTGACAGGAGTTGTCGGCATTCGAGCGTCTCGCAGCGAAGGCGGCGGTGTCTGGACACTCCGTGCAAATCGCCTGGACGCGGCCGTTTAATCCATCGAACAGGTCTAGTGTTTAGCATGACGCACCCCCTCGCAAGCTCGCGGTTGATATAAAGGCGAACACTTACGCGTCGTTCGCCGACCTTCCCACAGCCGACCTGCGAATTCTAACCAAGCAGGCAAACGATAAGTCTCTTCGGCCGCAAGATCACAAGTGCTGTGAGTGATTCACAACCGCGCGGGCAACAGAATCACTGCCAAGCGAGACTCAGCATTAGCAATCGGGTGGATCGGAAAAGCGGAAGTTGAATTAAGCGTATCCCTGAGAAGTGACTGAGCGATTCGCGAATGAGTTTGGGAGATTGTCGTACGCCGAGACCGATGGGGCACTAAGTCTCATGATCGCCGACGATAACTACCCGCAAGTCGGCGAGCGCAGACGGCGGGGATTGCTTCTGTGAGAGCGCGGCGGTCGCTAGCGGCTGCCGTAGACGGTCGCGCCGAGACCGCTCCAACGCAACGGGTAGTTGCTCGGATTAGCGGTCCAGCCGGCGGAATAGTCGCCGTGATAGGGATCGCTGCTGGCACGCGGCCGCGAGTTTGAAAAGCCGAACCATTTCATCGATTCGAGGCGGCGAAGGCGTTGTTCGGCCCGAATTTGAGCCTGGGCGCGGACAGCCATCTTCGGATCGTTGTAGTGCCGTACATTTTGGTCGTAAAACCACATCTCTGGGGTGATTTTTAGTTCGCCGCTCGACATTGCTGTGTCACGACCGAGTCCGGCTCCGCGGGTGGGAGCAGGGCGTTCGGCGCGAGCTACGTTCGCGAATAAGAGAAACAACGCGGCCCCGACGATGGCAAGGCGATTCATGAACCCCTCCGATGTATCGCGATAGAAGTGGCCAAAGCCACTATAAAAGCATTCGGCCGCCGGGAGTGAATCCATTTAGCCTCGATTGACCAATTTTGCCAGATCGCGGCGCAACCGGACGGAAAACGGGGAAAGGGCGGCAAATGTGACGATTTGAGGGAGTTGACTGCGGTGGATCTCAGCAATCTGAGGGCTCATTCAAGCTGGCTGGGGGTCCGACTCCAATCCTTTGACAGTCGGCGGTAGTGAGAGAGTCAGACGCGAGAGGAGTTACCGATTTCTGCCTCTGTTCGGCCTTGCGCTTCTATTGCTTACCCTCGTCGTGGCTGTCATGCCGGCCGCGGTTCCGCCTGCAGAAGGATCGCTCGCAGACGTGTCCTGGCCCGAGCCAGGCGACTCATCACTGTGCCGAGTGGGACGTTCAACATCTTCGCTATTTCACGATACGAACAATCGTCAAAGTAGAACATTGCAAGCAGGAGGCGCGACTTCTGTGGCAGACGCTGCAATGCCGCTTGCAGTTCATCACAATTCCAGCTCGTTTTGGATTCGCTGCAGAGTCCTGAAATGTCGACTCCGATGTCCGAGGCCAAGGCGGGGCGTTGCCGCTGACGATCCTTCAGGTGACAGTTCCGCAAGATGGAAAAGAGCCAACTCCGCGCAGCCGTTCGGCTGCGCAACTGACAGAGTCCTTTTTGTGCGAAGAGAAACACTTGCTGCGTTAGATCCTCAGCATCCTGCACGCAACCCGTGAGGCGATAGGCATAACGGTAAACTGCCTCATGATATTCACGGACCAAGTCAGCAACACTTCCCTGAGGCGAGGCATGCACGATCGGGGACTCTTTCTGCCGCAGCCAAGCACTGGCGGAGTGATTCTTCATGAGAGTCTCCAATTGACAGCCAAGCGTGCCAAAGTCCAGTTTGGAGAGGCTTTATGGGTAGTAATTTTCCTCAAGGGATGGAATAATTGCCGTTGAGTTGGTATCTATCGTTTTAGCAGGCAGGAGGGTATCCTGTTTGCGTTTCTCCGATCACCAACGTTGGAGTAGGAAAGGTAGACCCATGAAAGAACTCGTAGCTCTTGTGTTGATGCTGTCTTTGGCGACTTTCTCGGTCGTCGGCTGCGGTAGCCGAGCGCCGGACAATGCTCAGCAGGGCACGCAACAGAAAACGCAGCAACCGCAGAACAACGCTCAGAAGCCGGACGCTGCAAAGCCTGCTGAGAACAAACCGGCAACGGACATTCCGGTGAAGTAAGCCCGCCGCTTAGGCCACGGCAATTAGTCGGGATCTGATTGTTGCGGGGGAGACTCTTAAGGATAGGGTCTCCCCCATTTTGCATAATCGTCTGGGGTGTTGACGGGCGGCTCCCGCAAACACGTTACCGAAGCGAGCGGCCAAGCACGACTTGTCAGCTATGTTTGCGTTCGGGTTCAGCAGGCACGCTCGACTGCCCGACTACCGCGTGCAAGCTCGTGTCACTGCGTCCGATTCCGCTCAGGCACACACTTCTTGCGACTCACGACACTGGTTCCACGGTTCAAGGCGGCCGGGATATAGGTCGCGAATCTCGTCACGCTGGATGTTGATTTCTGGCGGGGCAGAGAACCCGAGTTTCACCTTGCCTCCCTTGACCTCCAAGACCTCCACCTTGACGGCGCCTCCGATCCATACTGATTCGCCATTCTTGCGGGACAACACTAGCATCTCGGCTCTCCTTACACTTGATCTTGGTTGACTAACTGGCCGCCCGAGTGGGAACTAAGGCGCCGTAGAGCTGCTGGCTCAGACAGGGCGCCGCATCCCGGCTGCCCACTTCGATCTGATTCTCCACCTCGATGACTCCGGGCACCGCGGCGACGGCTTTTAGGGCCGCCTGCCGCAGGGATTCGCATCGGACCAGGCCCCGCAAGGTGAGAACCCCGGCCGAAAAGTCGCAGGACAAGTGGTGCAAGTCCGCTTCAGGACGCTGGTGCAGCATCGTCCGCGCTAAGTGGGCGATCTCGTCACAAAGGGCCGCCAGTGGATTCGGGCGTTCAAAGAAGGCCGCCGGGTGACGGATTGGCGACATGAGAATCCTCCTCAAATAAGGCTTTCCGTAACAACTCCGCCAGGATCTCCACGGCAAGTTGGGAAGCAACGCGTGCATTGTAGCGAGACACCGCGGACCACCAATCAAGAAAAAAATGGAGCAGCACTACGGCGTATCCGCTTACTGGACTAGGAGAATTTCCTACCTCTGCTGAATTCCAAAAAAGCACGCCTTTTCCTTTCCCCAGCCGCTGACAACCCAGGGGACCGCGTGTAGACTGAATCGCCGGGAGAACAGTTCGGAGGCAGCCGAGCGCCGGGATCGAGGCGATACGAATAGGGGGAAGTGGGGCAGGGAATTTGCTGCAATCTCAGCCAGCAGTTCTGGAAGTTGTTTTTCAGCACTTAATCACCGCGAGCGTCATCCTCGATCGCGACTTCACTTTTGTTCGCGTCAATAATGCCTTTGCTCGCCCCTGCTCGTGCGACACGAATGCGTTCGACGACGCCATTTACCTGGAACTGAACCCTCACTCGGAAAACGAGGCTGTCTTGCGAGAGGTTGTTCGAACCAAGTCTCCCTGCCGCGGTCTGGCGAAGTCCTATCCGTTTGCCGAGCATCTCGGACAAGAAGCTGGCTATTGGGATTGGACCATGGCTCCGGTCTTCGACGGCGACGGCGAGATCCACGGCCTCGTAATCTCACTTAACCACGTCACCGGTGGGCAACTGCATCGGCAGAAGTACGAAAAACACAAGCAGCATTTGGAGGATCTCGTCCCGGAGCGAACCGACAGAGAGGTGAGGTATGGCTGCGACTGAGAAGACCCGATTACTGTTGGTGGAAGACAATCCGGCAGACGCCATCCTGCTGAAGTACATGTTGGCCGAAGAGGCCGCGGATCAGTTCGAGGTGGTTCACGTTGGTCTAATCGCCGAAGCGGTGGAAAATCTGAGGTCGGAAAGTTTTGGCGCCGTCCTGCTCGACTTATCGTTGCCGGATAGCCATGGAATCGAGACGGTGGCCCAAGTCAACTCGATCGCGCCGCACCTTCCAATAGTCGTGATGACGGGATTGGACGACGAGGCGACCGCGATCGAAGCGGTGCGGCAAGGATCGCAGGATTTCCTCCTGAAGGGACATGTCGACGGCGGACTTCTGCGGCGTGCCCTCCGCTATGCTATGGAGCGGAAACAGCTTGATCAGCAACTGAAAACGCTCAACGAGACTTTGGAACAGCGGGTAGCGGAGCGGACGGCAATGGCCAACCGTCGCGCGGCGCAGTTACAGGTGTTGGCTGCGGAACTGACGCGAACGGAGCAGCGGGAGCGCCGCCGGCTGGCGAAGGTTTTGCACGACGACTTGCAACAACTCCTTTATGCGGCGAGGCTCAGCCTGGGCTCGCTGCGAAACGACGGGGATGGCAGTCTTCGGAAAAAAGTTGACAGGGTCGACCAGTTGCTTGACGAGGCGATTGCTCGCAGCCGTTCCCTGACGGTGGAATTGAGTCCTCCCGCAATTTACGAGACTAACTTGCCGGGGGCGCTACAATGGCTTGGGAGGTATATGTCCGAGACCTATGGGTTGACCGTCGAGATCCGGGCAGAAGACTGTGGAGGACTGCTTCCTGACGATCTGCGGGTCCTGTTTTTTGAGGCCGCACGCGAGTTGCTTTTCAACGTGGTGAAGCATGCCGGGGTGCAACGAGCAACAATAGTCTTGACGGCGGCGGAGGGGGAAGTAACGCTAATGGTTTCTGACGAAGGCGTCGGTTTTGCCCCGCAGAAGGACAAGGCGACCGCCGGGGGATTTGGTTTGTTCAGCATACGCGAGCGGTTGGAAATTCTGGGTGGACGGATGACAATGGAGTCGGCGGCGGGGAGAGGGACCCATGTGACGATTGCCGCCTCACTGCCGAGGAACGAGACGACTTGATTGGTCAACGATTGAGGTTCAAGAAATGTCGGGAGGTTGACTAACGGGAGGCCGGTTACGCCCGACGTGATTTACCTGAGTATCAATAAACGATGGATGACGCCCTGGGCTTGGGGCTGCGGGGCGATTTGGGGAAAGGATAAACAATTATGTCCGACAGAACTATCACCGGCCGGAACCGTAAGTACCGGGTACTGCTGGTCGATGACCATCCGCTTGTTCGCCGAGGCGTCGCCGAAGTCATCGCTCGTGAGAACGATTTGGAGGTTTGCGGCGAAGCGGCCGACGTCGCAGAGGCGATGCGGGAGCTTGACCAGACTCATCCCGACGTCGTGCTGGTCGATTTGTCATTGCGAACCGGTCACGGCATCGAGCTGATCGAGAAGATTAAGGCCCATGACCCGCATATCAAAACGCTCGTCTCCTCGATGCACGACGAAACGCTCTTCGCGGAGCGTGTGCTGCATGCCGGTGCAATGGGCTATATCACCAAGCAGGAGTCGCCAGAAGCGCTTCTGGATGCGATACGTCAGGTCCTGCGAGGCGAAGTGTACCTGAGCCCGCGCATGACCAGTCGGCTTCTCCGTCGGGTCGCCTCAGGTGGCCCCCCTCGGCAGGATCCGATTCAAGGCTTGTCAAATCGAGAGTTGGAGGTTTATGAAATGATCGGCCAGGGATTGACCATCCAGCAGATAGCAACTCGATTGCACCTCAGTCCCAAGACGGTCGAGACCCATCGCGAAAAGATCAAGCAGAAGTTGAACTTGAAGAGCAGCACCGAACTGAATCGCCGCGCCGTGCAGTGGGTCCTCGAACGTGGCTGGACAACGACCGAGGTAACCTGACCCGCTCACTCGCTCAGATTGCGCCAACCGCTTGTCTGGTGGATCTGCTGTTTGCCGTCGATCAACCACACGGCAAAGGCCGCTAGCCCCGGGATGTCGTCGATGAGCCTCAGGCCCTTTTCAGGACCGAGAATGGCGACGGCTGAGGAAAGTCCATCGGTGTTGACGCCTTGCGGCCCTACTACGGTGACGCTGCAGCGATTGGTCAGGGCGGTCGCCGTGCGAGGATCGATGAGGTGCGCATAGCGAACGCCGCCGATCACGGCATACTGCCACAAGTCCCCCGAGGTGGAAACGGTCGCGCTCGAAAGTGTGACGTATTGCCGGGGGGGGCCGTCTCGGTCAAGCGAGGCTACTCCGATTCGCCAACCCTTCTTGCCCGGTGGCGGATCACCGAGTCCGATGTTTCCGCCGGCTTCGACCATGGCAATGGACACACCGCGTTTACGAATTGCCGCCATCGCTTCGTTGACGGCATAGCCTTTCGCTATCCCGCCGAGGTCGAGTCTCATTTTCGGGCGGAGTAGTTCCACGGCTTGGCGACGAGAATCGAGTCTTAGCAATTGGTAGCCGACGCTTGCCCGCGCCCGGGCAAGAACTTCGGGAGATGGCAGCTCTTTGGTCCGCCGTGCATTCCGCCAGATTTTCACAATCGGCCCGACGGTAACATCGAACGCCCCGTCGGTCTTTTCGGAGAGCTGTTGGGCGGTGACGAGCACCTGCCACAGGTCCTTGCTCACGGGAGCTGCAGCCCCCTCCGCCGAGGTGTCGCAAAGGCGTCGTAACTCGCTCTCGGGATCGTAATCGCTCATACAAGCGTTTAACTCGCGGAAGCGGGCAAAGGCTGCCTGGGCAGCCCCCGCCGCGGTTGCATTGTCTGCTGCATACAGTACAATGCGGACTGGCACGGCCATCTCGATCTGGGTAAATTCGAAGCGATCCAAGGCCTGGGCCATCGAGGAAATGGCCGGCAGTGTCACTCCCAGTAGCCACACAGTCAAGTGCCTTCCCATGGGGGAGGTTCCTTCCCGAGTAATCCGTTCTTGGTTGGAGTCGCCGAGAACTTCTTTCCTTGATGGAGCCAATGGTTAAATGAATAGCGTATTCCAGCGCCACTACCTTTCGCAACTCGTCATCACGTTTTTCGCCGTTTGCCTGGTCTTTTCGGTCGGCTGCCAACCGGAAAATACGCCCATCAAGCCGGACACGAAGTCGGAATCGCCCAATGTGGCGGCCGGGGCTTCAGCGGACAACAGTGCCGTTGCCAGGGAACACGATCATGCAGCGGCGAAGGACATGCCGGGTGTGGAGACCCCGGTGAAGGACATGCCGAATCCAAAGCCTGCCAAGGAATCGCCGGAGAAGCCCGTGCCGGCCACGGAGACCGCTCCCAAGCCGGCGACACCGGCTCCCAAGGTCGGCGCAGAAGTGCCTGCAAAGGATGCGGATTCGGCGGCAGGGGCTGCCGACGCTGACCCCTCGCTAGAGCCAGCGGTCAAATGGTTGCCGAAGCCGGCCGACAATCCGCAGGCGGAGGCGGCCGACGAAGCGGCGATGAAGCCGTACACCGAGAAGATTATTAACGCCAATGTGAAGTTCGAAATGGTGCCGATTCGGGGGGGCACCTTCAAAATGGGCAGTCCGGCCAATGAAAAGGACCGCAACGCCGACGAAGGGCCGCAAATCGAGGTGAAGATTGAGCCGTTCTGGATGGGCGCCCATGAAGTGACGTGGAATGAATATGAACTGTGGGGGCTGGGGCTCGACAAGCAGCGTCGATCGGTGAAGGATGCGAAGGCCAACCCTTGGGACAAGACGGCCGACGCGTTGGCGATCCCCACGAAGCCCTATTCGGACATGACTTTTGGCATGGGCAAGGACGGCTATCCGGCCATCTGTATGACTCAGTTCGCCGCCAAAATGTACTGCAAGTGGCTCTCAGCGAAGACCGGACACTACTACCGCCTGCCTACCGAGGCGGAATGGGAATATGCATGCCGCGCGGGCAAGACCTCGGCGTATTCGTTTGGAGACAACCCTGCCGAGCTCGAAGAGTACGCATGGAGTACTGACAATAGCGACGAGAAGTACCACAAGGTCGGTCAGAAGAAGCCGAATCGCTGGGGCCTGTACGACATGCACGGCAACGTTTGCGAGTGGTGCATCGACGAGTATATTGCCGATCGCTACCAACAGCTTAGCGGCAAGGGCGTGCTGACTAATCCGTTTGTCACCGTCACCAGTGCCTATCCCCAGGTTGTCCGCGGTGGCGCTTGGACTGACGAAGCGGCATTGCTACGGAGCGCGGCTCGTCGCGGTTCGAGCAAGGATTGGAAGGAGCAGGATCCGCAGATTCCGCAAAGTATTTGGTACTTCACGGACGCCAACTTTGTTGGCTTCCGAGTCGTGCGACCGTTGCGAGTTCCAACGCCCGAGGAAGCCGCCCGTTACGAAATCACCGATTTCGAAAAGGAGGAGTTCCTCGATTATCGCAAGGCTCAAGCCGGCAAACAGTAGGTCTGGCTAAGCGGGGCAGAGCGTTTCATACGATGACGAGCGTACCCGTTTATCTGAAGGAGTAACAAAGTGAGCCGACCTTCGCAACCCTCCCGACGTGATTTCCTCAGGCGAACGAGCGTTGCGGCAGCGGGAGCAGCGCTCGCGGGAGGCCTGAGCATTGCTCGCTCTGCTCACGCCCAGGGAAGCGATCAACTCAAGATCGCTTTGATTGGGTGCGGCGGGCGCGGCAAAGGGGCGGCTATCAACTGCTTTGAAACCGGTGCAAACGTTAAACTGATTGCCGTCGCCGATGCTTTTTCCACCAAGGCCCAAGGCAGCGTCGACATCATTAAGACGCAACTGCAGAAGCTCAAGGCGAGCAAGAACGTTCCAGGCGAGATGGACGTGCCGAGTGACCGGGTCTTCTCCGGCTTTGACGCGTACAAGCAGGCCCTTGCTGAGGGCCCGGATATCGTCATCCTGGCCGCGCCTCCGGGTTTCCGACCCCTGCATTATGCGGCCGCCATTGGGGCCGGCAAGCATGTGTTCATGGAGAAACCGTGTTGCGTGGACGCGCCCGGGTTCCGCTCGTTGCTCGAAACCAATCAACTGGCCGACACCAAGAACCTGAAGGTTTCGGTAGGCCTTCAGCGCCGACATAGCAAGGATTATGTCAACAAGGTTAAAGAGATACAGGACGGTTCGCTAGGAAAGATCAATTTCTTCCGAGCCTACTGGAACGGCGGGCCCATTTGGATCCGCCAGCGGAAGCCCGGGCAGAGCGAAATGGAGTACCAGATGAGCAACTGGTACCACTTCGTCTGGCTGTCGGGCGACCATATCGTCGAGCAGCACGTTCACAATCTCGATATCTGCAATTGGGTGAAGGGCGAGCATCCGGTAAAGGCCAACGGCATGGGCAGTTGCCATGTTCGAGACAATCGCGGCGTTGGGCAGATTTATGACAACCATTTCGTCGAGTTCACCTACAAGGACGGCACGAAGCTCTATAGCCAGTGCCGCCAGCAGCCAAATACCTGGAGCAGCGTCACTCAGTTCGTCCACGGCACGAATGGTGTCAAGGAATTGCCGACCAATGGCAGCGATGGATACGTGATGGAGCACGTTCACCTGCTGAACGCGATTCGCAACAATGAAAAGCTGAATGACGGTTGGCACGGCGCCACCAGCAGTTTCACCGCGGTGTTGGGGCGGATGGCAACCTACTCCGGTCTTGAAGTGAAGTGGGACGAGGCGGTGACAAACGGACCGGACGAGATGCCGGTGAAGTGTGCTTTTGACGCCGAACCGAAGGCGCTGCCTGACAAGGACGGCACGTATCCGGTTCCTGTACCGGGAATCTACAAGCCATACTGATCGTCGTCGGTACCACGACCGTCGCCGCCAGGTGTCGGCTGCAACCAAGTGTTGGCACTTCTTTCTGACATACGCCGCGAATGATTCTTCTCGATGTCGTTGATGTCAGGAAGCATTTCGGTCCCGAGCCGGTTCTCGAAGGGGTGACTTTTGAGTTGCGCCCCGGGGATCGCGTTGGGCTGGTTGGGCCGAACGGTAGTGGCAAAACCACCTTGCTGCGGATCCTGGCTGGCAAGGACGAAGCCGATGGAGGCATGGTTCAATTCCACGCCGCGGCCCATCTCGGTTACCTCGAACAGCAACCCGATTTCGAACCCTATCGAACCTTGCATGACGAGGCAAGGACGGCGCTGGCTGATTTGCTCTCGTTGCAGCAGGAGGCCGTCGATGTGGCGGCAGCGATGGCCGAAGTGTCGGATCCCGCAGAGCATAAGCGGCTGGCCGATCGCTATGATCACTTGCAGCACGAACTGCAGCGTCAGGACGCCTACAATGTCGATCACCGGATCGAACGTGTTCTGGATGGCTTACGATTTCGGCGCGAGGCTTTTAACCAGCCGGCGGCTTCGCTCAGTGGCGGTGAGCAGAATCGGCTTATGCTGGCGAAGCTGTTGCTTGCCGAGCCAAACGTGATGATTCTCGACGAACCCTCGAACCATTTGGACATCGAGGCCACCGAGTGGCTCGAACAGTTTCTGTTGGAGATTTCGGCAGCGATGATCGTCGTTAGCCACGATCGCTACTTCCTGGACCGAGTGACCAACCGGACGTTAGAACTCTTTCACGGCACGGTAGATTCCTACACCGGTAACTTCTCGGCCTATTGGCAACAGAAAGCCGAACGTGTTCTGGTCGAACGCCGGACATATGAGAGACAGCAGATCGAAATTGATAAGGCCAAAGAGTTCATTCGCCGCAACGCCTATGGTCAGAAGCATGCTCAGGCGGAGGATCGCCGCAAGAAGTTGGAGCGACTCGAAGTGGTGGCTCCGCCGCGGGAGATTGCCTCTCCGCCGATGCGGTTTCCGACCGCGTCGCGAAGCGGCGACATCGTTCTTCGCGTGGAGTCGCTGGCCAAATCCTACGAACGAAGGCTCTTTCATGGTGTCGCGTTTGACATCACGCGAGGCGAACGCTGGGCATTGCTTGGCCCGAATGGTTGCGGCAAGACAACGCTCTTGAAATGCCTGCTCGGCCATGTCGAACCGGACCAGGGGCAGATCAGTCTGGGGCAGGGTGTCATGCTCGGCTATTTCGATCAGCAGTTGGCTGGGTTGCCCGACGAGATGCAAGTCGTAGATGCTGTCAGGCCCAAGCACAAGCAGATGGATGAGGCACCGAGACGCAATCTGCTTGCTCGGTTTGGGATTACCGGCGACACGGCCCTGCAAAATATAGCCAGCCTCAGTGGTGGTGAACGCTGCCGCACGGCGCTTGCGAAGCTCTCCGCCGCCGAAGCCAACTTCTTGATTCTTGATGAACCGACAAACCATTTGGATCTTTGGGCTCGCGACGGCTTGGAACAGGCGCTGGCCGAGTTCGACGGCACGGTGCTGTTTGTCAGCCATGATCGCTATTTCGTGAATCAGGTCGCTGATCATTTGCTGATCGTGGACAACGGCGCAGTACGCGTTGTCGAGGGCAATTATGAAACGTACCAGATGATGCAAAAGATGGCGGCGGAGCCGTCGGCAACCGTCAATGGCAGGAAGACCGGCGCAGACGGCGTCCGCGCGGCCAAGCCCGACGTGACTGTTGCCAAGCCTGCCCGCAAACGCCGCTTTCCGTTTCGCAAGGTCAGCGACATCGAAAATGAAATCATCGAACGGGAGACAAAGCTTCACGAACTGCACGGCCAGCTCGCCGAGCCCAGCATTGTTCGCGACGGGCAACGCGTCAGAGAACTAAAGCTCGAGATCGAACAGCAGCAGGTGGCCATCAAGACGCTTTATGAGCATTGGGAAGAGGCCAGTGAGCTGAACTGGTAGTCTACCCCCCACTAAAGTGGCGGATCCGTTCTGGCATCGGACCCAGCGCGCAACTATAATAGCAAGGAACCCGGCTGGGGGAGATAGCCAACTTGGGAGGCTGCGACGTGGCTAAAAGCGAAGAAAAGACACCAGATTTTGATGACCTCAATCTCCCAGAAGGGCAGTCCGAGCAGGGCTTTGAGGATCTGTTGGGCGAACCGAGCGCCTTCGAAGAATTGGCGGAGAGCGACGATTTTTCCGGCATTCAAAAGCTAAGCGATAGTTCGTTAAACCCGGTAGAGCCGGTAGATGAAATCGTCGATCCGATCGACGATGAGGTGCCGTTGGCGGAGGTGGAAGAACCGCCAGTCGAGACGGCGACTCTCGAGGCGGCGCCGAGTAAATGGCCATTCTTTGCCGAGTTGGGAGCGGTCATCGCAATTCCGCTGCTGCTTGTCGTCCTCGCCGTCGTTCAGATAATTTACTTGCCCACGGCGATTTGGCTCATTGGGCTCGGCCTGGTCCCCTACGGGATCTGGAAGGGACGCGACACGAGCGCGTACACAATCTTCCTTGGTTGTGTCCTGGTGGCAATCTTGACCGCCATCTATTTCCTCTGGATCGAGTTGGTGCGGTACAATTACGAGATCAAGGTTCGTTCGGGACGATCCCGAGTCACGATGATCGAATCTAGACCGCTGTTGTCGATTCGGAACTTGGGCTAGTTGCTGCCAACTCGTGACTCAACGAGACCGCCATGTTCTTTCGGTTCCTCGTGATTATCTGATTGTCCAGCCAGCCGCTTGTCGGTCGCCATCGTGGCCTCCGTTAGATCGATGGTTGCGCCCGCCCGCGCAACGAGGACGTGTTGGAAACGGGCTCTGAGTTGTCTGGCACGCGTCTCGAGGTCGGCGTGGTCGCCATGCACCAGGACCACCGTGGACGTCTTCGGCATCTTAATCAGCCAGCGATCGATGTCGCTGGCGTCACCATGCCCGGAGAAGCAGGAATAGGAGGAAACCGTGGCGGCTATGGGTACCTTTTGTCCGTCAATATCAAGCGATCTTGCTCCCTGCAAAAGTCGCTCGCCGCTGGTCTCTGAGTCCTGGTAGCCCACCAAAAATATTCCCGTCGTTTTCTCCGGCAGCACGGCGGTTAGCAGACGTCGCATCCAAGGAACGGCGGTAAGGTCGCTGCTACTGATAATAATGCAGGGACACGGCAGCCGCTTGGCCGAGGGAACCGTTCCACGGACTTCTCTTGGGAAAAAGGCGTCACAATCCTTGGCAATCGCGGGGGGAAACCAGCCGAGTGGGCGGTTCTTGCGATACAGTTCGGTGACTTCCTTTGCCGTTGGGGAGGGACAGTAAATGGGCAAGCTCTCGGGAATGAGTCTCTCCCGTTGTGCGAGGTGTAGTTCGTAGAGAATCTTCTGTGTCCGATCCAATGAGTAACAGGGAATCCAAGTCACCCCTTGCTTCGCGACCGATTGGCCAATATTGCGACGGAATTGTTGGCGTTGCTGTTGAACGACCGGATCGCGAGTGATGTTGCCGTATGTGGCTTCGACGAAAATGACATCTGCCGGTGGGGCAGGGGGCGGCAAGAACGCTAGCGGTGATAGCCCATTTCCCAAATCACCAGAGAAGATGATCCGGCGCGAACTGCCAGGCCCATCTACTTCGAACAGGAGGCTGGCCGAGCCGGGGATGTGACCTGCGTCAAGAAAGGTAACATAGACATCCGTTGCGAGGCGGTGCGGATCGTTGTACTTCACCGTCTTGACGTATCTCAATAGGGCATCAACTTCAGACTGAATACATTCCTCGCAGGGCACCACTTTGACAGGAGTCGCGGCTTCCTGAAACCGCTTTTTCAAGGACTCAAGAGAACATTTTGCGTGTTCCTGGTCGCCGTCGTTGATCGCTTGCCGATACTTGCACAGCCGCCAGTGGACCCACAATGATTTCTTCGAGCTTTCCGATTGCAGCCGCCTTTCGGGCGACCATGCCCAGTCGCGGCTGATCGCCAAGTCCCGGCGAACGATGATTCGCAGCATCGGCACCGCGAGGGTTGCTGTGGCCTCTGTTGCGAAGATCGGTCCTGAAAAGCCTTTGCTGGCCAGTAGGGGAAGCCGCCCCAGATGGTCGACGTGAGCGTGGGTAAGGAGCAGGGCGTCAACCTTTTCTACGCCGGCAGGCAAAGTCTGGGGAAGGAAATGCTCATCGATCGAGCCGGCGTCGCGAGCACTGGATGGAGCCGTTTTCTTGTCGATTACCGCCCCGCAGTCGATCATCCATCGTCCATCGCCGGTGTCGAGAATATGCAGCGAGCCGGATACCTGTCCGGCAGCGCCGTACGAGGTGACGGTCAGTCTCGACGGCGCTCCGCCCGCCACGAGGTGGGGAACCAAAGACAAAAGCAGGATGAGTAGCAGCGTCCTAAGTGCCTTCATGACAATGTTTTGTGTTTGCGGGAGACGATCGTGTGATGTTGCGGGTGATTGTCTATGCCCATGCAACCAAGGAGCCCGCGGCCACTCCCCTCATTATAGGGCATTGAAACCTCCGCGAAAGGTAATTAGAAAGGATGGAAGGAAGATCGGGTTTTCGCTTTTTGCCGGGGTAGCGGGCTACGGTGACTTTTCCTGGGCCCGGAGAGTAGTAGCGCCTTCTAGTTGGAGGGGGAAGAGTCATGGTTGCTTCACAGGTTAATGCTGCGCGGAAGCGACGTTCGGAGAAGCACAGAATCGGGTGCGGGGCGCTTGGGTCTCGAGATTGTCGCCGTCGTCCGCTTCGCTTGGAGTGGCTTGAAGACCGCCGGGTCTTGAATTCGATTTCCCTGGCATCTCTCGCATCGGCCACGGTCGGGAGCTATGCAACCCAGGCTCCGACGGACATCGTTCTGTCGCACAACACGGTGGCGGAGCACGCCCCGGCAAATTCTTTGGTCGGCAACCTGACGGCAACTGATGCCGACGCCGGCGATACGGCCAGCTTTTACCTGGTGGACAACGCGAATGGGCGTTTCAGCCTTGCTGGCCGGCAGCTCTGCGTGGCCAATCCCAGTTTGCTGAGCGCCGGCAGCTACAACGTGACCATCCGCGCCACCGATTCGGCAAGCCTGACGTACGAAGAATCGTTTTCGATTACGGTCTCCAGTTCCAGCATTCAATTGGGCTTGCTGCACGCCCTGCGAGCGGGCGGCGCTTCGACGGACACCAATATCGCTGTAGCCACGGATACGTCGGGAAACGTGTATGTCACGGGAGGCATCAGCGGCAGCGTGGATTTCGATCCCGGGCCTGGAGTGGTGACGGCAACGGGCGACGTGTTCCTGGCAAGATACAATGCCGGCGGCTCACTATTGTGGGTTCGTGCGCTCAGCGGCGATTTCGGCTATGAGGGAGGCGATATCGCGGTGGATGATGCGGGGAACGCCTACCTGACCGGTAGTTTCTTCGGCCAGGTTGATTTCGACCCCGGCTCTGGCACGTCGATCTTGACGAGCCAAGACAACTACTCGGGCTTTGTGCTGAAGCTCAATTCCGCAGGAAGCTTTGTCTGGGCCCGCCAGATCAGGTCGACCTTCTATATGTCCTGTGAAGGGATTACGGTCAGCGGCGGCAACATTTATCTCGCCGGGGGGTTTCAGAACACGATCTACTTCGATCCTAGCGGAGCGGTGAGTATGAGCCTCAGCAGTGCTGGGGCTCGCGATGCCTTTGTGGCCAAGCTCGACGGCTTGGGGCAATTTGTTTGGGCAAGACGTTTTGGCAGCATCAACGACGATCGTGCCTTTGATCTCGGCGTCGACCCCAGCGGAAACGTTTACACCACGGGCTATTTTCAGGTCACCGTCGATTTTGACCCCGGCGCCGGGATCGCAAACATGACCGCCGCCGGCTACGAAGATATCTTCGTGTCCAAACTCGACAGTTCGGGGAACTACTTGTGGGCAGAGCGGATCGGCGGTGGGGCGAGCGAAGACCCAACCGCGATGACGGTAGACTCAAGCGGCAATGTTTACCTGACCGGTCGGTACTATGGCGACACGGATTTCAGTCCGGGGCCCGCCAACTACAACTTGGCCCCCTATGGCAACGGGGACATCTTCGTCTGTAAATTGGACTCGAACGGAGACTTCCGCTGGGCCGATGGCTTCGGCAGCGAAAACTTTGACCAAGGGGAAGCCATCTCGCTGGATAGCGCGGGGAATGTCTACATCGCGGGGACGTTCCAACTCGCCGTCGATTTTGATCCCGGCGCCGGAGTTGCCAACCTCACGGCCGCTGGCAGCAACACCGACGATGTCTTCCTGCTGCAATTGAACGCCGAGACGGGCGCTTACGGCTGGGCGGGACGAATGGGCGGCGTTACCCAGGACCGGGGATACGGAATTTGCGTTGATCCGAGCAACAACGTCTACGTCACCGGCGATTTTACCGGCAGTGCTGACTTTGATCCCGGCGCCAACCAAGTCAATCTTACCAGTGCCGGTGATTTCGACACGTTTCTCTGCAAGTTCGGCTATCCGCCGGTACCCCAAAGCTTTGTTCTGAGCGGCCCATCGTCGGGATCGTACACGGCAGGGCAAAACGTGACGATCCAATGGACGACGGCCAACGTGCTAGCGGGCAGCACGATCAGCCTATGCTATGACAGCGACACCGCATGGAACGGCAATGAACGCTGGATTGCAATTGACGGCGTATTGGCGGATATTGGCAGCGGTTCATATGCCTGGAACACCGCCGGGGTTGCCCCCGGCAACTACTATCTCGCCGGTTATATGTACGATGGTCGAGGCACTTTCACCAAGTACCATTTTGACCAGCCGATTACGATTACCAGTCAAGGGCAACAAACGTTTGCCGTGACGGGGCCCAGTTCTGGCACCTATTTCGTGGGAACGACGATTGCCGTTCAATGGATGGCCAGCAATGTGGTTTCGGGCAGCAAGATCAGCCTCTGTTATGACTCCGACACTATTTGGAACGGCAATGAACGCTGGATCGAGATCGACAGTGTAACGGCCACCAACGGTAGCGGTTCCTACAACTGGAGTACGACTGGCGTTACCCCTGGACAGTATTACTTGGCCGGATACATGTACGACGGCGTGGGCACCTTCACCAAGTCGCATCTAACCACGCCAATCACGTTGACCGTACCGGTACAGCAACCCACTTTTTCAGTGACCGGACCATCCTCCGGAACTTACCTGGTCGGGACGACGATTGCCGTTCAATGGACGGCCAGCAATGTGGTGTCGGGAAGCAAGATCAGCCTCTGCTACGATTCTGACACCACTTGGAACGGCAATGAGCGTTGGGTTGAAATCGATCAGGTGACGGCCACGAACGGCACTGGTTCCTACAACTGGAGCACCGCTGGAGTCGCGCCCGGGCAGTATTACATGGCCGGCTATATGTACGATGGCAACTTCTACACGTCGCACCTTACCACGCCTATCACGTTAACCGTGCCGGTTCAGCAACCCGCATTCACTGTCACTGGGCCCTCCTCGGGCACCTACGAGGTAGGGACGGTCATTGCCGTCCAATGGTCGGCAGTCAATGTCGCTGCTGGCAGCAAAATTAGCCTTTGCTACGACGGTGACGCCACGTTCAACGGCAATGAACATTGGATCGCGATCGACAGCGTGACGGCCACGAACGGCACTGGTTCCTACAACTGGAGCACCGCTGGAGTCGCGCCCGGGCAGTATTACCTGGCCGGCTATATGTACGATGGCAACTTCTACACGTCGCACCTCACTACGCCGATCACCTTGACCATGCCCGCGCAGCAGCCGAGTTTCCTGGTCACAGGACCGTCATCGGGAAGCTATCCGGTCGGGACGATGATTACCGTGCAATGGACCGTGGCCAACGTCAACGCCGGCAGCAAGATCAGCCTCTGCTACGATTCGGACACCGCTTGGAACGGCAATGAACACTGGATTGAAATTGATCAGGTGACGGCCGTCAATGGCAACGGTGGTTACCAGTGGAATACCTCCGGAGTCGCGGCCGGCCAGTACTACTTGGCCGGATACATGTACGATGGCAACTTCTACACGTCGCATCTGACGACGCCGATCACGTTGACCGCATTGTCAGCTACTTTTGCTGTCACGGGGCCCACCTCGGGAAGCTATCAAGCGGGTACCACGATCAATGTCCTATGGACGGCCAGCAATGTGGTGGCCGGCAGCAAGATCAGCCTCTGCTACGATTCTGACACCACTTGGAACGGCAATGAACACTGGATCGAAATTGATCAGGTGACGGCCACCAACGGTGACGGGTCCTATCCCTGGAACACGACTGGCGTAACGCCGGGCAATTACTATCTGGCCGGTTACATGTACGAGCCTGCGGGCAAGTTCATCCAGTCGCACCTCACCCAGGCAATCACGATCACCGCGCCGCCTCAAGCTCAGACGTTTGCCGTCACTGGGCCCACCTCAGGCACGTATAACGTGGGGAACACGGTAAATGTGACATGGACGGCAAGCAACTTTGCACCAGGCAGCAAAATCAGTCTCTGCTACGACTCCGACACGACCTGGAATGGCAATGAACGCTGGATTGAAATCGATCAGGTGACGCCAACTAGTACTGCCGGTTCGTATCCCTGGAACACCGCCGGGGTTGCCCCGGGCAACTACTATCTGGCCGGGTACATGTACGACGGCGCGGGCACCTTCACAAGATCGCATCTGACGCAGGCAATCACGATCGTTGCCCCCGTGCAAGCGACGTTTGCCGTCACCGGACCTACCTCGGGTACGTATAACGTCGGGGCCACGATACCGGTAACCTATACCGCCAGCGGCGTTGGTTCGGGCTACAAAATTAGCCTTTGTTACGACACCGACACGTCATGGAACGGCAACGAGCATTGGATCGAGGTCGACCAGATTACAGCGACCAACGGCAACGGGACGTACAACTGGGTCACCACTGGCGTCGCGCCCGGCAGATATTATCTGGCCGGGTACATGTGGACCGGAACGCAAGCCATCTACTCGCACCTGAACCAGTCAATCGTCATTCAGATCCCCTCCGCGGGTCCCTATCACTTGACGGTCACGCAGATCGTCGGTGACGGATACGTCTACGACGACACGAAACAGATCGACACCCGTGTCGGCAAAATGACCGGCACCTATTATCCGCCCGACACCGGCTCGCACTGGCTGAACGCATCAAATGCCTTCGCGGAGTTCTATAACGCCGATACGGGGCAATTCATCACTGATACTACACTGTTCTTCGATTCATCGACGATTGCATCAGGACTAAACGTTCGCGTTGTATTCCCCGACTGGTGGCTCCTGGCCGATCCGTCGGCTCAGCTGGGACTGGTTGCCGAAGCCGATTCCTTAACCGATATCACCCTGGCGCCATTGGTGGCTGAAGGCATCTCGCGATGGAAGGCTGCGGCCATCAGCGTGGAGGCCGTCGAGCGTCTCTCGCAGTTCAAAGTGGAATTGGCGGACTTGCCGGGCAATGCTTTGGCGGTTACTATGCCTGACAAGATTCTGGTCGACAAGGACGCGGCCGGTCTGGGCTGGTTTGTCGACAGGACGCCGAACGACGACGCGGAGTATGCCGCTACAGCCGCCCCGGAGGTCTTGGAGGCCCGCTGGGGCGATGCTATGGAAAGGGTGGACTTATTGACCACCGTGATGCACGAAATGGGACACGTCCTCGGCTATGCTCACGCAGAGGGGAGTGATCTGATGTCGCCGACCCTTGCGATTGGACAACGCCGACTGCCAACACTGGCCGACATTGACGGCTTCTTTGCTTCGCTTGACGGCCGGAGAGAAGTCATCTGGCGAAAGATTGCGGGAGTTTATGATACAGAGAACGCTGAGAGCATGTGACTGCTGGGGTCCCGTACAAAAAATCGCTCATTAGACGATCTCGACGGCGGCCTCGTTTTGAAACACCGCCTTGATGCGATGGTCGAGGCCGGGAAAGTTGTCCATGTACTCGGCTCGATGGTGATTCAATGCGTGCTGCCGGCCGTCGAAGTCGTCGGGTGAAAACAGTTTCTCCGGGTGCAGGAGGATCGAATCGATAGTGCGGATTGAGCGCGGCACAACTAAGCCTGTCTTTTCTGAGAGATGCCATTCGCTGCTACCATCACGAAGCAGCCAGTCGAGAATCCCCATTGTGTCGGCCAAGGTAATGTCCCGATAGGAGGTTCCTTCACCGACTCCGCCGGTGTTCAGCAAGTAGCAGTTGATCGGGGCGCCGGACTTGATGATGTCGTAGAACAAGTTGGCGTGCTCAGCTTGATCCCCGGCAAGGAACGGATCGTAGAAGAACTCGTTCTTGATCATGCCGGCCTGAGTTGGATCGCCGGCCGACGATTCCATGGACTGGCCGAGGACCATAAACGCGGCCGCTTGCTCGTGAGTGAGTTTGGCTACGGCTGGGATTATATTGCCGCGGGTAATGATGAAGAGGTTATCCACCCGGCGAGCGTTGATGTCATTGGCCGAATGCATAAAGTCGCGACGTTCGACAACAGCGCGACCGTTGCTCGTACGGGCCAGATCATAGAAGTCAATGCTCCCGTCTTCCGTGACACAGACATTTTCTAGAAAGGTATCTCTGCGAAGGCAGGCGTAGTAGGCCTCGATTTGATCACCGGGATTCAGGCAGTCGGTCTTGATAAAGAGGCCGCCCGCCTCGAACCCCTTGAACCGTCCATCACGGTAGAGCGTGCCACCGTCATCCTGAATCAACCACGACCGCTCGCGGCCCTTCTTCGCCAGTACTCGACAAGTGGTGCTTGTTTTGCCGTTGGCGCTCAGGGCCACGAACAAGGAATAGTTGGTCACATAGTTGCCTTGTAGGTCCTCCAGGCTATCTTTGCGGCAACCAGCGTGCAGGAATATGCCTTGGCCGTTTTGCTTGACGCGGTAGTTCTCGCCAGCGAATACGCCTTTCTTCCACTCACCAAAGTAATTGCTATTCCGCACGAACTTGACCATTCGCCCGTCGGTGTGGTGCGCCAGCCGAATCGTAATGTCCTTGTCTGGTAGAAGTCGTGACTTATTCTTTTCAAACTCGTCATCGTGAAACATTACCACTTGGTAGGTCGGCGTTTCAGCGACGACCGGTTTGAAAAGTTTGATCCCGGCATACGCAACGTGGGCAAAGATCCGAGGTACGATCAGCCTTGCCGTGGTCCCATCACTCCCGTCTCCCACCTGGACATCGACCGCGATGACTTCTTCGCCGGCAAGACGCTCTTGGGCTTGCTGCAGGAAACGTCTTTCTTCCTCACCAAAGCGGCTATCGATGTTGTTCTTCGTGCGTTTCGCTGCCCGTGATTGAGGCTCGGAGTCGGCGTAGATACTGCCATATCTTGTTTGATGCACCTCGGGCTCGTCCAGGGCGATTGCCTTCAATCGCTCGGAGGACGGGTTTCTAGTGAGCATCCCGCGCCGTTGCGCGTGGTCGAGTATTAGTTGGGCTGCCGCGTGGAATTCTGAGAACATTTCGATCCTCGATTCTTGCTGCCGATCGCCCGAACTGCTAATAACGCCTAGGACAACCTCGGTTGGCCGACGAAAGGCTCGGGCGGGCCGAGCTTAACCAAGTCCTCGCCGGCGACGTGGTGAATCTCCGCTTCCGCAAAGGCCGGCGTCTTCTCGGTGAATTGAGCTTGCTCCGTAGACCCCTGGAGAGCTGCCAGGGAGCTTTGACCACCGGCCACGATCTGAGCAATAGTGTCAAAGTAGCCTGCACCAACAAATGCCTGGTGCTTTACGGCCCGGTAGCCGTGATCGCGTTCCAACTCGAACTCACGCTGTTGCAGCCGAGAATAAGCCAGCATACCCTCATCGCGGTATGCATGAGCCAGTTCGAACATCGACATATTGATGGCATGGAACCCGGCGAGAGTAACGAACTGAAACTTGTAGCCCATAGCTGCGAGGTTTCGCTGGAATGCGGCGATTTGTTGGGGGCTCAGTGCGCGTTGCCAGTTGAACGACGGCGAACAGTTGTAGGCCAAGGGTTTCTCCGGGAAACGTTCCCGGATGGCCAACGCAAACTGCCGCGCCTCGTCGAGATCAGGCGTGGAAGTCTCGCACCATACCAGGTCGGCGTACGGCGCATAGGCCAATCCACGTGCGATTGCCTGATCCAACCCGGCACGCACCACGTACAAGCCTTCCACGGTTCGCTCACCTGTCAGAAAGGCGTGGTCGCGAGAGTCAATGTCGCTGGTCAACAAACTGGCCGCGAGGGCATCGGTTCTAGCGACGATGACCGTCGGCACATCGAGTACGTCGGCCGCTAAGCGGGCGGCGACGAGCTTGGAGATTGCCTCCTGGGTCGGGACCAGGACCTTTCCGCCCATGTGACCGCACTTTTTCGACGATGACAATTGATCTTCAAAGTGCACGCCTGCCGCCCCGGCTTCAATCAAAGCCTTGGTCAGTTCATAGGCATTCAGTACTCCGCCGAAGCCGGCTTCCGCGTCGGCTACGATCGGCGCGTACCAATACGGCATCTGATTTTCGATCCCGGAGTTGTGCGCGATTTGGTCAGCACGCTGCAATGCGTTATTGATCCGCCGCACCAAGGTCGGGACGCTGTCGACCGGGTAGAGGCTTTGATCGGGATACGTTTCCTGCGCTGTGTTCATGTCACCGGCGACTTGCCAGCCGCTGACGTAAATGGCTTTTAGGCCTGCTTGAACGATTTGGACTGCTTGGGCGCCGGTTTGCGCGCCGAGGGTACGAATGTACGGTTGACTCTTTAGCAGTTGCCAGAGCCGTTCGGCCCCGATTTTGGCCAAAGTGTATTGGACTTGCAGGGAGCCGCGAAGGCTCAGAACGTTGCGCGCCGAATAGGGACGGGCAACATCTGCCCAACGTCCGTCATTCTTCCACGACTGCTCCAACTCAAAAGTTCCGCTGCTTATCATGATTCGATCCTTCCCCGTCGACACTGACTTGTCACTCCAATAGCTCATACCCTACGAGGGTCATGAAGTCGGTGAACCGATCGTCAAGCACAATGCGTTCTACGATATCCCGCGCCTCAACATAGTGGCCTTGCGAGAAGCGTTCCTCTCCCAGGAGACGCTGCAATTTGACCGACTGTTCCTCGAAGCAGTTGCGAATGTACTCTTTGGTGATCTCTTGGCCACTATCCGAGAGGAAGCCGGTGGGCTGGTGGACCCATTGCCAGAGTTGGGCCCTGGATATTTCAGCCGTAGCGGCGTCCTCCATTAAGTTGTAAAGCGGCACACAGCCGTTGCCGCCGAGCCACGCGGCCATGTATTGAACGGCAGCGTCAATATTGTGCATCACGCCCCGTTCAGTAATCTCTCCGGCTGGAACCTTCAACAAATCCTCCGCCGTCACCGTGACGTCGTCCCTTTGACGCTCGATCTGATGTGGTCCTGGCATGTGCGCATCGAAGACTTGCTTGGCGATCGGCACCAAACCAGGGTGAGCAACCCACGTGCCGTCATGGCCATCGGTAACTTCGCGCATCTTGTCAGCGCGGACCGCAACAAGCGCCTTCTCGTTGGCCTGCGGATCGTTCTTGATTGGGATCTGTGCCGCCATTCCCCCGATGGCATGAGCGCCGCGGCGGTGACAGGTGCGAATGGCAAGCAGGGAATAGTACCGCATGCACGGGGTCTTCATCGTCACCTGAGCGCGATCGGGCATGGTGAACTCGGGGGATGTGTGAAACTTCTTGATGATGCTGAAAATGTAATCCCACCGTCCACAGTTCAACCCCGCCGAGTGATCTCGGAGTTCATAGAGAATCTCATCCATTTCAAAGGCCGCCGGTATCGTTTCAATCAGCACAGTGGCTCGAACTGTCCCGCGCGGAATGCCGAGCTCGTCTTGAGCAAACTCAAATATCTGGTTCCACAATTGTGCTTCCAGGTGGCTCTCAAGCTTGGGCAGGTAGAAGTAGGGACCGCTACCTTTCTCAATCAGCTTCTGCGCATTGTGGAAAAAGAAGACCCCGAAATCGAACAACGCTCCGGCGATCGGTCGGCCATCGAGTAGCACGTGCTTCTCGGGCAGATGCCAACCGCGGGGTCGCACCATGAGCGTGGCGGTCTTTTCGGTGAGGCGGTACTGTTTGCCGTCGGGGCTGTTGAAGTCAATCACGCCGCTGACCGCGTCTCGGAGATTCGCCTGGCCGTCCAGCATGTTGTGCCAAGTGGGAGAGTTTGCGTCCTCAAAATCGGCCATGAACACGTTAGCGCCCGAATTGAGGGCATTGATGATCATCTTGCGGTCTGTGGGTCCAGTAATCTCGACGCGACGATCCTGGAGATCGTGCGGGATAGGGGCAACCGCCCACCGCTGCTGACGAAGACTGGCGGTTTGAGAGAGAAAATCCGGCAGACGTCCGGCGTCAAAGTCGATTTGTCGTTGATGTCGGCCTTCAAGCAGAGCATCACGAGCGCCACTAAATTCGCGCACAAGGCGTTCGAGAAACTGAAGGGCATCAGCGTCGAGCACATCGGCATAACGTTCTGGCACGGCAGCTCGACACTCAAGTCCAGTCGACGACGCGATGTGGTGCGACATGGCCAGTTCCTTCTCTCCGATATTAGAGGGCGGTGTGTTAGCTAACGAATTGTTGGAACACAAGGGCGGGAAGTCAACGCGACTTGTTGCAGTTGCACAACGCCATCCTTGAAACGGAACTGGCAGGAGTGGTGGTTCTCGCCCCGAGGTTCTGTCTCTTGAGCGTTTTGGGTAAACGACGTGCCGCAATCGCACAACAAGCAAAAAGAGACGGTGATGGAGGTGCTTCTTCCAGGCTTTGGCCAGGAACAAGCTCCACACCGTCCCTTTGCGATACCGGAGATCGCCGGTGCGAAAAGGAGCTAGCGGTATCCAGCCCGGATGATCGTTGTTTCCGGGTCGCTGCTTGGTTCAAAGCAACTGAAGGCATCTTTGCAGGTCAGCCCCGGAGGCAGTGGGATTTTTTCCTCACCTCGCCGTAGTCGGATAATGTAGTCCTCCGCCTCGTCTTGCGGGACTCGACACTTGACCGTCACTTCGACAATTTCCAGTCCCATGAAACGACCTCCTAGTCTCTCCACCACAAATCCTGGTAGTGCAATTACATGTACATTCCGCCATTGACCGGGATCACTTGTCCGGTGATGAAACTCGCCCGGGGGCTTGCCAAGAAGGCAACCGCGGCAGCGACTTCGCTGGGACGACCAAGACGACCAACGGGGGTCATTGCTTTAACTGCGGCAAGTGCTGCCTCAGGCATGGCCTTCGTCATGTCGGTCTCGATAAAGCCCGGCGCAACGGCGTTGACAGTCACGCCTTTGCGTGCCACTTCTCGGGCAAGGGTCATGGTGAACGAGATGAGCCCGCCTTTTGTTACCGCGTAGTTGGCCTGGCCGAAGTTGCCTGTCTGGCCAACAATCGACGCCATATTGATGACCCGTCCCCAACCAGCTTCCACCATTCCTGGCAGGACTGCCCGAGTGACATTGAAGGGGCCTGTCAAGTTGACACCGAGCACCTCATCCCAAAGAGAGCGGGTCATCTTCAGGAAGCTCTTGTCTCTGGTAATACCGGCGTTATTAACGAGAACATCGATCGTGCCGAGATCGTTGCCGATGGCTTCCAACATCTTGGCAGTTTCCGGTTCTTGCGAGATGTCGGCGTGATACGTGAAGGCGCGAACACCCAACTCCCGGGCCTCGCGGCATACGCCTTCGGCCGCCTGCTCGCATTGCTGGTAGTTGATCGCCACATCGGCGCCCAGTTCAGCCAATGCCAAAACGGTGGCACGGCCGATTCCCCGTGAACCGCCGGTGATCAAGGCTTTCTTGCCGAGCAGGACCTTGCCGGACGTCTCCTCACGCCACTCCTCGCTGGCCGGTTGTCGCACTTCTTGTTCAACGACTGACATTCCCAAACCTCCTTTTAGTTTCGAGCAATCCACACAGAAGCGATACGCCAAGTGTGACTGCGATCACCAAAAAGAAAATCGGGAGATTTAGGGAGCGGCCGCCTGGGATGCACGACAGGTGCTATCAGCGAAACTCCTAGACATTTAAGCCCTTCACCGCGCCGCTACCGTTCACTGCTGTTGGGTGGGGGCTGCCGGGATGCCACCCCGCATCGGCCCAGAGTTCGCCGCTGACGGCAGAGTTGCCAATCATGAAGCAGATCGCGTCAGCAATTTCGTCGGGGCGAATGAGTCGCCGCAACTGGGTATACGGTAGGATGCGATCGCGAATAAACTTTTCCCCCAGACTCTTAACCATCGGCGTGTCGGTGAAACCCGGGTGAATGACACCGCAGCGGACGCCGTGGTGCATCGCCTCCAATGTCAGCGTCGCTGCCGCACCCTCCAATCCGGCCTTCGTGGCGGCATAGGCGATCTGGCCCTTATTGCCGCGCGAAGAAACGGATCCGATGAAGATTACGGTGCCCTGCACGTCCTCCTCAGCCTGCCACGCTCCCAAACCTTTGGCAAACCGATCTTCGGCTATACGCCCCACCATCTCCAAGGCCCAATAGACGGGAGCGATGAGGTTTACTTCCAAAACACGGCGAAAATCTTCAATTGGATACAGGGTGGCTTTCCCGCTTTCCTTGTCCACCCTTGCCGCCAGACTGTCCCTCGTAACGCCGGCGGCGGGGACACAAATTCTTGGCAGCCCGCCACGCGCAGTGATGTCGTCGTAAACGTGCCGGCGAAATTCGTCGTCCGAAACGTCGCCGACGTAGGCCAGCGATTGCACGCGTCGCCCGGTGAACAAGTCGATTGATTGGGCAAGGCTGCAGACGGCTTCGGTTCGATCCACCAACGCGACCGCCTCGACCCCGCGTCGCACTAGTTCCACCGCCACCGATTCCCCGATCCCGCTTGCTGCGCCGGTGATAACCGCCGTCTTTCCTGTAATACGCATGGCCTGAAGCTTCCTAATGAAGAGAAATGATACGTAGAGCCTTTCCAACGCCCACCAAACACATTCTAGACCGCTGGGGTCGGCGGAAAAGTGACATTTTGTGCAAATGCACCAACCGACTTTCTCGGCCGAGCGCGTCCTGCCGCCGAACCATGCGAGGGAGTTTCTCCCCTCGTCAATGTCAAAATGTGCGAACACGATCAACTTGATTCCAAGCCCGCGCTTCCTACAATGCATCGGCTCTTGTTTTGCAGGTGCACAAAGCGTGATTGATGAACGAAAGCACCCGGAGTCCACCCACGTGGAATTGCGACGTTACCCCAACCGTCGCTATTACGATTGCAGTCGCAGTCAGCACTTGACGTTGGACGACATTTACCGTTTGGTGCTGGATGGCAAGAACGTCGTGGTCAAGGACTCCAAAACAGAGGAAGACATTACAGCGCGTGTACTGACGCAGCTCATTTTGGAACATGATCCACCAAAACTTGCGGCGTTTCCCGTTGAGTTGTTGCATCAAATCATCCGATCGAACGAAACCCTGTTACGAGAATTTGTAGAAAAATATTTCAATCGGGCCTTGACAGCGTTTCTAAAATCGCAGCGAGAGTTCGATCGGTACCTTGGCCAATTGCTCGGTCTCTACGGCAACTCGTTGATTGGCGGCAATTGGGCGGAGTTGGTCATGGGACCGTTTATCCGAGCGCTCGCTAGCGACGAGCGGCAGCTCGAGACAAAGGCCGGGGATGGTCGAGAAGGGCAGGCGGAAGGCGAGTTGCGGCAGGCGATGGCAGAATTGAAGCAGGAAGTTGCAGCGCTCCGCGAGAAGTTAGAGCGGCGCTGAGAGTTGCTAGGTTGACGCCTAGCGACGTGCAGGGGGAGTTAGCTGGTTCGCGGGACCGGCTCGCTTTAGCGTTACGTTTCTCAATTTGGCCAGTAACTAGGAGCATAGTCATGACAACAGCGACGCGATCCAGCGACGACCTCTTTCGCCAAGCAATTTCCGCCTGGGAATCCGCGGTCGATTCCGGTGTCAAGATGCAGGAGCAGTCGGCGCGATGGCTGCGAGAGATCTGCGGTAACTCTGAATCGCTGAGCGATTGGTACAGTCGCGGGCAGCGGATGATGAGCGAGACGATTGCCAAAGCACAGGAGAACATCGACGAGGCCATGCGTGCGGTGAACCAGCAGGCGGAGTCGAGCGTGCGACTAGTTCAAAAAGCCATCGAGACTCGCCATGCCGAAAACGGTAGCGACGTCCGGCAGCAATTCGCGGAATGGTGGGAAGCTGCCATGGAGTCGATGCGGATGAACACCCAAGCGATGTTAAAGGCTAATAGCCGGATCCTCACGACTTGCTCGGAGTTAGCGCGACGGATCAATGACGATGCGGCCGACGCGATGGCGAACCTGGCTCGGCGGACTGCCGACCAAGCTGAAAAGGTGGCGACCTCGGCCACCGAGCATTTCCAGGAGACGATGCGGCAGGCCGGGCAACAAGCTGAACGAGCAACCGAAGAGGCGACCCGTGCCGCCGAGCAGGGGGGGCAATCTCAGTAAATCGGTTCGGTGTGGTGGGGAGGTCTATTCCAGTCGAGCGGCATCCATTTCGATGCCCGCCGACCGTCTAAGCTAGCACGAAAGGACAAGATTAATGTCTTCGGAGGTCATGTTGGCCGGTGGCGTACGGACGCCAATGGGTAGTTTTTGTGGTGCGCTTTCTCAAGTCCCTGCCCCAGTGCTGGGTAGCACGGCAGTTAAGGGGGCGATTCGGCGAACGAGAGTGCCGGTTGACCAGATTGAGGAGGTGATTATCGGCAACGTACTTGGAGCAGGGCTTGGACAGAACGTGGCCCGCCAAGTCACGCTTGGGGCCGGTCTTCCGGCGAAGGTCAGTGCGACCACGGTGAACAAGGTTTGTGGGTCGAGTCTTAAGGCCGTGATGCTCGCCACCCAGGCGATCAGGTGCGGAGACGCTAGTCTCGTGGTTGCCGGCGGCACCGAGAACATGTCCGCAGCTCCCTATTTGCTGACGAAGGCCCGTAACGGCTACCGGATGGGCAATGGCGAGCTTATCGACTCGATGATCCGCGATGGGCTCTGGGACGTCTACAACAACGTTCACATGGGAAGTTGCGGCGATCGGTGCGCTGAAAAGTTTGAGTTTACTCGGCAGCAGCAGGACGACTTCGCCGTGGCCAGTTTCCAGCGGGCGATTGCGGCCCAGCAGCAGGGCCTTTTTGCCGAGGAAATCGTGTCGGTTGAGGTGGTGGACCGCCGTAACACGGTGGTCGTGGACCGGGACGAGGGACCCTCTCGCTTTAACGAGGAGAAGTTACGGAGCCTTTCTCCCGCCTTTGGCAAGACGGGAACGGTCACCGCGGGCAACGCGTCGACGATTAATGATGGGGCCGCCGCCATCGTAGTGTTATCGAGCGCAAAGGCGCAACAGCTGGGCGTGACGCCGCAAGCGCGCGTTCTCGGTTACGCGACCGCTTCGCGTGAGCCGGAGTGGTTTACTCTGGCGCCGATCGCTGCGATCTGCACTTTGTTGAACCAATTGCAGATGCAGGTTGCCGACGTTGATCTATTTGAGATCAACGAAGCCTTTGCGGCCGTTCCCATGGCCGCGATGAAGGAACTAAACATTCCTCATGACAAGTTGAATGTACACGGCGGGGCCGTTGCCTTGGGACATCCAATCGGTGCCAGCGGCGCGAGAGTGCTTGTGACCCTATTGGAGGCCATGAGACAGCGCAAGGCGCGAACGGGCATCGCTTCGCTTTGCATTGGCGGAGGCGAAGCCGTGGCCCTGGCCGTCGAGGCGGTGTCGTAAACGAAACTGCTCGTTGGAAACAAGGACAAGTACTGCCGTATTTGCCCACATTCTTGCCTGACAGCGGAAAGGCTTGCCCGATGAACAACGAATCGAAATCGACGGGACACCCGGGAGATTTGCTCCATCTTTGGTACGACTTGGTCTCGCACGCGACCGAGGCGTATCAACCGTGGGCTGGTGCGACAATGTCGCCGGAAGTGCTGCGGCAAAGTCGTTCGAACTTGTATAAGGCGTGGGGCGACTCCTGGGAGCGTTTTTTGCGGTCTTCTTCTTTTCTCGACAACAATCGACAATACATGACCGGAACGCTTGAAATGAAGAAGCAAGTCCGCGAGTTCTTCAACTGGTTGCATCACGAGATGCAGTTGGCTAGCGCAGACGACGTTGACCAGATCATGGCCACACTACGTCGGCTCGGTGAGGATTTGCGTGAGCAACTCGAAGAGATTCATAGTCGACTAGATGACTTTGGCGCCCGATTGCATGCCGGGCCAACTCAAGAAGCGCCCGCTGGCAAGGGGCGGGACGAGGACGTGTCGCCGCCGGAGCGGGGCAATGGAGGACGACCGGCATCTCTGGCGCGACACACGCGAAGAGTTCGATAGATAAAGGCCTCTGTTGGCGAAACTAGCGATTAGGGTTGGATATTGCCATGACGCACACATCCGCGACTACTCAACACGCCTCCTTCCGGGGCACCGATGGCCATGAATTGCCTCCCTGGTTACGAATGCAGCGGTCCATCTTCAACGAATCAATGGCCCACTGTCGGAGGATGGCGCACCTGCCTCAGTTGTATGCAAAAATGACGCAGATCCCCAAGGGGGTGACACCTTCGGATGTAGTTTACGAGGCTGACCGATTGCGATTATTGCGATATCGCCCGCAAGGGCCGATCCGCTTCAAGACGCCCCTGGTGTTTGTATTTGCCTTGGTGAATCGTCCGTACATCCTGGATATTTTGCCCAACAAGAGTGTCGTGTCCCACTTCGTCCGGGCCGGTTTCGATACGTATCTTATTGACTGGGGTAAACCCACTTACGCGGATCGGCACCTCGGGTTCGATGCCTACGTGAACGGCTACCTGCGCGACGTCGTTCGATTCCTTCAAAGGAGCAGCGGCTCGCGGCAGGTAAACATCCTTGGCTACTGCATGGGTGGCACGATGAGTTCGATCCTCGCCGCGTTGCATCCGCAACTTGTTAAGAACCTAATCCTGCTCGCGACCGGCATCGATTTCTCCACCCGGGAAGGGCTTCTGAATATTTGGAACGATGCCCATAATTTTGACGTTGACAGTTTTGTCGATGCCTTTGGGAATTGTCCGGCCGAGTATCTCCAAGCCTGTTTCTTGATGCTAAAGCCGGTGCGGAGTTTTGTGACCAAACCGGTGTCGCTTTACGAAAAACTCGACGACAAGAAATACGTCGAGGAATTTCTGACGATGGAGACTTGGCTAAATGACAACGTACCCGTGTCGGGCCAGATCTTCCGGGAGTTCGTCAAATACCTTTACCAGCAGAATCAGTTGGCTCAGAACCGTCTGGTGGTTGGCAGAAGGACAGTCAATCTCAAGAACATTACTTGTCCGGTATTGAACTTGATGGCCGATCACGACGATTTGGTGCCGCCTAGTCAAAGCGAGCCGTTTAACGATCTTACCGGTTCGCAGGATAAGGAGACGATTCGTTTGGCTGCTGGACATATCGGTTTGGCGATGGGTTCTGCGGCACAAAAACAGTTGTGGCCCCATGCTGTCGATTGGTTGGCGCGACGCTCCGAGGTTGTTGAGGAAGAGGAGCCGACGGTGAGGCCGAGCGGAAGTTGATTGGGGAATTGGTTAGAGGCCATTCCGCATCCTGCTCATCAGAGTGCGAACTGACGTTGCGGCGTCGCTGCCTGAACCCGTTGTCGCAGCAGGATCGCGTTGAACTTTGTGAGGTGAGTTTGCGCGACATAGTTGAGAGGTCCTCTTTGTGCCGTCGGCGTTACGGAGAGTGGCTCGATCCGGTGGCAACCTCGAATGGCCAATCGTTCACCAGGCCCTGCAACGAAGTCCCAGCGAACTGTTTGTTGCAGGGATCATCGGAGCCGTTTATGCCGATAGATTGTTGAACCACGCTGAAGGAAACGTGTGTGTTTCCGAGGGCAACTTCGCGGGAGGCAAGCCGGTGACGGTTTGCCTATTTCCTTTGAGGTCCCGACTTCTAAAATTGCCTGCGATCTGAGATCGTCCCGTCAGTCGTTCGCAGCAAGCGGCCACAGCACACGGGGGGTGAGTGGTGGGGGAAGTAGCTGGAAGCACGACTGCCGATTGGCCCCTAGTGGTTTATTGTGCAGCCGCTGTTGTCACCGTAGCAGGTACCCTTGGGCTCTCGTGGCTCCTCGGCGAACGCCGTCACGCGACGACCAGGAGCCAGCCATATGAGTCGGGTATTATGCCGACCGGGACGGCGCGCCTTCGGCTGTCCGTTGGTTTCTACCTGGTGGCGGTGTTCTTCGTAATATTCGACTTGGAGGCCGTGTTTGTCATAGTCTGGGCGGTCAGCGCTCGGAGTGCTGGCTGGTCCGGCTACTCGGCGATTGTGGTTTTTATTGTATTTCTGTTGGCTGCGTGGCTCTATCTATGGCGAGAAGGGGTGCTTGACTCGCGGGGTGTCGAGAAACTGCCCAGCAAACCAGAGCTACCATGATATCAGCAGCGGGTAATATTCCACTTCTGGCACCGGCGAGCGGGGGAGATTTCGTCGCAGACGGTTGGCGGCACAACTTTTTTCTAGCGCGCCTCGAACAGCTTCTCGCTTGGTCTCGCAAAAACTCGCTCTGGCCGTTCAACTTTGGACTATCGTGCTGCTACGTCGAGATGGCCACAAGCTTGACGAGCAAGTATGACATCGCCCGGTATGGTTCAGAAGTGATTCGCGGATCACCACGACAAGCCGATGTAATCGTGATCGCTGGGACGGTCTTTGTAAAGGTGGCTCCCGTCATTCAGCAACTTTACGAGCAGATGATGGAGCCGCGGTGGGTCATTTCGATGGGGTCTTGCGCAAATTCAGGAGGAATGTACGACATTTATAGCGTTGTACAAGGAGTTGACTCGTTTCTACCGGTTGACGTTTATGTACCCGGTTGCCCGCCACGTCCCGACACTTTGATGGAGGGACTTCTGCTGCTAAGCAGGTTGGTGGGGACGGAAAAGCGGCCGTTGAGTTGGGTAATCGGAGATCAGGAGGTTGAGCGGCCAGTCCCCCCTTGCCAGCGCGACGCCAAACGTAAGTCGCGTCAACGTGTGCATGATCTGCGGTCGCCGGAGGAAGTGTGATGCCTGCCTCTTCCGTTGCCTGGATTGACGCCGGATCAACTGTTGTCGAGGAATTGCGGGAGGTGTTCCTTAACCTTGAGCTTCTGCAGCAGCCGACAGCAGACAAGGTCACGACGTTTTCGGTGCCGCTTCAAGAGGTAACGCAAGTTCTCGATCATTTGAAGAACTGCGCACCAAGACCGTACCGAACTCTGTACGATTTGACCGCAGTGGACGAACGGTTGAGAACGCGTCGGGCGGGTTTGCCACCGGCGGACTATTCTCTTATTTATCAACTCTTTTCGTACGAACGTAATGAGTACGTTCGAGTGAAGGTGCCGTTGGTGGGCGATGAGCCGGTGGTGCCCAGCATCACCGGACTCTGGCCCTCAGCGAACTGGTACGAGCGCGAAGTGTGGGACATGTTTGGGATCGTTTTCGAGAACCACCCACACCTGACTCGCCTTCTTATGCCTCCGACTTGGAGCGGCCACCCACTTCGCAAGTCCTATCCAGCACGGGCAACGGAAATGCCCGCGTTTCGGCTGCCTGTTGCCAAACAGCAACGTGAGCAGGAATCGCTGCAATTCCGCCCGGAGGCGTGGGGCATGCAGCGGCAGAGTGAAGACTCCGATTTTATGTACCTCAATCTCGGGCCGCACCATCCGGGAACGCATGGAGTGTTGCGGATTATTGTGCAACTTGATGGGGAAGAGATCGTGGACGTTGTGCCGGACATCGGTTATCACCATCGGGCCGCCGAGAAAATGGGTGAGCGCCAGTCCTGGCACACATACATCCCGTACACCGATCGCGTCGATTACTTGGGAGGGGTTACCAATAATCTGCCCTATGTATTGGCGGTAGAACGACTTGCCGGGATTGAAGTCCCCGAGCGAGCGAAGTGTATTCGCGTGATGCTCTCGGAACTCTATCGGATATCCAGCCACTTGGTTTATTTCGGAACTTTTGCGCAAGACTTGGGGCAGATGTCACCGGTCTTTTATATGTTCACTGATCGGGAACGCCTCTTGGAGGTCGTCGAAGCGATCTGTGGCGAACGACTGCATCCGAACTGGTTTCGCATCGGAGGAGTGGCGCAGGATCTACCGCAGGGGTGGGACCAGCTGATTCGCGGGTTCCTGGCGTACCTGCCGGCCAAGCTCGACGAGTATGACAAAGAAGTGCTTCATAACCGGATCTTTCGGGCGAGAACGATTGGTATCGGCGAGTACACTCTCGACGAAGCGATCGAATGGGGTGTCACCGGGCAGGCGTTGCGCAGTTGCGGCTTGCACTGGGATCTCCGCAAGATACAACCTTACTCAGGATATGAGCATTTTGAGTTTGAGGTCCCTACGGGGCGTCGCGGCGACTGTTATGATCGAGCGGTGATCCACGTGGCAGAGATGCGGCAGAGCCTGCGCATTATCGAGCAGTGTTTACGTGACATGCCCAGCGGGCCCTACAAATCCTACCATCCGCTAACGACGCCTCCGCTGAAAGAACGGACCATGCACGATATTGAAACGTTGATCGCACATTTTCTCAACGTTAGCTGGGGGCCGGTGATTCCGCCTGGGGAAGCGTTCGCGGCGGTCGAAGGCACCAAGGGCACCTATTCCTATTATGCCATCAGCGACGGCAATGTAATGTCCTATCGCACGCGTATCCGCACGCCCTCATTTGCCCACATGCAAACACTACCGATGCTTTGCCGCGGCAGGACCGTCGCCGACTTGATCGCCATTCTGGGAGCAATGGATTTCGTGATGGGGGAAGTAGACCGGTGAGACTGCCATGTTGACGACGGAAGAACAACGAGAAATTGCTGAAGAGGTCGGCCGCTATCCGAACACGATGGCAGCAATTCCCGAAGCGCTCAAGATCGCTCAGCGGGCACGCGGTTGGGTCTCGGACGAAACGCTGCGCGAAGTGGCCGAGGTCCTCGGAATGCTGCCCGCCGAGCTCGATGCAATTGCTACTTTCTACAATTTGATTTTCCGTCGCCCAGTTGGAAAGCATGTGATTTTCGTTTGCGATAGCGTGAGTTGCTGGATCATGGGTTACGAAGATCTCCTGCGGCATCTGCAGGTTAAGCTCGGAATTACGATGGGGGAAACAACTCGCGATGGGTTGTTTACGTTGTTGCCGATTGCCTGTCTGGGGGCCTGTGACATTGCGCCGGCAATGATGATCGACGAAACACTATACGGCCATTTGACGGCGGAGAAGATTGACTCAATTCTTGCCGCACTGATTCACGAGACGGATTGATCTTGGAAGCGCCGCTGACCCGCAATATTCGACCGAATGAAATGCCTCCCGACTTGAAGGCTTATGAGAAGTCGGGAGGCTACCAGGCTCTGCGCAAGGCGCTGGGTACGATGACGCCCATGGAGGTGCAGAAGGAGGTTGTTGACTCTCAGTTGCGAGGACGTGGCGGAGCCGGTTTTCTCACCGGGCTGAAGTGGAGTTTCGTGCCGATGGGAACGGAATCACGGCGCCCGAAATATTTGATCGTGAACGCCGACGAGATGGAGCCCGGCACGTTTAAGGACCGCCTGCTTATCGAGGGCGATCCGCACCAGTTAATCGAAGGACTCATCCTTAGCGCCTACGCGATTCAGGCGGAAATCGCCTATATCTTTTTGCGCTGGGCCTACAAAACTGCAGGGCGACGGTTACAAACGGCGATCGAGGAGGCGCAGGCAGCCAATTATCTAGGGCGAAATATCCTCGGCTCTGGCTATTGCCTTGATGTTTCCTTACATACGAGCGCGGGTCGCTACATGTGTGGCGAGGAGACCGGCCTGCTTAATGCGCTGGAAGGCCGCCGCGCGGTTCCCCGTGCCAAACCTCCTTACCCACAGGTTTGCGGCCTCTGGGGCAAGCCGACCGTGGTCAACAACGTGGAAACGCTCTGCAATGTGCCGCATATTGTCGAGCGGGGAGCCACGTGGTTTCAGCGGCTAGGCGCGGGCAAGGACAGCGGAACGAAACTGTTTGGAGCCAGCGGACGAGTGAAACGCCCCGGTCTGTGGGAACTCCCGATGGGTACGCCAATTCGGGACATTCTTGAAGAATACGCAGGCGGCATGCAAAACGGCTACCGGTTCCGGGGACTGATCCCAGGGGGCGCGTCAACCGATTTCCTACTCGAAACGCACCTAGATACGAAGATGGACTTCGAGGCCGTGACGGCTGTTGGAAGTCGGCTTGGTACGGGCACCATGATCATTCTGGACAATCGGACGTGCCCGGTTGGCATGGTTGCGAATCTGCTGACCTTCTTCGCCCGCGAGTCATGTGGTTGGTGCACCCCATGTCGCGACAATCTGCCTTGGGCGGCCCAGACGCTGGCAGCGATCGAGACCGGGCGAGGTACAGACGAAGATTTGGAAATCCTCGCGTTTCAATGCCGAATGATGGCCCCCGGCCGCACGTTTTGTGCGCTGGCGCCGGGCGCGGCCGAGCCGCTGCAAAGCGCGCTCAAGTACTTTCGCGAAGATTTCCAGCGGCACATTGATCAGCGGCGATGCCCCTGGAGGCAGCCGTGACGACAATCTACATCGATAATCGACCGTATGAAGTGGCCGAGGGGCAAAACTTGCTGCGCGCGTGCCTGTCTTTGGGGTTCAATTTGCCCTATTTCTGCTGGCATCCGGCCATGCACTCGGTGGGCGCCTGCCGTCAGTGCGCTGTGAAGCAGTTTAAGGATGAGAACGACACTAAGGGGCGGATCGTCATGGCCTGTATGACGCCGGCCAGCGAAGGCACTCGCATTTCGATCGATGACCCCGAGGCAAAGGCCTTTCGAGCCGGGGTGATCGAATTGTTGATGGTTAACCATCCGCATGACTGTCCAGTTTGCGATGAGGGTGGCGAATGCCATCTCCAAGATATGACATTGATGACCGGCCATACCTATCGCCGATACCGGTTCGCCAAACGCACTCATCGCAACCAGGATCTTGGCCCCTTCGTCACTCACGAGATGAACCGTTGCATCGCCTGTTACCGCTGTGTGCGGTTCTATCGCGATTATGCGGGCGGGCGTGATTTTGACGTCTTCCAATGGCACAACAACGTGTATTTTGGCCGACAATCGGACGGGGTCCTGGAGAACGAGTTCTCAGGCAATCTAGTCGAAGTGTGTCCAACCGGCGTTTTTACTGACAAGACGCTAGCTCGCCACTACGCCCGCAAATGGGACTTGCAGACCGCACCATCGATTTGCGTTCACTGTTCGGTAGGCTGCAACACCATCCCGGGCGAGCGCTATGGTAAGCTTCGCCGTATTCGCAACCGCTACAACCGGGAGGTAAACGGTTACTTCCTCTGCGACCGTGGCCGGTATGGCTACGAGTTTGTCAACGGACCGCAGCGGATCCGCCGAGCCATGTTCTGCTACCAGCCGGAGACAGCGGCCGAACCGTTCGGGAGATTGGCTGCCATCGAGAGGGCGCGCGTCCTGCTGGAACCATGTCAGCACGTGCTCGGCATTGGCTCGCCGAGGGCATCGCTGGAGGCCAATTTTGCCCTGTGGACACTCGTCGGCCCAGACAACTTCTATCGCGGTGTGTCGGCCAAAGAGTGTCGGTTGACAGATACTGCGATTGATATGATGCGTAGCAGCGACATGCCTGCACCGTCGCTTCACGATGTTGAGCGATCGGATGCCGTTCTCGTGTTGGGTGAAGATCTGACAAACACTGCTCCGATGCTGGCGCTGGCCGTCCGTCATTCGACATTGCAGCGGGAAATCGACCTCACCGAGAAACTCCACATTCACTGGTGGGATGATGCGGCGATTCGGGTGGCTTTGCAGCAGCGACGCGGTCCACTGTTTGTGGCCACGCCCGCTGAGACAAAGTTGGATGATGTGGCGACGCACATCTACCACGGCGTTCCGGACGATCTGGTTCGTTTTGCCCAGGCAATTGCCGAGGCTCTTACCGCGCCCATCAGGCGTCCGGAAGGCATGTCCCCGGATTTGACGGCGCTTGTGGAGAAGGTCGCCGAGACGCTTTACCTTGCGCAGCGACCAGTAATTGTCTCTGGAGTTGGCTGTGGCAGCGAAGAGTTAATTCGAGCCGCGGCAAACATCGCGAAGGCACTCGGGTCGGCGGGCCGCCGACCAGGCCTCGCCTTTGCCTTTCCCGAATGCAACTCGGTCGGTCTCGGACTGTTGGGCGGTGGAAGCCTGGAAGAAGCGTGCCGTGTGGCGACGACAGATCGAGCGGCCGCTGTCGTCGTCTTGGAGAACAATCTCTTTCGCAGGGTTCCAGAACCCCAACTGCGCTCGCTTGTTGACCGTTCACGGCATCTAATTGCGATTGATCACGAAGAGAATGAGACCACGGATTTTGCGGAGATCGTGTTTCCGTCGGCCAGCTTCGCCGAATCAGACGGCACATTGGTCAACTACGAAGGGCGCGCCCAGCGGTTCTTCCGCGTCCTTGTCGGAGCAGAGGAGACGCAAGAGAGTTGGCGGTGGATTTGGGAACTGCTGCCCAAGGAACAGCAGGCCGCGCACGCTTGGGAGAGCTTTGATGGTATTCAAGCAGACCTGGCACAAACGATGCCGGCCTTCGCGCCAATACTCCAGACGTCCCCCCGAGCCGTCGTTCGCATCGTCGGTCAGAAGATTGCCCGACAACATGCTCGCTTTAGCGGTCGGACCGCGATTCATACCGACCAAGATGTGAGGGAGACGCCTCCGCCGGTCGATCGTGACTCGCCGCTGACGTTCTCGATGGAGGGATACCAGCGGATGGTTCCGCTGAGCATCGCGCCGCGCCAGTGGGCCCCCGGGTGGAACTCGCCACAAGCCTTGCCCCGCTTCCAAGAGGAATTGCGATCGCTCCAGGAGTTGGACTATCGGGGGCAAACCTTGATTGCGCGGTTGCCCAGCGAGGAGTCAGGCTACTTTGCTTCGTTACCCCCGGCTTTTGAGAGAAGGCCTGACGAGTGGCTTTTGATTTCGCTGTACCATATTTTCGGCGCGGAAGAACTAAGTGTTCTAGCTCCGGCAATTGCCCAGCTCACTCCGCCCCCTTACTTGGCTCTTCATCCGGATGACGCTGATGAACTGGGATTGGATCAGGACGACGAAGTTGAAGTGAAGATCGGCGGACAGACGTTGCGGCTTGCCTCGCGATGGAATCTTTCGTTGGCAAGGGGAGTCGCAGGGATTTCGGTGGGCCTGCCAGGAGTACCGCCATTGGAATTGCCGGTCTGGGCAGGCTTGAAGAGGGTGGTGTCTGCATGAGAGACGTGCTAATTCCGCTGGCCGTCGTTGTCGGTGTACTCGCCGGTGTCTTCGCCGTGGCCGCCCAATTGGTCTGGCTTGAGCGGCGGTTGCTGGCACTATGGCAAGACCGATACGGGCCTAATCGCGTTGGTCCCTTTGGATTGCTGCAAGTGGTCGCCGACGGGATCAAGCTGCTTTCGAAAGAGGACTGGACGCCGCCCTTTGCCGACAAAGGAGTCTTCGTGTTGGCGCCGGCCATAGCGGCCACGGCAGCGCTGCTTTCGTTCGCGGTGGTGCCGTTTGCCCAGAACATCGTCATATCTGATTTGAACATCGGGCTGTTGTTCTTTCTCGCGATGTCCTCACTGGGAGTGTACGGCGTGGTGCTCGGCGGCTGGGCATCCAACAACAAGTATGGCTTGTTGGGGTCGCTTCGGGCGGCGGGACAGATGATCAGTTACGAGGTGTTCATGGGTTTGTCCCTGTGCGGCGTAGTGTTGATGGCCGGATCTTTGCGATTGAACGCCGTCGTGGAAGCGCAGCGGGAAATGTGGTTCTTCGTACCCCAGTTCCTGGGACTTGCCGTGTTCGTCATTGCCGGCTTGGCGGAAACGCGTCGTATACCTTTCGATCTGCCAGAGGCGGAAAATGAACTTGTGGCCGGTTACCATACCGAATATTCGTCGATGAAGTTCGCCATGTTTTTCCTGGGAGAATACCTTGGCATTACGCTGATATCTTCGATGATTGTCACCCTGTTCTTCGGCGGATGGCTTGGCCCCTGGCTGCCGGGTTTGGTTTGGTTTCTGCTGAAAATCGCCGTGTGTATTATTGGCTTCATTTTGATTCGAGCGGCTTTGCCTCGCTTACGTTATGACCAGTTGATGGCGCTTGGTTGGAAGGTGTTGTTACCTTTAGCACTCTTAAACATCATCGTGACAGGCGGGGTTGTGCTGGCCAGCGGGTCCCGACTATCGGACTAAATTGCGGAGAGTAATTGGTGGCGAACATTTTCACGACATTGTGGCGCGTTTTTCGGCACGCCTTCCGGCCTCGCGTGACCGTACAGTACCCGGAGCAGAAGTTCTACTTGCCACCGCGGTGGCGAGGACGAATCATTCTATCACGCGATCCGGACGGGGAAGAGCGGTGTGTGGCGTGTTACCTGTGCGCCGTAGCCTGCCCGGTTGATTGCATCGCACTGCAAGCAACGGAGGACGAGCATGGCCGGCGCTACCCCGAGTTCTTTCGCATCAATTTCTCGCGATGCATCTTTTGCGGCTTTTGTGAAGAGGCCTGCCCAACCTACGCTATCCAACTCACTCCTGACATGGAAATGAGTGAATACCGCCGCCAAGACATGGTTTATGAAAAGGAAGACCTGTTGATCGAGGGGACCGGGAAGTATCGCGATTACAACTATTATCGAGTGGCGGGGTTGGCGATCGGAGGCAAGGACAAGGGCGAGGCAGAGCGCGAGCAAGCACCGGTGGATCTGCGTAGCTTGCTCCCATGAGGCAGAACGATGACCGCAGTGTTCTACATCTCTGCGTGTGTTGCTGTCGTAGCGACCGCTCTAGTGATTACCCGCTCGAATGCTATTCACGCACTGCTCTACCTGATCGTGTCCTTGTTAGCCGTCGCAATCGTGTTCTTCTCGCTTGGCGCACCACTGATTGCCGCGTTCGAGGTGATCATCTACGCAGGAGCGATCATGGTGCTATTTGTCTTCATCATCATGCTTCTGAATCTTCGGGTGTCAACCACAAGGGAAATTCAGATCGGCTCAAACAGGATGTGGATTGGCCCCGGTCTACTGGTCTTCATCTTGGCATCCGAACTCTCCTACATCCTTGGCTCGGCTTCAGACGTGGTTTCGCCGGGAATGCCAATCAGTCCGGAAGCGGTAGGACTGGCGTTGTTTGGCACCTATGTGTTGGGAGTCGAGTTGACTTCGATCCTGCTTCTGGTGGGGCTAGTCGGGGCATATCACCTTGGCCGGCGACCTCAAACTATACCCCCCGGAGACGGCACCGATGGCCGCGATTCCCCTTGACCACGGTCTCATTCTCGCGAGCGTGCTTTTCGCCCTCGGCTTACTGGGTGTGCTAGTTCGCCGCAACGTGGTTTTCACGCTGATGTCGGTGGAGATCATGCTCAATGCATCCGGGTTAGCCTTTGTCGTCGCGGGAAGTCGGTGGAACCAGCCGGATGGACAAGTCATGTTTATGTTCGTTCTTTCCATGGCGGCCGCCGAGGTTGCTGTCGGACTTGCCCTTGTTCTGCAATTGCAGCACCGGCTGAAAACACTGGACGTCGACCAAGTCAGCAGCATGCGAGGATGACCATGATCGAGACACTATGGCTGGTCCCTGCAGTGCCAATCGTCAGTTTTGCGGCCCTGGCGATTCTCGGCCATTACATGACGAGCAGACTTGCCGCCGTGATCGGTGTTGGCGCGATTGGAATCTCGGCGGGGCTTGCCCTCGCAATTGCCGGCGAGTTGCTTCTCAGCAGCTCACCGGAGGCGAGCTACCGGCTGACGCTCTGGACATGGATTGATGTCGGCCAGTTCCAGTCTACATTCACCCTGTACCTCGACGCACTGTCGCTGGTAATGATGCTTGTCGTTACGTGTGTCGGCTTTCTTATCCATCTCTATTCTGCCGAGTTCATGGCGGAGGACGATGGCTATACGCGATTCTTTGCCTACATGAATCTTTTCGTCGCCGCGATGCTGCTATTGGTGTTGGCCGACGACCTTCTAGTGCTCTATCTTGGTTGGGAGGGCGTTGGGCTGTGCAGTTATCTATTGATCGGATTCTGGTATGAGGACCCGGCCAACGGATCAGCCGCCCGCAAGGCGTTCCTGGTGACGCGCATCGGCGACGCCGGCATGGCCGTTGGCTTGCTCCTAATCTTTCACAACCTTCAGACGCTGCAAATACAGGAGGGAATGCGGCTGGCCGTCGTGCAGTGGCCGATTGGCTCGCTCATGGCTTCTGCGGCTGCAACACTATTGCTGGCCGGCGCACTCGGCAAGTCGGCCCAACTGCCGCTGCAAACTTGGTTGCCCGACGCCATGGCCGGCCCGACTCCGACCAGTGCTTTGATCCATGCAGCTACCATGGTGACCGCGGGCGTCTACTTGATCGCAAGGACGCACAGCTTCTTCGAGCTAGCGCCCCAGGTGATGAACGCCGTTGCAGTCATCGGCGCCGTGACGCTGGTCGTAGCAGGCTGCAGCGCTCTGGTGCAGAGGGACATTAAACGGGTGTTGGCCTACTCGACGATCAGTCAAGTTGGATATATGTTTCTCGCACTTGGTGTGGGGGCATGGTCAGCAGCTATTTTCCACTTCATGACGCACGCCTTCTTCAAGGCATTGCTGTTTCTATCTGCCGGAGCGGTCATTCTGGCCGTGCACCATGAGCACGACATGTTCAAAATGGGTGGCTTGCGACGGCAATTGCCGGTCCCATTCTGGACGATGTTGATAGGCGCGGCGTCCTTGGCTGCCGTGCCGTGGATGACGGCCGGATTTTACAGCAAAGAGGCGATTCTCCTCGCCTCTTGGAGGTCGCCGCAGGGCAGCCCGTGGCTGTGGGCGTTTGGGGTCATTGGTGCGTTGATTACCGCCCTGTATGCCTTCCGGCTGATCTTTCTGGTTTTTTTCGGCCCACCGCGGCAGGCCATTGAACATCGGCCGGGCTTCCGAATCACAATCCCACTTCTGGCCTTGGCTGTGCTTGCGCTCGTCGCGGGCTTTGTGCAATTGCCGTTGCCTCGTTCGAATCAGCCGGCTCTTTCACAGTGGCTGGAGGCAAGCAGCCTACCTTCGGAGCACCTGCGCGTCGCGTCGATCGCTACGGAAATCTCGCTTGAAGCGATTGCCATCGTTGCCAGTCTTATGGGCGTGTATTTGGCGTACCGGTGGTTCTTGCGGAAGCCACAGGAGCTCGGTGCCCTGGTGCGTTCCGAACTTGGCAGCGCTATCCGCCGCTTTTGGCTCAGCGGTTGGGGATTCGATTGGATCTATCAGCGGGTCTTTGTAAAGCCATTCTATTGGGCAGTTGAATCCAACAAGAATGATGTTCTCGACCGCATTTATGCCTTTATCGCCGGCCTCAATCTTGCTGGGCATATTGTACTCCGTGACACCGAGACGGGCCGCCTCCGCTGGCATGCAGCTGGGATCGTGTTGGGAGTTGTGATTGGCTTGGCGCTGATCCTACTGTTTTTTGCCCCTGGGCAAGCACCCCTAAGCGTGAGTCGGCCATGATCCTTCCCCTACTCGTAGCGATACTTCTTGTTGCCGCGGTATTCGCCTGGATTAGCGGCCGCTGGAGTTCGGCTTGGCCGAGGTGGATTTCCGTTTTTGCACTCGCGATCGATCTTCTCGTCGTCACGATCGGCTGGTTCGCAGGAAGCGGCGACGCTAGCAACGGTGGGCGCTGGATTCAACAGTTTCGGTGGCCTTGGATTCCGCAGTTGGGCATCGAAGTCCATTTAGCGGCCGATGCGCTAAGTCTGATCCTTGTTGCTCTGACTCTCGTGGTTGGGCTCATGGCCACTGCGTCGGCAGCCGGGCAGCGCGATCGAGTTGGTCTTCTTCACTTCCACCTGCTACTGACGCTGGCCGGGATTGTCGGCATCTTTCTGGCGATGGATCTCCTGTTGCTCTATCTGTGTTGGGAAGTCAACCTCGTGCCCATGTTCTTTCTGATCGCGCTATGGGGGCACGAGGACCGCTTCTATGCTTCGATCAAGTTCTTTCTGTTCACCCAACTGAGCGGATTGCTGATGCTGCTGGCAACCCTAGCGCTCTACTTCGCCCATGGCCAGCAAACCGGCACTTACACATTCAACTATGAGGCTTTGCTCAACACCTCACTTTCGCCAGGCCAAGCGATGCTCCTGTTACTGGGCTTCATGGCATCGTTTGCCGTCAAGCTGCCTGTCGTGCCGCTGCATACTTGGCTACCGGACGCCCATACCGAGGCGCCGACGGCGGGAAGCGTTGTCCTAGCGGGCTTACTGCTAAAGACTGGCGCCTACGGCATGATACGCTTTGCTATTCCGCTATTCTACACAGCCGCGATTGCGATCACTCCCGTTATGATCGTTTTGTCCGTTGTCGGCATTCTCTATGGAGCTCTTCTCGCGCTTGGGCAAAGCGACTTGAAACGATTGGTGGCGTATACCAGCATCAGCCACATGGGCTTTGTCTTGCTCGGCATTTTTACCTGGAATCAGCTAGCCTTGCAGGGCGTATTGCTGGAAATCGTCTGCCATGCGTTCAGTACCGGCGGCCTATTTGTCCTTGCTGGGATGTTGCAGGAGCGGCTCCGCACTCGCGACATCGGCCGGATGGGCGGCCTCTGGAAAGTGGCGCCGCGTATGGGCGGGATGGCGACGGTCCTGGCCCTAGCCTCGCTCGGCCTTCCCGGTCTGGGAAATTTTCTCGCGGAGATCCTCATTCTGCTTGGGGCATACCAGCGGAACCCGCTCTGGGCGGCGGCCGCAACTCTGGGCTTCATCGTTGCCACGGTCTACTCGCTCTGGATCATTCAACGCGTTTTCCATGGGCAGGCGCGACCAGGACATCAGATCGCCGACGTGACCAAACGGGAGTTCGGCATCTTGGCCGCCTCGGTCGGGCTGTTGATTTGGCTCGGACTCTACCCATCGCCGCTAACCCGTGCGGCGGCGCCGGCGCTCGAAAGGGTTCAAACAACGGCGAACACCGATTCGATACGGCCACGGCCGGCCGGCGGACAGAACACTCCGTCGACGTGTTTGCCCTTGGTTCCAGTCACTTCTCTCGAGGGCCAGCCATGACGTCGACCGACTTCATCCTTTTGCTGCCCTTCGCAATTCTGTCCGTGACAGCCATCGTCGTGCTTCTAGCCGCTGCTTTTTGCAGGCACCACACCGTTATCGTCGTGTTGACGGTGATGGGGATTGTCGCGGCCTTGCTGACCTTGCCGTGGTTGGTTCGGCTGGCGCCAGCCCAAGTGACGGCCTTGCTCACGGTCGATCGATACGCGGTCGGCTGGATGGCCATTCTTGGCACGATCACGCTCGGCGTGACTCTCTTAGCCTGGGATTACTGGCGTTTACGCAATGAACGTGCAGAAGAGTTCTATGTACTGCTGGTGTTGGCACTGTTGGGGGCGATGATCTTGGTCGCGGCGAATCACTTCGCCTCGTTCTTTCTTGGCCTGGAGATCCTCAGCGTCGGGCTATACGCGTTGATTGCCTACGACCGAACGCGACGGTTCGCGCTGGAGGCAGGACTCAAGTACCTGGTGCTGGCGGCAACCAGTTCCTCATTTCTTCTTTTCGGTATGGCGCTGCTCTATGCCCATGTTGGCCGGATGGACTTCGTTCACGTTGCCCGGGCGCTCTCGCTGGATAGCGACCCGAGGATCCTGGCGATCACGGGTCTAGCGCTATTGACTGTCGGCATTGGATTCAAGCTGGCCATCGTTCCCTTCCATCTCTGGACGCCAGATATTTACCAAGGTGCTCCTGTTCCCGTAACGGCATTTGTTGCCACGGCTTCCAAAGTCGCCAGTTTCGCAGTTTTCTTGCGATTGTTCCGTCAGTTGCATCCCGAGTCGGGCAGCCCCTTGCTTGTTCTAATTGCCGTCGTTGCAGTCCTTTCGATGTTCGTGGGCAACTTGTTAGCCCTTCGTCAGCAAAACGTAAAACGCCTCCTGGCCTATTCCTCGATTTCGCAACTAGGTTATCTCTTGGTGGCAGTGTTGGCAGGTGGTCAGTGGGCCGATTTGGCGGGATTCTACTTTCTCGCGGCGTACACGGTTACCACGCTGGCGGCCTTCGGCATAGTTGCCCTGCTCTCGCCTGAAGATCGCGAGGCAGACCGCATTGCGGACTACCGTGGCCTCGCTTGGCGCCGACCCTGGCTCGCCGCTGTATTAACCATCTCCATGTTGTCCCTGGCCGGGATTCCGTTCACCGCAGGTTTTGTGGGTAAGCTATACCTGCTCGGCGCTGGCACTGCGGACGGTCTCTGGTGGATGGTGCTTTCCTTGGTCGTAAGCAGTACCATTGGCCTCTATTACTATTTGCGGGTGGTCTTTGTCTTGTTTGCAGCCACAGAAACGGTTGGTGAGCCAATTCCATCTACTCCCCGCCGAAGAGCATGGCCCTCCCAACTTACGATTGCCGTCGCCGGTTCCTTGATCGTCTGGCTTGGAATCTACCCCACCCCGCTGATCACCTTCTTTCAGAGAACGATTCTGCAACTCGGCGTGCGCTAGGAGCTGCGGCGCGCGGCGATTCAGCCGGAGCCCCCCCCATGGCCGGGCTCGGGGCATGGGCTATAATTCTCAAGATGATTCGTCACTCTCTGACCCAAGAATACAAGGACAGCCCCATGGATCTTGTTGAAAAAAACGCATCCCCGTTGCTCGGAAATCTCGCCGCTCAAGCAGCGGCTGACGAACGAAGCGATTTTATCGTGAAGACCTATCTCCATCTCGCTGCGGCGATTGGTCTGTTCGTAGGCTTGGAAACCCTCTTGCTCTCGATACCAGGTATCGAGGGACTAGTGCAAATGATGATCGGCAGCCGCTTTAGCTGGCTGGTCGTCCTCGGGTTGTTCATCGGAGTGAGTTATCTCGCCAATAGCTGGGCGACGTCGGCGGTCAGTCGCCCGACGCAGTATCTGGGCCTCTTGCTCTACGTCGTGGCGGAAGCGTTCATCTTTGTTCCGTTGTTGTTCATTGCCATCGCCGTTGATCCTCAGATAATTACGTCGGCCGCGATAACCACGCTTGTCCTGTTTGCCGGTTTAACGGCGATCGTGTTTCTCACCCGGAAGGACTTCTCTTTCCTGCGGTCGATCTTGCTTTTCGGCGGGTTCGCCGCCTTGGGGCTGATTGTGGTCGGAATTGTTTTCCAGTTCAATCTGGGACCAATTTTCACTTATGCGATGATCGCCTTTGCTTGCGCCTACATCCTTTACGATACGTCCAACGTCCTGCATCACTATCGGATTGGCCAGCACGTGGCCGCTTCGCTGGCATTGTTCGCCTCCGTGGCGCTACTATTCTGGTACATTGTGCAGTTATTCCTCGCACGCCGCAATTAGCCGCACACACCAGGACAGTGTTTCTTTCGAAAGGACAAGATGATACGCGGATCTCATTGTTCGATTGCCAAGATCAGGCTACTGGCCCTCTGGATTTCGATCTCTTCGAGTGCAGGGTCTGCCAGTCTGGCGGAACCGCTGCAGTATCCGGAAAGCAAGCGAACTGGCCAGGTTGACGTCTACCATGGCGTGAGGGTTGCGGACCCATTCCGCTGGTTGGAGTCCGATATCCGAACGTCCGCTGACGTGGCCAACTGGGTCGAGAAGCAGAATAGGGTCACCCAGGCGTACATCGAGAGCATTCCGGAGCGGGCGGCCGTCCGACGCCGCCTGACCGATCTCTGGAATTTTCCGCAGTACTCTTCGCCAATGAAGCGAGGTGGCCGCTATTACTACCTGAAGAACGACGGACTACAGAACCAATCGGTCCTTTACGTGATGGACTCGCTCGATGGCCAACCGCAGCCATTGCTCGACCCGAATACCTGGTCCAGAGACGGTACCTTGGCGCTGGCCGGTTTGGGCTTTAGTGACGATGGTCGCTACGTGGCCTACGGCCAAGCGGAAGCGGGCTCGGATTGGACGGTCTGGCGAGTAATGGAGATTGCCAGCCGAAAACCACTGCCCGACGAACTGCGATGGATCAAGTTTTCCGGCGCCGAATGGACCAAGGACGGCCGCGGCTTCTTTTATTGCCGCTTTCCCAAACCGGAAAGCGGCGAGGAGTTCCAGGCACTCAACTTCGACAACAAGGTCTACTATCATCGCCTCGGCACACCCCAGTCCGCCGACGTGATGGTGTTTTGGCGGCCGGAGAACCGCGACTGGCACTACGACGCGGTGGTGTCCGATGACGGGCAGTACCTGGTCATTTCCGCCAGCCGCGGCACTGACGAGCGACAGCGCATTTTCGTGCGCGATCTTCACGAGCCGTTCGCAGCCGCCCTGGAAGTGGTAAGCAACTTTGAGAACGAGTACACCTTCGTCGGCAACGACGGCGCCGTGCTGTATCTCAAGACCGATCTTCACGCGCCCCGCGGGCGGGTGATTGCAATTGATCTTCACAACCCCGCTCCAGGGAAGTGGCGTGAAGTCATTCCCCAGGCTGAGGCAACGCTCACCCAAACGAACCTCGTTGGCAATCATTTCATCGCGACATATCTCAAGGACGTCGTGTGCCAGGCGAAGATCTTTTCGCTCGAGGGGAAGTTCGTGCACGAGGTGTCTTTGCCGGGAATTGGCACGGCTACCGGGTTCAGCGGGAAGCGGACGGACAGCGAGACTTTTTACACGTTTTCGAGCATCGCCACGCCGCCAAGCCTCTACCGCTTGGATGTCGCGTCGGGCGCCAGCCACTTGCTGCGGCGGTCCGAGGCAAAATTCAATCCTGACCATTTCCAGGTTGAGCAAGTCTTCTACCAGAGCAAGGATGGCACCCGAGTGCCAATGTTCATCGCCTACAAGAAAGGAATAGCGCGCGATGGCGCGAACCCGACGCTGCTGTATGGCTATGGCGGATTCAATATTTCGATGCTTCCAACCTTTTCGATCAGCCGAGTAGCGTGGATGGAGATGGGCGGGGTCTATGCTCAGCCGAACCTGCGGGGTGGCGGGGAGTATGGCGAAGCCTGGCACAGGGGCGGCACCAAGCTCCAGAAGCAGAATGTATTTGACGACTTCATTGCCGCGGCGGAGTGGTTGATTGCCCAGAAGTTTACGCGCCCGGAGAAGTTGGCTGTCCAAGGTGGCAGCAACGGCGGGTTGCTCGTCGGGGCGGTCGAAACTCAACGACCGGACTTGTTCGGCGCCTGCCTTCCCGCGGTTGGGGTAATGGACATGCTGCGCTTTCACAAGTTCACGGAGGGCCGCCTGTGGGTGGACGATTACGGGTCGGCCGAGAATTCGGACGAATTCAAGGCCCTTTATGCCTACTCGCCTCTGCATAACATCAAGCCCGGCGCGCACTACCCGGCCACATTGATCACCACGGCGGACACCGACGACCGTGTGGTGCCGGGGCACAGCTTCAAATTTGCCGCGGCCCTCCAGGCGGCCCAAAGCGGCCCGGCACCGATTTTGATCCGCGTTGCCAGCCGCGCGGGGCACGGCGCGGGCAAACCGGTCAGCAAGCGAATCGACGAGACTACCGATGAGTGGGCGTTCCTCGTGAAGAGCCTGGGCATCACGCTGCCGGCAGGGTTTTAGAGCGTGTGGCACAACGTCATTTCGCTTTCCGGGCCGGACCTCAAGTCAGTTGGAAGCCGAGCAAGTCATGCACCGCTTGGACAATGGCCCCACGGGAAATGCGCTCGAAGTCGAGCAGTTCCGCCGGTTTACCGCTTCTTGGCTTCTTGCGCACCGCCAGAGAATAGACGGGTACGCCGGTGACGGCTACTGCTGTGCGCACAGCATCGGCGATACCACCTTCCGCGAAGTGATCTTCAACGGTCATGATCCGCCCGGTTACCATACCGGCGTCACACAAAGTCATCTGGTCGACCGGTTTGACGGAATAGAGGTCAATGACCCGGACTGGAATATTTTGGTTGCGCAGCGACTCGTAGGCCGCCAAGGACTCGTGCACCGTAACTCCGGCGGCAACCAAGGTAAGCCGGTCATCGGGACTTGACCGCAGAACTTTGCAGCCGCCAATGGGAAACTGTTCCTCAGAAGAATAGATTACCGGCGTCGTTCCACGGGTAGTCCGCAAGTAGACGATTCCGACGTGACGAGCTGCTTCTTCGACCAGTCGATCGGCGGCAACAGCATCGCATGGATAGAGGACAACACTATTGAGAACGGAACGGCACATCGCCAAGTCTTCCAAACCCATTTGCGACGGTCCGTCTTCGCCGATGGCCACCCCGGCATGCGAGCCGACGAATTTGATGTTGGCTTCCGAATAGGCCGCCATCCGGATTTGGTCGAAGGCGCGGGTCAAGAAAGCTGCGAAGGTGGAGACGAATGGGATTTTTCCGCGCAGAGCCAAGCCCGTCGCCATGCCAACCATGTTTTGTTCGGCGATATAGCACTCGAAGAAACGGGTCGGGTAAGCTTTTTGAAACTGGTCGGATTTGGTCGAGTTGCTAACTTCGCCGTCGAGACAGACAAGGTTCGGATAGGCCGTGGCAATGCGCACCAAAGCTTTGCCATAGGCGTCGCGGGTCGCAACCGATTGGCCACGTTGATAATCGATTTTGCCCAACTTATTGGCCGGCGGATACTTTGGCCGCATTTCTTCCGGCCGAGCGATCTCGCCGTGAACGTCTTTGTTCACCGGCCCCAAAGCCGTCAGTGCCGATTCGAGTTCGTTTGGTTCCACGGCCTTGCCGTGCCAATCGTTCTTGTCTTCGAGAAAAGGGATGCCTTTGCCTTTCAATGTCTTGGCGATGATCATGGTGGGGCGTCCCAACATCTCCCGGGCCTCGATGTACGCTGCTCGCACCTGCTCGATATCGTGACCGTCGATCACGATGGTGTGCCAGCCGAAGGCTGCAATACGGCGGTCGTAAGCCGCTAGGTTATGGCCGTACATGGTCTCGCCTCGCTGACCGAGTCGATTAACGTCGAGGACACCGACCAGGTTGTCCAAGCGATACCACGCCGCGAGTTGGAGGGCTTCCCACTGAGAGCCCTCTGCCATTTCGCTGTCGCCCAGCAATACGTATGTCCGGTAGTTCAATTGATCCAGGTATTTGGCGTTGAGGGCTTCGCCGATGCCGATGGAAAGGCCTTGGCCGAGCGAGCCGGTAGCAGCTTCCGTATACGGAAACGCGACTGAAGGATGTCCCTCTAGAGAGGAGCCAAACTGGCGATACGTCAGGAGGTCGTTTTCTGAGAGTCTTCCGGCGACTGCCCAGAGGGCGTAGAAGAGCGGCGACGCGTGGCCTTTGGAGAATATCAAGCGGTCATTGTTTGGGTGCCGAGGATTGTCGACGTAATAGTGAAATTCCCCGCCAAACAGCAGTCCAATCATCAATTCGACGGCCGACAGCGAGGAGGTTGGATGGCCGGATTCGGCTCGGGAGGTTGATGTTAGAATATAGTAGCGTGCCAAATTCGCCAGTTCCCGCAAGGTGTCCACGCTCTCGGCAACGGTCATAGCCCTTCTCCCTGCTGGCGCAAAGCACCAATTATTCGTTCTGCTCGTCCCGTCCGTGGACTTGACTGGGGGGTGCCGTGGCCTCGACTGCTGTAAACGGCTCGACAATCTCGTAACGGTGCGAGGCATGTTTGGGCACCACCCAGCAATCTCCTGGTTCCAGGCGAATGCTCTGTCCCTCGACGTGCAGCAAAGCTCGGCCTTGAATTACAAAGCCCACCGTCTCGTAGTCGCGGCGGGTTTCTTCCTTCAGGACGCCGGCCGGCTCGCTTTCCCAAAGCCGCATCGCCAGCGACTTGCCCGACGCCAGATATTTTTGCCCCATGCGTCCCTTTGGGGCCGTCCCACTTTGTACCTTTGTAATCGTCGTATCAATGACGCCTACCATGATATCCCCTCCGGTGCTCGAGCGAAAAAGTGCCCGGGAAAGATGGCAGCAACTCGCATGCCCGAAACTGGGCTCTTGAATACGCGAAGGGCCCGGCCTTCTCAATGCTGACCGGGTTTCGCCTTGACCAGAGTGCACAGAAAAGAGTGCACAGAAATGGGGGCGCGTCGCTCGCCGCTGTGGAGCCAGGCAAGCGGTGAAGCTTTTGCCAAGCCACCGAAGACTTGCCTCATCCTCTCAGGGGGCAAGAATTGGGATGATTCTTTCATTGGAGAATGTAATATGCCCACTTGGCAGCTAAAACTGCTCTTTGACGGCGCTTGCCCAATCTGCCGACGGGAAATGCAGTGGCTTAAGCGACGCGACCGCAACGACAAGATCGTGCTGGAGGACATATCGCAGCCCGGCTTCAGCCCGGCTCGCTACGGGCTTACGACGGCGGAAGTCGCTGCTATGCTCTGCGGCATCCTGCCCGATGGTCGCGTGGTGCGCGGAGTCGAGGCCATACGGCGAGCCTATCAGATTGTTGGGCTAGGATGGTTGGTTGCTCCCGCGGGATGGCCGCTAGTCGGCGGCTTGGCAGACCGCCTGTACCGCCTGTTCGCGCATCATCGGCTGCGGTTTGGTCGTCTGCTTGGCGGGCGGGCGGGCCGGACGGCTTGCGTAATGGCCAACGGCGTGCCCGACGATAAACGCGTTATGCATGCTGGCGGGGCCTGTCGAAGCCGGACAGAGGACTGAACCCGAAATGGCACGGCAAATCAGAGAGCGTCGAAACCTCTGTCGACTGCCGTCTGTAGAGGCTATACTAAATGGCGTGGCATTGTGTTGCCGTGAGGACCCCCAGCAACGAGCAAGAGACCGTGGAACGGACGAAGGGCCAAATAGAAGCCGAGATTACGGAAGCTGTGATTCGCTTCGAGAAGGAGTACATGGGGCGGGGCCCCGTCGAGGCCAAGACCTACATTATTGACGACATGGTGCTGGTTCGTCTGAAGGGGATCATGTCACGGGCCGAACAGCAATTGGCCACCGAAGGCGACGTTTCGCGAGGCCGAGACCTGATTAAGCAAGTGCGACGTGAGTCGCTCGAGCGGGGGCGGGCCCTATTAGAAGCCGCCGTCCGCGAACTTACCGGGAAGTCGGTGGTTAGCCTGCACACCGACGTCAGCACGGCGACGGGGGAGCGGGTTATCGTGTTTACGCTGGACGGCGTTGTTCCTCTCCAAACGAGGGACCGCTAACCCACAAGTCCTCTTGTGGCCGCGGCAAACTCTGACTATATTTGGTACGTGGTCAGATTCGCAGCAAGGGGACCGAGTGCCCCGGGTTGCCTTAGGGCCGTAAAGAAGGCGTTTCAGGTTCGAGCTACTTCCGCAAGGGAGCGAGATTGAAAGTGAGGGCCGGAGCAGCCGTCCATGGGACGGAGCTTCGGCTTTTTTGCTGCGCGAGGCGGTGGCCGAGAACCGGTCGCTGACTCTGCCTATCTCATCTCTGGCCGCAGGAGAGCGTACCGGCGCCCGAAGAGCGACCACACGGCCGTCACTCTTTGTTGGAAAGGCTTGGTTCAATGCAGACAGTGGATCTTTCTCGGCAATGGGCGGAACTGGACCTGCCTGAGCAGGTGATCGACATATTGCGCGACTGTAAGTCGCTCAGTTTTCCCCGCTGCCGTGAGGAACTCTTCTGTCAGGCCATCGGCGGGCTGGCACACGGTACCTTTGACGTGAGCTACGAAGTACCGGGCCGCGGCCCGGTGCTGGAGGCAACGGTGACGAAGTGCCGGAACGGACTGGCGGTGAACTATCCCGAGCCGTATATGCGCCGCCGTGACCCAGACAGCATGGTTATTGGGGATGCCAAACCAACGGACAAGCAATCCTATCGCGAACGTTTTGGCAAACCATTCGAGCCGTTGCGGGACGAGACGTTTGCCTGGTTGAAGCAGCAAGACCTGGTCGTAATTGCCTTTACTCTTGGCGGATTTGACCCTCAAAGCGGACACGGCGCGCTGTTGGTGGCGCCGAAGAATGCCGGCTTTTTCACTGGCAGCTTGGCCGACCTGCAAGAGATGCTGCCGCCGGATCAAGTGCCTGAGAACTTCCGCGTTCGAGCAGTCATTTATCTCGCCCCGCCTTTTCGGCATACGCATTTTGATGGCAAGCAGGTCGTCGCACACTATCGCACGGATTCCGTCCACGAGGTGTTTTCCTATAACCTCTACCCGGGGCCAAGCGCCAAGAAAGGCATCTATGGCGTCTTATTGGCGATTGGCGAGAACGAAGAATGGCTGACGTTGCACGCCTCGACCGTTCAGGTCGTAACGCCCTACGACAACATCACCACGATCATGCATGAGGGCGCGAGCGGCTCGGGCAAGAGCGAGATGCTCGAGTACGTCCACCGGCAGGACGATGGTCGGCTTATGCTCGGCCGCAACCTGATCACCGGCGAGGAGCGGCGGCTGGTTCTCAATCAGACCTGCGGATTGTACCCGGTCACCGATGACATGGCGATGTGCCATCCGGATGCCCAGAGGGGAACGGGCTACCTCCAGGTATCGGATGCCGAACAGGCATGGTTTGTTCGCGTTGATCATATCGGCCACTACGGCACGGATCCGCACCTCGAGGAGTTGACGGTCCATCCGTCGAAGCCGCTGATCTTCCTGAATATTCAAGGCGTGCCGGACGCCACCTGTTTGATTTGGGAGCACATTCAAGACGCGCCCGGCGTATCTTGCCCCAATCCCCGAGTGATCTTGCCGCGTCAATCGGTACCCAATGTGCTCGACGAGACCGTGACGGTAATGGTTCGCAATCTCGGCGTGCGCACGCCAGCATGTACTGCAAGCAATCCAAGCTACGGAATTATTGGATATCTCCATATCCTCCCTCCGGCGCTGGCTTGGCTATGGAGGTTGGTGGCGCCCCGAGGCCATGCCAATCCCAGCATCACTGACGCCGGTGGATTAGTGAGCGAGGGCGTTGGATCGTATTGGCCCTTTGCGACCGGACGGTTGGTGGACCATGCCAACCTGCTGTTAAGGCAAATTGAGCAGACGCCGAAAGTGCGTTACTCATTGACACCCAATCAACATGTTGGCGCGTGGTCTGTCGGATTCATGCCAGAGTGGATCGCACGAGAGTATTTGGGCCGTCGCGGGGTCGCGAAGTTTCCCGCCAACAAGTTGCGGCCCGCTCGTTGCCCGCTGTTGGGCTATACGCTGCAATCGATGCAGGTCGAGGGAACGGTCCTCGCACCTTGGTTTTTGCACGTCGAAGAGCAGCCCGAGGTTCGCACCGAGGGCTACGACGCAGGCGCGGCATTGCTCCAAGATTTCTTTGTTCGCGAGTTGCGGCAGTTCCTCCAACCAAAATTGGACAAGCTAGGCCGCCACATCATCGAGTGCTGCCTTGAAGGCGGCGCAATTGTCGACTACGAAAAGTTTTTGCCGAGCGTGGATTTGGTCCCCTAGAACGCAACGGGTTGCGAAGCGAGGACATTCGTGCACGACCGTCGCCAGCAGCCCGCTATATTCTGGGACCGTGATGGTACCTTGATCGAGGACCGTGGGCACCTCGGGGACCCGCACGAGGTCGAATTCTTTCCGTTCACGTTCGATGCGCTTCGACGGCTCCAGTCGAAGTATCTGTTCTTTATCGTAACGAATCAGTCGGGAGTGGGCGAGGGCCTGATCCAGGCCGACGATGTCCGCCGGGTGAACGACCATGTCGTCGCGTGTCTGACGAATGCCGGCCTGTCCATCGCGGCCACCTACGTCTGCCCGCACCGTCGCGCAGACAATTGTGGCTGCATCAAGCCGAATCCCCATTTTCTTCTCGAGGCGGCGCGGGAGTTCGGCGTGAGCCTGCCTCGATCCTTCGTGGTCGGCGATCACCCGCACGATGTCGAATTGGCAGAGAATGCTGGCGCTCAAGGGATTTACGTTTGCACCGGGCATGGACTGAAGCACCGTCACGAATTGCGGGACACGGAAGTCATCGTACCTGATATTCTGGCTGCCGCAGAATGGATCCTGTCGCAGCCATCCGCCGCTATTTGAGGAGGACCGCGACATGGGCATCGAGGCAAATGCCGACGGCAATTACCCCCGAATTGCGTCCAGTGCCGTTTTGCATCCCACGGCGACCGTAATCGGCTGTGTGTCGATCGGCGACAACGTCTTCATCGGCCCTCACGCTGTTATCCGTGCGGACGAACCCGGTCCCGACGGAACCGTGCAGCCGATTGTCATAAGCGATGGGGCAAACGTTCAGGATTGTGTGGTTATCCATGCTATCGGTGGATCGGGTGTCACCATCGGCCGCCGCACTTCGATCGCCCATTCGGCAATCATCCACGGTCCGTGCCAGATTGGCGCCGGATGCTTTGTCGGCTTTAACAGCGTTGTGTTCCGGGCTACCCTTGGCGACGAGGCAGTTGTGTTGCATCACGCGCTAGTGGAGGGCGCCGAAGTACCGCGACGAAAGCTTGTACCGTCGATGACGGCGGTGCGTGGAGACCAAGACATCGGCCGGTTGGAACCGCTCACTGCAGAGGTCGAGGCGTTTGTGCAGCGAGTCAGCCGAGCCAACTTAAGGTTGGTGGCGAATGTGCAGACGTCTCCGACGCAAACCCGCTGAGTTCCAGGCCCTACCGCTCGATCATGTGCAGTCATCGCTGGGACGGCCAAAGGCGACGACAGCGGGTCGGCGCGAACGACAATCATGTCTATCGCGGTGCCACCTCGGAATAGCGGTGGAACCAGGTTTGGTCGGCCAAGACGACGGAGGTTTCGATCTGGCGTTCTGGAATCGACCAATACCGTCTCAATAAGCGGTCCTTCTCCGCGGGCGACACCCGCCTGAAACCGTGTTTCTGATAGAAGCCGATGGCCCAAGTGGCCGCTGCCCACGTACCGATCAGGATCGGCCGAGTGGATTGTGCCCGCAACTCACAGAGCAACCGACCACCTATTCCGCCATTGCGTTGCGCGGTTCGTACATAGGCGTGTCGAACAAGCGTGACGTCACACACATCCTGACTCCCCATCACTCCCACCAACTCTCCATGCTGTTGCCAGCCGAAAAACTGTACCCCTTGTTCGAGTTCACTGCTCAGTTCGTCCCGGTCCATGTACGGTTCGTGCCAGCGATCGTCGGGAATGAGCCCCCGGTAGGCCAGCGCCGCGTCGTTAATAATGGCGAGAATCGTATCAAAGTCTGTCTCCACACAAGGGCGAATCATCAAAGCCTCCGACCTAAGCGGAAATCTTCAGGATGCCATCCATTTTCGGGATGGCGGACATCCAACGCAAGTAGGCACGGGTCCAAAACGCTCTACTTAGGTCAGCAACATCGCAACTGCGGCGGCGGTGGCCAGAAAGATCGTAATCCATGCGATAACGTTGATGACGGGGCGATTGACTCGGTCTCCCATGATGGCTCGATTACTTGCGATCAGGACAATCACGATCAGTAAGGGCGGAGTGAGAAAACCGTAGATTAGCGACGTCCAGTACAATACGTCGACCGGACTGATGCCGAGGAAGTTTATTTCCATTCCCGCCAATGTAGAGAGCACGATCACCACGTAGAATTCTTTTGCATGGCTTGGCGCGTGGTCGAGCCCGCGTCTCCAGCGGAAGGCTTCCGCGACGGCGTAGGCGGCCGACGTGGTGAGAATGGGAACTGCCAGCACGCCCGTCCCGATCAACCCCAGCGTCATTAGCACGGTGGCGGCATCGCCGGCGAACGGACGCAGAGCCAAGGCCAGCTGTTCGGCCGTTTTGATGTCGTGCTTCCCGGCAGCATACAACGTGGTCGCCGAGGCAAGGATGATGAAATACGTGACGATATTGGAGGCCGCCATGCCGACGTTGACGTCTCAAGCGGCATAACGAAGTTCGGCATTGGAGGCCCCCTTCGTTGGTGAAGTCTCCGCTGACCTAGCGCCAACTTCTCTTCCACCTCCTGACTAGCTTGCCAGAAATAGAGATAGGTGGAAAACGTTGTGCCCACAATGGCCACGAGCGCGCTAAGGAATTGCCGGTTGAACTCAATCGTCGGTACAAAGGTGTGCCAAAGAACGGTCCGAAAATCTGGCTTGGCGAGGACTGCCGCGGCAATATAGGCCAACAGCGAGACAGCTAGCCAGCGAAAGGTGCGCTCGATCAATCGCTAGCTTCCCCAGGCCTGAAACAGGACGATGACTGCTGCGATCGGAATAATCAACGCCGAGATGGGAACTGCGGGCACCAAAAGATTAATGCCTGCGGCACTGGCTCCCAAGTCGGCCCCGGCGTTGATCGAATTGGCGATGACTACTCCGATAAGCAGCGGATAGAGCAGGGCACGGGGATAGTGTTTTCGCACCACGGCGCCCAGCCCTAAGCCGGTGGCCAACCCGATTTTCGCGCTCATGTACTGAATCGTGGCCATCAAGGGGAAGGTCACGAGCATCGTCCAAAGCGTGGTGTAGCCGAGCGAGGCGCCGATGCTCGCGCAAGTGCCAATCGTAGCCGGATCATCGTCGGCGACGCCGGCAATCAGGCCTGGCCCGAGCCGACGAAAAAAACGGCGCACGCGGCTTCGCTCTCCGGAAACCGCTATCTCTCGCGCGCCGATGGGCGTCGATTTGGGAGAAGGGGCCTGCGCCCCTGCCAGTTTTTTTTCGTTGCTTTCTCGTGGCATAAGGAAGGGGGCTTCATCGTGTGGCATGACCGCGCAAGGTGGATCCCGGGATCTTGCCTGAAGGCTCCAACATTCAGATAGCTCTGTCTGGTCGTCCAAGCCGCCGTATCCCGCCGCAGATGGCTGATTACCGGCTTGGGCGGCCATCAACGTTGACCACCGAAGTGGGCGGCGCCTCGTCTCAACGCACCCGGGCCGAGTTGTTCGTTGATCTTGTCGGAAACGGCGTCGACGCGTCTCTGCTTTTCCCGTTCCTCACGGTCGAATAGCAGCCCTTGGACCAGACTGAAATCGTCCAAGCCGCTGACACCCATGCCCAGCAAACGAACCGGCAGGTTATCGCAAGGAAGCCGTTCTCGCAGCATTTCGTCGGCTGTCTGCCGCTATTCCTCGGTAATGTTGCTGGGCTCCGGTATTGTCTGGGAACGGGTGATTGTAGAGAAGTCGGCAAACCGTACCTTTAGGTGCACCGTTCGGCCACGCAGCCCGTGTTGCCGCAAGCGGCAACCGACCTGCTCGACGAGGTCCACAAGCCACGCCCGAAGCACGTCCTTGTCGTGGATGTCCCACTCGAAGGTCGTCTCGTGCGAGATCGACTTCGCCTCTCGCTCCGTCACTACGGCTCGGTCGTCGCGGCCATGGGCGAGGTTCCACAGGTGCTCACCACTGCAACCGAAGCGGGCGAGAATTGCGTCGAGCGGCCACCCCCGGAGTTGACCGACGGTGCGAATCCCAAGCCGCTCGAAAACCTGGCTGCTTTGTTTGCCTACGCCCCAAAGGCGTTGTACGGGAAGCGGATCGAGGAACTCCCGCACCTTGTCCGGCTCGACAACCACCAGGGCGTCCGGCTTCCGCAAATCGCTGGCGATCTTTGCCAGGAACTTGTTGGGGGCAACCCCGACCGAGGCCACCAGCCGGAGCTCGTTGCGAATGGCTCGCCTGATTTGCTTGGCAATGTCGACCGCCGAGCCGAAAAGGTGCTCACTGCCAGCGACGTCCAAGAAGGCCTCGTCGAGTGACAGGGGCTCCACCAGGGGCGTGAATCGCTCGAAGATCTCTCGGATCTGCCGCGAAATCTTGGCGTAGTAGCTGATCCTCGGCGGCAGGTGGACCCCGTGAGGACAGAGGCGATGGGCGGTGGCCGAGGGCATGGCGCTGTGGACGCCGTAGCGGCGGGCGATGTAATTGGCGGCCGAGACCACGCCTCGCTTCTCCGGCGATCCGCCCACAATCACCGGCTTGCCGAGCAATTCCGGCCGGTCCCGTTCCTCGACCGAAGCGTAGAAAGCGTCCATGTCAACGTGAAGAATCACGATTCTCTCTCGGCACGGTTACATAAGCTACACGGATGCTTCGGCTGCCATCGCCAGGTCTTCCGTCTTCCTCTTGGGCTGATGCAGGCCAGCGGCAACCCAACCGCGGGCAATCCATAGGCCGAGGGGCGTCATCATAGCGATGCAACCGTAGATGAGCCACAGGGTGCCCGTGTGCATTTGCTCGGTTGGCGAATTTGGCGGGCAATACCGGGCCAACAGGACTCCCGAATAGAAGCCGGTTGTCCCTTTGGCCAAAAGCCACGGAATTTGAGCGAGACCCATGTACTGCGAGACACGTCCGGGAGGAGCCAGTTCGCTGGCATATTCGAGAAAGCGAGCAGACCAGAGCGCTTCGCCAATTGAGAAAAGCACAAGATAAAGGATCAGCGTCGTAAGGTTGGGGCCGACACACAGCAGAAATGTAGGCGCGGCCGACACGAGCGAACCGACGACCATCATGGTGTAGACATTTGCCCGGCGCGTTAGGGCGGTGAGCAGCGGTACCCCAAGAAAGATGATGCCCGGATTAATCCAATTCACAAGCCACTCCATTTTGTCACCCACCTCGGCAGGATAGGCCCGAAGGATGTACTGCGGCATGGTAAGCCATTGATGGGCGAACAGTGTTTGCACTGGTAGCAGCATGAAAATGAAGAACAGAAAGCGGGCGTTGCCGAATGGCCCGTCGGTGAAGTATTTTTTTGCTCGATCGAGCAGAGGTTGTCCATTAGACAGACCGCTAACCAACTCCGACGCAAACGTGTCGCTTCCGCCCGGCGCGACAGCAGGACGGTCATCAGCATCAGTGCCAGGAGAGACAAACCGCAACAGAGCCAGTTGACGGCCTGAACACCGCTATGGGAGAAGGAGGATACGAAGCTCAGGAAATTGTCAGGGGGAACCTTGTCTGGCGGAGAATCCAGCACGGCTTGAAAGGCTGGTCGGATCGCCGCCGAAACCGCACCGATCAAGACGATGCCGAGATTCATGCAGGCATAGATGACCGCATAGCCCATCGAACTAGTCTTTTCGTCGGTAAACTGTTTCACGCCGGAGTAGCAAACGGGTTGCAGAATGCCGCTACTGCCTGCCACAAGTAACAGACCGCCGATGATCAACCAGGGTGCAGCGACGGGAACGCCGGGGGCCAAGCAATACAGGGTCCTGCCGACGACCGCCACGGCAAGGCCAAAAAGGATGGCGCGTCGAAGTCCAAACGATTCCGCGACGCTACCAATACCGAGCATCGCCAGTGTGACAAGCATCGTGAAGAGGCTAACCGTAGTGGCCGCATAGGCATCTCCCCAACCCAGGTCTTGGCTTAGGTAGATTGTCATGAGGGTCAGCATTCCGAAGTAAGCTGTCGAGTCGAGGACGAAGGCAAGGACTACGTACCAGATGGCACGGGGAGCCTTCGCCAAGTCAAAGAATGGCCTTATCGCATTGCTTACCACAGAGAACCGCATGCTTGTCGTTTCCCAACAGGGCAGATGGGGCCAGTTGTCGCGCTCGCGCCTTCGCGGGGGGAAGGCACCGCTTAGAATCCTTCAAATCATATCGCATCCTACCGTACCGTACCTCCACTCCTTCGGATCGTCAGGAGTCAAGGGACTTTCTTCTCCATCAACGAGCGGGTGCCGTTGAAATTAAGTTCGGGGTTGCGGGGGGGGGTAAAAGACAATAGAATTAAGAGCCTATTGCCGCGAGAAATGGGTGTAGCATAGTCCTTTGCTACAGGTTTTGCGGGTGGTCGGGCCGCCATCCGATAGTTCTTGTTCACTATCGGGGTGCCAACATGCCGTCGCCAGAGCCGCAATACCAGTCTCCCTCCGGGTGCCTGTTACGACTCTTCTGGTTGTTCCTCGGCAACGGGTTGCTGGGGATCGTTGCTTTCCAAATGATCACGAGTTCACCCCGCCTGCTATCACTTTTGGACGTGACCTACTGGGTCTTCGTCGGGCTGATCTTGTGCGCTCGATATGTCGACATCCGATATTTTGGCGGTACGAAGGCAGATGGCCAGCCCGCCTCCCTGCAGGACTTCCGCCGCCATGCGCTGATTCTGGTTGCCGCGGCGGTCGTGGTCTGGCTCGTCGTTCACCTTCTGGCGGCCGCCTGAGGTAGTGCGGAAGGCAGTGCAACGGCCGCTAGTTCCAGATATCCGAGGTGCTGTCGCCGCCCGGAAACCGCATTTCGTGCGCTCTTGCAGGCCCGTTCGGCTCACGGCCGAAGTCGACTAGAAAACGTTCGTTAAGCTTCATGCCTCCCTGGTTGGTGTCGCAGTCGATTTGCACCAGGTACGAACCTGCTTTGAGCATTTCGGGGTAAAACTGCCTGTCCCACGTCCCATAAAGTGAGTCGGTAACGTAGAGCCGCTTGCCATCGAGGCTGAGTTGGAGCATTTGGGCGCCGCCGATTAACTTCTTGCCCTGCAGTTCGCGTCCCTTGCCCAGTACGCCGCCCAGCCAGAGGCGGCCGGTAAGTTTTGGATGGGCCGGATCAGCTACGTCGTACTGTCGAACGTCGCCGTGGAGATAATTTGAGAAGTAAAGCCAACGGTCATCAAGCGACAAAAGAACGTCTGTGATCAATCCCGGGACCGGGAAGGGCCATCCTGGCACATCCACCGGCTCAACTTGCACAACTTTCTCTGCCTGCCAGCGATCGCCTTTGCGATGCCAGTGCCATATGGCACTACTTAAGGCAGCGCCCGCGAAGCCGTGCGAACTCGTCGGATTATGGTGAAACCGCACTTCCAGCGGAATCAGCCCTTCTTTTCCCAGGTCAACTGTTTGAATGAGATGCCTTGCGTTCCAATCCCAGAACAGCAATCGCTGACCATACTTGCCAGCCTTGACGTCTTCCAACTTGAAGCCGGGCTCGATGGTTTTCGGAGCTCCCCACTCGCTGCTAACCATTACGTTCTGCCGGGGCTGATACCAGAAGTCGTAGTTGAACTTCATGCCATGGGTGCTCTTTTCCCAACGATCCAGGATGTTGAATTCGTCGTCCAACAACAAGAACCCGCCGGGGCCGTTACCTTGGGCGTCGCCTAACATCGAGATCATGATGCGGCCGTCGGCCAAGCAATGTACGGTATGGGGCGCGGAGAGGTTGGTTTTGCGAGCGATCTCTTCCGGTTCTATCACCCGCGCGAGGCTTGGGACGCGAGGATCGACCGTGTCGACGATGTGGATTCGGCTGGATCGCAGACCCGGCAAAACCAGGTAGCGACGAATCTTGGTCGGATCCCCGTGACAGCTGCTACAGGCATTCCAGCCGAAATGGTGAAGTTCGTCACCAACATGAGGCATTTCCAGGCGATGGACCACCTTGCTGTAGTTTGGTGAGTGTGGATCAATGTCAACGGTGGCCAGATAGTCCGGTTTTGCAATGCCTGAATAGGTATAGATGCCTGGTACGTAAAGGAGCTTTTCGCGCTCCGATTTCATGGCATCCTCGACCGTGGCATACGTCCGGTCACAGCAGACTGCCTGACTTGACTCCTGTCCGCCCAGGAGGGCTTTGGCCAGCGCAGGAGCACACCCCACGGCAGCAAGAAAATCGCGTCGTTTCATGTTTGCCTCCCAAGGCAACAGATTCACGCAGCACAATTATTCGACCGGGTGTCCGGAAATCGATGGATTCCAGGGCTTGAAGCGGTTACGTGCAAGAATCGAGCCTTATGGACTCCGTAGCTGCGGAAGAAGCCTCACCGCCGTCACTGATCTGGTAGGGGGCAGTGATGGGGCCGAACGGGTTTGACAGACGGCGTGTCGATCAACTTCTCCACTCCGCCAGAAGCATACGGCATGGGAGTTGCTTCGAGAGCCACACAATTTGTTGGTGAAGAGAGGCAAAGTCGAGCAACCGGGGACTTTTGACCCGATCGAACACGAAAGTTGCGCAATGCCGTTGCGAATTGAGGACTATGCGTTGATCGGTGATTGCCGGGCAGCCGGTCTGGTCGGTCGCGACGGCTCACTCGACTGGCTTTGTGTGCCTCGCTTTGACTCGCCGGCGTGCTTCGCCGCTTTGCTGGGCAATTCAAACCACGGTCGATGGCTGATCCGCCCGTCCGCAGACGTTCGTCAAACGGCCCGTCGCTACCGGGACGGGAGTCTCGTCTTGGAGACTGATTTTGAAACGGACGAGGGAGCCGTGACGTTAGTCGACAGTATGTTGGTGCGCAGCCCGCACCCCACGCTGGTGCGATTGCTGATCGGAAAACGAGGACGTGTGCAGATGCATATGCAACTAGTGATCCGCTTCGACTATGGCTCGATCATTCCTTGGGTTCGGCGCGATGATCGAGACATCTTAGCTGTCGCCGGGCCGGACACGCTCCTTCTACGCACCGAGGTGCCGGTGCACGGCGAGAATTTCACGACGGTGGGCGACTTCACGATTTCGGAGGGTCAACGCATCCCGTTGGTTCTCACGTGGTATCCGTCTCAAGCCGCGCCGCCGGCGCCAGTCGGCGCGGAGGAGGCCCTGCAAAGCACGGAGAAATGGTGGCAGGAATGGGCCGCGCGATGCACGTACCAGGGCCCCTGGCGTGACGCTGTGCTGCGATCGCTCATCACCTTGAAGGCCCTCACCTACGAGCCAACCGGAGGCATCCTTGCTGCCGCGACCACCTCGCTGCCCGAAAAGATTGGTGGGGTGCGCAACTGGGACTATCGCTATTGCTGGCTGCGCGACGCCACGTTCACGCTCTACGCGCTTATCAATGGCGGCTACTTAGACGAAGCCCGGAGCTGGCGCGAGTGGCTGTTGCGAGCCGTCGCGGGAACGCCCTCCCAAATCCACATTATGTACGGTCTGGCTGGCCAACGACGTTTGACGGAGTTAGAACTGGATTGGCTGCCAGGTTACGAGGATTCTCGGCCGGTGCGTGTGGGAAACGGAGCCCATCGACAATTTCAACTGGACGTGTTCGGCGAGGTTATGGACGCCATGCACCTGGCTCGCCAGGCCGGACTTCCGGCCGAGGAAAACGCCTGGCACGTGCAGCGGGCAATGCTGACTTTCCTGGAGACGGCGTGGCGAGAACCAGATGAAGGCATTTGGGAAGTTCGTGGCCCGCGACGGCACTTCACTCATTCCAAGGTCATGGCGTGGACTGCGTTCGACCGAGCAATCAAAGCGATCGAACGTTACGGACTCGAGGGGCCCGTCGATCGTTGGAGAAGCCTGCGTGCGGAAGTCCATGACGAGGTGTGTGACGCCGGGTACGATGCCCAGCGCAACACATTTGTGCAATACTATGGCGGCAAGTCTCTCGACGCCAGCCTGCTGATGATTCCCTTGGTCGGGTTTCTTCCCGAAAGCGATCCTCGGGTTCGGGGCACAATCGAGTCCATCAAACGCGAACTGCTGACGGACGGCTTCGTGCTCCGCTACCACACCGATACCGGCGTCGACGGGTTGCCGCCGGGTGAAGGCGCATTCTTGCCTTGCACGTTTTGGCTGGCCGACTGTCTGATGTTGCTCGGTCGTCGCAAGGAAGCCATACGAGTCTTCGAACGCCTGCTCGAGGTGCGAAACGACGTCGGGTTGCTGGCCGAGGAATATGACTGTCAGGCAGGGCGATTCCTGGGCAACTTTCCCCAGGCATTTTCCCACGTCGGGCTGATCAACACGGCCTGCAACCTTTCCCGAACGACAGGTCCGGCGGCGCACCGCGAACACGCTTAATGAACCGCGCCGTATACTACCCCACAATTTAGTCAGCGTCTGCCTGTCGGTTGCACCGTCTTCGCCTCGCCGTTGCGCCCGTTGCCGCCGAACGCCGCCCTCCCTCGTTGAGTGGCAAGCGTCTCCTGCGATTGTCGGTTCGCGAAGAATGCGTTCAACAAGGACATGCCGGCCGCGGCGAGGGCAGCGCCAATGAAGAGTTTGTTTCGATGGGCCGAGAGCCACCACTGCCAACTCCAGGACCGTGCGCGCCCGCCGAAACTTCCATGGGCGCCGTAATCACCGAGCAGCGGTTGGAAGAGGTTGTTGGGGCAGCAGCCCGCCCATGCCCCAGTATCGATCGAGGGCCGCGCGAAGTTGATCGCCCGACGGCAAGGAGCGATAGGCCAGATAGCCGGCAACGATAGCCGCAGCGCTGACGCCTGCAAGCCCCCACAAAAGGCTCGCCGGCGCAATCAACCAAACGACGCGCAACAAGACGATGAAGACAGCGCAGATCATGAGCCACGCGAACGAGAGCCGCAAAAAATTGCGGAGCGTTAAGACGATGGCCAAACGCAGACGAAATCGTCCCAGGTTCTGACGCCAATCAGGCGATACCATGGGATGCCCTTATTCTGCCCGTTTCCGCGTTGCCCTTCTGAACCGTCCCCAAGGCCGCCGGTTCATTTACCGCCATGTTGACCGCGATTATACCTAGCAGCCTCAAGAACTTCAATCTGCCCCATGCACAATTCCTGGCAGGGCTAATAGTGTTGCTTGTCGGTTGCCCGGGCGTCGGGATGGCAGCCACGTCCGGCGATTTGTGACTGTGCCCTTGATGGCTTGCTGGCTGCCTGCCAGCCCTGTGACTGTAGGTAGGAATAGAGCCTTATTCAGACGCGAGCAGCAGCGTTTAGAAAGGAGGCAAGATCTCGCTGTGTTCCCGTGCCGGCGTGATGCACTCGGTGGCTAGGGCCGCTTTGAAATCCTGATTCTGCCCCATCCGTGAGAACTGCGGAAGTGCGGTGAAGAAACCTGGCGACCAGCCAAGTCGAACTGCACGCGAGACGTAATCTTGCGACTCACGAATGAGGTTTGGGTTGTGCTTGGCTGCTTCGGCACAGAGAACGGCGGCCATTGCAAAGGCCTTACCCGTGCCAGGACCATGTTCGGCAACTGCCCGCGCACGCGAAAGGCATTCTGTGGGGGGAACGCTTTGTTTCTGCAGCAGTCCTTGCACCGTACTCATTGCCAAGTTGGCATGCAACTCGGGAAGAGTACTGTCGAATTGAATCGCAGTCAAAAAATTCCTTTCAGCGTCAGCATACCGACTCTGCTTATAATAAGCCATTCCCGTATTGTTTAGCAGGACTGCGGGCTTGGGATAGCCAGCATCCAACGCACGAAGGTACCACCCAATCGCCAGAGAATTGGCGTTCAGGCAGCTCAGGCTGTATCCAGCGCAGGCGAGGGATAGAGCCGTGGGGGAAATATCCGCAGCCGCCTGGAAGTCGGAAAGAGCGCTGGAAAAGTGCCCAAGCCGTGCTTGGGCTTGACCACGGGCCAGATAAAGATCGTGGGATGAGATCCCGGCAACCGCCGCCCCATTGAAGCAGTTCACCGCCTCTTGGTACCTCGCCTCCTGCAGGTGCCTCTGACCTTCGACAAGTTGCCGTTCCCCATAGGTCGGTTGGACAGCAAAATAGGTTCCGCAGACGAAAAGGCATGCGAGCAATGCGGCGCCGACAGTCGAGACGCCAGCCGGATGGTTTCGCAGCCAGCGCTTCGTACGACGCAGCGGCGTCAATTGCCGCTGCAATTCACACGCAAATTGCTCTGCACTTTCCGGTCGCTCGTCTGGGTTGAAAGAAAGGCATTTCTCAATGATCCGCGCCAGCGGTCTGTCAATATCCCGGTTTAAGGATTGGAGCTTGGGAAAGTCCTTTTTCTGCTTTGCATACCAATCGTCGGCAACTTCATTCAGGGAACGTCCCCGCAGCGGCTGTCCGAATGGGAGATGCCCGGTGAACAGTTGATAAGCAATCACGGCGAGGGAATAAATGTCAGACCGGGGATCATAGTGGCCAGACAACGAGTCGCCGTCGAGATCACGAAGTCTTTCCAATTCCTCGGGTGCCATGTAGGGCAACGTGCCACCGATCTTCAGCACCGGCAGGTCAGCGTCCACGGACAGGCTGAAATCGAGGAGCAAGGGCCGCCCGTCTTGAGTCACAAGCACATTCGACGGTTTGAGGTCTCGATGATAGATCCCGCGCTTGTGCGCGTGCGCCAGGGCGTCTGCCAAGTCCGCAATGATGCTGATCACACCATCGACATAAGAACCTGATTTGAGGATGGGAGAAGGCTTGGACTTCTCGAATGGCTCAGCTCCGACATTGACCTTGGCGATCGCGTCGAGGAGCCGCTTGGCGCGGCCGCCGGGCACTTGAGGCTGAAGTTGATTCAGCACATCCTCCAAAGTCGCCCGACCAAGGTAAGGCATCGAGAAGGCGGAAAGTCCCGTTGATTCATCTTCCTGGTGAGAGTAGATCGGAACAATATTCGGGTGAATAAGACGTCCCAGGGCGCGTGCTTCGACACCAACTTGCGGAGCGATCTTCAGCACCACTTGCCGGTCGCCGACGGCCGGCTCAGAGGCCCGGAATACCCGTCCAAACGTCCCTTGTCCGATCTGGGATTCGAGCTTGAACTGGAGAAAGTGGTCGCCCACGTCGGGCCACGCGACGCTCGCCTCAAGATCCTTCAATTCGGGGTCAAGCGAGAGCAATCGCCTCAGTTCGATGAAGATCCGAAGTGAGTTCTCAAGGCCGGGAAACTGCTTGGAGAACCCTTCGGCATCGAGTGGTTCACCGCCCTCGACCCGGTGAATATACTCTTGGTATGCGAGGTCGAGAACAAGGGTTCGATATTTCTGCAGGATCGAGTCCTCGAGGCCATACGTTGGCGAAGAGACCGACTTCTCGCCTTCAGTTATCCGCCGTTTGATAATCGAGCCAATATCTTCCGCGGAGCGGTCGTCTAAGGAACATGTATCAACGGGAGGGCGGGATTTCGTGCTCGACATTACAGTTGCCTGTTTTATTTCGGCGACACCTCTCATGAGGCGTCGAATTGCCCTTTCTTCTACCGCTACCTTGTCTGCTATGACGCCAGGGGCACAGCCGGCCAACCCGAGCACTAGGACTTGGCGAAACCGCGGCGGCAACGCTTGCAGGATCAGGCTGCCCGAGCGGCCCTTTTCATAACCGGACCGTCGCAGCAACCGCCGTGCAGCGTCCTCCCGGTCCATTATCCTCCGAAGCGGGCGATTCCGTAAAGTATTTCGCCAGAAAAAGTGAAAGTTTGCCTCGGCCGGGTGACAAGCGATGGTGTCTCCAATGCCGATGGTGTCACGGATCGCTTGCTGCCCCAAGGCGGATTCTGAGTCCATGGCTAATTGACAATCTGGAGGAGGACTTTTGCAAATATTGGCAGCGTCGGGCGAGAAAAAACCCGCAGAGGTATGGGGCGAGGGTTGTCGCAGCGAGGCCGGGGGGACCCAGCGTGAAAACCGGAAGGAGAGGCTGCCCCTCCCCTCCTTCCGGGGTGATAAGCGACTTTCTATTTCTTGAATCGCGGTTTAGGATGCAGATGTAGCGTGGCAGCAAAAAGTTTTTCTATTATTTTGGGCAACTATGTCTTGCGCGGCGAAACGATTCGGTGATCTGATGGCACAAGTCCAAGCAGGCTCGGAGGAAGCTGCTTGGCAGTTGGTCGAAGAGTACGGAGAAACGATACGCCGGACGGTCCGCGCGGCACTGAACCCACGAATAAGAAAAAGCTTCGATTCGCTGGACTTCGTGCAGCTTGTCTGGAGTTCGCTCTTCAAGAGGAAGGAGAATCTGAACCGGTTTGCAGAGCCGTCCGAGCTGGCCGCATTTCTAATGGTAATGGCCCGCAACAAGGTTTGCAGCGAGATGCGCAAGAGTCTTTTTACGAAAAAGCGAAACGCCGGAAGAGAGGAGTCCTTGGACGAAGCGTCCGCGAACTCGGCGCGGCAGATGGTTGGACGGGAACCCTCGCCAAGTGATATCGCTGAGGCACGTGAGCGCTGGCAGCAACTAATGGCAAACCAGCCGCCTCATTACCAACAGATCATTGAATTACGACTGCAAGGTTATGGAATTGTGGAGATTGCCGAACGTCTACACCTTGCAAGAAGCACGGTCCACCGGTTTCTTGACCGATTGTTCAATTCGGTGATCGACTGAGGCAGACGCCTGCAGAGCGTCACGTCCTGGTGGGAAAGCTGCGAGCAAGGCAATAAAAAAGCCGCTGTGGATGGGGCAGGAATCCACAACGGCAAATTCTAGCGGCGCGGCGTCCCGCACCACCGAATTTAGTCTATCGTCTTCTCCGGTGTACGGCAAGTAAAAGTATCACATTCCTCCCACCCCGGCACCACAGCCTACCCCCCCCACCCCCGCAGCGACTACTCCGGCATTGGCCGTAGTCCTGCCAATTCCAGTTCCGGCATGCGAGCAAGTTCCAAATTCGTGGGCGAGGAGGAGATTGGCAAAGTTTTGCCTTCGGCAACTTAGCTCTGCCAATCGCCGCCTTGTGAGCCCGCTTACCCGGCACCCTCGGAGAGCCGTTCCGACCGTTCAAGGAAAGCATTGACCAAGACCTGCTATTCTCTCCTCTCCGTTTTTCGAGGAGCGAGCACTTTCTCAACCTGTGCCTGCATCTGACGAAGTTTTGCGCGGAGAGTGACTCGACTGATTCCAAGAATCTCCGCGGCGCGATTCTGCTGCCCGCCGGCGTGCTGCATGACGTGAGCAATCACGAGTCGATCGAGTTGCTCGATTGCGCGCCGATAGATATCCGATTCGCCTTTGGCCAAGGCGGTCGGGACAAACCGGGAAAGTGATTCCCAACTCATATCGTCGGCCAATTTTGTTTGCGGCAAAAACTCTTCTTCCGCTGCTTCCACTCGATGAAGTTCCTCGGGAAGAAAATCTGGTAAAATGGTTGCACCGGCGGAGACAATCAGTGCCTCGCGAATTACGCTCTGGAGTTCGCGAATGTTGCCCGGCCACGGATATTGTTCGAGCAGTTGCAGGGCTTCGGCAGAGATCGACTGCACCGCGGTCCCCAATTGGCGGTTGAAGCGAAAGAGGAAATAGTGAGCCAATTCAGCGATGTCCTCGGGCCGCTCCCGCAGCGGCGGCAAGTGAATCGTGACGCCGCGCAATCGATAAAAAAGGTCTTTACGGAATTTGCCCTGCTCAATTTGCGCGTCGAGGTCCTGGTTAGTTGCCGCGATCACGCGGACATCGGCAGAAATCGACTCATTGCCACCCAGTCGTTCGAAGGTTCCCTCCTGCAGCAATCGCAGGATCTTTGCCTGGGTGTGTGGTGCCATATCGCCAATCTCGTCAAGCAGAAGCGTGCCTCCCTGCGACTGTTCAAACTTTCCGATGCGGCGGCGGTCTGCGCCGGTGAAGGCACCGCGCTCGTGGCCAAAGAGTTCACTTTCGAGTAGGGATTCGGGGATTGCTGCGCAGTTGATGGCTAAGAACGGACCGTGGCTGCGACGACTGTGATGATAGATCGCGCGCGCGACCAACTCCTTCCCGGTGCCGCTTTCCCCAAGGATCAGGACATTGACGTTTTGGGGGGCTACCCGGCCGATTTGTTTGCAGACGGTTTGCATTGCCGGTCCACTGCCGATGAGCCGGTCCGGTCGATCTTCTGGTCGATCGCCTTCCTCCAGAATTGCCGGCACGTGCATCAAGCGGCTAATGGCAAAAGCTTGGGTTACGGCCTGCCTTAATTGAATGGCATCGAGCGGTTTGACCAGATAGTCATACGCCCCCAGTTTCATCGCCTCGATCGTGGTCTCGGTGGTTCCGTGGCCCGTGATGAAAATGATTAGGATCCGAGGGTCAAAGCGGCGCAGTTCATGGAATACGTCGAGGCCGGAACGGTCGGCCAGGCGAATGTCGAGCAACACCACATCGGGCGACTCTTCCATGGCCAACTGGATCCCTTCGTCAGCCGCTTCCGCGCTGAGCACCTGGATCGGGTCGTCCGCGAAGACCTGAGCAATGCTGAAATGAATGCTCGGTTCGTCGTCAATTACCAGCAGCTTGTCCATGGGTTTCGTCCGTACTTAAGGGCAGTTCGAGAGTGAACACGGCGCCTCCCTCCGCTTGGTTGGATGCCGACAGCAAACCGCCATGTTCTTTGGCGATCCGATGGCTGATGGCCAAACCCAACCCCGTGCCATGCTCCTTTCCGCTGGCAAACGGTTCGAACAGACGGTCGCGAATCGAAGCTGGAACACCCTCGCCTGAGTCAGCAATGTATACGCGGGCGACGGGGAATCCCTTGCCAGCACAAGGCTGAGCCGTGATCGTTAGGGTTCCCCCCCGCGGCATGGCTTCAATCCCGTTGAGAAGGAGATTCACGAAAATCTGATGCAACTGCTCCGGATCCCCGTCGACGACAATCGGCTTTTCTGGCATCTGCTCGATTACTTGGATGTGTTGTTGGTCGGCTCTTCCGCTGACGAGGTTCAGGGCTCGCTGAATCGTGCAGCGGAGGTCGTGGGCGACCCGATGCAACTCGGGAGGACGGGCAAAATCGAGCAAACCTTGGATCGTGGCCTCCATCCGTCCGATTTCTTGCTGCACGACCTGCAACTGCTTCCCTGCTAGGGCTGCTGGCGGATGTCGCTGAGCTGCGGTTTGGATCAGTAACTTCACCGACGTCAGCGGATTTCGCAATTCATGAGCGATGCCGGCGGCCAATTCTCCAACAGCGGCGAGCCGTTCTGCCAACATCGCTTGGCGCCGTGCTTGATCCAAGTCCTCCATGATTTGACGAATCTGTGTTACCACAATTTGCGCCTGTTGACGAAGGACAGGCAATTCACCGGAACCGCGAATTTCCACGCTTCCCAGGTCCTGCTTCAAATTGCCGGCCGCGTCCCGGAGGGTCACGCTGATCTCCGAGATCGAGCGATGCATCCCGCGGGCAATCCAAAGCCCAAAAACCACGCCAATCACGGGGCCTGTAATCAAGAAAGCGAGCCGAACCAAATTGACCACGCTACTCAGTCGGGCACTGCGAGCGGTCGCCTCGGAGAGCATCCGCTCGTTCAATTCCACCAGTTGCCGGCACGGCTCGGCGACAGAGCGCGCCAACCGAAAAGTCTTCTCATTTCTGGCGGCCTTCGTCGTCAGCAAATCGGAGAGCCCGGCGGGCCGTAGTCGTGCGTGGATCTGATCGCGATAGACGGAGAAATGGCCTCGTATCGCCTTCACCAACGCCTGCTCCTCGGGCGTGACAGCGCTCTTTTCGGCCTCGGCAAGGCGTCGGAGCAGAGAGGCCTCCAATTCATCGGCCTCCAGGTGGCTCTCTCGCTCTTCTTTGTCCGGCGCTTCAATGGCCGTGGCATGCAAGCGCCAAAGGGCCTCCTGAATTGCCCAGGCCGCCCGGATGGTTGCGACGTTCTCCGAAAGGACCCGAGAGTGCGACTCATACACCCGGTGGAAGTAGTAAGTCGAGATGCTGCTGCCAGCGACCCACAACACACTGACGAGAATCGCCGGAGCAATCACACGTTTCCACATTGCCAGACCTCACGAACAGCAGGAGCCCCAGATCAATCTTGTTTATTATCCATCCGGACCACGGGCGACCGCAATCCCCGATAGCAACAACGGTGCCTTAGCACGATACGCACCTAGACAACTACCCGATCGCCCGAAATACCCCTCTTTTCGCATATTGCCGCGAGGCGAGCATCACAGTCACGGAAAGTTCTTGTCCCAAACGGTCAAGATGTTTCCGCGGCCGCAATTTTTGTCGGCACCGCTCAGCCCGTTTGCAGAGAACGCAACTCATTGCACGGCAACGTCCTGAAGGCGACCATTGCCAAGCCAAACAGCATTTGGCCCGGATATTGCCTTACCTACTCGCAACCATCGTGTTCTCCCGAACCAACGCCTTCCTGGTCTAAGCATCAGGAAGGCGTCAGTTCGCGCAAACACGCAGCGCGGAACGCTTTGAGTACCGCGCTGTGGAGGCGTCTTGCGACTTGTTGCTGAGAGGTACGAGGAGCCCCGATGCGAGTGCGAGTTTTGATCGCTGACCCGGAGGAATATCTGCTGGACCTCTGGCGAAATTACTTGGAGCGACATGACTATGAGGTGCATACCGCCGTGAATGGACTGGAGTGTGTAAGCAAACTGCGAGAATGCGGTGCCGATGTGCTCGTGCTGGAGCCGGCTATCCCCTGGGGAGGCGGCGACGGAGTTTTGGCACGCATGAACGAAGAGCCAGACATACCACGAGTGCCCGTGATCGTGCTGACTTACGGCCGCGATCAAGGTGTGCTATATCGCTTAGCACCGTTTCGAGTCCGGGACTATCAGCGGAAGCCGATGCCGCTGAGGCGTCTGGAGGAATGTATCCGCAACGTCGCGTCCAGCAATTCGGCGGTGACCACGCAGACCCAGGAGGGCTGTTTGCTTCTTGGCGATGCGGCTGCGGGTTGGGAAAGGAGCCATCGCCGAGAGGCGTAGTGCTTGTAGAACATGAAGTGCGTGAAAAGTGGAGTCAGGGTCCATATGACACCCAGAACCGAACAACATTGCTTGACGGTTCGTGCAGCGGACAGAACGTACCGCCTGGATGGACCGCAGGCTTTCCGTTTTGCATACGCCTTGCTTCGTCGACGGAAGTACCAGGAGGCAACTCGCGTGCTTGAGTGGTTGTTAGAGGCAAATCCCTCGCGCGACGCGGTCGTCGTGCTATTGGCATATTGCAAAGCTACTGCGCGAGACTATCAAGCGAGCAACCGTCTCCTGTGCCAGCAGCTTTCGGAACAGCACAGGACCAAAGCGGATCAGTTGCAGGCAGCGCTGGTGTATTTGACTGTCGGTATGTGGAAGGACGCGGCCGAGGAATTCTTCATGCTGGTTCGGGCCTGTCCCCATTTGCCGGTCATCTGCCTGTTGCTCGGCGATGTCTTGGCATACCAGGGACAGCGAACGAAGGCCCTCTTGTGTTGGCGCCTGGCCGTGAAGAGAGATCGCGACGACGGACTCGTGGCCGTTGTCGCTCAGCAGATGCTGAGTGCTCATCTTGGCGCCAGTTCGCAAGGGCGAGACGCAGTCGATTAGTATCCGCTCCCAATCGCCTCGGCCTCAGCTCGGCGAGCGCGGTTGAGAAGAGACAAGACTTCTGACGGGAAGGAGCCGCACATGGCCTGGACAAAACAGCGACTCGAAGAGACAGTGCGCGATCGGCTTGGCGAGGCAAACTTGGTGGTGGTAGCCAATCGGGAACCGTACATTCATATTTACGAGGGCGGTTTAATCCAGTGCATGCGGCCAGCTAGCGGATTGGCGACCGCCCTCGACCCGATCATGCGGGCCTGCGGCGGTTCGTGGGTGGCGCACGGCAGCGGCAGCGCCGATTGGGAAGAGGCCGATGCCGAAGGGCGAGTAGCCGTGCCGCCCGAGGACCCCAGCTACACCTTGCGTCGAGTGTGGTTAAGCAGGCAGGAGGAGCAAGGCTATTACTACGGCTTTTCCAACGATGCTCTTTGGCCGTTGTGTCACGTATCGTACACACGACCACGTTTCGACCTGCGAGATTGGGAACAGTATCGTCGCGTCAACCGCAAATTTGCCGATGCCGTCCTAGCCGAGGTAGGAGATCAGCCGGCGGTTGTCTTCGTGCAAGACTATCACTTTGCCTTGCTGCCACGGATGCTCAAGGACCTCCGCGAGGATCTTGTGGTGGCCCAATTCTGGCACATCCCCTGGCCCAATCGCGAGGTGTTTCGCGTTTGCCCCTGGCAGGAGGAGATCTTAGATGGATTGCTGGGGAATGACCTCCTGGCATTTCACATTCAGTACCATTGCAACAACTTCCTCGATACCATTGATCGTACACTCGAAGCCAAGGTCGACTGGGAGCACTTCTGTGTTACCCGGGGGGGCCGGCAGACGTGCGTGCGGCCCTACCCAATTAGCATCGACCCGGCGTTGGTCAAGTCGTATTTGCCGGCGGACAAGCAAACCGCCGAGAGTCGCCTTCGTCGGCAGCTTGGTCTCCGCAAGGAACGCATTCTCGTCGGTGTTGATCGGGTGGACTACACGAAAGGCATCCCCGAACGGTTTGCCGCCGTCGATCGGCTCCTGCAACTTCACCCGGAAATGAAGGAAACGTTTTCCCTCGTCCAGGTTGGCGCTCCCAGCCGGGTGCACCTTCCGGCTTACCGCCGGTTGAACGAGGATCTGCTGGCGGCCGCCGAGGAAATCAACTGGCGGCACGGCGAAGGGATGTGGCGGCCAATCGTGTTCGTCAACGAACACTATCGGGCGGAACAGGTCTTTGCACTCTACCGCTTTGCCGCCGGCTGCGTGGTTAGTTCTCTGCACGATGGCATGAATTTGGTAGCGAAAGAATTCGTGGCAGCACGCGATGACGAACAAGGCGTGCTCGTCCTGTCTCGGTTTACCGGTGCCGCTCGAGAATTGGACCATGCGATCCAGTTTAATCCTTACGCAATCGAGGAGTTTGCTGAATCGCTTTACACGGCGCTTACCATGGCTCCCGAGGAGCAGAAGCAGCGCATGGTCCGCATGCGCCAACAAGTCGAGGACAACAACATCTACCGCTGGGCGGGCATGCTGCTGTCCGAGGCGAGCAAACTGGTAGACCGAAGAGCGGTTGGAGCGACCGTATGACCGGGGAATTGCAGAAAGTCTGTCATCGCATGCGCGAGGCCTATCACCAGGGCAGTGCGCTGGTGCTCTTGTTCGATTACGACGGAACATTGACGCCGATTGTGGAGCATCCGTGTTTGGCCAAGCTCGACCACAACACGATACAAATCCTCCGCAACTTGGCCGCTCGTCCGCGCGTACACCTTGGTGTTTTGAGCGGGCGGGATCTGGATCAGTTGAAATCGCTGGTGCCGGTGCCCAACATATATTTCGCCGGAACTGCCGGATTGGAGATTGAACTGCGGGGGCTGCGCCTGGTTCATCCCGATGCCCATCGCATGGCGACTCTGATAAGGCGGCTCGCGGTTCAGATGGAAAACGAAGTAGCCGTGTACAAGGGCGTATGGATTGAAAAGAAGACGTTCGGCCTGACGCTCCATTACCGACAGATGCAGGAGAACCAACTCGAGTCGCTGAAGTCGACGCTCACTCAAATCTTGCTGGCGTTTGCTGGTGAATTGCGGATTGTGCCAGGACCCAAAGCATGGGAAATCACGCCGGCAAATAGTTGGAATAAGGGGACCGCAGTCCGCCTAATCCTTGCCGATTCGGGTGCCAGCAGCGACATCCTGTTTTACGCTGGAGACGGAGCTAACGATCGTGAAGCCATGATGGAAGTCGAGGCAATGGGCGGCATTACTCTCGGGCTTGGCCCCGATGCGCCCCGGGGCACGCTCGGTCGTCTGCCAAACCAGCTCGGACTCTTGGCATTTCTCTCACATCTTCGTCGCGAGTTGGAGGCGTCACGCGGGCCGACCCTGCAACCTGCCGACATGCAATACGGCGTTGTTCGATGAAACTTCCTCCCCTGAGCAACAGTATGATCTCGGTTATCATTCCCGTCCTCAACGAGTGTGATACGATCGCCCAGGTTATCAACTTTGCCCGTCGCAATGCCAAGGTGCGAGAAGTCATCGTGGTCGACGACGGCTCGATTGACGGCACGCCGGAAGCGGCGGCAGCGGCTGGCGCCACGGTGATTACCAGCACCCTGCTCGGCAAAGGAGCGTCCATGGAGGACGGCCTGCGGATTGCCAAGAATGACGTACTCCTCTATCTTGACGGCGATCTGGTGGGCCTGCGCGGCGACCTCGTCGAACAAATGAGTGGGCCAATCCTTCAAGGTTGGGCCGATTTCGTGAAAGCGGCTTTCTCCCGTTCCAGCGGCCGGGTCACCACGCTCACCGCCAAACCCTTGCTGGCGACGTTCTTCCCAGAGTTAACCACTTTCGACCAGCCGTTGGGCGGCATCGTGGCGGCACGACGCTCCCTGCTGCAGACGCTGTCCTTCGAATCCGATTTCGGCGTGGACATCGGTCTTGTGATTGACGCCGCTTGCAACGGAGCCCGAATGGCCGAGGCGAATATTGGTCACATTGAACACGACAGTCGTCCTCTCGAGGTATTGGGCGACATGGCAACTCAAGTGACTCGAACCATTCTCGATCGTGCCGCACGCTACGGCCGGCTGCACCCGAGCCATCTACGAGAGGTTTACGAGGTCCAGCATCAGACGGAGCTCGCGCTGGCCTGTCGGCTGCCCCCGGGAGCCGTTTCCCGGGAACTGGCGTTGTTTGAAATGGATAACACGCTTCTGCAGGGACGCTTTGTCGATCATCTGGCAGATTACCTCGGCAAGCGCTGCGAACTGACGAAGATCGCTGACAACCCCAGTCTTTCCATGGAACAGCGTGCCGGTCGTGTTGCTACAGTCTTCACGGATGTGCCGCGTGCCACCTTTGAGCAAGTCGCGCGGCAGATTCCCTTGGCGCCGAATGCAAGAGAGACGGTAGTCGAATTGAGAAAGTCGGGCTTCCAAGTCGGCGTGATTACCGACAGCTACTCAATCGCTTCCGAGATTGTTCGCCGTCGCGTGTTTGCTGATTTCAGCATTGGCAACCGGATGAAGTTTCAGGGAGGATTCGCAACCGGAAGTCTGACTTTTGCCCCCGCCATGTTTCATCCCTGTGGTTGCCCCGAGCATCTCTATTGCAAACGGAACACGATGGTGCATTTAATGGAACGGCTTGGTATTGGCCCGGAGGCTGTGCTCGCAATCGGCGATAGCGAAACCGATGTCTGTCTCTTGAAAGCGGCTGGTCGATCGGTGGCGATTCGCCCCACAACACAACAAGTGCGCGCGGCGGCGAAATGCGTTCTTTGGGGCGATCTCAGCGACGTCGTCGACATGCTGCGTGACTAGGTGGTTGCAGGCGAGTCACGCAGATGCAATATGAGCATGCACGGCCGCTTTCTCGGCCCCCTCTGACACGGTCGCTGGAAGCCGCGACTGAAGTCTTTTTTATCGGTGCGAGGTTTCGCCTTGCAGCCAGGCCTCCCACAGAGCAACCTCCTCGGGTGGGATATGTCCCAGCGGAGGAATTCTGGGGTCCTCGTAAGCCCATTGGTTGATGTCGATTGAGTATTGCCGGGAGGATAGCAGGGGCCCGCGGCACACCCGTCCGGAAACGACCCTGGCGGTCGTCCCAAACCGGGCACAGTCCAACAGTCGTTTCAGGACCCAATACGGAACCAGAGCCTCCTCGTTGGGGAAGATATAGCGGAAGAGGATCAAATGGCTTAAGAGCACAGGCCAGTGGTCGCCGAATCGCTCCAGCAACCGTCCCCATGCCAAGCTTGCGCCACAAGCGCGAATCAAGTGCGCCACGTCCGCCCCATCGTAACGTTCACGCTCCATGAGGAAAGCCTTTTGCCAGATCGTCTCCTCGGGAGGGCAGAGTCTGAGCCGCAAATCAAACAATTCGCAGGGACGAGCGTGCTCGAACCACTCGCGATCCACCTCGCATATGCCGTTGCCTGAGTTGAAGATGATGTCGGTAACACCGTCATTCCCGAAGACCTTCGCCAACCAATGGGGAGCAATAATCTTGGTTCGATAACCGGCGGCGGCAAAGACATCAAGTACACGCGGTACATCCTCGCGGAGTACAAAGAGATCAAAGTCCTTGGTATCGCGGGAAATTCCGACGTAGACGTCGAGCGCGTACGCTCCCCCCACGAGAAATGGGATCTCGGATTGGACGAGCAAGACGAGTTGCTCTCGGTAGGAGCGCTCGGCTGAGGTCCTGGCTGTCGGCGACACGGCGTACCGCAATGGCCACTCCTTTCCGGATGGATCGCGTCTTCCCTGGCCGGCAAAAAGCGTGGTGCTGCCAGCTTTAGGGCAAAACGCATGCCGCGCGGCACATACTTTGCGAAGTCGTCGGTCGATGGCATCAGATCTTGTGCGTATCGCAGCTATCGCTGACGTCCACTCTCGCGCGACCGCGGACCCGGTTGGACCTCTGCTCGCGCACGCTGCAAATGCTGCAGATGTTCTCGTGCTCTGCGGCGATTTGACGGAGCATGGGCTGCCGGAGGAGGCATCCCGATTGGTCAAGGAGACCCTGCTCCTCCGAATCCCAATCGTCGCCGTGCTCGGCAACCACGACTGTCAGTCGGGCCAGCAGGACCAAGTACGCCGGATCCTTTTGGATGGCGGCGTACACGTGTTGGACGGCGAAACTTGGGAGGTACGCGGCGTCGGGTTCGGCGGCGTCAAAGGCTTTTGCGGGGGTTTTGGGCGGCACACCCTAGAACCCTGGGGCGAGGAGGTTATCAAACGATTTGTCCAAGAGGCGGTCGACGAGATGGTGAAGTTGGGGTCGGCACTCGCCCGGCTACAAACGGCCCACCGAATTGCCGTGCTCCACTACGCGCCAATCCCCGGCACGGTCGAAGGCGAACCGGCCGAAATCTATCCCTTTCTCGGCTCGAGCCGGTTGGAGGAGCCGCTGAACCGGTACGGTGTGACGGCTGCATACCACGGTCACGCCCATCATGGGCAACTCACGGGGCACACCCAAACGGGCGTTCCGGTATACAATGTATCGTTGCCCCTGTTGCGGCGAACCCACCCCGAGCGGCCGTTTCACTTGCTGGAGTTGCCGGTCGTGGGAGACTCGCCCGACAGATAATTGATTGCCGCGCCGTAGTCGGCCAACCACTGTCGGCACGCAGTATGGCACCCACGGCAGCCCTTCATCGGTAAAACCGTCCAGGAGGAACTTATGGATCAGCGAAAACCGGGGTCCGATCCACGCTTGGCTGCTGCCGAAGAGCAGATGCGGAACTGGGCTATAGGGCTGGAGGTGCAAAATCGGATCGGGAGCCAGAAACAGACGGGCCAGCAGTCGCTTCACGAAGTCCATCCCTACATCGCTATTTCTCGAGAGGCTGGGACAGGCGGCGGAGCCTTGGCACAATCGCTCCATCAGCTGCTTGGCTGGGATGTCCTTGGACGGGAACTGCTCGACGGCATCGCAGAGCGGTACGAAGAGTCTCTTGCCATGCTCCAAGCCGTTGACGAGAGCGGACCGAACTGGCTAGCCGAGGTGTTCGGCAAGTGGCTCGACCATCACTTGGTGACGCCATCGCAATACGTCCGTCAACTCGGCCATATCATGTTGGCCTCAGCTCGAGCCCGTGGATGCATCTTCATTGGACGAGGAAGTCAAGTCCTTTTGCCGGCCAAGTGTGGCATTTCCGTTCGTCTTGTGGCTCCCCTAGAGCTACGAATCTCCCAAATTATGGAGATTCGAGGCCTCGGGCGTGAGCAGGCCAAGGCTTTAATAGCCGAGACGGACGGCAGGCGAAGAGATTTCCTTGCTCGTCAATTCGGCCACGATATCGACGACCCGAGCTTATACGATTTGATTTTCAACCGTAGAAGCTTGGACATCGGGTCTATAGCCGAGATCATCGTGAAGGAAGCGCGACGGCGGTTTAACGTTGCCGCCGGCGCGTAACACGGAAAATGAGACGCTCTGGCCAGGATGAAGAATGAGTCACCAAGACGAACAGGAGGTTTCTTGCCGAGAAGCTCCTCCTATCTGATGGCTATCGTCCCTTGGCTCGATGTCCGACAATTAGAAAGACTGGAAAATCCCGAAGCTCACCGTGGATGGTTGGTTTGCGAATCACGTTCGCGGTTGTATCCGTGATATCAATCAACCCCGACTGACAAAGAAGATCTTTGAGCACGTCACGGTCGAATCCATGGTGGTGTACGCTGGCCGCGTCGTTCGGTCGGTGAAACAGAACGGGCTCCGTATCCAAATCGGCAAGGGCCACAATGCCGCCCGGTGCCAGCAACTGGTAAAAAGCTGCCAGCAGCACGTCGATCTGCGCAACGTGATGCAGCACCATGTTCGCCACAATCAACTGGTAACGTGTGTCGGGCAAGGGATCCTGCTGCAAATCGAGCCTTTCCAACCGCATCCGCTGCACCCGGCCGGAGCGCATCTTGTTTTCCAGGACTTCTAGCATGCCCGGAGAACTGTCGGCCCCCGTGACGCTGCGAACGTGAGGGAGCAAGAATAGGCCGAGCAATCCTGTGCCGCATCCGTAGTCCAACACATCCATGCTGCGAGTTGGCTTGATAGCACGCAGGATTGCTTCGCCGACGGCCTTGGCCAGCTCAACACGGCGCGGCTCCAAATCCCAGTTCGCAGCAGCCTCGTCGAAGTAAGCCTCTTTAGCCTCGCTCATTGCCTTTCTGTCCCTTTCAATCGAACTCAAATCTCGTCGCCACGGAACACGGCCCGCATTGCAGGGGAAACGCGTTGCATAGCGCGACAGTCGCTGGCAAACCGGTGCAGTGGGCAGGCGCCAGACGTTTGACCCCAATCTGCCTGAGTTCCTCGATGGTTCGCGCAATCCGGCGCGAGGAAGCACCAACCAGGTGCATGCCGCCAATTAGCGCATGGATGGGCCGATTCTCGGTCAGCTTCTGTATGTATCGCACGGTGTTGACGACGCCTGTGTGCGCACAGCCGAGCAGCACGACGGCCCCTTCGGCCGTATCAAAAAAGACCGCCTGATCATCTTCAAGGGAGTCTGGCGTTGTACAGGCCTCGTCAAGAAAGAATGGCCCGCCGACGTCCTCGAAGTCGGTATCCCTGGGAACAGGGCCGGTTGCGATCACTCCTTCCAAGACGCAGGTCGGGCGGTCAGTGGCAGCGAACTTGCCGCGGCGCCGACGGATTGTCTCCCGGGATGCGAGAGGCATGCCGATTTCCCGAGCGGTGCCGTCGCTATTTCGCGCGAACTTGCGCGCAAAGGCAGCCGGATGGGCATGCACCATGGCCGAGTCTGCAAATTTCAGGGCTTCCGGCACTCCTCCACTGTGGTCATAGTGCCCGTGACTGAGAACAAGGGCGTCCACCTCCCGCAGCGGAACGGCCAACTTGTAGGCGTTGTGTGCCAGCACGCCGCCTTGTCCAGAGTCAAACAAGACATGGTAACCTTTGGGCTCAATCCAATAGGACAAGCCGTGCTCGGCCACGACGTCTGGTCCTCCCGCCGTGTTCTCGACCAGAACTGTGACCCGCGTTTTAGCTGTCAAAGGATGCCCTCCCAAACAATCTAGTTGCCGTCTTGTCAAAGAATCTAGCCCTTGCTGTCGCTTTGACCCGACCGTCTTGGATCAACTCGGCCGCGAGTTCGTGCAGGGGACGATCTGAGGACACCATCCAGGCCCGCACCCGGGCAGTTCCCTGTGTGGCAACAGGATGTCGAAAGCGGACTTCCAATTGGGCGGTCACAGACACATGCCCATGCGCGAAGAGGCAGTTTGTCATGGCGCCATCGAGCAGTGCGGTAACGACGCCACCGTGCAAAGTGGCGGGGTAACCCTGCAGCACTTTTTCGCATTCAAACGATGCCTCGACCACCTCATCGGGGCCGAGGCAAAACGACAACCCCAGGCCCTTGGCATTGTTCGGGCTACAAACGACACAATCTGGGTGGTTTCCTCGCGTAATTGTCGGTAGGCCAGATGTCGCATCTTAATGATCACAGGCGTTTGGCCCCGAAACCAGGGCGCCGCCCAAATAAGCCTTGACAAGGTTCTCCGCGGTATCGGCAGGCGCGCCGACAACCACCTTCACACCGGCTTGGGAGAACAGTTGCTGTGCCCGCTGGCCCATGCCGCCGGCAATCACGACCGTTGCGCCCTGTTCGTGCAACCACCTTGGGAGCACGCCTGGCTCGTGCGGAGGCGGGGTTACGAGAGCTTGGCTGATCGGCTTGCCATTGATTGTGTCGACATCGACTAAGGCAAACTGCTCACAGTGTCCAAAGTGCATACAGAGTCGGCCATCGGAATCGCAATCTTCATAAATTTTCTCCAAGTGCAGGTTGGCAACTTCATTCATTGACCGAACAGTAGGTCATGATCCGTCCCACAATCGCGGCAAACTTGTTCGCAGCCAGCCGCTCCACAAAGCGGTGCGCGTAGGCCGATCGCACCAGCCGTGCCCACTCGCAACTCGCCGATCGGCTTGGGAACTTTCTGCGTGGCGCCGGCGGGATACCCAAGCACGCAACCACCGCAGGAATGGCAGAGTTCCGCAAAGACGAGCACCTGCTTGTTCACGCAGGCGACGGCCCCGTAGCGGCAGACTCGACTGCAATGACCACAATACGTGCAGCGCTCAGACTTGACCTTGGGCAGCAGCTTGTCAATCGATTGCTGGCGTTCGATCTTCGGCTTGAGAAAGAGGTGCCCATTTGGCTCTTCGACGTCGCAATCGAGATACGTCACCGCGCAACCCCGAGCGGCAGCTATCGATGCCAGATTGGTGGCAACCGTGGTCTTGCCGGTTCCACCTTTTCCGCTAGCGATCGCAATTATCATTGGCAGCGCCTACCTCGAATCTGAACGGTCGCCTCATCAATATCGTCTTGCCAGTCGTTACGAGTGCCCGCCATACTACTGAGCCTGGCAACATGGGGCTCAATATCCAGCAACACTCTGTCGTCCAACCGGTCACCGACAGGTCGAAAGACGATGCTCTCGCTCATTCAGGGAAAGAAGACCCCTTCTCGGCAAGCCGCATTTTCATCGCGGCGAGTTGTGACTGCATCGCCTCGATCTCTGCCAGGAGGGATTGTTTATCCACATTCATGGCGGGTAGCGGAGTCGCGGCGTCGCCACCCGTTGCGGCACGTTGCCAGCCGGTTAGGCCAGTGGCGTAAAACATGCTACGCCGACCATAACCGCCTCGTCCGACTCCACCATTGTGACGAAACCCCTTTGCAAGGTTTTGGCCGCCGAACTGCCCGCCTCTGCGTCCGGCACAATTGCCCATCCCGCGCCCTGTCATCGGGCCAAGTCCCGTCGGTCCTGTTCCATTTCTCGCTGGCATGATTGTCTCTCCTACTTCAAAGAAGTTGTTTATGAGCTGTAACAACAGCATTCGGCCGGATGCTGCAGGGCATGGTCATCGCCAAGCCGCACAAACACGGCATCGGCCGCCTTTTGCACGCACTGCTCGCAGGTAAACGTCCGCCTCTGACGAATCTCTCGGCACTTCCGACTTCCGGCCGCCTGGACAAACTCGATCTCAATCTGTTGCTTCGCGTCCGTGTTGTGAAAGAAGGACTTCGCGGCAAACAACGCACCGCACTCGCCTCCCGGCGCTCGCCCGCTGCCGTAATGCGAAAACTGCTCGACGCAGCCATCTCCCAGACCGATCGAGGGCCCATAGGCCTTCAAGACCGCTTGTGCACAGTTGTAGCGCGGTTTGCCACGAAAATGTCGCAAGGCATCGGGCTTTTCCAATTTTGCTCCTCATCGCTAATCCCTAGCTTCTGGTCCGTGTCAAGCTTCACATCCAGTGCCCTTCAACATTAGCTTTTGCAGCAAGTTGAAGTTGGCCTTCTGTGTATTGGTGGATGGCTTCGCGCACAGTCCCTGTAGCGCCGATGTAGACGACGATGTTGGCAGCTTGCAGGGTAGTGAACGCTTTAGGACCCACATGGCCCGTCAAAACTGTCTCCGCGCCGAGGCGCGCGACCGTCTGCGCCGCTTGAATGCCCGCGTCTTGTGGGGCATTCAGGTTTTGGGCATTGTCGTGAGAGGATGTCTCCCCGGTGTCGACGTCATACAACACAAAGTACTTGGCCCGGCCGAAGCGAGGATCAACTCGACTCTCCAGACGCGAACCTTCCGATGAAACCGCAATCTTCATGGCACAAACCCTCGTTATTTCTTGGCGTGATGCTCCGTTTTGGGACTCTCCGATGCGTTCTTCGTTCCGACCTCCTCCTGCAAGGGGCGGTCGATCAGGAATCCACTTTCGCAGCCTCGGCTCGTGTAACTATTGTCTTGAGCGCCACAGCCATAAGTGTCAGTTCCACCATCGTCGATCAAGAAGCTGAAATTGCCGCCGCAGCGCGGCAGCGAGTGATAGGAAATCCTCGGTGAGGCATAACCCTGGCTGTATCCCTCGTAGATGTCGTTGCCGCGGTAATCGAGGAGCACTCCCAGTTCCGCCTGCGCACCGTCGCCCTCGGTTAAGCCGCCACTTGCTTCGTAGCGATCGTTTCCGTCAAAGTCGCAGAGAAAGCCGTTCGAACAGTCCAAGAGAAGCCCAGTCCCATGATCGTGCCGCCGTAGGTATCGTTGCCATGGTCGTCGAAGCAGAATCCAATGGCATAGTGACAGCCAAAACCGCATGTGAAGCGACCGAATAACGGTTGAACGCGATAGCTGCCGTCGTGTTCCTTCCGAGTACTGCCCAATCGACGGTCGTTGCCGTGGAAATCGCGAATGAAACCGGCGCCAAGCCAATAGCCGCCGCCCTGAGCAAAGTAGTCATACTCGTACAAGTCGTCGCCACTCCCATCCAGAATGACGCCGATTCCACCGTTCGTTACCCCGCGAAGCCCAACGCCGACGCCTTGTCCCCAGGCTTCATAGCCCTGGGTCTCCGGGTAGTAGGAAGTACGCCACATGCCACCGCAATAGTAATGATCATTGCCCTCGAGGTCGTTGAGCACGCCGAATCCGAGGGGGCCACCGAACCCTTGTGCCCGCATCGCGGCATGATATTCGTCCTTTCCGGCTCGGTCGAGTAGTATGGCAACGCCAAAGAGGGCTTGGCCTTGCACGCGGCGAAGCCCACGGTAGCGATCGTTGCCGGCCCTGTCGATCAAGATGCCAACGCCGCCGATGACTGCCCCTTGAGCAAGATCCTTCGCCTCGTAGACATCGTCGCCGGCCAAGTCGACAAGCATTGAGACGCCGAGCATGGCGCCGCCCTGAATTCCTGGCTGTGAGCCTTCATAACGATCGTTGCCGCCCAAATCGAGCAACACCAAAATCGGTCGCTGTGCGGAAACCGCCCCCTCCCGGTAGATATCGTCGCCACCCAAGTCGACGACCGCACACACGCCCGCCATCTTATCTAATTCATAGACGTTGTTTCCGCGTCCGCCGATAACGACTTTGCCGGTGGGCGTGTCGATGCTTTCTAAAACTGCACCGTTGACGCCCTCCACAGTCACTTGGCCGTTACGGTGCATTTTTGCCAATTCTGCCAAAAACACTGGATCGCTTAATGGCACCATAGCATCGGCCCCGTCGAATAAGGCCTTGCGATTCATCTTTTCCAGCAAATCGCAGATATATCGCCCCGTGGATCGATCCCAAAGGGTGTGACCGATCGTCCCTTGAGCGGTGAGAATCGGATGCACCTGTTGACGAAGATAGGTTCTCTCCGCCTCGGAAAGCGGTGCGATGGATGCTGCGTAGTGTGCTTGGGCTTTGGCCAACACCTGTTTGAGAACGCCTAATGCCAACTCCGCGGATTGGATCTCGGGTAGTTTTTGTGGCTCGCGCTTTCCGTCATCCATCGTCTGCCGAGCAATTATCAGCGCCTGATCAAATCCGGTGGCCTCCCCTCGCAGAGCCTTGTGAAGTTGTCGCGTGAATTGCTCTGCTGCGCCGGGAGCCTCGAGTGGACTTCGCATCAACTGGCCATACCACTTCAAGCGGCAGTTGCCGGTTACCTCCGAACTCCGTGCTTGACCGGCGGTGCTGTCGAGTTGCTCCCCTGCGTAGGCTTGAAAGGCAGCGAAGCGATGTTCAATCCCTCGGCTTTTGAAGCCGTCGCTAATTTCCCCGACCATTTGCTCAAGAAGCCAAGGTGCCAAGGGATTTCCAGCGGTCGCCTTTGACTTGGTTAGTTCGCGGCTCTCTCCCTTTCGCTCGATGGCAGCAGCAATCGCGCTGGCGCCTAGCAGCATCCCGAACAGCAGGTAGACAAGACGGCACATCCTTGGACTATTCCATAACGCCACGATTTCCTCCAAATCTCATTTACCGGGCATTTCTCGCGGCCGGCACGCTCGGCGATATCTCTGCCGCTTTCGCCCGCAACAGCCGGGCATGGCAAAACGTTCCTCGCCCAGTCGCCCCGTCGAAAATGCCGTCAGCACCTCCTCGATGTTGCCACAGATGCGTGCAACGACACGAATCCCGCAACTGGCCAACGTTTCCTGCAAGGCCTGTGAGATGCCAGCGCATATCAGCAAATCCACACCGAGTTGCGAGAGTTCGGCGGCACGTTGCTCGGCCCTGCTTTCACAAACCCGTCGCTCTTCTCGGGAAACCTCTCGACCGTCGATCAGTTCCAACAGCAGGAGTTGGCCGGCAACGTCAAAAACCGGAGAGATGCGACCTTGCCAAACAGGAATGGCGACTTTCATGGCCTGCTGAGTTAGCAAAACTCATGCCAGGGGCGACAAGCGAAGACGCACATCGCCGCGAAGGTCTTGTTAGAAAACCACTCACAACCAGTCAAGGCTGCGACAACAAACGCCGCGAGGTATTGCAGAATGCATTGCCGCGACCAATCACCCCATTGCACTATGCAACGCTACGATTCGCGCCCGTCCGCCTTCGGCGGGTCAATTCCCAGCGTCTTGAGTTTGCGAAAGAGGGTGCTAGGGTTAATCCCCAACTGGCGGGCGGCCGCCGCTCGATTGCCATGGTGCCGTTGCAGGGCGTTGGCGATTAACAACTTCTCCATCGCTGCGAGAGTCATCCCGGCCAGATTCGGCGATGCGGATTCGCGAGCCCCGCGAAGATGCGGCGGCAGATGTACCATGTCAATCAAAGCGCCGCGACACAGCACAAAGACGTGCTCGATGACGTTTTCCAGCTCGCGGACCTTGCCGGGGAAGTCATGTTCCATCAATCATGCAAGAACTACGTCCGAGACTCCCACCACGTCCTTGCCCTGCAATCGATTAAACTTGGCGATGAAGTGTTCAATCAGCAGCGGAAAATCTTCGCGTCGCTCAGACAGACTCGGCAGTGCCAGACGAATAACGTGAATTCGGTAGAGCAGGTCTTCGCGGAAGAGCCCCTTGCGCACCGCCTTGCCGAGGCCCTTGTTTGTCGCTGCGATCATCCGCACATCGGCTTGCACCGGTTCGACGGACCCGAGCGGCTCGTAGACCCTTTCCTGCAATACGCGTAGCAAGCGGACCTGCATGGCGGGCGAAATGTCACCAATCTCATCGAGCAAGAGTGTTCCGCCGTTGGCTGCAGCGAACCGGCCTGGCTTGTCCTGACGAGCATCGGTGAATGTACCAGCCTTATAGCCAAACAACTCCGACTCAAGAAGCGTGTCGGGCAACGCGCCACAGTTCAGCGCCACGAAAGGCTTGCCGTGCCGGTGAGACAAGCGGTGAATGACACGAGCAAACAACTCCTTGCCCGTCCCGCTGGATCCCTCGATCAACACCGTGCTGCCGCTCTCAGCAATCTGTGGCAGCAACTGAAGGATCTGTCGAATAGCCGCACTTCGCCCGACGATTTCGGCAAAACCGTGCTCTGCTTCGAGTTCCTTGCGGAGGTCTTCGGCAAGACTGAGATCGCGGAAGGTCTCAACACCGCCAATCGTCTTGCCGCGTTCATCTTTGAATGCGGCCGTCGAGATGCTGACAGGAAGCCGCTCGCCCTTGGCGTTTAGAATGTAGACGGCTCACTACGGGGCGGCTTGTCTTCAGGGTCTGCCGCAAAGCGCAGGCAGTTTCGCAGATGCTCGCGCGAAAGACCTCACAGCAAGGCTTGCCGATCGCCTGTTGGCGTTTCACGCCGGTAATTCGCTCAGCCGCCTTATTGAAAGACGTGATATGCCAGTCCTCATCCACTGTGAAGACGCCATCATTGATGGAATCAAGAATGGTGGCATGGGTATCGATCGGTCGGCCGCTAACTAGGGACATGGATTAGGCAGGGGATAAAGCGAAAAACTGCCGTAAATAGCCTATTGTATCGCCGGAGAAGCCGCAGATAAAGACTGTCGCCGCAAGTTCGTAGGACAATCAGGCCTTGCGGGCCGATGTATAATTTGATGCGACACGAATAACACTCTTCCAATTGGAGGCCATGCGATGAGCCAGGAACCCAATGCGGTCGCTCGGGGCAACGGATTCATAACGCGAAGTCGATGGAATCCATACGTCGTCGGGGCTGGAATCGGCTTGTTGAGCTGGGCCGTGTTTGCAATTGTTAACGCCCCGCTCGGTGTTTCGACGTCGGTATCCCAGTGGTCGGGTTTGGCGGCAGAGCCGATCATGGGTGCGGACCGCTTTCGGGCGAACCCCTATTGGGCCAAACACCTTCCAAAGTGGGATTACGGAACCCTGTTCCTCATCGGCACGTTCCTGGGCGCGCTGGTGGGAGCCTGGCTGAGTCGTGACCTAAGAATTGAGGTCGTGCCCAAGGTGTGGCAAGATCGCTTTGGAAGCTCACCGACCAAACGGTTGACAGTCGCGTTCCTTGGAGGAGTCTTGGCAATGTACGGCGCGCGGATGGCCGGTGGCTGCACCAGCGGCAACGGATTAAGCGGCTCGATGCAGCTTGCCGTCAGCGGCTGGATCTTCTTCCTCACGATGTTCGCCACCGGCTTGATGACCGCTTGGCTAATGTTCGGTTGTAAGTGTTCGTCGTGCCAATTGAGCAATGCCGAATCGCAAAAGGATGGTGAAAAATGACCCTGCCAATCACAGGCACAGGCAGTCTAGCACTGGCCGTCGTATTCGGATTCATCTTTGGCCTGCTGCTCCAGCGCGGCCGAGTCGCCGACTACAACGTCATCGTTAATCAGTTCCGGCTGAAGGACTTCACTGTCCTGAAAGTCATGTTCACAGCGATCGTCGTCGGCGGCATCGGCGTTCTGGCGTTGCACAATTGGGGATATGCCGCCTACCACATCAAGCCGGCAAACGTGCTCGGGGTGGTTCTCGGGGCGGGCATCTTCGGCGTCGGCATGGTGACCTACGGCTATTGTCCTGGAACCGGCATTGCCGCCGTGGCCACCGGCAGCATTCATGCCCTGGTCGGTTTCGCCGGTATGCTGTTGGGGGGAATCCTGTACGCACTGAGCTTCCCCTGGGTGAAGGAGCACATTCTGAACGTTGCCGCCTATGGAAAAGTGCGACTGCCGGATGTCACGGGAATCGCTGATTGGGTCTGGTTCGTGGTGTTGGGGTGTATAGCGATCGTGATTTTCATTGTCATCGAGCGATTGTCGCCAAAGCCGTGAGCCCTGGCGTTGAACTCACCTTCGCCGAATTGCGAGTTGCCTAATTCTCGCGCCAAACCTGTGCGACCGCTGATGCGGTTGCGCGGAATCAACTCCTCCTCCCATAACTGGGCGGCCGCTTGGCTTTTCGCATAGAATGGCTGCAAAACGCCAGGATCGAGGCCGAAGCAGTGGTTCGCCGCAGCTTTGATCTTGACCCGGACGGAGGGCTCCGGATATGAAAAATGCGCATTCATCGGCGACGACTTCGATTTTCGGCGGAGAACGGACCATGCAGATCTGGCAGCGCCTCATCATTTTCGTAGCCATGGCGATGCTGCAACCGGTTGCGGCCGTTTCCGGTCAAACGGTTGCCCCAGGTCGCGAAGCGGCGATCATTGACTCGTCTGCCGAAGTCCTTGGTCAGATCCTGTCGATTCCAGGACGTGATATTCCCGAGAGTCTCCTGAATCGGGCCGAAGGCGTCGTCATTGTACCAGGCATGATTAAGGGCGGATTCATTGTCGGTATTCGACACGGGCGGGGCGTTATGATGACCCGTGACGATCGTGGTGACTGGAGACCTCCTCAATTCGTAGAAATTACCGGTGGCAGTATCGGTTGGCAATTAGGGATTCAGGGCATCGACTTGGTGCTCGTGTTTTGCACGAGGAACAGTCTGCAGGGGCTGCATCGCGGCAAACTCACCATTGGCGCCAACGCTTCCGCCGCCGCCGGACCAGTTGGGCGCGAAGCGCAGGCTGCCACAGACGGCCGATTGTCGGCAGAGATCTACTCGTATTCTCGGACACGCGGACTATTTGCAGGAGTATCACTCGACGGGGCCGCATTAAGCATCGATTCTGCCGCTACGAGCGCGTATTACCAAATGGAACATCGAGATGCAGACTTGTGGCCAGCATCGGCCAACCGCTTGCGAGAACAACTTGCGAGATACACCCGCGCCGGCAAGTCCGTGCCTGCCGCAGGCCCAGTTGCTGCGAATTCAACCCCGATAGGCGAGCAAGAGCTCCGTCGTGAGCTTGCGGCGTCGTCTCAGCAACTAACAGCCATTCTTGACCCAGCGGGCACCGTCAACGCAACTTGGACCAAGAATAAGTCATTCTTGACCTATTCATTTGCCATCTCGGTCCCGGATGTCTACGCTGTTGCTGCTGTAGGCTACTACCTGCTGACAGGCTCTCCCGTCTTCACCGGTCGTTCGGTGACAGAGATTTGTATGAAGCACACCACCGCCACTCCGGATCCGCCATCAACGCGCATTGGCAGGCGAATCTCCCCCGATTTTGAAAATCTGATTCTCCAATGTCTCTCCAAATCGCCAGAAGATCGGCCCCGCAACGCGTCGGCACTATATGGCTGCCTCGATGCATGCCATGTCGAGGGAACTTGGACAACGCGCGATGCCGCGGAGTGGTGGGGCGTCTATGACGACCATATAGGGACCAGCCAAGAGGGCTTGGCGGTAACCGCCGCCCCCTCCTTGCTAAAACGTCAGTCAAATGTGGACACGACAGTTGCGTTTGATGGCGATACGAAAGAAACGAACGGTGGCCAACCCGAAAAGGATGTGCCATGAAGCAAGATCGTCCCACCGCCAAAACGAAATTGAAACGTAAGCAATATGAAAAAGAGTTGCGGAAGTTGCAGACGGAACTCTGCGTGTTGCAGGAGTGGGTTAAACTAAAAGGGCTGCGGGTGATGGTCGTCTTCGAAGGACGCGATGCCGCTGGCAAGGGCGGTACGATCAAAGCGATCACCGAGCGCGTCAGCCCGCGAGTGTTTCGCCTGGTTGCCCTCCCCGCCCCTTCCGACCGGGAGCGAACGCAGATGTACCTGCAGCGCTACATGCAGCACTTTCCCGCTGCGGGCGAGGTCGTGATTTTTGACCGCAGTTGGTATAATCGCGCGGGCGTCGAGCATGTAATGGGCTTCTGCAGCGACGACGAGTACGATCGCTTCCTGCAGAACTGCCCAGTCGTGGAAAAATACATTGTCGACGGCGGTATAATGCTCCTAAAATTCTGGCTAGAGGTCGGCCAGGAGGAGCAGCAGCGTCGTTTTGAAGCCCGGATTGAGGATCCGCTGCGGCAATGGAAGTTGAGTCCTATGGACATTGAGTCTTGGACGAGATGGTACGATTATTCCCGTGCTAGGGATAAAATGCTCGCCGCCACCGATACCGAGTACGCCCCCTGGTACATTGTCCGATCGGATGACAAGAAACGCGCTCGTCTGAATTGCATTTTCCACCTGCTAAATGCCATTCCCTACGAGAAAGTGCCGCGGAAAAAGGTACGCTTGCCAAAACGGTCGCACCACGGCCGGTATGACGACTTCGCGACCATTCAGGACCGACGATTCGTCGCCGAACGCTATTAGCAAAGTTCAACGGTCGAGAATCGCTGGAAAAAAGTATCGACAAGGAGCGTGTCATGTCGGTAAGGTTCCGCAAGAGTTCGGGGCTGCTGTGTTTATTGCTCGGCCTGACCGCGTTTGGCTGCCGAGGGGAAGCGTCTGGCGATCCAAAGTCCTCGTTGCCCCGCGTTACCGTCGCCCATCCCGCCCGTCGGCAATTGATCGACGAAGACGACTATACGGGTTGGCTGCGGGCGTCCGAGGAAGTGGAAGTGCGGTCGCGCGTGCGGGGGCACATCGATAAGGTCCACTTCAAAGACGGTGACATGGTCGAAAAGGGCCAGCTGCTATTTGAACTGGATCCTCGCCCGTTCCAGGCAGCCATCGAACAAGCTCTTGCCCAGGCTCGCGTGTACGAAGCCCAAAAGGCCGCCGCCGACCGGGACGTGGCCCGGCAAGCAGAACTAATCAAGATGAATGCGGTTTCCAAGGCCGAATACGAGAAGACGATTGCTAATGCCCAGTCCTACGCCGCCCAGATCGCGGCAACAATGCAAGAGGTTGAGCAACATAAGTTGGACCTCCAGTACTCACGGATCACCGCCCCCATCGCGGGCCGTATCGGTCGGGCCATGCTCACCAAAGGCAACCTTGTCAACGCTGGCGGCTCTGACCCGGTGCTGACGACGATCGTCGCCGTGGATCCAATCTACGTTTACTTCACCGTGGATGAGCGGTCGCTGCAGCGCTACCAGAAGCGAAAGACCGAAAGGTTGGACCCGAAGTCATCCCTTCGCGACCTAAACATCCCATTCCGTTTCGCCCTGGATACCGACGAAGGTTTTCCGCATTCCGGCGTCTTGGATTTTTCGGAGAACAAGATCTCGTCGGCTACCGGCACCGTCGAGGTTCGAGGCGTTGTGCACAATCACCAGGGATTGTTCGTTCCCGGTTCGCGGGTACGGGTTCGGGTGCCAGTGAGCGAGCCGTACGAAGCGATCATGATTCCTGAGACGTCCGTGCTCTCGGACCAAGGTCGGAAATATCTCCTGGTCCTCGGCAGGGACAACGTGGTCTATGCTCGCGATATCCTTCCTGGACGGCTATTGGACGACCAAATGCGGGTGATGTTGCCGCCGCACGGCGAAGAGAAGGCGACCGATTGGGCAGGGGCCTGGGAAAAACAGTGGGTCATAATCAACGGCCTCCAACGGGCCCGCGTCAACTATCCGGTCGAGCCCTTTGACGCTGCGGGCCAGCCGATTCGGACCGCCCCTGTCTCTCCGTAGCAATTCGACGAAAGGCACGAAACTCGCCATGTTTGCTCGCTTCTTCGTTGATCGCCCAATCTTCGCCACGGTGCTTTCCCTGGTGATTGTAATCATCGGCCTTGTAGCTTTGATCCGCTTGCCGATCGCTCAGTATCCCGAAGTCACTCCGCCGACGATTCAAGTATCGGCCATCTATCCGGGGGCAGATGCCGAGACGGTGGCGAGCACGGTCGCGACCCCGATTGAAAAGGAGGTCAATGGCGTCGAGGGCATGCTTTACATGTCGTCGCGTTGCACCAACGATGGTCAGATGTTCCTAGATGTGAATTTCGAGCTGGGAACCAACCTGGATACAGCCCAGGTGCTGGTCCAGAATCGCGTGGCGATCGCCGAGGCGCAATTGCCGGAAGACGTGAAGCGAATCGGCGTGACCACCAAGAAGAAGTCGCCGAGCATCTTGCTGTGCGTCAATTTGGTTTCTGAAAAGAGGCCAGATGGTGGGTTCTATTACGACCAACTCTATCTGAGCAATTTTGCATCGCTGAGCGTCAAGGATGATTTGGCACGTGTGAAGGGCGTCGGCGACGTGACCTTTCTCGGTCCGCGCGACTATAGCATGCGAGTCTGGCTTGATCCACAAAAACTTGCGTCGCTAGGTATGACGACCAGCGAAGTGATCAAAGCCATTCGGGAGCAAAACGTGCAAGTGGCGGCCGGCCGACTCGGTCAACCGCCCACGGACCAGTCGGCCAACGTGCCGCTCCAACTGGTCGTCAAGACCCAGGGGCGTCTCAGCACGGAAGAACAGTTTGATGACATCATCGTCAAGACCGGCGAGCATGGAGAAGTGGTGAAACTCCGCGACGTGGTCCGCAAAATTGAGCGAGACGAGCATGGCCGGATCGTGGAACGAGGAACGGAGTTGGGGGCCAAGAACTACGATGTAAACAGCTACCTGGATGGCGACCCTTCCGTCACCCTGGCGGTGTTCCAATTGCCTGGCTCGAATGCATTGAAGACGGCCGAAGACATCAAGGCCAAGATGAAGGAGCTGAAGAAGAATTTTCGCAGCGGAGTGGACTACAAGATCGTCTACGATACGACGGTTTTCATCGAGGAATCCGTCCACGAAGTCTATAAAACGCTTTTCGAAGCGTTTGTCCTGGTTTTCATCGTGGTGCTGGTCTTTCTGCAAGACTGGCGAGCGACGCTGATGCCGATGATCGACGTGCCGGTTTCCTTGATTGGCACGTTCGCGGTCATGGCGCTGCTGGGCTTCTCGCTCAACAATCTGACACTATTCGGGCTGGTGTTGGCCATCGGCATCGTCGTTGACGACGCGATCGTGGTGGTCGAGAATATTGAGCGGTGGATGGCCAAGGGACTGCCGCCGCGCGAAGCCACGATCAAGGCCATGGATGAGATTACCGGCCCGGTGATCGCAATTACGCTGGTGCTCAGTTCCGTGTTCATCCCGACCGCATTCCTGGCCGGCATCAGCGGGCAGTTTTACCGGCAGTTCGCGCTCACGATTGCCGCCTCGACGATCATCTCTGCCATCAACGCTATGACGATGGCTCCCGCCCGCGCCGTGACACTCATCAAGCCGCATGGCCGCGGCGAAGCGGGGCATCGCGAGGCCTTGCCGCGTTGGGCAATCGCAGCCTTGATCGGGTATCTCGGCTACCACTTCCTCGGCTCGGCGATTCTTTCCGCATTCGGGCTGAACGCGGGCGGACACGGCCATGGTGAAACGACGGACCTCGCTCCGGCCACGACCGCCTTGCTGTGGACAGTGCGACTCTGCATTTTCGCGGTCGGCACTGTATTCGGCTGGCTGGTCGCGGTCCCCGTTAACTCGGCGATCAATCGCTTTCTGAGCGGATTCAACTGGGTCTTCGACCGCCTCTCCGGGGGCTACGGCCTCTTGGTGCGCGGCCTGCTCCGGATGGCCTTTATCCTGCTGATTGTTTATGGAGGCCTGCTGGGGTTGACCGCTCTCGGCTTCAACGTCGTTCCCAAGGGATTCATTCCTGACCAGGACAAGGGCTATCTGGTCGTCAACGCCCAGCTTCCTGATGGAGCAAACCTAGGGCGGACGGACGCATTGATCAAGAAACTTAGCACAATTGCCCTCAAGACCGAGGGCGTGGCCCACGTAATTGCCGTGCCTGGCTATTCTACCCTGCTGAGCACGAACATCAGCAACGTGGGCGGTATGTTCGTGATTCTTGCGCCGTTTGAGGAGCGGAAGAACAATCCGAAGTTGAGCGGCCCAAAGATTGCCGCCGAATTGCGTGCCAAGTTTGACGCATATCAGGAAGCGACGATCGGAGTCTTCGGCGCGCCGCCGGTCGAGGGATTGGGAGCAACCGGTGGTATCAAGATGCAGGTCCAAGATATGCGCGACGCCGGCTTGCGAGCGTTGCAGGGGGCCGTCGAGGCCACCGCCGATGAAGCCCGACGTCTACCGGGCATCGCCGCCGCTTTCTCCACGTTCAGCGTCGATCAACCGCAAATCTTCGTCGAACGCGACATCGAAAAGGCAAAGGCCCAGGGCGTTTCTCTCGATGACCTAAACAATACTTTGCAAGCCAACCTCGGCTCGTTCTACGTCAACGATTTCACCTTCCAGAATCGCAATTGGCAGGTGAACATTCAGGCTGATCCGAAATTCCGGATGCGCGTGGAGGACATTGGAAAGCTGGAGGTTCGGAACGCAAAGGGAGAGCGTGTTCCCTTGGCCACGCTCATTCACGTCAAGAACACGACGGGGCCGGCCGTGGTCAATCATTACAATTTGTATCCTTCGGCGGAAATCACGGCCGTGTTGGCGCCGGGGACCAGCTCGCGACAAGGCATCACGATCCTCGACGAGGTCGCCCAGAATCAACTTCCGTCAACCATGTGGTATGAATGGACGGACCTAAGCTTCCAGGAATTGCTGGCCGAAAAAGACGTGCTTGGAAAGCTGGTCTTTCCGCTAGCAGTGCTTTTTGTGTTCATGGTTTTAGCCGCCCAGTATGAAAGTTGGACCCTGCCGATGGCCATTCTGCTAATTGTGCCGATGTGTCTTCTGTCGGCGCTCTTAGGCCTGTGGATGACGAGCCTCGATAACAACATCTTTGCTCAGATCGGCTTTGTCGTGCTGATCGGTCTGGCGGCCAAGAATGCGATCCTGGTTGTCGAGTTTTCTAAACAACTGGAGGATTCGGGGATGAGCCGCATGGAGGCGGTGGTGGAAGCTTCGCGAACCCGCCTGCGACCAATCCTCATGACCTCGTTCGCCTTTATTCTCGGTGTGATCCCCTTGGCTTTGGCGAAAGGGGCGGGGGCGGAGATGCGGGTACCGCTCGGCGTAGCGGTGGCCTCCGGTATGCTGGGGGTGACCTTCTTTGGACTCGTGTTTACGCCAGTCTTTTATTGGGTCATCATGCGGGTGGCGGGCAAAGGCGCTGCAAAGACCACTGGCACGGGCGCCCCCGCTTCCGCGTCCACTGAGTAACTGTCTCTCGAGGCCACCAACGCCAAGCGGACGTCCCGACCCCGCGTTCGGCGTCGCGCGGCCATCTTCGCTGGACATTTTGGCGCTAGAACGCCCAGGCGGATAAGCAAAAGTCTCATGATACGGGAGGCAACGGCATCCGATAATTTTCCGGGGTACAAATCCGCCAATTCCCGCGTAACATGACTGTTGGCGAATCGCATTACGGCGACAAACTACGCCGGAGGCATAGCCAAGGCATCGAAGCTCGTGCCCACCCGGCTGCTTGAGGTCAAAATGGTTCTTTACAAAAAGCCACGCCTGCGAATATTCGCATATCTGCAAGACCTACTTCTCGTCAGACGAGATCGGAGGGCGTCTCAGCAGCAGAGCCGGCAAACCGACCTAGATCACGATTCTTTCAGTAACATCTATCGTCGGGATTTGACGATAAAGCGATGTTTCCACAGACAGGAGCTGTTTGATGAGATGGTCAAGAGCTTTTTCGCAGAGGCAGATGAGTCTATTGCCAAAATGCGTGAAGCCCTGCGCCACGGCGATTTGCCGGAGCTCGGCCGGATCGGGCATCGAATGAAAGCCACGGTCGCGTATCTCGGTGCGGAAGAGGTCAGGAATGCAGGCCTCGCTGTCGAATATTTCGAAAGACACTCCGGAGCGCCAAGCGATGCGGAACAAGCCGTGAACCTGTTTGCCGAGAAGTGCGAAAAACTCAAGATCGCTCTACAGAATGACGAACTGTGTCGGTCGCGCACATTTCTTGGCGGTGACCACGATGGCCAGCCGGTGAACCCTCGGCACCCCTAAAGACATGCACGATTGTTTTTACACCAATCAAGTGTGCTGCTAGCGCCCGAGCAAAGGGGGACCGCTACAATTCGTGTGGCGAGTCTAGACCAGAGGCAAACCTCTTCCTCACGAAGTGATCGACTTCACGAGCGGCAGGCATGATATCCCGCGCTGTATTATTTCATCTACAAAATCGCTTCTTGCCGACAATCTTTCCTTCGAGTTGGCTTGGGATAGCTCTGCCGTTGCTAGCCTTGGTAAGTCTATATGTCATCGGGCATTATGACTTCCTTCTCTTTCACGCGATGATTGAAGCTTACTCGATCATCGTGGCCATAGCCGTCTTCGTAATTTTCTGGAATACCCGGCAGTTACTGCAAACCGGGTTCTATTTGGTCGTGGGGCTTGGATGCTTGTCCGCTGGGATATTCGATCTTATCTATATCGGCGCCTATCCGGGGATGTCGCTATTTCCCCGCGCTGATGGAAATATTGCCCTGCAGGCGAAGACCGTCGCTCAGTGGTATGTGAGCTTGTCATGCGTTGCTGCCTTCTACTATCTGCATCGGAAAGCTGATGCAAAAGTGTTGCTCGTGTCCTACGCAGGAGTGGCGGCCGTTGCTGCCGCGTCCATCTTCTATTGGAAGGTGTTTCCCGATTGCTACCTTCCGGAAATTGGCGTCACACGCTTTGCCAGACTCGGCTTGATCGCTAGTTGTAGCGCCTACTTACTGGCCCTGGCGCTTCTGTTGTACAACCGTCGGGAGTTCGACAATCGCATTGCGGGCATTCTTGCCGCGACACTGGTCGTGTTCTTCTTACAAGATGCCGTTTCCGCAATTGCGACCGAACTGGACGGCGCTCCGCGTATTGTCGCCCATTTGTGCCAGGCCGTGGCCCTGTTCTTTGTCTACAAGGCCTTCGTCGAGGTGGGGCTGAGAGAACCCTACAACCTCCTGTTTCGGAATTTGCAGCAACGGGCCGAGGACATCAAGCGGATCAATAAGACCCTCCATCATCGTGCTGAGCAGTTGCGGGCCTTGGCGTCCGAACTGACCCTTACGGAACAGAGAGAACGCCGGCGACTCGCCCAAATTCTGCATGACAATCTTCAGCAGATGCTGGTGGCCGCCAAGATGCAATTGAAGCGCATCAAGGAAAAGCCAAACCGCGAGGAACTGCTGCCTTCGTTGATAGGGATCGACGAGTTGCTGGACCAATCGATCATGGAGTCCCGCTCCCTGACCGCCGAGTTGAGCCCACCGGTCCTGTTTGATCGTGGACTCGTCGGCGGATTGGAGTGGCTTGCCCGACAATTCCGGCAGAAACACCAACTACCGCTCATGCTTCAGTTGGCTCCGTCCGCCGAACCTGCCGACGACGCCGTCCGTATCTTTCTCTACCACGCCGCGAGGGAACTTCTGTTCAATGCCGTGAAACACGCCCAAGCGCGAACGGTCCTGGTGCAACTGAACCGATGCGAGGGAGACTGGCTAGAACTCGTGGTCACCGACGACGGGCAGGGTTTCGATCCTCACCGGGTCACCGATCACGACCTTGGCGGTTTCGGCTTGTTTAGCATTCGAGAACGGTCCGAATTCATTGGCGGCGATCTAAAGATTGTTTCCGCACCTGGTCAGGGAACGACAATTGTCCTTCGCGTGCTCCGCGGACAGCAGGCGCCGGCCGCCAAGGCTCTCGAACTAGGGTTGACCAAGGCACAACAGGAACGCGAAATCTCGGCTTCGCCCAGAATTCGAGTGCTTCTTGCCGACGATCATCCCGTTCTGAGGAAAGGCCTTAGCGATTTGCTCGACGAACAGTCAGAAATCGAAGTCGTTGCCGAGGCGCACGACGGCGAGGACGCCCTGGAGCAGGCGATCCTGACACGACCCGATGTCGTGCTCATGGACGTCACTATGCCACGTTTGTCGGGCATCGAAGCAACCCGCCGGATCCTGGCAAGCCTGCCCCAAGTACGCATCATAGGCTTGTCCATGCACGAGGACGAGGATATGGCCCAAGCTATGCATGAAGCAGGCGCCGTCGCGTATCTCAACAAAAGTGAGGCGTCAGAGACATTGGTCGCGATGGTTATCGCCCAGGGAGTCCGATGTCGATCGAGCGATTAGGTGACGCATGGCTGTGCCCCATACACTCAAGGTGCTAATCGCCGACGATCATAAGGCCGTGCGGCAAATGCTTGCGAGCATTGTACGAGACGAGCCAACACTCGAGTTGGTCGGCGAGGCCAGTGACGGTTTGGAAGCGGTCAGGCTGAGTCAGCAACTGCATCCCGAAGTGGTCATCATCGACCTCAGTATGCCACGGTTAAGCGGCGTGGAGGCAATCCGGCGGATACGCGCCGAACTGCCCGCCAGCCGCATCATCGGATTGTCGATGTACGAAGGTGAGGGAATTGCCTATGCGGTTCAAGCTGCTGGCGCCTCGGCCTTCATTAACAAGTGCGACGCGGTCGATGCTCTGTTGCCGACAATCCTTCAGGAGTAGCTAGTCGCCTCCCTTCAGGACTAGCTAAGGTCACTTCAATTTGGCGGGCGAATGTCCTAGCTGAATGTTGCCCGCTCCCTCTGGTTCGTGCCGCTCCTACCGCCTCGGTAACAGCAGGAAACAACGAACTGTTCATTTTTGCCCTTGGGGCTCACCTACTACTGGCGGGACATCGATACTGCGGGGTTCGCCGTTTGCCTTCGGCTGATCGGCCGGGGGCGCGCCGGCGGGCTGCCCGGCTGGGGCCTGCTGCTGACCATTCTTCTGAACAGGAACCTCCTTTACTCCCTTTTCTGTCGTACGACCCTGGCAGCCAGTGAGCATGGTGAGCAACGAGGCCACAAGGACTGTGAAAAGTGTCTTCATAATAACTCCTTTTCTTCGGTGGAAGATATCTAACGCCGCACCCGAGGTGCTCACAGCGGGCACTTGGCTGCAACAGGCGGACCATTGACCGGTCGCCTGCCGGCAGAATGTGCAACAAATGAGGTACCGACCGCTGCGAAAATGCGCCGGTTGGCTTGCCACTTGCATAAGTTCAGTGCGCAGTGTTACCCGATAGCCGAGGAGGTCCAGGTGTTCGGTCGATCATTTCCACTCTTTCGTCTATTCGGCATTTCCGTCCAAGCAGACCTGAGTTGGCTGTTTATAGCGGTGCTGGTAACGTGGTCGCTGGCAGGCCTATTCGCTCAGATTTACCCTTCGCTGCCCCAAGCAACGACGGTCTGGATGGCGATTTTTGGGGCGGTCGGGTTGTTTGCCTCGATAATCGTCCACGAGTTTGCCCATGCTTTGGTGGCACGCAGCTATGGTATGGAGATCAACAACATCACACTCTTTCTTTTCGGCGGTGTGGCCGAATTGAAGGATGAACCACCGAGCCCTCGAATCGAGTTCATGGTGGCCGTCGTCGGGCCATTGACGAGTATCGCCATTGCCGTGCTAAGCTATGCCGTCCTTCTCGTCGGCCGCCCTGACGGCTGGCCGGTCTCGGCGGCTGGCGTACTCGTCTATATGACATGGATCAACTTGGCGCTGGCTCTATTCAACCTCGTGCCGGCCTTTCCGCTCGACGGGGGGCGCATGGCGAGATCGATCCTCTGGGGGATTCGCAAGAATCTGAAGTGGGCAACCCGGGTGACCTCCGGCATCGGCTCGGCCTTCGGCATCTTCCTGATGATCTACGGAGGATTTCGCTTCATCACACAGGATTTCATCGGCGGCATGTGGCTTTTTTTGATCGGCTTGTTTCTCCGCGCCGCTGCGCAACAGTCCTATCAACAATTGCTCGTGCGGAGGGTGCTCGAGGGAGAGCCTATTGGCCGCTTTGTTCAACCGAACGCCCATACGGTCCCCCCAAACGTCAGCGTGCGGGAGTTCGTCGACGACTACGTCTATCGTTATCACCACAAGATGTTTCCGGTGGTCGCTGGAGAGCAATTAGTCGGTTGCGTGACGACCCGCGACTTGATCAAAGTCCCGCGACAAGAATGGGACGTGACGACGGTCGAACAGCTTGCTGAACCGTGCACCAGCCAGAACACAATTCGGCCCGACGCCGACGCCATGGACGCGCTGGAGAAGATGAACCGGGGCGGCCTATCACGTCTGATTGTCACGGACAACGGGCACCTTCGCGGTGTACTCAGCATGAAGGACATGCTGCGACTGATTGCCCTAAAGATGGAAATCGACGAAGGCCAATCGTCAGAGGAGACGACCCCTTCGTGAGGCCCAACGTTCCTCTTCGAAAGGAGTGATATCATGCTTTTGCGATGCTCTGAGATAATTGGCACGAACATTCGTGCGGTCGATGGCGACATCGGGGATATCCGTGATCTGTACTTCGACGACTCGCAGTGGGCCACACGCTATTTTGTGGCAGACACGGGAAACTGGCTTACCAGCCGATTAGTGCTTCTATCACCGGCGGCCCTACAACATTTGGATCGCGGGAACGGGGTTGCGCATTTCGGCTTGACTCGGCAGCAGATTGAGGAAAGTCCGGATATCGACCGGGATCAGCCCGTCTCTCGACAGCACGAGCTGGCGGTGGTCGGCTACTACAATTGGCCCGCCTACTGGTCAACGCCCGTCCCTAGCTCTCCAATCGTGCGCCGCACCAACGAGGGTGACCCTCATCTGCGCAGCGCGCGGACCGTGATGGGGTACTATTTGCGAGCGTCAGATGGCGATTTGGGGCACGTGGATGATTTTCTCGTCGAGGACGAAGCTTGGCACCTCGGTTACTTGATCGTTGACACGCGCAACTGGTGGCCAGGGCGGAAGGTTGCCATAGCAACTGAACTGGTCCGCACTGTCGATTGGGCCCACTCCAAAGTGGATGTCGAGCCGACGCGCGAAGAGGTCCGAAATAGCCCCGAATATGACGCTAGTCGACCTCTCACTCCGGACTTTGAATACCGGCTCACCGCGTACTATGGACACCACGCCTTGCGGGTTTAGCTGGTCGTGTCGGCACGAATCGAGAATGGCGGGAGCGAGTTCCCTTTCTAGCTTTTCGGAATAATGGAGATCCCACCACTTGGCTCGAGTACCGCATACTTGATTTGATCGAGGCGCTCCAACCCCCGCCACTTTCTAGCCGCTTGCATAATGTCGTCATAATCGACTCGGGCGTTGTGCAGCCGATCTTCAAGAACACGCCCGTCATCGATAAGGATCATGGGCACACCCTCCATCATTCTGTCGACGGTTGGCCACTGCTGTGCCGTCGCTCTGCCACCGTAGCACATCTTGCGCCGATTGGTTTTTTCGAAGCATCCGCAAACCGCAAGCCCTCCGCACACGGCTTCAATTTGCGGTTTCGGCCGCTGTGGCCGAGACGAGCTGAGCGGCTGGAACCGAGGTTATGCTCAGCCGGGGAACGAGCAATCTCCTGTTGTATATAATTCTCGTCCTTTGGGTTCGAACGGTCGTTGATCTGACCGAACGAGTGGTAGGCCGGGCTCGGCTTTCCGTACAACCACAAAGCACACCGAGCAACAATGATACAACAAGCAATCTCCAGACCTGATTCATTGCGCGGCCCTTTCTATTCGCACGGAATCAATGCCTTTGCCACCCTTGGGATCGATAGGACTTGGTCAAGCTCAGGCCGAGAAGGAGGGGCATGAACTGCCCGATTTTCGGCGCACAAGTGCCTCCAATATAGCAAGCCTGCAGCAGTTGGGAATTCCGCTGAAGCTCAAAATCCGGCAAAAAAAGCACCTGGCGGACGACTACTCCAGTTCCAGCCGGGCCGAGGTGCCCTTCCTGGACTCGCTCAGTTCATGCGGCTCCCAATTTGGATGCCTTTTCCACAGCAGGACCGACCCGCCAAGCCAGGATCGCTCCGACAAGACAGCCACAGAGCCCCATAACGCATTTCATTGCTACGTACCAGGGAGCATAAAACTGCTGCCACAGAAAAGGAGCAAGGACGAGGTACATATACCCGTAGGCCACTGCTCCCCGGAGAAGGCCCGCAGCGATTGTGCCGGGGAGCGAACGCAAAGAGTTGCCAACCAATAACAGAAACAGTTCGACAATCACGGCGCAGGACAAATAGTAGGGCCACCAAGCAGGATTGATTCCCCGGCCAAGAAGCTGCCCAAAAATACCCTGGCCAAAAATCAACAGGGTCGCAAAGCCGGCCTTGGGCACGATCCGCAGCCCGAGCAAGAACATGGCGGTGTACGGTATCGAGAAGACAAATGCATCGACCCCCGGTACACGGGCAAGACCGATCTGCCACGGAATCACGGCCACGTGTAACAGGCAGATGAGAACGGCGGCTGTAGCCAAGTCGAACGTAGTGAATCGTTGGAATGCCTGCTTGTGTAAGGCAATCAGGATCGCCACACCACCGGCTACAAGGAGGCCGCATACAGTCAGGCCGTACACCCAAGGCAGCATCATCTCAGAGATTCCGATACGGGATAATGATCAAGAAGGACGCCCGCAAGTCCGACCGCCATCATTACAATGAGACCGCCCATTACGGCCCAGTCCGCTCCCGCAAATCGAAGTTCCCGCGACGAATGTCGATTTGAGGAAAACGCTCTGACCTCTGCTGCCAATGCGACCTGACGGGCACTTCGAATGGCGACTGTCAGAAGGGGGACAATCAGCAACCGAAACCGTCGCGCGATGGCACTCGGGCCGCGTCCAACGGCCCCTCGCAGTTGCTGAGCCACCAGAATTCTTCTTCCCTGTTCAATCGTCTCCGGAAGGAAGCGAAGGGCAAGTGTAAGCATAAACGCAAAGGAGTGTGGGACACGCAAGGTAGTAAGTGCTAGAATCAAGTCCGACGGATAAGTCGTGAAGACAACCATAGTGCCTGCCGAAAGCACTGCAAGCAACCGAACGGACACGACGGCACCGTACATGATCCCTTCCTTGCAGATCGACAGCCCGGGCAACAGCGCCAACACTTCGGTTCTTGGCCCAAAGCCGTAGAACAACGCCTGGGAAACGACCGTGCCCAGAACAGTGATTCCCGCCAACACAAGCAGCAGACGTAGTCGAGCTAATGGCGGTCGGACCAAGCACCAGGGTGCGACAGTCACCAAGCACAGGCCAGCCAACCACTGCGGTCGTTGCAGTACTATGGCCAAAAGCGAAACGACCACAGACCACATGATTTTCACGCGGGGATCGAGCCGGTGAATGGGCGTGTCGTGATTACAATACGCGATCATCTACGATACGGCCTCGTTCAAGGGTCAACGCCCGGTTGGCAAAGGCTTCCACGACCTCGTAATGATGGGTCGAGAAGACCACACAGGCTCCGCAGAAAGCCGCCTCCTCCACCACGAGCTCCATCAGCGAGACCCAGGCCTTCTGATCCAGCCCTGTCGTCGGTTCGTCGAGCAAAATCAACTGCGGTCGCATGGCAAGCACGGCGGCAGCTGCCAAACGTTGGCGCTCGCCGCGGGACAAGCACCGCGGGTGTTCGTCGCGAAAGCGGGCTAATCCCAAGCGATCCAGGTAGCGGCCCAAATCGAACGGGCGTGAGAGGCTCTTGGGACCAAAGGCAACTTCTTCGCCCACAGTATCGGCAAACAACTGTTCGTCAGGATTTTGAAACAAGAAGCCTACCTCGCCCACCACACTCGAAAGCGAAGGATTCTCCTTGTTGGCAATCATGATTCTCCCTCGCCGAGCGGTGAGCATGCCGCAGAGCAACTTCAAAACGGTTGTTTTGCCGCTCCCATTCCGTCCCAGCAGAGCGACATTCTCGCCGGGCCAAAGGGAAAGCGATAGATTTTCAAGAACCGCTTCCTTCCGAGGGTACGCAAACGAAACATTGCGAAGGTCTGCCAGTGGCGTCTCGCGAGTCTGACTGTTGAACGGGGATTCTCGACGTGGCAGAGGGCTTGGCGTCGGGACCTTGCAGCAGTCATCTACCCGTCCGTCGTCGACCTTGACGACCCGGTCGACGAGTGACTCTAATCCATCCAGACGGTGTTCGGTCATGATGATTGTGTGACCGGCTTGATGCAAGTTTCTCAACGCCGCGAGCAATTCTTTCCGACTCGGCTCGTCCAAATCACTGGTCGGTTCGTCCAAGAGAATCGTCCGGCATCCCATCGCCAGCGTACCAGCGATCGCCAGCCGCTGCTTTTGCCCTCCTGAGAGAGTAAACACTTCTTGGTCTCGCAGGCAGACCAGCGAAAGCTGGGCCAAGGCGCGCTCGACTCGGCGCTGAGTCTCCAGCCGCGTGAAGCCCAAGTTCTCACAGCCGAACGCCACGTCTTCGGCCACTCGCAGCATGAAGACTTGCAGTTCCGGGTTCTGAAAAACGGTACCCACCCGTCGGCTCAATTCCGGCAAAGGGACGTTCCTTGGCGTCACCCCATCAATTTGTACTTCACCGCGAAGATCGCCTCCTAGAACATGTGGAACCAATCCGTTTAGCAGATAGAGCAATGTGGACTTGCCGCCACCCGAGGGCCCAATCAGGAGCAGCCACTCGCCGTCTGCGACCGTCAGATTAACGCATCGCAATGCCGGCGCCGAAGCTTCGGAATAGGTGTAGCTGACCGCGCGAAGTGAGATCATGATTAAAGCACTCGGCAGACAGCGAAACGTTCATCCCGCTGTTGCAAGTCCTTGGCCTGTTCGGTCGTGAAGTGGGAACAGGTCACGTCATCCACCTGACGTTGGGCAACCGCGACCGCCTCCTCCATCTCGTCGTCCGTCGGGCGACGCCATGGGGCCCCCGGTACGGGAATGTAACCAAGAACATGAAACGGAACGCGACAATCCACACTGGCGACGAACTGTGCTACCTTCTCGACCTGCTCTAACCCGCCGAAATCCGGATTAAGTACGGTGCTGGCCTTCATTGCGATTCCGGCATCGCACGATCGGCGAAAATTTTCAAGCGACGGCAACACCGACCGGCCGGTGTATTGCTGATGCAAATCGTCGTCGAACGCCTTGAAACTAACGTTGCTTCCGTCAAGATTTTCGAGGATCAGTCCCGAGCCGTTGGTGTGTCCAAGCCGGGTCACTACCCCCAGTTCGCGTTTGCAGAATGCCAGCATCTCGGGCAGGTTGGGGTTCGTCGTCGGTTCGCCGCCCATAAAATGAACGGCGTCCAAATCGAGCGATCGCAGGCACTCCCGAATGCTATTGAGGGAGAGAAACTCCTTGGGTCGCACGTGCTGTTTCAGTTTATAGGTACAACCGACGCAGCAAAAATTGCAGCCCCAGTTGTGCACGGTCGCGCGGCGAAATGTTTTCGAGTACGTCACCTTGTAGAACGGCACACCTCACCTCCCTTTTGCCACTACCGATTTCCAGTCACTGTCAAGAAACGCGTGCCTAAGAAAGACCAATATTGATCATCCCTCTACGCTCCTACGCATCGCCGATACTTACCGCGGAGGCAGGCGAGTGCCACGGCCGCCGTGAATAGCAGGGCCACCGTGCCAGGCTCGGGAACCGGATGCACCACTCCCAACACGACCATCTGTGGGCGGAGCGAGGATTCGAGTGTTGTCCCAACTGCAAAGTCACTCGGGTCGACGGTGAACTTCAGCGAATTGCTTGTGAAAGCCAACGCACTGGGCGACAGGCTGGCGTGAACGAAGTCGGCCGGATAGGAAGCCGTGCCGGTCTTGGCCGCCACATCGTCGCCCAAGACCGAAATCCCGTTCAACAGCAACTTATCCTTCTGGTTGGCGTCGCCGTAGATATAAAGCGCGTAGAGATCGGCTTGATCGATCGTCTCACTGCTAAGGGAGCCAATCTCCAAGGTGCGCGAGGTCACGCAACTGCCTGAATTCTGACCGATGTCGCCGCCGCCCGCAGCGAAAGCGTAGTCCAGCATGGTGCCAAGACCATCTCTTTGGGAGACAGTAACCAGCGATTGGTAGTACGTGCGGCCATCGAAGGGCGCGGTTGCCCCCGTCGTTTTGTCGCTCACGACGACGCTCACCGAGTCGGCCGAGCCATCCGTGTTCAAATAAGATGGATCGATCGGTAGGCTAAGTACCCAAATGCCGGCCACCGAACTTCCATACACGTTGGGGTTCGTATCGTAGGCGCCACTGGCATTGCCTACGGTCGGTGACGCAATTGTATGACCATTGACCGTGGCCGTAATCTTGGCGGTGTTCAGGTTGCTGCCGCCATAAACGGCAGTGACGAGCCAAGCTGCCGCATAGTTGTCGCAGGCATACCCAGCAAAGTCGTTTGTATAGGTGTTGGTTGCGAAGCTACTGCCGGAGGTGCCGCTCCACAAATTGTTCACCGTTTGTACGTGCAATTCGCCATTGTTGATCGTACCGGTCTGCACATCCATTCCCAGTCCGTAGGGTGCGTAGCCGGCCATAGCCGACGAAGCGATGAGGCTCATTGCCGAACTGATCGCGATTGCCACCCACACTCGCCCACCCTTTCGTACCATGAAAGCCTCCTCCAAGCAAAAACTTCAGAAAACTAGCCAATCTACTCGTGAGCTACTGCATTGCGTCCCATTCCGACCGAACGGTGTCGACCTTTGCTTCGACATGACCGTCGCAATAGACGGCGTTGAAACAACCGCCGGAGTGACGGTAGTCGACGTATTGGATAGGATTCGCAAACACCTTGACATCATTGGCGATCTGCATTCTTCCAGGTGCGCAATCGCCGACTAAGATCAGACTGCTTGTGGAGCGAATCGTCTCGCGTCTCACCCGATACCAGAAATAGTGGGCTTTGTCCGTGTAACCGGGGATCCGCCAGAGATTGAGCCCGTAACTGAGCGTGATTTCCGGATCATAGGGATATGTCTTCTGCACGGGATCGCTCGGGCATCGCCAGACCGAGCACCCTTTCGAGATATACGGCTTCAGCAAATCCATCCAGCGCAGAGCCGTGCCGCTACTAGAGTCGTAGGCCTGCGGATAGTAACCGTAGTAGGATACATGCAACTGCGTGCCTAACCCAATCTCGCGCAGGTTCGAGCCACAATTCATTCGCCTTGCCGCCTCGCGGGCCGCCTGAACCGCCGGCAGCAGCAGGCTTATGAGCATTCCCAGGATTGCGATTACCACGAGCAGTTCGATGAGGCTGAATCCCGAGCGGCCCTTAGGCGATGAAGAAGCCACAAGCAGACGGACCGACGCCCTCGACCCAAACGGGGCGACAAACTCGCCTCGTTCGACTCGCGTTGCGGCGGGGAGGAGGGTGCTACGCTTTTGCATTTTGTAACACCCTTTTTATAGCCGGAACGTCAAGAGAATACAAGAGCGACCAAGAAGATAGCTCGGGAAGCTTTTTTGCCTCAAAGCGGCGAACACGTGACTGCTTCGCCACTTTCAGGGCGGAGGTGAGCCTGGAGACATCCTCACCATCTAGAATTCGCGAGCTTGTCGGCCGCTCTTTCGAGCGATGCCCTGACTACGTTCGTCGCCCGGCGTTCCGCAATCATAGTCAGCGTTCTCTGCTCGGGTGCCATCCTCGTCATCATTTCCGTTCCTCCAGCAGCCGTCTCAACGACTGGATCTCAACTCGCATCGCGGCAAGTTCCTGGCCGACCGCTCGGAATTGTAGCTGAAGACGAGCTTTTTCCCGGTCTCGCGTTTTTTCTTGGCCAATCAAGAAACTTGCGATTGTCGCCGTGATGTATCCAAAGATGGAAAAGGCGTAGACGGCCAAGAGCCAGCAGAGGATGCGTCCCTGGGGTGTCTTAGGCCAATACTCCGACGCCATGGTCCTCAGGATCATGCCGGTCCACCAGAGCGCGTCGCCATAGGTCTCTAAGCCTTGGCCGCTGGACACAACCTGGTCAATACTGGCCTCACCGTGGGATGTTGGGCGCTCGAACCGGTACATGCCGGCTGCTCCAGCGAAGAGAACTAATGCGGTAATCGCGATGACATATCCGACGGCGTGCTGCTGTAACAACCGGGACACCGCTGTCATGCCACGGTTCAACGAAGTGACCAGTCGAAGCAAGCCGATCGACCGAGAGGTGGGGGCCAGCCTGACAAGCCGCAAAACACGAAGCACACGGAACGCTCGCAGCGCTGGAAGCACGAGGGAAAGGGCAGTCATCCAATGCCGCCGAATGTAGACTGTTTTGCGGGGTGCTACTACAAATTCCAGCAGAAAATGGGCGACGAAGAGGCCCCAGATCAACCAACTGACCGAGCTCAGTAGCGGTGAAAGCTCCGCACTCATCCTGCCGACAATTGGCCGACTATGCCGGCGAGCATTGCCTTGGCATCGCCAAAAAGCATCAAGGTGTTGTCGGCATAGAACAACTCGTTTTCGATGCCCGCAAAACCAGGGTTCATGCTCCGTTTAACGACGAACACCGTCCTCGCCCGGTCGGCATCGATGATCGGCATTCCAAAAATCGGACTTCCCTTGTCATGCCGCGCGGCCGGATTCACTACATCGTTGGCTCCTAACACGAGGGCGACGTCGACCTCCGGCATCTCGGGGTTGATTTCGTCCATTTCAATAAGGCGATCGTACGGAATTTCTGCTTCTGCCAGCAAGACGTTCATGTGTCCAGGCATCCGCCCCGCCACCGGATGAACAGCGAACTTGACATCGCAACCTTGCTTGTTTAAGGAATCGTACAACTCGCGAACGCGATGCTGGGCTTGAGCGACGGCCATGCCGTAACCCGGGACGATCACGACCGACCGGGCGGCAGACATGATTTGAGCCGCGTCTTCGGTCGAGGCGCTTTTTACCGCGCGGTGCTCTTCCGTCGCGGAACGGGTTTGAACCTGCCCAAAAGCGCCGAACAGCACATTCAGGAACGATCGATTCATTGCCCGGCACATCACGATCGAAAGAATCAGGCCGGACGAACCGTCCAGCGCGCCGGCCGCGATCAATAACTTGTTGTCGAGGACGAATCCCATAGCGACCGCCGATAGACCGGCGTAGGAGTTGAGCAGGGCGATCACCGTCGGCATGTCGGCACCGCCAATGGGCATGATCAGCAGGACTCCAAACGCCAGCGAAAGGGCAATAATCAGGGGAAACAACAGCATCTGGACCGTCGGCTGAGCGGTGTGCGTTACCAGCCATAGACCTGCCAGCACGGCACAGCCAAGCAAAGTGAAATTGAGGGCGTTTTGCCCGCGGTACGTGATGGGACGTGTCGGAATGATCTCTTGCAGCTTTCCAGCGGCCATGAGGCTGCCGGTAAAGGTGAGAAAGCCAAGGATGACCTCCGCAACTAAGGCTGCCACCTCAAAAGTCCCTGCGGTAGCACCGCTCGCGCCCAATTTCCCTTCGTGCAGCCACAAATAGAACTCGGCTGCGCCCACCAAGCCGGCCGCGAGTCCGCCAAAGGCATGGGAAAGGGCCGTTCGTTGCGGCACAGCCGTCAGTGGGACCCAAGAGAGCGGTACGCCGAACAGAAAGCCGATGACCATCGCGACCGCAATCCAGCGGTAAGTGACGATCTGCGGATCGATCAACGTGCCCGCAATCGCCGCGGTCATGGCGATGACGCCACACAGCACGGCTCGACGCGCAGTGCTGGGGTGGTTCATCCATTTCAAAGAAAGGATGAAGAGGGCGGTCGCGACCAGATAAATCATTGATGTATTCATTTGGTTCACTTGCTCGGCTCCCGCTTCTTGAACATCTTCAACATCCGATCAGTGATCAGGAACCCGCTCACGATGTTAGTCATCGAGGCGGCCACGGCAATGGTGCCGAGGAGGGTGATCACGGCCGGTTGCTCCTTCCCGCCCGAGGCCATGCCGGCCAGGAGAATGGAACCCACCACGGCGATCGCCGAAATGGCATTGGTGAGCGACATCAACGGAGTATGCAGCAGCCGAGACACGTTGCGAATGACTTCCAGCCCAATGAATGTGGCTAGCATCAGAACGAACAGCAACGTGACGGCGTCCGTGGCCGAGGTTGTGTTTTCGGGCGGTGCGGCGGCAAGCAGCGGTAATATCGGGAGCGTCATTGAATGTCCTTTCTGAGGATGTTCTCGGGAAGTCGCCGTTGGGGGCAAGTTAGAGGCCGGGGCGAGAAAGCATTTTGCATACTTTCGGGTGCACCACCTGACCATCCCGGGTTAAGAGCGTTTCTCGGATAATTTCGTCGTCGAGAGTCAGATTGACTCGATTGTCCTTGAACAGATTCAATAGGAAGGTGACGATGTTTTTGGAGTACATGAGACTGGCATGCTGTGGAATGTCGGAGGCGACGTTCAGGGGGCCGAGAATGTGGACACCGCCCTTCACTACGGTCCTCCCGGGCTCGGTTGATTCGCAGTTGCCGCCCCGTTCAGCAGCCAAGTCAACAATTACCGAGCCTGGAGCCATCCTTGCCACCATTTCCGCCGTCACCAGAATCGGCGCCTGTTTGCCGGGGATGGCGGCGGTGGTGATGACAACATCGCTTTCGGCCACGACTCGCGCCATCAATTCCCGCTGTCGTCGATAAAACTCCTCTCCCAGTTCGCCCGCATAGCCACCCTTGGTTTCGGCCCCAGCCGTACTGAGCGGCATTTCGACGAACTTCGCTCCCAGGCTTTGAACCTGCTCTTTGACGGCTGGCCGAACGTCGTACGCCGAGACGGCCGCTCCAAGGCGTCGAGCCGTGGCAATTGCCTGCAAGCCGGCTACTCCCGCCCCCACGACAAGCACCTTGGCGGCATTGAGCGTGCCGGCGGCCGCGATAAGCATCGGGAACAGTTTGGGCAGATGGGTCGCTGCCAGCAACACGGCCCGGTAGCCGGCGATCGTCGCCTGCGATGAGAGCACATCCATACTCTGGGCACGAGAGATTCGCGGCAGAAGTTCGAGAGCCAACAGCGAGACTCCGCGGGCCGCCATCTCGGATACGGCCTGGGGGCAGCCGAGCGGGTCCGCGAGGGCAATCACCACCTGACCGCGGCCGTACGCTGCGCTGCCGTTACAGCCGGAGTGCCGATTCGCCCCCGCCGTGCGGACCTGAAGAACAATATCGGCAGCCGTAAGTTCCTTGCGATCGCCAACAATTCGTGCCCCTTTTTCCTGGTACAACGCGTCGGGGTAACCGGCCTCGGATCCCGCCCCGGCCTCGACGACAACCTGCATCCCAACCTTGGACAAAGCAGGAACCGATGCAGGGACTAGAGCAACGCGTCGTTCGCCGGGATAGGTTTCGCGGGGGACTGCTACGATCATCTTGGGAAATACCTGGTTGGGTCTCTGGGAGTCAGGAAAACGTGGGCGAACGAAGATGCTCACGATCAGGGCAAGAGGCCGCGGGCAACGATGCCGTCCACCACACGGAGCACGGCGATGTCCATGGCGGCATGTCGCATGGTTTCGCCCGTCCTCTTGGCCCGTTCGAAGACGGCATCGAAGGTCGACTGTAGGCGACGGCTGAGACGGCGTTCGACTTCGTCGCCGGTCATTTGCTCCCGCTGAGTTTCTTGCGTGTACTCGAGATAGGAGACAAACACGCCGCCGGAATTGCAGAGAATGTCGGGAATCACAAAGACATTTCGCGCGGCCAATGCTTGGTCGGCGGCGGGCGTAAGCGGACCATTCGCGCCTTCCGCGATCATCGTTGCCCGGATGTCCTCCGCATTCTCGGCATGGATCACCGAGTCGGCAGCGGCCGGAATCAAGATATCACAGTCGAGCAGTAAGACATCGTCGCTCGAAACCTTCCTCCCGCCCGGGAAGCCATCTACCGAGCCCGTGGCCTTGGCATATTCAATTAGCTTGGGGATATCGAGGCCATCCTCATTGACGGTGCCGCCGCGAACGTCCGAGACAGCTACGACTGTCGCTCCGCGAGCGGCGATAGTGTGGGCTGCCACGGAACCGACATTGCCAAAACCTTGGACGGCAACGCGACACGCAGGCAGCCGCAGGCCCAATCGTTCACAGGCAGCGGCTATCGTGGCGACCACTCCGTATCCCGTCGCCTCTCGTCGACCGGTGATGCCGCCGAGCATGAGCGGCTTGCCGGTGACAAAACAGCCGGGCGTAATTGAGGTTCCGCCGCTGTGCGAGATGCAGTCGCTGATATGCCCCATGTCGCATTCGTCGGTCCCCATGTCGGGCGCAGGGACATAGATTTCCGGGCCAATAAGACGTCGGACGGCCCGCGTGAATGCACGAATAAGGACTTCCTTGTCCGCGAGAGTTAATGCCGACGGATCGGCGCGAATCCCCGCCTTTCCTCCTCCGAACGGAACACCAATCAAGGCCGTCTTCCAGGTCATTTCCATCGCCAACCCGGCCACTTCCTCCAAAGTGACGGTCGACGTCATTCGAATGCCACCCTTCGCCGGTCCAAGCACGTCGTTATGCCGCACCACGAAGACTTCTGCATGCACAGTACGGCCGTCGGGCATGACTGGATGGATGCGGAGACACAATTGCTCCGATGGCTCGCTAATGCGCTGAGCAATGTCTTCCGGAAGATTGAGACGGCGGACTGTTTCACGAATATTCCAGGATGCCGTCTCTAGAATCCCGCTCGTCCTAATTTTGACGATCATGATGTCCTACGATGCAAGAAGGTGATCTCCAAGAGACCGGTCGGAAAACTACTCGTATTCTTCACAATGCCAGACATTACCTGTCGCCTGTCGGAGTGTGCAGTCGTAGCGATGGTTGCAGTTGAAGCACAAGCCGGCAAAAGTCGTGCTTTCTTGTTGATCATCAGGCCCCGTCCGCACTTCAGTACCCTGAAAGCCGTTAGCAACCGGTAACTGCAAGAACTCCTCACACTGAAGCACTGGTCGACTATTCTCGGCAAGGTGCGCACAGTGGACGCCGTGGTGGCACGTTGAACAGAGGCCTGAATCGGTTTTCATCGCTGTTCCCTCCGATTGTCATTCCCATAAGCACGTTGTCATGAACCGGCTTCACACATATTCGTCGCAATACCAAATCGGCTTGGCCGCGTGTTCCATCATGCAAGCACCGTGGTGTCGGCAATCGCTGCACAACCCGGAAGGATCCATGCCGTGCACTGGCCGCAGTTGCCGCACGGGAACGACGGCCGAGACGAACTCGACGGCAGGAACGGATTGACGAAACTCCTCGCATTGCAGGATGGGCGTGCGGTTACGGTTGCCGATCACGCAATCCGTTCCATGGTCACACGTGCAACAAAGACCATGAACTGTATCCATAGTCACGCTCCCCCAGTAAGTTAAGAGCCGCTCGCCGTTCCCCGCAAAGGGAACGGCGGGCCAGCTCAGCAGTGAAGGTGATCCGCTCCCCGGCTTCTGCTAAAAGGGAGAGCATCGTGTCACCTGGCTTGGTGGCCTAAGCAAGTGCCGAGCCAAACCTGTCGGCACAAGCAATATGACGGGAAAAGGGCCGGAAAATTGGGCTCTTTTGAGCCCGACCACTGCCGAGCCGCGGTCAGCAAGCGAACCGTGAAGAGGCGGGCAGTCGGGGAGAATCTCCCCAACTGAGGAAAAACTCCCCGGCGTCAGGGCGGACGGACTAACGCAATTTCTCTCGCAATGTCTTGCGATCAATGCCGAGGATTTTCGCCGCCTTGGTCCGGTTCCCTGAAACGCTCGCCAGCACTCGGCTAACATAGTCAGCCTCTACTTCCGCCAACGAGCGCGTCAAATCCGTCTCTTGCGAATAGCTGAACCGCATCGAACTGGGCAACTCCGCGACGCTGATGCAGTCGCTTTCGGACATCACAACCAGACTGTGAATGGCGTTTTCCAGTTCCCGAACGTTTCCCGGCCAATGGTACCCGCTTTTCAATGCTCGCAGAGCGGCGTCGGAAAAACGCGGCGTCGGCTTGCCCAATTCCTTTGAGAACTTGGCGGCAAAGTGATGAATCAACAACAGAATATCATCGCCTCGTTCACGCAGTGGCGGAAGGCTGATCTTAACGACATTCAGGCGATAATAGAGGTCCTCGCGAAACAAACCGGTTTTCGAAAGCGCGGCCAAATCTTTGTTGCTCGACGCTACCACCCGAATATCGACTTGCCGGGGGCGGCTGGAGCCGACCATGTAGACCTGTTTGTCTTCGAGAACACGAAGCAGTTTCACCTGCATGTTGAGGCTTGTTTCGCTGATTTCGTCAAGGAAAATGGTGCCGCCGTCGGCGGTTTGAAAGAAGCCCGCCCGCGATTCATTCGCACCCGTGAACGCTCCCTTCACATAGCCAAAGAGTTCGCTCTCGAGAAGGCTCTCAGGAATGCTGCCACAATTGACCGGCAGGAAGAGACTGCTTGCCCGAGGGCTACTGTAATGAATCGCTCGGGCGACTAACTCCTTGCCCGTACCGCTTTCTCCGCAAATGAGCACCGTTGCCGACGCTTTGGCCGCTTTGTCAATGGCTCGAAACACTTTGCGAATGGCCGGCGAGTTGCCAATGATTCCATACTGAGCGGCACTGGGGTCGCCAGCCGGATTGGCCAGATGCCTAGCGTGTACTTTGCCCAACGCTCGCTTCACCGCGGTGAGCAACTCGGCATCGGTAAAAGGCTTCGCGAGGTAATTCTCGGCGCCGGTCTTAACGGCGGTTACCGCGGTCTCAATAGATGGATAGCCGGTAATGATCATCACCGCGGTATCCTTCCAGTTTTCACAGACATAGCGCACCAAATCCAGCCCGCTCGCTTGTGGCATCTTCAGATCGGTGATGACCAGATCCATAGGGCAGGATTGCAGGATGGACACCGCCTGCCCCACGCTTGAAGCCGTGGCAACTTGGTAGCCTTGAGCGGACAGGTTTCTCGAAATGGCCTCCACGGTCTCCGCCACGTCGTCCACAACTAGAATACTGCTCCCTCGGTCTTTAGCGGTCACGAGCGGTTCCTTTCCTTATTGCCCGGCGTGGCCGTGGCAACGTCACCTCAAAACGACTTCCCTTATTAAGTTGGGTTCGAACGTCAATCCGGCCGCCGTGGGCCGTCACAATCCCGTGGGCAACGGGCAATCCCAAACCAGTTCCCTGATTCACATCTTTAGTGGTGAAGAACGGGACAAAGATCTTATCAAGCACGTCGCTCGTCATGCCCATGCCCGTATCTTCGACCAATAGCGACACCGACTTCGGCTGCTGCCGCGTAGATATCTTCAAGCTGCCGCCTTGAGGCATCGCCTGAATCGCGTTGACGATCAGATTCACCAGGACCTGATTGATCTGGCCTGGATCGACCCTCACCTTCGGCAGGTTGCGAGATAACTGTCGTTTCACCGTGATGCCGTTCCGACCACACCGCGACTCCAGGAAGTATAACCCTTCATCGACCAACTTGTTCAGGTCGGTGAGGCGTTTCTGAGGAGGCGTCTGCCGGGCAAACAACATCAGTTTCTTGATGATCTCGCGGGCATGAAGCGAGGCCTTGACAATTTTGGCCAAATCCTCTGTGACTTGTTTCGGCACACCTTTCTGCTTCTCAGCCAGTTGTGAGAAGGCCAAAATATTGCCCAGCGGTTCATTCAATTCGTGTGCCACACCGGCCGCCAGTTGTCCGATGGTCGCCAATCGGTCGGCATGCTGCAATTGACTCTGCAATCGCAGCTTCTCTGAGGCTGCCTGACGTTGTTCAATGATTTGGGCGATTTGACGCGCCACGGCGTCAATCAGAGCGCGTTCCTCTCGTAGGAATGGTCCTTCATCCAATTCAAAACAGGGTATTAGATAGGCGACTCGCACGAATCCCCTGGGAACCCCGCCGAGAACTATCTCCGCGGACTGCACATGGGCCGTCTCGTCTGAAAAATTGTCAGTGTCATAATGGCGACCATCCCATTCAATTCGAGCGGCCGTAATATCTGGATACTGCCAAGCCGCTGGCAGTATTCCTGCAATACCCTGCAAAACTTCGTCAAGCGTCGTGTCGGGATTCTCCGTTAGCAGCGACAACTGATACAAGCACGTCAATTCCTTGACTCGCTCGTGAAGCGCCGAGTGAGCAAACTGGCTTGAGAGCGTGGAAGCCAGAGTAACAGCAATCTCGTGAAGCACTTCAAGGTCGCTGCCGACCAGCGGATGCGGACAATCGTGCTTTAGCACGAGCAGCCCAAAGATGTCATTGGCCGTGAAGAGCGGAAGGACGGCGAGCGATCCATGAACGGGGTTCTTTTCGAAAAACAGCCTTCTCCCAGCGTCGCGCGGCAGGCTTCTGCGCGTTTCGTCAAGACAAGAAGTACAGAAGCTGCCGGCTGCGTTAAGTAGTCCATGTGTGGCAGTGTGCTCTTTCTCGATCACCAATTGGCAGATCTGATCCACTGTCCGATGTTTCCGAACAGAGGCGAGCAGCGGCGACGAGACTTTATCTCCACCGCCTTGGCTTACCATGTGAAAATAGCCGGACGGCTTTCGCTTGGCTTCACACCGAACACAGCGGTCGCCCCGCTCGACCCAAATCTCCACGGCGTCGCAATTCACAAAGTCACGGATTAGCCAAATGATATCGCGGAGAAACTTGGGGACCGGCGCATCGTGGTTGGCGGCTTGACGCAAACAATCGAGAAACTGAGATAAGTTGCTACCTTGCGTAGACATCATCAGTTGTTGATGCCGGCGTAGCCAATGTTCACAGTTCGTCGGCAAACACGGCTGTTTCCGCCGCGTTGGCCGGGCTTCATAAGCCGCGGACTCGGTCATTAGCTGCGAAGGACTTAATATGGGCCAAAGGGGGGACCGATACGCGTTCGGCCGTCATTGCGAGGTTTCTGACAAAGAAATCCCCTTAAGATTGAAACTCGCCCAATCAACTTAGTCAAGTCGAGGCATGCCGGAACAGATTGTGGCGTTAGTAGCGCCGCGCGGCACGTCAACCCACGCAACCGCCGCCGCACAGGCCGCAGCCATTGACCGTACCCGATGATCTGGAGATTGCCTAGACTAATCTAACCTGTCGGGCGTACTATATTTGGCCTCGCTTGGTCGGCAAGTCGCTCAACCATCCCGATCATCTCGTCGCCATTGATTGGCTTGCTAATGTATGCGTCCATGCCGGCGTTCAAGCAGCGCTGCTCGTCGCCTTTCATGGCGTGAGCCGTCATCGCAATGATCGGGACGCTGGCTTTGCCTTGGTCGTTCAGTTGGCGGATCGCGGCCGTTGCAGCGAATCCGTCCATTTCCGGCATCTGCACGTCCATTAGCACGACGTCAATGTCCTCGTTCTGTAGGAAACTTAGCGCCTCGCGCCCGTTTTCCGCAATCCGGACCTCATGTCCGCGGCGTCCGAGTACATGAAGTACAAGCTTTTGATTCGCGCGCGTGTCTTCCGCCAGCAGCACGCGAAGAGGCCGGGTCGGAGTCGGAGGAATGTTCTTTTCCTCGCGTACAGCCCTTAGTTCCGCCGCGCCGACTGTCTTGGCAATGGCATTGAACAAGGCGGAGCGAGATATTGGCTTTTCCAGACAAATCGCCTCGGCATCCCGGCACTGATCGGCGTAGCGATGCCGATCCGTGGCCGAGAGCATGATGATCACAGAACCTGCGAGTCGCGGTTCCTGCCTCAACCAACTCAAGAGGGTGAAGCCATCGATGCCCGGCAACGCAGCGTCCGTGAGCACCACGCCGAAGGCCTGACCCGCACCGGCGGCCTCGTGAATTTTGGCAAGCCCCGTCGGCACGTCCTCTGCCTCGTCCGGCTGCATTTGCCAACAACTCAATGCGTGAAGCAGGATTCTCCGGTTGGTTGCATTCTCCGCAATTACCAGCACCGGAAGTCCCCGGAGCGACTCCAGACCGGGCATAGCCACATCAGCTTGCCCCCGTTCTTCACCACACGCCAGCGTCACCGTAAAACGAAACGTGCTACCCTTGCCCAGAAGGCTGTCCACGTCGATCTTGCCGCCCATCAAGGCCACCAGTCGCTGGGAGATGGCCAGTCCCAACCCGGTCCCCCCGAATCGCCGCGCCGTCGACGCGTCGGCCTGGGTGAACGGGGAAAAGATTCTGCTCAAGTTTTCGGGAGCAATCCCAATGCCGGTATCCGACACCGAAAAACCGAGCGACACCGCCTCGGGCGTTCTGTCCTCCTCAACCACGGCGACGACAATCTCGCCTTTCCGAGTGAACTTGATGGCGTTGTTCGTCAGATTCATCAGCACCTGCCGCAGCCGCAGGTGATCACCGATCACGGTTTCCGGGAGTTCGTCGGGGAGTTCGCAAACCAGTTCCAGGCCCTTTTCATGGGCCCGGACGCCCAAAGTCTTCACGACCTGCTCGACGGTCTTTCGTACGCTGAAGGGGGTGAATTCGAGTTCGAACCGGCCAGCCTCGATGCGGGAGAAGTCCAGAATCTCGTTCAGCAGCTCCATAAGCAGATCGGCCGATTCCTTAACCGTCTGCAAGTAGTCGCGAACGGCGGCTGGCAGTTGCTCGGACAGCGCCAAATCGGTCATGCCGAGGATGGCATTCATGGGCGTCCGCAACTCGTGGCTCATATTGGCCAGGAACTGGCTCTTCGCCACGTTGGCGGCCTCGGCGGCGGCCTTTAGGTGTGAGCGGGCGGCCTTCATCATCTCGAACGCGGACGAGGATCTCGTCTCGCATGCAGGCTTGGCCCTGACGGCCCGCTCCCGCATGGCGCGGTCCCGCCTTTGAGAACCGCAACGATAGCCTTTCAGGACGGTCCCAATCTCAGCGAACGGTCTGCGGAGTATCTGAGGTTGCTCGCGCAGATGCACCCCCCATGACCGACCCGGGCACGAAGACCGCCCAAACGATTGGCCGACCGTCGACTATTCTTTGCCGCCGGCCGTTTCATTTTTTGGTGCTTCGGGCGATAATGGCGGTCCTTGCTGACGCTGGCCGCCAGGGTCCCGCTGCAACCTAAGTCTTCGGATGGCTCATGCTCCGGCACGCATTCGACGGACTACTCTGCAAGCGCGTTCAGACAGCCGTATCAAGGAATAGCAGCAAGTCATACGATGCCTGAGACTCGCGGGAGAGATATAATGAGGTCAGTCCACCGAGCCTTCCTTTCGACCGGGTTTGCCGCAGCATGTTTTTTCGCCAGTGCGATGGCTGAGGCACAAACTCCACAGACTTCAGCGGTCTCCAATATGAAGCCCGGCGAGACGCGTCATTATTACCCCACCTCCAAACCGATGACGCGATGGTGGTGGTTTGCCTCAAGAATTCAGGACAAGGATGTTGAGGCCCAACTCCGGTGGCTCAAGACGAATAATTTTGGGGGCGTTGAGATTGCCTGGGTCTATCCCCTTTCCATCCCACGTTTTGCACGGTTCTATCCTTGGATCACGGAGGCCGAGCGCAAGACCGGCACTCCCCGACAGGAATGGCTGAGCCCCGAATGGTCACGAGTGGTCGGCGATACCAAGCGCAGTTGCGATCGACTCGGACTGCAGTGCGATTTTACGTTTGGCAGCGCCTGGCCATTTGGCGATAGCCTCGTAAGCCGTGAAGATGCTACCAAGACCTTTGGCAGCGACGCGCCGGCCCAACGCAATCTCATCCCCTGGGAGTATCCCGAGCAAGGCGCAATCATCAACCACCTTGACCGCCGCGCCTTTGCACGCTACGCCGATCGCATGGGAAGGGCCTTGGCCGACGGACTTCGCGGTTCGCGGTCAGGCCTCTTCTGTGACTCGTGGGAAGTGAACTCCGATAAAATCTGGACCGCCGGTTTTGAGAGGAAATTCGAAGCCCGATTTGGTTACGACATTCGCCCCCATATGCCAACAATCTTCGACAAAGGTGATCCCGATTTTCGCTACGACTATCTCTCGCTCGTCTCGGATCTGGTGTTGGATGAATTCTATGGGCCGTTTGTGGACAAATGCCACGCACTCCAAGCTTTTAGCCGCGTTCAGTGTGCGGGGGCCCCGACCGATCTGCTCAGCGCCTATGCAATGATCGACGTGCCAGAAAGCGAAGCGCTGTTGTATGACCCGCTCTTTAGCCGTATTCCGGCCGCCGCTGCGGCCTTCGCTGGCAACGGAGACGTAACGGCCGAAACCTTCACCTGTCTTTACGGTTTTCCCCGCAAGTACATCCGACAGGAGCAAGCCGCGGACCTGAAACTGCTGGCTGACTCAATCTTTGCGAATGGCGTCAATCACATCATTTGGCATGGCAAACCCTTTAATCCCGAAGGCAGCGATCGCGTCGAATTCTACGCCTCGGTCCACGTGGGACCGGATGGAAAACTGTCGCCAGAATTGCCGGGCCTGAATCTCTACTTGGCGAAGGTTTCGGCTGCCCTCAAGGAAGGCCGCACTTACTCCAACGTAGCGCAATACATGCCAATGGAGGACGGCTGGATGCGTGGGCTTTATCCCGTCAAGCCTGGAATCAAGTGGATGTGGGGCGCCTACGAACTGCGCGATATCGAGCCCGCCAAAGAACTGGCCGGCCACCACCCGCTTTGGATTAACCATCGCTTTCTGAAGCAGGGGCGGGTGCAAGACAAGAAATTGCATGTCGGCGATTTAACCTTTTCGGCGCTTTACGTTAACGTGAAATATTTGGACGCGGCTGCGCTGCAGACCATCCTCAAGCTGGCTCGCCAGGGCTTGCCTGTGTGTGTCAAGCAGCGTCCGCTGCAGCCCGGCAAGAACAAGTCGAGCCAGTTCGACAAAGATCTCAATGCACTGCTCGGCCTTGCGAATGTCTCGCAGGACTTCGCGAAGTTGGCGATTGGCCGGCCCTTGGTGGAAGGCCAAGATCTGCCCGAGTTCTGGTGCCGGGTGAAGAACGGGGCACACGTGATCTTCTTTGCTCACCCGATGAGCAAAGGTGTGCGCTATCCCATGCAATACGGTCAGTCGTTCAGCAATAAGACCATCGAGATCCCGCTGCGGATCAATTTAGACGAGGCTTCGGTCGATACCAGACTCGTATTCCGACCGTACCAGTCGATTTTGCTGGAAGTTGACGGGGATGGCACGATCCACTATCGCGATATCGATTTTGTGCCAAAGACTCCGGCCACCGTTCTGCCGCCCGACTAGGGCCGCTACAGTCCCGGCCGTTCCTGTATATCGCCTAGCTAACGGCTTCCGGCCGTGGCGTTGCCAACTGCTTGCCTGCGGCGAAGGGAAATCGCCAACACGCCGCGGTTGAAACACGCCGTGGCCTACCTTTCCAACTGTAGCGGTCACAGGGTCCAGCCGAGGAGTCTCTCCGCCTGCCTGGCCGTAGATTCATCCTCCGCTCATTTCTCTGGTTGCCGCCACAATCCAACCGCTCCAGGCACGTCCTAGCGAGGGGCATGCCGCCATTGTCGGCAGAGAATAGGGCATTTACCCAGCTGGTTACGGTCGCCGTCGGCGCCGACTGTGAAATACCAACAGCGCTAAAGCGGCAATTCCGCTGAGCGCTAAGAGAGACGGCTCGGGTATCACCGTGATCGTTCCCGGAGCAAAAGTCAGTGGAATTTCATTGAAATCTAGGTCCCATACCTTGGTCCCTGTGAAGGAACCATCACCCTCTGGTACCGGAGCTAGCGTGTACGTACCTGGCGCAACCCCTGCAGTGCCGATTACCACCTGGGCTAACAATCCTTCTGCTGTCGTCGTATCACCACTCAGATCTGCGGAACGAATGGCATTTGACGTACCTATCCCCCGACCAGGATTGGGGTACTGGGCGCCGTCGGCAAAGATCGCGCCGCTGGCTCGCAGATCAATACTCTTAATCGTTGGCAATGTCCCACTGCCGCTAAGCGACAACTCCAAATCGACCGCGTACTTGAGTGAATCACTCGCATGATTGGTCAAGAAGATAAGTACCGTGAGGTCCTCTCCCGACATTACAGTCCAATTGACCCCAATATTGCTGGCATCGATAAAGGCGCCACGGGCCGCCGGGGTGGTCAGTGACGCGATCAGCAACACGGCACACAGTTTCTTTATCATCATCAGATTGGCTCCGTCATTGAAGTGGATACGAGACACTCGTGGACGTATGCGCCCACGACGACAAAATCGTCAACGGCCATCGTCCAATAGGTTCACAGTTAGTCCGAGGTCCCAATTGCTGCGAAGGACGGCGTCGACCTCCGCCGCTTTGGACGGCGACGACGTCTCTGCCTGCGGCTTGCTCATCAGTCTCTCCGCTGGTACCATCACCTTGTCCAGGTTGGAGGAAGTTGGCAACTCGAGCAGGGCGACCGAGAGCAAGTTGATCCGGTCAACTTCCGTGAGTTCGCCGTCCTGGAAACCGGTCGTCGAGCCGCTCTCCACGCCCTTCTCGTCGACTGTGGATGGTAGATCAACAAACCACCCTGGGTTGGTTGCAGCAGCTAGCCCGACCGTCGTATTGGGGAAGGCCACGCCCAAACCCAAATAGGGGAGGTTGGTAACTGTGATGGGGACGCCTGTCGCAATTTGACTGACTGTAACCACCTCTGCGATCTCCGGCAATGGGATTGGCAAGTGTGCTGCAGCGACGACACGGCTTGAGACGTCCTCCGGCGTACTCACCGTTAGATTCGCAGCGGCGGCAGCCAAGTTTGTGGCCTCGATCGTGGTTGTGCCAGCCGCACCGCCCTTGTTCGTCGAAAGCTTCGTGTCCGCGGTTAAGTCTGAATCCTCACCATCCCTCGCCGGCAGCACGGCAGGGGGGACCAACCAATACAGTTTGAAGCCACTGTTCCGCTGGGACAGCACTACATCCGCGCTAGTGATGCTGCCGTCGCGGTTGACGTCGAAGACATTGGTGATGGGCACATTCGCAGTGCCCGAGTTTTGCCGAATCCGTCCTACGTCAGCACTATTAACCATCGCCGCGGCCGATTGATTGCATGTGTCGCCGACCGCGTTGCCAAAGTAGAAAACCTCCGGCGTGGCCAGACCCGTGTTGGGGCTGGCCTTGACGGTCACTTGCAGCCAACCATTGGTAAGCGTCCCGTTGGGCCACGTGATTTCAACCCGTTGCCCCCCTTCCAGGTCGACGATCGCCCGCGGCGCAGCGATTGTCGCCGGCGCGGCCACAATGTCCCAAGTCGGGGGGGCAGCCGAGTTGCCGAATCGGAACTCGAAATCTCCTGCAGTGAGCGTCCTACCATACAGACCCGCGATGTCCACCATAATTCCGTTAATTCCGCGGCTGTAACTGGTATAAGCTGCCGCCGAAGCGCTCTCGCCCGGCATGAGCGCGGTCTTGTCGGTAGCTATGGCATCGTCGTTGGTGTAGCCACGCGCCACGTCGCTGTAGCGAGAGCCCTTGTAGAACAACATTTGGTTGTGCAAAGTGGCATAGATTAAAGTGACGGTGCTTCCGGACATGTACGCCGTCGCGATGTTCCCCGCCGCATCTCTTACGTCCGTTCCTCCCTTCAAGTCGAGCCGCAAGGTCCCGTCGCCCCAGAGCGTGTTGACCGTCACCGTGAAGCTTGTGCCGTTGGAGGCGTCTATGCCGGCAACGGCGCCCGTCGCCGTTCCGGTGGTGGTCAACTGAAAGTCGTCCGTAGTCACGTTCCAGACGGGTTTGCCAAAGACTACCGTGAACGTCAGGCTGTCCGTACTGGTCGGGCCTGCCGTGCTCGGCGTACTCGATGTCACGGTGGGCGGCGTGCCCTGCGTCGACGATTCGACGTTCGACCACCCGCTAACTACACGAGTGTCTGGCTCTTGCCAAGTAACCGACCAGTCGTGCAAAGCGGGCGTGGCCGCGGCATCCGCTGTCTCCAGATTGGCCCGAAGACGAATCGTTGAATCAGAGATACCAGCCAGACTCGTGCCGCTAGCCACATTCGAGTAACCGGGAATCGGCGTGGAACCGGTAGCGGGCAAGACATCGATGGTAAGACTTGTACCAGTCGGAGTTACCCCATTGAATGCGAGTGTGCCCCACAGCTCGGAGGATGAGAGCGTGATGGGAGTTGAAACAACGCTTCCCGAGGGGACATAACCGTCTGTGCCGCCCACGATGCGAATTTCATCCCACCATGACTGCGTGTAGTCGAAATTATAAAGGTAAACCTGGGAGAGGTTCGTTACGCTGGTGCTGCGAAAGCGCACGTTACTGGCAATAAGAACGCCATCGACCGAATAATCCACTGTCTTGGCCGACCAATCAAACGTGACCGAAACGTTGTACCATTTATTGGCCACGTAGGGTGTCGAGTACCAGGCAAGATCGTTATATATCCCCATCGTGCCATCGCTCTTCATGTAGAAAAAGACGGCGGTGGAACTGTTTGCAGGTCCCGTGCCGACGACAAAGTAGCCGCCTGAGGTCGCCGCATTTGCCGAGCAAACGGAGAAATCGATTCGGTCGGGCGTAATGTTCGCCAGAGGATGCGAGACGCCAGTATAGTGGCCGCTGGCGCCGCCAACCTGGGTGAAACTGTAGGCGCCGGCGGCGGCCGTCGCGTCGGTGACTTGCCGCGTATAGCTTCCGCTTCCGTTAACCCAGCCATTATAGTCACCGTCTTCAAAGTCATCGCTAAAGAACATAGTACTCGTGGACATTAGCACGACGTCGCCTGAGTGGCTTGTCGCGCTGGTATTCGTCAAAGTGTCGGAACTGAAGTCGGCTTGGCTCGTTTGGGTCCAAGAGACTGCCGGTCCAGCAATCGTTTTTCCTGCCTCAACACGATAGTAGTAGTGCACTCCGTCCAATAGACCAGTGAAGGTGTGCTGGGTGTCGTTGATCCAGCCGCTGTTCTGCTCCGGTGAACTGAAGTCCGAATTGTCGTCGCACACGGCGTAATATTGATCCGCCCCCGGCACCAACGACCAAGTGATTGTGTTCTCCGTACCTGGCGATACGGCCGGCTCCGGATCCAGGACTGGGGGCGCCATTTGGATCGCGACCTGATAGTCCTCGACCTCGCCGTCCGGGGCCATCCCTGTATAGGAGAGACCACCCGCGCTGCTGAAACGGAAGCGGGCATAGGTTTGGCTGGTCAAGGTGGCGGTGGCCGGGACCGTCAGCGTCAGGCTGTTGACGCCCGCCGTGAGGCTCACATCATTGAAAACCTTTTCGCCCGCATCCGCCCAGTCTCCGTCGTCGTTGAAGTCGATCCAGGCGTCGAGCTTGCCCGCCACCGAAGCTGTCACCTGTACGATCGCATTCTCCCCTGCGTATAAAGGGGTCCCAAATACGATTCCATCTTCGTCATTCGGCGTACCGTGGACATCGTCACCCGTGGCGTCGGCATTAGGTTGGCCATCCGGATCGGCATCAATTGCGCCGCCCAAATAGAAGCCGGACACAAGCGCGTGGCGGGCGCCGTCGTCGGCCAAGAGCGTCGAATAAGAAGCCGGCGCGTCGCCGAAATCGAGGGCAATCGCGTGCACGTCAAAGGTGTTGCTGTCGCTGACATGCCTTGCACCGTCGTCGGCGTGAAGATACATGAAATCGGCTGTCTGCGATGCCGTGACATTGCCCGACCAGACCCCGTTGACGAACGTCACTGATGTTGGCGAAACATCCACGAAAGCAACGCCACCGGGGAACGGCAGCGTGAGTCCCGGGTTCAGTGCACCTTTCGAACTCGCCACCCAGGAGAAGTCGTTGCCATCGTTGTTGTCCGAGTTCCCGTGCCGCTGAAGTGAACGCGTTGACGAACCACCAAATGGCACTGAGGCGCCAATCCACTCTGACCCGATGACGACGTTGTGCCCGGCAATGTTCACATTCATCGACGTGATTTCGGATGCGGAGTAACCCCACACCGTGAAGTCGACGACGTCGCCGTTGTTGTCAAGGATAATTGCCCAACCTCTCATGGTTGCAGAACCCCACCAGATGTTGGAACCCCAGTAGTTGTCACCGGGGTCGTCGGTGCGGTAAAGAGTCTGCCGTGGAGGCATCGAACTGGGGAGGTGCCAGACAACGTCGTGGACGGAGTTGATGTCTCTTTGTTCCGCGTCGTTCACAGCCACCACCCACCCAGACGTGTTCACCGTGGTGCTAGATACGTTTGTGATTTCTACGTAATCGGGGGAGTCTTCATTGCATTCGGAAATGATGATCGCGGAGCCCACCCCCGTTCCAACAAGACCGCTTAGATTGACTGTGCCGTTGTAGTCCGTGATGGTGTAACCGTGCGCATCCTTAGCTGTGAGTGTCGCGGCGAAGGGGACATCTTCATACTGCGGCGAAACGATCGTGCTCCACTGGAAATGATCGAGGAGGCCGTGCGTCACGTCAAAAGCATTACTGCTGCCCGGGCGGCCGCCGCCATCGTCCACCGTCAATACCACATTGGTGTCCACCGCGTTCACCGCCAAGCTCCCAGTCCACACGCCGGAGGCAAACGCGCAAGCGGCCGGAGTCACTGATAGCACGCCGCTATTGCCCGTCGCGCCGATCGCCGCCGTGTCGACGTACACCAAAATCGTTTCGTCGTCGACGTTCGTCGCCCGCACCGTCGCCGAAAAAGCCACCCCGGCCGTCTGCGGCGAGCTGATTGCATCCCACACAAAACGATCCACCTCGTTGTCACGGATGACGATCGAACGCGTGCTATCGGTAAATCCGGCATTGCTGGCGGTCACCGTGGCCGTTTGTGCGCCGTCCCTATCGCCGTCGTCGACGATGGTCAGATCAAACGCCACCGAGGTTTGGCCCGCCGGGATAACGACCGTCGCCGGAAGCACAAACTCGCTGACGTCGCTGCTCGTCAAGGAGACGGTCAGATCGGTCGGCAGCGCGCCTCCGATGGTTACCTTTCCAGCGCCCGCCAACGTTCCTTGACCTTCCCATGCGTCAACCGGCAGCGAAACCGTTAAGGTCCGATCGGCGTCCAATACTTGCATACTGGCCACGCCATCGATCCAATTTTCCGCTCGGGCAGTTACGGCAACTGTTTGTGTGCCGTCAATCAACGTGTCGTCAACAACCGCAATGTCGAAGGCGACCGACGTCTGTCCGGCACGAAGGACTACCGTCGAAGGAAGCGCAATTTCGCCGGTGTCGCTGGAGATCAGTTCAATGGCGACGTCCCGAACTGGCGCGACGCTAGCGGTAATCACGCCGGCGGCCGTAAGCACGCCATCCCCCTCCATCGCGCTGGCCGGCAAAGTGACCGTCAGGACAGCCGTCTCGTTGTCGTGAACCGTGAGGACGGCCTCGGCGATGACAGGTCCCGTCAACGCGGCGCTGATGATTACTTGTTCGACTCCATCTAACAGAGCATTGTCGACGATTGTGATTGGCAGCGGTACCGAAAGTTGGCCGGCAGGAATCGTCAACGTGGCGGGTACAGTGGCCCGGCTTGAATCGCTAGATGCAAGGTGTACTAGCAAATCGCTGGCCAATGCGGCCGGAAGGCTGATCGTCCCTGTCGCCGTACCATCGCCCTCTGTAGCGTCGCTGGGAATCGTCATTGTTAAGGTCAGCGGCAGCACGTCAAACGTGTTGCTGTCGCCGAAGTGTCCGAAGCCGTCATTTACGCCCAGTCGCATACCAGTGGCCGTATCCGACGCGGTGACGCCACCCGACCAGACACCATCGATAAACGTGACCTCTGTTGGCGTGATGGGGACGGAGGTGAACGTGCCGACCGTCGCTACAATGTCAACGAACCAGAGGTAGGAGTTCGAATTTCGCGTCGGAAAGGCGTCCCCCATGCTCTCATACTCCACCCCTATGGTTCCAAGTGGTGAAGTGTGAGACCATCCGCTTGGTATGCCGTAGTATCTCTGTCCGGCCGAGTAGGCGGCGACACGGTAAGTCACGCCGGCCTGAAGCTGGAATGGCGTCGTAACGGGCGTGTCCGCCCAGCCCGGTCCCGTGGCGGCGAATGTCTGGGAGCCTACCAACATCCCGTTGTCTGTCCAGACAGAAATCTTGCTACCAAAATAATGACGGACACTCGTCACCAGCAAATTCGTGTTCGGCGTGAAAGAATAGCCCAGCGTAAACGAGCCGTTATTACCGTTCCAAGTCGCCGTCGGGCTACTTAGGATTGTGCCACTCGTAGAAGACCCAATTGACCCCTCGATTTTGGCCGTGCCATTGTAGTTCGTAACGGTGTAGCCATTCGCATCGACGGCCGTAAGTGCCACCACGAACGGCGCATCCTCATACTGCGGCGAAGAAATCGAGTTCCACTCGAAAGCCGCCAGGGGGCCGTGCGTGACATCGAAAGCGTTGCTGCTGCCCGGGCGGCCACCGCCATCGTCTACGGTCAATACCACGTTGGTATCCACGGCGTTGACCGCCAGACTCCCGGTCCACACGCCGGAGGCAAACGTGCAATTCGCCGGTGTCACAGCCAGCACGCCGCTATCACCTGTTGCGGCGAGCGCCGCGGTGCCGCCGAAAACGGGGATCGTCTCATTGTCAACGTTCGTCGCACGGACGGTCGTTGAAAACGCCACGCCCGCTGTTTGCGGTCCGTCAATCGTGTTCCACGAGAAGCGATCCACTTCGTTGTCATGGATAATCGTCGCGGTCGTGGCGTCGGCAAATTCGGCGCTGCTGGCGGTCACGGCGGCCGTCTGCCCGCCATCTCGATCGCTGTCATCGACGATTGTGGCATCGAATACGGCAAAGGTCTTGCCCGCCGGGATTGTAACCGTCGCCGGAAGCACAAGCTCGCCAGCGTCACTGGACGCCAAAGACACCGTCAAGTCGGACGACAATGTGCCGCCAATAGTCACCGTTCCTGCACGCGATAGGGCCCCTTGCCCCTCCCACGCATTCGTCGGCAGAGTAACGCTCAGCCAGCGGTCGTTGTCGAGCACCTCCACCTTGGACGTGCCATCGGTCCAATTCTCCACATGGGCGGTAATCACGGCAATCTGTCCGCCGTCAATGACGGCATCATCCCCGACCGTGACGTCGAACACAACGGAGGTTTGGCCAGCGCGAAGAACGAGCGTCGCCGGCACGGTAATCTCGCTCGTGTCGCTCGATAGAAGGGCAATGGTGATGTCCCGCGTCGGTGCGGCGTTTGACGTAATCGTCCCCAGGGCTGCCAACGTGCTATCGCCTTCCCGCACCGTGGACGGCAAAGTAATGACCAACACGGCCGTCTCGTTGTCGTGGATATTGATTGCTCTAACGTCCGAGACATAATTCACGGCGGTGGCGGTAATGGTCACGTTTTGGAGGCCGTCCAGTTCGGCGTTGTCGACGATCGTAATCGGCAGCGGTGCGGAAAGCTGGCCGGACGGTATGGTCACCGTGATCGGAACTGTAACCCGGCTTGTATCGCTCGATACAAGTTGCACTAACAGATCGTTGGCCAACGTGGCAGGAATACTGATAGTCCCCAGCACCGTATCGTCTCCCTCCGTTGCATCGGCGGAAATAGTAGCCAGCAAGCTGGGCGGCAGCACGTTGAAAGTATTGCTGTCATGGGCGTGGCCGGCGCCGTCGTCCATGTGCAAACGCAAGTTAGTTGCAGTTTGCAGGACCGTTACCGTCCCGCTCCAAACGCCGCCGGTAAACGCCGCCGTCGTCGGCGTGATCGCCACAGCGCTGCCGACAAACGGTACCGTCAACCCCGTGTTTCGCGTGCCAATGGTCGGCGCGAGGTTGATCACCCAATCGCCTGCATTACCATTGTCCTTGTTACCGACGCGTTGGTAGCTATAGCTCTCGCCGCTGACGGCAGCTGCCTGTGCTCCCTGCCATTGGCTGGGCACGATCGTTACGGGGTCGGTGATTGTGGTGGGATCAAGCGCAGAGGCCGCCGCAAAATCCCGCGCATTTCCGGCCATGTCCACGAGCAGCACGCCGGTTACCCCGGCCGGCGCCCAGTTCAAGTTTATGCCACTGTAAAAATGCGGGTATGCGCCGGGATTCGTGCCAGACTCTTCGAGAACAAAGACCCCACCGGCCGGGCACACCGTGCCGACGGGAATCGTCAGTGCATGCTGCGGCGTCGAACGGTAGTTAGTGTCATACACCAGAACTTTCCAGCCGCCGATATCGAGACTTGTGCCAGAGACGTTGGTGAATTCAATCCGGTCCAACGCTCCCACATCGATTTCGGAAATCACGATCGAAGAAGCGGTCCCCGAAGCAACTGCACCACTCAGGCTGACCGCGCCGTTGAAATCGGCGACGGTGTAACCGTGGGCGTCCTTAGCTGTGAGTGTCGCGGCGAAGGGGACGTTCTCATACTGTGGCGAAGGAATCGTGCTCCACTGGAAATGATCGAGGAGGCCGTGCGTCACGTCAAAAGCATTACTGCTGCCCGGGCGGCCGCCGCCATCGTCCACCGTCAATACCACATTGGTGTCCACCGCGTTCACCGCCAAGCTCCCAGTCCACACGCCGGAGGCAAACGCGCAAGCGGCCGGAGTCACTGATAGCACGCCGCTATTGCCCGTCGCGCCGATCGCCGCCGTGTCGACGTACACCAAAATCGTTTCGTCGTCGACGTTCGTCGCCCGCACCGTCGCCGAAAAAGCCACCCCGGCCGTCTGCGGCGAGCTGATTGCATCCCACACAAAACGATCCACCTCGTTGTCGCGGATGACAATCGATCGCGTGCTATCGGTAAATCCGGCATTGCTGGCAGTCACCGTAGCCGTTTGTGCGCCGTCCCTATCGGCGTCGTCGCCAATAGTCAGATCAAACGCCACCGAGGTTTGGCCCGCCGGGATAACGACCGTCGCTGGAAGCACAAACTCGCTGACGTCGCTGCTCGTCAAGGATACCGTCAAATCGGTTGGCAGCGCGCCCCCGATGGTTACCTTTCCAGCGCCCGCCAACGCTCCTTGACCTTCCCAGGCGTCTGTTGGCAGTGTCACCGACAGGGTCCTATCATTGTCAAGCACGGTAATGCTTGCCGAACCATCGGTCCAATTGTCTACTTGGGCCGTAATCGTCGCTGCCCGAGTGTCGTCAATCAGACCGTCGTCCACGATCGTCGCGTCGAAGGTTGCTGAGAGTTGACCCGCCCGGAGAATGGCTGTTGCGGGAACGGTTACTTCGGTGGTGTCGCTGGAGGTCAAATGAATGACGACGTCCCGCACCGGCGCGACGCTAGCGGTGATCACGCCGACAGCCGTAAGCACGCCATCTCCCTCCGTCGCGCTGGCCGGTAGGCTGACCGACAGCGCGGCCGTCTCATCATCGTGCAACGTGAAAATGGCGACACCACTGCCGCAGCCTATCGCCGTGGCAGTAATCGCCAGCTTTTCCGGCCCTTGCAACAGTGCGTCATCGATAATGTTAATTGGCAGCGGCGCCGAGGTTGCCCCTGCAGGGATGGTAATGCTCGCCGGAACTGTCATCCTGGCGGGGCTTCCGGAAACCAGATTCACGACCACATCACCAGTCGAGGGCGCTGACAGGCCAAGTGTTCCACTAATCGTACCTGCGTTTTCCGCGACGTCCGGGGGGATGGTCAGAGCCAACTGTGAGGCGTTAACCATCAGCACGTACTCGCCTGTCCCGCGGGAGTCGGAGAGTACGCGCACTACATAGTCACCCGCGATGGCAGCAACGTACGTCAACTTCGCGTTCCGACCATCGGACCCGCTGTCGTCGTCGAAGGCCACCATCGCGCCGCTGGGGTCGTACAACTGGATCTTTGGATCCAACGTGTTCACAAGCTCACCTAGCCCACCCCCCGGCGTAGCGGTTGTGATTACCAGCGGGTCGCCCGGGTTAGCGAACATTCTGTAGTAATCCCCACCACCGCTCGTACCGGCACTAACCACTAGGCGATCCAGGTAAACTGCTTGGCTGCTTTGACCGCCCGCCACCACGTAAGCGATGTCGGCCGTCGGTCGCGTGATGGTCATAGTCAAAAAGCCCGGATATGGCGGCGCGTTGGTTTCCACGTCCTCCAATAGCACACCGGCAGAATTGTAAGCCTTTAGGAAACCTGGGTCGTTACTGTCATCCGGTACCAAATCGATCGAGACCGAAGAAACGAGCGCGTCAAAAGTAGCTTTAAGGACGGTTGAACTAGTCCAGGTCGTGACTGATCCTTGGGCGAACACGCGAGTTCCCGTCGAATGATAGGACGCTGTTTGGGACGTGACTGTTGCAGTGGCGCCTTGGACGGTCAAGTTGATCCCTGACACAACATTGGTCAGCGTTGTGCCCGCGGCATAATTGTCGGGCTCGACCCCCACGGCGACGGCCACGCTTGGTTCAAGGTAGCCAAGCACAGTTCCCTGGCCATTCTCCAAAGCGAGGCGCTGGCTAGTTGCCTGTGAGTCATTGCATTCCGTGTCGTAGGAACCGTTGCGAGTGACTAGCAGGCGATATTGGGCGTTACTGCCGAGCACCCGTATATAATAGGTACTGGTAACGGTCGCCTGGAAATCGCTGATGACCTTATTGAGATTGGCGGCAGTCACGCCTGTGGCAAGCAATCTGGAATGGTCGTCGTAGAGTTCCAGGGTAACGCTGCTCGTGCCCGAGACATCGATCCCCACCGTCGCCGATTCACCGTTGACCATGTTGAATTTGTACCAGTCTTCGGCAGCCGTAGTCGGGCCAATGGCATACACGTTGACGCCGCCAGAGACTGTTGACGACAACAAAGCACCGTTGGCGGCGATTCTAAGTCGTCCTTGTTGAAACGCTGCATTGCCCCCCCAACTGAACGACGCGCCAGAATCAATTGTGGCCGCTTGGCTGAGCGTATTGGTGTCGTAGGCATCTATGCACGCGTGGCCATGGTCAAAATCGGCCCAGGCGAAATAGACTCGATCGAAAGTTGGACTGTACGCCACGCCAATCGGCATCTCGTTGGCATAAGTTCCAATTCTTCCAATCTGTTGGAGGTCTTGATTATAAATGTAGGTACCGTTGTATGTCGGCACTGCATACTGCATTCCATTGCGGCTCGCCGCAATTTCAAACCCGAACCAGCCCGTGCCAGATTCAATAAACGTTCTATCCGAAACGCGATATCGCCCAAACTCACCACTGGATATGTTGCTCTCCTCGTACGCGACAACACTGTGATCGGCGCTAGCACTGAGCATGCTATTCTGGCGAACAGTGGACAGGGTCGTAGCGACACCGGTGGAAAGGTCAACTTTCCTCAAAGGAACCCAACCCGATCCTTGAAACGACGAACTTACTAAAACAGTGTTGTTGTCAATGAAGGCCACCGAAAAGGTACCGCCTTCGTAAGACGCCAGCGGAAAAGTGATCTTGTGATTTATACTCGTCGTGAGATCCACCACGTATATCCAGTTGTTGCCAGTGCCGAAGGTTGAGTCGGCAACGACAAGAGTGTTTTGATCGGGGGAAATATCAGCACCCTTTAGCGATCCCCCTAAATGAAAAGGTGTCAAAAATGCGCCGGTGGACAAGTCGTAGCGGAGCACGTCACCGGAGGAGGTGGTGATGTATTCCAGTCCGCGTAGGCTGTCCGGTATGGCGTCGACACGGCTGCTGGCGGGAATTGTCCATTTTGTCCCGGTTCCAAGTCCGGCCAGTGTTCCCACCACCGCTCCTCGCTGTGCCGTGCCCTCGCCCAATGCCAGGAAACTGCCGTTGAGGTCTTGGGCAGTGGCCAGCGTGTCATTAATGGCGCCGCCATGCTCTTCCGCTTCCAACGCTGCGTTCAGCGTCAATTGAAGGGAGAACGTCCCACTGGTCCCGCCTAACGAGCCAACGGTAACCGTATAGGTGCCTGCCATCCTGGCGACCACCGTCTGCAACACGGCTTTCTCGTCCGCAGCAGGCGCCGTTGCCGTTCCGAGGCTTGCTCCGTCCGGGCTGGCTATGGACACCATCGGCCGTAAGGTCGCTGCCGGATCCACCAATGCCGTCAACGTTTGCCCGGCGTCCAACTCGATCGTAAAACTGTCTGTGTCGCCGGCTGGGGCGATTGTGCCAGAGGTTGACCCACTGTAAATCAGACTCCCTAAAGGCGTCGCGGCCGTCAATGGCGTGGGGAAAGCGACCGCTGCGATGTCCGTGGTGAAGCTGCCCGAGTAAGCCGCGCCTGGATTGCCCCAAACATCCGCGACCGCACCGGCGCCCAGACTGACATTCAAAGTGCCTTCTGTGCTTATACCGGTCAGCGTATATCTGACTGTGTCGGAGTCCAATAACGATGCCGACACGATCGAGCCCTGGCTCAGCGTCAGATCGCCGGGCCCGATGGAACCGCCGTCAACGGCTTCATCGAAATTGAGGTCCAGGTGGCTGATCGGAAGTCCGACGGCCGCGCCATTCGGCGGATTGGTCGAGGCGACGGATATGACATGGGCGTCATATCGGAAGGAAGCGTTCCAGGGCGTGATGGGATTGCTGTCGCTGGCGCGCAAGATCGAGCCGGCAGCGATGCTCATGTTCTGCAAGCCCTGGGTCGTCACCGGACTTGAGGCGTAGTGAAACGTCACCGTGTCGAGGTCGGTGAGCGTGAAACTGCTGGCGGCGATGCCGTTGACCGCGAAATCACTGGCAGCGATGCTGCTGCTCAAGTACGGAGAGGAAAAGTTGACGACAAAGTCGGTTGGCGAAGTGCTGACCGTGCTATCGTCGGCCGGATTGGTTCCCACTACGCTCAATCCAAGTTGGTTGAGCGTACTGAGAGCGTTGAGGCGTCCACCAGTTGCCATCTTGCCGGCCAAAGACGCCTTGGGATCTGCGCTGGCCAAAAGCGCGCTTCTGATCTGCGCCGCCGTTGCAGTCGGAACGAGAGACCAAGCCAAGGCTGCCGCGCCCGTCACGTGAGGCGTCGCCATGCTGGTGCCGCTATAGGTCGCATAGCTGTTGCCGGGCACCGTGCTGTAGACGTTCGCCCCAGGAGCGGCCAAATCCACGGAGCTAGCGCCGTAGCAGCTGAAACTCGCCAAATTGTCATTATGATCCGTCGCCGCCACCGCTATGATGTTGTCAAGGGCGTAGCTGGACGGATAATGCGGAATACTGTCGTTGTTGGTGCCATCATTACCCGCCGCGGCAATGAACAACATCCCCGCATCCCTGTTGGCGGCAATGGCGTTATATAAGGCCGAACTACTTGAGCCTCCTCCCCAACTGTTGTTGGTAACACAGATATTCACGCCATAGCTTGTCCGCATCATCGATGCGTAGTTGAGGGCCCGAACGGCATTGTCGGTCGTTCCATTCCCGCCGCTATCCAGGAATTTCAACGCCATGATCGAGGACGACCAGTTCACACCAGCCACCCCCAAACCGTTGTCGCCGACCGCCGCAATGGTTCCCGCGACATGCGTGCCATGGGAGTGGTCGTCCCTCGGGTCACCGTCGTTGTTGACAAAGTCATACCCATGGATGTCATCCACAAACCCATTGTGGTCGTCGTCGATTCCATTGTCAGCGATCTCGCCGGGATTGGTCCATATGTTGGCGGCCAAGTCGGAATGCGTGTAATCGACCCCGGTGTCGATCACCCCTACGACAATGCTCGAACTGCCCTTCGTAAACTCCCATGCCTCCGGCGCATCGATGTCGGCATCCATCGTCCCGCCCGTCTGTCTCGTGTTGTTCATTCCCCACAGTTGCGAAAAACTGGTATCGTTGGGGAGAACACTGGTCGTCAAGATCGCATTCGGCTCAAACGATGCCACCACCGACTGGCTCGACAGCCAATTCCCGATGGCTTCGAAAGAGGAGTCTTGTCCGGTCTCTAACAAAACCATTCCAACCATGCCGAGACCACGAACAACCTGGGCGTCGATGGCACTGGTCGCCAAGACATTTGTGACTCCAGCGACCGACCCCGCCAGGTGGGCCGCCTCCGGCGTCAACTGGACAATCCATTGATTCGCCACGGCCCCCGTTGACTTACCGGATCCCGCGTCGTCGCCAGTGGTTGCGGAGTCCGTCGGAGGTGCAGAGGACATTGCCGACGCTAGCGTTCGGGATGCATCACTCGCCCCAGCATCGACCGTCAAGTCTTGAAACCATGACGAAGAAACGGTTGGCGTCCAACTTGGACTGACACTTAGCAGGTTCCGGTCTTCGAGATGTTCCAAACGGAGGTGGCGCAAGTGATGCAGACGACTCGTTTGGTACTTGGCTCCATTCCCATGGCGGCTGTGCCCATGGCACACCATTGGCCGAACGTGATCCCGCTTTATGGAAAGCCAATTCATGATCGTTCCTTTACAGATGGTTAGCAGGCGATGCCGGAATTGCGTTCCGCGTTGCTAAGGAACCCGCCCGCGATTCATAAGCGGCCCGTGAACTCAGCGAAGTAACCGTGTTGGCGGACAAACCGCGATCATCGGCTACAGCGGTAACAAGAAAACGCTCTAACGGAACGAAGGCGGAATCCGAGCCACGGCCTGCCCTCAATATTTCAATTAACCCGAACCACAAGATGTCTGCCCCGTCCAGCTAGAACACTAGGAACGCTCGCGGAAGCGCGAGCGGAAGATGGTACCGTCATACGACCAGTCGGTAGCTTTCACCGAACCGCGACTTCGCTTGTCTACCCACATGCGTTAATCTCGTGAAGCCGAAGGTCTTTTCCGATTGCCTTAGCGAACCGAGAGCGCCCCGCGCTGATGTTGCCCCTTGTCACCACTTGCCCAGTGCCTGCTGGTCGACAACCCTTATAATTGGGAAGGTCCCGCCAATATACTGGGCCGTGTGGAAATGTTACAATCCCCCACGTGGGACCATTATTGTCTTGTTAGAATCACGTAACCGCCCTTCTATACACGCTGTCCCACCGCGGGCTTATAGCCCCTCGGAACTTTGCTCATTCTGCCCAGCCCTAAGACGGGAAAGATCGGGGGTTTGCGGAGTCGTGGTCGGACAGTTCTTTTGGACTGCATCGGCTGACAAAGTCAAGCCGGCCACATCAGTATGATCGGTATAATGGAGCACAAAAAATGACGCTGCGTCAGCGGAAGCCTGAAGACTTGATGAGTCGGCCTGCCTCGCTGATCGAGGTGTTACTTCTGACGAAAATGAAAAACGACACAGCCTAGGAAGACCAGGAAAAGGCAGCGCGCATCAGGTGAGTGTGCCTGAAGCTAGATGTCAACCTTCAGGCGTGCTCTGTATTTTGCCACAATCGCCGTCAGCTCTGGACACACAGCCTTTAATCGCGTGCAACGACGATAGATTGCCTTGCGTGTAAGTCCCGTTGCCTTGGCAATGTTCCCCGAACTTTGCCCCTCCAGAAACCGGCGACGCAACACCTCATCGTTTTGCGGCAAAACAAGTGGCACGCGCGTTTCGCATATTGGGACAAAAACGCTAGGACAACCACTTCCTCGGGTCACCGCCTAGCCTAGAGCGTGGCGAAGACCCGATCGAGGAGCTCGGCACGACGCGTCGCCAGCGGGAGTGCGCCGTCCATGAGATCGCCCAAAGACTCGTCGCTGTAGCCTAAAATGTGGCCCATCTCGTGCATGACCGTGGTCAGCAAGTCCACACGGCTCTCCGCGGAAGAACCAGCATTGGCCACAAGCGAATAGGAATCGCCTGCGGCACCGAACTCGCTGTCATCAACCGGCGTCGAATCGACAAACCAGCCATAGCCAGCACCGTCGTCATCGATCTTGACGGTGCTACCCGAGGTCTGCCCGAGGATTCCATCGCGCAAATCAGCAATGTGGATGCAAATCTGGTCCAAGGCGTTGGAGACCTGGGTTCCGAGGGCGGCAATCAGGCGATTCTTAGCCTCGGCTACGATCGTGGACAACTCCTCCCTGGTCAGAGCGGTGGTTTCCGACGGCTTGGCGAGGTCGGCTGCAACGGTTAACGTTTCGGCGGCCGTAATCGTAATTGGGCTGGTCAAATGAGAGAGCGTAAACGTCGTTCCACCATCCCACATATAACCAGCCACATAATAAGTGTCGGCACTTAGTCCGGTTGTGTCCCAACTATAGGAGTGCGAACCATTGGCCGCGACCTCTTGATCGATCTCGATCCAATGCTCGTTACCGTTATCCCAGAATGCGTCCAAATCGTAGCAGAGGCTAACGAGGCTTCCCTCGACGACGCCATCGGCGGTCCACTCGATCGTGACACTATCTCCCTCCGTGAAGCTGCCGGAGGTCGGACCGGTCAAGGAAAACTCTTGAGCAGTCCATTCACCTGTGATCGTGATGGACGTCGTAAGACGCGATAGAGTGAAGGTATTTCCGCCATCCCACATATAGCCAGCGACGTAGTAGGTGCCTGGCTCGACAGCGGCCGTGTTCCACGCCAGGGAACCACTACCATTGGCAGCGGTCACCTGGTCAATCTTGATCCAGTGTTCGTTGCCACTGTCCCAGGTGGTGTCTTCGTCCAGGCAAAGACTGATCTTGCTACCGGAGATCACGCCCGCAGCCGTCCACGTTATTGTCGCAGCGTCACCGGACGTGTAGCTACCGGAGGTCGGACTGGTAACCGTGAAACTCTGAGGCGTCCAATTGCCGCTGATCGTAATGGCCTCGGTCAGGTGCGACAAGGTGAAGGTGTTGTCACCGTTCCAAAGGTAGCCGGCCACGTAATAGGTGCCAGGCTCGATCAGGGCTGTGTTCCAAGCGTACGAGCCAGTGCCGTTGCTGGCGGTGACCTGATCAATCTCGATCCAGATCTCGTTGCCATTGTCCCAAGTCGTGTCTTCGTCCAAGCAAAGACTGATTTTGCTGCCAGTCGACGCAATGTCGGCGGCCCACTCAATCGAAAGAATATCGCCGGATTGATATTCATTGTCCGAAGGACCGGTGAGCGTAAACGATTGCGTCGTTGACGTGTACTGCACTTGATTGTCGGTACTTGTGGAGGCAGTGCTCGTATTGCCGGCGGCGTCGGTAGCAACGCCAGCCGTGAGTGTGGCTGTCACGGTGCCCGTGCCCGACATGCCGCTGACAGAAAGCGTGTAGGTCGTCCCGCTACCTGAAACAGAGACGCTGGTCGGAAGGGCCGTTCCGCCGAGAATGATGTCGGCCGAAGTAAAGTCGGCCACTTCTTCACTGAAAACAACAGTGAAGTAGATCACGGAACCGCTGAACGGATCGGTTTGGTTGCTGGCTTGATTGATGGTCACCGTCGGCTTAACCGTATCGATAATCGTCGGGGATACAGCACTCGTGCCTTGATTGCCGGCTGCGTCGCTCGCTCGGACACGCACATGGTAGGTGCCATCAGCGAGGGCCGAAGTGGGCTGGAAGGTGGCCTGACCATCGGTTAGGGTAACCGTGGCATAACCAGCCTCGCCCTCACTGGTGAAAGCGCCGTCGCCATCTAAATCGAGATCGATGTAGACAGAAGTTCCATCGGGAACGCCCGATATTTCGTCGGTGGCGGAGATCGTGACCGTAGGTTGGCTGTTGTTTGTCAGAGCAGGGGCCGAAACGGTAACGGAGGGAGCCGTTTCGTCGGCAACCTCACTGACGGTTAGCATCTGAACTTCACTGGTGCTCGATGCGAAGTTCGTATCGCCGCTGTAGCTCACCGTCAGGGAGTGCGTTCCGCCCGCGAGCGCCGAAGTACTTAAGTCGACAAGCCCGTTGGCCGGGAGAGCCTGAGTGTCCAGAACGGTCTCACCGTCCATGAAAGTCACTGTACCAGTCGGCGTTCCGCTGCCCGGCGCAACCTCGAGCACGGAACTCGTCAATGACACTTGCTCGCCAACCTGCACCCAGATGGGCGAAACGGTCAAGTCGCTGGCCGTGGCGGCCTGGTCGATGGTCAGTACTCCATCTTGCGCCTCAAACGTGTAATTGGCGGAAGAAAGCGAGTTGACATCCACAAGGACGTTGTAGCTGCCAACCGAACTGCTGGCGTCGGCGTCCGTCGTCAAGACTGGGCTGCCAGCCAATACGGCCTCGGTTTCATTGTTTTTGAAACCGGTAATAGTGTAGGTAAATGTTGGATCGACGGCGCCATAGACTCGATTCGCATCGATCGCAGTAACGACCAGCGTGGCCGGTGAAACACTCACGGCAAGTTCACCGTCCGTGCTGCTTTCCGCGAAATTCGTGTCGCCGTTGTAGGTGGCTGTGATCGAGTGGTCTCCGGCTCCAACTGTGTAGCTCGTGAAGACGGCTGTTCCCTCACCGCTCAGGTCAACCGTGCCAAGCTCGGTTGTGCCGTCTTTAAAGGTCACTGAGCCCGTTAGTGCGCCCGCGCCCGGACTATCGACGCCAACCGTTACCGTAAACGTTAGCAAGTCGCCATAAGTGGTGGCGACGCTGTCCGCCACCAAGACAGCCGAGGTACTCGCACGCGAGACGTCCAAAGCCGCAGACGAACTGGTGCTGGTCGAAAAGGTCTCGTCGCCGCTGTAGATGACGGTGATGGAGTGAGTACCTACCGCAAGACTGCTAATGTCGAACGTGGCCGAGCCATCGACGACGTCGACAGTGCTCAGCGTCGTCTCGCCATCGAGCAAAGTTGCCGTGCCGGTCGGCGTACCGCTTTGCGTTTCGGCCGGCGTAACTTCGGCGACAAAGCTTAATTGCTCACCGAATACGCCGGCGTCGGGCGGCTCAATCAGAGCAACAGAGGTGTCGATCGCTAGCAATTGACGACATTCGAGCGGTTCACATCCCAGTCGGCGACGGCGCCCCACCTTTGGCCTTGACGTTAGACTCCCAGAATTGGCCTTGCGCACGATCTTTCGGAAACTCGGAATGCGGAACATTCTCTTCACCTCTCGATGCTATGCCCAGCAGAGCTGACCCCTTATGAAACCCAAGACTCCGACGCTGTCACGATATCGATGAACCATCGACTTCAGCGAACGGGCAACAGACAATTCTGTTGCGGCCCCTGATTCTTGGGACGATGGCGTCGTGTTACCCCAAAGCAAAAAAGTCCGAAAACGACTCACCTAATTGGTAGCACGATGCGAATAACCTGATCATAGATTGATTGGCAGAGGATTACAAGAATTGCAGCGAAGGCAGTTGCCGGAACAGGAAGGCTCGCCAACCAACAAAAAGGTGCGACCATCCTCCGCGCCTTTGTGGAATGCCACAGCGGAGACTCCTATAAAGCCGAGATCTCAACTGGCACTTCCGCCCGTCTCATCGGCTGCCAATTAACGTATGACACTGCTTTCGCCGACAAAACTGACGAGGCACCAGCGCTGGTCGGCTACATTGGCAACCGTGGAGGCGGGATATACCCTCTTGGAGTCAACGGTTGCCAATCCATGAGCATCGCGCCGGTCTCGGTCCTGCTTTCGGTCGGCTCGGCGATCGGGGCGTAGCCAATCATGACGCCAACCAGGATCGTCACCGCGGACACCGTCAGCGCGCCTAGCGGCCAGCGGAGTCGGCTCCAATTCCGCGGCCCAAGCACCAAGGCAACGCCCAAGCCGACTGCCCCAAAGGCAAACCCAACGCTCGCCAGCGGCACACTCAGGATCGGCAGGATGAACAAGAGCAAACCGATCGTTCCCAACAACAACGACGTCAAAGTAAACCGATCAGCCGGGTCATAATGGATTGCGTTCATAAACAGGCAGTTTTGATTCCACTAATCTAGTGCCCCGGCAGGTACGGCAGCAACTCCCTCGTAAAGTAATCACTTAGGGTAAGCGATAGCAGTACCCCAACGAGCCAAAAGGCCGTGACTGCTATCACGGCCCAGGTCTGCGCCGGACCTCGCAAAGCATGCATGAAAACCAAGACCACCAAGGCCGCCTTGATCACGGCAATGCCCTGACCGAGCATGAGGTGAATCATGTTCGACGCAGGTACAAAGGATAGGCCAACTGTTGTAACTGTCAATGCAGCCAACAGCGCAAACACCAGCACGTACCCAAGCGGAGTCGACAAACGTTCGCTAATCTGTCGTTCGCGCATCATTGACCTATGCGTCATTCGCCTGCGTGCGAGCCAAGCAGGTACAACGTCGGCAGGAGGAAGATCCAAATGATATCGACAAAGTGCCAATACAGGGCGGTAACGTCGATGGGCGAATAATACTCGCGGGAAAACTTCCCCCGTGCCGCCATCGCCAGCATGACTACTACGACGCCAATCCCGATGGTAACGTGCAACCCATGCAGAGCGGTCATCACCCAGTAGAGAAACAGAAATAGTTTGACGTGTGGCACCTGGTCTGGGCGAAGGCCAACGACCGCCACCCAGTGCTGATCGTCAAACTTCCAGCCGGGGATCAGGTTCTCCTGATAATCGAGATAATACTCAAGGGCCTTCACACCGAGAAATACAATGCCCAGCAGAATGGTTGCTCCGAGAAACCCAACGAGCAACCGACGACGGTCGTGCTGGACGTAGTGCACGGCCAGCACAATCGTAAGGCTGCTCAACAACAAGACAAGAGTATTGAGGCCGCCAATTTGCCAATTGAGGCTTTGGCTGCCTTTTTCAAAAGCTTGCGGATACAGGTAGTGATAGACAGCCACAGCCAGAAACAAGGCACCGAAGAACATCACCTCGGTGGCCAAAAAGATCCACATACCCAGCGCCGCCGCATGGTGCTGCTGGCCAAGATCCTCGTATTGCTGTTCGAGCAAGCCATGTTCGAACACCGTGTGTTCGAAATCCGACTCGACAGCAGTGTCTGTCGGCTCACGGCTCATTTTGTGCCTTTTGGAAATGATACTGATAGGGAGGGCGAACCACTACCGGCGTCGAGTCAAAGTTATCGGTGGGAGGTGGAGAGGGCGTCTGCCACTCCAATCCCGTTGCGCCCCAGGGATTGCGGCCCGCCGGCTTTCCTCGCCAAAGCGACCAGGGTAGGTAGATCAGTGGTATGACGTAACCGACTCCCAGGATCGACGCGCCCGCGCTCGACATTACATTCCACACCTGATACTCCGGCGCGTACATATAATACCGACGTGGCATCCCGTTGTAACCGGCCACAAATTGTGGAATGAAGGTGAGAAAGAAGCCGACGAAGATGATGATCGCGGTGAAACGTGACCACCAGTCAGAATAAAGCCGCCCAAACATTTTCGGCCACCAATAGTGCAAGCCGGCCATGTAACCAAGCACCATGCCGCCGACCATGATGAAATGGAAATGGGCAATGACGAAATAGGTATCATGAATGTGCATGTCCATGCCCAGAGTGGCCAAGTATAAGCCGGCCATGCCACCGAAGGTGAACAATGCGACGAATCCCAGGGAAAACAGCATCGGCGCCTCGAAAGTAATCGAAGCCTTATATAGCGTGGAAGTCCAGTTGAAAACCTTGATCGCCGACGGGATCGCTACCAGAAAGCTTAGACTCGAGAAAATCAGCGCTGCGTAAAGTGATAACCCCGCCACAAACATGTGATGCGCCCAGACAAAGAACCCCAGACACGCGATCGCGAAGCTCGAAAAGGCGACGAAGTGGTATCCATATAGCTGCTTGCGGGCGAAGCAGGGAATGACCTCACTTACCACGCCCATCCCTGGCAAGATCATGATGTACACTGCCGGATGGGAATAGAACCAGAACAAGTGCTGGAAGAGCAGGGGATCGCCGCCAAGTGCCGGATCGAACACGCCAATCTGCAAGATGCGCTCCAGTACGACCAGAATAAAGGCCATGGCCAGTACGGGCACCGCCAACAGAAAGATGAAACTAGTTGCATAGGTGCTCCATACGAAAATTGGCAGTCGAAACCAATGCAATCCCGGCGCGCGCAGCCAGTGTACCGTCACGATGAAATTGAGTCCCGTCAACAGCGAAGAGAATCCTGAGATCACAACACCCAACATCGTCATCGCCACATTGGTATGGGACGAAGCAGAACTATAGGGCGTATAGAAGGTCCAACCGGTGTCAACGCCGCCCGCCAATACGGCAACAAGCGTCCAAACGGCGCCCAGCATATACAGATACCAACTGAGTAGATTGAGGCGTGGAAAAGCAAGGTCTTTTGCACCGATCATCATCGGCAGGAAGAAATTGCCGAGTACCGTGGGGATCACGGGCACAAGAAAAAAGAACACCATGATTACGCCATGGATCGTAAAAAGCTTATTATAGGTATCTCCTTCGACCAAGGCCCCCTGCGGGGACATCAGACTCAACCGCTGAATCGTAATCGCGACGCCGCCGACAAAGAACATCAGCGTTACCGGAATCAGGTACAGCAGGGCAATTCGCTTGTGATCGGTCGTGAACAGCCAGGATATCACCGAGTATGAGGCATTCAGGTAGTTGCGTCTGACCGAGTCATCGTCTCTCGTGCCGGATGCTTCGCCGGAATGGGATTCACTCATGGAGGCCAATCCTTCGTAGTGATAGGAGGCGTGCCTGTCGGCGGCGGAAATTCCTCTACCCGCACCGGCGTCTCGCCCTTGCCAAGCGTTTGCAGGTAGGCAATTAGCTGAAAGATCTCTTCCTCGGAGATCTGCCCCTTATAGGTGGGCATGATGTTTTCGTAACCAGCCACGATTTTCGCGCTCGGATACACAATCGACTCGCGGATGTACTCATCATCCGCAGGCACGACCCGCCCATTGCTAAGCGCTACCGGCCGCCCGTAGAGATCCTCCAGCGATGGGCAGCGAGCTATCCCGTCGCCGCTGTGACAACTCACACAGCGGTATTTCAAAAAAACCTTGCGACCCTGTAACGCCATCGACCCTTCAGCGCTTAGGTTTAACCACCGTTGGTAGTCGTCCGGTCGCATGACGACGATCGTGCCCACCATGCCGGCGTGCTGGGTCCCACAATACTGAGAGCAGAACAGGCGATACGTGCCTATGCGAGTCGGTTGGAACCACACCGACGTGTATCGTTCGGGCAGCAAATCCATGTGGATCCGGAAATCGGGAATGAACAGGCTGTGGATCACGTCCTCCGAAGTCATCAGCAGGCGAGTTGGCCTTCCCAAGGGAACATGTAGGGTGTCAATCTCGCGTTGGCCCTCCGGGTGTTGACATTTCCACATCCACTGCTTGCCAACTACGTAGACAGTCGCGGCATCATCGGGAGGCCGATAGGCACTGATGTAGACTTCGGCGCCCCACAGGAACATAACTGCGAAGAATCCGATCGGCGCGATAGTCCAAAACCATTCCAGAGGGCGTGATGCAGGGGTTTCCGGCGGATTGCCCTTCTCACCGGGTCGGCGGCGATACTTCACGGCGAATGAGATCAGCAGCGCTGCCACCAACAGCCCGACGCCGCCGCACACGGCGGTAAGAAACAAGAACAGTCGATCCACTTGTTGAGCGGTGGTCGAAGCAGCCTCGGGAAAAAGAGCGACCTCATTAAACATGGTCGTTTTTCCTGGGGTTGTCTTCGGATTCTGGCAGGACCGACTGGACCGCTCTCGATCCCGCCCGCGAACCGCGCCGCCGATGCTCCGCTCGTACGAGAAACCACACCATGCCAACAAGAATCACCACCGTCGCAATTCCGCCAACACGGACAAAATTAAGTACGCTCGCGGTGTATTTCCCACTGTCCGGATCATAGTGGAAACAGTATAGGAGAACCTGGTCGGCAGCGGTTCCGATTTTGTTCTGTGACGCTTCCACCAATCCCAAGCGTAGATCCCGTGCCCGATACTGGATACCGTAGAAGTAGCGGGAGATTTTGCCTTGCGGTGTAAGAACAATAACACCACTCGTGTGGATGAACTGTTTGCTTCGCGGATCATAGACGTAACGAAACCCGACGCTTCGTGTCACGGCCTCAATCGCGTCAGCCTTGCCCGTCAGAAAATGCCAGCCGTCCGCGCCCTGCGGCCGTCCGTAGCGAGCGAGGTAGTTCTTCTTTTTCTCGCCCGCCAATAGCGGCGTCTCACGCGGGTCGAAGCTGATCGTGACAACCGTGTATTCCTTGCCAACCGTAAACGGCATTTCACGCATTCCCTGTACCAACCCGTTAAGCACCAGCGTGCAGAGCATTGGGCATTCGTAATAGACCAATGCAAAAATCACCGGCTTCTCGTGGAAATAGTCCCCCAACCGCACCGTCTGTCCGTGCTCGTCTGCGAATGGCAGATCGAGGGGAAACTGTTGGTTCAATCGTTGGTCAAAGCCCACGTCTTGCAGGACCGGTGGTGTCGGTTCAGCAAAGGCCGTGTTGCCAAGGAGCCACACGGTGACCAGCCAACGCATCACTGACAGTATGTCCATGGTTCGGTTCACGGTTTGCCGGCTCGCAACGAACGTCCCGAGTCTGCCTCGCCGGAACCCAGCACAACTTGGCCGTCATCTGGATCGGTCGAAGGAGTTGCAGCCGCTCCGGCGGCGACAATCTGCATCGCTTGTTCAATGGGTATATGGACAAAACCCTTTTCGGAACTTGGGCCGTATTCGTGGAGCGAGGCCTCTTGAGCGGCCAACCGGCGATTGGTTGTCACCGCTTCACCCTCGGACACCAGATCGAGTTGTTCCAAGCGCGGTGGCGGTGGCAAATTGACTGGCAATCGCGGGGCTGCGGGGTAGGGCGATCGCTTCGCTGCCGCTTCGATATCGGCTTTCCACCAATAGTACTTCCAGGTGCTGTAATAGTGAATCACGGCGAAGCTCGCGGCGGCGGCTAGCAGGATCAACAGCCAGCGGAGCGTGATGTCCCGCCGTTCGTACCGCACCTTCGGATTCTCTCGCGGCTTAGGCATGTTCATCCTCCCTCCAGCGCGCAATTTCTTCTTGTTCTAGGCGACGAAGATGACGCGCAGCTTCTCGATTCTGGTCGTAGGGCGCCACCAGCGTCGTGCGCTGCAAGTGGCTAAGAAAATGCGACAGCCACAGCCCTCCAAGGGCGAGAGGCATGACGACCGCCAGCCACTGCTTCCCGATCGTCCCTTCAAAGGCAACCGGCGCTACCTGATAGTAGCTGTACACTAACTGCATCACTAAGATCAGCCCGGCAATCCAGCCGACGGCCTGCGAATTCTGTTTGATTGGCCGGATCAACAACAGCATGAACGGGACAGCAAGCTGACAAATGGCCAGGAGCCCGACGACGGTCTTTGCCGATGGAGTGGCGCGTGCTAAGTACCATACCGTGTCGATCGGCAGATTGCCGATCCAAACCAACATGAACTGACACCATGCCAGATAGGCCCAAAGGACCAGGAGCGTCAGTAGCAGACTGCTAAGATCTCCCTGCACTTTTGCCGAGCTGACCTCTGCCAGTGGTAAGCGATCGACTCGCCGCGCTAAGATGATCAACGCAAAGGCCATTGCCGAAAGCAACTGCCCGCCGGCAAACAAGGGACCCCAAATCGTGGAATGGAAACGCGGCTCCAGCGACATGCTCCAATCGATGGCGGCAAAGTGAATCGTCACACCGTAGACCACCGCCGCCGGGCCGCTCAATTGCAGAGCATAGTAGGCGTACTTTGGCTCGCCCGTTTCATCTTCCCGCCGCGACCAGTAGACGTAGAGGCCGGATAGAATCAGCCAGCAGAGGAAGAAGATTCCAGCGCGAAGCAAGAAATAGGTCGGCTGCAGGTACAGCGATTGATTGCGGACCTCAAATCCCCAATGCTCCGGCTCGCAGGCTGCCCAAAGGTACACGTGGTTGAGCCCAAACGCGATCGGCAGAAACAGCGCCGCCAGCAGCGGCATGGTTCGCAACGAGGCTTCAAGGATACGACGGAGCATATACCCCCAACTACCGCCGGTTAAATGGTAAACGATTAACAAGACCATTGAGCCCAACGGAATACCCAAGTAGAACAAGTACGATGCCAGATAGGCGGAAAAGAAACTGGCCGGCCAAGCGATACCGCCGATCACACAGGCGGCCGAAGCGAGAAGCCCCACGGCCAGCGATAGCCGCTGGCAGAGTGCTGTGTGGAGGCGGTCGATGTGAACGGCAGCATTCATGGATCTGGTCGGGCCGCCGGAGGCGACTGTTGCCTCGCCTGCTCGGCTCGCATTGCGGCAGTCAGACGATCTTCAGGGTAGTGTTGGCTCTGCTGCAGCGCCCGCACATAGGCCACGATCGCCCAACGCTCCCGCATCGGGATCAGATCACCGTACGATGGCATGGAACCGTAGCCCTGGCGAACGACGGCAAAAAGATAGCCGACGGGTACTCGGCGAAGGCGCTCGATATGATAGCTCGGCGGCGCGGTATAGCCCCGCTCGACAATCTTTCCGTAGCCTGTGCCGAGTGGGTCGTGGCAGATGGCACACAAGATCGTGTACCGGTCTCTGCCTTGCTGCAGCATCGTTTCATCCACAGAAACGGGGAAATAACTGACAAAGGCGTCGTACTCCGCCCCCAGTTGGCGAGACGCTTCGGGCGATCCGGGAGCGGGCTGTACGACCGGCAGCGGCCACTCCCCCTGCGGTTGACCATCGGCACCTACTTTGCGCCCCGTCGTCAGCACAATGTGGGCCGGCAATTCGCCTCGCGAAATTGTTCCTGTCACCGGAAGCCGAGCCGATCGACCGTTAGCAAAGGCTTTTGAAGGCTGTAACGGTTTGTAGCTTGGTTGATTGGCCATTTTCTGTTGACAAGCGGTGAATGACAGAATCGTAACAATCAAAAACGCAATCCGCATGCCGCGACAACAACAGACCGGATTTGGCCTCATGCATGATCTCCCATGAGAGATCGCAAGGGGACTTCCATGACCTCACCCGTGGGCGTGAGGGCGGAGAGAAACTCCGCGGTTATTAGCCGATCAAACTTCGAATCGGTTGCCTCGATGCAGAGGAAGAATCGGTCCTGGCTGGCACGGCAGAATCGATCAACATTGAAGACCGGGTGATGCGGACAGGGGAGTCCGTTGAGATACATCATGCCGAAGAAGGCTGCCAAAGCGGCAACCAGGATGAGCAATTCGAACGTAATCGGCACAAATACCGGCCAACTGATCAAAGGCCGGCCGCCGACATTGAGCGGATAGTCAATGGCCATCGAATAGATCTGCATGAAGAATGCCGTTGCGGCGCCAAGGATTCCGCCGATCAGGACAACAAACGGCAGCCGCGAGCCACGAATCCCTAACTCGACCGACAGCCCGTCCACGGGGTAGGGCGAATAGGCGTCCATTCGCAGGTAGCCAGCACGTCGGGTTGCCGCCGTGGCACGTAGAAGTTCCTCCGGGGAGTCGAATTCGACCATGAGCCCGTAGATTTGCGCGCTGGGGCTCATCGACCCACCTCCGGCCCATGCGCACCGGGCAACAGCGCGCGGGTCTCGGCCATCGACATGACGGGCAAGACACGAGCGAAGAGAAGAAAGGCCGTGAAGAATATGCCAAGCGATCCAACAAAGGTCAAAATGTCCCAAATCGTTGGCTTGAAGAAGCCCCACGACGAGGGCAGGTAGTCGCGACTAAGCGTCGTGGTGATGATCATATAACGCTCAAACCACATGCCGACCAGCACCAAGAGTGAGACCACTGCCAAGACCGATACCCGTCGCCGCATGCGGCGGCTCCAGAGTAACTGGGGCACGATCGTATTGCAGAAGAAGAGGAACCAAGTGATCGAGGCGTATTGTTCGAATCCGAACAACCGCCACCAGTACACGTAACGCTCGGCTGTCTCACCTCCGTACCATGACACGAATTGTTCGCTCAAATAGCCGTAGGAGGTCAAGAAACTGGTCGCCAGCAATAGCTTGCCCATCACGTCAAGATGATCGATCGTGATAAACTCCTGCAATCGGTAGAAATGCCGGATCGGGATGCAGAGCAGGATGACCATGGCGAAGCCGGAAAAAATTGCCCCGGCGACAAAATAAGGGGGAAAAACGGTTTCGTGCCAGGCCGGTTCAATCGAACTGGCAAAATCGCTGCTTACGACAGAATGCACGGAAATCACCAGGGGCGTGCCCAGTCCGGCCAGCAGCAGATAGGCCTGCTCATAGCGATGCCAGTGGCGGGCCGAGTTGCGCCATCCTAGGGCCAATGCGGCAAACGCGATCCGCGGCAGCCGACTGGTTGCCCGATCGCGGAGCGTGGCGAGATCGGGAATCATTCCCATGTACCAAAAGAGCAGCGACACCGTGAAATAGGTGCCAACTGCAAAAACGTCAAAGACGAGTGGACTGCGGAACTGCGGCCAGAGAGCCATCGTGTTGGGATAAGGCAACAACCAGTAGAAAAACCACGGTCGACCAAGGTGCAACAACGGAAACAAGCCGGCACACATCACCGCGAAAATCGTCATCGCTTCAGCGATTCGATTGATCGACGTCCGCCATCTCTGATGCATCAAGAGCAAAAATGCGGAGATTAGCGTCCCGGCGTGACCGATACCGATCCACCAGACGAAATTTGTAATGTCGAAGCCCCAACAGTTGGGAATTTGAATTCCCCAAATACCGACTCCGAAGACCAGTAGCCACAAAACCGCCATTCCAAAAATCGCCAAGAGCAGACAGCTTAGCCCAAAGCCTCCCAACCATCCGACTCCGGTTGGTCGTTTCAGGACGAGTCCACTAATCTTCTCACTCACCGTTGACGCGGTATACCCACCCGGGATGTACTCGGGAACTGCGAGAAGATCGGGGACCTTCTCCTGCTCCCTCCAGACTTTCAACTGACCATTCTCCATTCTGCTACCCCGGCAATTCCGGATTCGGGTTCCGCAACTCGGCAAGATAGGTGGTACGCGGCTGCGTGTTCAATTCCGCCAGCAATCCGTAATGGTGCGGTTGCTGTTTCCACCGCGCGACCTTGCTGTGCTGGTTATTGAGATCGCCGAACACAATCGCGTCCACCGGGCAAGCTGCTTGGCAGGCGGTAAGTATTTCCGCGTCCCGGAGCGGGCGGCGACGAATTTGTGAGTCGACCTCCGCGCGACGAATTCGTTGCACGCAGTAGGTGCACTTCTCCATCACGCCTCGAGAACGAACCGTTACCTCGGGGTTATACTGCAGGCGACGCACGGGTGTATCAAAGTCCGCGTAGGCAAAGAAATTAAACCGCCGGACCTTGTACGGACAGTTATTGGAACAGAACCGCGTACCGACGCACCGGTTGTAGATCATGTCGTTCAAACCGTCGGCGCTGTGCACGGTCGCCGCCACCGGACAAACGTATTCGCACGGAGCGTGTTCACAGTGCATGCAAGGGACCGGCTGAAAATGGTAACAAGCGCCGTATTGATCCGCCGATTCACTCAGGTAGCGATCGATGCGGAGCCAGTGCATTGAACGACCAAAGGCGACTTCTCGCTTGCCAACGACTGGAATGTTGTTTTCCGCCTGACAAGCCACCACGCAGGCGTGACAGCCAACACAAGTCGAGACATCAATGATCATACCCCACTTATGTTGCGGCGGTGGATACTGGAATGGCTCGTAGAGGCTTTCCTCCAAGGCGCGTTCCATCTCGCTATGATGTGCGGGCAGGTCCTTCTGACGATATTGGGAAAGGGTGTAACTCTTGACCGGCTCGCGATCCTTCATCGAATATAGGCATTGCGTGCAAGCGATCACCTCGCTGCCATCAAGCTGCGACACGCGCAGGCCAGCGGCAACCCAAGGCCGATCGGTGGTCCGCAGGGGATAGGCATTGAAGCCGACGGCCCAAGGCCACTCGCCCTTCGCCAACGGGCTCTCGCGACCGTTGCCCAAATACACGACCACGGTTTGGTCGGCCAAACCCGGTAGAATCCACGTCGGCGCATGAACTGTTCGCCCATTCACCGCCAACTCGACCAAAGGCATGTGATAGCCGCCTCGCTCGCCGCCATGGGCATAGGCACCGGCGGCAATTCCCAATCGCCGCGCCGTGTCAGGGCTCATCATCGCCGCATTTCCCCAACAGATCTTTGTCAACGGCTTCGGCAATTCCTGCAACCAAGCGTTCGTCGCCCAACTTCCGTCCCAGACCGTGGGGTCCGGCTGAAATACCAGATCAAGCTCGGAGGCTCGATCCTCGTGCTGCTCCGACAATGACTTCGAAAGGTGTCGTTGCCACCCATCCTTGAGTTTCACCTCGCTCGGTTTGCTCGCGGTGCCAGCAATCACCCCGTCGTGTAACGATCGTTCCCAGAACTGCCGGAACGACTCGCCACGGCGGTGCTCCTGCCAGTATTGACGCCAGTAGTCGCGCACCAACTCTCTGCCTGGTGTCGATAGCGCTTGCCCAATCGCGGCGACAACTTCAATCGCCGATCGACTCGAATACAGGGGCTCGATCAACGGCTGCACAAGCGACGCAGTGCCATCATACGCCCGGCCGTCTCCCCATGCCTCCAAATAGTGCGACTCGGGCAAATGCCAATGAGAGCGGTAGCTTGTCTCATTGAGAGCGAGGCTGTGGTGTACGGATAGCGGCACTTTCTGTAGATACTCGGCAAAATTCAAGTCAGCCGGCGCCGTATAGGCAGGATTGCCGCCGAGCATGATCAGCACTGAAACACACCCCTGCTTCATATCCGCAACCAGTTCCACGAGCGATCCGGTCCGTTCCGCTGGCTGTAAATCGACCGGGTCGATGTAGTGCAGTGTCCTCCCAACATTTCCGAGACTTTCATTGAGAGCATAGGCGAGAAGATGCACCTCTTTGGATTGTCGTTCGCCGGCGACAACCAACGAACGCCCTTGATGCATCTGCAAGTCTTTGGCGGCCGCCGACACCCACTTGTCGTAGTGCAGATCTTGCTGACTTTCTTTGACGACTCCCAATCTCGCGGCAATGCTACGTGCTAGCCGCTCGACTTCACGCGCGCGCACCGCCAGCCGATGATCCGCCTTCACTCCCGTGGCGCTGACGCCGGTTTCGATTACGTAGAGCCGATTCATTCGGGCCGATGCTGTATCCCGCAGCCCAGTCCGGACTCGACGGCGATTCATGAAATCGGACGCATAACGAAGATTTCCCAGGCCGCACTGCAGAAAGTCGGACTCCAAGGAAAGCACAACGTCGGCCTTGCTGAAGTTGTAAACGATGTCGACAGCACGGCCAAACGCCAGTTGCTGGGCGCGACGTGCTAAATCACGATGAATCGGTTCGTAAACATGCCACTTCGTCCCGGGGACGGCCTTGAGGAAAGCCTGGATCTGAACGCCAAGCGTAGGAGACACGATGGTTTCGCTAAGGAGGCGCGCTGAACCCGCCGCCCCCTGCTGATCTCGAATCGCCCTCGTTATCTCGGACAGAGCCTCGTCCCAGGTACGCGTCATTCCCAACCGAGTCACCGTCTTTGCTCGTTCGGGGTCGTAGAGTGTAAGGATCGACGCTTGGTGAAAGGGATCCGTGGCTCCAAGGCTTGCGGGGTGATTAGGGTTGCCTTCAATCTTGATGGGACGACCCGTCCGGCTCTCCACCAGCAGGCCTACGCTGCTTCCCCCGAAGGTCATCGAGGTGGCATAGAAAGACGGCTTGCCTGGTGTCACCTCGCCTGGTTGATGCACGTATGGAATGATTTGCTCTGGCGGCGCCGGTTGCACGGAGCAACCACCGACGCCTGCCATCGCCAACGAAGCCGCCATAAGACGCAAGAACCGCCTGCGATCATATTCGTCGTTTGCGGGGAAAGGCGACGATGGAGCGTCTTCGTGCATCATCGATGACAAATGGAACAACTGGTCAGATGAAAAGGATCCCGGACCCCATACTCTCGCGCCAAACGAATTCCCAGTTCCTTCTGGTTCTCCCCCGCCTCGTATTGCATGTTGAACACCTCTTTCCGTGGCCGAACGTGTCGGGCAGGGTCTCGATGGCAATCGAGGCACCATTCCATGAGTAGTGAAGGCGCCTGGTAGATCAAGGGCATCCGATCCACCCGTCCGTGGCAACTCGAACAGCCGATGCCCTTCTGTACGTGGATGCTGTGCTCAAAGTAAACAAAACCGGGCAGATTGTAGACACGGTGCCAAAGCAACGACCGGTCGTTGCGATAGCTTTCGCGAACCGGGGCCAAAGTGCTGCTGCCCACCCAAATTTGCGAATGGCAGTTCATACAGGTCTTCGTCGGCGGGATCCCCGCAAACGGCAGGTACTCCACTGAAGTATGGCAGTAGCGGCAGTCAATGCCCAATATGCCCGCGTGATGCTGGTGGCTGAACGGGATCGGCTGCACAACTCGGATATAGCGGCCCGTGCCGTAAGATGACCTGGTGTAAACAAGCGATCCCCAAGCAAATGTGGCCAAAAGCAGCAAACCGGCCAGAAGGCCGACGCGGGCCAACATGTTGCTCACCCGGGGGAAGATTTGCGGCATCGATTTGGCGCAGGGCTTCGATTCAAAAAACAACGTGCGATCAGCCGTCAGACTACCAATGCGACGTGCCGCGGCAGATCGGACAATTTTCTAGAAGGCGTACGATTTCTCCTCGCCTTGGCGTAAGCATTTCCGAAGCAGGATACGCAGCGACGTTTGTTGCATCCTTCGCTTTTAATATTCCCAGTCTTCTCTTTATCTTGGAAACTCGCGCTCGTCATCGAACCCGACCTCAAGTAAAATAGGATAGTGCTCTAGGACATTCTCTTTCATTGACATCAGTAGCACTCCTCCGCCCTTTCGCTCACCCGCCTGAACTCTATTCACTTTTCGTACATCCGTGCCTTTGCTGACTCATTTTCTGTTCGCGCCGCTGGCTGCGCGTCTGCTTACGCTCGTCGGGATTGTCCCGTCGCTCGCCGCTCTCGCCCTTGCTGGGGAACCGCGCCAGCCAATCGACTTGGCGAGTGCAAAGGAATCTGGGGTTTTGAACCTTGGCACCTCCCGAGCCGAAGTCGCGGTGCCGTCCGACGCGCCGGCCGGGGAAACCATTGCCAGGCTGGCTTTTGAATTACAGCCATCCTCATCGGCTGGAATTTGGTCTAAACAGTATCCCTCGGAGCTAACAGATGCCCTCGCCAAGACCATCACGGTCCGCGTTCGAGCGACCGAAGCCTACCCCCACTTGAGGGCGACAGTCGAGATCAAGGGCTCCGCCGGGACACAAAGCCTCTCTCTGAGTTTGACTCCCGAGGAATCAGTGCGGCGAGTTCCGGTGAATTGGCAACAAATCGGCGAACTATCGGAGATTGTCTTCCTTGTAAACTCCCCGGCCGACGGCCCGGTCACGACGGGTAGCGTCTGCATCAATTGGCAATTTGATCGTGCAACCTGGCTCGAAGCGGTTCACCTCTCCAAACCCGGAAGACTCGCCGCGGTAGCCGTGATGAGCCTGGTGGCCGCCGCGCTAATGGTCGCGTCCCACTTCATCTGCCGCGGCACTTGGTCTTCCTTTCGATCACGGGCGCCGCAGGCGCCGGTCGTGCCCCATTGCAGCTTCCCTAGCGGGCTCTTTGCAAAGGACATTGCCTTTGCCACCGCCACAGTATCGACCATCACGCTCGCATTAGGTGTCCAGTGGCTTGGAACCATGCCGGTTCTCGAGGGCGGTCATGCCTATCTGATGATCGCCCTGGCCGGTGCCGCCGTCGGGCAACTCTGGCGGATCGCCGCCGTCGGACGACTCTGGACCGCCACGGAGCTGTTTTTCGATGCGCTGGTAACGGGTGTATTCGCCGCGTCGTCGAGCGCCCAAGCATTATGGCAGGCACCCGGACAGACCTCCGACCTGCTCGCCCTAAGCAACGCGGGGGCAACTGCATTCGTCCTGCTATATCACTTCGCAAATGCGTACATGCTCCTGTCTTCGGGCAAACACCTGACCAAGGTAGCGAGCAGCGTTATTGTGGCCACACCCTATGCCTTCGGCCTGCTGCTGGCACTGCCGTCGGCATCGCTGGCAGCCGCGATCGGCAACCAGGTCTTCGGCGGTTTACTGGCGCCTGGGCCGGCTGCGGCTGCTTACGCCGGCCGAGTCGTATTGCTGTGGGGCTTCATGGAGTTCGTGTGCAACGCTGTCTTCCTCACGATCGCAAGGCGGCTGCTGACCGACATTCGAGCTCACGCGGCCTTGCTGACGATTACTGTCGCAGCGATTGCCGCTCCCTGGATGGCGGACCTCGGCTCCGGTCTCGTGGCTTTGCCGGCAGCGCTGCATCCGTTTGCGGCACTGACAGCCACTATGCTTTCGCAAGGGGCGCTTTGGGCGCTCGTTTTCATGCTTACCGGCGTTGTGCTCGATGGAATTCGATTAGCGGCTCCAACAGCGACCTCGATCCTTCGGCACGCCAGGAGTGGTTTGTATAAAGGGATGACTTTCAGCGGAATCTTTGTCGCGATCCTCATCCTTTTGAACGCCTCGACCCACTTGCCGCTCTTGGTGCAATCCCATCACGCTGCTCCGTGGTTGCTCATGTCGCTGGCCGGCGCATTGGCAATGCCCCTGCTGAAGACAATCATCGAAAGTTTTGACGGCAGTCACTCCTTCTTCGGTCGATTAGGCCGTGCCTACCGAACACCACTGCTTTATCTACGGGGGCTTGTTGCGGGGCTGGCCGCAGGGCACGCCTTGGCCAACGGTTTCTTCGTCTGGGCCACGGAATGGCGGATTATCTATGGCTTTGCGGTTGGCGCCGCGGTCTACGCCGGAATCAGCCTAGCGCGTGATATTTTCCTGGCACTGCGGCACCGCGGTCGCATCCGTACTTGGCGCGCTTATCTCGTCGAGGTTTCTTTGGGAGGCTTCGTCGGAGCTGGTTTGGGATTCTACCTCGACTCCGCGCAGGTGCCCATCATTCTTAACAAGTTCAGACTCTACACCAGCTTCAATCTGAAACCGATCCCCGACGAGTTCTATCCTTTGCTGAGCAAATGGGGACGAATCGAACTTGGTGCGTACGCCGGCGGAGCAAAATTACTCTTCAACGAAGCTCTGAAGGGGGTAATCGGCTGGGGAATCGCCGCCTGGCTCTTCGCCCTGAACCGTTCCTTACTGTTAGCGCTCTTCGAGCGTCGCTGGACCCCCTTGCAGCGAATCTTCAGTCGTGAGGGTGCGGCCGAATTAACCGACGGGACCATCCACGTCCTTCGCTGGGGGCTGTGGATGGCTCCAATCATCTTCACCTTTCTCCGCCCGATGCCCGTGCCAACTTGGTACAACCAGGATGGCGCCGTCCGCACGCTGTTCTGCATTTCCAACAGCCTAACCATGAGCTCTTCGCACTTCCATGAATGGAGTCTGCGCGTGTTCATGTGGGTGCTGGCCTACGACTTCTTCCGGATTCTCATCTGGCTCGATCACATGGGTCTCCGTGTCGCCACGCTGATCAACCTCAGTTTTTTAGGCATGGACCGCCTTGACGAAAAGACTGCTGAGTTCATTGGTCCAGCGGCCACTGGTCGTTATATTCCCGACGGCATCAAGCGCTTCACCACCTGGGCGCCGCTGTTGATCCCGTTCTACATTCCTGTCGGGGCCGAATGGGATTGGGCCTGGACCCATTCCGAGGCAATCCAACGGTCCTCGCATGGCCTCGCGACTTCGCTACTAACCATGCCAAGCTCCTACTTGGCGGCTCTCGTTTTTGCGGCGATCGCGATCGTGTCTCTGCTTAGCCTCACCGCCCGTCGCCTCATGAGTTCTCGCTTGAAAGACAACGCTATGGGGGATACAGAATTTGTACTGCTGGGCAATACTTACAGTGTGAGGGCACGGACCAATGGTGAGATTCGAAGCACACTGCCCCGACTAGGCCACGAAGTTACCCGACCGTCTTATCAAGGCTTCGATCCCGCCGGTCGGGCGTTCTTCCTGGCGGAGTCCGACGACTCGCACTCTCACGCTTGGCCCGTGGTTGGAAACTACCCGAGTGAACTCTTCGCGAAGAGCCGTATCGAAGGAAGTCCTGACGAACTTCTCATCACCAACGTGGCCAATGGAATTCGCACAACGATCACGATTCGTCTGGTCGAAAGGGCCTCCGAGGTTGCCGCTGAAATATGGGACATTCGGCTGGACAACCTCGAAGCCAGAACGCGTGCACTGCACGCCGTGCCCTATCTGGAATGGGTTCTGAACGCGCCGGCGGCCGATCGCAATCACACCCAGTACAACCGCCTTTTTCCCGAACTGTCGTACGATCCGGCGATCAATGGCGTACTGGCATGGCATCGACTAACCCGGAGATTGGGCATTTTGGCCGCCGATCGGCCGCCCGACGGCTTCCTAACTTCCCGTGTCGATTTCATTGGTCGCGCCGGCAGTATCTGGTCTCCCGACTGCCTGACTAAACGTAATGATGCGCCTGATGCCTTCGTGAGACCGGGAGCCAGCGAACCTTGTCCTACGTTCGATCCAATTGGCAGTTTGCGCGTGACGATTCCGCTTGCCGCTCATGCCACAGCGTCGCTTCGTCTGCTCATCGGTTGTGCAAGCAATCAGGTGGAAGCACACAATTGGGTTCACCGCCACTTACGCCCTGTTAGCGACCGGGCCCACAAAACGGCGCCGTCCCAGCGAATGACTATCGGGCACGGCTCGATTCCGCCCGGCACGCCCCAGCCATACTATGACCTGATCAGTCAGGGGCGCGTCCTGCAAATCCATACCCCTTTCACGCCACGGCCCTTCGACCACACGATGTCCAATGCGCTGGGGCACGTCCTTTCAGTAACCAATCGCGGGCTGCACTCCTCGGCCAGCGTCAACGCCCAGCACAACCGTATCACAACTGAATGGGCCGACACCGCGACACGAGAGGCGCCTTCCGAGGCATTGTATCTCTACGACCTCGACGCGCACCGGTGGTATTCGCCAACCTACCTGCCGTTGCGCGATAAACGGGCGAAGTATGAAGTCGCGTTTGGCGTCGATGGGACAGCCACTTTCCAGATGCAATGTGAGGACCTCACCACAGAACTCGTCACGTTTGTCCCGCCTGATGAACCGGCAGGCGTATACATACTGACCATCACCAATACCAGCCCAAATAGCAAACGATTTCGGCTGGGGGCGTACTTTGAGATGGCGTTGGCGGACAATCCGGAGAACGCTGGTCCGCTCACGGTGGCTCACGATCGTGATAGCGGCGCGATTTTCTTTGAGAACCCGCGTAACAACTTCCGCTCAGGGCCAGCATTTGCTGCAATGTCGCACAGTATTGAACAGATCGCGACCCACCGTGGGCAGTTCTTTGGCTCTGGCCGCTCCGTCGCCCATCCGGCCGCTGTGGAAAGTGGTGATCAATCCGCCGACAGCATCGATGACGAACAACCGATCGCGGGGCTTCTGACAACACTCGCGGTCCCGGCCAACGGATCGGTCACAGTATCGGTCATTCTCGGCCAAGCGAACCACCGCTCCCAGGCCGACGCGGTAATTGCCCGATTGCGGGACGTGGCTCGTGCCAGAGAAAGCCTGGCAAAGACCCGCACCTGGTGGAACGATTTGATCAATACCCTTCAAGTCAAGACCTCGGATCCCGAGTTCGATGGCTACCTACATTGGCTAAAATATCAAGCGTTAGCCGAACGGATTTGGGCGCGGAAAGGATTTTATCAGGCCAGCGGCGCGTTCGGTTTCCGCGATCAACTCCAGGACGCCGTGAATCTGATTTGGGTTGACCCGCGGCTGGCGCGGCGGCAAGTTCTGTTGCACGCGGCACAGCAGTTCCGCGAAGGTGACGTTGTCCACTGGTTCTTCCGCTTGCAGGACGACCGAACCGGTTTCGCCCTGCGATCTCACGCCTCGGACAACCTTCTCTGGCTCGCTTGGGCGGCGGTCGACTATCTCGCAATGACTGGCGACCGTGCCATTTGGGATGAACCCGTTCCTTACCTGACGGCCGAGACCCCGTTGCCGCCCTTACCGCGAGCGAAGGATGGAATCGGCTTCTTTCCGCATCGCTCGGCGGAGGAAGAGCCACTCTTCGAACACGTGCTGCGAGCGGTGGATTTGGTGCTTGACCGGCGAATGGGGACCCACGGCTTGCCGTTGATCGGCTCGGGCGATTGGAACGACGGTCTGGATGAGATCGGCAGCGAGGGACGCGGCGAAAGCGTTTGGCTTGGGCTATTCCTTTACACCATCCTCACGCGCTTGATCGAACACGTCGAGCAGAAGAGGAGCCCCCCGCGGAAAGCCCATTACCAGGAGAAGTTGGCCTCGCTGCACACCGCCTTGGAACGCACTTGGCGAGACGACCGCTATTTAAGGGCCATCCACGACGACGGCACCGAGATTGGCATTCGCGGCAGCGGCATCTGGGAGATCGACGCCCTGACTGCCGCCTGGGCGGTGATCGCCAACATGAATCCCGAGCGCGCCCGCGTCTTCTTCGATACGGCGCTCCGCATCCTCGAACGCGACAACTTGATCCTGCTTGGCTGGCCGGCGCTGCGGGAAGACTCGAAACCTTATCTCGGACGCAGTTGCCGCTATCCGGAAGGAGTCCGCGAAAATGGCATGTACTGCCACGGCGTGCAATGGTTAATCAAGGCAGCACGGCTGTTGGCCGAGCGATGCGACGCGGAGGGCGATCTGAACGGGGCCCGCCGGTACCGCGACACCACCATCCGGCTGTGGCGAAAGATCTCCCCGCTCCCCCACACATCCCCCGAAGAAATCGAGCGGTACGGCGGGCAGCCAAACAAGCAGGCGGCCGATATGCTCACTGCCTTCGAGCCGGGAAGAATGATCTGGAATGGCTACACCGGAGCCGCTGCATGGATGTTACGAGAGGCTTATGAAGGGGTCATCGGCGCACGATTAGTCGATGGCCAAATCGTACTGCCTCAAGACATGCACGAGCCTCGGGGCAATTTACTGGTGAACAACGTAATACAGCGTTGGGACAGGAGTCCTCTGAGCTGACGTTCTTAACTGCACGAATCGTAACAAGGAAAATTGCTGCAATGAAGAGACCTCTGATTCCGTCGATTACGCCCCTAGTACAAGCAGCCGCGATCGTAGCGGGCCTTGCCATACCCGGTATTGCCTGGGAGTCAGATGCCACGACCAATACGCTCGGCCACACTCACGTGCCCTGGCCCACAATCGTCACGAACCATCCGCACATGCAAGCGCTCATCGAAAACGCCTTTCTCTACATCCGCCCCGGTCAGGGAACAATCGACGCCGCGAGCGGATACCCCGTCGAGGGCTGGAATCAAGATCCACAGCAGGGCCATTACCTTCGCTCCTTTACCCAACTGACGGCCATCGGCACCTGGACGGAATTGCTGGCGAATATCGCCGCCGGGCAGGCCGAAAATCCCTACATCTCACCCGAGCACGCCCTCGTTGAATTGGCTCGCGTCCTGCGCAGCCTGCGCCGTGACCAGCACGATCCCCAGGTCAGCGCAAGCGGCTTGCTCGGCAATTTCCTGGGATTTGAGGGCAACCGACGCAACGGGCCGCTCGCTCGGGAAGTCGCCAAACAGGATTTCCTCAACGTTTTCGGAACACAAAAGGGTGCGGCTATCTGGCAAGCACTGACAGAAAAGAGATGGATCGCTCCCGAGAACCATGATCGGGAAGGAGTGGTCCTGCGCGGCGATCATTACGGCTGTGCCGGCTTCACCGGTCCGCTGGCGCCTTTTGCCGACGACGCGACCCGACGTCAAGTGATGGAACTCCTCGATCGGCGAATTGTCACCGTCGCCTACGGCGATAACGCGAACCTGTCAGCGTCGCTGGCCAGTGCCAGTGGTGCCCTCCTCCGCCCATCCCTCCGCGGCAATCGCGCCGCCGCGGAAATTCGCAAGGAAATTGAACTGTTTCTCGAAGATCAGCGCGCCGGTTACCAGTTCTTGTTTGATGACCGAACTGGGCTCTTCCGCTTTGGCTGGAACGCGTCAAGCGGCCGATACTTTGGATGGGAGGACGCGGGAGGGAAGTGGAAAGTTGGCCACTCCGACTACTTGGTGAACGAGTTTCGCGGCCCGACCATGTTTGTCGTGCTCCGCTACGGCCTGCCGCACAGCGCCATCGGCAATCTGGGCATGAAGATCAAACCGTATCGGATGGCCGACGGTCGCGTCCTCTATGCGCTCGCTCCATGGGAAGGGTCGGCCTTCCAAGCGCTCGGTCTCAGCCTATTCATGGGCGAGATGCGTCATCCCAGCTGGAGGCTCATTCTGAGGAACTTGGTCGACATCGAGCTGGACTTCTCAAAACGCCACAGCTTGCCCGGTTTTCTCTCCGAATCCTACACGGGCTACAACAGCCAATACACCGGCGCGATCGGTATTCCCGAAATCACCGTAAGTCCAACTCCCCGCATCACCGACGTCGCGTCGCTGTATCCTCTCGGCGTCGCCTATGCGATATCGTCGGACGGCGTGGAACGGATGCTGAAGGAACGCTGGGACAAGGTATCTCGGATGCTTTCCGATCATGGCCCTTGGGAAGGCTTCAATGTGACAACGGGCAAAGTCGTCCGCTTTCAGACCACCGCGCACGTGCTGTCGCTGATCCTTGGCTGCCTGGACACGGCCTCGGAAAACATGGCCAGATATCTGGAGTCGCGCAGTTTGGGCCCGTCGTTGGCATCCTTCTACCAACCCGGCAAGCCTCTCGACCTGCTGGGCCAAGAAACCAAGGCCATCGCGTGGACGCCGGACAGAAGCAAAGTGCTCGCCACCCGCGACACAAAAAACTTGCGACTCCATGGCAACAACGTCGGTCAAGCCGGCCTCACCTTTGTCCTCCCCAACCCCAATGGTGAGAGCCTATCCGGCGGCATTTTGAGAATTCGCTATCGGTTGCAACATCCAATCGAGCGAGCGGTCATCCGCCTCGACAAGAAAGAATTTGCTTTGGAAGAGGCGGGAGTGATTCCGAACGAAATCTTCTTGGACTCCGCCAGTCTCCTCGCCACGGACGACCAGGAGCGAACGATCGAGATTCCGTTGCCGGCCATTCCGGTGCTCCGCGGCATCCGCGAGCTCGCCCTGTTCTTCGGCAGTGTCGAAAACCGAGGGCCGATCGACGTCCTTTTCACGGCCTTTGAGTTTGTGCCGTTTTCTCCCGGGCACTGAGCGATGCGGCAGTCCGTCCGCTGGCAATGGAGGTAAGCAAAGCGAGCTTTGCCGTTCCAGCGCGGTCGCCGCCCATCATCGGCCGTGTTTTCCCTGGTTTTACCTGCCCCGCTCCCTGGAAGGGACAACCTCGAAAAGTTAAGATAGGACGATCGTTTCCCTGGACTACCAGGGTGCCATCTTGCCACATCGCTTCATTGCCCATTTAGCAAAACTGGTCAAACATGGAAACAACCGGCTCGCGAAAACCCAGCAAGATACTCCCCGGCAATGCCTACACCAAGCTCGCCCCCGACGAGGAATATCGTCCGATCGTGCCCGCCGAGGACCGACGAGCCGAAGTGACGGTCTGGTCGGTGACGCTGGGCCTGATCATGGTCCTGGTCTTCTCGGCCGCCTGCATCTACATGGCACTTCGGGCCGGCAACGCCATCGAAGCAGCAATCCCGATCGCGATCATGGCAATCTTCTTTGGTCGCAAAGGTCTGAAACCGGGCGGCAAGAGTACGGTCCTTGAGAACGTGATGGTGCAGTCGATTGGCCAGGCGGCGGGGGTCGTGGCCGCTGGGGCAGCGTTTATCATTCCCGCGTTCTATATCAACCAACTCAGCGTCCAGTGGTGGCAAATCTTCCTCGCCTGCGCGATCGGCGGCTTCTTGGGGATCGTGCTCATCATTCCCCTGCGAAAGTATTTCGTCAAAGATTTGCACGGCGAACTGCCGTTCCCCGAAGCAACGGCGATCAACGAGATTCTGGTTTCGGGCGAACATACCTCGGCCAGCGCCGGGAAAGTCCTCCTAACCGCCTTTGGCCTCGGAGCGATCTTCGACTTCCTTGTCGAGGGCTTGCGTGCCTGGAATCCGACCGTGACCACCAAAGCCTTGTTCGGGCCATTAGGCGAGCGGATGTCGACGATGCGGCTCGACCTGTCGATGAATGGCACGGCCGCGCTTTTTGGCCTCGGCTATATCATCGGCTTGCGCTACGCGGCGGTGATCGCCGCCGGCTCGCTCTTCGCCTGGCTGGTGCTGGTGCCCCTGGTGTACGTCTTCGGATCCCAAGCCCCCCAGTTCGCCTACGCGGGAAAAACTTACCTGATCGCAAGCTACAGTTCGGAAAAGATCTTCGACGACTTTGTCAAACAGATTGGCATTGGCGCGATCGCCGTATCGGGGCTGATCGGGATCCTGCGGATGGGCAAGATCGTCGTCGGTTCGATGGCCCTCGGCTTCAAAGGATTCAAAGGCACCCATCAGCAATCCGAGCCAAGGACCCAGACCGATATTTCACCTCGTATGGTGCTCTTGATCCAACTCGGCTCAGCAGTGCTGATGGCGTTGCTGTTCTTTGTGGTGGCTCGGGGAGGCAACGGGGCAGAAGCAAGCCAAGGTTTTCCGATGGTCAATAGCATCGGCTATGCCGCGGTTGGGGCCGCGGTCGGCTTCATCCTCTCGTTCCTCTTCACGCCCGTGGCCGCGCAAGCCATCGCGATCGTAGGCACCAATCCAGTGTCCGGGATGACCCTGATCACCGTAGTGCTCACCATCTTGGCGTTGGTGGCAACGGGTGTGACGGGCAATAGCGGCATGATCATTGCGCTCATCGTCGGTTGTGCCGTATGCACCGCGCTTTCCACCTCCGGTGCGCTGATCACGGACTTCAAAATTGGCTATTGGATCGGCTCTACGCCGAGGAATCAGGAGGTGTGGAAGTTCGCCGGCATCATCGTGGCTTCGCTCGTCGTGGCCTTTGTGATTCCCCTAATGGACAACGCGTATCATTTTCTGGTAACGGATCCGGCCACCGGCCAATTGGTTTCCAACAGCAAGATCCTGCCTGCTCCCCAGGCCAACATGATCTCTGCCGTCTCCAAGGGGCTGTTGGCCGATCCCGCCAACCAACCCTGGCTGCTCTACGGGCTGGGCGGCTTCATGGCGATTGTCCTCTATCTGGCTGGCGTTCCCATGTTGGCCTTTGCCCTGGGCATGTACCTGCCGATCTCGATTAACATGGCCACGCTCGGCGGCGCTTTCGTCGCCTATCTGGTCAATCGCAGCGGTCGCACCGAGAAGGTGCGCAAAGCCCGTGAAGGCCAGGGAATCTTGATTGCTTCCGGCCTCATGGCTGGCGCGGCGATTTTCGGCGGGCTTGTGCCGGCGATCCTCCGTCAGCCCAAGCTTAATGCACCGATCCAGTACATCGCGAAGTTTGGCGAAAGATTCTGGCTCGAACCGGCGAAGACCAGCGGAGACTTCTTCCTTCAAAGCAAAGAGACAGACTGGTTCCAAGGGTCCGGCGGGCAATCGCTGGGCCTGGTGATGTTCGTCGTCCTTGCGGCCGCCTGCTTCTGGCTGGCCAAGAAGGGGGCCGAGTGGTCGCTCCGTGAAGAGGAGGAGGCGGAGCGGGAGACAAGCTAGCAGCAAAGTTCACACTTGTGTAGCGTCCTTTCCCTTTAGAAAAGGCTTGCGACTTCCGGCAGAGGGAAATCCCTCTTGTTCCGGCGTCGCAGCCCATTTTGGCAAGAATGCCTCCTTGGAAGCGTCAGGGGGTCTGAAACAGGTCCCACGCGCGATCGCTAACGAGGAGGCTGTGACGCAGGGAGAAGACCTTACGATGCCCCGGTAGCGATCTTAGCCCCTGTCCTATCGAGTTCTGAAGCCTGCCGGTAGAATTGCTGAAATGACTCGCCGCGGCCTTGTCTGCAGCCTGGGACTTGTTCTGATCACCATATTATGGACGTCGCAGGTTTGCGCCGGGGTGGTTGTCCTTGGTAATCAGACCCAGGCGACCGTTCATTTCGTCGTGATTGCGGCAGACGCGGGGCAGTCGCTCCATGACCTCCGCCCCGGCCAAGTTCTGCCGGTCCCGACTACGGCGGAGATAGGCGTGGCCATCATAGATGGCCCGCGTGGACCATCCTACCGCCTTCGGCCTAACGGCATCTATTGTTTCCAGACCAAAGACGGCAAGACGGAATTGTCACGCCACCCGCTTCCGGTCATGCCCCCATCTCCGATCGCAGCGTCAAACGTCCTACCAGCGAACAAACCACCGTGCATGATCTCCGTGAAGATCGTGGTTGATGACAAGGAACCGACCGTGCAGCGGATCTGGGAGAAGCGATACAGGCAACGCCTCTCCGAGGCCTCGGAGATCATCGAGCGTCACTGTCAGATCCGGCTCGCGGTTGTGGCGGTCGCCATGTGGCGTTCAGACAGTCGTGCCGACAAGATGGAAACACTCCTCCGCGAGTTTGAACGCGAGGTCGCCCCAACTCCCGCTCAACTGGCAATCGGTTTCACTGGGCAATATCACACGCTTCGCGATGACAAACACATGGGAGGGACTCGTGGGGCATTTTGTCCCCATATTCTGATCCGGGAATGGGGCCGCCAATTGGCCGATGCGGAGCGACTGGAGATTCTGGTGCATGAATTGGGACACTACTTGGGAGCGGTGCACTCGGCGGAACGCCAATCGGTAATGCGACCGGATATCGGCGACCGACAATCCCGCGCCCGCTCGTTCCAGATCGGTTTTGACGTCGAAAACACTCTGGCCATGTGCCTGATCAGCGAAGAATTGCGAAATCGTCGCCTGCAGCATCTCGCTCAGCTTTCGCCGACCACTCGGGACCAGTTACGCAGCCTCTACCGCTTCCTGGCGATCACATTGCCCGACGACCCCGCCGCTCGCGGCTTTCTTTCTCTTCTCGATCGTGGCCAAACGCCGAGAAACCTCCCCGATACCTCGCCCCCCTAATCGGCCCGCAGCACGCTTTAGCCGAGTTTCCCCGATGTTACAAGCCGGGCGAAATGGGCGAAGGAGCGGTCGTATGTCCGCTCCGCATCCGGTGGGAAAAAGCAACCGGGCAATTGCCGGGCCTTGAGATGATAGCTGACACACTCACAACACAGCCCCCGACGGGGACAGGCCTCATAGCTACACGTGCACTGCTTAAGATTCTTCGTCTGCTTGCATTCCATGGAACACCGAAGATAGGAGAGACACGGGCAGATCGCCTTTAGTATATCCCTTCCGATTGAGGGCCGCTAGCGGTCGCTCCCCCTTCCTTCGGCCGACGCCCTGCGGGCCCCCGGAGGCTGCTTTGCAGGCACGAAGGGCAGAAGTTGTGGACTTTTTCATTTCCTCGGCACGATAAGGCTTAACAGCGGGTGATCTGTCGTGAGGCCGTATCTACGAGAAGACCGCCGTGGAAACGTCGTTGCATCGCGATCTGAAGATGCTGTATGGCGGTAACCACCCGCAGTTTGAGGTGCGGCTTGGGACTCATCGTATCGACGTCGTTTCGGAAGGCAAACTGGTAGAAGTCCAGCTCGGCTCGCTTTCCGCCATTCGGGACAAGGTCCGAATCCTGCTCCGCGATCATCCGGTCGTGGTAGTACGACCGATCGTGGTGAGAAAGACTCTCATCAAATTGGCCAGGAAGGACGGCTCGATCCGCTCGCGCCGTTTGAGTCCAAAGCGTGGCTCCGTGCTCGATCTTTTTGACCAACTGGTGCATTTCACTCGGGTTTTCCCACACCGCAATCTGACGATCGAAACACCCCTCATCGAGATCGAGGAGTATCGCTATCCCGGGCATGGCCGCCGAAGACGTTGGCGTCGCGACGACTATGAGGTGGAAGACCAAAAACTCGTCCAAGTGCTCAAAACGTATCGTTTGCGGCTGGCGAGCGATCTCCTTCGACTCATCGACGCTCCGTTGCCGCAACCCTTCCATACTGGGCACCTGGCCGAAGCCCTCGGCGTACAACGCGGGCTCGCTCAGCGAATTGCCTACTGCCTGCGCCACACGGGCGGAGCGTGCGAAGTCGGAAAGCTATGTAACACTCGTCTCTATCAATTCGTCCGCCCCAGAATAGCGGGCTGATCATCTGCCCGTTTGAATGAACGAGTTCTCTCGGCATGCCGTGTTGCTTGCGGCCGTGATCCGTTTTGTCTTCTGCTCGTGGCGCACGGTTTGCACTTTCGGGCGGAAGAAAAGGGGCAGTTTAATGGACAGACATGCCAACTCGTCCGACGTATGGGTTCGGTTTTTCGTAGGTCTTGCGATCCTCTTAGCCGGCATCGCAATCGCCCTATGGACTTTCCAGGACTATCAGGTCGCGGCGTGGCTGTCGTTGCTCGCAGCCGTCATTCTCAGTGGTCGGCTCCTCCTGTTGCCCCTGCTAGGTTCCGACGGACTCGCCGAGCCCACTGCTGCTCGAAGCGGAAGGTGGCGGCGAGTCTTGCGCCCCGACGGCAGTGAGTTGCAGGTCGAGTTTTAGGGTCTGGCAGAAGGCCCGACAATGATTTTGACCCACGGTTGGCCCGTCGACAGCACGGAATGGTTTTACCTCAAACGGCAATTAGGCCCGCGGTATCGCATCATTGTCTCATCGCCTTCTGGCCCGTGATCTGGTTCATCGGATGGCTCAATTGTTTGAGTGGCCTGCAACATCTCTTCATCCGCGCGACAAATTTCGCTGGCCGGCAGACGCGTGGTCAAGTCGATTACTTGTCTTGGCTGTTTACGAAATCCTCGCCGCGTCGCCAGAGGAGCATTGGCTAGTTTCGCCTTTGACGATGTCCTAGCTTTGCTGCCCGAGATCGCCGTTCCGGCACTCGTCGTCACTGGCACAAATGACCGCATCACCCGCCCCGACGCCGGATTGACGATTCGACGGGCCCTGTCTTCAGCGGAATCGTTCGAACTCTCGCCGGCCGGGCACATGAGTCTTTGGGAGCAACACGAAACCTTCGGCAACGTGGTGGGAGACTTTGCCGAACGGGCTTTCGCCGCCCACGAGCAGCGAGTTGCCGCCGCCGTTTAACATTCAGCACTCGCGGCAGGATACAGCCCAATTGACTCCAAGGGTCTCCATGGAGGCCCGTCCGGGCGGCCAAGGCGATACCTCGAATGCGTCACGGTGTTGCCGCTTCTGGCTGTGCAAGCTGTTCCTCCAACTCATCCAGGCGGGCCAGCCGGTAAATCACCATCGACGCCGCCCAACTGACGATCATCAGGGCGACAATTCCGTAGCCGATGTGCGTGCTGGCCTCCCCAAAATCGTTGACGTACGCCCAGAAGCCAGTACTCAATTCAAACCGCGAGGCAATGATGCTTAACGTCTCCAGCGTGCCGATTACCAACGCTATGAGGAAGGAAACCAAGGTGATCGTCATGTTGTAGAACAGCTTCTTCACCGGTTTCACGAAAGCCCAACCGTAGGCCCCCAGCATCACAACTCCATCGGTCGTGTCGAGCAGGCACATACCCGCAGTGAATAGCAGAGGGAAAATCATGATCGACCACAGCGGCACGCTCTGCGCTGCTTGAGTGCCGGCGAGTCCCAGCAGGGCAATTTCCGTCGCCGTATCAAAACCTAAACCAAACAAGAAGCCGACGAAGTACATGTGCCAACTCTGGCTCACGAATCCGAAGATCTTGCGCAGGAATCGGGGGACAAGTCCCTCGCCGGCAAGCATGTCGTGCAATGCATCGTGGATCTCGATTTGTCCCCGACGGGCGGCCTGAAAACGCTTGAACACTTCCACGAAAATCATGAAGTTGATGACGGCGATCAGCAACAGGAAGGCCGCCGAAACGGAGATTCCGATCATTCCGCCGACCGCTTTCAATTCGGGAAAGTGCTGGCGGACATAGCCCGTGCCATGCGCCACTACCAGCGACAGGAGGATCACCACGGTCGAATGCCCCAAAGAGAAGAAAAAGCCCACGCCAACCGGCTGCTTCTTCTCTTGGAGCAACTTGCGGGTGACGTTGTCAATTGCCGCAATGTGGTCGGCATCCACGGCGTGCCGCAGCCCGTAGCCGTAAGCCAATAGGCAGGCGCCAAACGCGGTAGCGTGCTCGCGGAACACGAGAAAGGCGAGTGCCCAGGCCCCAACGTTGAGAACCACCAGGAAACTGTAGACAAGGAGGATCCGGCGACGAAGAGCGTGATCCCTGGTATGGCGGTAGCTGGCCGCAATCTCCCGTAACATGTTGGACCTGATCTCACTTCTGCCGTTCGGCACACGATCGGTAACACAAAGAAGTATATTGTATTACCCAATTGGCAGGTGTCAATGAATGCGGGCGGACTCCGATTGTGCCGCGCCGGGCTTACCGTTATCGTATGCGTTCGTCGCCGACCGACTTCCGAGTGCAGCCCACCATTCATCTTGACGGCGCCCCCGTATGGATCGTTCCGACCAGTTGGGCAAAACGCCCATCTCTCAGTTGCTACTCCAGTTCTCGTTGCCGGCAATTGTCGGCATGGTAGCGCAGGCCTTGTACAACTTGATTGATCGGGTCTTCATCGGGCATGCGCTGGGCGCGCCGGGAATCGCTGGCATTACTGTCGCCTTCCCCTTCATGCTGGTCGTGCTCGCCTTCTCGATGCTGATCGGCCTCGGCGGCACCGCCATGATATCCATCTATCTGGGGCAGCAGAGAAAAAGTGAGGCAGAACAGGTCCTCGGAAACGTCTGCTCGCTTTTAGCGCTGACTTCCATCGCGATCACCGCCGTTGGCATTGCGTTCGTCGACCCCATCCTGCGACTCGGCGGCGCCAGCCCTGACGTCCTGCCGCTGGGACGAGACTATCTCCGTATCATCGCGCTCGGAGCCGCATTTCAATTGATCTCCTTTGGACTCAACGCGACCATTCGCGGCGAGGGCAACCCGCGGATGGCGATGGTTTCGATGCTCATTAGCGTCCTTCTCAACGCCATCCTCGCACCAATTTTCATTTTCGGCTTCGATTGGGGTATGCAGGGCGCAGCCCTGGCCACCGTGACCGGTCAAGCCGCGACTTCGCTTTGGATCATCGCCTACTTCCTCGGACCCCGCAGTGTCCTAAAACTCCGTACGCACAACCTCCTGCCGCGGTCAACCACCTGTTTGCGAATTGTCACGTTCGGCTCCGCGCACTTCATGATGCAGTTGGCGGCTGCGGCCCTGCAAGGCATCATGAACTATCAGCTCGGAAGATACGGCGGCGATGTGGCCATCTCCGTGATGGGCATCCTCTACACCGTCTTCATGCTCGTCGGCATGCCCATCTTCGGCATCAATCAAGGGGCCCAGCCGATCATAGGCTACAACTATGGCGCCCAACGCTTTGACCGCGTCAAACGGACTTTGGAACTGGCCATCGGGGTCGCCAGCGCGATCGCCTTGGGCGGTTTTCTCGTGTTGATGGCGTTTCCCGCCCAGGTCATTCAGTTCTTCAACCGACAGGATCAGGCCTTGATTAACCTGGGGATTCACGCCATGCGACTCGCGACACTCGCCTTGCCGGTGGTCGGCTTCCAGATCGTCGGCGCGAGCTACTTCCAGGCCATCGGAAAGCCTCGGCAAGCCATGCTTCTAATGCTCTCACGTCAGTTGCTGATCCTGATTCCGGCGGCGCTGATTCTGCCCCGTTTCTTCGGCCTCGACGGCGTTTGGGCCGCACTGCCAACGTCCGACCTTGCGGCCTCAGTGCTAACCGGCATTTGCCTGCTGTTCGAGCTGCGACGGCTAAAGGCCAACAGCTCTCACGGATAGCCGCGTGGATGTTTCCGAAACCACTCCCAGGCGGTGGCTACAATCGGGTCGATTTCCGTATAGCGGGGAGCCCAGCCGAGTTCGGACCGAATCTTGTCTGCGTTCGCAAACAACACGGCCGGATCGCCATGCCTCCGCAGCCCGAATTCCACGGGGAAATTCACCCCGGTCACGCGCTTGGCCGCATCAATGACCTCTTTCACTGAGTATCCTCGGCCGATGCCCAGGTTATAAAAACGGGCGTCGCCTGGCTGCAACGCGTTCATGGCAGCAATGTGAGCCGCGCACAGGTCTTCCACATGGATATAGTCACGAATGCACGTGCCATCCGGCGTAGGATAGTCGGTTCCAAACACAGTGACTTTCTCACGTTGCCCTAGGGCCGTCAGCAAGAGCACAGGAATCAGGTGCGTCTCGGGGTCGTGGTCCTCTCCGAGAGAGCCATCGGCAGCAGCGCCCGCCACATTGAAATACCGTAGGGCAACGAAACTGAATCGCGAATTCGCTGCCGCATAGTCCCGCAACACGCGTTCCACACACCACTTGGACCAGCCGTACGGACTGACCGGTTCCTGCCTCATTGTCTCAACAATGGGCGTCGTTTCCGGTTCACCATAGGTCGCACAGGTTGAACTGAAGACCAAGCGCTCGACGCCCGCCTCATCCATGGCGCGTAAGAGGCTGACCGTCCCCGACGTATTATTGGCGTAGTAGGCCAAGGGATCGGTCACCGATTCACCAACGTAAGCAAGGGCCGCGAAGTCCATGACGCAGTCGATCGCCTGCTCCCTCAGCAGCCGGGCAATTGCCTCCGTGTTGGCTAAATCGATTTCCACGAAGTCGGCCCGGTGGTCAACAGCCGCACGATGTCCACGGCACAGGTTGTCCATCCCGACGACGCGGTGCCCCGCATCGAGCAATTGGCGAACGGCATGCGAGCCGATATAGCCGGCGCCGCCGGCGACCAAGACCTTCATTGGTTCTCTTCCTTTCGACCAACGCGAGAGAATAGGACCCTGCCATTTATGCTGATCGGCTCCTTAAGGTATCGAACGGCGTCCGTGCTGACAACACGGCAACTTAACGGCACCAGCTTCTTGGCCTAGCCGCCTTTTGCGGAAAGACTACGCAAGTTAACTCGATGCGTCTGCTTGCACATCTCACCTGAATTAAGAGATTTCAACAACAGCAATTGTGTTTTATCCGCAAGGAACAGGCCCCCTCGCGGGGAAAGAACATAGCTCCCACACTCTGCAACCCGCAAAACTCTCCTCTCCCTACTTGCTAATTCATGTTCCCTAGGTACACTAAGGACAACCCCGCGCGGAAAGGCAGCCAGGGTCGGATGCCTGTGCTTAGCGCGTTCCCCGTATCTGTGGCGTCAATTGCCTTTCGAAACCCTCGATCTCGGCCGCACGCTACATTATTCGGACGACACGCACTAGGAATCTGAACGTCCTTCGGCATCTCAAACACCCGCTTTTTCCGCCCCCCTAAGACTCCGCGTTATCCGACAAAGGAGGTTTACGATGACGACGATTCTGTGCGCTACCATAATCCAAACGGCCATGCTCCTCTCCGCTACGGAAGTCAAAGATACCAATGCGGAAAGCTATACCGAAGCTCGCAAAGCGACGCTCGAAACGGGCAAGCCAATGGTCGTAATGGTCACCACCGATTGGTGCCCGCCGTGTCAGGTTATGAAAAAGACAATCCTGCCCCGGGTACGCGAACGCGGGCTTCTCCGCAAGGTCATTTTTGCCGTCGTGAACCCTGATCAGGACCGCAAGTTGGCCGAAGAAATCACCGGCGGGGGGCCCATTCCCCAGTTGGTCATGTTCCGCAAGACGTCTGACGGATGGGTCCGTAAGAAGCTGGTTGGTGGCCAAACCGTCGAGAACGTGGAAAAGTTCATTAACGAGGGGCTTGTCTTGAAGGATATGGACAAGAAAACGGAAGATCCGTCGACCGCCGAACACGACCAGACCCCCGCTTCGGTCGGCGACCATGCCGCCCGTACGCCACAAGGCGAACGAGTCCATCACGGATAGTTGACGGCCATCTGACAGGCGACGCTCTCTACTCTACTCGACTAGACCGGGCGGGAGATTCCCCGTCAAAATGGGTGGACGCTAGCTGTTGCGGTCATACTACTTTTAGTTCACCTGGTTGTGATCCAAATCGGTAATGCCAACTGTCTAGCCTCCGCTGGTTCGGCGAAGCATGCTTGGCCATAACGGCACAATCCGTTACTGCGCCCATCAGGTTGCCATTGCTTGACACTGGCATGCGGAAAGCTGACAATCGGTCCCGGCGATACTTCCCGGCCAGCGAGGCTGGCCCGACTGTCGCAGCCATCGCCAGTAAAACGTGTATCCATTCTCTCCGACTCCTGGGCTCGCATTGCGACGCCAAGGGGCCACTCCACGCTGCCTTACACCCCTATGAACAGCCGAGAACGCGTTAAGAAAGCCATTCAGCGCCAGGATCCTGACCGAGCGCCAATCTCCCACGCCGTCTTGCCCGCCGCACAACTGAAGTACGGCCAAGTACTACAAGAAATCCTATCGGAATTCCGCGATGATTTCGGCTGGGACTATATGGACGACCTGCCAGTGGAAAAGTTTCCCGCCGTGTACCGTCAAGGTATACAGCGCGACGATTTCGGGACGGTTTGGCGAGTGGAGATGATGGGCATTTGCGGAATTCCCTGCGACTGCCCGATCAAGGATCTCGACGACTATGACAAGTACCAATGGCCAGCCGATTTCAAGGCCGGCCCACCTTCGGGACGCCAATACAGCGGGCACCTCTGCGGGTTCGACGACCGCTGGTATGCCCGAGGAGCCTGGATCACCTACTTCGAGCAACTCCAGCAACTCCGCGGCATGGAAAACTTCTTGATGGACGTCGCTTTCGAGTCTGCCAACCTCCAACGACTGATGGACGACATGCTGGCGTTCAATCTGCGCTGGATCGACAAGTGGAGGGAGCTCGAATACGATGGCCTGCATTTCGCCGACGATTGGGGCGACCAGCGGCGACTGATGATCCGGCCAGAAGTCTGGCGCCGGCTGTTCAAGCCGCGTTACGCCGAAATGTTCCGACGTGTCCATGACGCCGGCATGGACGTCTGGTTCCATTCCGACGGCCGAATCAATGACATTATCGGCGACCTGATCGAAATAGGCGTGGACGTCCTCAATTGCCAAGTGGCAGTGGTTGGTCACGATTGGATTGCCAACAATGCCCGTGGGAAAATAAGTTTCCGCACCGATATCGACCGACAGCGCGTCATTCCCTTCGGATCCTCCGCCGAGGTCCAAGAGGAGGTGCACCGCACGTTTGAGGCGTGCGGCGGACCAACCGGCGGAATTATCGCCTGCGGCGAAGTCGGCCCCGACGCATCTCTGGAAAACATCCGTGCCATGTACGAGGCCTTCATCCAGTACGGGCGACCGACGACGGCAGGACAGCCAACCGCCGTAAACTAGGCCAACGAGGCCAGCAATGACAATTTTGGTGACGGGAGCCAATGGGCAACTTGGCCGGGAATTGTGCCGGCAAATCGGAGACTCCGCCTACGGCGTTGACGTCGATTCGCTCGACCTGACGAATCGTGATTCGCTGCTTCGCTACATTCCCGCGCAGAAGCCTAAGGCCGTCCTCAATTGCGCGGCCTACACCCGGGTGGACCGCGCCGAAAGCGAGCCAGAAAAGTGCTGGGCCATCAATGCGACGGCGGTCGAACATCTCGTCGAGGCTTGCCAAATCGTCGATTGCCCGTTAGTGCAGATCAGCACCGATTATGTCTTCGGTGGTACTCGGTCGCCACACCGACCTTGGCGAGAATCGGATCCGACCTCCCCACAAGGTATTTACGCACAATCGAAATTGGCCGGTGAACAGGCGGCCTCCCGGTTACCACAACACCTCATCGTACGAACCTGCGGCCTCTATGCGCGACCAAACGACAATCGCGCTACCAACTTCGTTCGCACTATGCTGCGTCTGGGCAACACGCGAAGCGAATTGCGGGTTGTCAACGACCAACATTGCACGCCAACCTACGTGCCGCATCTCACGCAGGCACTTTGTTTTCTTCTGAAAACTGCTGTCGCCAAGAACTTGTGGGGCACCTACCACATCACCAATCAGGGCGAGGCAACTTGGCATCAGTTCGCCTCCGAGATTTTTCGACGGGCTGACATGAACGTGTCAGTTCTGCCGATCACGTCGGCCGAGTATGGAGCACCGGCGCCACGGCCGTCTTACAGCGTTCTGGACCTGGCAGTATATCATGCAGTCGGCGGCCCTGTCATGCCGACGTGGCAACAAGCGTTGGCGGATTACTTTCAAGAAGCGAGGCAGACATGACTCAGCGAAAAGTAGCTGTGATCACCGGCAGCGGCAAGCATCGTATCGGCAACTCAGTGGCTCACGCGCTTGCCCAGCGCGGCTACGACGTTGCCGTGCATTACCATCGCTCGGCAAAAGAAGCCCAAGATACGGTCAAGGAACTTGAATCGCACGGTGTGCGGGCCGTGGCGTTTCAAGCGGACCTCGCGCGAGAATCGGAAGTTGATCAACTGATTTCCGAAGTGATGACCGCTTTCGGTCGAATAAATGTTCTCGTGACCGCCGCCGCGATCTGGGAACCGAAACGGCTCGAGGACGTGCAGGCCGCCGACGTGCAACGGCACTTCGAGATTAACACGCTGGGGACGTTTCTCTGCTGCCTTCGCGTGGGGTTGATCATGGCCAAGCAGCCGGAAGGCGGATCGATTATTACCATGGGCGATTGGGCCACCGAGCGACCCTATCCGAACTACGCCTCGTATTTCGTCAGCAAGGGATCGATTTCAACGTTAACCCGCACGCTGGCCGTCGAACTGGCTCAGCGAAACCCAGCTGTTCGAGTGAATTGCATCGCACCCGGACCCGTTATGGTCCCCGACAATGTCTCCCAGCACGAGGTGAAAGGAGTGATTGCCGGAACCCTTGTGAAGCGACTCGGCCAGCCTGAGAACGTAGCCCAAGCCGTGGTTTTCCTCGTCGAGAACGACTACGTTACCGGCATTTGTCTGCCTGTCGATGGCGGTCGCACGGTTGCCGGCGGCACTTGAGTCCGCGGCTTCGCCGGAACCACCCGCACCCAGGTCTTGCCTGCGTTACGTTTGCAGCTTCGCCCATTGCTGATCGAGCCGCTTGGGCGAGATCGGAATCGAGGTCCCCAGTTTCTGAGCGAACAACGATACGCGATACTCCTCCAGCATCCACCGCAGGTGCACGGCTTCCGGGCTAATGCTGCCTTGCCTTTGAAGATGCTGCCAATGCTCGTGGAAGAGCTGCCAGCGCGGCTGAAACTCCTGGAACTTCTCCCAGTCTCGAGGCAGCCCTGCCGGAAGATTCTCCAATCGTGCGCAGATCGCGCGGAAGTAGCGAGGATACTGACGCAGCCATTCCCACGGCGTTTTCGAGAATGTCTTCGGATCCATCAGTTGGGCAATTTGCTCGCCGATATCATCAATGACGTATTGCCAACGAGGCGTCTCCGCCGGACCCTGCGGCGAACGAACGGGCAAGGTTTTTGGGACCGCACGAAGATTGACAGCTCGGCCGCCCAGTTTCAGTTCCACGCCAGGAATCGCAGCCTTATTCGCACGGCTTGCGAGTTGATCCATAGCCAGCCGCGTCTGATGATATCCCTCAAAGATCGAACCGACCACGCCCGCCAATTCCTGCACGGCCCAGGCGATTCGCTCCCGGCCCGCAGCAACGAGTTGCTCAAACTCCATTCGGCTCCCCGGCACCGACTGTCCGAACACCATTGCCCGGTCGGCTAACAGTTCGGCAAGCTGCTTCCGCAAGTCAAGTCCCGGAAGCGTCGACGCATATACGTCCATTCGGCGGAAATTGGGCAGCCAATCAATTTGCGTTCTCAGCTCCTTTTTGGCAGCCAGGAAGCACAACCGCCGCAGCCCAAAATACGTTTCCTGCTCGGCGCGCGCCGGCGAATCGACCAGTCGTAGCGACACCGAGCCCTCGCAGTCAATCAGAGCTGGATATGCCTTCACGGTCAGTCGGCCGTGCGACATCTCCAACTCCGCCGGCAAGTCGCCAAAATCCCATTCGGTCAGTCCATCGCGATTCCACTGCGGGTCGTCCAGTTTGGAAAAGCTTTCGGCCGCCTGGCGTCCGAGCTCGGTACGGATCGCGTCCAAATCACGTCCCGCGATCAGTGATCGCCCCTCTGCGTCATTCACCCGAATACTCATACGAAGTTCGGGCGGAAGGCGATCCTCTTGAAAAGCGTCACTCGGCACCGGAATGCCGGCCAAGCGGCTTAAGGCCGCTGCTACCGCCACGCGCAGCTCTCCCTCGCCGAAACGCAACAATGGCGCCACCTGCTTGGCCGTCCCCGGGGCCGGCACAAAATGGGTCCGCAACGCCTTGGGCAGCGATCGAATTAACGCCAGCACCTTTTCTTCAATCAATCCCGGCACCAGCCAACCCAACGGCTCCGACGCCACCTGGTTCAAAACCTCAATCGGCACATTGATCGTCAATCCATCCTTTGGCGAGCCAGGATCGTACTCGTAGTCCAGGGGCAACGTCAGGTGGTCGACTTGCAACGAATCGGGAAAGCGATCTTCCCCCAAGTCGCCAACATCCTCCCGCAACAAATCGGAGCGATTCATCGTTAGCGCATTGGGATTGCGGCGAATCCACCGCGTCAAACTGTTTCCGTCGTAAACGTCCGCCGGCACTCGCCTGTCGTAGAATTCGTACCGCGAAAAATCACCGACCAACAGATCGCGCCGCCGCAGCTTGGCCTGTAGGCGTTCCAAATCCTCAACCAACGCCTCATTATCTTGCAAGAACGCCGGCTTTGGCTCGATGCGGCCTTCTACCAAACCGTTTTCGATTAACAGGTGTCGCGATGTCTCCGGGTCGATCGGTCCATAGTGTACGCGCCGCCCTGGAATGATCGTCAGCCCAAAAAGAGTGACCCGCTCCAAAGCCATCGCCGAGGCGTGGGCCGCCTCCCAGTGCACGCCGTGATACGACCGCTTCACGAGGTGCCCTGCCATTGATTCGATCCAGCGGGGGTCGATCCTCCCGCACGTGCGCATATAGCGCCGCGTCGTTTCCACCAGTTCGGCCGCGACCAGCCACTTGGGTTTCTGCTCGAACAAGCCGGAGCCTGGCCAGACGTGGCCCTTTCCGCCGCCAGCAACGGCGTATTCGTAGCCGTCGCCACGCAGAGCTACGTTCGAGAGCAACCCTGGTAGAACGGCGCGGTGTATCTGGTCAAATTGCTGCCGTTCAGTGTGCCCTTGCTTCACGCGGCGTGCCTTGCGCGGAGCCTTGTTGGACTCCTCGGGGCTGAGGCCCGCTTGCCGCACCAACTCCATTAATTCGCGATGGACGTCGAGCCATTCCCGCATTCGATTGTACGACAGAAAGTTTTGTTTGCAGGCCTTGCGGAGTTGGTTCTGCGAAAGTTCGGCTTTCAGCTTGTGATAGAAGTCCCAGAGCTTTAAATAGGCCACAAAATCCGATTGCTCGTCGGCCCTTAACGCGTGGCAAGCGTCGGCCGCTTCCTGCTTTTCCAACGGCCGCTCCCGCGGGTCCTGCACCGAAAGGGCAGCAGCTATGATCAGCACTTCGTGCAGGCAGCCTTCCTCCCCCGCCGCAATAATCATCCGGCCAAACCGCGGATCGATCGGCAGCCGACTCAATTGCCGACCGATTTCGGTCAATTCGCGTTTCGCGTCTAGCGCCCCCAACTCCCACAGCGTCCGATAGCCGTCACGAATCGCATCCGGCTTGGGCGGATCGAGGAAAGGGAAGCGCTCGATCGCGCCAAGCCGCAGGGCCTTGGTCTGCAATATGACTGATGCCAGGTTGGTACGCTGAATCTCCGGAACGGTGAAGGCATCACGCCTTAGGTAGTCTTCCTCGCTAAATAACCGCACACAGATGCCTGGACCGACACGTCCGCAGCGTCCCTTGCGTTGATCGGCTGACGCCCGAGAAATGGCTTCGATCGGCAACCGCTGCGTCTTCGTGCGCGGCGAGTAGCGACTGACGCGTGCCGTGCCGGGATCAATTACGTACCGAACGCGTGGCACCGTCAGCGACGATTCCGCCACATTGGTGGCAATCACGATACGACGCTTTGAACCGGGATGAAACACCTTTTGCTGTTCGCCCATCGATAACCGGGCATACAACGGCAGAATCTCCGTCTCGTTGCCGTTCGGATCCCCCGGGATCGGTCGGCCACGCAGCATTTTCGACGTCTCGTGGATGTGTCGCTCGGTCGGCATAAAAATCAGGATGTCACCCCGATCGATGGCTGCCACCTCCTCCACTGCCGACAGCACCGCCTGCTGAAAATCAGGCTCGCCAACCTCTTCATCCGCCATCGCCGGGCGCCAGCGGAGTTCGACCGGATAGGTCCGCCCCGGCACTTCGACCACCGGCGCTGGGCCGCCCGACGTGGCAAAATGGCTGCTGAAACGGGCTGCGTCGATCGTCGCCGATGTGATAATCAATTTCAGATCCGGCCGCTTCGGCAACAACCGCTTGAGATACCCCATCAGGAAGTCGATGTTCAACGATCGCTCGTGCGCTTCGTCCAGAATAATCGTGTCATACTGATCAAAGTAGGGATCCCCCTGCGTTTCCGCAAGCAGAATGCCATCGGTCATCAGCTTGATGTATGTCTGTGCCGAAAGGGCTTCGGCAAATCGCACCTTGAAACCAACCTGCTGCCCCAGCGGCGTCCCCAGTTCTTCGGCAATCCGCGCGGCGACGCTACGGGCAGCGATGCGACGCGGCTGAGTGTGACCGATTAGGCCTTCGATGCCTCGTCCCATCTCCAGACAGATCTTTGGCAATTGCGTGGACTTGCCGGAGCCTGTCTCGCCGCAGACAATCACCACCTGATGTTCGCGAATGGCCGCAGCGATCTCCGCACGCTGTGCCGAAATCGGCAACGCGTCCTCGTACCGGACGTGCGGTACGCCCCCACGACGCTGCTCACGCAAGAGAATCGACTTTTCCACGGCGGCCGCTAAGCCCGCGAGGCTTTCCGGCGCCTTCCGGTCCGCGATCGAACGCAACCGGCGACGGAATCGGTGACGGTCACCCCGCATCGCGCGGCTGATTGCCCTTTCTATCTCCACACGCGTTGTCATGGGGCCTGTACTGCTACGCAAGCTCGACTTGTGATACCGATGTAATCATTGAGGCCCCGTTTCTCGATGCTCTAACGTCGGATGTTTTGAACCAAAAACTCCTGTTTGCCGGCCTCCCGCCCGTCGGCCTCTCGACGTTCCTCTTGTTCCTTCCGCCAGAGTATCGCCCGCTCGTTGGCTATCTAGGCCTCAACCAGATCCGGAGGGGTCAGAAGGGGCACGCTGTTGCTCTTCCCGGTATTTTTCCAGCATGATGGCAATCTCCTCAGGCGTGGGCGGAGGAAATTGCGGGCACCCCATCTGAACCCACCGCAACAAGTCGGTTTCGACCCAGCGGATGAGTCTGTTGCCGATGTTCACCGGCGGTGGGACTCCGCCCGCTTCAATCAGCGATAGCACCGTGGGCTCGTCGGCCTTGAGAAATTCGCACAGTTCGCGGAACGTCAGCAACATTCTCGTTGTCTATTCTCTGTAATCCGGCAAATTGTTCGCAGGGAGTGTTTTTCGGGTCAACGCAGCCCCGAGATGGTCACTTGCGAAGATCCAATCGCAGACGACTTCCCTTTCGACGGCTTCTGAAGCAGTTTTGGCAGTTCCACTGTGCTGAACCAAGCGTAATTCGGATGCTCGCTTCGCTGGAGGAATTCCTGGAGCGTCTCGCCTTCCTTCAGGTGCACCATGCCCGGTGCGTTACCACATGACACCTCCCACGCGGTCTGACCCTTGCAGCGGAACTTAATTCGGCAAAGGTATTCTTGGAACATGTACATTTGTACGAATGGTCGTCCAAACGTACGGTAGGCGATTTCCCGGCGCTGCCCCATCTCGGTCGTAGCGACCAATTCGACGGTTCCGTTCGCTCCTACCTCGCACCCATTGGCTTCCAACTTCTTGGAGAGCGAATCACGTGCTTTCTCTCGCTCGGCCGGATCTTGAATCCCCGCAACATCGAGTTTGACCGTTGCCCCCGGCTTAAGCACAAACAGGTCGGGCGCGTCGAGCATCTTCTGGATCTGCTCCACCGCAGCGGGATGCGGCAGCACAGCCGGAATCAAGGCGCTCGCTCCATTGGCCATTACCATGAACCAACAGCCTTCATCCAAGGGGACCACGGCTTCATGCCCCGTATACTCCCATACCTTGACCTGCGTCTCGATGTCGATCAGCAGATTGCCGACCAGTAGGTGTTCCTCACTGGGACAGAGAAGGCCCGCGTGAGGCTGACGATTGGTTCCAACCAGCGAAATCTCCCGATAGACAGCGCCCGTGGCAGTGTCATAGACCTGCACCTTATCCCCAGCCAAACGCGCCAAACGGCTTCCCCTGGGTGTAAAGGCCAGCTTGACATCGGGAAAGTGCTCCTTGGGTGCGGGCGCCAGGGCAATCACCTCGGCCGCTTGAAGATCAAGCATGCCAAGCTCACTCTCGCCTACAATGGCAAGGTAACGGCGATCGGGGGATAAGGCCGGGCTGCTATTGGAGGCCGCCTGCAGCCAGGAAAGCGGCTCGGCTGTCTTGGCATTCCATATTACGATCTTCCCGCCGTTGTTAACCGTGAGCAATCGATCGTCGCCCAAGTAGCTTGCCCAACGAACGTCGCGCGCCGGGCCATCTTGGTCGCCGTAAGGCACCCATTCAAAAATCTTCCGCACCTTCGCCCCTTCAAGACGCCAGACTTCGAGCCGGTCCTGTTTGCCAAACCCGAAATCATCACGACGCATCAGCACCTCGTTGCCGGCGTCGTTTAAGGCCACGGGCACTATGTTCCCCCTCGTCGCGGACATCGAGAGAAGTTTTCCCGCTGCCAAATCGCATAGGAATAAGCGAACCTGCCCGTCCTTCTCTGGCCCCGGGCGCTTGGTGAAATACTCGACTACGGCCCGCCTGCAAACGGGATTGACGACCACGGCCTTGACACCCTCGAAGAAGTCGCTCTTGCCCGGGAGCGGGACAGGACGCTTCTTACCCGCAGCAACCGCCTGAGGCGCTTCGATAGACACGTTCCATTGGCTATCAGTCGGAGTGAGCAGGATCTGTTTGGCGCTAGACCAGTCCGGCTGCACCACCTTCGCTTCCGCCGTCACCGCGTCCGCATCCGCCTTTGGAGATGCGTCCTCGTTCGTCCCTCGGTGGGCTCGCGACTTCTTGGGAGTTGGCTTGACGTCTTCAAACGGATTTTCTTGGTTGGCCTGCAGTTCCTTGATATACTCCTGGTCGGCTTTGCTGAGCTTGTCGAGGCGAATACGACGCCGCGTGCCATCCTCTCGCTCCAAAACAACCTTACCGTCCGAAACCTCGACGAACTTTCCATCAATTTTGAACTTGCCGCTCGCGTCCGTCCATGTCCGTGCTTCCGGTTCAGACGCTACTGCCATACATACGCAAACAGCAAACCCCAACGCAAACATGGTGAAGCCACTAGCAACCGTTGGGAAACGCTTAAGTCCGACCATGACTGCCCTCACAATTTCCGTTATTTCAGGGTTCTGCCGAACAAGTCGCCGAAAGAAGGCGGGCCTAGGGAATAGGCGTATTATAGGTCGGCCGTCAGAAAACAGAAAGACGCCGACGCGGAAAAACTCGGCGACTGGGCCGGTCCAACAGCTTCCCGCATGGCCCTGCCGCACACAGGTTCGGTACTTGGGCGGGGGAAGTATTGGCATTCGCGCACGGAATTGGGATACTAGATTCCTGCTTCGTTTTCCCTTCATGAATGGGAGCAATTACACGATGTCTGGGCAGCCTAGTCGCGGAAATTGGATGTCATTTTGCAGACCGTTCGACCGGTTTGATTTCTCCCGGAAACGCCGCGTGCTTATCGGAATCGCAGCCGCACTCAGTCTTTGCTTAACCGAGTATGGGATGCCGACCGTTCATGCCGAAAAGCCTCCCGCGGTGCCAAATGCGGATTCCTTTCAATACCGTTGGTCACCCGGACAGCCCCAGTCGTATCGTTTCTCCTGTAAGGCCGAAGTGGCCGACTGGTTGCTGGACGTTGGCGGAGTCAATACGTACTCCTCAAACGCAGCCGCCGTCGCTCGACCATGCCAGCGCGATTGGGAGGTGAAACAAGGATCGGGAACGGCCTTTGTCGTTTCCCCCGACGGCTATCTGATCACTTGCCATCATGTCATTGACAATGCGGCGAATATCAAGGTGACTTTGGGCGGCCGAGTCATGCCTTGCGAAGTCATTGCGAGCGACAGCGTCAATGACCTGGCCATCCTCCGCGTTTCCCAAAATAATCTTTCCATTCTGCCGCTGGCCGACTCAGAAAAGGTGGAGTTGGCCGAAGAGGTTCGCGCCGCAGGTTTTCCGTTGTCCGACCTGCTTGGTTCGAGCTTGAAGATCACTCAGGGCTCGCTGGCCGGCATTGCCACGCGGCAAAGCTCCAAGGTCTTCCAAGTGGATGCGGTGGTGAATCCAGGCAACAGCGGCGGCCCCTTGCTCGACAGTCGTGGAGCCGTGATCGGCGTGGTGAACGCCCAACTAGTCGGCTTTCAGATCTCAAAAGTCGGCTTTGCCGTGCCAGTTAATTATGCCAAGGACTTGTTAAGGAAGCACAAGATTCCCTTCAAGGCAACATCCAATCAGACAACACTCGATGGGCCAACATTGGCAAAACGAATTGCACCGGCGACGGCGCTGGTGACCATGGATGGCGGGAGGGACGGATTCTCGCTCGGCATGGCGAGCGGACAAGCCGGCTTACGTTACCATGCAGTTGTGGAGAGGCACAAGCGCACTCGTGCTGATAGCGACGTGTCTTCACCTGATCAAGAAGACACGTCTTCCCGTGACGACGGTCGCATCGTGATGGATGATCACGGTGAGGTTAAGCACTTCAATGGCCGAATGAATCTCCCGTGCCTGCTGGGCCCGATCGGCACTATGATTCTTGACCCGCTGCCCAAGCCGCACGAGGGCAAGACCTGGAATCGTGAAGACACCGTATCGATGGTCGTCTCCGGCCCGGACTTGGAGGACCCGTTGTGTGGGCTCCGACCGCCCGGTTTTCCCGAACGTGAACAGTGGCAGCCGTGGCACGGTCCGTTTGGCCCCTCTGGCCCAAGGGTCAAACATCAGGCGGTGTCGCGCAAGGCGGCCTTCTCCGCCGAAGAGCCGAAAAATGGCTTCGTGACGATTCGCAAGCAAGTAGCGATCAAGACAGTGGAACGGTTGCAGACATCGTCTCGGATGGAGCTAACAGGCGCCGGTGAGACTATTTTCGATCTGAAGGCGGGCGTGCCGCAGAAGGTGTCTTTTTCGGGCAAGTTTGTCTGGCGGCAAAACGGCCAGACCGCCGAAGTGCCGGTGACCTTTGAGTGTGAACGGATCAATGAGGATCGCGTCGCCAAAGCAGCCCCTAACAAGAAAAAGCCGACGCCCGACGCCGACGCTGGTAAAGGCCCCACCACTAGCTCCGACGCCGACCGCATCGAAAGCTATCTCGCCGATCTCCGTGCCGAGGAAAGGGATTGGACGCGATGCTTTGCCGCATTGCAGGGACTTGCCATCATGCGGCCAACGGTAAGTCGCCGCGACGAAGTCTCCGAAGTGCTCGACGCCTATTTGCTCGAAAAGAGCTTTTCGGCAAGGGCCTCCGCATTGCGGGCCGTTCGCGTATGGGGAACCAATCGCAACTTGCCCAGCCTGGTGCAGTTATTGAAGACCGGTCAATCGGCGTCTGAGCGGGCACGGATCATGGATGCACTGACCGCACTTCGCAGTCCCGAGGCCGCTGAAGTGCTAGCGGAGCGACTACGAACTTCCGGCGACAGGACAGCCGCCGCAAAGGCGCTGCGGACAATTGGTCCGGTGGCCGAGGATGCTGTGCTTCGGCTTCTTAGTGATCCCGGCGCCGATGTTCGTGCAGAGGCGTGCAAAGTATTAGGCGATATCGGCAGCCAAAAGAGCATTGATGCCCTGAAGCCCCTCACTGCCAACGGTGATGCCGCGACGCAAAGGAGTGCGAGAGCCGCTTTGGAGAAATTGCGAACGCGGAAGTAGCGGGCGGAATCCGGTGACTATCAGCTGATCATCCAGGTGACGTCACCCCAATCTCCACGCGATCAACGTTCCACGCTTCGATACGAACAACGGGCCGCCCAGGGGCATGGGGAGCCAGCGTGATCCGCACGCGGCGAGACCCGCCAGGCGGCAACGAGAAATAGTTGGCGTCGAAATAAACCCAGTCGAGCATCGGTATCTTCGCGAGGTCACGGGCTTCCGGGGTCGCTACATCCAATTTCACGAACAATGCCGGCGTCTGACCGGCGTTCTGAATCTCGATCGTGATGTCCGTTTCACCATTTGCCCTTTCGCGGCGACGGATCACTTGCGACGTCAACGTCGTTCGCGGAGTATTGAGGATGTCGGCCAATAGCGGCATCTTGCCGGATGTTGCTGGAACGCCAAACGTGTAAAGATGGCTGGCGCAACATTCGCCTCTGGCATCGAGTAAATCGAGCCACACAAGTGCGACCTTGCCGGCCATCTCACGCGGCGGGCTCCACTGGATATCGCCGATCTTGACACATCCCTCGGCAGGTACTTCCGCGCGAATGTCGTGATCCGCAAGAGTCTTGCCTCGAACGTCCGTGATCCGGTAGCGACAGCGATAGCCGGCGAGCGGCTGCAAATGATCGTTGGTAGCCCACAACTCCACCGATAACGGCTTGTCCACTACGGCTTCAAGATTCGAATAGACAGCCAACGCATCGACTGCGGCGTACGCCTGCTTCAAATAGTAGTAGGCCATTGGCTTCCGCCCGTAATACTCCACGATCGCATCGTGGGCAGCGTTTGGCCATGGTTCATTGTAGACCCAAGTGGCGCATGCGCTGCGATGCCAGCGGAACCGACGCATCGATTGGCAAGCGTACCGCAGCCCCTCGGCCTGGACAAACTGGCTGTGTCGCACGAGGGCCGGCAAGTCGGGCGATTCGCCGAAGAGTTTCACAAAGCCCGGCTTTCCCAGCCAGTTGTTCGGCCCGTAGGCATCGATTCCCTTGTGCCAAATCCAGTTGAGATTCCCCGCGTGGACGGGCCAAAGATCTTCGACCGGCATCATCGCCTTCAGTGATTCGACACTTGCGGCCCCCGCGACGCCGAACTCTGTCCACTCCATCGGATTAGCCGGTCCGCTGTGGCCTAGACGTGGCTCTCGATAGTTCGCGTAAAAGTTGGGGTCGTTGTACGAATAATTGCCATGACGTTGAAAGAGTGTCTCGGGATCGGGATCATGAAACGGACGCGTCGGGTCAAGTTGGTTGCAAATTGCCCGAAGTTGCGCCATCTGCCGGCTGGTGTTGGCATTGATGTACAACTCGTTGCCTCCAGCGTAGCGCACCACGGATGGATGATTCATCAGAAGCGGCAAGACTTCGCGCGTTTCCCGATCGGCAATGGCCAACGCTTCGTCGGTCTCGTTCAGCGGGCCTTGCCAGGGGAATTCGTAATACAACAGGATGCCGTACTGATCGCAAAGCTCCAAGAACTCAGCCTTCTCGATAAGGCCACCACCCCATACGCGTAATAAGTTGCAGTTGGCTTCGGCCGCCGAGCGGACGAGGTACTCATAACGCTGTTTGCGTGGCCGGCCATAGAGAAGATCGCAGGGGATCCAGTTGCTGCCGCGGGCGAATATCCTCCGTCCGTTGATTTGCATCAGATACTTGTGTTCCGGCAGACTGTCTTTCGGCATTGGAAACACTCCCGTGTGGCCCGAGGCCCAGTCCCGATACATCGGATTCTTCGGGTCAAAGGGCTCCGGATTCGAGACCATTTGCAGGTCGCGAATGCCGAACGTTGTCCGCACCGAGTGCAATTGCCTGCCACTGCGAGACTCACTAGCGGTGATTTCCAATTCGTAAAGGTGCTGTTTGCCATATCCGTTGGGCCACCACAACTGCGGATGCAAGACCTGGATCGCAAACGAGACTTGCCGTTCCCCCGGCAGGAGATCGACGCGCTGCGAAGCCAGGGTTGGAGCACTCGGCGCTGTCAGGCATCGTACACGATAAAGCAGCTCGATCACGCCCAGCTTTTTTGCTGTCAGATTCAGTCGCGTTTCCAGTGTTGCCTCTTTATACGGAGGCGATACCTTCGGCAACACGATCGGCTTCGTGAGATAGACGTCCTCGGAAGCCAGCAGCCGAACGTCCTTCCAGATGCCCATCGCGATGATTTTCGTCCCCCAATCCCAACCGGCAGTGGTCGCCGATTTCCAGCATGGATAAGCTGACCGCACAGCCTTCATGACTGGCCATTCCGCTTCGCGGTTGGCGATCGCTTGGCGCACCGAGTCGGGGGCCGGATGAATCAACACAACAAGAGCATTGTCTTTGTCCCGCCGCAACAATCGCGTCACATCGTGCTCGAACGGCGTAAACTGTCCCTCGTGCCGAGCGAGGTGCTGTCCGTTCAGCCACACATCACACAGATAGTCAACTCCGTCGAATCGTAGGTGAACCGTCTTGTTTTGCCATTCTGATGGGGTGCCGAATGTCTTGCGATACCACCACTCTTTGCCCGCAACCCAATTGATGTTCTGGCTGTTAAGTCCGTAGTAGATCGGCGGAATTTTACCGAGGCGTTCCAAATCCCAATGCACATTGCCCGGCACCGTCGCGAGAATCGCGTCGGACTCCGGATAGCCTTCGGAAAAAGCCCGGCGTTTGATGCCTTGCCCTGGTTCGAAAGAGACCAGTTGCCAATCGTCGCCGTTGAGGGCCAATTCTCGAAGCGGCGCCGCAAACACGTTCTTGCTCTGGGGCTCCCCAGCGTGGCAAGCCCAGCGAGGCCCCGCGAAGATTAGTATCGCGAGCACCGCGGCCACTAACGCCGGGCCAGCAGTCGAGTGATGAGCAGTTCTCGGAAGTCTACGCCAAGTTCGGACTTGAACTTCTTGCATCATTGTCGTCCCCCGATCAGAAGTACAACCAGCAGAGAGACCGCAACCGCGTATTGGTCTTCCCAGGAACACTGGACGGCGGAATGCGTCGAAAGACAATACCGGCGTGAACCAGCAATCGACGATTGTTTAGCCCTAGTGTACAGCGGAGGGAATCGGGGACAAGCCGCCCGCTCGGCTTCTGCCAAATGTGACCGGGACGGCGATAAGCCGAATTTCAGGGTGCTGGCCAAAATAGCACCCGGAGGAGACAGAAGTTGCCTTCATTCCGCCGTCGGCACGGCCTGTGGATGCCCCTCAGCTAGTTGTCCGGGCGTCCATTGCGTCCGGCACATCCTCAACTGCCTGCTGCTGCCTTGCGAGCGACGCAAGGAACGTCGCCTCCAACGAAGCCGAAAGATTACTCGCCAACTTGCGGTAATGGGCAATCCCGCTAAGCAGATTCTCCTTGAACTCGCGAACATAGCCGGGAGCTATGGTCACGAGGCCGACGCTTTGCTTTCTAATTTGCGTGTGCAAATAGTCAATGTACAAATCGAGTTCCCGCAGGAACATATTTGGCCGGACTTTGCGATCCTTTTCAGGCAAGGCAAACAACGACGTCCGCCCGTAAATGTGGCCCACCATTTCTTCGAGCGTTGCGATACGCGAAAAGTTGACGATGTTGGGGCCACAACAGACGGCCGTGGTGGCCGAAGGGTCAATTCCGTTGGCTCGAGTTACCCCACCGGCCAGATCGTGACATATGCAGGACTTGGCCAGCACCGCTTCGCGATGGGCCTCGTGCACAGCTTGACGGGAAAACTGGTCCAGTTTGAGCTTCTGATACTCCCGCGATGCCGTGCAAATCGGCAGTTCGGTGAATTCCGTGTTGAACAGTTTGACGTAGCCCTTGGAACATGGGCTGCCCGGCTGACCTTCGGCAATGCGGCGGCAACGCGCTTCCTCACTGGCCGAAGTCCGCAAGTTCCAAAAGGGCATTCCAAAGGGAGAACTGTCACTCAGATAAACGTCACCCTCGCCTGCCGTGCAAAGCTTGCGGCGATGCTCGTCATCGAGGTTGGTGACCTCCGGCACGAGGAGGAACGGAGTCGCCCAACCGGTGCCGTCTACGTCGTAGTATTCCCGCAACAGGCGATCCTCGTCGGCCGTGCCGATGCCTCCTTGCGCCATCACGTGAACGGGATACGGATGCGACGGTGGCGTCAGGCCACGGGCGTGGAGCGCTTTGGCATAGGACTCGTGCAATTGCTCCACGAGTTCCTTCTTCTGCTCCTTGAACTCTTCGAGAATCGGGCCCAGCAGCAGACCTTTGGTGGCAAAGGCATGGCCACCGCAATTAAGCCCCGACTCCACGTGATATTCAGAAACCCACAATCCGCGTTTGGCCATGAACCTCCCTTGCACGGCAGCGGAGTGGAAATCGCTAACCTTCAGCACAATCCGCTTCTTGAGCAGCCCCTGGTCATCGGGGAAGAAATCCGAAAACTGGGCAGCATAGCTGTACAAACGAGGATTCATGCCCGCCGAAAAAACAATCGACGAGGCCAAGGTACTCTTGGCAAAACCGCGCAAGGCTGCCAGTGCATCGCTGAACTCCGGCGGCAGCTTCTTGCCATAGCGATAGGCGTCCCGGTCGCCCTTCGACATGATGTTGACGTCGATCGCTCCGGGCACCACAAATTCACGCAATCGAGTTTGCCGCTCGATCCGCAGCTGGGGATCGTCGGTCGTCAACATTGCCCTGTATTCGACTGCCAAGGGCCCTTCCGGCAGCAGTCGAAAATACCGGGTGATTTCGCTGTCGGGCTCAAAAGCCGAAGCCCGTAACGCATCTACCTCTTGACGCACGAGTTCGTCGAGAAGATTGAGATAGGCCGTGATGCGACGAGCCCGGAAATCCTCTTCGCCCCCACCGATCTCCTCGTAGCTGCGCCCCGTTCGCTCACAATGGAACTTCCGCATCTGCTCGATCAGCACGTCATCGACCAACGATATCGTGGACGAAATTCCGTACTTGGCGACTCGAAGAGGCGCGTCGATCAGAAAGCCGGTCCCCATAACCGGAATAAAGAAACTGTGGGGACTCTGGCGGGTTAAACCCATCGTGCATTTCCATTGCCGGGCAACCATTGCCAGAGCGCTATCGCGGCCCCGCGATAGGTCACAGCGTCGTTCCGTCGCGATTCAGAGGAATGCTAAAGAGGATCATTGTAGCGAAAGGACTGGGCCGAGTCGAGATCAGCCAGACGATGGGCTGCAGAAACAATTTCGGTGGATGCAAACCAGCATTCCAGCATCCACTCTCTTACGCGTCGGGATCGACACCGGCGTAAGCCAGAACCCATTCTCCTCATTTTGCGCGAACCACCAAACCCCGCACTACATAGCCGGAATACTCCCCTCCTCCCGGGCAATCGCTAGCCGACCCCAGCGGAGACTTGAGAAGAGCCGATTGCCTGCCAATTATTGAACTGCCGACCTTGTAAGCCCTCGTCCGGGCGCAAGCATGATTGTGTTTTCGGAATCGCTCGGAAATAATGGCACCAGGGGCCAAGGCTCATCGACTATTTTTCTCTCCACTCATTCTGGAACGAAGGGACAAGAGGCAGAGAAGCAGCATGTCGCTGTACCTCGCAACGCACGGGTTACGTCGTTTTCCAAGGGATGCTCTGTTGAAGCAGGAGGGTAAGAGATGACGCGAAAGATGATAATCTGGAACCGGACCACCGCGGTGGTCATCGCCATCCTGGTAATTGGTTCGGTTTTCATACACCGAATCAGTGCGTGGGCAAAGCAACCACCCAACAGTTATGCCCCAGTGGTGATGCAGGAGGAATTCGATAAGGTCGTTGCGAAGATGTCGGCCGCGAAGCCGGAGGTCATGGCTCGCCAGATGAAGTTACTGAAGGAGAGGTATGACCTGAGCGACCGGATCGCCTCGGGTGTCACCATGTCTCGCGGCAAGGCCATTCAAGCGGGCGTCCGCGCGAAACTGCCCCAAGGCGTTGAGTCGTGGGAAGAATTGGGGGCGATGACGCCCGAGGAGATACGCCGGCAGAGACTGTGGCCGCTAGCCTTCTTACCCTTGCCGCACCCGAATCATCCAGAAGGCGGCATGGTCTTCCCAAAACATCAGATCGACGAAATCAAGAAACAGGAAGGGCGAGACCTGAGTCGCTTCGACCTGGACTTTGACCTGCCGGAACATTTTCTGCCAGAATATCCCCCGGCCATTTTTTTGACGACGCGGCCCGACCTGGGCGACGTTTCCCAAGGGGAAGTGGTCACCCTCGCCAATTACTTCCGGCTCTTCAATGGCCTGCTCAATCCAAAACAGCTTGAAGGCCTGCGACTACTCGTCACGGCATTCCCTCAGCAGCAGTTCAACGCCACGTATGACCGCCGGTCGTTGATGCCGAGCACCGGCGTTACCTGTTTTGACTGCCATGTGAACGGGAATTCCAACGGCACGACACACTTGGTCGGCGACATCCGTCCCCAGGAATTCCGCCACCGTCTCGATACGCCACCCTTGCGAGGATTGAATATTCAGCGCCTGTTCGGCTCCCAACGCGCCTTGAAGAGCGTCGAGGATTTTACCGAATTCGAACAACGAGCTGCATACTTCGACGGCGACCCGGTGATTGCCGTGAAGAAGGGCGTCAACGTCTTGGAACGTGGTAGCCAAGTCCACTTCATGGCTGAGTTCATCGCCATCCTCGACTTCCCGCCCGCCCCGAAGTTGGACGTCTTTGGCAGACTCGACCCGAAGAAGGCGACACCCGCGGAAATGGCCGGCCAAAAGGTTTTTCTGGAGAAGGGCCGCTGCGCCGAGTGCCATCCGACGCCATATTATACGGACAACTCGATGCACGACCTGCACACGGAACGCTTCTTTGAGCCAAAGATGTACAACGGCCGCATGGCCGTCGGCGACGGCTCGATCAAGACTTTTCCTCTGCGTGGGATCAAGGAATCGCCCCCGTATCTGCACGATGGGCGGCTGTTAACTCTCGAAGACGCCGTGGAATTCCATAATCTCGTCCTGCAGACAAATCTGACTGAACAGGAAAAGAAGGATCTGGTAACGTTCCTGCGCTGCCTGTGACCTTCGAGGCGTCAAGCGTCTTTCCCACTCCACGGGAGGACAACCGATCTCCCGCGCGGTTTCTATATTGGGACCTTATTGATACCGAAGCAACCAATGTTCACAGTCCGTCGGTAAACACGGCTGTTTGAGCCGAGTTGGCCGGGCTGCATGAGCTGCGGACAGGACTTGATAGCGAACGATGGCTAGATCGGTCAGGGGTCGAACGAAAGAGTCTTGCTATGCCCTACAGCGAATCGCTGGCCTCACGCGTCTGCCAGATTGCCTCCTGCAACCGTGGGATTGTCGAGAGGAAGATGTTCGGCGGCATTGGCTTTCTACTTCACGGCAATATGCTGGTCGGCGTTTGGTATACGTCGTCAATCGCCCGCATCGGCCCCACGGAAGCCCAGACCGTGCTGAAGGAGCCCTACGTAATGGAATTCGACTTGACCGGCCGCCCCATGAAGGGTTGGGTACTGGTCCAGGCAGACGGTCTCGAGACGGACGAACAACTGGGACAGTGGATCCAGCGGGCAGTCGACTTTGTCGAGACGTTGCCCAGAAAGTAACCACTTGTTAATCGGCGTTGCTCGAACTCTTGCAACGGAAAACCGTGCAAGGACGCATAGCGAACTCGGGGGCGACTGTGTTGCAGCTAAAGAGCCGTTGGCGAAGAAAGCCGATTTTTCAGAATGACTATTCGTCTTCCCGAAAAGGGCTTACCGTTTGAGAAGGAGAGAAGCAATGGAACGTGCTTACCTGAAGCAAATCGGTGTGGCCTGATACTCGTTACAGGCTTGTCCGCGTTGTCCGGTTGTGTCTCTAAATCGGAGTACGATGCCAAAGTGGCTGAGTTGAAGACAGCCGGTGAAAGACTAACAAAGGCGGAGCAGACGTTGGCAGAAGTCGAGAGGGGCCTCAGCGCTGCTAAAGGCGAGATCGACAACGCCCAATTGGCAACCAAGAAAGCCGACGCGAAGATTGACGCACTGACACAAGAGCATGCGAGCCTGAAAGAACAACTCCAGGCGCTCCCTCAAGCCAAGGAAAGAGCCTCGCACCTGCAGCGGGAACTTGACGAGGCCAAGACTCAGCTTGAAGCCGCTCGAAAGGCTGCGGCAGATGCTGATGACCGAGTCCGGGCTTTGGAGCGGGAAAAAGCTGAACGTGAGAAACAGCCGTCAAAGGCCCTCACGCCAAAGAGCGAGCCGAAAACCTAGTTCGGCGGGCTGAATGTGATCCAAGAAGGCATAACTTCTCAACTGCTTGCAGTTCCAGCGGCTTTGAGGAGTTGAGAATTGTCCATTGTCCTAGGGCGTCTTCCGTGGGAGTTCTTCCCCAGCTGGGCCACCAGGGCTTCGCGCTTGTCTGCCTAGTAAGAATGTAAGCGAGGCTTTTTCCCGCTCTGCTAACCCGGCAGCCGCCACCCATTTGCCAACAAAACACTCACTGCCAAAGGCAACGGCCGCCGACGATTAAAGAAAGGCACATGGCAATGCAGCATTTTATCTATTGCGAAACCACCGGCTGGATCGGGTCAATCGGACTTCTTGTCCTACGCCTCGTGATGGGCGCCGCTTTCCTATTCCACGGCTGGCCCAAGATTCAGAACCCGATGGAGTGGATGGGACCGGCAGCGACCATCCCCAGCGTCTTTCAAGCTCTCGCCGCGCTCGCCGAATTCGGTGGCGGCATTGCTTTAATCCTTGGGTTTTTGACCCGACTCGCATCCCTCGGAATTGCTTCCGTCATGGTGGTCGCGGTCTTCATGGTCCATTTGCCGCAAGGAGACCCCTTTGTCGCCAGGGGTGGGGGAGGATCGTACGAACTAGCCACCGTCTACCTCGCCTGCAGCGTTTTGTTTCTGCTACTCGGGCCTGGCCGGATATCACTGGATGCCCTCTTCTTCGGCGCACACGCAAAAGCTCCCGCGACCGCCGGCAGTTCGTCAGGCGACTGACACCCAGTCCGTTTACGCTCGATTCATGGCGATCGGACTGGCGGCAAACGCGAATGGCACGAGGACGATGAACCGCATCCTTATAAGATTTGGAGACCGCTGACTGGGGCGATTTGGGGCAGTGCAAATCCGCCCCAGGAATGTACAATTAATTGTCTCGATTTTGCAGGGAGCAAATAACGGTTTCTCTCATCTTCGTCCCGGTTCAAGCTTTCCTGTGACATTTGTAAGCAGTCGATGGTAATTTGGTGGGTGCCGGCATGACGGATCATGGTCATGTACAACGTCAGACTTTAGTCCTCGACGGCATGGCTCGAATATTTCGCGAAGCCCTAAGCTGCACCACCGAGGAGCAGTTGGGGGAGGTGTGTTTGACTGTCGCAGAAGAGTTAACGTGCAGCGAGGATGGTTTCATCGGTGTGATGGATCGTACGACACGTGATTCGCATTATGTCGCCTTTGACGCCCCCGGGCCGCAACGTCCTGGCGGGCATACCTACAAGCATCTGGCCGGATCGATTTGTGCCACTGCGGCACAAGGCCTTTCCGATAGTGTCCTCGCCGCCGGACGGAGCTTCTTTACCAATGATCCGTCTTCTCCGACCAACCCTTTCGCATTCGCATGCGGCAACCTTGCCTTGAATGCTTTGCTGGCCGTGCCCTTGATGCAGGCGGGGCAGATGGTCGGCCTGATCGGCCTCGCAAACCGTCCTGGTGGCTACTACGCGGCTGATCTGGAAGCCGTTGAATCCCTCACGCCCGCGATCGTCCAAGCCCTTGTCAGCAAGAGAGCCGAAGCAGAACTCCGCCAGAACTCCGAGAGATACCGTTGGCTTGTCGAGCAGGCCGTCGACGGCATCTTTGTGAGTGACGCGCGAGGCCGATATCTTGACGTCAATTCGGCCGGCTGCCAGATGCTGGGCTATACCCGCGAGGAAATTTGCGCGCGCTCGATTGCCGATTTGGTCGCCCCAGAGGAGGTTTCTCGCATTGTAGCGGAAATCGACCGCGCGGCCGGGGGGGCTGTCATTCGCAGCGAATGGCGCTTTCGTCGTAAGGATGGATCCTTCTTCTATGGCGAAGTGGTAAGTCGGCAATTGCCCGACGGCAGACTCCAAGCATTTCTACGCGACATCACCGACCGCAAGCAGTCGGAAAAAGCACTGCGTGAGAGCGAGGCGCTTTCCCGTCGACAAGCCAGCTCCCTACAAACCCTGCTCGATTCCACGCCCGCCATTATCTGGATCGCTCATGATCGGGAATGCCGTTCCATCACGGGAAACCGCGCGGCATACCAGTTTTCGCGGGTGTCCCCTGGCCAAGATTTGTCGAAAACTGGTCCGGCTGCCGAGCGGCTGTCTCATTATCGGCTCTTTCATGGTGGTCGAGAGTTATCGCCCCAAGAGATGCCCATTCAGCGGGTTGCCGCGTCGGGTATTGAACTTAGAGACTACGAAATCGAATTCGTATTCGACGACGGCGTACACCGAACATTGATGGGCAATGTCGTTCCGCTGCTCGATGCTGCGGGGCAACTCGCGGGCGCCCTCGCCGCCTTCGTCGATATCACCGATCGCAAACACACAGAAGAGGCGCTGCGCCAGAGCCGCGAGGACCTCGCCCGTGCCCAGGCGGTGGGCCGCCTCGGTAGCTGGCGACTTGACGTTCAACGCAATGTGCTTAGCTGGTCAGACGAGAATTACCGGATTTTTGGCGTCCCCGCAGGATCGCCACAGACCTACGAGACTTTCTTGGAACTCGTCCACCCCGACGACCGGGACTATGTCGATCAACAATGGCGAGCGGGTCTGGACGGCGAAATGTATGACGTGGAGCATCGGATCGTCACGAATGGCCAGGTGAAATGGGTGCGGGAAAAAGCCTATTTGGAGTTTGATGCAAACCATGTGCTGCTGGGCGGCTTCGGAATCACTCAAGACATTACCGAACGAAAGCAGGTGGAAGAAGAATTGGCGACAGCGAAAGAAGCCGCCGATCAGGCCAATCGGGCGAAGGATCATTTCTTGGCCGTCCTCAGCCACGAGTTGCGCACGCCGCTCACTCCCGTAATGATGGGCATCTCAATGCTGCAAAACCGCCACGATTTGGCCCCAGCAGTGCACGACACCTTAGAAATGATCCGTCGCAATGTGGAGATGGAAGCCCAACTGATCGACGACCTGTTGGATGTCACGCGAATCGCTCGGGGGAAGATCGACCTGCATCGAAGCCGCGTCGATTTGTCGACGATTATCGACCGGGCAATTGAAGTATGTGGGCCCGATATGGAAGCTCGGGGATTGCGGCTCTTGATGGACCTGGGACAAGACGGTCCTTACTACGTTGATGCGGACGAGTCACGGCTGCAGCAAGTGTTCTGGAATCTGCTCAAGAACGCAATCAAGTTTACGCCGCACGGTGGCAGTGTCTACATTCGCTGTTGCCACGACGGAAAGAATCGCGTGGCAATTGCGTTCACCGATACCGGGATTGGAATTGAACCGGAGGCACTTTCCCGAGTCTTCAATGCTTTTGAGCAGGCCGAGATATCGATCTCTCGCCAGTTCGGCGGCGTGGGCCTCGGCCTGGCCATTAGCAAAGCCCTGGTCGAAATGCACAACGGAACTATAGATGCGACTAGTGAGGGCCGTAACAGAGGCTCGACTTTCCGTGTCTGTCTGCCGCTGCTTGCCGATGAGGTCGTGTCTAAACCGCCTGCCACTCCAGCTTCGACTCCACGCGCGTGCCCGTTGCGAATTCTGCTTGTCGAAGACCACGGCGTTACTGTCAAGATGATGAAGAGCTTGCTGGCAGAAGAAGGGCATTCGGTTGAGACAGCCGGGGACGTGGCAACTGCTTTGGAGTTGGCAGGTGAACAGAAGTTTGACCTTTTGTTAAGCGATCTTGGACTACCGGACGGCTCGGGGTACGACCTGATGAGAGAGTTGCGGAGACGAGGCCATGCCTTTCCCGGCATTGCGCTGAGCGGATACGGCCAAGAGGACGACGTGCGACGGAGCCGAGAAGCGGGTTTCGCCGTACATCTGACCAAGCCCACGTCACGTGAAGCCATCCTGGAAGCGGTAGCATCGCTGCAAATCACGGCAAGTTAGCCGAGGAACTACCTACCTCCCGCCAGCCCCAATGACGTCCGACAGAGCTGCCCGCGACAGATACTGCCGCACCTCGAAAAAACCCTTCCATGGATCACGCCTCAAGACTCGCAGCCGGTCGCCAAAATTCTCCACATTAAATTGATTCGGACGTAGCTCGGACGTCAGTTCGTCCCAGCCGATTGGAGTGGCGATCGTTGCACCGGGATACTTGCGCGTGGAATACGAACCGATCGCCGTCGCTCCCCGATTGTTGCGGAGATAGTCGACATAGATCTTCCCAACTCGCCTGGACTTCGTTGATATCGCCGTGAATCGCCCTGGGTCTTGGCGTGCATAACGTTGCGCCAGTCCCCGAGCAAACTGTTTCAATTCAGGCCAGGTTGTCCTCCGTTGCAAGGGCACAACGACATGGACGCCTTTCCCACCCGTGAGCCGCGCGAATGCCTGTAGATTAAACCTTTCGAGGGTAGCACGCATTGACTTCGCCGCTTCGATGACCGTAGCCCAAGGCACCCCTTCCCCCGGATCGAAATCCATGACGAGACGGTCGGGACGGTCAATCCGATCACTCCGGCTTCCCCACGGATGAATTTCCAGCACATCGAGTTGCACCAGGCTTATGAGCCCCTGCAGATTGTGAATCGAAACGTACTGCACCTCCTCCCCAGCTTCTCGAACCCGAATTCCGGTTATTGCTTCTGGCAGTCCCTCGGAAAGATGCTTCTGGAAGAAACAATGTCCGTGCCGTCCCTGCGGACAGCGGACCAAAGCTAGTGGCCGATCCACCAGATGCGGAAGAATCAACTCTGCCACGCTCTGGTAGTACTGGGCTAGTTCACGCTTCGTGGTCCCGTGGTCGGGATATAATATTTTGTTCGGGTGACTCAAGTGAACGCCAGCAACCGAGCGTTCTTGCGATTCCCCGCGACTTACGTGACGGCCCAATCCCCTTCCTCTCTTAGCCGCGGGAGGCATCGCGTCCGATCCTTCCTCATTACTAGTCGACGGCTGCGGTAACTCCAAACGAATACTGTCCGGATCGATATCTTCGCGAATTCCGCGGAACGAAGGTTGCCGTAAACGCCGATCCGAGGTCCATTGGGAAAATTCCACCTCTGCTACGAGTTCCGGACGAAGCCAGTTAACGCCGCGGGCTTCCGCCGGGGTGATTCCTTGCAGTGCAGGCCGGGACGCTGTTCTCATTGTCCCAAAGCGTTCTGCCAATTCGGCCAATGATTCGCCCGTAAAACCGGTACCCACCTTGCCACAATAGGTCAAGTGCCTCCGATTATCATAATATCCGAGCAATAGCGCGCCGAAGTGTTGCCGTGCACCGCGTGGCGCGGTGTAGCCAATAACCAAGAACTCCTGCAACTGTAAGCACTTTGCCTTCAGCCATGATTGAGACCGACCGGGTGTGTAGGGGCTGTCTGCGAGCTTGGAGACGACTCCTTCAATCGCGAGGCGGCACGCATGCCGCAACATTTCCGGGCCGTGACCCGTAATGTGGTCGCTATAGCGAAGCGGCGTCTCCTCCGACAACAGCGATCGCAAGGACTGCGCGAGCAGTTGCTTACGATCTACTAGTGGACAGGCGGTCAGATCCACACCGTCGGCGTACAACAGATCGAAAAGGAAGTATTTTTGCCCCTCGACCCGACCATATTTCAACGAGTTCTGTAGGGCCTGAAAATCCGTGGTTCCATCGCGGGCAATGATGACGGCCTCGCCATCCAACACCGCCGTCTTCAAAGGCAACGACCGCAAGGCCTCGACAATCCGGGGAAACCGCTCGGTCCAGTCATTTCCTCGCCGAGTCATGAGTCGAATTGTCTGCCGGACTTTGATAGCCAGAAGTCGATAGCCGTCCAACTTCACTTCGTGAAGCCATCGATCGCCTTCGGGCGGACGCAAAGTCAGGGTAGCCAGTTGCGGCTGTGGCGACTTCGGTAGGAGGCCACGTCGAGCACCGGGGAGCCTTCCAGGAACCAGTGCCGTTGCCGTTTTGACTCCGGTTGTTTTCTGCACAACCGGCTCATTGCCTTGTGGCCCGTGCAAGGTCCACATAGTGTCCGCATTGGCAGCGATTTCCTCCATCGTGCGTCCGGTGGTCACGCTCCCCGAAAAGTGCCGGGCGTAATCGCCTGCATCACCTGGTTTGGCGTATCGATCGCGATGCTTGATGAGCAGCCAATTCTCGCCTTTATCGCGATTAGCCTCATCCCGACGTGTTGCCATCCGCACCAACGTCCACTCTCCCTTAAAGCGTTGCCCGTGGAGGCGAAACTTGAGCCGCCCTTGCCGCAACGCTTCGCGCGCGCTGCCCAGTGGTTCCCATTGGCCGCGGTCGAAGAGCATCACCGTTCCGCCGCCATATTCGCCCGCCGGGATGACGCCTTCGAAGTCTCCATACTCCAACGGATGATCCTCCACTTGCACCGCCAACACTCGATCGGCCGGGTCCAGACTCGGTCCCTTCGGCACAGCCCAACTCTTCAAAACACCCTGGAACTCCAAGCGGAAGTCATAGTGCAGGCGTCGGGCCGCGTGGCGTTGCATGACAAACGCCCTTTGAGACTTGGCGGTGCTTCGTTCCGGCCGTGGTTCGGTGGTACGCGCGAAATCTCGCTTCTGTCGATACGTTGATAATCCCATTGGCCCTGTCGAAGGATGACTGCCGGCATTCGGGTGAGCAACGTTTGCATAGAGGACGCAAACGGGATGCCGAAGAAGGGCAGGGGACCGTCGCTATCCCACCTGGGATTCCACATTCGTCACGAGGCGATCCTTCCAAACCGACCAATCGGCTGTCATGTTCAACTCGACGGTCGCGATGCCAATCACTTCTTGAGCGGGCGGAAGAATAACCAAGGGCTCTCCGAGCGGAGAGTAGATCGAACTCATGCCACTCGAGTTTGGCGCGGCGCAGTTGCAGCAGGCAACCCAAAAACCGTTCGCCTGAGCATGAAAACCGGCCGCGTTTTGTCGGTGGGTCGTCCCCAGCACGGGGTCGCCGAGTGCGGCATTCGACCAGAGCAACAGTTCGGCGCCTTCCAGACGCATTTTTCGCACGCTTTCCGGGAATTCGCCGTCAAAACAGATAGAGACTCCTACCTTGCCAAACCTGGTCTGAAACACAGCAGCCCGCTGCTCTCGCGGAGGCTCGGAGAACGGTCGGGTTTCATACGGATAGGGATAGAGCGGGTTCTTTCGCCGCACACCGAGCCAGCGCCCGTCGGCGTCCACCACGCCGGCCGAGTTGAAATAGCAATCAGCTCCGACTTTTTCACAAAAGCCAAAACAAATCACCATCTCGGCCCGTGCAGCCGCCTTCCGGAGCCTCTCTAGGTACTCGCTCTCGCCGACAACATCGGCCATGGCATGCGCCGCCGTGACGCCAGCCTCCGGCGTACCATTGACTCCAGTGAAATAACCGGGCAGGCACATCTCTGGAAACACCAGGATCTGGACTCCTTGCGAGTGTGCCCGATCGATTGCTTCAATCATGTGACGACAATTCCGGCTCTTGCCGCTGGCCCCGTCACAGTGGTTCCGCATCTGATAGACCCCGAGAGTCACCGGCCGGGCATTCGGCTTAGCGATTGCCCGTCCGATTCGCTTCTTCATCCCCGCTACCCGCTTCGAAAGCAGCTTTTGGTAATCGGCAAAGACGTCGGATGCAATCGGAATCGTGTCGCAACCCGCGGTGGTCGGGGCCCCTGCACCGGTCTCGGCCGGCGAGGCGGATGTCTTGTCACTCACCAACGCCGTGGCGATCACGCCACCAGCCACCTTTCCGACAAACTGGCGACGGTCAAGAGTGCGGTCGCCCTGCATGGCAAGAACCTCCCGTGTTGATGGCAAAGCAGTGCGCGAGAGAGCGGCCGCCGCGCCCCAAAGAAGCGCCGGCGGCCGTCCAGCTATTCAGACTAAAATAACGATTCGGCAGGCTACAGCCAAGACTGCTCCTTCTTCTCGTCCTCATCCCAAGAGGACAACAGCTTGTCGACCGCCAATTGGCTCGAGGCGTCCGCACTTGTCAACGAGCGGCGCTCGCCCAACGGCAACGAGGCGTTCATCAGACCTTCGGCCTCGTCATGCTCGTAGCCGAGCACGTGTCCCATCTCGTGCATCACGGCGGTGAGCAAGTCGGGCCGATTCTCCGCAACGCTGCCCGGTTTGGCCACCAGCAGGTTGTCGGCCAGGGCCTGGAACTCGCTGTCGTCGGCTGGAGTGCTGTCGATAAACCAGCCATAACCGGCCGCATCGCGGTCGATCCGAATCGTCTCGCCGACGGTTTCGCCGAGCAAAGTACCGGGCAGATCCGCGATCTCGACTGACACGTTGGCCAGCGTACTGCTGCCCTGGACGCCGGCCAGCCGCCGCAAGGCCTCGGCCACCACCGGCGTGAGCTTAGTCTGGTCGTCCAAGACGCCGTCGGCAGAGAATGCCGCCCGCAACAGGTTCAAGTTGGGCTGCTGCACGTTCAAGGCGGCGGCGATAGTCACCGGCTGGTTGAGACGTGAGAGGGTAAACTTGCCGCCATCGCGATCGTACATGTATCCAGCGACGTAGTAGGTGCCGGCAGCTACCCCCGCCGTATTCCACTGGTAGGTGCCAGCACCATTGACCGCATTGACCTGATCAATCTCGATCCATCGCTCGTTACCGTTCCAAAGCGTGTCAGTGTCGTAGCAGAGGCTGATGACGCTGCCTGCCTTGACATTGCTTGCGTTCCACTGAATGGTCGCATTCTGACCTTGGGTGATGGTCGTATCCTGCGGATCGGCGAGTGTGAACGTCTGGCTGTCATTGATAGTAATCGCGGAGTTCAATCGGGAGGTAGTATACTTACCACCGCCGTACATGTAGCCGGCGACATAGTAGGTGCCGGCAGCTACCCCCGCGGTGTTCCACTGGTAGGTGCCACCGCCATTGACCGCTTTGACCTGGTCAATCTCAATCCACTTCTCATTGCCGTTATTCCATACGGTATCAGTATCGTAGCAGAAGCTGATCTTGCCATCGCTCGGCACGTTGTTCCCGGTCCACCGGATCGTGACATGATCGCCGGAAGCAAACGTCCCAGACGTCGGACCAGAAAGGACAAAGGGCGACTGTGTCACCGTAAGCTGCTGCGACAGCCGCGAGAAAGTGGCTTTGCCGCCCGACCAGAGGTAACCGCCGACGTAGTATTTGTCGGCTGCCATGGTCGGCAGGATACCGCGGTAGCTTCCCGAACCATTCGTGGCAGCCACTTGGTCGATCTCAACCCACTTCTCGTTGCCGTTCCAGGACGTATCAGAATCCAGGCAGAGACTGATCTTGGCGCCATTGCTGACCCCGCCGGCATTCCATTGGAAATCGATGTACTGGCCAGCGGCATATGTACCAGACGTCGGAGCCGTGAGCGCAAATGTCGTGGGGGCAACGGTAACCTGCTGCGATAGCCGCGAGAACGTGGCGTTACCGCCCGACCAGAGGTAGCCAGCGACGTAGTACTTGCCCGCGCCGACCGATGCCGGCACCACGCCGGTAAAGCTTCCCGAGCCATTCGTGGAAATGGCGTGGTCGATCTTCACCCACTTCTCGTTACCGTTCCAATACGTGTCCGGATCGAGGCAGAAACTGACCTTGGCCCCGGAGCTTATCCCGCCGGCATTCCATTGGAACTGGATGTTCTGGCCGACGGCATACGTGCCCGACGTCGGCCCAGTCACGGCAAACGAGGCCGGCTGCGGAGCGGCGATCGTTACGCCTTGGCTTAGGTGGGAGGTGACGAATTTCTCGCCCGTGTAGAGATAGCCGGCGACGTAATAGGTGCCCGACTTCAGCGAGGACGGGGTGGTCCAACTATAGGAACCCGCACCTTCCGCCGCCGTCACTTGGTCAATCTCGATCCACTGCTCGTTACCGTTCCAGGAGGTGTCGGTATCGAAGCAAAGGCTGATCTTGCTCCCACCGGGCACGCTGCCGGCATTCCATTGAATCGGAATCACTTGGCCAGCCGTGTAGTTCCCGGAGGTCGGACCGGTCAAGGTAAAGGAGGTTGGGGCCATGGTGAACGTCAACGTGTTCTCGACGCTGATCGACGCCACGTTGGCGTTGCCCAGTGCGTCGCTGACGCAGCCGGCGCCGATCGATGCCACGATCGTCCCGTTTCCGGACATGCCGCTGATCAGGACATCCCACGTGGTGTTGTCCGAGCCAACCGGCACCAGGCTGGCAGTGAGGTTGCCCGGCGCGGTGCCGCCGATCGTCACGTCCTCGGCCGTAAAGCCGGTGACGGGAGCGCTAAAGACCACGCGATATCGCACCGGCGAAGCGGTCGCCGGTTTGGGTTGGCTAGGCGCCACGTCAATCGCCGCCGAAAGCGCTGCCTTGGCGAGGAACATGTCCTGGCCGCCGGCGCTGGTAACGGTGTAAACCGCCGAGCCTGGATCCGTGTCGACCGATCCCTGGAAGTAACCTGTGGTGTAGACAATGCCGTTGGCACTGAGGGCAACAGCGCTTGCAATATCGTCGCCGGCGCCACCCATCTGCTGCGTCCAAAGGAAATCACCCGCGCCGTTGAGCTTGAGCAAGAAGGCATCCTTCTGGCCGGCGCTGACGCGGTTGTAAACGCGGGTTCCCGGATCGAAGTCGGCATTGCCCCAGAATCCGCCACTGACGTAGACGCTGTCGTCGGCGGCCGCCGCGATGCCACCCGCTCGATCCCAGCCGGTGCCGCCAATCGCCCGCGCCCAAGCGAGGGTGCCCGTATCGTTCAGCTTGGTGACAAACAGACGTCGGTATCCGGCGCTATCAAGGTTCGTGGTTCCTGTGCCCGGGTCAAAGTCAGCGGTGCCATAGAAGCCACCGGTCAGGTAGACCGCATTGTTCAGACCGAGGGCGATGCCCGAGCCGTAGTCCTCATTGCTGCCCCCCAGGCTGCGTGCCCAGATAAGGCTGCCACCCTTGCTGACCTTCATGACGAAGACATCGCTGTCGCCCAGCGACGTGAGCGTTGCCTGGGTGCTGCCCAAGCCAAAATCGGCCGTCCCTTGGTAGCTACCGGTCGTGTAAATCGTGCCGTCCCCGGCCACGGCGATGCTGGCGCCACTGCTATTCCCTTGGCTCCAACCAATGCCGCCCATGCGACATGCCCAGACGTGGTTGCCGCTGCTGTCGAGCTTCGCCAGGAAGGCGTCCTTCGGCCCGACCGCGGTCAGGTTCTGCACATTCTCGCCCGGATCGAAGTCCGCTTTGCCTTGGAACGATCCGGTGGTGACGACGCTTCCGTCGGCCGCCACGGCAATACCGTTGGCAACGTCTTCACCCGTGCCGCCGATGTTGCGAGCCCAAATCAGATTGCCGGACGCATCGAGCTTGGCAACGAAAGCGTCTTTGTCGCCGGCCGAGGTCAGGTTTACCGTTCCCATGCCGGAGAGGAAGTCGGCTGTGGCCGAGAACGCGCCGGTCACATAGACCTCGCCGGTGTCGGACTGGACGGCAATGCCATTGCCGAGGTCGTCGCCCGAGCCACCCATCGTGCGCACCCAAATCAGGGCGCCGGCCGGCGAATACTTGGCGACGAAGACATCACGACCGCCGGCGGCGGTCAAGCTAACCGTCCCCGGCCCAGCATCGAAATCAACCGTGCCCTGGAAAACGCCGGTAACGTAGGCGTTTCCAGCAGCGTCGGTGGCCACAGCCTGACCGTAATCGTCCCCGCTCGATCCGGCCCGCACGGCGGTGCTCGATCCGCCGACGGCAGTTACCACACCCGCATCAACCTTGACGTTGCTCCCCGCCGCCGGCAATGCAATCTTGCCGGACGTGCCGCTGGCATTCACGTCGCTGTCGATGCTGTCGAAGGTATTGTTATCCACATCGGCCCGCGTGAAGCTGTAGCCCGCCGAAGTGCGGAACACTTCGTAATACGTCAGTCCGGGCACGAGGCGATCGAAGGCGTACTTCCCGGTGCTGCCGGTGACGGCAATTCCGTACGTATAATCTTCGGCGCCGCCGATCACGCCGCTCGGCGAGCAGAAGAGTTCTACCACCGAACCCGCCACGCCGGGCTCGTTGGCCGTCTGCTTCCCGTCGCCGTCATCATGCCACACCAAGCCGCCCACGCTGGCCGTTTCGCCCTCGGACAGTACGGTAATCGGGAAGACTTCCTCACGCCAATAACCCAAGGCATCGGTCGTGCGAATCCGCACGCTGTAGATCGACTGGGCCGCCGCGGTAAACACGGCGTTGGTGCGGATCCCATTGCCGACAATTTGGAAGGAGCTGTTGTCCTCGCCGCCGGTGCCCGATACGAGTTCGTAGCTGTAGGTGCCGCTGTGCGGACCGACACTCGAGAGGATGCCGACCAAGGTATTGACCGGCATCTGCTCGGCCACTCGATCATTGGACAAGATGATGTCCGTCGGCTTGCTCCGGTCGAGCGTATAGACCTCACCCGAAAAGCTGCCGTCAGCCTGGCCGGAGACCTTCGCCAGGGTGTTTCCAACGGCATCACGAATCGAGTCATTGTCGACCAAGTTTAAGCCTACGGTTCCATCCCCAGAGCCGGTTCTGACGAAAACCGTGTATTGCGTTCCGCTGCTGCCCGATACCGAGTCGACGAAGGCACCGGTGAGGCCACTGGAAATAACCACGAAATCGCTGGCATCCACACCGGTCACCGCCTCGCTAAACGTCACGGTGTAGGAGACGGTGCTGAGATTGGTCGGACTGTCGCTAGTCCGAGCAATCGCCGTCACATACGGTGAAGTCTTGTCGATCGCTATACCATTGACGTCCGGAGTGCCCTGGTAGGAAGAGTACAGGGTATTGCCGTAGGTATCCCGAATTGAGGACATAGCCGCGATCGACGTCTTAAGGCAGACATTGCCACTGGTCGAACCGGTCGATACGACCACCGTTCGTGTCGTGCCAGTACCAGTCACCGAACTGACCACAGCACCGGTGGGTGCACCCGACACGAGTTCGAAGCTGTACTTATCTACGCCCGTGACAACCTCACTGAACGTCACCAAGAAGCTGACCGTCGACGCACTCGTTGGTCCGGTGGCTAACGGAGCGACACCAGTAATCAATGGCTTCTGCTTGTCGATCTGATAGAACTCAGTGCCAGTGCGGGTTACAATCGTGTTGCCCGCCGGATCAACCGCGGTGCCAGCAAGCACGTCAAGATACAACAGCCACGGAGCTTGGTTGGCCACGGCCGTGCCCGTCGCTACCGTTACGGTGTAGCTGGTGCCACTGCCCGTTACGTTGGTGACGCCCACATCGGTCGGCCCGCCCACCGATGTACGAGCCTTGAATGTCGCTGTAGTAACGCCGGTCATCGCCTCACTGAATTGCACAGTGAAACGAACTTCACTTTTACTTGTCACGGCGCTGTCAAGAAGCGATACCGATACGGCGGTGGGCGATTCATGGTCGATGCTGTACACGCCCCCGGTAACCGTACCACCACTAAGCACGTTGCCCGAAATATCGACGATCGTACCGTCGTTGATGGCATTCAACTGCAGCGTGCCATTCTTGCCGGCGGTGGTGTTGCCGGTATTGACCGTCACCGTGTAGGTGGTACCAGAACCGGAGACGCCCGCTATCGACGCCCCGGTCAGATTGGCAGCGGTCACAGTGAAGTCCGCCTTATCGACGCCGGTTACGCTCTTATTGAACGTCACGACATAGGACACGAGGTATCCCCCGGACACAATGACAGAGTCGTCGATGGCCGGGGAAATCGAAGCAACCGTTACCGGAGTAATGTCGTGATTGAGGAAGTCGCCCGCCGGCTTGTTGTCACCCGAGTTTAAGGAAACCGTTCGATAGCCGCCGGGCGTGGTCTGCTGATAACCTGATTGTACGACCTCGCGCACCTGCTGTTCCCCATAGGGGACGTTAACGATGTAGTACTTGCCATCGCTGTCGGTGAGGTCATGGGGTTCACTGCTATCCCAAAGTCCGTTTTGATTGAGGTCGACATAGACGAACCAATTAGCCAATGGTTGCGATGCCTGATTGCCGTTGAAATCGTTCCAGACATACCCGTAAATCTCGCAGGGCTGAGGCTGGACGTCGACTTGATAATCTTCCACTTCGCCCTCGTTGGCTCGGCCCGTCGCGCCGACGCCCGAGGTCGGACTGAGGCGGAAGCGAGCAAACGTCGAACCGAGCACGGCCGTCTCAGGAACACTGAATGTAAGCGTGGCATGCAGCACGCTATGAGCGGCCACAAGGACGTCGGAAACGATCTTCTCATTCGCCTCGAACACGCTATTTTGGTTGAAGTCGATCCAGCCTGACAAATAGCCAGTCTGGGCCAAATCGTTTGTGGCGTACACCGAAAGGGTCGCTTCCCGATTCTGGATTAGACTGCTGGTGAACATAATGCCGTCGTCGGCCTGATCGCTTGACGCCGTGGCACTCGGTGTGGGATCGGCCGCAGAACTGACAGTCGGCCCCAACCAAAGACTCGGAGTGCCGCCGACCTTGACATGGTAGGCACCGCTCGGGTAATTGGTCTGAAACGGTGCATCGCCCCAGTTGGCTGCGAATCCGGCGATGGTGACTTGGTAGTCTTCGACCTCGCCATCGGCCGCCTCTCCGTACGGCTTCATCGCGCTTCCATCGGAAAGCGTTCCGCTAGTCGTATATCGGAATCGCGCAAAGGTCTCGTACGAGCCGGTGTAGATCGAATTGGGATAGATCAGCGACTCCGGCACGCGGAACCGAAGTGTGTTTTCCCCCGTTTGCAGCGGATGCTCGGAGTTGACATCGTACCACTGGTTGTCACCGGCGTTGTAGATCTGCAACCCAAGTTCATCACCGTCACTCCAGATGCCATCCGCGTTCCAATCGACCCAACCGCTTAGATAGCCTTCCCTGGAAACGGTGGCGGTAAATGTCTTATACGTCGTGCCGCCAGCGTAGGGGCTGACGATGAAGAAACCGTCCTGGAACTCGATGCCGTCGTCACGAGCATCGGCCGTCGCGTTGGAATTAACAGACGGCGCTGACTCGCTGGTGACCGCCGAATCGCCTTCGTCCCGAGGGGCGCCAAGATAGATCGCCGCATCAATGACATGACGAGCGCCGTTGGGCATCAGAGTGGCGCTAATGAGGTTTCCCTGCGAGTCATAGCACCACATCGGGGCATCGCCGAAATCGAGCCCCGCCACATAAATGGTGAACTCCGTGGATCCAGTCGTTCCATTGGCCCGCAACGAATTGGCCGCGGTGTCCTGAATGCCGTGGCTAAGGACGATTCGATAGCTGCGCCCGGCTTCCCAAACACCAGAGGATGGGTACAGCGCGATCGTATTGTTCGTGGCATCATAGGCGAAGATGTAGTCGGCGCCGGCTTGCAACGCGATCGTGCTGTCATCCCGGAAAACACTCACAGAGTCGGATGTTACGGTTTCGTCGGCTACGCCTGCACCGTCATCACTGAGCTGAATGACGAAACGGTCAACGAGCGTATCTCCAAGCATGGCGATCCGAACAAAATTGGTCGTACCATCCAGATCCCCGCCAGCGTTGTCGACAGGCCTCGTCAACGAGGCTGTTGGGCCGACGGTGTCACTGCGATCAATGGCACCCCGATCCTTAAACGTGCTCTTGCCAAAGCCGGGCAACGAAGCCACGCTCGGGTCATCAACACGAAGCTGGCCGTAGAGATCCAGTGTCGGCGCGATTACCGGCGATTCAGGCAATCCCAACGGCTGCCGCACCGCAACCATGTCGGGGCGATCGGGCAAAGAATCTAGCGAACTGTCGATGATCCTTGACCCAGCCGCAGGATAGAAATTGCCCGCCGACGGGTTTACGAACAGCGGTTCATTGGGCGCCAAATACAGGGCAAAGGTCTCGTCAACACCCATCAGGCTGGCGCCGTTGTTCGAGTAGGCCGAGGTACCAACGACGGTCGTCGCCGAAGTCGGATCAATGGAGATGCCGATCAGCAAATTGGCGACTACGTTATTAAGAATCGTCGCGCTAGCATTGTCCTGGACGGTGATGCCGGTTTCCAGGAAGCCGGGATTCATTGATTCCAGGCCAAACACGCTGTCGATATACCGGGTGTCGGTGCCCCCGTAGTCCTGCAAGTACCACTTGTTATTCCGAAAGACAACGTTGTAGTACTTCAACTGGTCAGGCGCACCAGGTACATACTTGTCGTCGTCGGAGTCGGTGACGTAGACGCCTGTGATCTGGTTCGTGTTGGGATTATAGGTGTATCCCCATGCCGTAATTCCGTGCCGCCGGTCACCCTCCTTGATGTCCGGATCCTCTTCGGTCGTTCCCAAGGTAATTCCGTAACCAAGAGTCAGGTACTCACGCACCGTCTGCATCGCTACGGCCGGATTGGTTTCCGAATGGAAGTAGTCGGCGAAGTTCTTGTCGAGGAAGAAGCCACCCCCCGCAACATCTACCGTGGCGCTTTCACCGTCGCCTTCCGGGGCAATTCCATCGAACCACCACCGCCAGGCAGTTTCGGGCGATCCACCAAAATCGGTCCAGTGCTCTTGGAAGTACTGGAAGATGGAGTCTGCCGTGGTACGTCCTTCGCCGATGCCCCAGCCGGTCCAGAATAGAACATTGCTGGCAGCGGCAGCCCAACACATATAGTCGTCGCCGGTACCTGGCGGCACGCGATCGGGGTCGTCCGGCGGCGATTTCTCGGCATCGGCCCAAATGCCGCCCCAGTTGTCAGTCAACATGAAGGCGCGGCCGTTGGCGCCGGCATCGGTGGTGACATTGGGGCTGGTCGGCGATTCGATTACGGCGGAATCGCGATTGCCGTAGATCGTGTTGTTGACGATTCGCGCGACGGGAACCGCGCCGCCGCCCGTTTCGTCGCCCGATAGGATAATGCCACCCTTGCCGCCAAAGGCGATCACGTTATTAATGATCGTCACGCCGGGCACCAGCGAATTGGCGTTCTCCTGAATCAGAGTGGCGGCCGGGCCTGGATCGGTTAACCCGTCGCTGCCCGTCACCGAGCTAACAACAACGCCGTACTCTCGCGAGTACGTGATCTTGTTGTTCGCCAAGATCGACTGACCTTGGTCGTACACTCGATTAATGTCGCCCTTCCCAGAATACTTCGTGGCTTCGAGGTTGTTGGGCAACCCCGACACCTTTGCCGCACCGATCAAATCGACGCGCGTGCCGACATGAACCGCTTGGACATTGAACTTGCCAGCCGTATATGCCGCATTGATGGCGTCAGCAATGCGATCGGCAATCACTTTCGCCGACTCGTTCGCAAAAAATCGAATCGGAACGTAGTCGCCATTGCCAACCTTCTGGCCCTGAAACTGGAACGTCAGCGAATGGACGCCGTCGCTAATAGTAAACGTCGACTGGTCGATAATTTGACTGGCCGATCCAAGCGCAGTCAAACTGTAGGCATTCTCGAACCGATCGTTTGTGTCGGCCGCAGGCTTGTTCAACACCAACTGCCAATCGGTCTCGTCCTTGTTCAGATCCCAGACCGCGAAATCGCTGGCGCGACGGAACTGGATCTGATAAGAGCCGCTCGTCGCGCTCGCGTCTGGCTCTTCGCCGATAGGCAAGAAGGCCGTGGTATTGATTGGGGCTTGAGTGATCATCTGCCCGCGCTCGGCGAAGCCGATCATCACGTTATCGATGTAAAAGCCTTCGTGGGCATTGTCCTGGCCCCGCCGATAATCAAGGAAGCCGTCAAGGTTGTCAACAACGTGATCGCCCTCCAATCCTGGCGCCTCGTCATTCGCGGCGGCAACCGGGTAGTATCGCAACTTGCCGGCATCGCCAACCTTGTGGCTCACCAGGTGAAGTATGCTGTCGTCCTGCCGCAGGGACGTGGAGACGGTGACAAACCTTCCATCGGTCAAAACACGAGCCGCCGCGCCGCTTAGCTGAATCATCCCGCCCGTCATCGTCGAGGCGACGATATCGAGCCCACTGGCGAGAATCGCGGCCTGAATCCTCGTGGCCATCGCCTGAGGAGTCTGATCGGTAGTCGGATTGTAGAGGACCGCGAAGGCGCTACCGTTGTTCAGGGCACCGTCCGAGTCAAACTCGAAGGTAACGGACCGGCTGTTGCCATCGATCAACGTGAACGTGCTGCCCTCGATGCCATCGGCTACGTCCTCGTCGGTCAAATCCGGCGCGCTGATTACCACGCCAGCTGTGAATTCCGACAAGAGTAGCGTGGTTCCCGCATTGAAGGATACGTCGGTTCCCGAGAGACGAATCGTGCCGCCGGCGTCAGCCGTGGCCGAAACACCCGTCCCGCTGCCAGCGACCAGATTGGCGATTCGACTGGCAATGTCGCCGGCCGTCAAGTCGTCCGCCGTGAACTCAACGGCCGTGTTGTCCACGCCGTTGGTTTGCGCGACAATATCATCGTTGTCAAACTCATACGTGACGCCAGAAACGGTGAACGTCACCCCGTCGGTCAGCAACGAGTTGACGCTGATCGGAGCGGGCGCTGTCGGGGACACCTCGAATGCCGCGCCCAGGCCGGACAGCACAATCGAGCCATCAGTCTGCACGGTCGCAAACAACCCCAACCCGCTGGTGTTGATTGCCGCCACTGTAAGCTTAACAAAATCGCTCAAGGTAGGAGTGGCTGCCGGATCGAACGTGATGGCAATATGGCCGTTATCGGCGAGAGCGGTTCCTTTCGCGTTGAACTCGAAGACCAATGGGCCATCGCCGTTATTGGTGCGAATAGCATCGGTCAGCGTGAAGATATCGCCATCGGCTGGCGCGGCCGTGAATTGCAGCGAAGCCGGTGCAGCGACCTGGATGCCCATGCCGGGCGCGAACGCCTGATCGAAGGCCTGGGCAATCGCGCTGGCCACTTGAGCGTCACTATCGCCCGATCGGATTATGACCGGGTGGGAACCGGCGGTATAGACGCCGCTGCCGCCCGACAATGCAACTGTGATTGCAGAATTAGAGGAGACAACCGATTCAGCATACTTCAGGATGACACTCGTGCCCAAAGCTTGAACTTGCAGCCGAACCCCGTCGCGGTTCTTTAGGAAGCTGTAATTCCCGTCAGCAGCCTGAATGATCGTGCTGCCAATCAGGCTTGCCATGTCCGCAGCAAGCGCCTCTGCGGTGCTCCCCGCCGTAATATGAACGCCAACGTGAGCAGGATCGTAACTCCCGCTGCGATAGAACTCGTAGGTCACCAGCGGCACCAGCGTGCCAGCTTCGTCGTGCACACTAACGGTGAACGTGTCATTATCCTTAATACTATTAAGGTCGCTGGGCAAAACCAACTGCAGACCGTCGTTGGCCCCGTCGAACATCACCAAGTTCTGATAGGCCGCGGCCGTGACTGCGGTACGGTCGAAGCGTGTCCGAGCGGCCTCAGCTACGCCGTTGAAAGTGTTTACGACTTGCTTGGCAACCTCCTCGGTCGTGTGCAGATCCCAAATGTCGATGAGCTTTCGGTTATCTTCATAGCCGTCGATAACCTTGCCATTCCCATTCTTGTCGTATTCGAACGACACGGGCAGCAGCGAGCCGTCTTCTTGCAGCACCATGATGCTGAAGGTGCGGCCGTCGGGAATTGCGTCGCCGGCCACATTCTCGAGTTCCAAGGTCAGGCCCTTGTCGATCTCGAATTGGACGCCATCAATCGTGTAGGAATCGCCGTCGACAAGCTGATTGCCCGGCAAGGCACCCAAGAGGGTGCCGGTGTAGTTGTTTTCACCGACGTGCATATCGCCGGCTGATGAGAAGTCGAACCGCAGACGGACATCTGCCTGACCGGCAAAGCTGCCTAGCGAGATCCGCATCTGGTGCCATTCACCATTCGTGTTGGAGAGATTGCCGCCCTTGTTGGTGTCAGTGGCCAGCAGATTGAACCACTCCACGCCGCCGTTAATCGACGCATAGACTCGCGCCGCGTCGAAGTTAGTCGGTCCGCCAGCATCGAGGAAATAGTCGAAGTACAACACCGGCAAGTCGGAGGCCGTATAGTTTTCCAAGCTGAACGAATCGGTGGTCAACGAACCCGATGCGCCGCCAGGCAGATTGTAGGTGCCGCCCATCGGGTCTGAGCCGTAAATCTCCGGATTCGTGTACCGGTAGTTATTGGCGCCAGGCTGGCCTTGCGAACCGTCGCCGTCATTCGGATCCTCCAAACCGAAATAATAGCTGGTGTTGCCTGGCATCGGATAGTCGGGTGACATCCGTACTGTGTCATACGTCGGCATGATGTCATGACCGTCGTCGTTTGCCCGCTCATTAGACTGATGCCAGAGGTTGTAATCGAGTGTGGAGAAGGCCAAACCGGTGACGTTTGTAACCGGCACCCCGCGAGACGAGACCACGGTAACGCTGGTCTTGCCGTCGACAAAGATCGGCTGCTTGGCAACACCGTCCACCACATCGCCCGCGGAATTCAGGGTACTGAACGTTTTCAAAGCGTACACGTCGCCGGTGGTCGACACGGCGAAGAACATGTCCTTGTAACGACCGTTTTCGGCATTTTGTGGGGCCTGGGTCAGGCCGGCAAACTGAACATAGGTGCCCGGGTTTTGATCGGAGTAGATCGCGCCCAGCAACTCGAGGTAGGCACCATTCTTGTTAGGCGCTTGCAGGTCGTTAGCAGTGCTATAGTTCTTCACCTCATAGAAGCCGCCCGCATCGTCAACGGCAAAGAGTCGGGTGCCGTCGGACGAGAAGGCGAGGCCGGTGATTGTGCCGCCGGTGCCGTAGCTGATGAAGTCCAGTCCTGTGTTCGACGGCGTCACGGTGGGCCACGTCTCGAACGAGAGATTCTTGAACGTCACGCTCGTCCCAGCCGCCTTGGCAAGCGGATCGGACTCGCCGGCGCCGAAGTCGGCCGAATTAATTGCGCCGGCGATCATGGCCGCAATCTGATCGGCGGTGCTCGCCGCGCTAAAATTGATGGCGTTGTGGCCGGCCTCGACGCCCGCAGCGCCAGTCGACGTCGTGCCGTTGAGGCTGCCGCTATTGAACGTACCACCATTGATGTAGGTAATGCGAGCGTCAGTTCCGGCAGCAGCGCCGCTACCGCCCGTCGCCGCGGCAATTGCCTCAGCGAAGGCCGCCGCGTCCATCGATTCCTCGAAGGGAACCAGCGTGACATTGGAACCAGTGGTCTTCGGCCCGTACGCTCCGACTGGCTCCACTCCTGCCGTCGTCGACTTTGGACGCGTTAACGTATTGTCGTTGATTAGTGAGATGCGTGTGCCGCCCGCAGCCACGAACGCTTGAACGGCCGTTTCCGAACCGTTGATCGCGGCAACGAGTATCTGGGCTACAATCGCGGCGTCATCGGTCTCGTTGAGTGCCACGAGGACATTGTCGCTATCGGGGTCGACGGGAGCGCCGTCCAGATCGAACTCGAACACCGTCTGCGCCCCGCTGGCATCGTAAAGCGTCAAAGTCTTACCATCAGCGCTAGCGGTATCGCCCGCAAAAATGCCGCCTGCGATCGCCTTGACGTCGAGCACGGGCCCGCTGTCGAACTCGTAGGTCGTGGTGTTACCGCCGACGGTGGTAAACGAGAACTGATCGCCGTCACGGACGGCCGAGGCTGCCTTCGTGATGCGGACGTCGAGACCGCAATCGAGTTCGAAGACCTTGGTCACGCCATTGGAACCGGTAATGGCGATAAGCATTCCATCCGTGAGACTGGCGGCGCTGGGAACGGCCAACGTCGTATTGGTGTTCAACGCGGCGTAGGGCAAGACGTTGGTCGGAAGCTGCTCTTCACCCGGCGCGCCGACAACCGTGCCGTCCTCGTTCATCTTGAACAGCATGTTGTCGGTATAAAACTTCGCCCCAGTGTCAATCGAGGCGCTTCCCACCACCCACAACGCTCGATTCTGGTTACCGGCCCCATAGGCAATCGCCTTAATCGCCACTCCCCCCGGTTCATCATCACCGGCCAATTCCAACGTCGGCGGATCGGTCGTGGCGTCGGCCACTCTATAGGTAACCAACTGGTTGGCCGTGATGCTCAGCGAGTTGCTGGCGTTACCAGTGTCGATACCAACATAAACGCCTTGCTGTTGGAGACTATCCAAACTCGAACTGGTCATTGCGTATAACTTGCCGTCATTCCGCATCACCAGATCGCCGTAGGGAACGTAGAAGCCATTCACTGCAGGCAGTTGTCCCGGGCCGCTAACATCGGTCTCCACGGCACCGGTGTAAGGATCGGCCGTGTACAGATCGCTACCGGTGAGCACGTAAAACGTGACGTCGCCGAGAACGTATTCGGTCGGGGTCAACCCGAGTTTCTGAACGGTTTCCACGAGGCCTGCGTCACTCGTGTCGATATTGTTCTCGGCAATGCGCCGTACCGAGTCGACCGGCTCCCACCGCACCACTGGATCGGCCAAGGCCGCGGGCGCAAGGCCCGAGTTGGCCACCGCGACATAGTATTTGCGTCCCGTGGGCAGATAGACTGGTCCGATGTATGCGTCGTTGTTGCCGAAAGATCCCTGCTCCAGATTGGAGGTCGCGACTCCTGCCAAACCAGTTGTGTTGTCCCCGGCAATATTGGAGCCATCGCCGGTAAGAATCAGTTGACCATCCTCGGTAAAGATCCAAATGGTCGTGTCGGGACGGGCCATGCCGTCAGCGTAGTCGACGTCGATAATCAAGGGGAAAACCGAATCGACATAATCGGGTGTATCCATATCGTCGGCCGATTCGATCGTATTCCCGAACGACAAATCAAACGTATACCAGTCGATGTCCTCATACCCGCTTAGGTAGCCTCCCGCGGTCACGAAGTTCCGATCCGATTGCAGCAGATTGCCGATCGCCTGGGCCGTTTGGAAGGTGTCGTTAAGAATCGACCGATCGGTGTCCACGGCGGGCTCCACGTCAGACACGTCGACCGCCAGCGGTGAGTGCCCAGGCTGCCCAAGCAACTCGATGCCATTGGTCGCGTAGCGGATATCAGCATACTGAATAGTTGAACCCGGATGTTCGTAGCCGCCTTGCAGTCGAATCTGCAATTGATACTGGCCACTAGTACGGCCCAGACTCTGCAGGCGGCCAAGACTTTCGGCAGGCGCAAAGCCATAGACGGGATCGAGACTCTCGTAAATGCTTCTGCCATCCGTGGTCACTGTCGTGTTTTTCCCACTGAAACTGACCGTTCCATCCGAGTTGGCGCGTGCGGAGGTGAAGCCGACGCCGTCGACGTGACTTAGCGAAATGACGTCGAATCCGCTGCCAAGCGTGACGTGAACACTGTCGCTGCCGTAAATTGCGATGCCGTCCGACAACCTCATTGCGGAGTAATGGCGCTGGGCAACGTCGAACGGCAGTGAGCCCATGCCGTCGAAGACGAAGTCAATGCCATGCACTACCACAACAGAGCCATCTTCGTCCGCTTTTGCCACACCTGGGAAGACTGAGTTGATGGCCTTGGCAATCAAAGCGGGCAAGGCAGTGATATCTGTCGATTTGGCACTATACTTAATTGCGACATCGCCAAACGAGAGTTCCGTCCGATTTGAATTCCCGGTGTTGAAGAACTCAAAGATCACATCTTTGCCCGACGAATCACTGATAGTGAACGTATACCCATCAATTCGTCGCATATCGGGCACGGTGTCGGAGGCGAACTCGCCGAGGACATGGTCGACATCGAAGCCGGTGATCGTGATGTAATTATCATTGATCACCTCGATCATGTGCTGAGTTACAGTGTTCACCGTATCCGTCGCCGGATCAAACTCGATCGCGATGTTGCCGCTTCTGACCCTATTGTCGGTCACGCTCACGTCGACGAACTCGTAGGTGATCGTGCCGCCCTGGTCAGCAATCTGGAAGGTCTTGTGATCGAGCGGCGACAGATCTACCTCGCCGCTATCCGGATCGATCAGAGCTTCCTCGTCGAAGACCGAGAACTTGGTATATCCGTTTATCGTGCTGACGATTGCACGGCGGAGCAGATTAATGCTTTCCGACTGATTGGTGTTGTAGTAGATGGGCAGCCTGTCGGTCGGCCCCCAATAGCCACCCTGGGCCCGATCGACAAACTCCAAGCCGATCTGCAGTTCGCCCGAGGCGTCGGGGCTTAGTTGGATGGTGCGTCCGTCCAACCCTTCTAAGTAGGCCTCTCGCACATAATACCCATCATCATCGACTTGGGCATATCCGTCGGCATCGTAGGGGATAAACTGAAGGTTGTCGAAATCGATACCCGACAGTCCCACCTGCGAGTACACGCGAACGTAGTACGTCCGTTGAACGCCAGTCGGGCCGGGAAGAACAACGCGCATTCCAGGATCGCGGGGGTTGGTGCTATAGAGGCCAGAGTATCCCCAATCGTCTCGCGCCAACGGAAGCGCCGCGCCGCCAAGCAACCCCGGATCGAATGACTCGTCGTGCCAGTTCCCAGACCAAGCCAAAACGTTGCCAGCGGCGTCGACCAATTCGATGACCGAATCCAGCGAGTACGACGTGCGGTCGATGGCAATCCACACCTCCGTGCCGGCCGTGCCCGTGAAGCTATATTCATCGACGTCGGACGACCGCTTCAAATCGATCGTGCCATGCACTTCGAACCCTAGTCGCAGGGTTTCATCACCCGCTCGACTGTCCCGCGCCAGTTGTCCCAGGTACTGCGGAATCGAGGCATCGGTATCGTTGTCGTTGAAGTTGCTGATGGCGCCTACTGCAGCTTCCTTCTCCTTGACAACGGCCACATTACGATCGTTGCTGTATTGGTCGAGCCGCAGACTACGCCAATCACCCTCGCCGACGATGCTATAGGGATTGTTGTCAGTGTCGAACAATGGATTGCCGTCGGGGTCAATGCCAGCGCTAACAGTATCATCGCGCAGACTCGTTAAAATCACCGAATGCCCGGGCATACCGAGCAACTGGAGAGTGCCGCCGATTCGATCCTCGATGTCCAAAGCCCGACCGGAAGCACTAAATCCGGCGTCCGGGCCGTAAAGCTTGACAACCAGACTTCGTGTCGCGCTGCTCTGTAAGCGCAATCCGCCGTAAACATTGAAATTCGGGATTACGATCTCACTGAGAACTACGTGCGCCGCGTCGGTATCGTCCCAGACTCCCTCGGTGGTCACGGTTCCGCCCCGCACCACCATGCCGTTGATGGTGTTATTGGCCAGGCGATTATCGCGAACCAGTGCACCGCGGTTGTCGTCGTACTGGGAAAACGCGTTGGCGACGCCAGTGCTGCGGCCCCAATCGCGGACGTTCAGTCCGTTCAGCGAATTCACATCGATCGAGATCGCATAGGCCGAGTTGTCACGGATAACATTGTCGACAAGAATCGGCTGAGCGAACTTCGCATAGATGACTGCCGCGTCGCGCAGGTCGCCACGTCCATTCCGTTCGCCCGAGAAGATCGTTGCAGTCGTGGCGGACGTATTGTTCTGGAAGACGGAATTGGCAATGCGGACGTCTGCCTGGCGAACGTCGACCGGCGCAAAGGACGCGAAGCCGCCCTCAATGGCTGTGCTGCCACCGGCATAAAATACCCGAACATTGTCGAGGCTGCCCTGAGAATCGGGGGCGAAGTAGAGACCTCCCCAATCGCCCGGCGAAGCCGTTGCCGCCTGTCCGTTGCTGGTCGTATCGAAGCTGCCGCCGGCTCCGTAGCGATGGTCAAGAGTCGACGTAAAGATGATCGGCGCACTATCATCGCCTTCCGCGATGAATTGCGAGCCGATTCCGGTTTCGATGCGCGTGCCGAACAACTTCACCACCGAGCCGGCGTCGATTCGCAAGCGTCCTCCGCCTTGCGCTTTGAGCCCACTCAAGCCCGTGACTTTGACCGTGCTACCGGAAAGTTCCACGAATCGTCCGCTGGGTAGCGCGCGAGCCGAGACGTCCCAATCGACAGAATTGATGGTTGTGGCGATCGCCGCGGCGCTGTAGCTCGAAATCTTCACGCTGCCCGTGACGACGCCATTGCCCGTTACATCAAATTCAAAGCGCACCGACTCATCGCCGTTACTGATCGTGAAATACTCACCGTCGCGTATCGAGGTATCGAGCCACAAGTATCGATCGCCCACCGATTGCAGGGACGTGGTCCCCTCGACCTCAACCAATCCGCCAGCCGATTCCTCGATCAAGAGATTCTCGGGGATCGCCAGCACCACATCCTTGTCATCGAAACGACCATTCACGCCCAACTGTTCAAGTGACTGACCCGCCCGGGTATCGACGCGGAGGAAGAGGGCGTTGAGACTGTTGTTGGTCAGGGTATTGCCGTACAAAGCCGGCCCAACACGGTTGTAGTCCAGCGCATATCCCGTGGTCCATACGCCTACGAGATCGACATCGTCCGGCAAGGAGCCATAGCCTTTTACGGTAATCTCACCGAACCCCGTATCGATCAACCGTTCATAGCGCATTTCGCCAAAACGGTTGTAGAACCAGGACTCGAGAAGGCTGTTGGGATCGGCCGACATCGCCGCGTCGGCGCTGTGGCTGATGCTGCTGCGCGAAACGGTGGGACGAGCCTCAACCATTTGCACTGGATCGTAGACTTCTTGAATGCCGTTAACCGTGACCTTGCCGCCACCAAAGCGAATGTCGGCATGGTTGATGTAATTGAGGAAGATGCCCTCGGTTTCCAGCACGAGCCGACTCGTGTCGACCAATTGCTGATCGTAGTCATAGTCGTTGCGGATGACCAAACCGCCCCAATCGCCGGCGCTGGGAGTCGTTTTGAGGCTGGTGTTGGTGTCAACGCCGAGAAGCTCGTCGTAGTACGACGTGAAATGCACATCGTTGCCGGGCGTGCCCAACACTTGCATCGCGCTCTGACTGCGATCGATGTTCTGCGTAGAACTGCCGACGCTGATAATAGCGTTGCGCAGTTTGAGAACGGCGCCGGCGTCAATCATCAGGGTGACGCCTTTAGGCACCTCGATATTTCGATTGCCGAGAGCCTTGCTGTCCGGCAACAGGTTGCCAAGCGAATCCAAGCCGATCTCATAGGCCACATTGTCCTGCAGGGTTGACTTGAGGCCGCTCAATCCAAGATCAAAGATGACAGTCGTGCCGTTGAGCTGGACAATGTCGTTCTTCGTGCCGCTAAGCGTGGCATTGAGGTTGAGACCGCCGTACGTTCGCGCGGGCGACGACCCGCTGAGCCCGCTGGGAATCCAGCTCTGCGCATTAATCGCATCGGCAATCGCCCTCGCGATTTGCGACGCCGAATAGGTCAGGCTGAACGATACAAGGACGTTTCCGCTGCCGGCGACCTTAGGCTTGCCGTTGGTGTCCATCTCGAACGTGATCATCTTCCGACCGTCCGAAACGGTAAAGGTTTGCCCGTCGCTCAAGACGCTGCCCGCGACCGCCTGGATCGCGTTGCCATTGTCATCGTTTTCCGAATGATTGCCTACAACGCGGAGAACCCCTTGCCACGTGGGGTCGGCCGTCTGCTTGGCTTTGATCGCACTGATGGCAGCGCCTATCGAGGTGTAGGGTTTGGCTAAAGTGCCATCGGACGCAACGGTAATCACCAAAGTAGTGTTGCCGGTGGTCGGCAGACTATCTCCCGAACCACCACTTAGGGTCAACGTATTGCCGACGATCGTGGCCGCCATGCCGGCGCGGCTGCCACCCGTCCAGGAAACCTCATACGTTCCCGAAACGAGCCCGTGCCCCGTGGGCAACTGCCCGCTTCCCGTGCTGGTGGTGGCCCGAGTCCAGCTAGACACCGCCACCTTGGGCAAGGCCGCGACCTTATCGACGATCAATGTGTGGTTGACAACCTTGCAGCCCTGAATGACAACATTTGCGCCACCGAGAAATACGGACTGATGCTGCGGTGATGCGTGGACGCCAAGCGTCGCATAGGTGCTCTCGATCGCGGTTGCTATCGCCTCGGCTACATCGTCCAGCGAACTGTTAGCGGCGATCGGAATCTTCTTATTCCCGACTGCTACGCCATTATCCTTGACGTCAAACTCGTAGCGCACCGTGGAGCCATTCGCGGTAAGGGTGAATGTTTGACCATCGGTGATGCTGCTGACCGCTGCTGGAAGCACCAAGGTGTTGTTGCCTTGCGCCTCCAGGGCACACGTGCCCGTTTGGTTCGTATCGCTGGCCGCTTGCACATTGAACCAGTAGTTGTAGGTGCCGCCAGGCGTGCCGTTGGCGTCCCCATCGAGCGCGACCCCCGCCCCACTTGTCAACTGGTTGGGGTCGGTCGGCGTGAAGGACAATCGCAACTGGTAAACGCCATCGGTCGTTCCGCCAATACCGCTGTTGGTCGTACTGGGATCGTACTGCGAATTTCCGCTCGCGCTGATCCCAATGTAGTATGTGCCCGGCAGCAAATGCAGTTGCACAAACGAATCTGTGCCAAAGTAGTCATCGTTTCTCGCGATGATCTTCTTATCGGCATCGTAGACAATGAGGTACGTGTTCAGCAGGTCGGCATTCTCTAGTCGTTGCGACAACGCCTCGGCCGAGAAGTCACCCTCAGAGTCAACGCTGAATTGATAAAGATCGATGTCTTGGCTATCGTTGCGGGCGAGATACTGCAACGACGCGATGTCGGCGTTCCCCGGGAAGGTCCACTCCTCGGCGGTGGCAGTAACGTTTCCGCCCTCGGCGGGCTCCCCTTCCTCGCTGCTACCGGAGACTGCATAGGGCGGCAGATCGTAACTGCTGGTGACGTTGAGCGTGGTCAGAACTGCCTGCATCGCGGCGTACATGAAGCGTCCGCCGAACTCGCTGTTGCCCCAGTTGTAGAAGCTGTTGATAACGGCCAATTCTTTCGAGGCGTCGGCGTATTGCACGCGACTACCAGCGCCGACCGACTGATCGGCGTCGACGGCGCGGATATCGCCCACGGCAATCGTAATCCCCTTGTTGGCCGACTCGACGAACTCGATGCCACTGTACCGGCTGACCAACGAAAAAATCTCACGAACCCGATCTTTTTGCGTCTCACTGATCAGGTTCTTGACGGTCGTGTTGTTGACTTGGCCATAATCGCTTTGGAAATTGTAATAGTAGGTTGCAGGCCAACCTTGGGGATATTCGTCGGCCCATTCCCACGGCACATGGCTCTCGTCGGACAAATCGGTTCCCGCATAGGGCAGACTCCGTTGGCCGGGCGTGTCCTGACCGCCGGGCCATTCGAGCGAATAGGCGAGCGGTTGAATGTGTCCGGAAAACACCCACGTCTGGCCCCGCAACATGTCGAGCATCGCGTTGCCGCTGACAATCCAATTGCTAAAGCTGCCCAATTGCGCCGCATCCTGGAACGATGAGCCAATGTCCGCGATCAAGGCGTCCGACATATTGTCAGACCACTGCGTGACACTGCTGGTATAGTTGGGCAGGTGGTAGCCCGTGCCGACGCGCAGCCGGAAACTGCCGGTGCTGCTCAAGTCGGCGGCATACAACTTGTTGACGTTGGCTGCCGCGACCAACTGCGCCAGATCGGTCGAGAAGGTCAACGTCGCTTTGCGGGTCGCGGGATCGTATTGCACAAAGGTCGGACTGAAGACGACAACAGCATCCTGCTGCGCACTCGCCGTCAATTCCTGAGCGTTGTCCGGAGCGCGCCATCCGTCGATCGTCGCGGCTTGATTCTGGGTCGATATCAACTGATAGTACCTGGGATCTGTCGCCAGCGCCGCATTCATGTCGTCGCTAAAATACACCTCGATCGTATTGCGCGACTGCTGCAAGGTTCCGTCGGCCGCCCGTGTAATGGGCTGCGGCACGACTGCAGCTACCTGAGGCGCCGTATTAAGCGTGAAATCCCAATGCGAATTGGAGCCACTCTTTAGCGCGTCAGTGTAGTTCGCCGGAACGCCCCCATCGTTCGTCAACGGCGTCACCACTTTGCCCTCGGCCCCGTAGTAGCCTTCTTGGCCGACGATCAGCACGCGGTAGGCACCTGCCGTCAATGTCTGGGAGAACCGAACGACCACTTCGTTGGGATTATCACCGATGCCAATCCATCCCGGCTTGACCACGATGTCATCCGTATCGTACGGATTCTCAATCGGATCGTAGAACACACCGTTCGCTCCGGCTTGGAGGATCTGGATGCCGCCGTAGTTCGCGAAACTGTCAGGGTCAATCGCTTGCTGTTCACTGAACTTCAGCGTCAGTTCGGTCGGCGCAAGCGTCAGATTGGGCCCCGCGGCGGTGGCAACATATGTGTGGTCACCGACGGCGACAGACTCAAGGCTTGGCACGCCGAAGATGCCGGCGCGGACGTCTTTGAACATCCAAGCTCCTCGTCCTAACGTCCCGGCCACCAAGATATCGTCCTCGGCATCGTAATCGAGGTCGTACACTAACGCGGAGGGCAAGTCATCGGAGATCGCCTGCCAATGCCAAGATGCAGTGGCGCCGGAATCGGCTGCGGAGAGACTCATTTCGCGCACACCCTGCAATCCGGCGATTACCACTGCTCCAGTGTTTCCGCTCGGGATGTACTCGATGGCTTGGAGACCGGCGGCCGCAGTATAGTCCCCCGTGATATCCTTCCAGGTTGCCCCGGCGTCCGTGGTCATGTAGATATTGCCATCACTGATAACGTAAGCCTTGGCCCAGTCTCGGGGATCGATGACGATATCCTTGGCGGCGCCGAAATTGTAGGCCGTCTTAGTCAGCGCGCCGTTGGCCGTCTTGCGCAAGTAGACGCCGTAATCGGTGGCTACCCAAAGCACGTTGGCGTTGGCGATGCCGTTTTTCATGCCGCCATAAGCAAAGCCATTCGCACTGCCGGCCACGTTCAAGTCGCCGAGCGTATCCCCCCGGTCATAGGATTCGAAGACCGAGAAGGCTCCTCCGATGACCATGCGGGAGGGGTCAATCTGGTTGAGCGCAATGATGGTGCGGAAGAGACCGCCGTCCACTTGGTCGAATGTCAGTCCACCAGTACCGGCCACAACAAGCGCGGGATAATACTCTTCTAGGACGTTATTGTTTGCGTCTACCTTGCGACGGACGAGATCCCAGAGATAGTAGTAGCTGCTATAGCGATAGGAGTAGCCCTCGGATTTGAGGCTGACATCATCCACCAGGACATCGCCGCCATCGCCCATGCTCACCTGGCGGAAGGTGCTGCTTGTCGAACTCTTCTGCTCCGACGTGCCGGTGTCCTGGGCGCCGCCGATCACCACGTTGGAGATCGTGTCGTAGGCAATATCGTGGTATTCGGTGACCGAAAGGTTCCCCATGATCGAGTACCAGTCGCCGTCGCGAATGACTGGCTCGTTCTGCCCGTTGCGGGGAATTGTCCGGACATAGACGCCGCCGTCATCGACTTCGATCAAACGGCCGGCCGCATCAAACGCCATGTCACGCGAATCGGCGTGCGGACCGGAACCATGGGCCGTTCCCCCGCCCGCCGGGCCTTTGCTATTCAAATCCGTCAAATGCACCCACTGTTGTCCCGCCGCCTTTCGGCAATCGCCCATGAACAGTCGACCGGTGAATCCCTGGGCACCGATCGATGATTCGTCTCCGAACACCCTTTGCACATCACCGCCGACGTAAACGATGTTCTCGTTCTTCGGGTCCGCGACGATCGAGAAATGGATGGCCCCTTGGCCGCCGGGCAAGTTGCCAAGCGGATCGCCCGGTCGCACTTCCTTATGGTGCGGCTGAATGCCCTGATATGCGCCGCCGTCAAATGTCATCGGCACATCCATCGCCGACCAGTTCCACTTCCTCAACTGGGTGTCGTAGGCTCCGCGAAAGACGGCCGCCAACTGGTCATTGTCCAGCGCGTCAGCCATTTGATTGACAATGCCGACATACAGTTGGCCCGCGGTACCAACTGCCATGCGAAGATTGTGTGTGACCGTTGCCCCGCCGGTGTGCAGATAGCCGTCCAGCGTCGCGGTGCTGACCTTGGTCCAGGTCGCCCCCGTATCGGTCGAGCGATAGATGCCATTCAAACCGCCATAAGTGTCGGCGCCGATGACACCCGTGTAGAAGACCTTGCTATTGGTCGGATCCCCCACCAAGTCATAGGTCATGCCGCCGGGCAACCCGGTAACCAACCCATTGCTGTTGGAAATCTGCGTGAAGGTCACGCCGCCATCGGTGCTGCGAAAGATGCCCGTGTCCGTCAGCAATCCCGATTCCGTATTGTTGCCCGCCACTAAAACCGTGTTGCCGCGCACGGCGATGCCCGCGCAGTTCTTTCCCGTCAGCATCCCCTTGCCGTCCAGGGAAACCCAGGTGTCGCCGCCATCCGTTGAGCGGACAATGCCGCTGAGCACACCACCTTCGCGCCCATAAGCGCTCCAGCGTCCAATGCCAGCTACGAGCGTGTCCGGGTCAGCCGGATCGAGCGCCAGTGCACCGATCGACAGCGAGGGCATCTTGTCGGTCAGCGGCAACCAGGTGGGATTGGAGTCCATGGCGTTGTTCGTTCGCCAAACCCCGCCATTGGCCGCGCCAATATAAAGCACGTTGGGATCGGTCGGATGGGCTACGACCGCTTGCACCGCACCCGAGACTTCGTTAAGGTAAGGCTCGGTGGTACCGTAATCGGCCACGTTCGTGACCTGACCGCCTTCAATCACAGCAGGGCCAATCGGCGTCCATGTGCCGATGCTCAGCAGGATTCGCTCTTCGAATTGCTCCAAACGCAATCCGCGGCGAACCCAAGACCGCGAGGTGTCAAGTTGCTTGCGACTCTTCGAATGAACGGGCTTAGTGGGCGAATGACGACGCAATAGACCCCAGCCTGCCATGACCCCTGCTCCTTCCGGTGTGGGAAATTACCGTCACCTAACGTGACACGTGCCTCCATCACCCGCTTGCCCAAGAAGCGCGCTGCCTCTCACTGCGCTCTTCGGGGTGATAAGGTTCTAGCGTAACAACTGGGAAAAATGTGTCAAGTTGGCAATATATACAGTGAGGCATGCGAAAACCGCTATAAGCGGTATATCCGCTGTGATCGCTGCCATTCGCACCGCCCACCCCAGCGTCGCCTTTCTGTATCAGAAAGAAATCCCGTTTTTCCTCATAACCTGGACATTTTCGCGGCCTCTCCCGGCGCGTTGCGGGCGGTGCCTTCGCCGCCTTATAATGTCGAGCGCCTCGACCGTAACGCCCGAAATTACGCCCAGAATCTACAGAAAGGGACGATCCAAATGCGTTGCCGATCCCGGCGATCCCTGGCCACCACCATTCTCCTTTGCCTTTGCCTCTTGCCCCTGCTACCGAGGCCGCTCTCTGCAGCGCCTGCCAAGACCGAACCGGCGAAGGCGCCCCCCATCGCGATCGCGGCCGAAAGCGTGCAGGCACTGATCGATCAAAACGGCTCCCTCGTACAACCAGTCCGTCTGGTTATCCAACGCGAGGGCTCGCCGATTGATGCTACGATCCACCTTGGCGATGCGGTGCGCAAGGAACTGCGGCTAACCACAGGCAAGAACGAACTCTACGTACTCGTTCCGGCAGTGAAAGACGCCGCCGAAATCACAGTCGCCGTCACCGCCTCTGATAACCAAAGCGCAAGTCAAACACTCGTGCTGAAGCCGGTCCGCCCATTGACGGTCTACCTGCTGCCACACTCCCATGTCGACATCGGCTACACCCATGTCCAAACCGAGGTCGAAGCAGCGCAATGGCGCCACCTGGAAATGGCGATTGAGGCGGCCAAAAAATCGGCCGGAAATCCTCCCGGCGCCCGTTTCAAATGGAACACCGAAGTCCTTTGGGCGGTAGACAGCTATTTGAAACAAGCCTCGCCGGAAAAGCGAGAAGCTTTCTTCGACGCTGTAAAGCAGGGTTGGATCGGGCTGGATGCCCTCTACGGCAATGAATTGACTGGCCTGTGCCGCCCCGAGGAACTGCTGCGGCTGGTCACGTTCGCCGCCAGAATCGCGAAGCATACGGGCGTCCCCATCGAATCGGCGATGATCACTGACGTCCCCGGCTACACCTGGGGCACCGTCACCGCCTTCAACCAGGCGGGTGTCAAGTACTTTTCCGTCGGCCCCAACGCTACCGACCGCATCGGCCGCACCACGTCAACTTGGGGAAATAAGCCCTTTTGGTGGATCGCCCCCAACGGTCGCGATCGGGTTCTCGTCTGGTTGACCGGCAACGGTTATTGTAACGTCTTCCGCTCGACCAAAGACATTGTCGCTTATCTCGGGGAAGTGGAACGGCAGGCCTATCCCTACAGCATGATCCACACCCGCTACTGCACGGGCGACAACGGCCAGCCCGACGTAAATTTCGCCGACCAAGTCAAACAGTGGAACGAAACGCACGTTTCGCCGAAATTGGTGATCGCCACCACCGCCGAAATGTTCCGCGACTTCGAGCGGGCGTACGGCGACAAGATCCCATCGGTACGCGGCGATTTCACGCCCTATTGGGAAGACGGCGCGGCCTCCTCCGCCCGCGAAACGTCACTCGCGCGATCGGCCGCCGAGCGGCTCGTCCAAGCGGAAACACTCTGGGCAATCCTTGATCCGGCAAAGTATCCGGCCGACAAGTTCGACGCGGCCTGGCGCAACGTCGTGCTTTACAACGAACACACCTGGGGCGCCTACAACAGCGTTAGCAAGCCCGATATTCCTTTTGTCAAACAGCAGTGGGCGATCAAACAGGCATTTGCCCTGGACGCCGACATCCAGTCTCGCAATTTGCTGGCCTCGGTCGCGGCGGCCGAAAAATCACCGGAATCGTCCGCCGTCGACGTCTTCAATACCAACAGTTGGCCGCGAACCGACCTGGTTGTGCTGTCGAAAGAGCAGAGCAGGGCAGGGGACCGTGTAGTGGCCGCTGACGGCAGTTCCATCCCCTCGCAACGCCTCTACACTGGAGAGCTGGCCTTCCTGGCCAAAGATATTCCACCGTTGGCCGCAAAACGCTTTACCATCGTCGCCGGCGAACCCAATCCGCAAGGTCAGGCAAAGGCCACCGCGAGCACCCTGCGCAATTCGATTGCGTCGGTCGAAGTCGATCCCGTCTCCGGGGCGATTGTCGGCCTGCGAACGGCCGGCAGCGACCAAAATCTGGTCGACACCAAGTCGGGCGTCGCCCTGAACCGTTACTACTACGTGCTTTCGGACAAGGTCCATGAGGCCAAGACGTCCGGCAACGCCACGATCACGGTCAAGGACAACGGCCCACTAGTTGCCACGCTGCAGATCGACTCCGATGCCCCTGGGGCACGGCAGTTTTCCCGACAAATACGGGTTGTCGACGGCCTGGATCGCGTCGACATCGGCAATGTGATCGACAAGACCCCAATTCGTGAAAAAGAGGCCGTTCACCTCGGTTTTGCCTTCAACGTGCCGGGCGGAGAAATGCGCGTCGATATCCCCTGGGCCGTCATTCGGCCCGAAGTCGATCAATTGCCCGGCGCCTGCAAGAACTGGTTGAGCGTTGGACGCTGGGTCGACGTCTCCAATACGGAGTGTGGAGTCACCTGGGCAACGCTCGACGCACCCCTATTGGAAGTCGGCTCGATGACTGCCAACATCATGGGACCGTTAACGAAGCCCGAGGCGTGGCTCGGCCGATTGGAGCCCTCGCAAACGATTTACTCGTGGGTGATGAACAATCACTGGTACACGAATTATCGGGCCGACCAGGAAGGTCCGACGAGGTTCCGCTACGCGTTGCGGCCACATCAGGGATATGATGCCGTCGCGGCTCAGCGGTTTGGCATCGAAGTGAGCCAACCGCTGGTCGTTCTGCCCGCCCAAGGCTCCGCTCCAACCGGCATGCCTTTGCTTGAACTCGATACGCCGGAGGTGATCGTTACCGCGATGAAGCCGAGTGCGGACGGCCGAGCTTGGATCGTCCGCCTATTCGCAGCTGCCGGCCGCAATGCCGAAGTGAACCTGCGGTGGAAGGCCATGCAGCCGTCGGCGGTCTCCCGGAGCGATCTATCCGAGACACTTGGCAAGGCGGTCAGCGGGCCGATTCAAATTCCCGCCTGGAGCGCGGTGACCCTCCGTGCCGAACGCCCCTAGACGACGAAAAGCAATCGGGGCGGTGACTGCTCACCGCCCCGACGCAATCATTCGAAGACCTTACTGCTTGATCGCTTACTTACGCTTGCGCCAAGCGTAGGCCAGCAGGCCGACCAAGCCCATCCCGACCAGGACGATCGAGGACGGTTCCGGAACGTCAGCCGTCAACGAGAAGGACAGGTCCAGCGGGATATTAGTACCGACTGGAGATTCGACTTGCCAGCGGCCGCCTTCCCAGTCGCTAAACCAATAACGGCCGTAGCTGGTCGTGCCATTCCTCATAGCGGACGCGCCGTTGGGAACGTAGGAAGCCACCTTCGGGGTCGATTCATTGCTGTCGTCATCCACGCCCTCGTCATTGGCCCAAGAGATCTTGAGCTCGCCACTCCAATTGGTGTGGGTGGCCGTGACGCCAACCCAGTAGGTGCCGGCCGACAGGTTCTGCGACACGGGAATCGAGTACAGATCGCCGTCGATAGTCCAACCGCTGGAGAGCGACGTGGAGGAGATTTCCAAACCCGGGGCGCCACTGTTGTTATTGTAGAACTTCACAGTGATGCCATTGAGTTGCCCTTCGTCCCAGCCCGGATCATAGGTGCCGCGGAAGTTGAAAGAAGTGATGGTGGCGGCGCTAGCAAGGGTAAAGTCATCCGCCATCACATTGCCGTCCATCACGGCCTGCCGGTTGTTGCTCCACGCATAGGTGGTCTGGTCGACGATCGTGGCGGCCATCGCCATGCCGCAGAAGCCCAGCACAAGGGCAACCGCCAAGAGGACTCTCACGCTTCTCATGTTGTTTCCCCCTTCAGATGAAGGATTCTATCCCGATCAGCAATTGTTAAGGCTCGCAGGAATCGGGCTTCCGCTCGAGCCCACATCCCGCCACACGGCAGGAGACTCAACGCCAAATTTGCCCAGAAGGAACAGTTGACGGCCATTGCCGTCGCCTTTGGGATACTCCATCATCCCCGAGTGTTTGCCCGGCCCTCACCTCCTTTCCAAACGCAGCAGCGCTGCGGATATCTAGAGAGTGCGCTTGATGCTACGAGTAAAGAGTTTCTCCCCGCTTGCGCGGCACGTGAGACTGATCGTACTGAGGACAAGAAACGCGCGTTCGAAAAGTCACATCTACTCGACGAGGCAGCTATCGCCAGCTACCACTTTCGGGAAGTCCTCTGCCCCAGTCGGACTTCCCTGATGGTATATTTCCGATGAACGAATTCTTTGTTGTGAAAAAACCAAGAAAGTGCGCTGAGGATGGGGATAACCACGTCTGTGGCGGAGATTCGTCGCTTGGCTGAGACGGCAAGCCGAATAGGCTCGCTCATTGATGGCGACTCTGCGCGAGGCAAGCCAAACGGGGCCAGGAAGGCGGAGGCGGCAGGGCGTAAGAACCTGTCGGGAGCCGTAGGCAGCAAAGAGTTGCTCAGACCAGATCGCCTCGGTTAGCCCCCAGGACAAATTGTCGCCCGCGATGCAGTTCAGGGCGTTTCAAGCGAAAAGAGGCCAGGGCGGTCGCGGGACCGCCCTGGCCAAGTCTTACTGCCTCAACGACTACTTACGCTTGCGCCAAGCGTAGGCCAACAGGCCGACCAAGCCCATCCCGACCAGGACGATCGAGGACGGTTCGGGCACCGTCGTGCCGACGAGTTTGAACGACAAGTCAACGCCTTGCGGATTGGAGTTGTTGCCCGTCGACCACTCGCTCGGGAAGGTCACGCCGTCATAGGTTCCGGTGTACCAACTGTACCAGCCCGTGCCGTCATTGTGCCAGTAGCGGCCTTGGTAGGCGCCGCTGCTGATGAACGCCGGGCTGCCATCGAGAACCCAAGTGCTGCCCGGGTTGCCCGTTTCGTGATTGTCGCCGCCATCGTTGGCCGCATTGATCTTGAACCAGCCCATCATGCCGCCCAAGTTGGCTTTCACGCCGAGCCAGTACTTGGTTCCGCCGACCAAGTCAATGTCGGTCAATGAGACCGTGTAGAGGTCGCCGACGTGGGTGTAGCTGAGACCAGTCTGCGCCGACACGACGCCGCCCGGCGCATTGCTGCTATCACTGAGGATCGAGATGTTGAAGTTACTCAGTGAAGCAAACCCGCTGCCATCGTCGAAGTGTCCGTTGAATGTCACTGATTGGAGTTTCGACCCATTCGCCAACGTGAAGTCGTCGTACCTCATGTTGTCACTGATCTGAAGGTTGCCCGTGGTAAACGTCCCAGCGCCAAGCTGGTCCTTCAGGGTCACCTGTTCAGCCGTAGCCAGACCGCAGATGCCCAGAACGAGGGCAACTGCCAAAAGAACTTTCACGCTTCTCATGTTGTTCTCCCCTTCAGATGAAGGATTCTATCCCGAAAAGTAACTTTCCAAGGCTCGGCGGCATCGGGCCCCCACCGCACCCGCTCCGACCACACGGCCGGAAGAAAAGACGCAGTCCTGCCCCAACACTCGCAACAGGCGGGAATCCGCCTTCACGGGATGATGCCGACATCCCGCCACATGTCATCGCCCAGCCTCACCTCCTTTCACGCGCAGCGTACCGCTGCCTAGGTTGAGATTGCGCTTGATGCCAGAGAAAACCACACAACCTGTGCGTTGGACGAAATAGTCTTTCGAGTAGGTCCGACACGATAAGTAGCCCGCAAGTACATATCTCTACTACCCGTACGAGCTATGACTGATTGTACATATATTGAAAAACCTTGCAAGGAAAAAGCAGCTTCTTGCCTGCCCCGATAACTACATCTTATGTGTCATTCCATATACATCCTTGGTGTAAGTCGGGGCCGAATACTGCAATCCCTATAGACGCCTTGTCGTCACGACAAGAAACAGAAGCTGGGGCGGCACCGAAGCACCGCCCCAGTCGGGAAGTTATTGGTCGGCAGCCACTTACGCTTGCGCCCAAGCGCGGGCCGAGAGACCAACAAGCCCGCTCGGCGCGAACGCCGAGTGAGTATCAAATCCGTTGACCAAACGTGCAAGAACGGTGGCCCGTTAAAATGCTCCTGCATGCGGCGCGCAAGCCACAACAATACCACCCAGTATGTCTACTATCTATTGCTACTTCTAAGTAGCCACAATAACTACAAGATATACCAGAAGCGAGGGGCAATTGCAACAAAGAAACCGCGGCGTACCCTAACCGACCATTGCCGCGACGGATTCACGGCAACCTTGCCTCTGCCCAGGCAGCGCCGCCTCAGCCGCGACGATGGCCAGCCCAAAGGAGAGAAGAGCCTCCGGCTTCGAACCGGGAGCCTGCACAGAATGACCGCTTCGATCAAGCGGACCAGATCGCGGCAAATCGAAAAGCGTCGCGAACGCCAGAACGCGTGGGCCGCCGGTTGGTCTTTTCGCCCACACTACCAGCCAAAAAACTGGGGCGGTGGAAGAACCCACCGCCCCGTCTGCGGAGCAGATTATCGATCCAATTGACTACTTGCGCTTGCGCCATGCGTAGGCCAAAAGACCAACCAAGCCCATCCCGACCAGGACGATCGAGGACGGTTCCGGAACGGCAGCCGTCGTGCCGGTCAACGAGAAAGCCATGTCCACTTTCTCGTGGCTGCCCAGCGGGGATTCAACTCGCCAGCCGAAGCCGCTGCCGAAATCGCCACCCCAGTAACGGCCGTAGTCGCCGGTACCGATCTTCGTCGCCGCCGCGCCGGAAGCGACATACGTGGTCGCCGGCGGACTCGACGAATTGGAGTCCGGGCTGCCAAAGTCATTGGCCCAGAGAACCTTGAAATCGCCGCTCATCCCGCCGATCGAGCTGGTGATGCCGACCCAGTAGGTGCCAGCGTCCAGGCTCTGCGTTACGGGCAGGGTGTACAGATCGCCCGTCTTGGTCCAGTTGCCGCTAGTGACGGTCGTCGACGACAATTCCGTGCCCAGGGCGCCAGCGTTGTCCGCGTAGAACTTCACAGTCAGACTGTTCAGGGTGCCCGGCCACCAGCCGCCATCGAATGTGCCGACGACGCTGAAGGCAGTGATATCCGCAGCGCCGGCCAGGGTGAAATCGTCGGCAAGCACGGTGCCGTTGTTGGCCATGGTTCCGGTAGTGCTGTCTACCGAACCAGTCTGATCAACAATGACATCGGCCAAGGTCACGCCGCAGAAGCCCAGAACGAGGGCAACTGCCAATAGAACTTTCACGCTTCTCATGTTGTTCTCCCCTTCAGATGAAGGATTCTATCCCGACCAATAACTTCCCGAGGCTCGGCAGAATCGGGCTTCCACCTCACCCACTCCGATCACTCGACCGGAAGAAAAGCAAAACGCGGTTGCCCCCAGAACTCATAACAGGGCGGAAATTCCGCCGTCACAGGATGGTGGCGCGCCATCCCGTCGTGTCATCGTCCGGGCCTCACCTCCTTTCCTCTGGCAGCCTGTAGCCGCCTATCTTGAAACGCTGCTTGATGCCGCAGGGAATATGAAAAGTCTTCTATTCTGGAATAGACATACGAAAAGCAGCTAACAGGTGACTTGTCCGACATACCTGAGAGCTACCTCTGATTTTACACATCGTGAATAACCATGCAAGGAAAAAGCATTGAACGCCTCGCAATTACCCCCTCTTATGACGCATACCAAAGTCATCGCCCGGCCGATACCTCCTTTTTTCCGACGGCTGGAGGCTGCCTTTCTTCAAGCGGAGCTCGATGCCAGTTCGGTATCACGGATCCCCGCACCTCGACCCGAAGGGCCATGAAACTGGCCGATGTCGGCGAAGAACCCCGATATTTGCCATTGAGTACGTCAATCTCGAGGACGTTTCTACCCTCGAGAAAACCCGTAGTCGCTTCAAATGTGCGATAATTGTAAAAGGATATGGTGTCGGAGTTCGACGGCAATGGAATCGGCCTGCCATTCAGCCGAATTGCCGTAATATGATCGTCCACCAAGAACCTGCCCCGGAGAACTGCCGTGTTCGGCAGCATCCCAGTCAGGTCAAAAGTCGTTCGGAAGGTGTGGGTAACCTCATCAGGAAGAAGCATCAACTCCTTAGACACGGATAGCCACTGCGACTGGCTGGGATCATTTGGCAAGCGATAGGTCGCATCGACTGGAACTACCGTGGCCGGATGAGGCTGAAAGCTGGGGGCGTCGCTCCTCGCCACAACCTGCCAGTGGGGGTCAATTTCCCCTTCCTTAAGCCCAATCCCCGTACTCTTGATCGCGATTGGTACCCGTCGAGGAATCTTCCGGGCAAAGGAGCTGGGCGGAGTCCGACGTCGAATCACCCTGGCGAAGTCAGCTTCGTGCCGGACCGATGCCGATTCGTTTTCTCGCAGCGCGATCACCCGAGGCGACTGGTTTTCTGTGCCTTTCAGACGCATTTCGACCTGGCCCCGGAATACGTAGGCTTCGCTTGCCCCGGAAGCATCCACGGCGATACCGAACTCGGTCCCCAGGTCAGCCACGGTTGCCGTCGGCGTGCGAATAGCGAATGCTGGCCCCCCGAGGCACTGCGAAGAAGTATCCTTGTGGCCAATCGCCGAGTTGGCAGTATCACCCGGCGTCTTCTCGACGCGGACTGTGAGCTTGCCAACCGTCAAATAGCCACCGTCGTGCGAATCGACCTCGTAGGTGGCCGGGCCCTGCAGAAGGACTTTGGAGCCGTTCGTGTAGGTAATCTCCATGAGGCCAGAAGAAAGCGCGTATTTGCGGCCTAGCGGCACGTAGGCACTGTCGTAGGCTTCGGTTTTCGGATCCGCCCAGCGACAATCCACCAGGCCCGTGATTCGTCCTACAAAAACGCCGTCTTGTTCGGTGGACGACGGTGCCGGGGAGGGCATCGAGACCGCGACCCGGCCAGATGCCACCGTGATGTCGGCGTGAGGAATCTGGCGCAGCCAGCCAGCCAACAACCCGAAGACCACAAACACGGCCGCCACCGCATAAGAGAAGAGAATCCCGCCGGGGGCAAAGAGCCCAAGCGACGATCGGCCGGATGCAGCAAGATCCGTAACCACGAAGGGACCGCCGCCCGCTGGTCGACATGCAGCAGAGGTTCCCACCTCTCGCTCAACGGCAGCAGTTTCCACGTCCCAATCCCCGGCCACCACCGAAAGTTCACGCGTCAGGGCTTGTCCCGTTACGTCAACGCTACGGAAGCTACCGGGGTCGGCTGCGTCGGCCGCGCCCCGGCACTTTGCCCCCGACTCGCTTTCGCCTCCCTCTCCCGCAATCATGCGCCAGTCCCACGTCAGACTAGCGTGCAAATTCGCCTCACGTACGTAAATCCACCGCGCTTCCTCACTGGCGACAAGCAATTCCGCCAACCGATTCTGGCCTTGTTCGTCCAACTGCTCGTCAAATAGCAAGCCGAGGAGTTCGTAGAGTTCGTCTCGGCCTTGGCTCGACAGGGTCATGGGACAACCTCCCCTGTTGTCGCGGATTTCCCGCCAGACTGCTCCGGAGCGATGGTCCGGACACGCGATTGAGCGAGCATCGCTCGTTCCACGCAGTGTCGCAAGGCCCGGCGAATTCGCTGAATCGCCTTGTAAACGGTGTTTGCCGGGCGGCCCAACTCCGCCGCCAACGCCCGCGATGTGATCTTTCGCCCATAGCGTTCCCGAATCAGGTGCTGGTCAACCGGGGGCAAGATCTCGACGCAGCGGCGCAAGGCTTCCAGCTCTACTTCCAGCAATTCGCCGTTCTCCAACCGCCGGGCAGCGATCTTGTCCAGCAGGTCGTCGCTAAGGAACATCCGCTGGCCAAGTCCCTGCTGCCGGCGGCGGTAGTTATACACCTCGTACTGGGCAATTTGGCAGGCCCAGCGAGCAAAATCAGTGCCCGGCACGAATTGGGACGCCTTTCCCAAGATGACCACGCAAGTCTGTTGAAAAACCTCTTCCGCATCCGCTAAGCGCGGCAGCAGGGTCAAGATATACCCGAAAACACGGCGCTGGTTCTGGACAAACAACTGATGGAAGCCCGACTGATCGTCGGCCCCCTGGCCAGATTGTCGCGTTTCGGCTGACATAAGCGCAGCCCCAGACAAGAGCGTACAAGTTTCTATACTTGGAACGTCGCCCGCCCTGAAAACTGGTATTGCTCGACTGGCATATCAGGCTTCAGGGAGACCGAGCCGTCGATGCAATCTAGCAATTGCCGCTTAGCGGCAATTATTGACAACATTCGTGGCCACAAAAGACTTCCCTAACGTCCGCTGGCAGTATAACCGGAGCCGATAACCATGACAAGCGCGTACCCCCTCCTTCGGCGAATCATCCGCGGGCAAGTTCTAAGCAAAAGGGCTTGCCCGCCGACGGCTTTCTGATACGCTAGTTTTTGCCCTCGATGGTGGCTGTAGCTCAGTCGGTTAGAGTACCAGATTGTGGATCTGGGTGTCGTGGGTTCGAGTCCCATCAGCCACCCCTTACCAAACCCTTTCGTGACAGCTCGTTACGAAAGGGTTTTGCGCATTCCGGCCGCTCTCACGGCCGACCAACCTCTTCACCGCCCAGCCCAGGCATTCGACGAAAGTGTCGTCCGGTGGCCCGCAGTTTGCTCGCTCTCGGCTGCGCACTCGCCTAAGGATGGCATCATGAACAACGGCTCGCCATACATCCCCCCACAACGCTGGGGGCTCTATCGACCAGTTATTGAGGACGTGCAGCGTGCAGGCCTGCGATTCGCCCTTGGCGGCGGATTTGCCTACTCCGTCTATGCCCGCCGACCGCGCGATACGCGCGACATTGACCTTTTCGTTCGCCCTCAGGACCGCGAAAAGTTGATCCGCCGGGTAAACGCCCTTGGATTCGAAGACTATCACAGCCGTCTCCCCTACGATCGATCGTGGATCTACCGCGGCTACCGTGAAGGCATGATCGTTGATGTCATCTGGCAGATGGTGAATCGCGTCAGCCAAGTCGATGATCAATGGCTCGACAGGGCTGTCGAATTCAACATCCATGCGTTGCCCGTGCGGGTATTGGCAGTGGAAGAATTGGTCTGGTCGAAATTGTACGTCCTCCAGCGCGATCGCTGCGATTGGCCCGACTTGTTGAGCTTGCTAGCCAGCCAGGGTCCGAGGATCGATTGGCCTCACCTGCTGCGGATTGTCGATTCGGATGCAGCCTTGCTCGGCGGGGTGCTGTCGGTCTTCAAGTGGTTATGTCCCGCTGAGGCGAGTCTACTTCCAGCTTGGATCTGGCCACAAATGAATCTGCTGCCGCCGGAAGGTGAGGCTCCTTGCGAGTCGAAGGGCCGCCGGGCCGCCCTCTTGGACAGCCGCGATTGGTTTGGGCCGATCGCCGAAGCTTCTTCCTGACGAACCGTCGCGGAGGTCCGCGGGGCTATGCAAATCGGCGCCATGAATAATCCGCGTCGGAACCTCGGCAATGAACTCCGTTGGATGGCCGAACTGGGGCTCGACTTCGTCGACCTCACCCTCGAACCACCGGAGGCGGCCTCCTGGGAGGTCGACGTCGCCTCGCTCCGCCACGACCTGCGGGCACTACGGCTCAACATCGTGGGACATACCGCCTTCTACTTGCCTCTTGCCAGCCCTTTTCGAGAACTCCGTCAGGCGTCGGTCGAGGAACTAAAACGTTGCCTGGTCGTTTTCGCCCAGCTAGGGGCACGGTGGATGAATGTCCATCCCGATCGCTACGCCCCCATGCATGACCTCTCGTTCTCAATCGATCGGAACTTGGAAAGCCTGCAAGAATTGCTTCGCACCGCCGACAAAGTCGGCGTGGGGTTGATGATCGAAAACGTCCCGCGCGACTTCAACACGGCCGACCAACTAGCGGTGCTGATGGACCCGCTTCCACAGTTGGGACTTCACCTCGACATCGGGCACGCAAACCTCGTCGTCAACCCCAACTCCACGGAATCGATCCTGCAACGTTACGGCCATCGCCTACGACACGTCCACCTGCACGATAACCAGGGCGGCACCGCCGACTTGCATTTGCCACTTGGCTCAGGCACTCTCGACGTTCCCCGGCATGTCCGAACCCTTCGTTCCTCCGGATACGACGGCACAATCACCCTCGAGGTATTTGCGCCTGATCGCCACTACCTCGCCTACAGTCGGGACCTTTTGCGGCGGCTTTGGAGCGATCATGCTTAACACATAGGCGCCCTCGCACCGCGTTTGGCCGATGCCAGTCGTTCGACCGTTTCGACCAAGCCGTTAGCGCTCACCGGTTTTCGGATGTACGCGTCCATGCCTGCCCCGAAGCAGCGATCTTCGTCCCCCTTCGTCGCGTGGGCTGTCATGGCGATAATCGGCAATTCCGACTTCTCCCGATCGGTTAGCTGTCGAATCGCAGCGGTGGCCTGATAACCGTCCATCTCCGGCATTTGCACGTCCATCAACACAGCGTCGAACGTGTCCTGTTGAAGCATCTCAAGGGCCACCCGCCCGTTGTCGGCAACCTGAATGGCATGTCCCCGGTGGCTAAGCACGTATTCGGCCAGTTTCTGATTGGCCTTGTTGTCCTCGACCAGCAGTATTCGAAGAGGACGATCGGCTTTCTCTTCCCAGATGCCCCTAACACCACCGCTCGTCCCTTCGACGCTGCTTCTTTCCTCAAACAACTGCGCGACAGTCCTCGCCAAATCGCCGTAACAAAGGGGCTTTTCCACTAACCACACTCGTCGTTGACTCAAAAACTTGGCGGATTCGGAACGCAAAGCCGGTGACACAGCGACCACCACCGGCCCGTGCTGATCACAACTGTCCAGCAGCGATTTTCCAACTGCGGCTATAATCTTCGAATCAATCACGATCAAGTCGAAGCGGCGATTCAATCGGGCGACGGACTCCAAACGCAGCGCGGCGTCTTCATGCTGCGCAACCATCTCCACTTCCAGCCCCCAACCGCTGAAGACGTCATACAGGCGATTACGACTGGTCGCATTGCTATCGACGACGAGTACCGATCGTCCGTCATAGCGACTGATGCGATTACCCTCTTCGTCGCCAAGTCTTTCAACCGCAATGGAAAACCGAAAGACACTTCCCCGCCCTGATTCGCTCTCCAGGGAGATTCTTCCACCCATCATCTCGACCAGTCGAGAGCTAATTGCCAAACCGAGTCCCGTCCCGCCGAAGCTTCGCGTCGACGATGTATCGGCTTGCGTGAAAGGCGAAAAGATCTTCTTCTGGTCCGCGCTTGAAATCCCAATGCCCGTGTCCGCGACCGAAAACTCCAACCGCCCGGGATCGTCCTGGCAGGCCTTCGCGCGTACGACAACCTCTCCATGATTGGTAAATTTGATGGCGTTCCCCACCAGATTCAGCAAAACCTGCCGCAAGCGGAGCGCGTCGCCGGCCCAGCGATCAGGCGTGGCCGGGCTGACCTCGCCGACAAGTTCTAACCCCTTCTGATAGGCCCGCAACCCCAATGTCTTCAAAACCTCGTCAACCGCGGCCCGCACGCTAAACTTCTTTGGCTGTAATTGCAGTCGCCCCGCCTCAATACGTGAGAAATCCAGGATGTCGTCCAACAATTCCAAGAGGTTGCCCGCAGCGTCCCGGGCTGTCCGCAAATAATCGCGCACGGAATCCGACAGTTCCTCCGTCAACGCCAGTTCCGTCATTCCCAGCACCGCATTCATTGGCGTCCGAATCTCGTGGCTCATGTTGGCCAAAAACTCGCTCTTGGCCTGGCTGGCCGCTTCGGCCGCTGCCTTCGCGCCACGCAAAAACTCCTCCCCTCGCTTGCGTTCCGTAATGTCGAACTCCAGACCGTCCCAGACAGTCGTGCCGTCAGCCAGACTACGGGGGGCCGACACCAGTTCGATCCATCGCATGCGCCCCGACGGCAACCGGCATTGTGCCTCATAATGGAAAACTTGAGACTCTTCAAACGCCTGTCGTTCCGCAGCCAAGAACCCGGGAAGACTCTCAGGAACAATCTGCTGGTGTAGCAATTCTGGATTCTGCAACACCTCTTGCGGCGCGACTTCGTGCAATTGCGCGACGTTGCCACTGACGTAAGTGAACTCGCGCCGTCCCACCTCGTTAACCCGAATCTGATAGACCATTGCCTGCGGCAAGTTGTCCGCGATCGCCCGCAACAGGGTCTCCCGCGCGCGAAGATCGTCCTCCGCGCGCTTTCGAGCGGTGACATCCTGACAGACAGTGATTACGCCCTTCACCCCCCCGTTGTCGTCGAAGAACGGGGCCGACGACAACTCCGCCCAAACACTCACTCCGTCCGTACGCAACATTCGGTACTCGATCGCCGGTTGCGGAATCCGCTCCACCAGCACGCGCCGCATTCGTTCCCGAACCACGGGGTGGTGCTCGGGCGCAATCCAGTCGAGCGGGCTCGTGCCCAATCCTTTGTCGGCGGGCACGCGAAAGGCCTCACGTGCCCAAGGGGAAATGTACGTTACGCGCCCCTGCGGGTCGGCCAACACGACACCGACGGGCAACGTCTCGATGAGCGTACGATAGAACTGCTCCGATTCACGCAGGGCCTCTTCCGACCGCTTGCGAGCAGTAATGTCCAAATTAACGCCGATTGCATGGGTCGGCTCGTTCTTCTCATTGAAGATCGTGCGCCCCCGCGACTCGATCCAGCGCGTCTGCCCATCAGGACGGCGAATCCGGAACTCGCAACGCCAGGCTGGTCGAGCTGGCGAGAACGCGGCGGCAACGCTCTCGATCTTTTGCCAATCCTCGGGAACCACGTAGTTTTTCCATGTATCAAGCTGCAGATCCTCGTCCTGTGGCGCGCCGTAGATCGTCAGAATTCCTTGAGAGACTCGTGCCACTCCCCGTCGCAGATCGATGTCGAAACTGCCGCTGTTCCCAGCTTCCTCCGCCAGTCGCAATAGTTCCTCGCGTTCACGAAGTGCGTTCTCCGTCTCCTTGTGTTCCGTGATATCAATCGCCACGCCCATGACATGAGCCGGGGTTGCTTTCCCGTCCGAAAAGGCATGGCCGCGCAACGAAAGCCACCGTCGACTGCCATCGGGCTTCGCCACGCAACATTCCGTACCATAATCGCCCGGCTTTGCCCTCGCCGCCAGCAGCATCGCCTCGAGCCTCTCTCGATTTCTCGGCTCCAGGTAGCGACGAAGGCTTCGGGAGTCTGTATCACTGCTTAGTGGAAGGCCAAATAACGCTTTGCATTGGTCGTCCATCGTCAGGGACTGCGTTGCAAAGTTCCAGTGCCACCAACCCGTACCCGAAGCTTGGATTAACAACCGCAACCGCTGCTCGCTCTCACGCAAAGCATTTTCCGCCCTGCGACGCTCGGTTATGTCGTTAAAAACAACGACCACGTGCCTCAGATCTGGTAATCCACTCTGCGTTGGCGTCGCGATCGTCACCAATTCGGATATTTGCCTGCCGTCGAGAGCGCAGAGTTCAATCTCGGCAGCAAAAAAACGCCGGTCTTCCCACCTGGAGACGAGCACGTCGACGATTACCGACGGCGGAACGTAAGAAAGGACAGCTGGAATGTTCTGCAAGAGCCGTGATTCACTCTCCGCTGCAAAAAGCTGCACCGCCGAGCGATTGCAGCGAACATATCCGAGCCGCGACAACCCGTAAGAGATGGCCGCCGAATGCTCCTGCAAATAGACGCGCAAATCACGCACGCCGCGATGTCGAAGTCCCTCCAGCCAAACCTGCAGACCGGACGCATCGATCTCCCACAGGGCAACCGGAGCATAGTCAAACACGTCGGCCTCCCGCCGCGGAGTACCGGCTTCTTCCGCGCGGTTTACGGCTATTCGCCAGCTCGGCAGACGACGGAAAATGCCCCCTAGTCGGGCCAGTATGCGAAAAAACTTCGAGAACAAGACTTCGACAACAAAGACTTGGAGGACAAGGTGGGATTCGCTAAATTTTAGAAAGCAGAGCTACCGAAAATCAAGGGCGGTCGCCGGGCCACGCACATCAAGAACTGCCGAAACGGACTCCCGTGAAATTAGTTATCGCTATTATCCAACCGACAAAGCTGAACGCCGTCCGCGAGGCCCTGGAGAAAATCGAGGTCACCCGGATGACCATCTGCGACGCCCAGGGCTACGGTCGCCAGCGTGAGCGGCTGGAGATGTTCCGCGGCCGGGAATCGGCCTCCATGCTGTTGCGAAAAATCGCCCTGGAGATCATGGTCAACGACGATTTTCTCGACCGAACGATCGATACCATCGTCCAGGCGGCGCGTACCGGCGCGGAAGGAACCGTCGGCGACGGCAATATCTTCGTCTTGCCAGCAGAACAGGCGATCCAGGCCAACGATGCGGCCCGCGGGCCGGGAGCCGTATAGCTTCTTCCCGACCTACTGCTTCTCTTCCGCAACTTGATCGGAAGCACTTGTCGCTACGGGGCCATCCACCACCGGTGCCCCTTGGCTGTCCGTCGCGATCGTCGGCAGCGGCGATGCCGGTTCGCTGGCGTCGGCGTCCAAGAACACCTCGTCCATTTCCGTGGCGTCAACGTTTCGACGCAAAAGCAAATAGACAACTTCCGACGCTGCCCAAAAGTAGCTGAAAAGGTAGCCGACGGCCAGCAGTTTGACGCAACCGGCCCAGAAGTGGACGAGCCACGCCCCTAACTTTCCGACGCCTCGCAGCGGTTCCCCACTGCCGAGAAGCGAAGCGACTTGATCGCTCCCGGCCGTCCAACCCGCGGCCCAATAGCCGAGCCAGACGATTCCGGCGGCGAAGTTCTTCACCAACAACCAGCCCAACCACCCGAAAGCTGTCGCCACTATCGTGTAGAACAAGTAGTGCAACGGTCGCTGATAAACATAGGCGTAGGATCGGCTCAGGGCATCAAAACTATCCGTTCCCTCGGTGCTGATCGCGCCCCACATCAACGGCCAGCCAAACAGCAACCCCAGCAAGAACAACATCATGATGAAACCAGCGGCCAGGACGAGCGGCCAAAGGAGGCCGCCCAGTAGCAGCCCGGTATCGCTGCGCATGATCAGGCCGAGCACCATCACCGGAATCGCGGCCAACAGGACGCCGGCCAGCGGGAATAGCGGAGCGGCAAAATAAGAGGGCCATTTTCGCAAGGCAAAGCGAATTGCGGCTCCCCAGCCGACCTGCTCATCAGCCGCCAACTTCACCGCCACGGTCCGGCAAATCGCGGCCCCAAAAAACGCCCAGACAGCAATCCCCCAAAGCCCGCACAGAAGGATGCCCACCACCGCGCGGATTGGCACGTCCGTCAAACCGGTTCGCGCTAACCCCTCCAAGGCAGGCCGCGTTAGCACGGCCCACGGCGGATTCACAGATGCTTCGGGACCCCGCGGCGTATCAACATCTCCAGGCAACTCGGGTCGATTCGGCACCCAATCATCTGTAACCGCCCTCCAGGGACAAGCAACGTAGCGCTGCATCCAAGCCGTCGACGGAGTATCGGTCGCAAAGATCGACCCGATCCCCCCCCACCCCACAGTGGTCAACAGAATGCCAAGGGCCCCGAAAACCAAACACCGAATGGTAATCGCCGGACGAAACGCGCGGAAAATACTTACCCAGGGAAATAGGTGCGACCAAGCAACCGTTCGAAGCGTGCCGTTATCTCGTTCGACCATATCTGAGTTCCCAAGCAAAAGTGCCGTAGCTTGACCAAGTTCCGGCATTATACGGCTCCCCCCGGTGCACGCAAGCCGACCTCACCCGTCCATAAGGCTCAGAATTCTACTGCGCGAACCGCCGCCGACCTCAACCACAAGCGGAGTAATCGTTCTTGGCAAACGGGTAGTGTCTCAAGCCCCGACCGTCTCGCCCTTGTCGGACGGCGGCACTTTGGTTACACTGCTGTTCCTAAATTTCGGTCCTATTTGAAGGGTTGTGAGGATCATTATGGGTATGCGACCGCGCACCGGGTTTGTCATGAAGCTCAAGAGCCGCCGTTGTCCGAAGTGTGGTGGTAAGATCAATTCGCAGAAGACCCGCTGCCGCCGCTGCAGCGAGCCACAGCGACGGCCGAAAAAGTAGTGCTTCGTTTCGACGCGGCCTTGACCGGGCGTCGTTTCCATCGTTGGCAACGCTGAAGGTAAGGCTCCCATGGTGCCGGCTACAGTTCTGGCGGCTATTGTCGCGACAGCCATCGTATCAGGAGGACCGTCTGATCCTGGTCTGCCTTCCGCGATCCTTTGCCGTGGCCCAAATCTTCTCGTCGACGACGGTTTGATTGCCGAGAGCCGCGGCCTGATACGCACAACCCACCAGCCACAAAAGCTTCCGAACCCGGTGCTCCGCCACGATCGGCCGATGTGGTTCCTGGAAGTCCTCTATGATGCCGACCTGGCTCGCTACCGGATGTGGTATAACGCCATGGGGCCGCGATTGGGTTATGCGTATGCCGAGTCAGAGGACGCCATTCGATGGAGTCGGCCGTCCCTGGGGTTTGTCCCTTGGCCTGATGGCTCCAACTACATTGACGCGCCCATGGGCAACTGGAGTCTTTTCTTGCGCGACGAAGGCGCTCGCTTTGCCGATCCTGCCCGGCGCTACAAAATGGCGTACTACGTGCAAGGTCGCGCAAAACAAGAGAATGGCCTGTGTGTGGCGTTCTCGGCCGATGGCCTTCGGTTTCGCCCGTTCGAAGGCAATCCCGTGCTGCCGGAAGATGTCCTCGGCGACATTATTGACGGCTGCTGGGATCCCCTCAAAGGCGAGTACCTGCTGGCATGCAAGTTCGAACAGAGTGGCTACCCCGGCAAGCCCCACTACCTTCAGGAAGGCAAACGCCGTGTGGTGGCCCAGGCAACCAGCCCCGATTTCCTGAAGTGGAACAAACCTTCTGTGATCCTTACGCCCAACCCCGCTCATGGGATCGAGGAGTTCTACGGGCTGAAGCCAAGAGTCCGCGGCAACCTCTACTTGGGCTTTCTTCGGGTGCTTCGCGATGACCTTCCTGCCACCCCGGGCGGACCGGTCGAAGGCATTGGCTGGACCGAACTGATGACCAGCCGAGATGGACACAAATGGACGCGTCATCCCGATAAGTTCCTGGATCGCGACCCGCGGGAAGATCGCTGGGATCATGCCATGGCTTGGTTCGGCGACTGCCTGACCGTAGGCGACAAGGATTACATCTATTTTGGCGGCTATCGCGCCGGTCACAAAATCCGCAGCCAATCGGGCGACCGGAGCGTAGGCATGGCGATCCTTCGCAAGAACGGCTTCGTCTCCCGAGACGCCGGCAGAGAAGGCGGGGTACTGAAAATACGGTTAGCCGCTCTTCCCGGCGATCACCTTACCGTCAATGCCCACGTGCGAGGCGAGCTAAGGATACGACTGCTGGACGAAAACGACCAAGTAGTGCCCGGCTTCGATTGGGACGACTGCATTCCCGTGCGGGGCGACTCGGTAGCGCATCTGATTCAGTGGCGAGGCAATCCGCAGTTACCCCGGGACAGAAGATTTAGCTTGGTATTCTCGCTAATAGATACCGAGTTGTACGGCTTCGACTTCGTGGATGCAGGCAGACTGTAAGAGCCTAGGCGTCTGGCGATCACCTCGGCAATTCTTGCCGGCCCTGCGGGGACTGGTGTCACTGGTTGCTGCCTCGATCGCTCTCGCTCACTGCAGCTACCGCATACCAGGTGGCGCGAGGTGACAATCATCGGCCACCACCGGCGCACTGTAGATAGGGTCATGCATCGGTTTTTTGGCCAACAACTTAAGCTTTCGCCCCAGCGCGAACACCAGGACATCGCCATCTTTATCGCGGAGGTAGATTTTCCCGTCGGCCAGGCCGGGCGAGCCCGAAATCTGCGACATCGCATCGTAGGTCCAATAGCCCTTGCCTGTGCGGACATCGAGACAGTGCACGATGCCGCCGATGTCAGGCACCACGAGCAGATTGCCTTGAATCGCCACCGTGCTCAGCTTGCGGTGCATGGATTCCTGAAAATCCAGCTTGCCATCGGCATTGGCGTCGAATCCCTCATAGTGCCAATTCGCTGCCGAATTGGGATTCGGCCGAAGCGACTCGCCGGCAACTTTATCGATGGCTCGATCGACACGCGGCGCGACGGTTCGGCCGCTTCGATCGACCACAAACTGCGGACTGACGTCGCCTTGCTTGCTCGGGTCAATGCACCAGAGATGACCGGGCCCTTCGCCGAATTCCGGGTCTTAGCCGGAGGCAATGTACACTCGCCCCTCATAAATCACCGGCGCGGCGATTAAGTTGCCGCGATCCCCCGAGCCGTCGGGCTTCCACACCGAGTTCTTGGGATTGCAGTCAAATTTGCAGAGCAATTCGATTTTCTTATCTGAGCCGGTCGGCAAACGGAAACTGTACAGCCGGCCATTTCCTCCGGCAAAAAACGCTTGTGGCACACTAGCCAGGATCCCGACCGCCGGCGACGACCACTGGCCGTCCACAATACTCTTGCCCGGCAGACTGTCGGCCCGTCGTAATTGGCCGCTGCGCTTCTCCAGGCGATGAAACTCCGCGTGTCGGGCGTCGGAACGCCTTTGTGGTTTTCGTCCGCGCCCTTCGACTTGTCTAACAGCAACAGGTCACCGTCGCAGATGGTTAATGAGGCAGCCGTGTGCTGTGGCCGGACGGCGAACTTACCCAACCCGTACCTTCATATCGGGTATGAAGAAGGGTAGGTCGCGGGTGGTTGCCCCCGACCGAGGTGATTGCGAAGGGTGCCGTTCTCGGAGATGCTAAGGCCTCCGGGCACGGGACGGGATGGACTCTTACCAAGAACGCGGAGACTGGATCGGGCCGTTCATTTCGGGGGCTGGCCGTTAGTGTGCTATGGGCCCTGAGCCCGCTCTCATATCTGGCCACCCCTCCGGCCCACCCGGATGAGCTTCGAGCTCGAAGAGGTAGTTGCCGTTGGCCCCATCGCTCCATGAGCGAGTTGGGCCTGATCGAGTCTCCCAGGGAGGTCGTGTCCATGATTCGTTACATTGGTTTAGACGTGCACAAGGACTTCGTCGAAGTTTGCATCCTCGATCGATCCGGAAGACGTTTGTCCCGAGGGCAAGTGATCTGCACTCGGGCAGCGCTCACCGAGTTCGCTCAGAACCAGCTTCGGCCGCAGGATCGCATCGCCTTGGAGTCAAGCACGCGAACGTGGGCCGTGGTGGGCATCCTTGAACCGCACGTCAAGCAGGTCGTGGTGAGTAATCCGCTTAAGACCAAGGCCATCGCAGAAGCCAAGGTCAAGACCGACAAGGTCGACGCGGAGGTGCTCGCTCAATTGCTTCGCTGCAACTTCTTGCCGACGGTCTGGCAGCCGGATGCTGCGACACGAGAGTTGCGCCGGTTGACGAGTCAGCGGGCCGCATTGATCGTGGAGCGGACTCGGATTCGCAACCGCATCCGTGGGATGCTCGCGCACTTCCCTGTTACGGAAGAAGAACCGCAACGTGGCAGTCATTGCGCAGCGCGGAAGTTGGTAACGATCGCCTTCCTGATGCTTCGACATAACGAGCCCTATCGCTACTCAATGCCCACAACCACCAATGCCAAGCTGGCACGATTGCGGTTCCAAGTGACAAAAACCCGGCGATCCTTCGCCGAAGTCCGAGCGTTGAAAGATGGTGATCCGAAGCCGGTGGCCCAACCGCACGGGCCGACCTTGGCGAGCGTGTACCAAAAGGAGGGCCTGCCACCGCTGGTCCCGTTGGAGGATACGACGCTCGGCGAAAGGCGAATGCTGCGTCGCTGCGGCGTAACCGCCGCCGTTCGTGAGCTTCAGCAAGGGAAGCAGCGGAAACCGGCGTCGCAGACAGGGCGCCAGTCACCAACAAGGTAGCGCCCATCTCAGTTCCCTGGGGGAGGGACCAGCGGCCCCAGTTCCCTCCCCCAATCCCCCGCCCCCTTCCCTCTTCTCTGTGCGCGAAGGGATGGAGGCTACGCTCAACGTTCCGCCACCGCGAACGATCCTGAACAGAGATTCTAATTCGAATGCTTGACAGGTTCAGAGGTAACCCCTGTTACAAGAATTTGAAGCTGGTCAGAACTGCTTCGTCATGTCACACTGCCCAATGACCTTCACCTCCCGCCCGCCTTCAATATCCAGGCAAAGCACCGTGCAGCGGTTCGTGACGACCTATGCGAGGCCCCTCTCGACCAACGGATTGCAGCCAGCTTCCTTGCTCCGGATAATCCACCGCCCGGCCTTCCGCCAGCTCTTCACAAGACGGTTGCCTGAGAAACTCACCGCTCAACCGCCGGAAGCAGAACAAGCAGCCAAGGTTAGTCCGCAGCCGGGTAAGCGGGGAGCCGGCCGACGCCATTATTCGTAGCGCAGAAGACTTTACCCTTGGGCAATCACCGCAGTGCCGTGGTCGGTCGTGCCCAGCCGCGCAATCCCAACTGACATTCTTCGCAGCCCCGCGCAGCCAGCGTCCCGTGGCCAACTCGAAGACGCCGGTGCTCCACTCGTCGAGGGGAAGCCGTATTGGGATCGAGACCTTACTTGCGCAGGGAGGAACCGCCCGATTGGGGCCACTTTCCGCCAGAAATGGCGAGTACGACCAGGCTAACCAAGAGACCGGTGGAAAACTCCCAAAGCTGAATTTCCCAAAACAGAGCGTATCACGCCGCAGAAACCCTGCCGGATCACCGCAGAACCAATGGTCAATTAGTTCCTATCTCTTGCCAAAACATCATAACCAAGGCCATTGCCACGACTAGCCGGCCGTTAAGCCAGGAAAGGATTGTCGGTGGCGCGGAGATTCGTGAAGCGATACCCTATTTTTCACAACCGCACAACCGGCAAACTTTGACCCGTTTACGCCTGCGGAAATCTTTGCGCATCAGGAGCAGTAAACCTTTTGCAGGAAATACCTTGCGTTCACTCAAGGCCCCTTAACGGTGCGACCGATACCGTTACTGACCCTTAAGTCAATCGTGCGTGCCGCGGTGGCACGCTGGAGGGAGCGTCAGGCAACCGGATCGGGAGAATCGAGTCAAGGAATGGCTCGACGGCCCTGGCGCAGTACACCGTATGAACTGTGGGTGACCGACCCAACCTTCCCAACCCCAGTTCACTGTAAAGGAGTGGTTGCTCAATGAAAAGCAAGACGATTTTTGGAGCGCTCCTGGTGAGCGTCGCCCTGTGTAGCCAGGGGTTCGGCTTTGAACTTCTGGATCGCATGCTTGGGCTGAACTGCTGTGGCTGCGGCGATTGCAAGGCTTGCGCCAAGGTCGCCTGCTGCGAAAAAGTGGCCAAGTGCTGCCCGGAACCCGCCTGCGTGGCGAAGCCGGTAGCTTGCGAACAAGTGGCCTGCGGCAAGCGTTGCCGTTGCACCCCCGTCCGCGACCTGTTCGGTGGTTTGAAGGACCTGTTCGAGTGCAAGGGCTGCGTCCCGGCTTGTGGTCCTGAGAAGGGCTGCTGCCCGGAAACCGCTTGTGTCACCAAGGCTTGCCCGGCTCCCTGTGAGCCCGCTTGCGAGAAGCCCTGCCGCGTCAAGCACGTCCGCAAGATTCGCGCTTGCGAGAAGGTCGCCTGCTGCGAAAAGGCCTGCCCGGCTCCTTGTGCGAAGGCCTGCCCAGCTCCCTGCGAGCCCGCTTGCGAGAAGGTCTGCAAGCCGAAGTGCCACAAGTTGTACCGCCGTCCGGTGGTCGAGTTGCTGGAAAACCTGTTCTGCTGTGATCGTGGCTGCAAGGCTGGCTGCTCCGTCGCCGGTTGTGAAGCCGCCTGCGGCTGCAACGGTGTAGCTCCGGCTACCAAGGCTGCCCCGGCCACCGCTCCGGCCAAGGCTCCTGAGCAAGCCGCTCCGCTGCCCCAGGCCCCGAAGGCTGATCCCTCGGCTTCGATTCAAAGCCGCGGCATCTACAGCGCCTCGCGCAGCTTGGTCCGCAACTAAGGATCCTAACCGATTCTGAACCATAGACAGGTCTGCTCGGGAGTTCCCGGGCAGACCTGTGTTCTTTCTTGAGGCCCCCGGTTCCACCGCAACCGGTCCCTCGGTCGCCGTTGTAGACCGTCGAGCGGCAACCGCCTGTCTTTCGCCCCAAATCCCAGCCGCTCGACCAGTCGGCAGCCCTGTGCTCCCGGACCGAAATGCGGTATCCTATCAGGCTTGGGTGTTGACCCCGACTTTGCCGAGAATTACAGTAAAACCGATGTTTGCCAAACGGGTGATTCCCTGCCTCGACGTGAACCGGGGCCGGGTCGTCAAAGGCACGAACTTCCTCAACCTGCGCGACGCCGGCGATCCGGTCCAGGTCGCTGCCCGCTACGAGCAGGAAGGAGCCGACGAACTGGTCTTTCTCGACATTACTGCCAGCCACGAAGAACGAGACATCATTCTGGACGTGGTGCGCCGCACGGCAGAGGTAATCTTTATGCCGCTCACGGTCGGCGGAGGCATCCGAAATCTCGACGACATTCGCGCCCTGCTGAACGCCGGCTGCGACAAAGTCTCGATCAATTCGGCCGCCTGCCGCAACCCTCCATTGATTAGCCAGGCCGCCCGCCGCTTCGGTAGTCAGTGCATAGTGGTTAATATCGATCCGAAGCGCGTGCCTAGAGATGGGAACGATTTCTGGGAGGTGCACATTAACGGCGGCCGCATTGGCACGGGCAAAGAAGCGGTCGCCTGGGCTCGCGAAGTGGAGCAACTCGGGGCCGGCGAAATTGTCCTCACCTCAATGGACGCCGACGGCACGAAGAATGGCTACGATTTGGAGATCACTCGGGCAGTTACCAATGCAGTGACGATCCCGGTCGTCGCCAGCGGCGGCGCCGGCTGCCCAGAACACCTTGCGGACGCGGTCTTGATCGGCGGGGCCGATGCCGCCTTGGCGGCCAGCATCTTCCACTTTGGTGAGTACACCATCGAAGAAACTAAGCGGGTAATGCAGCAGCGAGGTGTTCCCGTACGCCTCCCCACCACCAACGCCATTCATTCCTGATATACCCCTGACTCTGCCACAGGTCTTTCGCCCAACATATCCCTATGGCCGCTCCTGAGCTTGATTCCTCGAGATTCATTGGCAAACGCGAAGAGTTTGAGATCGACAAGCTCTATCGGGCCGTCGTGAAGCTCGAAGGCAGTGACTTGCATTTGAAGGTCGGCTTGCCACCATTTGTCCGCGTCAAAGGTTCGTTGCGACCGCTTAACCGCGATCCGATCGACGACGAGGAGATGGTCCGGCTTATCTTCCCCATGATCAACATGCAGGAGCGGCGAAAACACATCTTTGAGGAGGATGGCGGCGTCGACTTTGCATACATGCTGGAAATCGACGGCAAGAAGTGGCGGTTCCGCGTCAATGTGCTGCAACAGATGGGGCACGTCGGCCTCGTGGCCCGGCGCGTCAACAACACCATTCCAAACTTCGAAAACCTCTACCTCCCCCCCTCCCTGGCCGATTTGTGCAAATTTAGCCAGGGACTGATCCTGCTGGCCGGCATCACCGGTTCGGGCAAGAGCACCACCATCGCCTCGATGCTCGACTGGATCAACCACCGCTATCGCAAGCATATCCTTACTCTCGAAGATCCCGTCGAGTTCACCTTCACTGACGACAAGTGCTTGATCAATCAGCGCGAGATTGGCATGGACGTGAAGGACTTCGGCATCGGCATGAAGCACGCCGTCCGCGAGGATCCCGACGTGATGCTGGTCGGCGAAATGCGTGACCGTGAGACCTTCGAAACGGCCATCCAAGCGGCCGAGACCGGCCACTTAGTGTTTGGGACCATCCACGCTTCGACCGCCGCCAGCACCATCGGCCGCATCCTCGACTTGTTTCCCCAAAGCATGCATGCCGCTATTCGCAGCGCAATTGCCTTCAACATGAAGGCCATTATCGCCCAAAAATTGCTGCCTTCGATCAAGCCCGGCGTCGGTCGTGTGCCAACCAACGAGATCATGACCTTCTCTCCCACGGTCCGCAAACTCATCCTCGAGGGCATGGACGAAAAACTGCCCGACGCAATTCGCATCAGCAAAGACGACGGGATGCAGGACTTCACGATGAGCCTGAAGGAACTTGTGCAAAAGGACATGATCGACCGCCCCACGGCGTTCGAAGTAGCACCCAACCCCGAGGCGTTGAAGATGGCATTGAAGGGAATCGACCTTCGCGACGCAGGCATTCTCTGATGGATGGTGAGAGGTATTATGCGGGTTGAGAAGCAAGGCATGGCAAGAATCGTCGAAGAGCTTGGCAAACGCTCTGGGAGCCTAATCCGGCTGGCGCTCGTCGTGGGTCTCGTGGCTATCATGCTCGGCATCTTCGCCGGCGATGCCTCAGCAGCCGACAGCAAGTGGCCCACCTTCCAACCTGCGCCCTTGCCCAAATCCTCCGATTTCCGCGGTCCTGGCAATTACCTCAACTGGATCAAGATACTCGCCTGCGTTTCCGTGTTCCTTCTCTGGGTTAAGACCACGGACTGGGTTAGCACCGACTGCCAGGATCTAAATCTTGATTACATGCGATGGAATCCCATCGTTTTCGGCAGTTTTTTTGCCGCTTATGTTTTACTCTGGCTGCTGCCCTCGTTTTGGATCGGTTTTCCTCTCTTAGTCATCGCCTATATCGCTCCGTTCACGGCCTATGTCGTCCATCGCAATTCCAAAGTCGACAATAATGAGCGCGTCTTCACCCCTGAACACCTGCGATTCTGGTTCGCTACACATTTGAACAAAATGGGGATGAAACTCGACGTCGAGAAGCGCGATCCCCATGAAACCGGCCCCCCCGTCAAGGTCTTTGCCCGCGGCGGAGCCGATGAGCGCGAAGACAGCGTCCGGCTGCTGCAAGCGCGGCAATCGCCCGGTCTCCGCACCGCTCGCGAAATCCTCGCCGATGCCCTAATCGGTCGAGCCTCGGCCATTATGCTCGACTACACGCAAGACGCGGTCGGCGTCCGCACCATGGTCGACGGCGTATGGATTCCCTGGGAGCCCCGCCCCCGGGATACAGGCGATCAAGCTGCCGAGTCGCTGAAATTACTCTGCGGTCTAAACCCACAAGATCGTCAGCGACGCCAACAGGGATCCTTCGCCGTTGAATATCAGGCCAAACGCTTCAATGCCTCCTTGGCCTCGCAAGGCACCGCCACGGGCGAGCGCCTCTTGATCCAGTTTGAACAAAAGGCGATTGCCCTCAAAACCCTCGACGAACTAGGGATGCGGGCGAAATTGCAGGAGGAACTCCGCAGCCTGCTCGAGGCCGAGCAAGGCTTCGTGTTGCTCTCGGCCATGCCCGCCAATGGTCTTCGGACGACCAGTGACGTGGTGCTCCACGCATGCGATCGCTTCACGAGGGAGTTCGCGGCGCTGGAAGACGAAAACAACCGCTACAACCAGATCGAAAACGTGCCGGTCATTACTTATAACCCCAAGACCGGCCAGTCTGCGGCCGAAGCGTTGCCGAAGTTTTTCCGCGGCGAGCCAAATGTCGCCGTGATTCGCGACCTGGTCGACGCCCGTTGCGTGGAGTTCATCTGTGACCAGATTCGCGCTCAGCGTCTGATTGTGAGCACGATCCGCTCGAAAGACTGCGCCGAGGCTCTGTTGCGCGTGCTCGCTCTCGGCGTTGCCCCCGCCAGTTGGGCCGAGTCAGTCACCGGCGTACTAAACCAGCGTCTTGTTCGGAAATTGTGCGATTCCTGCAAGGAAGCCTATACCCCAACCCCGCAAGCCCTCCAGCAACTGGGCATGGCCGGCGCACGGGTGTCCGCCTTCTATCGTCCGCCGACGCCAAACCCGGAAGAGCCGAAGGAACCGTGCAAGGAGTGCAACGGCATTGGCTACCTCGGTCGCACCGCGATCTTCGAACTGTTGACCGTCGGCGACAATGTGCGGAAAGTGCTGCCGACGAATCCGAAGATCGAACTCTTGCGGCAGGCCGCAAGGAAGGATGGGATGAAGACCCTACAGGAAGAGGGATTACTGCTGGTTGCGCGGGGCGTCACGTCGCTACCCGAATTGATGCGAGTCCTGAAGCAATAGGCGTCCACGCGAAATCACCATTGCCCATAACCAACCATGACTGCAATCCTTCCCCTGTTGATGATCGTTCTCATCTTCGCCTGCGTGGCCACACTCTATGCCGATGGGATGTGGAGCAACGCGGTGCGTCTGATTAATGTGGTGACCGCGGCGCTGCTGGCCACCAATTTCTTCGAACCGCTTGCCCGCTGGCTTGACGGATGGCAGCCATCCTACACCTACCTCTGGGATTTTCTCTCCCTTTGGGCGATTTTCGCGTTTTCGTTCGGCATCCTTTGTGAAGTCACCAATCGGATTTCACAGGTGAAAGTCCGTTTCCTGAAGATTGCCGACCGCGTAGGTAGCGGCGTCCTCGCGCTGTGGATCGGGTGGGTAATGGTCTGCTTCACTATGATGACTCTGCATACAGCCCCCCTGTCACGCGAGTTTCTCTTCAAAGGCTTCCAGCCAGAGGAGAGAATGGTGTTCGGCCTCGCGCCCGACCGGCAATGGTTGGGTTTCACCCAAAAGATGTCGATGGGGGCCTTCAGTCGCTCCGCCACCCCGGATGAATGGGCCCGCGGAAAATATGTTTTCGACCCCAAAGGAGAATTCCTGCCGAAGTACGCCACACGTCGTGCTCAACTGCAGGAAAATATCACTAAGTTTGACACGTTGACCGTCAAGTAGTCGTTCCCTTCCGACTGCCAAACGTACCGCGATGGTTGGAGATCGATATGCGACCTGGGGTGCCGGATATCCGATTTAGCGACGCCGCCGATGCCCAAGTGGCGGAGTACCGACCGCTGGCAGGCCAAGCTGTCGCTGCCCTATTGTTTGCGATCGTCGCGCCGCTAGCCTTCTTTGATCCTTTGGCCTGGACCCTGCCTGTCCTCAGTATCACCTTCGGGATTTGGGCCTTGCGTCGGATTCGCAAACAGGACGGCGCGTTGTCGGGACGCGGACTGGCCTTGATATCGTTGATCGTCTCTCTGCTACTGGCCTTCGCTGCCCCCACCGATTGGCTTGTCTACCGCTGGAAAATGCGGGGCGAGGCCCGCGAGTTTTCCACACAGTGGTTTCGTTGCATTGCCCAAGAAGAGCCGCAGACTGCCTTTCAATTGACCCTTCCACCGCAACTGCGTGCTCCGAAAGATCAGGCCCTCTGGTCATTCTACCGCAATTCGCCTCGCCTCAGACAACAGCTTGAGAGCTACGTCAAAGGGCCGCTGATTCGTACCTTGTTAGCCCTCGGTCCCAAGTCTCAGGTTCGCTTCTACCAGACTGCCAGCCAGAGTGGCGGATTGGATGACCACGCCGTTGAACAGTGGTATGCGATCACGTATGAGGAGGACGGCGAAAAGAAGTCGTTCCTCGTGGCCTTGCAAATGGAACGGACAATCCTTGCCGACGGCTCGGCCGCCTGGCAAATCGCCGCGACCCACCTAGCCACGCCCGCCCCAGCCTCCAAGGGCTAGCAGCCCTGGGCTGCCCGCGAAAAGAAAAGGCGGATGGGGAGGGATTCGAACCCCCGGTGGACTCACGCCCACAGCGGTTTTCAAGACCGCCGCCTTAGACCACTCGGCCACCCATCCGAACCTGAATCTCGGCCCGATCGCCCATGCCCCGCCACGAGGACGACAATCGCGCGATTGGCCCTCGAAATGAAACCAAGCTGGCGGGCAGCAATGCGGCACAAGGAGCCAAGATTTTTAGTCTACCGAGAATTGGCCGATCCGCAAGCCATCAGCGGCTTCCAAAAAGGGCCATCAGTAGACAGAAATCGCTTCGCCCGTGGCCCGAGTTCCCAGGGCCCGCCAAACGTCCGCTTGGATTGAATCACCGACGAACCGAACCGCGCCGTCGGCAAGTGCTGCATTTACACCGCCGTGATGCAGACTCCTCGCCGCAAACCAGCCGAAACCGTTCCTCATGACGTCGGGCGTCGACAAATTGGGGGGCGCGTAGGTATTGAAAGTCGTCGTGTGCTCTCTGCCCCAAATCCAGGCCCCGCACCGAAAGCCGTGCCACAGGGAAACGGCAGCCGCAGCGGCAGCTAGGTCGGGGTTATGGCCCGGAACGGCAGTGAAGCCGGTGCCCGGCGTTCCCATTCCGCCCCCCGGATACCTCGCCATTTGGCGCATCGGGTCCTCTGGCTGTGGCCCCGTGCTGTCGTGGCCAAGCCCCAACACTCCCTCTGACCAGACGAGGGTATTCGACGAGCCGTCCTTGATCGATGCAAACGTCGTCGCCGAGTTCCACCAGAACATCCCGTCCGTTGCCGCCCGTGTGTCGTAATTACAGTCAGTGCCCGAACCCGAGCAGACAACATAGTTTGTGCCCGCAAAGGCTTGACCGGCCGCCGTGTTGTAGGTGGTGAACAAGGTCCGCGAAGTATCGCTTGGACAGCGGAAGATGGCCACTTCCAACCGAGCTACGGATGCGTGGAGGGGATTCAGAGTCTGGGCGCCTCCACTTCCCTGCATAAGGGGCACCTTGAAATCAATGTGCCCGTGAAGATTCGTCTGTTCAATGCATGGCAACAGCTTGGCATGCACGGAGAAGCCATACTCGCTGCTGCCAGGCAGCCCAGGAAAGCCGTGCCAGCAGTTCTCATAACCGTGTAGCGCCAGAGCCAATTGCCTGAGATTGTTCTGGCAGCGCGTTCGCCGCGCCGCCTCCCTTGCCTGCTGCACGGCGGGCAGCAGCAAGGAGATGAGAATCCCGATGATAGTGATTACCACCAGCAATTCGACTAGCGTCATCCCGCGGGTCGTCTCCCGAACCGAGTGACCGGGCAAGCTCGTTCGCCAAGAGGCAGCACGTATCATTGCTCGCCCCAACAGTCCGAATCACCTGGTTGCCGCCGGTCATGTCGCTTATCTCCCGTCGTAGAGTTGATCCGGGGCATGATTGGAAGCAGCAACGAGGCGACAATTGCTCCAATTCCGCCAGCAATACAGCGCAGGCAACGCGAACACTCCTGGCCCGAACAGGGAACAACGATCGTCACAGCAGCTAGGGCGCTAACCGCACCAGTCGCTAATGCCAGACGATGATGATGTTTATTCACGGACAACTCCTTCTCGCCGACAGACGATTTTGCACGTCCCACAACTGATACACGACAGTTGATCGATCACGAACCTCCCACCGACGTTTTCGATTGCCCAGGTCGGGCACGCCCGGCGACAGAAGCCACACTTGCTGCACTTGGTGTGATCAATTCTCATGTGAGTCCGGCCCAGCTTCGCCCCCAGCGAATTGCAGAGTGCATCCAAGGCGCCTAGCGGACACAGCAAATTGCAGTAGGCGCGTCCGCCTTTGGAGAGAAATCCCAACACGAGCACTGTACCCAGGGAAAATTGCCCTGTGACTCGGAAAAAATACGCCATGTCGGCACTCGAGAAAGGCGCGGCTATCAGTCGCGGCACCGTGCCAAAATTACAGTAGTTGCAGCACAAACTGCCAATGCCACAGGCCGGCGCCATGATATAAACGGCTAGGTAGCCGTAACGGAAACCGGCAGCCGGAAGCCGGGAAAAATCAATCTTCCAGAAATCGGGGATGAGCCGGGAAATGAGTTCTGTCACGCCGCCGATTGGACATACATGGCTGCACCAGTACCGCCCCCAAAACAGGGTGCATACGAAAATGGAGGCGAGCAGCACAACGCCCCAGTGTGCACGCAGGAAGCCTGCGAGAAAGTTCTGCCACGATTGCCCGGCACGCCACAGGAAGAACATGCGCGGGCAGCAGGTCCCGCAAAACCCGTCCTCGCCGATCAGCTGAAAGCCCAACGCCAGCGGTGGCAGAAAAAACGCTACCGATGCCACTATGAGCGAGATGCGTATGCGGCTTAACGGGGGCCTCCCATTCAATGGATTTCTCCCGACGTGAAAAGCAAAGGGACTTTGAGCAGACACCTGCCGTTCGCCGTATCGCGAAAGACTACTCCACAAGAGCGGTTTTCCTGAGAAGAGCACCTCGCTTCGGTATCGTTGTTTCGCCTCTCCAGCACCATCCAGACGGCGAATCGCTTGTCCGGCTCCAACCCCTCGAGCACCGCATCTCGCAGAGTCACTCGATATCCTCCCTGCAAATCGATCAAAGGAACGGGACTCCAGGCCTTCCAGGCCAACGTTTGGTTCCCCTCGACAGTGATTCTGGCACTGCCGCGATACGGCGACGCAACCTTGCCTGTGATCAATACCACGTAGCGATTCCAGCCAGAACTTAGCTGTAAGTCATGCCGCAACTTTCCACCACAATCGGAGAGAATCCCCGCGGCGTGGCCCGAATCTCCAAAATGGTGGACAGCCGCGAGCAGTGAAAGGCTTGCTGCAGCAAGAAAGGCCAGCACCGCTTTCGTTGGCATGGGAATCCTCGGATCAACTCCCTACTATGCTTTGCCCATTATTGGCGACGAGAGTACTTCTTCCTCTCGGGAAAAACCTGTTCCTTGATGCCGTCAATCTCCATCCCGGCTCCGGCCCGCAAAATGCACTCCACCAAGTACCCGTAATATTGATCAAGGAAATGACTGTGGCCGGCCTCATACACCTACCATCACTCGACTCGCTTCGCCACCACGCTCATCTTTGGAATGACCTGTGGTGGAGAAGCGACATAAGTTGCCCAACGGCGAGGGCCGAACACCTCGTGCAATGGGTCGAAGAGTTTGCAGCTCAATCACGATTTCATGCGGTGGCTGTCACGCAGAACAATCGCTGGGTCGCCGCATTCCCACTCGTTGAGACGCGAGGATTGCCCTGGACAAAAGTCGCTCATTTGCCTGCTAACACCTGGTCGAGCGGCAGTTCCTTGTTGCTCGATCCACAATGCAACGTAGAGCAAGCCGTTGACATGCTCGTCGAGGGACTGGCAGAAACCGCCTGGCCGCTGCTCTGGCTAGATGACCTTCGTCTCGATACACCTTATACGGAGGCCATGAGATCGGGCTTCGCCCGAGCCGCGATGCCCACGAGCATTTTAGAGCGATATCACGTCGCCCAATTGGCGATCGTTGGGGGCTGGGAGGAATTCGCTCAAGACTTTCCAAAGGTAATGAAGAAAAACCTCCGGCAAGCAGTTCGACGGGCACTCGACTTCGGCAAACTCGGCTTCAAGGTACACACTAGTTTCACCACTGCAGAAGTCGAACCCTTGCTCCATCGCGGTTTCTTGGTCGAGGATAATAGTTGGAAAGGTCGTCGCGGCACCTCCGTTTTGTCTGCCGGAATGTATCCGTTCTATCTCCGGCAGGCCCAACAGCTTGCCTGCGATGGGCAACTCCACTTGGCTTTCTTGGAGATCGACGAGCGTCCGGCGGCATTTGCCTACGCCGCTTTCGCCAAAGGAATTTACCATGGCTGCAAAGTCGGTTACGACGAAGCCTTTGCCCGCTGTAGCCCCGGGCTTCTGTTAGAGGAGCACTTATTCCGACATCTTTGGGACCACGGCGGGTGCCGGGCAGTGGATTTTATGGGCTACTTGACGAAAGCTCAACATGCTTGGCTGCCCGGGACGTATCCCGTCGGCCGTATCGTGGTCGCTCCACATCGGAAGCTACTCAGCCGGATCCTGGTACACGCCCACGAGCGTTGGTGGCCAAGCATCCGACAATTGCGACGTCGCTTTCGCGGCTTATTGTGATACGCCGCGACAAACGCTCATGCTGCTTCCAGACCGCAAGTCTGTTTACCAGGCTCTCGTTGGTCCGCCGCTTTAGAATGTGCTCTCAATGGCTATTGATACTCAGGTAAATAACGTCGGGCGTTCTAAGCCAAAAAGCTCCTGCTTACCGGCCTCCCGTTAGTCGGCCTCCCGACATTCCTTTGCTGAACCTCAATAATTCTCCAAGCGCTTTCAGATACTACCTCCCAGTTTTAGGATTAGAAACTCGAGTTCCAAGTGAGGATTGATAGTATCGTCGTCCCATCCGCGATCCTCGTCCGCCACTAGCAGGCGATCAACCACCTTAGCGTTCAACGCGTGCTCGCCGTCGTTTTGCTGCCATCCATCCCAGTCATGAGCAGCGGCACGACGCACCGGGGCCTGGGTCGGAACAGCGATTGCCGGTCGATCTCGGTTGTCTATCGATTGCACGGCCGCCGCCTCCGTCAACACGCTGCGAGGCAGATTTGCATTCACGGTCCTGCTCGAAGTCTGGATTGCGGCCGCCAACGCAGCAGTGGACACGCCAGGCGAAAAGGTCCAGTTACGAATGTCCTGATTGGCGGTCAATCGCCCAGTTCCTCCCGTGAAGCCGACAAAGGCCGTACTGCCACCGATGATGTCGCGAAGATTAATGGTATAGACTTGAGTAGCGCTCGCTCCAGTGGCTCTGTCTTGGATCCTCACGGTCAACTCGAATCCATCGTAGCTCATGTTCACTCGAAAAACGTGGCCGCTGTGGAAGTCGATTCCCTTGGGTGACAAGTCTTGGGAGCCGGCAGAGACGGGACGAGCTCCGTTCAGATTCAGCCCCGTAGTACTCACAGCGGCGCCTTTGTCATAGAGATCGAATTTAACGGCCGCGCTGTTGGCAATTCCTCCAGTACCGTTTGATTGTGGCCCATAACCGAGGTTTCCGCCGGCAGCGCCCAACGCTGTCGCCCCTTGGCGCTGGAGCACGAATGCCACTCCATCAGCAGTGTTGCTTCCGGTGGAAAACTCGAGGTCGAATACGGTGGAGAACCGCCCGATATCTACGGCGGTTCGCGAGAAAACGCTGCCTGCCTCCCCCGTGCCGAGATTGGTTAGTCGCGCCCGGCCATTCACGATCGCCGCCGAGCCGTTGTAGGCCAAGGCGTTGGTCGAATCGTAAAAGCCACCGCTGAAATCCAGCCCGGAAGAACTCTTGGTTCGCACGGTCGCAACATTCGACTCTCCCGACGCCCCGCGTGCATTGAAACTCTGAATGCCAAAGTAGTAGGTTTGCGATGGCGACAGCCCTCCTACCATAAACGAAGTTTCGTTGGCGGCGGCCGTGCCAATCCTCTCGAATCGAATATTGTCGGTAGACACAAAAATCGCATAGGCAGCGGCCTTGTTCGCTCCCTGCGAGCCGTCCGTCCAACTCAATTGGACCACATTGCTCGACATGGCTTTGGCACTCACAGCCGGCGTTTCCGGTCCAGTCGTGGGCTCCGTCTTCAATCCGTAGGCCACGAGGTGCTTGTCAACGGTTCCGACAAAGACGACTCCGTTCGCGACCGCCGGGGTGCCGAATTTCGTAGGAAGTCCCAAGCGGTCCGAGCCATCCGTTGCCTGTTCGCTATTCCACAACTCGGTTCGGAAATCCTTGGCGTCAAACGCTCGCAGTCGGTTGGAATTACGATCCGTCGTCCAAACGATGCCGTTGACATCACCCAACGATGACACGACAGGCGATCCAGAGAGGTACCCGAATTCATTCGACGTACGCGAATTCTGGCTTAGCGAACCATTGTAATTCACACTGAAAGAAGCGCCCGTGCCCCGGTATGCGGCGACAAAATAGATGTTGTTCTGGTAAAAGGCCGGCACGCTGGCCACGCCCTTGAGTGCCTTCGGCGGCGTTGACGGCCCGCTAAAGCTTACCGCGTTGACGACACGATCGCGATTGGGAGCGAACTTCCCGAGGTTGTCACGATCAAGTACGTAAATCTTTCCCTCTTTTCCAGCAGTCACCAGCAAATGCGGGTGGCCGGGAATGCCGGCGCTATCCGGGAGCACAAGCGGGGCTACCGAACCGAAGTCAATGTCTCCCAAGTCCAATTCCGCCGTATTGTACGGCATGAAATAGTCGCTTACCTTGAGCCCCCATCCGTTGGTGTTCTGACTGCGCGGATTGGTCGACGTGTCGGCGACGATCTTCAGGGCGGCTTCGTAGAAGTTGCCACCGACGGGAAAGCCGTGCGAGTCAAGCAGCGGGGTTCCGCTGCTCACCGGTCCGTTGCCCACCACCGCATAGAACGCTTGACCATCTGGTTCAAAGCCAAGCCCGCCAGCGCCCTGCCAAATGCCGGCCAAGCCACCGTTCGGCGACGTATTCAACACGCCGGATAGCTCCAAGCCATCGGCCGCAAGGTCGGACACGTCCCACTTCGCAATCCAGCCATGATATTCGCCGTTGTCGCCGTGCGAGGCCCACGAGACATAGACTTCCTCGTTCACCAGGCTGAGTGCCGCCCGCTGATTCTGCCGCAAGGCGTTGAATTGCACCACCTGCTTGCCCGTGCCATAGTAGGGGTCGGTGACGTGACCGATACCATCGCCGTACACATAGATCGAGGTGTTGTGGACGTTGCTGGCCGACGTGTCGCCAATCAAGTACGGAGCAACCCGATCCGTACCATTTGAACCGCTGACGGCGTGCAACCGCTGAACCCAATGATCGCTGCCGTTGATGACTTCCTTACTCTTAACCACAACGTAGATCGTACCGCTCTCCGCGTCCATGACCGGGGTGCCGGTGATTCCTATCTCCGGATTGATGTCGGTGCTTCCGGTGTCGACAGCAGGCACAGTCGTAATGCTCGTCGCCTGCAAGGTGTTGTTGATGTTCGTACCGGGCGTCGAGCCGACATAGCCGCTCGCCGTGTCGATGAAACTGCGGTGCCACAAAACTCGCCCCCAATCATTGCTGCTGGCGTCAATCGCATACAAGGAGTTGTGTTGAGTCGCGACAATGACCACGTCCTGAACGCCGGCAGCGCCCGGTGTGGTATTCGGACCGCCCGTGATGGATAGACTCGGCGCGACCAATGGCTGGGCATAGACTTGGCCGTCCACCTCGGTGCTAAACAATTTGCCGAAGTCACCGGTCCTAACACTGGCCGGCGTCAGTAGTTCCTCTTCGGCGTTCCAACCTGTGTTTGCCGAATCGTAATGAAATCCGTAAACGCCGATCGATAGCTGCAGCCTGTCCTCCAAACGCTCGGCAAAAAGTCGTCGCCATCTTCCTGACCGCAACCGGTTCTCTGCCGACACCTTTGTTCTCACGGCGTAACCTCCTTTTTGGGACAGCGAAGCAACTTGCACTTTCAGTGCCATGTCGCACTCAGTTCTAGTGGGTGAAACCCGCCTGTCCGGACAAACACAAATCGACGGGAAAGCAGTACCCGTTTGTGCCCAAACCGGTAAAGCTGCTTGTTGAGCAGCCCCCGGTACAGCAGTGGTTCAAGGGACGGGCGTGCTCACCCACCGACCAGGCATAACACAACAATCCGGTAACTCCGATCGTCCACGCAGCCCAAATTCCGTCCAGCTTGTCTCTTTGCTATACTGACATGGCCTCCTAGCCCTAAGGAAAGCCCACAAACGGCAAAAGCGGCAGGGTATTGGTCGGCGAAGACAGAGCAACATCTAAGGAGTTTCTCTATGTCCAGACATCAAGTCTCTCGGCGAGCTTTCTTCGGCGCCTCGATGGCATTAGGGGTGGCCGCACCAACCCTGCTTTCAGCCCGATCCCCAAGTGAGAAGTTGGCCGTCGCCATTATCGGCGCGGGCGGTCGCGGCGGCGCCCAACTCGAAGCCGCCGGCTCGCTCGAAACCGTGGTCGCCGTCTGCGACGTGGACGACCGCGTGCTTTCCGCCGCGCGTCAAAAGTATCCCCGCGCGAAGACTTACTGCGATTTCCGCGCGATGCTCTCCGAAATGGAGGGGTCCATTGACGCCGTCATGGTCAGCACGCCCGACCACACCCATGCTCCGGCCAGCGCGATGGCCATGCGAATGGGAAAGCACTGCTACTGCGAGAAGCCGTTGACCCATACAGTCTCGGAGGCCCGATGCTTGACCCAACTAGCGCGGCAAAAGAACCTCGTAACGCAAATGGGCACACAAATTCACGCCGGCGACAATTACCGTCGGGTCGTGGAACTGATTCGGGCGGGCACGATCGGCCCAATCCGCGAGGTCATCGTCTGGTGTGACAAGAACTGGGGAGGCGGCCACCGCCCGGTTAACGAAGATCCTTCCGTTCCTCCCTACCTTCACTGGGCCGAGTGGCTCGGTCCTGCAAGCGCTCGAACCTACCATCCGGTCTACCTACCAGGAAAATGGCGGCGATTCTGGGACTTTGGCAGCGGCACGCTAGGCGACATGGCCTGTCATATCATGGACGTCGTGTTCTGGGCTCTCGATCTGCGCTATCCTAAGACGATTGCGGCCGAGGGACCGCCCGTCGATGCCGAAGGCTGTGGGGCCAATCTCAAGGTTACTTACGAATTTCCGGCCCGCGGTTCGTTGCCGCCGGTCAAAGTTACCTGGCACGACGGCGACAACCGCCCCACGCTTCCGTCGGCCGGCAAGGAACCGGGTGGAATCGGAGCGCTTTTCATCGGCAACGAGGGGATGCTTCGCGTCGACTACAATAGCCGAACCCTTTACCCCCAAGAACAGTTTCGTGACTTTAAAGCTCCGGCACCTTCGATTCCTAATTCCATCGGACACCACAAGGAGTTTTTCGAGGCCTGCAAATCGGGCACCCCAACAACCTGCAATTTCGATTACTCGGGGGCTTTGACCGAGGCCGTACTGCTCGGTGCAGTTGCGTACCGCCTGGGCAAACAACTCGATTGGGACGCGGTCAACCTCCGGGCCGTGAACTCACCGGAGGCGGACGCCCTCATTTGGCCGCAGTATGCCAATAGCTGGACGCTTTAAAGCCGACTGGACAGAGACAATCTTCCTTCTTCTAGGACGTCGCAAAATGTACCGCATTTTCGCCTTGGCTTTCGTTGGCGTGTTGACTTCAATTCAGGCAGCGGCCGCCGACAACGTTCCGCCGCCCGGCTTCATCGCGCTCTTCAATGGCCGCGATCTTACCGGATGGAAAGGATTGCTCAAACAGCCCCTCGACAGCCCCGCCGTTCGCACCAAGACCCCACCCGGGCAATTAGCCGCCGCCCAACGGGACGCGGATGAACGGATGCGGAAATCATGGCATGTGGAAGACGGCGTCTTGATCTACAATGGCAAGGGATCGAGCCTCTGCACCGTCAAGGATTACCGCGATTTTGAACTGTATGTCGACTGGAAGATCGGACCGCGCGGCGACAGCGGAATCTACCTTCGTGGTGCGCCCCAAGTCCAGATTTGGGATGCCAGCCAGTGGAAGATCGGTTCGGGCGGGCTCTACAACAACCTGAAGCACCCGTCCAAGCCACTGAAGATTGCCGACAAACCGGTCGGCCAATGGAACACCTTCCGCATCAGAATGATCGGCGACAAGGTTACGGTCCGACTGAATGGCGAATTGGTCGTCGACAACACGGTGCTCGAGAATTACTGGGAACGTGACAAGCCGATTTACCCGAGTGGCCCCATTGAACTCCAACATCACGGCAACACCCTTTGGTTCAAAAATATCTACCTCCGTGAGTTGCCACCGCAGTAGCAGAACTTCTCCGGGGCAAATCGCCCGTGCCCGCCCTGGTCGGGCACCCCGATTGCTCCACTAATCCCTGCCAATAAGCGAGCAGCAGGGATTAGGTCGATGAGCGATCCAGGCAGCCTCCATCATCACGCATCGTGGACTGCAGACTCCAACCACTTCGTGCTGCCGTCCCGCCAGCCGCTCAGCGAATCTACTACCGGGTTGCCGGGAATCGCCGGAGAGAGAGTTAAGCAAGACATCCTTCGCCGTTTCCGCCGTGGCGAACCCTTGGAGTCACTTTGCCAGCGGTTCGGCCATCGCACCGAAAACCTCGAACGCGTTATTAAAGAGACGTGGTTCCAAAGAGTTCTCCAGTATCCTCTCGAGTATGTTCCTAACGAGCAATTCCTTGGCCTTCCCTCGACCGATGACGAAAAGAAAGTGCTGGCGCCATTGCCGGCAGGGCCAAAGCCAGAACGGGCGGTTCGCCTGCCGTCGGGTCTTCCGCCCTATCTCGCCAGTCTCTACGAAGTCCCCCTACTGACTCGCGACGAGGAGACGCACCTGTTCCGGAAAATGAACTACTTAAAATACAAAGCGACGAGAATTCGCAAACAGCTTGACCCTGCCAATCCCGCCTTCTCGGAAATGGAGCAGATCGAGAGGCTGTTCAATCAATCCGTCGCGGTAAAAAACGAAATCATTCGCGCCAACCTGCGACTCGTTGTCTCCGTTGCAAAACGCTATGCCAAAGGTAGCCAAGAGTTGTTCGAACTGATTAGCGACGGCAACATGTCGTTGATTCGCGCCGTAGAGAAGTTCGATTATGGCCGTGGCTTCAAGTTTAGCACCTACGCGACGTGGGCCTTGGTGAAAAACTACGCCCGCACGATCCCCCAGGAACTCCGTCGCCGCAGCCGCTTCCGCGTTCCGCCCGACGAGTGGTTGATCGCCACCGAAGACGAACGCGGTGCTCAGGTCTTTCAACAGGTATTTGACGCCGGCCGCCAGGAAGAGGTCACCCGTATTCTCAACCACCTCACCGAACGGGAACGCTTCATTATTCGCTGTCGCTTCGGACTGGAGGAAGAACAAGAGCCGATGACGCTCAAAGACGTTGGCCAGCGGATGGGCATCACGAAGGAACGTGTCCGGCAGCTCGAGTCCCGGGCGATCGCCAAGCTCCGCAGCGCTGCCAGGGAAGAGAACATCGACGCGCCCGACGAACTTTGATCGACTGTCTTTGATCGACTGCCGAAATCCTACTGCTGCATCTCCACCACACGTTTCACTTCCACCGGCAAGCTGATATCCTGTTCGCCAGGGAAACCGAGCACCTCGGCGCGATACTGCGGCGGATCAACCCGCAGCCACGGCACTTCGCGGGGCTGTACCTCCTCGATGAGCGAACGGTAGTGATCCCGTGCCTTGTCGCGTTCCTTCAACGAAATCACGTCTCCGGTACGCACAAGGTAGCCAGGCTTGTCCACCTTGCGGCCGTTCACGAGAAAGTGGCCGTGCACGATCTCTTGCCGGGCCTGGGGGCGGGTTTTGGCCAGGGCCGCTCGCCGCACGACGTTATCCAATCGCCGCTCGCATAACACCAAAAGGTTGACCCCGGTATTGCCGGACTGACGCAGAGCCAAATCCAGCATGTGCCGCAACTGTCTCTCACGCAGCCCGTAATAGTGTTTCACTTTCTGCCGCTCCGTCAGGGCCTGTGCATAAAGCGAGGCTTGGCGGCGCGGCTTGCGCGTTCCTGGCGGTTGCTCCGGTCGTTTTTCGGTCGCCTTAACGGCCCCGCTTTCCTCGTAAATCTGTGCTCCCAGAGACCGATTGATCCGCGCCTTTGGTCCAGTGTACCTGCCCATGCCGTCGATCCCTTCCTTGCCGAGCCTGATGGGAAGCAAAAGACGATAGTTGCAGCAAAGCTCGTGCGCATCGGTTCTTAGTGATACGTCGAGCGTGGAGAACAGAAATAGTCCGTAGGGCAGGGCAGGGGGGCTTTATTTGGCCGCCTCGCCGACACCTTTTCGGCCCTGCCGCGGATGGGTCATCTCGTAGAGAAAAATGCCCGCCGCCACCCCCAAATTGAGCGAATCCACCGCTGATGTGACAGGTATCGTCACCTTTCGCTGGCAGGCTGCCAGCCAACGCATTCCGAGCCCCTCGAACTCATTGCCCATCAAAACCCCGATCCGCCGCGGCCACACCACCTGATCAATGCGATCCGCAGTCGCATCGAGCACCGTTGCCCACAGTTCCACGTCCCAGCGCTCGCGGAGCGCTTTCAGGTCGGGCAGAAGATCCTGCGATTTCACGTAGGGCACGTTCAGCACTGCCCCCATCGATACTCGCATCGACCTCCTTGAGAATGGATCGCAACACCGTTCGCCAAGAACCACGCCATCCAGTCCGAAACCAGCCGCCGTGCGAAAGACCAAGCCCATGTTCTCCGGCTTGGTAATTTCCGGGCAAATCACCAGCTGAATTCCCTCCGACAAGGCTTTGGACGCCAGAAGCTGTTCGACGCTTTGCGACAGGCGTCGACGTCCCAACGCCAGTGCTCCGCGGTGAAAATTGAAGCCCACAACTTCCAGCAGCAGTTCTTCGGCCGCCACATAAACGGGCACACCGGCTGGGACTCGCCGACGGAACTCCTCAGCGTAATCGTCCGTTACGAACACAGACTCGGTCTCGTGCGAACTCTCCAATAGTCGCTGCGTAAGCAAGAGTCCTTCGGCCACAAACACGCTCTCGCCGCGCAATGTCCGATCCGGGAGATTGCGATAGGCGGCCACCCGCGGATCGTTGATGGATTCGATGCGTTGCATGGCACGGCCACGAGACGGTTTACGGTCGCCGCAATTCGAGTCGCGCCTCAAGAACCTTGCGACTCCGCGAGGCTAGCTCGCTGAGGTGCGCCCTCGTATAGCCGTCGAGTTCGGCCTTACCGGCCAACACCTGCTTCAGCCGTGCCTCCAGGTTTTGCACCTCAATCGCAGCCAGCGTCTGGCAATCGCTTGGCGCCTGGCTCTTGCCCAGCGCAAGATTGGCTAACTCGTCGAAATAGTGCTGCTGCAAATTGCGACGGATGCTGCGGATAGCCGGCTGGCGATTGGTGAATTTCCCCTCCCCGAGCCTTTCGGTTTCGCGGAAGATGGCGTTGCTCAAGCGTTGGAGCAACTCGGCCGCCGTGAAGGCGTCCCTCTCGGCCGGCACCTTGAGTTCGCAATCGAGCAGTCGCGACAGCGTACTGCAAGCGAGCAAGTGTCCCAGCACTTGCTTCTGGCTCTGCAAAATGACCTCGTGGACCGGATAGTCAGGGCGAACTCCGTCGCCAATCCCCCAGTGGTCCCAGCGGGCCGGAGCGAGGTAATTGTACAGTTCTGTGGGAAGCTGGTAGGCGTCCGGACCGAGCACATTCTTCTCAAGGAAGTCGACCGCCTCGCGCTGTTTCTTCGCTTCGACAACCACGAACGGCGGATTCCCATTCTGGTCACCCTTGTGGTCTCGATGGGCGTAGACGCCGCCGATGTATCGAGCAACCGGAGCCATCGCCCGGCGATGCTCTTTCATCAATAGGGCAAAAGCCATGCGGACCCGCTCGTAACTGCCGCCCGGCTCAACGACTCGATCCACCAACCCCGGCAGTAGCTGGTTGACCAACTCGACTCGCCACTGGGCCCATTCGATCGTATCTTTGCCCAGGTCAAAGCGATTGACCAGAGGATCCGGATTGAAGCCGTCGGCATCGCCATCGGTGGCGTACTGCAACGTCGGCTCGCCGCACCGAGAAGCGATCTTCTTCAGTTCGGGCAATTCACCGTCGGTCCCGCCCGGCAACGGTCTGTACGCATATTCAATGGCCCAAATATCATATGGGCCAACCGTCTTGCTAAAATAGTCCCCTTGCCGGCGGCCCTTCGGAGCGATATTTACCGGCACGTAGTCCATCACCGAGGCGGTAATTCCTGTCTCGCGAGTCTTTTCCGGGTCACTGAGTTCCTCCATCGTCAGCATTGAGCTCGCGCGAAAGTTGTGGCGCAAACCGAGTGTATGCCCCACTTCATGACAGGCCACGTTGCGAACGCCGTCCATGACAATCTTCTCGACTTGCTCCTTGCTCAGCAGACCGCCGGCGGCCGTGCTGGCAATCGCACCGAGGGTAACTTGCTGGGCCATGCCCCGCGCACATTGACAGCCGAGGTGGTGTCCATGCCCCGCGCCGGGCAGCTTCCACTGATGCTGCAGATAATCGTCCAGTTCCAATGGCGAGATGGAGGGATTGGCGGTCTGCTTCTCGATCGGCACCGAGCGAGCCCAATATTCCGCGAAATCAGCATCGAAAATGATGTCAGCATCCATGAGCTGGCCGGTCAGCGGATTGCTGCGACTGGGGCCATAGGCACTGCCGGCGTTTGCACTGATCCAGCGGAACGTGTTGTAGTTAATGTCTTCGGGATCCCAAGTAGCGTCGTTGGGCTGCTGCCGGACCTCCACCGCATTGGAAAAACCGGCCTTCTCAAAAGCCTTATTCCAATCGAGAATGCCCTGGCGGATTGCCGAGCGGAATTTGTACGGCACCGTCTTTTCAATCCAGAAAATGATCGGTTTCACGGGAGGCGAGACCGCCAACGCCGGATCGGCCTTGCGAAGGTCCCAACGATTCACATAGCGCACGAATTGATCATCCTGTCCCGTCTTCGAAAAGTCCTTCACGACCGTCATGAAGTGGCCCACCCGATCGTCCGCGTACCGGGGCTGGTAGCCGTCCTCGGGCAACCGGCAGATCGAGTAGTGGACATGGACTGTCACCCCGCGGGCATCGGCTACCTTGTCCACCTCACCGGAGAACTTGCCAGCGTACGTGGCCGCCACCTCCAACTCAATGTTGTCTTTGAAGTTCTTGATTTTTGTCCAGGTTGAACGATCGGCGGCAAACGTCACCCCTTGCAGGACGAGACCGATCTGCGGCAAATCAGAGATGAAAACCGGCGTCAGGTCGACAATCGGGTTGCCGGCTGGGCTGGTGGTCACCACCGGCAGGCTGAACAGGACGCTGTCGACGTACGAGAGCTGTACCGAGTGTTCTTGCGGAGACCCCTTCGCCGCCCGATAGCGAACGTTGTGCCGCACGACCTGGATGCGATCATCAACCCGTCGAAATTGCCACAACCATTCGTCACCAAGTTGCCACAGCAATCCGCCCAGCAACGGCATGCCACCGGTGCCCCGGGCAATCGTGATGCTGACCATCCAGTCTTTGTTCAAATCCGCAGGGGCTAATTCGACATAGAGCTTTCCGTCCTTCTTGTACAATTTAAAGAGCCCCGGAAACGTCTCGGCGTCGCCTAGCAATTCCGAGAAGGTTGGCTGTTTCGCTTTGCCTGGCGTCGGCGCGGTCGAACTGGATGCCGCGGCCTTTTCCGTCGAGGCCGTTGAACTGATATCCGTGTAACCTTTCGCAGTCGACATCCATCCATACGAGGAGACCAACAAGGCAATTAGGACGTGCAGGCGAGGCGTCGGAAACCTGAGCCAACGTGACATCGAGCAGCTCCTCGAAAGGGAATGTCGGGAAAATCGCGGCGGATTGCAGCCCCGAATGGCAAGTTAAAACAACTAGGGCGGCTGGGAGGTCTATGCCGCCCGTCAGGGCAAAGTAAGCCCATCCTACCTATTAGGCTACCTTCCGTCAAATATCCGTCAAATATATGCCATGGACCGGCACCCACCCTCTGTATTGTCGGAACCTGTCGAATCCCCTAGAATTCGCGACGTTTTCAACGACCAGGGAAAAGTCAACCTATCTGTGATAAGCCATTGCCCATGAATCACTTAAACATGCGACTGCTCGCTAGCCTTCTCGTGATCGTCTTCGCCAGTTCCCCGGCACTGGCTCAAGTGCCGCCATTAGGCGATGAGGCGGGGAGTGGCGGGCTGTTCGGCGCGGGGGCGAAAAAGGTCGTCGCCGTGAACGCCCAGTTCACTGCAGCGACTGCGGAAACTCCCGCCCGTTTGTTCGTGACGGCCAAAGTCGACCCTGGCTGGCACATCTATTCGATCACGCAGCCCGATGGTGGCCCTGTGAAGACGACGATCGAGGTCAGCCCGCCGCCGGGAGCCCGAGTTGGCGTTTTTCAGGCGTCCGCCCCGCCCGACAAGAAGCCGGAGCCGGCCTTTGACAATCTCCTGGTTGAATCGCACCACGGCACGATCACCTGGTACGCTCCGTTGGAATTGCCCTCCGGCGTTGATCCCTCCCAAGTACGGATCCCCGGCAAGGCGACGATCCAGGCCTGCGACGCCAATTCTTGCTTGCCGCCAACAGAGTATACCTTTGTTGCTGGCCTAAGTTCCGAGGTGGCATTGCCTAGCGGACCAAGCACGCCGGAGCCGTCCGCAACCTTTGAAAAAACCTCTACGGCTTCCGCCACCTTTGATTGGCCGACGGTCCTCACGCATTTAGGTTTCGCCTTTCTCGGCGGCTTGATCTTGAACCTGATGCCGTGCGTGCTGCCGGTGATCAGCCTGAAAATCCTCTCCTTTCTGGAACAGGCAGGGGAGAGCCGCGGCCGGGTATTCGCCCTAAACCTCTGGTATTCGGCCGGGCTGCTTTCGGTCTTCATGGTGTTGGCGGCCCTGGCGGCCGTCGCCGGACTCGCCTGGGGCGAACAGTTCACGCTGCCATGGTTCAAAGTGGCCATGACCGCGTTTGTGTTTGCAATGGCGCTGAGTTTCCTGGGCGTCTGGGAGATCCCCATCCCGGGTTTTGTCGGCACCGGCCGAAGCAATGAGTTGCAGGCAACGGAAGGCCCCAGCGGCGCCTTTTTTAAAGGCATTTTTACGACGATTCTTGCTACCCCCTGCAGCGGCCCGTTTTTGGGACCGGTGTTTGCCTACCTTCTGAAACAACCGCCCTACATGGCCTACTGGATCTTTGGAGCGGTAGGACTGGGCATGGCCTCGCCGTACCTCGTCATCGGCGCGTTCCCGCAATTGATTCGTCGTCTGCCGCGGCCCGGCGTCTGGATGGAGACCGTCAAGCAATTGATGGGCTTCCTCCTGCTGGGCACTGTCGTCTACCTGTTCACAACCCTCAAGCCGGCTTACTTCATTCCCACACTGACCCTGCTGATCGGACTGTGGTTCGCCTGCTGGTGGATTGGCCGCACGCCGTTAACCGCTTCGGCAGCCAAGCGGGCTACCGCGTGGATCGGCGGTTTGGCGACCGCCACCTTCGTCGGCGCGCTCGCCTTCGTCTTTCTGTTCCAGCCGGCGCTGATTCCCTGGCAGCCGTTTTCACCCGAGGCGTTGGCTGTAGCACGCCGGGAAGGCAAAACCGTGCTGGTAGATTTCTCCGCCGATTGGTGCCTGACCTGCAAAGCCAACCTGAAGTTTGCCATCGAGACCGGCGCGGTACATGCGTTGATCAAGGAGAACAAGGTCGTGCCGATGCTAGCCGATTGGACCGATCGCTCGGAGACGATCAAGAAGGCACTCAATGACCTGGGCTACAACTCGATTCCAGTAATGGCAATCTGGCCCGCCAATTCGCCGGACGGCAAGCCGATTGTCCTTTCTGATTTGCTCACAGAGAGCATGGTCTTGGAAGCGTTGAAACAGGCCGGGCCATCAAAATCGGCGGCAAAAGAAGCGCCCGTTGACCTGCCGTAGCCAGAAGGCGTGGGGCAGTCCTGGGACCACGTGCAGTGCGTCGTCTTCGCTTACAACTTGCCCCAAACCACTCCCCGCGGGCCCTTTTGCACACGGCCGACCGTCCAGTTCTTCAACCCGCAGCGAGTCAACTGCTGACGAATGCTCTCGGCGTAGAACGGCGAGACAACCATCACCAGTCCGATGCCCATATTGAACACCTGGTCCATTTCGGCCTGATCCACCTCGCCCAATCTCTGAAGCCAAGTGAACACGGGCGGCACCGGCCAGGTGCCGCGCTCGATGACCACCTGAATCCCTTCTGGCAAGATTCGTTCGATGTTTTCGTGCAGCCCGCCGCCGGTGATGTGCGCCAACCCATGCACCACGTTCTTTACCCGGTAGTACGTCAATACCTTCCGCACCGGTCGCACATAGATCTGCGTTGGCTCCAACAAGGCCTTGCCGACCGTCGTGCCGAGTTCCTCGACGTGATCCTCGACGCTGTGTCCAGCAATGTCGAAGACGATCTTGCGGGCGAGGCTATAACCGTTGGAGTGGAGCCCGCTCGAGGCAACGCCGATCACGATGTCGTCCGGCTCGATCGCCCGGCCGTCGATAATGCGTTCCCGATCGGCCACGCCCACGCAGAACCCCGCCAGGTCATAATCGCCGGGGGCATAGATATCGGGCAAAATCGCCGTCTCGCCGCCCAACAGGGCACAGTCGGCCTGGATGCACCCCTTGGTAATGCCATCGACTATGTCTTCCAGCAGGGCCGGATCGTCCTTCGGCAGCGCGACGTAGTCGAGGAAAAACAGTGGCTCCGCTCCGCAGCACAAGGCGTCGTTCACGCTCATCGCCACCAAGTCGATGCCGACGGTGCTGTGCACGCCCATCGCCACGGCCACCTTTAGCTTGGTGCCAACACCATCCGTGCACGAGACCAGGACCGGATCTTTGTAATGCCGGGCAAAGAGTTGGTTGGTGAAGTCGAGTTGGAACAAGCCGGCGAAACCACCGACCAAGGGAATCACTCGCGGGTTGTAAGTCCGCGAAAGCAAACGCGGCAGCCGGGCCATGGCCTGCCGATAGACATCCAGATCAACGCCGGCATCCTTATACGTCGCTTTCGCCATCGTTCGCGGTCCCTCGGTAATGAATCGATCCGAACAAGACTGACCACGGCGGGTGTTCTACACCGGCCAGCCATCAGCGGGGTGTGTCGTGAAGAAGCGGCTCTTAATAAGCCTATTTGGGCCATTGTAGCCGGCCCGGGGCTGAATGGAAGGGAGCCGCAGCTTGACATGCACTGGGGGGGATGCCAAGATGAACTCGTACTGAAGCTGCCGCGCATCCCACCATGGCCAGTTCAGCGACCGCCCCCGGTCTCAGGACTGCCGTCGCCCGTTATTCACTGCCAGGAGACGATTCTATGCTGTTCCCTAGCCGCTGTCCGTTACTCCTTGCCATCTGTGTTGCCCTGCTACTTGGCGTCAATTCCCAGGGCTACGCCGCCGACATCCCGGTTTCGACCTATGCCCCCGCCGACGACCTAGCTAATCAAGCCGATCAATACATCAAAGGGCTGAAGAAGTCGGTCGAAAGCGCAGACGTCTTCAAAGACGAAGCGGCCAAGCTCTCCCAGGACGCCAATACGCTTGTCGTGATCGCCTTGGCACTCGGCCTGCACGACCAGGAGAGCAAGTACAAGGCAAACGCATCGGCCTTGATGAAAGCAGCTCAGGAAGTTGCCGCTGCCAAGGATTTCGAGGCAGCGAAGAAGGCCGTGGCTGATCTCGAAAAGGCGACCACGACGAAAAGCGATGGGGCAATGCCGACTCAGTGGGAGAAAGTGGCCTCGCTCCCCGAGCTAATGAAGTCGGTGCCACGCATCAACTCCAAGCTCAAGATGAACATCAAGGGAAGCAAGTTCCAGAAGAAAGCGAAGGATACGGCCGGCTACACCGCCGTTTTGGCCGTCATCGCCCAGGCCTCACGCGTCGATACCTCCGAGACGAAGTCCGCGGAGCAAGTGAAGCAGTGGCAAGACTTCTGCGACAGGATGCGGGAGCACTCGAGCGTGATCAATAAGGCCATCCACAAAGGTGAGGCAAAGGTGGCCGAGGCCGAGATGAAAAAGCTAACCCAAAGCTGCGACGACTGCCACGCCGTGTTCCACCCGGGCGCCAATGCGGCAGAGAACGACGACAAGTAGTTCGTTGACGCTGCAGTTACGATTTATCCGGCCGCCAAGAGGTTTTGAGTCCTTTTGGCGGCCGCTTTATTGCACTAGTTCCAGATTCCCAGGAAGGCAGCATGAACCTGGAGATCGTCTAGAAGAAGGATCCATCATGAAGCGGTTTCGACGTCTTCTGGTCGCAGGCCTGGCCTGTGCCCTACTCCTTTCCACCAAACGCCTATGGGCGAGTGAAGCAGCTCAACAGAAGCCCTGCGAACTGAACCGCACCATCCAGGTGGCGATGAAATACCTGCTCTATTTGCCCAAGGATTATGGGCAGAAGCCGCGGTGGCCGCTGGTGCTGTTCCTGCATGGCGCCGGCGAACGGGGAGACAATCTTGAATCGGTCAAGAAGCATGGGCTGCCGAAACTGATTGCGCAAGGCCAGACGTTTCCGTTCATCGTCGTATCCCCGCAATGTGCGAGAGACCAGTGGTGGGAAACGTTCGGACTGACAGCATTGCTTGACGAGATTTCCGAGAAATACAAAGTGGATTCGGATCGAATCTACGTCACTGGGTTGAGCATGGGCGGCTACGGAACCTGGGCTTTGGCTGCCCGCACGCCAAATCGTTTTGCAGCCATTCTACCGATCTGCGGAGGCGGCAACCCGGGCCGGACCAAGCAGATAGCCCACCTTCCCGTATGGGTGTTTCATGGCGCCAAAGACAAGGTCGTGCCGCTCGAGAAGTCACAAGAAATGGTCGACGCTCTCAAGCGGCATGGCGGCAAAGTGAAGTTCACGATCTATCCCGAGGCTGACCATGACTCTTGGACACTGACCTACGCCAACCCGGCCATTTACGAGTGGCTGCTTCAGCAGCAACGGATGCCGCAGAAGCAACAGGGCAATTGACCGCTTGGATGGCAGACAAGGCGAGTGTTAAGAGCTTGATTGGCCACGGCACGCAATTCCATGCCTCAGTGCTGGCCAGCCGTCAGTTTCCACTTTGCGATGAAACCGTCGGCTCTTGACTAATTAGGCCGACCTGGGCCTCCAGCACTTTGTGCCGCCGAATTTTGCGGATTACCACCCGTAAGCCGGGCCGTACGAGGATATCGCCGCTGCGAAATTGTCCGTGCAAATGCCCGATAATCCAGTCGCTTACCGTGCGCACCTGGCCGTCTGCGGGCGACTGCGGCAAATCGGCTGCCAGGTCGACTCCCGTGGCTTCCTTCAGCCGTTCCAACGGCACTCCGCCACCGACGACCCAGGCCCAGCCGGAGGGAACCATGTGTACCGGCAAGCGATCGTATTCGTCCTGGATATCGCCGACCAATTCCTCCAGTAGGTCTTCGAGGGTCACCATCCCCACAACCTTTTCGCCCTCGCGCACCAACGCGATATGCATGTGGTCGCGAATCAGCCGTTCCATGCACGCCGTAAGCTTCAAATCGGCGTTTAAGCTCGGCATCGGTCGTAGAATCGATCGCAGCGAAGCTTCGTGGGGGACACTCAGTCGCATCAAGGCCACCAGGTCCTTGAAGTTCACGTATCCAATTATCGACTGCGAATCCCCTGGCCGTTCGGCAACGGGAAACCGCGTGTGCATTTCAAGATGCGCCACGACAAGGCTCTGCCCCAACGGGGCATTAACATTTAACATGCTGATATGTTCGGCCGGCACCATGATTTCGCGAAGTGTCCGACTGGAGAACTTTGCGGCGCCAAGGATAATATTCTCTTCCCGCTCGCCGATCACCCGCGACGCCCGCGCCGACATGGCCTGAGCTCGCAGTTCCAGCAGCTCGGTCGCCTCCGACCGACCTTGGGGATGCACGGGCCGCCACCGGCGTTCGCTCCACGCCATCAGCGTCATTACGCAAGTCTCAAAGAGCCACACCGCAGGCCATACCACAAGACAGAACCACCGCATGAAAGGCGATAGCCGCAGGCAAACCCATTCCTTGTTCCGCAACGAAAAGACCTTTGGCAACAACTCGCCAAAGAGAATCGTGAAAAACGTTAGCGGAAGCACGATGGCCGTGATCGCCAGGACACTGGCCAGCGTCGCGGAAATTCCGAATTGATGGCGGAGAAAAGGCTCGATGTTCTCGGCCGCGCCGGCTCCTCCAATGGCAGCAGCAATGGCAGCCAACAAGGTGATCGCCACCTGTATCGCCGCCAGGCTGGCCTCCATGTTCTCCTTCATGAACAAGGCCGCCCGAGCACCGGCCCGATTCTCTTGCACCAGAACGTGCAGCCGGGCGACCGTGACGGCAGCCAGAGCAATCTCGTACCCAGCAAAGACGCCGTTCAACACGACCATCACTGCCATGATGGTCAATTCAGGAAATCCCACCCTCCGTCTCCTAACTGCTTCTTTCGCCCGTCAGCTCGCCAGACAACGCCGAAATGGGCGAGGGTCTTACGAGTATACTCGATTGGGGGAGTAAGGAAAACGGTTCATGCGATTGCGATGCCGGCCCAACCAGTGGCCGCCCGCCAAAGCTCGCATTTCTCGCGCCGCGCCGGGACTTCACGCGGGCTCCGGTGGTGGAGGTGGTGGCGGCGGAAGCATGGCCTGACGCTCGGATACCGCGGGTGAATGAGTGCTGTGGCCTGCCACCGGGCTCGTAACATGACCTCGTCGCGAAGCACAACCACTGGCCAGGACCGTCAGGGTGACTAAGATCGCCAAATGCAATGCGAATGTTCTCATCATCTTCGTGCTTCTCTGCAAGCGGCAGCAACTCCACATCAGCCAGCTGCCCTATGCAGTTTCGGCATGAAAAAGCTTGCGCATAAAGATGGAAAGGAGCAAATGGCAAAGAGCACCCAAACCGCCCGAACTAACAACAAGGGCACGATGGGGGCGGTCCCATCAGAGAGGAGCAGCAACCGTCAGACTCGAGGCGGCGAGCCTACTACTGCGTCTGGGTCTTCGGACAAACCTTGTTGGCCTGTTGCTCCCAGTAGTCGTACTGCGGATCGCCTTTTCTAAAGGTGAAAACCGCGTCGGGCAGTTGAACGCCGTTGCGGTTTGCCGAATGCATTCGGACCAAGATGGTGCCGTCTTTACGCCGTTCGATGTCCCACGATTCGCTAGAATGCATGTCGAAAACCCGCGTAAGCCTTAAATCAGACGCCACGCCATTTTGGCCCAAAACATCACGCAATTCTAGGCCAAATCTTCGCCTCCATGGCCAAAAGTTGTCGTTTCATCCCGGTGCCGCCAGGCGCCGAGTACTGGCCTGGGCGTCCGCCCGCCTGAACCACCCTATGGCAGGGTACAATTAGGGGCACCGGGTTGATTGCCATGCAGTTTCCCACCGCGCGTGCCGCCCCCTGGTGTCCAGCTTGCAGCGCCAACTCCGCGTAACTGCACGTCTGGCCATACAAAATCCGCCGGCACTGCCCCAGCACACTGACCTGAAACGCGCTCAGGCCAAAAAAGGCAACTGGGACATCGTCGAAGTTCTGCTGCCCCCCCGCCGCATACGTCTGAAGGCGTTCAACGAGTTCGCATTGCTCTTCAATCACCTCCGCCACGGCCAGCCGCGGCGACGGCAGCGCCTGTCGGGCCGCTGCCTTAGTCGGGTGGCCAAAGGTCAGCCGTTCCACCCTACCACCGTTCGTAAGCAGCCCCATCCAGCCCAGGCGGCTGGCAAAGCAGGAAACCGCAAGCATTTCGCTGTCGAGAGTCATTGGCAGTGCCCTGGCGCGGACATTCCGCTTTCACCGTGTGGGCCGAGTGTGCCCTTTAACACTATCTTCCAAGCACTCAAGGCCTTAGGGCTTTGACAGCCCCTACAGCCCCGTCCTATACTGCGAGGTGAAAGGGTCATCGAATGAACCGCTACGCCTCCTTGTGCGACGATTTCTACGTCAACATGAACCTCGGCACGGAAATGGAACTGCCGGCCAACCGGGAAACCGTGCTCCATTTTTTTGAGCGCGTTCAAAAAACGTACCCTTCCATGCGAAATTTCTACTGCCGGGAACGTGGAGATTTCGTCCTCGAGGAGGACAAGGATCAGGGTGCCTACCGCTGGTGCACCATCGAGCCACGTCGCGTCTGCTCCGGTCAAGTCAATCCGGAATCGATCGACGAGGCAATGCGTCAACACAAGCTCATCCTCGAATTGGCGCCCTACAACCTATCCGTCAGCCCACTCGATTGCGAAGCACTCGATCTCCTCTTCGGCTTCGATTTTACGTTTCGAGGAAACCACAATCAACTGATTGCCGAGGCATTGGGCACAACTCCTTCGATGGAGGCCATTGTCGAACTGCCCGGCGCCACGGCAATTAACTACGAACCTTCAATCACTGTCGCCATCGATCCGGAGTGCCGCCTGCAACTCCGTATCAGCGTCGAAACTCGAACCAATGCCTATCAGGTGCGCACGGGCGAATATCCGGAAGAGCAATTAAGCGTCTACGTCACCGCCCGACAATACGGCAGCTTGGACCCCGATCGGACCTTCGTCGATACCTTGGACAGGCTACGACAGGTCTGCCACGAAACGATCGACAATCACGTGGTGGAGCACATTTTGCGACCCTTGGGAAGAGCCATCTCCCTCCGCTAGCAAGACCGATTCGACGGGAACGGCCATTTGCCACAACTTCCTTTCCCAACGGGGGTTAAATCGGGCCGCCGCTTTCCAATCAGCAGGTCCAGCGCAGCGCCACTGGCAAGCTATGCTTGAGCTGAATTTGTGGAGCATGCTCATGCCAGCCCGGATTATGTCGCGAAAGCACCTGTTTGTGGATCCAGAGATCCAGGGACGGCTCGTCCTCCGAGTAGTGCTCTACTGGCTGCTGTGCCTGGTCGGCGTTGGCCTGATGCTACTGTGCTGGCGAATCGGCACCGGTCCGGTCAAATCATTCGAAGAGCATCTGCGCGACGTGTGGCGAGAAAACGCTCCCGCCCTGGCAGCCTCACTGCTACTCTTGCCGCTGGCACTGGTCGATATGCTGCGGCTCAGCAACCGTTTTCTCGGTCCCATGCTGCGTCTTCGCCGCTCGATGCGGCAGACCGGCCGAGGTGAACTGGTCCAGCCGCTGGAAACTCGCCAAGGCGACCTCTGTCACGACATGGCCGACGAGTACAACGCTATTGTCGAACGCCTTCGCGCCTCGGCCGACACCCCGCCGCTCGCTGCTTGGCAACCGGCGGAGTCGGATGGCAACGATGATAACTTCATCGCCTGCGCGTAATCGGTGCGGGCATAATCAGGGTCGGCCAGCGTCAAGAACACGGACCGGCGCGACCGATTCGCGAGGGTGTCCTCGACCAGCCACGTCCTGATTCCAAGCCTCGACCCAGCGATCCCAGGCAATCGGTATGTCGGAGAACAAGAGCCGCTCTCGTTCCACCACCGGCAAGCGTACCCGCGACAAACCGCGAACCGCCTGAGGGGCCAGCCACTGGCCTTGCCCAAGGTCATAAAGCACCTCGACGCTGAAGTCGTCGCCTGGCCAGATCCGCAAGCCCTCCTCGGTGAGGTCGTAGGCCTTCACGCTCGCGGGAAATTCGCCTTCAATCTGCTGACGCACCAAGTTGACGCCCGCTGACTTGTACAAACCTAACAGGGCGGTGACAAGTACCTGCTTCTGCTGCGGCAGCAAATCATCGGCCCATCCCCTTTGTCGCACGCCGGCCAGGATCCATCCCGACTCCGCCTCGATGGCAACTTCCAGCCGACGGTTGTCGAAAGCCGAACAGCGGAGGGAAAGCCAAATGGCGTTGGTGCTGATGGCAAGCTCGCTTAGCGATACCGGCGGCAACTGCCAGCACTTGCTTTCTTCGAACAACTCAAGAAACTCCCGTTCCACATAGCGCCGCAACGAGACCGCAACATGATGGATCGCTTGCAGATGCTTTGGCACCGAGGACCAGTCGCCACTTGCCCGTGCTCGGCGCTCCGCACGCCGCAGCTTGCGATAGGACTTCGGCAAGGTACCCGAATGGACGCCGGGGCGGAGCAGGCGAGCCAGCGTCTCGCCGTGGGATCCGATCCGAACTGGGCCGAGCTCGCGCCGGCGATTGGCGGCATAGAGACGCCAGTTTTCCTTTAGCTCCCAGACGAGGAATCCGAAAACGCCGGGTATGCACCAGCCAATGGTCGTCGCCGCCGTCCATGCCGAGATCGTGCTCAGCCCCATGCTCGCCTCGAGAAGGTTCGCGAACGGCTTGTACAACGGGATTAGCAGCTTATGTCCCACCGTGACGACCGGGAAGTGCTTGATAGGGTTGATCTGGGGCTCGACCAATACGTTCACGGTAAAACGTACGACATAGGCGACGACGAACCACACCAGTCCCAAGACGGCCTTGGTAGCCAAGGAAAACCGCCCCTCATCGCTCCTGAAGCGCAGCCACTCGTCGACCGTGTACATCAACCGTTCCACGGTCTGCAGAAAACCTTTGAACAAATCAAGGAAGAACCAAAAGACCCCGGCAAGAAAGCGGACTCCGAATCGATGCCAGCCCTGAACCATCCAATCGGCCCCGGCCTCCTGCAAAGTCCGGCCGGCCCGCGAGTTCAGCATCAAGCATACCGCCAAGAACAAACTCACGTTTGCCGCGGTCGCCATCCACCAAGGACTCTCGCCCGTCGGCACCACCCAACGTATTGCCAGAGTGACGATTAATGGCTTGATGAGCAAACGGACCAGCAACGTGAAAAGCCGCCCCCGGAGAATCATTTGCACGAGCGAGGAGTTGACAACCCAGCGAATAGGCTCAACCACAAACGTATTCAGCAACTGGCCCGAGAAGCTGAGAACATTCCCCAGCGTCTGACGAACACTCGCAGAATTTACCAGAAGCAATAGCACGGTGCCGAGCGCCAACACCGACGGCGATGTAAGATGAACCTCTTCCGCTTGCTGCTGCTTGGTGAAGAGGTCCCAAACATGCAGCAGGAAGAAGAGGGTCACGAACGCGCCGCCATACGGCACGGCAATGAACTTGGTAAAGACGCGGCCAAGGACTGTCCCAAAACCGAGCGAGCTTGCCCGCTGCATCATGCGCAGGTAAATCTCTCCGCGATGGTAAACCCCCTCCAGCGCGGCACCTAGCTTGCGGTCCGCGCGCAATAGGGCATCACCGTAAAACAGTTCGCGCGGGCCGGACACGTCCGGCAATTTCAGTCGGTTGCGCGAAATGGCATCGCGCAAGCCTCCCATCGTGACATAGCCGCGCTGACTGACTTGGTCAAGAATCTCCTCAATCAGTTTTTTGCGAGCTAATCTCTCGGGCAAATTCCGTGGAACCAGCCCTACTTCGTCCAGCGACTGGCAGAGGATGGGCCGGAGTTGATTCCGCAACCTCGTCTCGACCCGTTCAGCTGCCTCGCGGAGCAAACATGCGAGCTGGCCACGCTGCGTCTGGGAAATGCGGGCCAAAGGAACCCGCCGCAATGCACTGTGCAGGTGCCTGAGCATCAACACATCCCGCTGATTGGGCAGCCGCCGCTTGATCGGACGTCGCCCCCAGGACAAGACCCATTCTACGAGATCCACCCGGTAGATCTCTCGCTCATAATCCACGCAAACCTTCTGCAAGTCGTAGAGTAACCTGGCTTCGTTTGTCCAAATTCCACGCGGCGTCTGGGCCAGCAAGCAGAACAAGGCCTCCTGCCAATCATGCGAACTCGTCTCTTTCACTTCCAGCGCGGCTTGCAGCCGTTGGCCCAAATGCGCCAGATCCAGTTTGATGGCGACGCGGACCCGATCCACCATCTCTGCGGGCGCGCATCGCTCGGCCCATGCCCGGTAGATTGCCGCCCGGACAATGTTACCCTGCTCAGCCGGTCGACGTGACTTCCGCATCAGCACGCGATACTTCGTTTCCGACGGAATCTCCGGTGGCGGCAATTCTGGCAGACGGCCGTCGGCAGTCGCGGACAATCCAATCCATTCGTCGAGTTCTCCAACTTCCCTCGGCTGACTTGCTCCATCAGGCCGACTCGCCGAATACAAGCCCGAGGCATCCACGTCCTGTGCTAAGATTCCATCCAATGCCCGATTCCGAATGCCGGGAAAGTAGCGCGATACAAAACCGGGGGTGAAGAACCGCAACTCAAGATACGTGGCGACGAACTCACAGTACACCGACTCGTCGTTACGGGGAGGCAACAGCAGGTTTTCTTGGTCGAGAACGAGGCGAATCTCGGCAAACTCCGTCTCCCCAATCGCATGGATTCGCTGGCGAATTTCGGCCGAGCCCAACTTGCCCCGCTTCAACCTCTCGTCCAGGGCAGCATGCACTCGACAATGGAACAACCATCGCCAATATTGCGTCAGCAACTCGTCCGCCGGGGTGGACGCCAACCGTTGCGTGCTCGGCTCGGGGAGCAACAACATCCGCTCGGGCAATTGGGCGCCTTCCGCGATCCCCAGTTCCCAAGGATCGACGATTGCCAGCAGCGCATCACGATCAAGCGTGTAGTTCTTGCGATGCGGTACCCGAAGTCCGAAGCGAACCACCCCCGTGTGCTCGCGAATCACGCGCCGCAAAATCCGTGGCGCGACGAGCAGCGCTTCTTGAGCCACCTCAGCCAGGCCCGCCCGCAACTGGGCGAGAGTTAGCCGCGCGGATCCGTGATCGAAAGCAGGCGTCGTCGGTTCTTCGTGCCGCGGCTGATGCATGACCGGGAATTATTGCAGATTGCCTGTCCGGTGCCAAGGCGGCTAGAAACGCGCGGCCTGTCGCCGCATCAATAGGGGGAAGACCCGCTCAACTCTCCGGCGATACCTTTGCCCTCTTCTGCCCCGAGAGACTGCCGATGTCGATGTAGCGATACTTCCCACCGTTCTGGCGCGCCAGATCCTCGACAAACGTCTGTCCCTGTGGTTTTGGGCCGGGGCCGAATTCAATCGCGTGGATAATGGTGCCTGCCGCCATTCGCTGAATCCGCTCCAGTTGGGTAGCCGAGAGTTTTGGATCGTCGGCGTCCGTGAGAAAGAAGATGACATCCGGATGGAGCCGAATGGCCATCCTTAACGCGTTTTCGTGTTCGGTGCCGCCGTCCGCGCTGAGGCCCTCCAAAAACCGCTCGACGCGCCGCTTGTTCTCCACAGTAGCGAACGCCAACCGGCCGGGCGTCCCGCTGGGGTTGAAGAGAATTGGCTGCTCGTTGTAAAAGACAATCTGAAACTGGTGGACCTCGTCCAATGGCTTCAGGCTTCGCAGCAACTCGCCCTTGACGGCTTGGAGGGCCTCGCGGCCCCGTCCACTCATGCTCCCCGAACGATCGAAGACGTATACGAACTTGTAGCCTTCGGCCGCGACGCCAAAGAGACTCGTCTGCGCCTTGCCGCCGTCACGCGGAGCGACCGAAAAGCCTAACCCCTCCAAACCATCGGTGGGTAAAGAAGCCTTCTGTTTGTCGCCCGGCTTCTCAGCCACGGCCGGGACAACGCAAACCACCAAGCCGACCAACAGCAGAAACAGCGGCTTGCTCACAATTTCTTCTCGTCCTTCTGCTCGTCCGCTCGCCCTTGCAGTTTGATCGCCTTGTTCAACAAGACTTTGTACTTAGCCACGGTATCTGGCCCGTTGAGCCTGGGGTTCAGCACCAAGGCCGACTTCAAGACTTGTTCGGCCTTCTTCGCCCGGTCCTGAACGACGGCCTTGTCCTTGCTGGCCTCGGCTTCGCGGACCAAGCAGGCCGCCACGTTGTACATCACTTCGTAATATTCGGCCGGCTTCTTTCGCAAGGTTTGCAGCTTTGCCCGCAGCGATACCCAGTGGGCCACCGCTTCGCTGAAGCGCGACGGATCCCTCTCCGCCCAAGCTTCGAGAATCCGACCTTTTTCCATCATCGGCTCGAGCGCCCGCGGGTGCTCCTTGATCAACTGGTCGGCCTGGCGGAGAGCCTCTTCAAACCGCCCCTCTTTCCGCGACACGCCTAGCAGTTGCGAACGAACGCGGGTCATCGCCTTGGCCGCCGCCTGGGCAAACTCCGGATCGTTTTCATACCGCTGAATAATCTTCTGGTACTGCTGTCCGGCTTCTGTATTGCGATCCATCGCGCTCAGCGTATCGCCGATAAAGACCATTCCAGCAACCGAGACTTGCTGACGCTCCGACAACTTCGCCAAAATCCGCGTCAGCAATTCCTCAATCTGACCCAATCGTTCTTTGGCTGCGTCGGTCTCAGCGGTTTTCGTGGTACTCTCGAGTTCCGTGACAGTCGCCGCCGCCTTTTTCCGCTCTCCGTCGAGAAGCCGAGCAAATTCCACCAAAGCTGTGTTGATTGGCAAAGTATCGGGCCCGAGTTCCATTAACACATCGCTTACCTCGCCAGCCTTTTTCAGATCGTTCAAGGCTGAATAGGCCCGGACGGCGCCCAGGAAGATGCTGATCGTCGTCGTGTCAAGGTTCTGCGGCTTCTGCGCTTTGACGATGTCGACCAACGGCTGGTAGAGTTCCGCCGCCTCTTTGGCCTCTCCCAGTTTCAACCGAATCGCCGCCAGCATCAGTTGCGACTTCACGAAATACTCGGAAACCGGTTTGCCCGCTTGGCGCTGCTTTTCGGCCTGTTTTCGCGACACCGCTAGCCCTTGTTCTAAGCACCTGACGGACCGCTCGATGTCTTCCTTTATCTGGCTTTGATTGCGAGCATTTTCCGGTTTGTCGCTTTCGACGTCCGCCAGATGCCAGTAGCCTTGTCCGGCCGCATACATCGCTGGCGGATATCGTTCCGACTTCGGATTCACCCGCTCGTAGACCTCCAACGCCTCACGAATATGTCCCGCATTCGCTTTCAACTGGGCCCGTGCCATGCGCGCGTCATCGGCCTCCGGCTTGTCGGGCCAATTGTTTTCCGTCAGTTCGGCCGCTCTGACTAGTTTCTCCAGGGTCTTCTGCTTCTCGGCGTCATTGGTCGCTTTGAGATGTTGATTCAGCGCCGCGAAGACAGTCAAGGCTCCCGCCTGCGCTGCCGCTTGGCTGTTTTTGCGAACCTTGGTCCGTTGGGAATCCTCGAAAATGATCTCGTTGGCCGCCGCGACACATTCGTCGAATTTACCTTTGCTGTAGAGGTCCCGGGCAATGGCGTACTGCGCAATTCCCAAGGACTCTCGGACCGCTTCCTTCCGGGCGCTGTCGCGAACGTTGCTCTTCTCGGCCAACACCAACGCCTTCTTGAAAGCGTCCCGGGCGACCTCCCATTGCGAGCTGGCAAGGGCGATTTCGCCCTGACCGGCGGCCTCCTCAAACGTCGAGGCCTCGACCTCGGTCTTGCCGGCAGCCTCCATGAGCTTGCGCCGCATCGCCATCGCCTCTTGCTGGTACTGACTGCGAACACGCACCATGTCGGTCAGCACCTGCAGGGCTTCCGTACGCTGTCTCGCCTTTTCGGCGCCGTCGGCCGTCGCGCTCTTCGCCTGGAGCGCCTTCGCCACTTCCAAAGCAACCCCCTGATAGCCGTCCGTCGACCGCAGCTTCTTGTAGTGCTGCAACCACGCCGTCGCTTCCGGGAGAAACTGCAGCGGCTTCTGCTTCGCCAGGATTAACAGCCGAAAATACTCGACGCGGCTAAACAACGGCTCCAGGCCCGTCGGGGCAGTCTTCTCACTGGGATCGGGGGCGTTGGCCAACACTTCATCATAAATGTCCAAAGCCAACCGATAATCACCCAACTCTTCCGCTGCCTTGCCATGGTACATGTGTGCGTAAAGGCCGGTCACCGTCAAGCCGTTGGGGCTGTTGCGGCTGAACTGGAAAACGTCATCAAACGCCTTCACGGCCTTCTTCAGCGCCGCCGTCCGGTCCGACTTCTGAGCTGCGGAGAAAGTCTGCGCGAATTGGTACTCGACGAGACCAAGTTGTAGTTGAGCTTCCAACACATTGTTCTCAGCCTCCGCTCGTGATTCTGCTACCCCAGCGCGATCGGCCTTCTTGGTGGGCAGTTTCGAGGGCGGCGGCAGCGCGGCGAGTTCCTCCTTGAACTTCTTTTCCGCCTGCTGGAAGCGGCCGCGGGCATCGTTCAAGAGCGTTCGCGCCTCGGCCAACGTTTTTTCGTACTGCGCCCGATCCGTCGCCTCCAGCGACTGTGCGTTTTGAATCATTTGGGCCGCCTGCCGCAACGAAGATTCGCCCCAGGAGACGATAGCCTTCATTGCCGCCGGATGATTGGGTTTCTCACGAATGAACTTGGCCCGATGCTGGTGAGCCTCCGCCAGCAACTGTTTCTCTTCCTTGCTGTCGAACGCCTCGGCAGCCGCCGCCTCCTTGCTCTTGGCCATCTCAAGATCCCACACGTCTCGCACTGACGTGGGCATTTCCGCGCGTTTGGCCAGCAGATTCAAGTACACGACCGCCATATCCCCATAGCCGCGCTGCTGCAACAAGTGAAGGAACTCCAGCGGGTCCTCCTCCGCCCAACAGCTACTCCCCTGCAGGGCGAACACGATCGCGACCAAAAAGGCCGTCAAACACACTGGTAGCTTCATGACCTTGCCTCATCCGGTAGAGCGTTGTTTCATTCCGTTAGGAGTCGGCCGAAGCGCTTTCGCCCGCGCTATTTTTTTGCGGCTCCGCCGCCGTCCTTATCGAGCTTATAGAGTGGCAGGTAGCGATAGTATATTTCGAGTGTGAGCGCGCTGAGACTGGTCATCATCAAACGGCCACTCACCTCGCCCCATTGATCCCGTTGAGGAAGGATCGGGTCCCAACTCCCATTGGCACAAGTCTCCTTGTCTCGCACTTGGGTGTCAATCAAAACGCGTCTCATCTTTCGGTTCCAGGCATCCCAATTCGGGCCCGGCTGGTTGTGCATCACCTGCGTGGCATAATACCAATAGTAGACATTGCGAATCCCGGTGTCGGGCAGGTTCTGCATGAGATAGGCAGTGCCCTCAATCATTGCCGGGTCGTTTTGTGGTACGTGCAGGTACTGCAAGCACAGCAAACCAATCGACGTCAACGGCCGCTGCTGGTCGAGATTCTTAAACTTGCCACCGCCAGGAAGCGGCATCTCCGCGGCGAAATAAATCTTGTCGGGTTCGCCGGGCGGGCTGGGCGTGTAAGCAAACCGACCCCCGCCACGTCCACCAAAAGTGACGGTTTTCAGGAAAGCCTTGGCCTTCTCCAGAACGCCCGGATCCACCTTCAGATTGGCCATCTGCCCGCTCTTCAAGGCCATAATCTGCCAGCCCGTGATCGAGGTGTCGCCTGGCATCCCCGGGCTGTATCGCCAGCCGCCGCCCTTCGGGTCCTGGGCATTGGCAATAAAGTTCAAGGCTGCCTGGGCGGCATTCTTCACCGCCTTGTCACCGCTCATGCCGTAACACTCGCACAGTGCGATGGTGGCCAGCCCGTGGTCATACATGTCGTGCCCCATCCGCAGATCGCCCGTGGCCTGCTGATTGCTAATTAGGAAATGGACGCCTTGGGAAATCACCTTCTTGTAGGGCCCCTTCGATTCGTGCGTCTGTCCCGCTGCGAAAAAAGGCAGCAACGCCAGCGCCGTCGAGGCGCTCGAGCGGTCATCCCAGACTCCTCGGCCGGTGCAGGAACCGTCCTTGCAGCGGCTGTTGAAGTTCTTCATGCTCCAACTGCCGTTGGTCATCTGGTGCCGGGCGATCCAATTCAAAGCTCCGGCCACGGCCCGCTCCGATTGCCGGGTGCCGCCGCCGCTGGCCAACATCGCCTTCCGGCTGCCGCTGCCCCGTCCACCAAAACCTGAGCCGTCGCCGCCGCTGCCGGCGTGGGTCCCCGTTCCAACCCCTGAGCCGATCCCGCCACGATTCTTGATCGCCGGACCTGGTCCGACGCCCTTGATATCGAAGCCGCCAAGGCCGCCCAAGCTCGGCTGGTCACTCTTCGACTGGGTGCCGCCGCCGCGATGTTCAAAAATCGCGCTGTCGTCGTTGTACTCGGCTTCTTGAGCCATCTGCGCCGGCTTCTCCAAATCCAGCGTCTCAGTACTTAGCTCGGTGGGATCCTCGGGCGTTTCGCCAATGTCGAACCGCTCGATTTCCTTAATCACTTCCTTGGGTGTCTCGACTTTCACCTCCTCGAACGACGGCGCCTCGCTGAGTTTTTCTGCCGTCTTTGTCACCACCAGCGCCAACGAGCAGACCAAGACCAGATGGAAGACGAAACTGCACAACCACCAAGGGCCTTCCTCGAAGAGCCAAACCCGGGCACGCTCAATCGGGCCAGGGCGGTGGACCTGGGGAGCAGATACCGCTTGCGGCGCCGCCGGCTGCGAGACTGGCTTCTGCATCGCTGCCGGTTTCGCCACCGGTGTTGCTGCAGCCTTCGGCGAGGCCGGTTTCGGTCCCGTATTGGGGGCGTCGTTCTGAGCCATCCGCGGCAAACTCCTATCGGCACCGAGCAACCGAGGCGGTGCCTAACTTTCTATGATAATCGGTCATCGCTCCCCTCCGTCAAGTCCCCGCGCTTGGCACGCAACGACTCCTCGTCGTCGGCTCGGCCGTACGAGTGGCTATCGGGCTCAACCTCCAGCGAATACGGCGAAGTATTGTCCCGGTCGTCGAACTCCGCGCGTTCCAGCCAGGCTTCAATTGGGATCGACTCCTCATCTGGCGCAGCCCGCCAGCGGCCGCCCACGGCGGCAGCCACGCGTCGTTTCGCCGTCAGCTTGTAGTAACCGGCGCGTAGCAGGAACACCACCCCAATGATCACCAGCAGGGCAAGCCCCCAAAGCCATTCCTGAGTCGTATCGACCGGAGACTTCACGGCCACCGGCGGAATCCACTCCACCCGGCCGACCAAAAGGGGAGCTTTGTCGGCCGGATCGCCAGGCTTGAGACTCGCCGGTTCATAGCCTTGAAGTTTCAAGAAGTAGCCGACAAACTTGGCTTTCGCAAAAATTTTGTATCCCAGCGGCATCTGCTCGGGATAATCCAACACCAGCAGGTCGTAAAGCCGCCCGCGCGATTCCTCGGTGAAGGCCCAGGCCTCCCAGAGTGGCACCCCGTAACGATTCTTGCCCACCGAGGCCGCCCGTCGAATCTCCACCTCTAGTTCCACGATCTTGCCGCGGTACTTCTCCGGCGTGTCGTAGAGATCTGTGTACCACAGGCCTTTTTCCGCCCGCTTCTTCAGAACAGCGAACGGCTGGTTCTTCACCCACTCGACCAAACGGTCGTAGGCTTCCATTTCTTCCGGCCCGAGTTTTAAAGTGCCGTCGGTTATGGCCTGAAACTCATTGCGGGCCTCTTCGATCTGCTCGGGGTCCTCGTCCGTCGGTCCGGTCGGAGCGACGTCGTCGGGCTTGGACCTCTCCGCCTTTGGCTTGGCCGCCGCGTCCGCCTGTCTTTCGGCCGGCGGCTCGGCCGGTTTCTCGGTAGGCTTGCCGTCCGTCGCAACTGCCTTATTCGCCGGTGGCTGTGGTTGCGACGGTGGCGAGTCGGTCGGCGCAACGGCCGCATGCTTTGCCTGCTGTGGCGCGTCGAGTTTGGCAAACCAACTCCAAGTGCCAGGCTCGCGGGCGCGAACGATCAGCATCCAGATCACCGCGAGCATCAACAGCCCCGTCATCAGCCGCGGCAGCTCGGCGCCGCTGAATATGCTCTTCGGTGGCCGTTCTCGCCAATAGCGCCGCATGGAATCGAAAGGGTTGTAGTGACGCGAGACGATCGAAGAGAGGTGTTCGAAGAACGGCCTGCCGGCCTAAGGGCGGCGTCTCGCTAGGATCCGGTCTCGCTAGTTGCTGGGTATCTCGACGAAACTAAGCTTCGAAAGCTTCTCCTTTTTCCCGTCGCGAGTGATCTCTTGACGCGTGCAAATATCGACAATCCTCATCAGTTCGTCGTAGCGGCAAGAATCGCTCACCTGGATAATAACCTGATCAAAGGGATTCCCGTCGTCGGCAAACACTTCTCGGAGCTTGCCGGCCAGAGCCGGGATGCTGGGCACTTGGGTCTCGCCAACCGCCAGACCATTGATCGTGCCGCCCCGGGGATCGGCCAACACCGTAATGGTCAGCGTGTTGACGCCCACAACCGGATTTGTATTGCTGGTGTCCGACCCAGCGGCCTGACCATCCTTGACAACTTGCGTTGCCTGGGGGGGCGGCAAGCGTAACGACACTTGGCCCTCGACCGGCGCCGGACGGAACGTGAGGATGAAAAACGTCAACAACTGGAAGGCCATGTCCAGCATGGCTGCCAGATTGAGTTCCACCTCGGATTCGCCGTGTTTCTTCTTTCGTCTTCGACCCATGGTCTTCTGTTGGGACGATGCTCGTTGATCGGTCCTACGCGAATTCTAAAACAGTTGTTGCCTCCGCTAAGCTTCCTTGTTCATCGCCTTTAGCGCGAACTTGCGGAATCCGTTGTCCTGACACGACCTTATCACTCGGTTGATCATTTTGAATGGTGTCGATCGGTCGGCACGGATGACGATGGTCGTTGGCAGTTCTTTGCCTTCCTGAAGGTCCTCCGAGGTCATCCGACTACTCAACAGGGCCACTTGGGCCTCGTTGCGAACGTAACCCTCGATGTTCGGGATCGTCCGGCCATACACCTTCAGGTTGCCGACGTTGTCAATGTTCAGCACCAGCAGACCGACACGCCCCTGCGTATCGACCGGTCGGGCCGATCCGACCACGGGCAACTTCAGACTTAGATCCAATTCCGCCGACTTGAAGTTGATCACCAACATAAAGAAGGTGATCAACTGGAACACCATGTCCAGAACGGGCGTGAGGTTCGGTTCGGCCTTGACGTCATTGGATACCGATCCTGACATGCGTCTCCACTCCGATCGCTAGTTCGCGCCCTAGTTGGGCAAACGTTACTTCGCGGGTTTTGCAGCGGGAGCCGCCGAGGCCTTTGCTCGACCGGCGTGCGAGAAATGTCGCAGAAACTGATCGGCCGTCAGCATCACATTGGTGCTGATGTAAATCACCCGGTTGCGGAACAATGCGAAGAAGTAAATCGCCGGCACCGACAACGCGACGCCTTCGAACGTCAACAGCAAGGCTTCAGAGATACCGCCAGCCACTTCGCTGGCCTTCAGTTGCACGTCGCTCATGGCAATCACGCTGAAGCTGGCGATCATCCCTTTCAAGGTGCCGAGCAGTCCGATCATGGGCCCCAGCGTACCGAGCACGGCCAGCATGCTGATCTTCTTCTCCATCTCAGCGGTAACCGCTTCGCCCACCCGCTCCATCGCTTCGCGGGCCTCGGCCAGACCGTTGGGCAACTCGCCGATGCCCGTGGCCAGCACGCGGCTGAACATTGAACCGTCCGCCTTCACCAGACCGTAGATTCCCTTGAAGTCGCGCTGCTCCAGCAGGCCTTCACACTGCAGAAGCAGATCGGGTGGCGCCGCCACTTCCATCCGCATTTCCCAGAACATGCGGCCGACCGTCGAGACAAAGTACACCGACAGGATCAAGATCACCAAGCCGATGAAGCCCGAGCACTTGATTACCCACATCAGGAAGCTTTCCTTGTGCTCCTTAGCAGGTTCGGCGGTTGCCTGTCCCTGGGCGGCCGCGGCGCCCGCCTTTTCCTCCTGGGCCGACGACGGTTGCGGAACGACGGCCACGGCCAGGGCCGCCCACGTTGTCAGTACGAGAAGGAACCATGCCTTTCTTCGCGATCCACTCGTTGCCATCACGGCTCGACCCTTCTGTTCGGACGCGGCTCTGTTTTGAAAAAAGCTCGAAGCGTCGACGGCAGCCGCGCTCTGCCGCACGACACGAATATTAGCTGCAAGCACGTAATTCCCGAGACCTCTGTCCCCGCGCAACGCCCCGAACGGCCCCGCCAACAGGCAAGGAATCCATTCCAGTATGTGCCCCCCCGTCAGCATTGTCAAGGTAAAGCCCCTGCGCTGATGCCTTTCGACGGCATGATGATCGGCAGAACCAGAGGAGGAGATTTTTTATCATCTTGCTTTCAAAACTCCTTCCGTCCAAACGGTATGGCCGTCACAACCGCACCGCGTGTGTTCATTCTTCTTTGGAGTCGATCGGCTTGGTGAATCCCATCCTCTGCCCTCGATTGGGCACGAGAGAATCGGTCTTGAACAACGGCAGGTAGCGATAGTACACCTCTAAGGTCAAGGCGTTGAGGCTCGTCAGCATCAGCCGGCCGCCCTGCGGTCCCCAAGCATCGGCCGTTGGCCGATCGGGATCCCAACTCCCCATGGCGCAGCCTTCCTTCTGTTGCGACTCGATCAACACCCGCCGCATCCTTCGGTTCCATACATCCCAATCGGGACCGCTGAAGTTGTGCATGGCGAGAGTCGCGTAATACCAGTAGTAACTATTCCGGCCAAGGTTGCCATCGGGCAGATTTTCCAGCAGGCAACGTTTTCCTTCGAGAATCGACGGATCTTTCGGATCGATGCCCAAGTATTGCCGGCACAACGTGCCCACGGCAGTCATCGTCGGCGTCACCTCGCGATACGGCTGATAGGAATAAAGGCCGGAGTGCTCTCCCTTAGCGACCGAGTGGAGCCATTTCTTAGAGTTCTCGAAGACCATTGAGTTGACCGGCAGCCCGGCGAGTTGCGCGCTCTTCAAGGCCATGATCTGCCAGCCAAAAACAGAAGTGTCGCCTGTCTCGCCCGGCTCATAGCGCCAGCCGCCGGTCGATTCGTTCTGCGCTCGCTCGATGTAGGCGACCGCCCGCCGCGCAGCCGAACCCATGCTTTCGTCATGCGTCATTCCATACGCTTCGCAGAGGGCCAACGTGGCAATTCCGTGCGAGTACATTGGCTGCGGAGCTTTGCCCGCCAAATCGCCGTCAGCCCGCTGCTGCTTCACCAGCCAGGCCAGCCCCTTGGCGACCGTTTCTTTGTAGATGCCTTTGTTCTTATGCGTTTGACCGGCGGCCAAAAAGGGCAGCAACGCCAAAGCCGTGGCCGCGGAATCCGACTGAACCGAGCCGGCGCCCGAGCAGGCGCCGCCCTTGCACTGCCCGCGATAGTCGAGACTCCACTTGCCATGGGGCGTCTGATGCCGAGCGAGCCAGTTCAAAGCGCCGGCCACGGCGCGTTCGGTCGCCCGGGTACCGCCCCCAGAACCGGCCAGAGCAGGGCGATTGCCGCGTCCCCAAAAACCAGTTCCATCTCCACCGGCTCCAGCGTTCTTGCCCCAGCCCGCGCTGCTCCCCACGCCGCCTTTCCCTCCAGGACCCGGACCCACCGCGTTCAGCCCCCCCAGCCCAAACGTCCGCGGCACATTCATCACGCTCTCGATCCCGCCACCCTCTTGGAAATCCGGCGAGTCATCGTAATGCTTCGCATCCTGTCCGCCGATTGGCTCGGGCTGGAACTTCTCCAGCGTTTCAGGGCTCAATTCGCTTGGCTCCAGCGGAGCGTCGCCCACCACGAACCGTTCAATCTGGGCCGGCGGCGTGTTGTCGGTCTTCGGCGAGTCGAAAGTCGGCGCCTTTTCGGTCGACGAGTGCAGTAGTGCGCGGGGAATGGCCAATGAGATCATCGCCAACGCCATGATCAGCAAGGCATGGAACGCCATGCTGCTGAGATACCAATACCCGTCCTCGCGACACCACGCCAAGCACGTTGCGATCAGCCGAATCGTGTAGCGTCGGAGACGTTCCGACCAGGATGCTTCGGCCGATTCGGAGAGAGGCGTCGCAGGCCGTTCGAGGGGCGGCGACGCCACCTCCATCGCGCCAGGCAGAAACGGTGGCGGGTCCTCAGACGGTGGTCCGAGCGGGGCAGGGGAGGAAGCGCCCGATTGCCCGCCCCAAACCGCCGTCGCATCGGCGCGCGGCCCGACCAGCGGCGGTGGCCCCGGACGCGCATCGTCGTTCGCGCCGCTGAAACCACCTCCTGCAAATGGCAGCGAATCTTTGGCCGGCGGGTCTAGGCTCATTCCTGGCATTTCCACGAGAGTCGAGGCATTCCCGACCCCACTGGCCCGTTCTCAAACTTCAGCGTCCTACAACTCTCTATTGTAGTTTCCGCAAACGCCCCAGCGAAAGAAGTTGCGAAACCACCCTTGGGGGGAGGTTTTCGACGCTAACGGCAAGTGGGTTTATGCCGTCCTGTCAGGCGGTCTATGCTAAGGCAGGGCGCCCTTTGCCCTGCCCGGCGGGCCAAATTTGATCTTCTCGATCAACGGGATGACCGTCTGTCCATCACTGGCCAAGAATCCAGAAATGGCCGAAACAGCATCCATCACGTACTCATACCTCAAATTGGCATCGAAGTCGAGTTGTGCCTCGGCCGCCATGGAAATGGCGGTGGGCCCCCGATCAACGCCGCATATCTGCCGGATTTCGCCCCGCAACTCCTTCAACGAGCGCAATGGCCGCTGACCCATCTGGATGCCTGCCAGATTTCCCTCGGCGTCGGCGCGAAGGCGAATCTTGATCGGCGGAATTTGAGCTTCGGCGGGCACCCCTTCTCGCGGTGCGGCAATCGGCATCGTGACGTTGAAATCTCCCTCCGGCGTGAACAGCCGCATATTGGCCACGAAGAAGATGATCATCTGGAAGCAGACATCGATCATCGGCGTCATCATCAGATCGACGCGTTCAAACTCGCTGCCTGCACGACTGAACTTCACGTCCGCTTCTCCCGCATCTATTGCTTCGGTCGGGCACGCAGGACAAATTTTTCAAAGCCCGCATCCTGGCACACCCGGATCACCTCTTGCACCTTTCCCGCCGGCACTTCGCGGTCGGCTCGAATGACGATCGTTCCGCCATGACGGTAACGACCAGCCAGGCCCGCCAATACCGCCTGCTCACGCTGCAAAGGGCCGCGCAACGCCTGCGCCGTCATCTGATCACCGCCGAACAACACCATCCCCGAGGCCAGCGTCTGAATTGTGATCGGCATCTCCACCGCCCCTTCCACCGGCCGGGCAATGTCGCTGATCGGCAACCGTACCAGATCGCTTTGCACATCGCTCGAGAAGTTCAAAGAAAGCATGAAGAAGAAAGTCAGCTGGAAGGTCAAGTCAATCATCGGCGTCATGTCCGGATTGCAGTTGAACATCTGCTGCTTGTGTATCTGCATGCCTATTCCCCGGCAGTTCAGGCCTTCTTCGCCGGCGTCACATTGGCGAACCGCTTCATCAGACGGGTACTGACAATACCGACCTCGTGCACCAATCGCGCCAGACGGTTACGTACGATGTTGTAGAAGACAATCGACGGAATGGCGAGCCATAGGCCGACCACTGTATTCACTAGCGCGATACTGATGCCCTGAGCCAACTCGGAGGGTTTCGGCGTCACGTCCTTGCCGGCAATCACGGAAAAGGCCCGGACGATGCCGTCGACGGTGGCCAACAGGCCCAACAACGGACCGAGCTGCGCGATCAGGGCAATATATCCGTTGCGCTGCTCCAATCGCATGTTCTGCTCTTCGCCGGCCTCTTGCATGGCCTCGGTGGCCGCCTGATGTCCGTCCGAAAGATTCGCCATCCCAGCCGCCAAGACCCTGCCCAGAAAGGATCGATCGTCCTTCACCAGATCGTATGCCTCCTGGTACTGCCGCTTGTTCAAACGATCCTCGAACTCGCTGGCAAGGTCCATCGGGCAGATTCGCCGTCGCCGCAATTCCAACAAGATCATCACCACCAAAGCGATCTCATTGAAGGTGACCGTCAAGAAGATCACCACGTAGCGCAATCCCATCGAGCGGTAGAGCCAGACGAGAACATTCTCGGCCTTCTTCGCCGCCGCATCCTCCCCGGCCTCTTTGCTTGCGTCTTTGCTCGCCGTTGCCGCGTCGCTACGCGTCGTGGCTTTCCCCCCCTGGGCTTCCAACTTCTTCTCGCCGACCTCCCGACCCGCCGGCTCAGCAAAAGCCATTCGAGGCATAGGGTCAGCGGCCAAGACGACGCTGAGCATCGCGAGGAGTCCAAGATAGCGACGATAGCGACCGGCGAACACGCTGTCACTCATTACTGACACCCTTTGAAGAATAAACGCTCGTAACCTGGTACCCCGTCGTCCCTCTTCGCGGAAAGACATCGGGGATAGTACGAGCAAGCCGGCGGGAACAATATCGGACGCAAAGGCTGTATTACGATAATGATGAATGGCCTGCCGGCTTGTCAAGCGATCGCCCCCACCGTAACGGATGGTGGTGGCATGACGATTTACCGGACGACGCCCGTCGGACAGCCATGGCTGCGGGCATCCGTAATAAAACTTGGACGAGAAAAGAAACGCCCGAAGGCCGACTAACGGGAGGCTAGTAGACAGGAGAATTTGACTCGGACTACCCGAGGTCATTCGCCTGAACATCAATAATCAATCAAGATTTGGACCATAGAATTAGTAGCGATCATTCATCTCGCACTACACGTCTGGCAGGCCCGGCGACTTTATCCCAGGAAGTGGCGGCAATATCAGAGGTTGAGGCTTTGTCGCAAATTTCTGTGGAAAACTGTGATTCCCGGCTCTAACCTTGCTCGTTCGAGAAGAGCTCCAAAACGACAACCGAGGCCGCTTCATTGGGCGCTATCTTCGGGACAGTGATTGTGACGCCCTCGGGCTTTTGGCGGACCGACAGCGTTCGGCGGGGATCGGTCGCCAGGTAAGCTCTCGCAATCGGTTTAATCGTCCTTTCACCGAGAACGAGCCGGCCATTCTCGGGCCAAGCGAAGACAAGCAGATAGAGTTTGCCAGGCTTGGCCGTTACGCGTCCCCAGGTAGGTGCCTTGGCGAAGGGACTCGCCGCGGTGCCGTAGATTGCCTCGCCGTTTTGCCTCATCCATCGGCCAATTTCCCCAAGGCGCTCTAGGCTGGGCGCAGGAATGACACCCTCGGCGGTAGGGCCAACGTTGAGCAAGAAATTGCCTCCCTTCGACGCGCTGTCGATGAGCAGTCGAATCAAGACGGTCGGAGACTTCCAGTTTTGATCAAAACGGTTGTAGCCCCAGTGATCGTTCATCGTCATACAGGCTTCCCAGTCGGTCCCCGGCTGCCCATTGGCAGGGATCTCCTGTTCAGGAGTGCCGTAATCGCCGAGACTCTCGTCTTTTCCCTGGTTGGCGTCCCGATTCAAGCGGTTGTTGATGATGATCTCCGGCTGCAACGACCGCACGTACTGGCAAATGTCCCGACCGTGCTCCTTGGACCAACTCTCTTCCCAGGCCCCGTCGAACCAGAGAATGCCAATCGGTCCGTAGTTGGTCAGCAACTCTTTGAGTTGCCCCTTCACGAAAGCCGTGTAGCGATCGAAATCGGGCTCGCCACGAGCAATCGCCACATCGTTCCAAGCGCGACGCGGGCGGTAGTCGGGGTGATGCCAATCCATGATGGAGTAATAGAAGCAGAACTTCAGGCCCGCCTCCTGACAGGCACGAGCAAGTTCCTTCATTGGATCGCGTCGGTAGGGCGTGGACATGATGCCCCAGTCGCTCATTCTGGTTTCGAACATCGCGAAGCCGTCATGGTGCTTGCTGGTCACGACGATGTACTTCATGCCGGCATCCTTGGCGGCGGCGACCCATTGCCGGGCGTCAAACTTCGTCGGGTTGAACTGCTCGCGGAAGGTCTCGTACTGCGACACCGGCATCTTGGTTCGTTCGAGGTACCAGTCAGCGTAGTTCGACTTTTTGCCCTGCCAAAGGCCGGAGGGGACGGAGGATACGCCCCAGTGTATAAACATGCCCAGCCGCGCCTCGCGGAACCACGCCATGCGCGCTTCGCGCTGCTCTTTCGACTCCGCGTTGTTCGCCGTCGTAAGCCTTTCTCCACCAAAGCCCGCGGCGACAGCGGTCAACAAGGCAAGCGCAATTAGAGAACGGCAAATCCCGCAGTGGATCATAGCATCCCCTCGGACGGCGACATCGAATCTAGCTTTCCCTGCCGATTATAGCAGCAGCAGACGCTTCGTAATACGCTCCCCGGGCAAGAGCTTTTGGTACTAGCAGTTCGCCCTGCGAACGCATCGCTTGAAGACGGTGTCACAACGATCGACAAAAATCGAGGGTTAAAAAATCACGGTGCGGGGGCGAGGCAGCGCCGCTATATTCCCTCTGAACCCCTTGCGAACTGGACAGCGACTGGAGGAAAGAGGTGGCAGCTTTCAAGCCCGGTGAGAATGTCAAACTCAAGCCATGCGGTCCTGTCATGAAGGTGGAACGACAGTCGGGTGAAAACACCTATTTCTGTGTCTGGCAAAATCGGGATGGCAAGACCATCGGCAACGATTTTGCCGTCGATCTGCTTGCTCCGGCCGACCCCGCGGACCCGGCGGACTGCACCTGCGGTCTGAAGGGGTGGTTGAGACGATGGTTCTGAAAGAAAGACGATCGGACCTCACGCTCCGCTCGAAGCTTCTGCGATCACGGCAGTTGAACGACCAGCCCATCGGCCATACTGCCTAGCAGCGGAAATAGGGCCTTATTGTCGCGATAATCAATGCTCTCGCTAAGAAAGCGAACTGACCCGTCGGCGAGGCCGAAATGGGCGCCTCCCGGATGCTCGCTGCCCGGCGACTCAAAGAAGCTGTTGTTCATTCCACCCGGCGATCGGTTCGCGGTCCTCTCCGTGGCCGTGGAGAACAAGGTAGCGACTCCGCCTAGCGGCCAGCCGTCGTAGCTTGTGCAATTGTAGACATTCTTGCCCGTGGCCCCCGGAGCCGGCACCAAACGTTGTAGTTCTCCAGTCATAATCGTGTTCGACTTGCCGTCACGGATGTCGCTCGGTCGGCTAACGTGGTTTTGCCGGAAGATACCACCGTGAGTTGCGAGTAATCCCGAGACGTCGGTATCCACAAACCGGTGATGATTGGTGATCTGATTGACAAAACCATCACGCCGGCCAATACAGCCTCCATAGTCCGTGCCGCCTCCTTTCCAACTGCTCAACAACAACGGCGGATCATAGGGCCTGACTCGATTCCTTCGGCTAGGGCAATAGAATGTGGCAATATCGATGGTCGCCAGGGCCGCGTTGCCTGAGACCGACTTACGATAGTCCCACTGGCCGGCGATGTCTCTTTCTTCGAGGTAAGCTAGAATCAAGAGCATCCAACTCGTGCCATGCTTGTTCGCGGCGACCGCCGAAGAACTCGCTTCTCGCCACGGATCGTAGCACTCCACGCAAGTCGCGATATTCGTCACGTCCGCCGCGTACGTCGCGACGATGCAGGCCGGCGGAAAACTCCCGCGAGCGTTCACGTACAAATGCAGCGCAAGCCCAATCTGTTTGAGATGATTGGCGCACTGGACTTGGCGAGCCGTTTCCCGCGCGGCCTGGACGGCGGGCAACAACAGCGACACTAGAATCGCGACAATCGCCAGAACGACCAACAGCTCCACCAAGGTGAAGCCGCGCCGACGCCACCCCATTTGACACCTGCCCCCTGGAGGTTCCGGCCACGACGAGCCTGCCCCGCCAAGAACCAACCCCCTCTCATGGAAGGAATCTACCGGAACGCTCCAAGCCCAACAACCCCCTTAATTAAGTAGAAAAAGCTCGCTTCTCGGCCAGTTGACACCCGCCCCGGGTTTCTTCACAATTCCCCTTGCTCCTGCCGGCTTTTGACTGTCGGGAAGGTTTTTGTCAGATCGATAATGCTCCAGAACAATTCGGGAAACTGACTTAGAGCACAGAGGATTGTGTCATGTCCCATCATGCTGTCGCTGCCCTACTGCCGAACGACGACCTCTTGGACTTCGAGTACCCCGTAGCGTTGGCCGGCAGTTGCATTGCTCAAGCACCCAAGGACGAGGACGAGGACTTCGACGAGGACGATTTCGACGATGACTTCGATGAAGACTTCGACGAGGATTTCGACGATGACTTCACCGACGACCTCGAAGACGAGGACGACCTCGAAGAGGACGACCTCGACGAGGACGAAGGGGAAGAGGAAGATTTTGACGAGGAAGACGACGACCTGTAACGCCCGGGAGTCTCCGCGCTGGGGATGAGTCGCGGCTGACAGCCATTAGCATTTCGGTGAAGTCCTCGCCGAAGGGATTCGACCATGCATGAACTGAGCACGCAGATAACGCAGGCCGCGGACGTCATTCACTCTCACTGGTCCGGCCGGCCCTGCGCGGGCATCATCCTCGGCACCGGTTTGGGCACACTGGCTGGCCAAATCCGCACCGAAGCGACGATCGACTACGAGGCCATCCCGCATTTCCCGCGTTCGACCACCGTCAGCCACAACGGAAAACTCGTCTGCGGCTTGCTCGAAGGGGTCCCGGTAGTCGCCATGGAAGGACGCTTCCACGCCTACGAAGGCTACAGCCATCGCCAGATCACCTTTCCGGTCCGCGTCATGCGGGCGCTCGGCGCCGAAACGCTGATCGTTTCCAACGCCTGTGGCGGGATGAATCCACTCTACTCTCTGGGCGACATCGTGGTGATTGACGACCATATCAATCTGATGAACGATAACCCGCTGATTGGCGTCAATGACGATCGACTTGGGCCGCGGTTCCCCGACATGTGCCGCCCCTACGACCCGGTGCTCGCCCGTCGCGCGCTCGAAATCGCCCGGCGGGAAGACTTCTCAGCCCACCGCGGCGTCTATGTGGCGGTCACCGGACCGAATCTGGAAACTCGGGCCGAATACCGCTTTCTGCGGGCAATCGGTGCCGACGTAGTCGGCATGTCGACAGTCCCCGAGGTGATCGTGGCCGTCCACGCCGGGATGCGTGTGTTGGGCCTATCGATCGTTACCGACCTCTGTTTCCCCGATGCCCTGAAACCGGCCAATCTCGATGAGATTCTCGCCGTCGCCGCTGAGGCCGAACCAAAATTGCGGAAGATCGTCCTCGGCATCCTCGCGCGGGAAGCAGCGTAGTCGGCTGATCCGTACGGGAAAAACTCGGTGCCGCAAGGGGTTACGAGGCCTCGCCCGGTTGAAATTCCCCCTCCAGCGCGGTCTATTGTTGATTTCTCCGGCTTTGCACATTCGATACTCTTGGAGTGTCTTATACAATTAAGGTCTTTCCGTATAACGACCTTCCGTAGCCAACCCGCGCTCGCCTTCAGCGATGGGTTCGCCCAACCGACAATCTGACAGCGACTTGCCGATATGTTCCATTCGATCGAGAGTTCTGTATCGTTCCCGAAACTGGAGGAAGAGATTGCTCGCCTGTGGAAGCAGCGAGGAATCTACGAGAAATCGCTGAGTGCTAGAGCCGGGGCCCAGCCGTTTGTCTTCTACGAAGGCCCGCCCACCGCCAATGGCTTACCGCACCCGGGGCACTGCCTGACTCGCTCGATCAAGGACCTCTTCCCCCGCTACAAGACCATGCGCGGCTACCTTTGCCAGCGTAAGGCGGGCTGGGATACCCACGGTCTGCCGGTCGAAGTCGAAGTCTGCAAAGAACTCGGCATCCATTCCAAGGAAGAAATCGAGGCCTTCGGCGTCGAGCCATTTATCCAGAAATGCGTCGAAAGCGTCTTTCGCTATACCCAGCAATGGGAGCAGTTGACCGAGCGGCTCGGCTTCTGGATCCATCTCGATGAGGCCTACGTCACTTTTCACCGTAGCTATGTCGAAAGCGTCTGGTGGGCGCTAAAGACCCTGTTCGATCGGGGCCTGCTCTACCAAGGCTACAAAATCGTTTGGTGGTGGGCTCAAGGTGGCACCGCGTTGAGTTCCGGCGAAGTCGGCCAAGGTTATCGCGAAGTGGCCGATCCGAGCGTCTACGTGCGGTTTCCCATCGTGTCCCCTCGCCCTTTGGGAGAGGGCCAGGGTGAGGGCCTCCTGGAAAATGCCGACTTGTTGGTCTGGACTACCACGCCCTGGACGCTGCCGAGCAATCAGTTTGCCGCCGTCAAACCCGACCTGGAGTACGCGGTCGTAGCCGTCGAAGGTGAATCGCGAAAGCTGGTCCTCGCCTCGGCGCTGGTCGAAAGCGTGGCGGCCAAGGCGGGAAAAGAACTGAAGGTGCTCGGCAAGCTTGCCGGCGAAAAACTCATTGGCCTCCGCTATCTGCCGCCGTATCGCTTCTACTACGGGAAATGCGGGGAAAAACAAGGAAACCTAAAGCAAGGCGGCACTCAACATATCGCTTGGCGCGTCGTGCCGGCAGATTTCGTCACGATCGACACAGGCACCGGCATTGTGCACCAAGCGCCGGCGTTTGGCGAGGTCGACTACGATTTGCTCCAGGCGGAGCGGGCTCGCTTTGTCGACGGCCAAGGTCCAAACCTGATCTGCTCGGTTGGTCCCGATGGCAAATTCACTGACGAAACCCCCGACTACCAGGGCCGGTGGGTGAAAGATTGCGACCGCGAAATCATCCGCCAACTTAAGGGCGAGAGCCTGCTATTCCATCAGGAACAATACCTGCACGACTATCCGTTCTGTTGGCGAGCCGACGAAGACCCCTTGATCCAGTACCCCCGTAAGAGTTGGTTCATCCGTACCACCGCCTTCAAAGAAAGGATGCTGGCGAACAATAGCCGCATTAATTGGCTGCCCGAACACATTCGCGACGGTCGTTTCGGCAATTTTCTCGAAAGTAACGTCGATTGGGCTCTCTCGCGCGAGCGTTACTGGGGTACGCCACTACCGATTTGGGTTTGCGAAGAAACGGGCTACTCCGAGGCCATCGGCAGCTACGCGGAACTGCTGGCCAAGCCAGGTGTGAAGGGCACCGAGGCCTGGCAGGAAGCCAAGAAGCAAAATCCTTCGCTTCCGGATGACTTGTCCGTACACAAGCCGTACATCGATGCAGTGACCTACGACTCTCCAAAGGCCCCGGGCGCCCGCATGCGCCGCGTGAGCGAGGTGATCGACTGCTGGTTCGACTCGGGCGCGATGCCCTTTGCCCAATGGGGCTATCCCAATCAGCCTGGCTCGGCCGACTGCTTCAAAAACCAGTTCCCCGCCGACTTCATCAGCGAGGCGCTCGATCAGACGCGCGGCTGGTTCTACAGCCTGCTGGCGATCAGCACGCTGCTGTTTAGCGAGGACAATTCAGCCTCCCCTCGCCGGCTTGCGGGAGAGGGGCAATCCGAAATCCGAAATCCAAAATCCGAAATCGCCAACCTCCCCTATCCCCACCCGTTCCGCAATTGCATCGTGCTCGGCCTGATGCTCGGCGAGGATGGCGGCAAGATGTCCAAGAGCAAACGGAACTACCGCGAGCCCAACGAGATTTTCGATCGCTACGGCGCCGATGCCCTGCGATGGTACTTCTTCGCCAATCAGCCGCCGTGGACTTCGATCCGCTACAGCGAACAAGCGATCAAAGACTGCATTCCCGAGTTCCTGTTGCGGCTGTGGAACGTCTACAGCTTCTTCGTGATCTACGCCAACATCGATGGGTTCGATCCGGCGACCGCCATTTCGGGCAAGCTGGGCCAACTCGACACGAAGGTGTTGGCCACCGCCAAGGGCTATCGACCTATCGCCGACCGAGGTGAACTCGATCGCTGGATTCTTAGCGAGCTGAACCGCACGGCAACGGCTGTGGTCGAGTGCATGGACCGCTACGACAATTTTGCCGCCTGCGCTCGCCTGACCGAGTTCGTCGATGCCCTCAGCAATTGGTATGTCCGTCGCAGCCGCGACCGCTTTTGGAGCAGCGGAGCGGCCGAAGCGTCGACCGACAAGACCGACGCTTACTGGACCCTCTACGAGTGTCTGCTGACGACCAGCAAACTGATTGCCCCGTTCGTACCGTTTCTGGCCGAAGCAATGTGGCAGAATCTGGCCGTGGCCGCCTTTGCCAATGCGAAGAATCAGCCAGCCGAGAGCGTTCACCTTTGCGACTATCCCACTGGCGATCCGACAGCCATCGATCAGCAGCTTTCCGAGCGGATGGCGTTAGCCCGCGAGATCGTGTCGCTCGGCCGCAGCGCGCGGATGGGAGCGAAGCTCAAGGTGCGTCAACCGCTAGCCTTGGTCGAGGTCGTGTTGGCCGACGACACCCATCGACCGTGGCTCGAAGAACACGCGGCGCTGATTTGCGACGAACTGAACGTCAAACGGGTAGAGTTCACTCAAAAGGCTGAGCAGTACATCACTTACACCGTGCTGCCCGACCTGAAACGGCTTGGCCCACGGCTTGGCAAACAGTTGCCGGCCGTTCGCAAGTTGCTCGCCGAAGCCGATGGCGGCAAGCTGCTGGCCGAGGTCGAGGCCACCGGGCACGTAACGCTGCCGCTGCCCGGCGGGTCCGTGTCGCTCGACGCCGAGGACATCCAGGTCCGCTTGCAGGCGAAAGAAGGCTGGGCGGCCGCTCAAGGTCACTCGGTCGTCGTGGTTCTTTCGACCGAACTAACCGAGGCGCTGATCCAAGAAGGCCTCGCCCGGGAGTTGGTCCGCGTGATCCAGGACCGCCGCAAAGAAACCGACTGCGAGTTCACCGACCGGATCATGGTCGGTATCGAGACCGACTCGGCCGATCTTCGGGCAGCCATCGAGCAGTTCCGCGATTACATCGCCGGCGAAACGCTGGCGGTAGAATTGTTGCTGCAAGAGCTTGCGGGCATCGAGCCACTCAACACGAAGGTTGGCGACGACACTCTCAAGCTCTATGTAAAGGTTGCCGACCAATCATGAAGGACAGCAAACCGAGCACACGGTTTCGCATCGCCGTTTTGATTTCCGGTGGAGGCACCACGCTCCGTAACCTAATTGAGCGGATCGACGCCGGCAGTTTGCCCGTCGAGATCGCCACGGTCATTTCGAGCAGCCCGACCGCCCGAGGGCTCGACTATGCCAAGGACGCAAACATTCCCAGCGCCGTGATCGAGCGCAACGCGTTTGCCGACCAAGACGCGTTCAGTTGCGCGATTTTTGAGCAGTGCCGGAAAATGGCGACCGATCTGGTCGTGATGGCCGGGTATCTCAAGCGTATCACCATCCCGGCCGATTTTGAAAATCGCGTGGTAAACATTCACCCCGCTCTGATCCCGGCCTTCTGCGGCAGCGGCTACTACGGCCATCACGTGCATGAGGCCGTCCTGGAGTACGGCGCCAAGCTCAGCGGCTGCACGGTACATTTCGCCGACAACCAGTACGACCACGGGCCGGTGATTTTGCAGCGGGCGGTGCCGGTACGGGACGACGACACGCCAGAGACGCTGGCCGCCCGCGTCTTCGAGGCCGAATGCGAAGCCTATCCTGAGGCCTTGCGTCTGATCGCCGAGGGACGGGTTACGTTGGACGGCCGCCGAGTACGAATCTCGCAGCCGTAGAGCGGTTCAGACGGGTTCGGCGGTAAATCTTCCGGCCAATCGCCGGCGCCCGCGGATGGTGACCGCCGGCCGTTCCTTTCGGTTGCTCCCGATGTGGGAGCGACGCTGTCACGCCAAGTCGCGGTCCTCAAACAGCAACAAAGCGACGAGCATCGCTACGGCGCTGTAAAGAACGCAGTACAGGCCGGCCCAGGCAAGATACTCTCCGGGCACGCTCCGTCCCGCCGCAATCCCCGCGGAGATATTGAAGTGATCGAGCACCGGCAGGACCGCCGCGGAAAGATTGGCCACGAAACGGACGAATTCGATCTTTCCTACCGCCGATTTCGCTAAGATTGGCACGAGATGCCCCAGCACGTAGATCGAACTGCAGATGATCAAATTGGGCATCATCGGTAACCGGGTCGAGATGGCGACGCTGATGGCCGTGAGCACCACCGTCTCCATGAAGGCCAAGGCCAGTCCCGGCGCAATTTGCGCCATTTCTTGCCGGCAATCGGCAACCGTAGCCTCGGGCTGCCCTGTTTCCCGCGGTTCATAAACCGTCTTGAAGGACACGCTGGCCAGGAAGACGGCCCCCAATACGACGAACATAATTGCCACGGGCGTGAGGACGCCCAGGAACTTGCCAAGGATGAACTCGCGTCGCCCCACCGGTTTGGAAAGCAAGGTCAACGCCGTCTTGCCTTCGATTTCGTCGGCAATGGAGACGCTCGCCGTCCACAAGGCGAAAAGGATCGACAGCACCATGATCAAGGTTAGCCCTTCATCCTTGACCATCTTGATGTCTTCTCCCAAGGTGTTGTAGGGGACGAACGGGAAGACAATCAGCCCAAAGACACCGATCGCCAGCAGCACGAAGAACAACGGTTGCGAAAGGGCCTCCTTGGTTGTCGTGGCCCCGATCGCGGCGATTTTCGGCGCCACTACTTGAAGCAGAGTCCGAAGGCCGAGCAGCACGAGGGCTGCGATGATCATTCCCCCCGCCACCCACCAAAGTGGCTTCAGCCAGGTTGACGCTACGCCCAGCAGCAAGAGATGGCTCATTTCCACCAGTGCAGTCCTTTCCCTAATTGCTACTCAGTGCCTTGTTCTCGATGCCCCCGCCTAATGGCGAATTTCGAAGGAGGCAAACCGCCCGCTGGCTGGCCGCCTCAACTCCTGCGTGTCCTCAATGTAGCGGCCCAACTCGGCTTTGACCGCGTCTAGGAAACGTGCCACCTCGTGCGGTGGTCCCTCGGCCACGAGTTGCACCCGACCATCTGACAGATTCTTCACGTAGCCGGCCACCTCGAATCCCATCGCCAGGGAGCGGGCCGTGTAACGGAATCCTACGCCTTGCACTCTCCCTCGGAAAAAGACCTCACGCTGTTGTCGCTCGGGTTCGGGCACCTCGGCACTGCTCCACCAAGGGAAGTATCTAGACTAATCAGGGGCAACCGGCCGAACAAGCCGGCTTAGTGATGTCCGCACCCCGGGCATCCGCCCCCCCGCGGCACGTTTGGATTCTCAATCGAAAACCCGCGGCCCATCGGACCGTCTTGGAAATCGATCTTCGTGCCGTCCAAATGCAAGGCCATCTTCTTCGTGGTGACCAAGGCGACGCCGTGCTGTTCGTAGCGGTCATCGACCGCCGCGTCGTAGTCCGTCTCAAAGCCCAAACTGTACTGCAGTCCCGAACAGCCGCCGCCGGCCACGCCAATCCGCAACACCGCGTTGTCGTCGACTTTCTGGTCTGCCATGTACCGCTTGATTTCAGTCGCTGCGGTTTCGGTTAACGTAATTGCCATTATGCTCAAAGCTCCTTGAATCGCTGCTTACAACTTCTGTATGGTACTCGGACCACGCTTGTTAGCCAAGTCGCCGCCGGTCCGCCTCAAAGAATCCTAACAAGCCGGTCGCGGTAGACTGGGGCTCCTTTTTCGGGGGGCGATGCCCCAACGAGGCTTTTGACTCTACGCACCTCCACGGCTGTTTGTGCGGAGAAGAACAGTCAAACGTCGGCCAAGATCCGGGCAACGCCCTCGTCAAACGACCAACCTCCCCGTTCCAATGCCGCGGCAAAGCCGGCATCGGGCGCCAAGCAGGGATTGGCGTTCACCTCCAGGATCCAAGGATGCCCCTCATGATCTACCCGAAAATCAACCCGCGCCCAACCTCGAAGCCCAAATAGCTGCCAACAATCCTTGGCCAAATGGCTCAACTCGCCGAGCAGCGGACCGTCGCCCTCGGAGAAATCGAAAGTCCGCACCGTGTTGCGATACTCGAAGGAGTCGGGCTCCCATTTGGCTTGATGACCGACGATCTGGGGCTTCTCCTCCGGGAAGTTGTGGAAACACATCTCCGCGGGGGGCAAGGTTTCCGGCCCCGTCGGTCCGCCCAATACGCTCACGTTAAACTCCCGGCCCGGAATAAATTGCTCGGCGAAAGCAGGTCGGCCGGTCGTGGCAATCCGCTCCGTCAACCTCTCCAACACCTCCGCCCAGCGGACCTCCATCAGCACGGAATCATCCCCCATGCCACGCGATCCTTGCTCCCAAATCCCCTTCAGAATCCATGACATCCGCGAGTCGTCGTCGATCGGGCTGGGAACGCCGGTATCTCCCGTCTCGATCCATGCCGGCGTCGGCAGTCCCGCCTGGTGCATCCGTTGCTTGCTCAACAGCTTATTGGCCGACAAAAACAGGGCTTCCGTGCGCGAGCCGGTATAGGGCAGCCCCATCGCGTCGAGCACCGCCACAGGAAGATACAGCAGGGAGTCGACGCCGGCCAACGACTCGACAAGGTTGAAGACCAACTCGGGGCGTGCTTCGCGCAAGGTCGCCCGCAGTTCCTCCAAATCCAGCGTGCAGGCAATGGGTAGCGCGATGTGTCCCAGGCGAGTAAGAGACTGGGAGATGGCCGCGACTTGAACGAGCGTGTCTTGATCCTCGGGCGGAGCATCCGCCACGATGGCGTTATGGAGAACTGCAATCCGCATGATGCGACTGTGCTCGATATTCTGCATCGGCCGGCGCCAAAGCTACTTATGCTTCTTCACCGGGACTTTGCCCGCACCCACCGTCACCTTCACCTTTTCCGGTGGCGCCGCTTCCCCGTTCTTTTCGCGGCATTTCCGGCTGCGCTCGGTCGACAGCACCTGCCGCAGCAGCGCCGAGAGGTCGTCGTAGGGCGTATCGCATGGCGGACCGGCTGAATACTGATAGACAGCCTGCTGGATCTTGCGCGGCAACGACAGCAGGGTCGAAGACACGGTGCCGTGATCCTCGCCCAGTTTGACGACTCCGCGGCGGCATGCGCCTTCCGGCTTCCGAGAAAAAACCCGGCTGGCAACGGCCAAGAACGTGACCGACGAATCGAGAGTCTGCAAGGTGAGCATCCGTCGCACGAACTCGTGCTGCTCGTCGCGATAGTCGTCCACGTTGCCATCGGTGATCACGTGCAGCCCTGGCTGTAATTCGACTATCTCGACCTTCTCGCCACCATGCACCACCGCCGCGTATTTGGCATCGGCACAGATGTAATTCGCCCCCGCATACACGCCCGTGGCCAACGCCTTGGCGGCGTGGGCGGCGGCGTCCTTGGCCGACTTCAAATCAAGCAACTCGCGGCAAAGCAGCCCTCGGGAACGGGGATCCGCCGGCACTCGAGCCTTGCGACGGTTGGTGACCGCGCAGAACAAGCCATACTGATTCACGCCCAACCAAGTTCCGCCTGCCCGACGATCGATCCCACAAACCACCCGAGGCGACCCGGATTGGATCTTCGGGTATTGGGTGGGCCGATCAAATCGCTCGTCGCGATTAGCAGCGACCAGGATGGGGGTACCGCGAGCCACGCGGTACAGAATCGCCAACGTACACATGCTTCCTCCAGCGGGCCAATCCACATAGGCCTCTTCGTTAAGATAATCAATGGCGACAGCTCGGTGCACCCCCCAGTTGGGACGGGGAAACGACGCGATTCGCTACTTTTCGCCCGGTGACTTGAGACGGAGACCAGAAAAACGTACCCTTGGCAATTCTTCCAGCTCGAAATAACCTCGACCACGCTAGAATCATGCCCCGGACCCAATCGCTTCCCCCCCGCAGCAAGGTCAAGCCTGCCGATACCTGGGATCTCTCCGCTCTCTTCCCCAATGACCATGCTTGGGAAAAGGCGTTCGTCGCCTGGCAACAACAGATTGCCGGCTACGCCCGCTTCCAGGGCGAACTCGGCGAAAGGGCAGAGGCCCTGGCCGAATGCCTGCAATTCGACGAGGCTTGCGACCGTGCCGGCGAGCGTCTCGGCACCTACGCCCACCTCAAACTGACCGAAGACACGGCCGACAGTCGCTACCAGCGCATGCAGGGCCGCTACCTCAACCTGGCCAGTCGGGCCGCCGAGGCCGCCAGCTATATTCGCCCCGAGATTCTCGCCATCCCCGGCGCCAAGATGAAGCAGTTCCTCGCCGACCGCTGCTTGGCGCCCTATCGATTGGTTCTGGAACGACTGCTCCGCTTCAAGCCCCATAGCCTCAGTCGCAAAGAAGAGCGGCTGCTGGCCATGCAAACCGAGATGTCGCAGGCCGCGTCGCACATTTTCCGCCAGTTGCACGACGCCGACATGAAGTTCGGCCTGATCAAGGATGACAACGGCGAGTCGCTGGAACTGACCCACGCCACATTTAGTCGCCTGCTGCATTCGCCCAAACGCGGGGTACGAAAGGCGGCCTTCCACCAGTACTACCAGGAGTACGCCGACCACGAACAGACGCTGTCGGCATCCTTGTCATCTTCGGTCCAGCGCGACGTCTACTACGCCCGTGTGAGGAATTACCCGAGCGCCTTGGAAGCAGCCCTGTTTCCCGACTGCGTTCCCGTCTCGGTCTACGACAACCTGATCGGCACCGTTCGTCGTCACCTGCCATCGTTGCATCACTATTACGAGCTGCGCCGCCGCAAGATGCGGTTGAAGGAGATCCACCACTACGACACGTACGTGCCGATCCTGGCCGAACTCCAGGCCCGATATCCCTGGAACAAGGCCGTTTCCACGATCCTCGCCGCACTCAAGCCGCTCGGAGAGGACTACTGCCACACCTTGGAAAAGGGGCTCTTGGGACGCTGGTGCGACCGCTACGAGAACCGCGGCAAGCAAAGCGGCGCATTCAGCGCCGGCTCGTACGACGGCGAGCCGTACATCTTGATGAACTATCAGCCGGACGTGCTCGACCACGTCTTCACGCTCGCCCACGAGGCCGGCCACTCGATGCACAGCTACTATTCGGCCAAGCATCAGCCCTACACCTACTACAACTACACAATCTTCGTGGCGGAGGTCGCCAGCACCTTCAACGAGCAACTGCTGTCAGCCCACCTGCTGGCCACCGCCCGCGATAAGCAGCATCGCGCCTTCCTGGTCAACCGCCAGATCGACGCCATGCGCGGCACGATCCTCCGGCAGACCATGTTCGCCGAGTTCGAGCAGAAGATCCACGCGTCGGCCGAGGCCAACGAACCGCTCACCTTGGATCGCTTCAAGGAGATCTATCGCGCCTTGCTGCGCGACTATTTCGGCCCCAATGTCGTTCTGGACGACTGTCTCGACTTGGAGTGCCTTCGCATTCCGCACTTCTATCGCGCGTTTTACGTCTACAAGTACGCCACTGGCATGTCGGCGGCAATCGCCCTGGCCCATCGCGTCTTGCAAGGCGGCCAGCGAGAGCTCGATGACTACCTTCGGTTCCTCTCGGCCGGCTGTTCCAAGGATCCGCTGGACCTGCTCCGCGACGCGGGGGTCGACATGGAACAACCGGCCGCGATCGAGGCCGCCCTGCTGCAGTTCCGACAACTCGTGGAGGAATTGGACGCTCTGCTGTAAGCCGGTAACCACCGGCGAACCGGAAAAGTCGGGCAAAAAGACGGTTGCAAATTGTTTTTGTCACAAATAAACTAGGGGGTGGCGACTCGCCCCCGGCCTCCGCCTTCACACCTTCGGCCCGGAGTTGCCCGGCACGATTTTCCACTAGCAGCCCTGTCGATTTACGCAATTCCCTAATTTCGTGTTTTCCACGCCGCCTCTTCGGCGGCCACCGCACTTGAGCGAGGTAGACCCAGGCGATGGCGATTCCGGTCAAATGTGAAGCGTGTTCCTATGCATTTCGGGTGGGTGATCAGGCCGCGGGAAAGCGGGGGAAGTGCCCCAAGTGCGGTGCCATCATCGCGGTACCCGCCCTTGGCGACAATGACTTCGACGTCGCCCCAACCATGCCCGCGATGCGTAAGGCGGCAGCAGCCCCCGCGACGCCCGTCGCCGGCTCAAGGGCCGTGCCCACCTGGGTTTGGTTTGCCGCTGGCGGTGGCGGCGCGATGATTCTCCTGCTGGTCGTCATCCTCGGGATTCTCCTATTCAGTGGCGGAGACTCGAAGCCTGTCGCGAAGCAACCAGCGGCTACGCCGACCGCTGTGCCCACCTCCAATACGACAGCCGCCCAACCAACTCTCCCCGCGCCAAAATACAAGACGGTCAAATCGATCGACGAAGTCACTAACGCCGTGGTGAAGTTCGAAACAAAATCCCCAACCGGCGGGAACGCCACCGGCAGCGGCCTGATTATCAACGACCGCGGCTGGGTAGCCACGAACTACCACGTCGCGAAGGAGATGAACACCGAGACCAAAGCCAAATTTTTTAACGGACATCTGGTGGGCATCGCGGGAATCATCGCCGAAGCCCCCGACCGCGATTTGGCGATCGTGCAGCTTAAGGAAGTTCCGCCTCAGAGTATGATCCTCGACATCAATTACCAGGATAGACCAAAGATCGGCACCCGGATCTTCACCTATGGAAGCCCGACCTTCTCCGACTTCACCTTGTGCCAAGGAATCGTCGGACGGGTGCTGACTTTCAGCGAGTATTTGAACGGGCGTTCGCCAGCAACAACTGCCGTCAAATCGCACCCAGATCAAATATGGATCCAGACGGACGCCAAGACCGCCCCCGGTAACAGTGGCGGACCGCTTCTCGATGAAAGCGGACGCGTGCTGGGAATCAACACGTTCGTCGGCCCTGGCGGTGCCAGCTACGCCCAGCATATCCGTTATTTGCGAGAATTGTCGGAAACCGCGTCGGGGAACATCAAGCCGCTGAAGTCGATCGCCGACAAAATGGCCGAACAGATTACCACGCCGCCGCCTGCTGGCGGCGGCCCCCCGCCGAGCTTTGCCATTTCAAAGAACGGCCTGCAACAACTCTACGATGCCGCGGCGGCCACGTCGTGGAACGTCGGGAAGCCAGAAGATTACAAAGCGCTAGCCGACTTCGCGACCATGCTGACTGTCTCGACCATGTCCCAGGTCAGCAAGCAGCAGCCGGAGAGTACCGAACTGGGCAAGCAGCTCTACGAGAAGCTGAAGGCTCTGGAATGGACCGCCGACAAAGTCAATGCCTATAGCCAGTACGCCGTGGCTTCCGTGAGCAAGCCAAACCAAGGAATCGTGGCCAACGTGTTCATCATTGACAAAGCCGGCCTGCCGGGCGAAGTCTGGCTGGTGAAGATCCAGAACACGAATGTTGCCTTCATGGCAATGTTCAGCGGTGACACCTCGGCCATCAAGAAGGACGCCCAGGTCTTGGTGATCGGCCTCGGCACGGCTCAGCTGTCCACCGTCGCGCTGGCCCCCGGGAAGCCACCGGTCCAGTTCCGTAACGTGCTGGTCCCCTTCGCCTTGCCGGTGAAGTAGGACAGCCTGACGAATCCCGAGGAGTTCGCCGCGGGAACTCCCTCGCTGCGGCGGTTTTGCCGTTGCCTTGCACGGCGATGTCCCGCTATCATCTGGTCTACTGGACTGGATTTGGGACAGATTCTTGGATTGCGCAAGGAGGCGCATCGGTATGCGATCCGCAGTCGTGGCTTTGCGGGCCTTGATCATGTTGGTGTGCCTGATCGGCATTCCCGCCCTGGCCGTATCCACATCGTCCTGGCAGGAGATCGCCAGCAAGTTCCAAGGTGTCCACTGGGGGACACTTTTTGGCCTGGAAGAAGGGGAACCATCGTCGCCAAGCGGCCCCTTGTGTGCCGCATCGAACGCCTCTCCACTTAGTCTTCGAACGGAGCCGGTTGTTCCGCCCGCCGTAGCCCTAGGCAATCCACCACCGCAGCCCCCGTCCGCAACAGCGGTTCGCCAAGGAGAGCTCGCCACTGACTCTGCCGAAACGGAGATGGCCGTAATCCAGCAACAACTAAAGAACGCGGGGGCTACCTACTATTTGCTCGAAACTTGGGGCCTCCAACAACAGGCCTACCGGTTCTATTGCCGGGTAGCCGTCAATGGGAATCCCGACTATGTCCACTGTTTCGAGGCCACGACCGCCGAACCTTTGGCAGCGATGCGCGAGGTCTTGCAGCGAGTCCAGCACTGGCGAAAATCATTGACACCCCTTCCCTAGCTGGCAAAAGGCGGCCAATTCTCAGAAGCCGTCTTGCCGTCACGACCGTCCGCTATAATTGGTCTCATTCCAACCCCGGCTTTAGACCTGACCAGGGCCTTACTGCCGCGGCTTTGCAGAGACACGTATGAAATCGGATTTAGCACAACGGTTGCGAAGTGTCGGCTGCTCGCACGTCCTTTCGTGGACCCCGAATTCGGGCCTCGACCGGTTTTCCGCCCGTTCCATCGGCAAGATTTTCCACCTGGGCAGACCGAAAGCACCGCCACGAGGGGGTCGCCTTAACCCGAATGACACAATTTCCCAAATTGAAACGATTCTTTTTCTTTCCCGCCAGCCCCAAACCAGCCGAAAACTAGCCCAGTTGGCCGGCTTGGCGGACGGTACGAAAGCGCGTACACTAGTGCGCACCTTAAACCAGAGATATGACTCCGAGGGTCGTTCGTTCCGGGTAGAGGAAGTAGCTGGCGGTTTCCAATTGATGACGCGGCCGAAGTTTGCCCCCTGGCTACGACGGCTGCAACCGAGCGGAAACGACGTTCGGCTTTCAGCCCCGGCCCTAGAAACCTTAGCAGTTGTCGCCTATCGGCAACCTGTGCTGCGTGTGGAAGTCGAAGCGATCCGCGGCGTACAATCAGGCGAAGTGTTGCGGCAACTTATCGAGCGCGATTTGGTGAGAATCGTGGGGCGATCGAGCGAGCTTGGCCGACCTTTTTTGTACGGAACCACGAAGCAGTTTTTACAAGTTTTCGGACTACGATACTTGGAGGAGCTTCCGAGAGCCGATCAGTTGCGAATCCCGCACTCCTCGGCCGCTTGCCAACGCGGAACCCCGACTGCTGGCGACACCATCACCTCGAATCAACCCAACAATTCCCCAGTGACCGAAGAGGAGGAGACCGTGAAAACGCTCATCGCCAACCCCAAGACCGAAGTATCCGCGAGCGGACGCCAGGCCAAGGCCGACGCCGCGCGATTCAACGATAGAATCGTCGCCCGCTACGAAGACGACGACGAAGACGACTTCGATGACGACGAGGACGACGAAGAAGAAGGTGAAGAGGAGGAAGTGGACGAGGACCTCGAAGACGAGCCGTGGGAAGAAGTCGATGACGAAGACGAGGACGAAGAAGACCTAGAAGACGAAGATTGGGACGAGGACGAGGACGAGGACTGGGAAGACGAAGACTGGGACGAGGAGGAAGACGACGAAGAAGACGAATGGGATGAGGACGAAGACGAGAGCGAAGACGAAGAGTAACCAACAAATCAACAAGAAAGCTTCGTCACCAAAACCCGCGAGTTCGACTAAAGACCAAACAGAAAGCCCCGGGATCACCACGGGGCTTTTTTGTTGGCTCGCT
>CALGFD010000046.1 GCA_937881075.1 uncultured Planctomycetales bacterium
GGGATTTAGGGATTTAGGGATTTAGGGATTTAGGGATTTAGGGATTTAGGGATTTGAAAGCGCGCTCGACGGCCCCGCGTATCTCCGATTGCACTTCCTCAATCGAGCCAACGGCGCTGATCACGACGATCTTGTCCGGCTGTCGCTCGGCCTCGGCCAGGAAACCGGCGCGTACGCGGGCATGGAACTCGGCCCCTTGCTTCTCCATGCGATCCAACGGCCGGTCCATCCGCGCGGCGGCCACCTCCGGCGGCACGTCGAGCACGACCGTCACGTCGGGCGTTAAGTCCCCGGTCGCCACACGGCCGACTTCCCAGAGCGTCGGCACGTCGAGGCCGCCGGCGTGGCCCTGGTAGATCACGTTGGCCAACAGAAAACGGTCACTGAGGACGGTTTTGCCCTGGGCGAGCGCTGGTCGAATGATTTCCTCGACCATCTGCGCTCGGGCGGCCATATAGAGGAACATCTCGCTGCGGCGGTGGATGTGCAGATCGAGGCGATCGAGCAAGATGTTGCGCACCGCCTCGCCCAGTGGCGTGCTGCCCGGATCGCGACAAGTGACTAGGGCATGTCCCTGCTGCCGCAAGTAGTCACAGAGAAGGGCGATTTGGGTCGATTTGCCCGTGCCGTCGCCGCCGTCGATCGATAGAAACATGAACGCCTGCTGTGGTCGTGAATGCAATGAAAACCGGCTTTGGTCACTTCCGCACGGGAAACTCAAACATCAGTTTTCCTGACTTGTCGTAGTATTTGTACCAGAGGGTGACTCCGGCGGAAAAGGCCGGCTGCAGATTCGGGTCAACAAGCGCTCGCTGGGTAGCCTGTTCGGTAAGCAATTTCTGTTGATCGTTGTCGAAATCGACGCTGAGGGTGTAGATATACGACATTCTCTTACCTGGACCAGCTTCCACGCGCTCGCATCGGGTGACCTCGTCCAACTGCTGCGGCAATTGTAGGTTCGCTTTTGCCGCGGCTTCCTCGAGTTGCTGTTCAACCGAGCCACCACCGAACAGTCGGGGCATGATTGCACGGACCGATGCAGCGCCAGCCGCGGCGGCCAGGGCCATGACGATAACGGCTTTAATATTGCTTGCTCCGGCCGGCCTCAAGGTGTCTTGCATCAACGCCTTGCTATCCTTTCGTGATCAAAGGGCTATGCGTTTGTCTGCCACGGACTGCTACTCGGCTTCGGCAAAAGCGCGGCTGCGTCGGGCCGACACCGTTTGCACTTGGCTCGACCACTGATGTTTGGCACAGGGAAAGGTTCCGGCCGGACAGTGGATGCAGTCGCCGTGAGTGCCTTGATTCGGTCGGATGACGTGCATGCGACGGACTTCGACCGTCGTCTCCGCGCCGCTGGCGTCGTAGCTCACGTCGCGCGAAACCGATTCATTTTCCACGGCCACCACGACGTGCCACGTAGCGCCGGGGTGTTCCATGCACTGGCGGTTCAATGCCAGCATGGCGGCTTCGGCCCGGGGATAGCTCATCCAGACGCCGCCGACCGGCTCGCGCGACTGCCAGACGCAGTTCGGCACGTCGAACGGCGAGTTGGGCTCCCAGCCGTCCGGCCACCAGATCGAGGCGATTTTGTAGGTGATCGGTGTGCAGAGCCGAGCCGACGGCCACATCCAGCCCGGCGAGCCGGGTTCGACGACAATCGCCCAGCGGGTCCGCGCGGCCGGGCTCTCGTTATGTTCCATCGCTCGATCGACCGCCGCGAACAGGTCATCCGACTCGGTAAGCACTTCGACCGGGCCTTGCAGTTCGAGCGGGACATCGTCGGCCGATTCGGGGTTCCACTTCTCGGGCCGGTTAATGATCGCTACTTGGTATTTGGCCATGAGAGAAGGTCCTTTTCTTCGGCGCGGATTGGTGGCGAGAAACGGGTCAAATCATGGTAGCACTGGGCGGAGGGCCGTTCAAGGGTGCGGATGGCAGGGGCGTCATAACGGTTGTGGGCCCGGCTGTTTAGCGGCCGACGAAACGTCGGCCCAAGCACCTGCGCGAACCTTCGGAAAGCCACTACTCGTCCACAGGCGGCCGCCGCTTCACGTCGCTTTCCGGCAGCAGCGTCTCGCCGCCCGGTTGCGGTTCGGTGGCGGGCAATTCCAGCGTGAATTTACAGCCTTGTTCGGGCTGGCTGTCGATGAGAATCCGGCCACCGTGCTCGTGCATGATCTTCTGGCTCACCGGCAACCCAAGCCCCGTACCGCGGCTCTTCTTCGTGGAGACGAAGGGGCTGAAAAGGTGCTCCATCTGGTCCTCGGGGATGCCGGGGCCATTGTCGGTCACGATCACGCGCGCATATTTTTCGTCGGGCGAGTATTGCGTGCTGACGTGGACCTGGCCCGGCGCCTCCTCGCGGTCGGCCACCGCATCGATGGCATTGGTGACCACGTTCAACACCGCCCGGTGCAGGCCCTCGGGATCGAAGACCAGATCCGGCATCGGGTCGGCCGGTTGCCAGTGTAGCTGGACCTCCATTTCCACCGCCCGGACTCGCATCAATTCGATCACGTCGCTGACCACTGAATTGAGATTGGCCAGCGACAAGTCGGGCTCCCGCTCCTTGCTGAAGGTGAGCATGTCCATGACCAGCGACGAGATGCGGTTCTGGTTCCGCTCGACGATGCTCCAACCCTTGCGAGTGACTTCCTCGTCATGCTCCTTCAGACCCATCTCGATCAAGTAGCTGCCACCCCGGATGCCCTGAAGAATGTTCTTGATGTGGTGCGACAAGGTGGCCACGGTTTGACCGATCGCGGCCAAGCGTTCGGCTTCGACCATCGCCGAATAGTAGCGGGTATCTTCGACGGCCAACGCCGCCTGATGGCCGATGGCGACCATCAACTTCAAGTGGTCCTCGTTGAACTTATTGCCGCCGTGGCGCACGAGCTGCTGGGCCGAGGTCGAAGTGTCGATGTAGATCGCGCCCACCACGTCGTAGCGGCCTTGCATGGGCACGCAAATCGCCTCGCGCACGCCCATCTGCATGATGCTGCCGCCGGGGCTCCAACGGTCATCCTGGCGGGCATCGCTGGTGACCACGCCCTCGTTGCGCTCGATCACGTAATCGAGGATCGTCTTGCTGATCGTGATCCGCTCATCGGAGCGGATGCCTTTCCGCGTGCGGCGGACCTTCGGATGCAACGACTTGTCGACTGGGTCCATCAGCATGATGCAGCCCCGATCGGCCTCGACCCACTCGAAAATCAGGTCCATGATGCGCTGCAGCAACTGGTCGATGTCGAGCGTATGGCTCACGGCCAGCGCCGTGCGATACATGATTTGCAGGCTGCTCCGGGCGCGGGCAAGCCAGGAATTCTGCGGCACATCCGCCTGAAGATCGAAAATCTGGCTCCCTTCCTTCTGGCTCACCGAGCGGATGATCCGCGAGCCGTCGGTGCGCTCGGCGGGAGCCCCGATGCTAATGACTTTGGCCAGATCCTCCTGGCTTTCTTCGGCCGGGCCGGTGTAGAGCATCAGAGTGCTGCCCACCTGGACCTGATCGCCGCTATTGAGTTGGTGCTGGCGAACCCGCTGGCCGTTGACGTACGTGCCGTTGGAACTATTCAGGTCAATGAGGGCGTAGCTGTCCGCCACGCGGCGGATTTCGGCGTGCTGCCGCGAAACCTCGGTGTCGTGAATTTGGATCGCGCTATTCGGATCGCGACCCAGCCGCATGATGGGCTCGTTCAAATTGTAGCGGCTGCCCTGGTCGGCTCCGCGGATAACGAACAGCGTCGGCACAACCCGGACTCCCCTGCCCGATTCCCATGAGATTCCAGCAACTCTTCGATTCTACGAAGCAAAAGGCCATAATGATAGGGCTTGGACACGAATTCCCCCGTCGATGGCAAGCCCTCCAGGCGGCGCAAGTTGCCTAACAGAACCAGACGGGGCTCGTAGTCGGTCCGCTCCTCGTCACAGCCGCCGCAATCGGTCGTGACCACCGCTCCCTTGGCTGCCATCGAGGGGGCACTGCCAAACTCTTCGGCCGCCGACTCCAGTTCCAGATCGAGTACAATCAGGTCGGGTCGATGTTGCTGGGCCAACTTCCATCCTTGCCGGGCCTTGGCGGCCGCGACCGTCTTCACTCCTCGGCGCTCCAGTATGGTTCGCAGCACCTCGCGAGTCTCCTCGCAAGGATCGACGATCAATACGCTCGGCTGGTTGCTCATGGCGAAGCCTCCAACGGCCGGGGCCGGCAAAGAAGGACGTGCGCCGGGCGCCGTTGGCCCGCGTCCAGCAGGGCTGTGATTTTTTTTCGCGCAGCAGCAAATCGTCACACCGCCTCTCCTTTTCCAGAAGGGGAAGAGGATATTCGACGGGGCGAGCGATGTCAAAGCCAGATCAGGAAGGGAGTGGGGGCGGAGGATTAGGGAGTTGGGGTTAGACGTTCGGGACGATGTTTAGCCGCCGCCGGTACGGCGGCGGTTGCTTGAGGGCCGACGTGCCGGCGGCCGCTGAACGTTTCTGCAGCCGCTGAAGACTGAAGACCTCACGGCGTCAGCAGCCGTACGCCGTTGCCATTCTCTGGCGGGAAGGCCGCGCGGCCCCGGATGAGTCGCACGCCGCTGGCGATATCGTCGGCCAGCAGTTCGGCCCCGTCCATGTCGACGTAATCCAGCAGCGGCAGGAATTGACCGATCGCCGAAATCCCCACCGTTGACTCGGTCATGCAGCCCATCATGACCTGCAGCCCCAATTCCCGGCTACGAGCAATCATCCGCCGGGCGGGCGTCATCCCGCCGCATTTCGCCAGCTTGATGTTGATGCCGTGGAAGCAACCGTGGCAGCGTTCCACGTCCTGTTCCGTCTGGCAACTCTCATCGGCAATCACGGGCAGGGCCGACTCGCGGAAGACGCGTTGCATTCCGGACCAATCGTCGGCTGGCAAGGGTTGTTCGATAAACTCGACTCCCAATTCTCGCAATGGCCCGGAATAGGCAATCGTCTGGTCGGCCGACCAACCGCAATTGGCATCGACACGAAAGACGGCCCGACTATGCTGGCGGAGCTCGCGGACGATCTGGATGTCGTCCGCAGTGCCCAATTTGATCTTGTAGATCGGCCAGTCGTGGTACTCCTGCATCTTGCCGATCATGGTGTCGAGGCGGTCGATGCCGATCGTGTAATTGCTCAGCGGCAGGCGATCGAGCGCGAGGCCCCAGAGACGATAGACCGGCTGTCCCCGTCGCTTGCCCCAGAGATCATGTGCGGCTTCGTCCAAGGCGGCTAAGGCGAAGGGATTCTTGGTCAACAACGGCTGAAACGTGTTCCACAGCGACTCCGGTGTCTCGAAAGAGGCCGATTCGATGCTTCCACGCAGGTTTTCCAGATCGTCACGCATCATGTCGGCGGTGACCCCGGCGTAGGACGGGGCCGCCCCTTCGCCATAGCCGCAATAGTCCCCTTCCGCGAGTTCCACCAGCAGGGATTGCTGACTCGTGGCAGCGGCGTGGGCCGTGCGAAAGACATGCCGCAACGGCAGCGTGATGATGCGCAGCGTGAGTCTCATCACGCCATTCTAATCCGACAAGTTGAAGCCCGCCATCCGGCCGACTGCCGAAACGACAGCCAGTGGGAGACCGACGTGACACGGATTCCATCTATTGAGGTTCAGCAAAGGAATGTCGGGAGGCCGACGAACGGGAGGCCGGTAAACAG
>CALGFD010000047.1 GCA_937881075.1 uncultured Planctomycetales bacterium
ACACGCGGCGCAGTTGCCATTGCACGCCGCCTCAAATCGAAAAATACATGGGCAAGATTTCCGGGCCGTTGCTCGACCGCATCGACATCCACATCGAGGTGCCGTCGGTCGCTTTTCGCGAACTGTCGGGCGGAACGCCGGGCACGTCGAGCGCGGAACTGCGTCAGCAAGTCGCCGACGCCCGATCGATGCAAACCTCGCGTTTCAACGGCAGCCACACGCGTCACAATGCCGACATGACGCACCGGCAAACGCGGCAGTTCTGCAAGCTCGACGACGAATGCCAGAATCTGCTGAAGGCCGCGATGACCGACCTTGGCCTTTCCGCCCGAGCGCACGACAAGGTGCTCCGCGTCGCCCGCACGATCGCCGACCTCGATCACAGCGACCCGATCCGCCCGATGCACCTCAACGAAGCGATCAACTACCGCACGCTCGATCGGAACTTGTGGACGTGAACGAGCGAAATGAAATTCTTACATTTATTCCCGCTTTCTTCCAGCCGCTCTGACCTTAGCCGACGCCAAGCGTTGGCAAGCAAGGCAATGACACCTGCGCCGAGGAGAACAAGTGTAGATGGTTCGGGAGCAGGTACCATAAGAAATGCGTGTTGCTGCTCCTGTGCATTGTACCCCACCCCCACGATCCAACCGAGATCGTTGATGGCATTTCCCTGCATTGATGTCCAACCTAAGTTGGAATCAATCAACGACAGGAAATCGGTCATTACTCCATCTTGATAGAGAAAGCCATGGTTTAGCCCGTCGGTCCCTGAATAGCAGCCAACTATTTGCCCTTCCCCGTTGATTCCATTTGCAACGCTAGAGGAACTACCAAACATATCGATGTCAATCATCGTTCCTTGGCTATACAAGAACGCATGGCATGGTCCGCTGGTCGTATTGGACCGGCCCACAACTTGGCCATCGCAATTGATCGCGAAGGCAATGCTTTCCGAGCCACCAAGTGTTCCCAAATCAGTCATCGTTGAGCCGGTGTATAAGAATGCATGATTGAGATCGCCCGCAACGCGAGAATATCCCACAATTTGTCCGTCATCGTTCAGGGCCGTTGCAATACTCAAGCCGCCTAACGTACCTAGATTAGTCCAAATTCCTGCGGAATAACGGATTGCTTCATACTTCCCGTCCTCGGTGGCGTAACCAGCCATCTGGGCATTGGAATTGATTGCCTGAGGTCTGAATGAAACATAGGGAGAACTGCCGCTAATGTCAGTCATGATTCCATCTTGATATCGGAACGCATGAAAAGCATATCCCGTTTCACTATTAGTCATAGCGATTCCCGCTGCCACGCCGTTGTCATTAATGCACGAGGCGACTGAATCCGGGCCGCCGAAGGTTCCCATATCCATCATGGTTCCGCTACTATAAAGGAACCCATGCTGGGAGTAACTTAGACTGTAAGCGGATGCACCCGCGACTTGTCCGCTGTTGTTAATAGCCGTGGCCCAACTCGAAGAACCTCCCAACGTGCCTAGATCGATGATGTTGTATGATGGTGCTGCTAGCGCAAATGACGCATCGCACAACAAGCTCAGAATACCCAGCGCTATTACACGGCGATGAAACATGAAAGCGTCTCCCAAGAATCAATTGTTTGAGGTGGTCATCCAAGTTCTTCAAAAAAGCCGCTGCTCGGCAACGACCATTTTCAGCCGTGCCGCATGCAACTTCGTACTTGCAGACAACACCCCTAACGTACCATATGCACCCACCAACACAACACCACCACGCAGATCTACAATGGCCCCCTACAGTTGGCAACATGACAGCCATCGCTCTGCTGGCTTGATCGACGGCCTACAATCGCCTCGGCACCGGGTGCCACTGCTGGCTTGCCCAGCAGTGCTCAATAGCCAGGGCCTCCAATCGCCTCACCGTAGCCAAATAAGCTCACCCAGCACCCGCGATTGTCGGCGTCGCTCTGCTACAGTTCCGGCCCGTCCAGGGGCTCGGCCGGGGCGCCCAACTTCTCGCGCAGAAACTTCCAGTATTTCAACTTGCCGCGATATATCGACTGCAGCCAGCGCCGCTGATCGGCCGGCTTCGAACCATGCATCAATTCAAACAGATCGGCCAGCACGGTGGTGTTGCTCCCATAGTAGGAATGGCCGATCAGGCTGGTGTCGACCTCGGACACGTCCACGGTGTCCAGGCCCGGAAGCACTACGACATGATCGCCCGATTCACCTGCCCTTCGATAGCCATGCACGGCCCGTGAAGCGGCCAACGCCTCGTCATTCGACGACGCATAGAGTGTGACTCGCTGGGCCGTTTGCACTAAGGCCGGCGCCAGATCGCGGGCAAACACCTCGGCATCAATGTCGGGAGCGGTCAGAATAACCTCGCGAAATTTCGGGCACGCTAGGCGGTATTCCAGACGCAATTCTCGCAATGCGGATGTGAGCGCTCGATTGCCCATGCTATGCGCAATAAGATGCACGGACTTTGCCCCCGACTGTCGCGCCACCTGCAAGAGAAAACCTTTCAAATGCGGCACGGTCCAGGTCACGTTGTTCTCGTCCACGGCATAGGAAAGCAGCCCCTCCTGCGATGGCCAACTGTAAACGATCGGCGCTCCCTGGAATTTCAAGTCGTAGGCGATTTGGGCCGTGCGCCGGACGGCTGCCTCGAAACCGACGTTGTAGCCATGCACGAAAACGAACGACCCTTTCTGCGGCGACTTCTCCACGCACTCGCGAAGCTCGGCGTAGAACGTCGCGTCGGTCAACGGGTGCACGCCCAACAAAACCACATGCCGCTCCGGATCCTCGCGAAACTCCAGGTGCAGCACGTTTGGACTCTCAAGCTCTCCTACCCGATGATCCTTCGGCACCGACACCCGACACGTGCCCAACTCCAGTTGACCGCGGCCGTTGCCGTACATTCGCTCCATTTGGCGGTCTTGCAACTCCGGCTGCCAGCGGTAAGCCAGCGTGAGCCCGCCAAAGAGCACGGCCAGGGCCACCATTGCCCAAGTGATAATGCGACCGAGCACATGCCCAGGGCGTCGCCGCTGGTAAAGCATCAACAGCACAGCGATTGCCGCGAACAACCCGGTCAGCGTCGGCCATCCGCGCCGTAACGACTGCTGCCACACGGCCACGTCGGTCGCCGCTCGGTCCGTTGCATAAAACACCTTAACGACCGTATAGGGTTCCTTGCGGCTCGCCCCATCCTCGGGGCCAGGCTGATAGAACAGTCGGTCCCCCGCTGCCGGCTCATCGGCAGGAGGCGGGGCTGTCGCCGACGGTCGCGTCTCTTCCTGGTTCGCGGTTTTACTGGCACACCCAGTCATCGTCGCCAAACAAATGAGACCTAACGCCGACACACTCATCCCTCGGCAGATAGCATTCATCCGAGCGTCCTCCTCGAATAACGGGCTCCGCACGACCATTCATCGTACGGACGAATTCCGACAGCCCCCGCCAACACAGTACGCTCCCGCTCAAAAGATCTTGGTCGGTTCCCCCGCGGTTGCTGGATTTTCGCCAAGACCCGCCGAGCATTTGTGCAACGAAGAGAAGCCGAAAGAAGACTACCAAATGACGGTCCCCCTGTAAATCATGGCTGCCAGCCCAGGTGCAAGACGGGACACCGGCAACAACGCGTTGAAACATGGCCCGGACTTCGCGGCAAGAAATAGAAAAGGCGCGGCAATTCCGCTGCCGCGCCCTAAAACGACCTTGCGTTTTGAAAGTTGTTGCGCCGCCCGCGCCTCTTTCAGCGAAAGCGCGCGGGCTCAGTTCGCCTACGCCGTCTTTGTCTTCACTTCGGCCGGCATCGGCACCAACTGCTGACGGCCCAGCACCACCTCGTCGTCCACCAGGTAGCGACTGCCGGCCGGCTGGTCAGGCAGCTCGAACATGATATCCAGCATCACTTCCTCGATGATCGACCGCAGCGCCCGAGCGCCGGTCTCCTTCTCCAGTGCCCGCTCGGCAATCGCCCGCAGCGCACCCTCGGTGAACGCCAACTCGGCGTTCTCCATGGCAAACAGCGCCTGGTACTGTTTCACTAGGGCGTTCTTCGGCTCGTTGAGAATCCGAACCATGGCGTTGAGATCCAACGGCCTGAGCGCCGAGCAAACCGGCAAGCGTCCGACCAGTTCGGGAATCATGCCGAACTGCAGAATGTCGTCGCTGGTGACCTGGGCTAGCAGATCGCCTTCTTCGATTTCGTCGCGGCCAACGCCCTCTTGCGAAAAGCCGATCGTCCGTTTTCCCAATCGGCGGCCGATAATGTCGGGCAATCCGACAAACGTGCCGCCGCAGATGAACAGGATGTTGCTCGTGTCCATCTGAATGTATTGTTGTTCGGGATGCTTGCGGCCGCCTTGCGGGGGCACGTTGGCCACGGTGCCTTCGAGCATCTTCAACAAGGCCTGCTGCACCCCCTCGCCCGACACGTCGCGGGTGATCGACACGTTCTGGCTCGTCTTGCCGATCTTGTCGATCTCGTCGATGTAGAGCACACCCCGCTGGGCCGCTTCGATATCGAAATCGGCCGCGTGGAGCAGTTTCAAAAGCAGGTTCTCGACGTCCTCGCCCACGTAGCCGGCTTCGGTCAACGTCGTGGCGTCGCCGATCGCAAACGGCACGTCCAGAATCCGCGCCAGCGTCTGGGCCAGCAAGGTCTTGCCCGAGCCCGTCGGCCCGATCAGCAGGATGTTCGACTTATCGATTTCCACGTCGGAGCCGGTCGTGCCATGCACCAGACGCTTGTAGTGGCTGTGGACCGCCACGGACAGCACCTTCTTGGCGTGCTCCTGGCCGATCACATACTGATCAAGCTGCCCGACAATCTGCCGTGGCGTGGGGATCTTGCTGAACAGCGGCTTGCTCGTCCCCCGTCGCCGTCGCTCCTGATCGAGGATCGACTGGCAGAGGTCGATGCATTCGCCACAGATGTAAACGTCGCTCGGGCCTTCGACCAACGGGCCGACATCCCGATAGCTCTTTCGACAGAAAGAGCAGAAGGCGTTCTTCTTGGTGGGGCCGGTACCGCGTCGTCCCCCGCTGAAGTCTCGTCCTGACGGCATGCCCAATCCTTTCCGCGTCGCGTCGGCTCGTGTTGGCTCTTCGCGCTGCTAATTCTACGACCGGTTGTCGGTTAAGGTTCCTTGGCCACTTACCCGAATCCCGCCGGGCCGTTAGAACCACCCGAACCAGCGACAACGGCGCGGTCGGTGTCGTTCGTCCTAACTTTCTTCGCCGTTATCCTTTAACTCATCCTGGAGTTGTTGGGCCAGCTTCGTTTTAATTGTTCGGAATTCCTCGTCCGTAAGCTCACCCCGGGAATGCATTTCCCGATATTTTGACAGCCATTGATTGGCTCGCCGTTCCTTCTGTACCGCCTTGGGGCGAATTTTCCCGATTACGTACGCCGCCACGGCAACCAAAATCGCCAAAGCCGACAGCCACAGGATCAGCCACTCGGGCTCGGCCTGCCAGAAGCGGCTCATCTCGCCCTGTTGCTCCACCGCCAATTCGCCGCCCTGCCCCGGCAGTTTGACGACCGCACGTATTATGCCGAGCGGCAAGGCAGCAGTCCAGCAAACCGCCTTCCCAATCGTCAAAATCAGCAGATTTACGGCATTCCACCACATCTCTAGTACCATTGTATCGCCGCTGCCCCTTGCCGAACTTTTCTATTCTGCCGACACCCCGCAAGGGCGATATATTTTCAATAGGATTCTCCATTCCTCCTATTCGAGAAAGATTCCTCCATGACGGACCCCATTTGCCCCCTCTGCGGTGAACAAACTCGTCAGGACGCGGATGCTGGCGGCTCGCCAGAATGCCCGGAGTGTGGCAGTGCCATTGTTCCACGAGGGTCGTTAAGTGCTGTCGCGAGTACGGTGGCAAAATCGGTCGGTGCAGGCCTCGTCTGCCTGATCCTGGCACTGCTATTTCTGCCGGCCCTTCTGCAGGACAGGGAAGCTGAGCGCCGTTTGCCCTGCTTAAGTATGAACCTCAAACACATCGCCGTGGCGATGCTCAACTACGAAAACACATACAAATCCTTCCCGCCCGCTTACATCGCCGATAAGCACGGCCGGCCGATGCACAGTTGGCGAACGTTGATCTTGCCCTTCTTCGATGACCCTTCGCTCAAGTCGCTGTACGACCGCTATCGCTTCGACGAACCTTGGGATAGTGCCCACAATAAAGACGTCACCAACATCGAATTAGACATCTACCAGTGCCCCAGCCAGCCGAACAGTAAAGACCCGACCACGAATTACATGGTCGTCGTCGGCGACCACGCCTACTCCGATGGCCCCCACGGCCGCAAGACTGCCGACATCAAGGATGGCATGACCCATACCATCATGCTGGTCGAAGTGGCCGACTCTAGCACCTGGTGGGCGGAACCGGTCGATCTCGACTTCAACAAGATGAGTTTCAAGATCAACGGCAGCAAGCGGCAGGGCATCAGCAGCTATCACTCCGGCGGCGCAAATGTCGCTTACTTCGACGGTGGCGTCCGCTGCCTGTCCAACACTACCAACCCCGAGCTCGTCAAGGCAATGATCACCATTGACGGCGCGGAAAAGACGCCCGACGATTCGCCATCACCTCCCAGCCGCTGAGAAGCGGTCCACGAAGATTGCCTAGGACTCCACGCAGAAGTAGGGTGGGTCGAGCGAAGCGAGCCTGCCGAACTAACGGTCCGTCCGAGCCAAGCGAGGAACCTTGCCGCAAGCTCTCTCGTGACTCCCGTCTGTCAAGATCCTCCTGAACCCTGCCTCCTGAACCCAGACCTACCACATCGCCCCGCACACTTCGACAATCCGCCGCACCGCCTCGTCAATTTCGGCCTCCGTATTGGTCGCTCCGAAGCTGAATCGCAACGACGAACTCACCGACTCCTTGGGCAGGTTCATCGCTCGCAGTGTCGGCGACAGTTCCGTCGAGCCGCTCGAACAGGCCGAGCCCACCGAGCACCCTACGCCGGCCAAATCGAGCGCCATCCGCAATACCTCCCCGTCGATCCCGGGAAAGGCGATGTTCGACGTCTGCGGCAGCCGCGGCGTTTGTTCACCATGCACGACAACGTCAGGCATCTGCGCTTTCAATTGCCCTTCAAAGCGTTCCCGTAGCGCCGTCAAGCGCCGCGCGTGCTCCGCCTGCTCTTCGTGCCACAATTCCAGCGCCGTCGCCATGCCAACGGCCAACGCCACTGGCTCGGTCCCCGGCCGCAATCCGGCCTGTTGATGCCCGCCGAATATCAGCGGTTGCACCGCCACATCGCCTCGCAGAATCAAAGCCCCAATACCCAGTGGTCCTTGGAACTTGTGCGCGGCAATCGTCATGGCCGCCGCGCCGAGCTTCTTAAAATGAACCGGCACCTTGCCGACCGCTTGCACGGCGTCGGTGTGCAGCGGCACGCCAAGTTCGTTACACTTCGCGGCAATCGCTTCGACCGGCTGCAACACGCCCGTCTCGTGATTGCCGAGCATCACGCTGACCAAGCGGGTCTCGGCGGTCAGCACGGTCGCTAGCTGATCGAGCTGGACAACGCCGTCACTGGTAAGCCCGATCGTATCCAGTCGCCAGCCTTGTTCCAAAAGATGCTCGACCGGCTCAATCACGCTTTGGTGTTCGCCGGCAGAGATCACAATCTGCCCTGGCTGACTTCCGCTTGCCCGGGCGATTCCCAACAGCGCCAGATTATTGGCCTCGGTGCCGCCGCTGGTAAAGACGACCCTATCGCGCCAAGGCGGGCTCAAATCGGCCCCTAACAGCTCCGCGATTCGCTCCCGGGCGTCCTCCAAAACCTTCCTCGCCGCTTGGCCCGCTCTGTGCTGACTGGCCGGGTTGGCCAGCCCGCGGCTTTGGCACTCGGCGATCGCTGCGACCACCTCGGGCCGCGTCGGCGTAGTTGCGTTGTGATCCAAATAGATGAATTCCATGAAAAAAAATTGTCGTTGCTTTCGGACGCGGTGGCAACCCGTTGCCCGAGCAGCCAGCCTGAGACGAGAACCTATGAGAGCTTTACGCGTGGCCAAATCCAGGCTCCAGCCAAGCGAAAACTGCCGTTTTTCCAGCGATAGGCCGCGCAGGGATCGGTTTTTGTCAGCTTTTGCATACTTTTCCCACCCACTTAAAACCTTGAAAAACTACTCAATTGGGGTACAATGGGCGATATTATTCGCAGCATCTTTGGCCCAATCGTCCCGTTCGTTGGGCCGCCGGGGTAGTCGCGCGTTTTTCGGGCGTTCTCCGTGGCAGCATTTCCACAGGAGCAGAATTATGGCATCTTCCAGCATCCAAGCCTTCTGTCGTCCAGCAGTTCTCGGCACGATCGCGTGGCTCCTCTCCACACCGATGGCGAGCGCTCAAGACCTCTCCCAGTTGATCGCCAAGGTCAAACCAAGCGTGGTCCAGGTGAAACTCCCTGGCGGCAGTACCGGCAGTGGCTTCATCGTCGCCCGGGAAGGCATCGTTGCCACCAACTACCACGTGATTGAAGGGGCCAAGTCCGCGGTGATTGTCTTCCCCGGCACCGACGACAAGAAAGAGTATCCCGTCGTTGGTTATGTCGGCATTGCCCCCGGCAAGGACTTGGCGCTGATCTACTTCAACCCGGAGGGCAAGACCCTCGTGCCGCTGCCTTTCGCCGCCAAAATCCCCGTGCAGGGGGAAGCGGTCGTTACCTTCGGCGCCCCGAGAGGATTTAGCGACACCGTCAGTCAAGGCATCGTCTCGTCCGTCCGAACCGGCGAACAGTTGCGCGACATGATGAAGCACGGCAACTACGACGGGTATGGCAAGGACGGGCTGGGATATGACACCAACCTTACTTGGCTGCAAACCACCGCGCCTATCTCCGGAGGCAACAGCGGCGGCCCCTTGGTGAACATGAAGGGGGAAGTCGTCGGCGTGAATACCTGGTGCCGCACCGATGGCCAAAACCTCAATTTTTCGCTCTCGGCATTCCACGTTCGCGACTTCCTCGCGAGCCTGGGTACCAAGCTGCAACCCCAGTCGTTTGCCGGTCTGCCGAAGCCGCGACGCAAACACGCGGGGCCGATGACCGGCGATTATGCGAAGACGCGGGCCGCCTGGATCACGCTCAATAACGCCTTGAACGAAGTCAACGAAAAAGTGGCTGCGGCCGAGAAGAAGCTGCGGGCAATCACTCCCATCGATCCCCGCAACCTTCTGAGAGGACAGAACGTTCGCATCAAGAAGAAGGCGGCCGCCTTTGAGGCAATGGAGAAAGCCTATAAAGACTATCTCGGCAAGATCAAGTCGCTCGATACCCGGGACTTTGATCCCGATCTCATCATGATGCTCCTCAAGGAAACGTCGATCGTGCAGGCGACGGCCGACACTTGCCACGAGATTGCCAACCAGACTGGCGCGCAGGCGACCGACGGCGACTCGATCTGGGAGAATAAGCTCTCGTTGATGAAACAGCTTTGGACCGAACAGCAATCCAAACGGGAAGCCCTGCGGGTCGTTCTATGCCACAAGTACAATAAGCAGTTCCCCACGCCGGAGGAAACCGCCCGCAACGGCGGCGTCGATACCGAAGAAACCGCCCCAGCCAAGAAAGACGAGTCTAAAGAGGACGGAGCGGGCAAGAAACCCAAGGTCGACGAAGATGACGCAAACGACGATCCCGACATGCGCCTCTGGACGGACAAGACGGGCAAGCACAAGATCCGCGCCAAGTTCGTCGGCATCGAAGACGGCACGGTCAAGCTCCGCCGCTCCAACGGCAAGCTGATCCGAGTGCCGCTCGACTCACTCAGCGAGGCCGACCGCAAGTTCCTCGGCGAAGAATAATCTCGCCAGAGATGGCGGGATCAAACAGATTTTGCAGTGCAGGTGTTTTGTCTCAACGGATATGGCACAGAACAGGGGCTGGGATAAGCCACGGCCTCCTCGCTGAATAAGGGCAGCGTCGGCTGCCGAAGTCGCAGGATCTTCTCCCTCCGTCGATGCCGAGCGGCAATCAGCTTCTGCCGCCGCCGACGCCCAACTCGGGCGCTATTCTTAGAATAGCCGAGGGACTTTTTCGGCCGCCTTTGGGCGATGGCGAAAACTTGCGTTCTGTGTCAATGTCGTTGACGTGTAGGTCATTGCTCCTTCACTGCTGGGCGAGCCAGCAGTGGCACCCGCGCGGTCGGCGCGGTGTTACTCCTTTTTAAGCTTCTTTGGTTGATATCCGAGCTTCTTGGCCTCCGCAAAGTCGGCGTCTGCCTTGGCTTTTTCACCTTTGTTTTTGTAAGCGAGGCCACGTCCATAGTACGCCATGCCGCGTTTTGGGTTGAGCCTAATCTCCTCGGTACAGTCAGCGATGGCCTTGTCCCAATCACCTTTCGCCATGTAGATGGCGCCTCGGACACCATACGCGTCGGCAAAGTTGGGGTTCAGTCGAATGGCCTCTTCAACGTCCAGAAGAGCCTTGTCCCAGTCACGCAATTTCATGTAAAACTGACTCCGACCGTAGTACACACTGGCATCTTTTGGGGCCAGCCGGACAGCTTCGAAGTAATCGTCCGTAGCCTTATCGAGATTACCAGCCTCAAAGTAGGCCGCACCGCGATCAAGGTACAGGTCGGCGAAGGCGGGTTTTATTCGTATTGCCTCGGTATAGCTGGCAATGGCTTTATCCCAATCGCCCTTCTGTGCGCATGCCTGACCATGGCCGAAGTAAGCGTTGGAATTTTTCGGGTCAAAACGGATTGCTTCCGCGAAGTCTGCAAGCGATTTGTCAACTTGCCCTCTCTGGAGATAGGTATAGCCGCGATTGTAATAGAACTGTGTTTCGGTCGGGACCAGCCGGATGGCTTCCGTGAAGTCCGCCATCGACTTGTCAAGATCCCCCTTTTCCTCATAAGCAAAAGCTCGTGCCACACATGTATCGGGCATCTTGGGGTTGATTCGTAGAGCCTCCGTGAAGTCGGCAATCGCCTTGCCGACTTCGCCCATCTTCTTGAACGCCACACCTCGGCCATGATATGCGTCAGCGTCTTTCGGATTCAACCGAATGGCCTCGGTGAAGTCCGCGATGGCTCTGGTGTAATCGCCCTTCTCAAGATATGCTTGGCCTCGGTTCCAGTATCCGTTGACCCAACTTGGATCGAGGCGGATCGCCTCAGTGTAATCAACGATCGCCCGATCGAAATCGCCTTTCAATTCGTAGACAGTACCTCGAATTCCGTATGCCGAGGCATCCTTGACGTTCAGCCGGATGGTCGATGTGAGATCGGCAATGGCCTTGTCAAGGTCGCCTTTCGTCCTGTAGGCATCGCCCCGCCCATAGTATGCATCAGCGCATGTGGGCTTCAGCCGAATGGCGTCAGTGAAAGCGATAATAGCCGCATCGACCTGGCCATTTTTGAGAGATGCGTTCCCGCGTTCGACCGCCTCCATTGCGGCCTTTTCGTCCGATGCCAATGATGTGTCAGGCACCAGCGATAGCAGCAAACTGACCATCGCTACTCTTCGACAGAAACAGCGAATCTTCATACTACAATCAGTGATCCACATACCGAAAATACCTTTCAGACTCACGTCCCTTGGGACTGTTTGGAGCAACAGCTCACTGGCCGGCCCTTGGGGTGTCCCTATCACCTCCCCCGAACCGACGGCCTTTTAGGAGGCGGGCGATACCCGGGGCGATCGATGCGTCCCGGTAGTGGTTGCGGTCCAAGCTTCCCCCTTTCTTCGAGAAAGTCCATCAACCCCGGCTCATTCGGATCTTGCGGAGCTCCAATCGCTTCTCTTCTGCGCTGCTCCTTAATCCTTTGCTCTATCCAGAACTGCTGATCTTTCCAAGCTTGGCTTCCCGGCTCCGGTGCAGCACCTATCTTTGGAGGTTCATTTGGAATTGGCGGTGCCGGAGTTATAATGGGATCTGCCTTTGCATTCCACGGCCAGAACTCCCAAGAGAAAGGATTGTACCACGACACAGTAGTGTACGGGCATAATCCGCTCGGGTCTGTCAGACTTGTCGGCGAGTTGCTGCAATAAACGTACAGGTTCGTCTGGCCGGCGTCAAACCTGCGGCCCCTACGTAATCTTGTCCCTTTTTTTTCGCTTAAGTGGTAGAGGAATGGACCTCCTGGTGATAGTTAACAGGCCGAGGTCGAGCATTGCTTGACGGACGGCCTGACGAAACACTTGGTGTTGATGGCCTTTGGTAAAACCGCGAAACGCTTCATCCCCTGCAACACAAACACCACGCAGTTGGTCAGCGGTCTTCGCCCGCCGCCCATCTTGCTCTGGTGCGACACCTGTTTGGTTCTCGTGGTCGAAGCTGCCCTCTCGTTCGGCGATCACCTGCTGCTGGTGGCGAGCGACGGCCTCGCGGAACTGCTCCCTTTGCGTCGCACTGATCGGTGTGCGAGCGCCCCAGCGTTGGCCGGGCGTTGGACGCCGATGGCCTTCGGGGCGTGTTAGCTCGTTGGCTTGGCGGCGGGCCGCTTCCAGACACGCCCCAGTCCAACCGCCAGCACGCTCGGCGAAGTGATCGGCGCGAACTCGCATGCTGCGATTCCCTGCCTCACAGCCGCCACTTTGATACCGATATCGTTGCCAAACCCACTTCAGCGGCAAACGCGGCTGCTTCCGCCGGGTTTGCCTCGCCGATTGAATCGCATAACAGTACAGGGCGGCGCAGGCCCTATTATAATGCGGCATCCAGGGCGGGGAAGGCAGCCAAGTGATCGCGTACTCGTCCAGCAACCGTTGCAGATCGACGTCCTTGAACGCCGAGCCGTTGTCACTCTTAATGACCAGTGGCGGACCGTGCATTTCAATCAACGATTTTAGCGCCGCTGTAGTGGGGGATGCCGATTGATCGGGCACCGGTTGCCAAGCCAGTTGCGCACCACTGCCAAGGTCGCGAAGTGAGAAGGCCGCCTTCTGCGTCCCGTCAATCGGATTGGGCGGGACGACGTGGTCCATCGCCCAGATCCGGCCCGCTTCACGCCAAGTTGACTGTTCCGTCGAATGCCGATGGGTAGCGCGATAGTACTGGCGATAGGCGGCCTGCAGCTCCCGCAGCTCGCAGCGCGGCATCTCCGCGAACTCGGCCCGCCGGGTCGGCAAGCCCAGATGCATGCCTTCCCGATCGAGCATCTCCAGCACCGCTCGACGCTGGGCGTACGACGATTCCTTGCAGGGCCGGCCACGAGGCAGCCAGCACGAAGATCGCCTCTGATAGCACCGCCAGCGTGAGAGGGTTCGCTGCGACAGCCGCAGGCGGCCGGCTATCTGGCCGCACGTCCGGCCGCGATGCGTCAACTCGTTACAGACCGCGACCGCCCACTATTTCACATACTGCTCCAGGCGCTCGACCACTTCGCCCTGCGGGTTGCGGATCGTCACTTCCAGCGGCATCTGGCCCGGCAGGCTGTGCGTGGCGCATCCGAAGCACGGATCGTAGGCCCGGAAGGCCATTTCGACCATGTTCAGCAGGCCTTCGCTGACCTTGCCCTTCTGGATCAGCCCTTGAGCAGCCTTCTTGACCGACATGCAGATCGGGGCGTTGTTGTTCGTCGTGCCGACGATCAGGTTGACCTTGGTCAGGATGCCGCGCTCGTCGGTCGTGTAGTGGTGGGTCAACGTGCCGCGCGGGGCCTCGACGCAGCCCACGCCCTCGGTCGGCGTCTTCGTCGGCAGCACGCGATATTCCTTGCTGGTGATTTCCGGATCGGTAGCCAACTCAACCCAGCGTTCGGCAGCGTAGAGCAATTCGACCAGCCGAGCCCAGTGCGTCGCCAGCGTATGGTTGACCGGCTTGCCGCCCAGCACTTCGTACATCCGCTTGTAGGCGGCGTTGGCCAGGGGCGTGGCCATGGCGTCGGCCGCATTGCAGCGCGACAGCGGGGTGGCCTTGTAGACGCCCGAGTCCTCGCCGTCGACCATACCCTTCCAACCAACCTTCTTCAGGTAGGGGAACTTCAGGTAGGACCATGGCTCGACGCGCTCGGCCACGTACTCGCGATACTGCGAGCAATCGTACTTCGCGTGCTCCTTGCCGCTCGGGCTGGTCACGCGGATCTTGCCGTCGTAGAAGTTCGTGCAGTTGTTGGCGTCGACCATGCCCATGTTGTAGGTCTTGTGGACATAAATGTCGCCGGTGATCAGTTTCACGTAGTCTGAATTGGCCAGCACCACGTCGTCGAAAATCTTCAACGAGAACTTGGCGAACTCGATCGCCTCGCGACCGCGGGCTTCGATTTCCTTGCGTTGCTCTTCGTTGATGCCGCAGCTGACTCCGCCCGGCAGCCCCCAGTTGGGATGCACGCGGCGGCCGCCCATCATCTGGATCAAGGCATGTCCGTCGTGCCGCATCTTCAGCACGTGCTTGGCCACGTCCATGCCGACCTTGGCCACCACGCCGAGGATGTTTCGCTCGGCCGGCGGGGCCGTCGGACCAACCACGAAATCCGGTCCACCCAGGGCGTAGAAGTGGGTGGTGTGGTCGGTGGCGTAGAAGATGCTGTAGAACAGCTCGCGGAGCTTCTTGGCCGCCGGCGGCGGATCGACATGGAACACGGCGTCCAACGCCTTGGTGGCCGCCATGTGGTGCGCCTCGGGGCAGACACCACAAATCCGCGCCGTCAGGTTCGGCATGTCTTCGGCTTGCCGGCCGACGCAAAACTGCTCGAAGCCCCGCAGTTCCGGAATCTGCAAGTAAGCATTTGCCACATCACCCTGGTCATCCAGGAAGATGTCGATCTTGCCGTGACCTTCAAGCCGGGTAATGGGGTCAATCGAAATGCGTTTCATTTTATTTTTTGCTCCGCTTGCGACCGGCGTTGCTGCCCGCTGTTGGGCATCAGCTCGGTCGCAATACCAGGAGGCCCGTCACTGGGCCTTACAATTCGTTCGCTCGATTGGTTCTCAAACTGACCACTGGCCACTCACCACTGGCCACTATTCAGCGGCTACCTTCTTCTTCCGTCGCAACTCGCTGCTGGCTAGGCTAAATCGGTAGAACGTGCCCACCGGATCCGGAATGCCTTCCGAAATGATCTGGTCGATCTCATCGGGATCGTTCGAGTCGATCACCGAGGCAACGCCGCTCATCAGCCGCGCGCCGTAGTCGTCCACGCCGTCGTTGCCGCCGTGGCAGCCGATGCAGGGCGAGTTAACCTTCGGGCAAAGCGCGCCGCAGCCAGCTCGGGTGGCGATGCCGCAGCACATCAGTCCCTGTTCCAGCAAACAGGTCTCTTCGTCCGGAATGATCTGCCAAGTGCGATAGAACTTCTTGATCTTCTTTTCGTGACGCGTGCGCTTGCACTCGTCGCAAACGGTCGTATTGACGCCGATCACCGAGCCCTTCGGCGGCAGCTTGCCTTCGAGGATCGCCACCAAGGCCGTCCAAATGTTCTCCGCTTCCGGCGGGCAGCCCGGCAGGAAATAGTCGACGTCCACTGTCTGCGCGAGCGTCTTCAACGTGTCGTAGAATACCGGCAGATGTAGCGTACCTTCCGGCATCTCGGTTTCCGCCTGCGGACGGACGTCCTGCGGATTCTCGGGCACCGTCGACGAACCTTCCTTATAGACGGTGTCGAACACTTCCTTGCGGGTGTTCAGGTTACCCAAGCCCGGGATACAGCCTTCGTTGGCGCAGGAACCCAAAGCCACCAGCACCTTCGATTTCCGCCGCAGCAACTGAGCCATGTACTCCTGCTCACTGGTCCTGATGCCGCCGTTGAACAAGCACAGGTCGATGCTCTGATCGGCCATTTTTTCAATGTCGTGGACCTTGCCGTCCGCGGCGCAGGGCCACAGGACGATGTCGAAGGCCTCGGCGACCTTGAGGATCTTGTCGTCGATCGCCAGGACGGCGATTTCGCAGCCGCCGCACGAGGCTGCCCAATACAGCGCCAATTTGCCTTTGGGTTTGTTGCTCATTGCGGCACCTCCATCGCCTCGGCGTGTTCTTTTACGATATTTTCCAGCGCTTCGAGCCGGCTCTCGTCTTCTTGCCAGTTGGCCGGCCACTTGAGCGGTCCCAGCCGCTTGACGTCGCTCACTAGTTTCTCGATGGCTTCCGCCAAGCGCTGGCCTTCGGCCGCCGACGCCCAGACCAACTGCACACGATCACTCTCGACGCCCATCGCGTCCAGTGTGTGCTTCAGCATGGAGAAGCGACGCATGGCCTTGTAATTTTGTTCGATGTAATGGCACTCGCCCGGATGGCAGCCGGCGATCATCACGCCGTCGGCCCCGTCGGCCAAGGCCTTGAAGACGAACGTCGGGTCGACGCGGCCGCTGCACATCACGCGGATGATGCGGACGTTCGGCGGATATTTTATTCTCGCAGAGCCCGCCAAGTCGGCGGCTCTGTAAGAACACCAGTTGCAGAGGAAGCCTACAATTTTCGGCTCGAAGTTTTCCATAATGGTCGGTGGCCAGTGGCCAAGCGGTTGTCAGTTATCAGTTTTCGGTTATCAGTAATGAGTTGCGATTACCTCGATTACTGGCTAATCTGCAACCTGCATTTTTCACTTTGCAGTCTGCAATTCCTTCTTCTCCGTCTGGGGCTTGGCGTCCCAGAGGATGCCCTCGATTTCGGCAAAAATCTGCTCGTTGTTGAAGTGCGCGCCGGTGATGACACCGGCCGGGCAGGCCGCCACGCAGGTGCCGCAGCCCTTGCACAGCGCCGTGATCACGCGGCTGACGTTCTTCTCTTCGTCGAACTCAATCGCGTTGTACGGGCACATCGTGTTGCAGATCCGGCAGCCCGAGCAACCTTCCTCGTTGATCGAGGCCACGATCGGCTCGATCAACACTTCGCCCTTGGTGATCATGCCTTGCACGCGTGCGGCGGCGGCGGCGCCTTGGGCCACGGACGCCGGAATGTCCTTCGGTCCCTGGCAGACGCCGGCCACGAACACGCCGTCGGTCATGGTCGCCACCGGGTCCAACTTCGGATGACGCTCGGTGTACCAGCCGGCCATGCTGCAGGAAATGCCGCACTTCAGGCCGATCTCCTTGGCATCGGCCTGCGGCTCGATGGCGCCCATCAACACCACCATGTCCACCGGAATCCGCCGCTGCTTGCCGACGAGGGTGTCTTCCACCTGCACGATCAGCTTGCCCTGTTCGTCCGGCATCCGGGCGGCGTCGGTCACTTCGGCCACTTTGCCGCGAACGAAATGCACGCCCTCTTCCAGCAGCCGTTGATAGAACTCTTCGTACTCCTTCATCGGCGTCCGCATGTCAATATAGAACGCGTACACCTCGGCCTTGGTCTTCTCCAGGATCAGGTGTTCGAGTTTCAACGCCGCCATGCAGCAAACCGACGAGCAGTAGGGATTCGTCTTCACGTCTCGGCTGCCGACGCAGTGGATGATCGCCACCGACTTCGGCTCGGTCTTGCCGTCGCGGAGCACGATCTTGCCGTTGGTCGGCCCGGCCGCATTGCACAGCCGCTCGAACTCCATGTTCGTGTAGACATTGGCCAGGCGGCCGTAGCCGTACTGCGGAATCTTCTTGCAGTCGAACAGCTTCCAGCCGGTCGCCATGATAATGTTCCCGACTTCCAACTCGACGATCTCGTCCTGCTGCTCGTAGTCGATGGCCGCCGTCGGGCAGATCTTCGAGCACACCTGGCACTTGCCCTTCGTGAAGTAGGTGCAGTTGGCCGTGTCGATCACCGGCACGCGCGGCACGGCTTGCGGGAACGGCGTATAGATCGCCTTCCGATGGCCCATGCCAACCTCGAACACGTCGTCGATCACCTTCCGCGGGCACTTCTCTACGCAAATCCCACAGCCCGTGCACTTGTCATAATTCACATAGCGGGCCTTCTTGCGGATCTTGACCTTGAAGTTGCCCACCGAGCCGCTGACTTCTTCCAATTCGGAGTAGGTCAGCATCGTCACGTTCTCGTGCTGGCCGACTTCCGACATTTTCGGCGTCAGGATGCACGCCGAGCAGTCCAGCGTGGGGAATGTCTTGTCGAACTGGGCCATGTGGCCGCCAATCGACGGCTCGCGCTCCACCAGGTACACGTGGTACCCGGCGTCAGCCAGTTCCAGCGTTGCTTGCAGACCGGCGATGCCGCCGCCAACAACCAAAGTGGCAGGATTGACTTTGACCCGCATCGGTTCCAGCGGAGCCTGATGCTTGACACGCTCGGCGGCCGCCGAAATCAGCGACTTGGCCTTGACCGTACCGGCCTCCTTGTCGCTGTTGACCCACGAGACGTGCTCGCGCAGATTGGTCATCTGGCAGAGGAACGGATTCAAGCCGGCCCGGCTGCAAGTCGCGCGGAACGTCTTCTCGTGCAGGTGCGGCGAGCAAGCGCCCACGACGACGCCGGTAAGCCCTTCCTTCTTGATGTCGTCTTCGATCATCTGCTGACCCAGCGACGAACACATGAACTTGTAATCCTTGGAGATTACAACGTCCTTGACGTTCACGCCGGCCCAGCGGGCGACTTCCTCGACGTCCACCGTACCCGCGATATTGCTGCCACAGTGGCACACGTAAATGCCGATCTTCTCGGCCATAGTCAAGTCTCCGTTCGGAGTGTTCAGTTCTCAGTGTTCAGTCCTCAATCTTCAGTTGCCAGCACTGACTGATAACTGACAACCGATTACTGACAACCCCCTTAGCTTAGCGCGAATTGTCCGTTCAACTTCGCCTTCAACACCGGCAACGCCGCCACCAGTTCCTTGCCGAAACCCAACTTCTTCGGCTCCAGCCCGAAAGCGATGCCCAACATCTGGGTAAAGTACATAATCGGCAATTTGAAATCGCTGCCGAAGAAGCCGTTCACGCGACCTTGGTAGCCGTCCAGGTTCAATTGGCACATCGGGCACATGCACAGAATCATGTCCGCTTGGTAATCCTGGGCGCTCTGCAGCAGGCGGCGAATCAACTCAAACGCCTGCGGCTCGCTGATCTGCGTCATGTGGCCACCGCAGCAGTGGGCCTTGACCGGATAATCTACCACCTCGGCCCCAATCCAGGTCAACAAGTGATCCATCTTCATCGGGTATTCGGTGCAGTCGCCGTCGGCGATCGGTCGCACCACCTGGCAACCGTAGTACGGCGCCACCTTCAACCCGGTCAGCGGACGCACCACCTTGTCACGGACGGCCGTCTCGCCGATATCGTCGACGATCACGTCCAGCATGTGACGCACCGTGACCCGCCCCGGCTTATAGTTCAACCCACCGGCCGCCAGGCACTCGTTAACCTTCGCGCCCAACTCGGCATGATCGCTCATCAGGCGGTCGGTCTTCTTCAGGTTCAGGTAGCACGCCGCACACGGGGCCACCAACTGATTGACTTGCGGCTCGACCAAGGCCAGGTTGCGGGCAATTACCGCACAGGCCGTCAACTCGTCCTGGCTGAAATACTCCGTCGCGCCGCAGCAATTCCAGTCGTCGAGCGTCTGCAGCTTGATCCCCAACAGATCAGCCACCTCGTGTACGGAATTATCGTAGGCGGCGGCGTTGCACTCCAACGAACAACCGGGGTAGTAAGCGTATTTCATGATTCAAGGGATTAGAGGGTAGGGATTAGGGATTAGAAACGGAAGACTGGGCATCGGCATTGATCCAATCCCTAGTCCCCAATCCCTAATCCCGCTTCTTACTTCTTTTCGCTCGCGCTCAGTTCCTTGGCCTTCTTGATGATCGCCTGGAGCTGGTCGATTTGTCGGATTTTGGTCGGCAGGATCGCCATGCGACCCTTGGTAAACATCTGGACGCCCATCGGTCCCATCTTCATCAACTGAATCGGCTTCCAGCGTTTCAGCAGATGGTATCCGGTGGCCAAGCCCGCTTCGTAGCTGCGGCCATACTTGTCCACGAAGTCAGTGAACGTCTTCGCCAATGCCGGGGCATCGGTGTTCTTGTACCGCCGCTCGGCAATCGAAATCCGCTTCAGCGTGTACATGATGTCGGTGATCGGAATGTTCTGCGGGCAGCGGCTGGTGCAGAAATAGCAGGAGACGCACGCCCACATCGTGTTGGCCGCCAGCACCGCCTCCCGGTCCCCGCCGGAAATCATCGCGAACAGCGTGCGTGGCGTGTATTCCATGTCGGCCCCGCTGGGGCACGAGCCACCGCAACTGCCGCACTGCAGGCAGTGAACCAACCGCTCGCCGCCGGGCGTCGCCTCAATGACCTCTTCGAGGAAGGTGCCTTTTTTTTCGGCAATATGCGCTGCCATTATCTTTCTCCGGTAATTCTTCCCCCGCCCATCGTTGGCTAACCGCCTGGAGCGAGAGGACGTTGCTTTTAGCAACCCGCGTACCACCACTACCCACTGCCCCCAAGCAAACGTCTAATCCTAATGGTCCCCTGGGGTTGCGCCAAGCGTTTTAAGCCAACTTCGGCACAAATCGGCCGCTCCTTCCACGGAATTTCGCCCCGCGCCACGGAAATCCGCGACCCACCCGCCAGCCACAAACCGCCGCACGGTTTAGCTAATCGTCCTACTCGATCGTCACCAATCTGGCCGTCCACGGCGCCATTTTGGGCAACGTAAATCGTCGGTATCGACCGTCCTGACCACTTTCGGCCACAGAAATCGCCCGCCCGTCCATATCGACAACCGTGATCTTCTCGGCGTCGCTTCGCACGGCCAGGAGCAGATTGTCGGCCGGATCAAAACTCGCGTTAATCATCACGATCGACATCCGTCCCTCGCCCAACGGTCGCGTCCAAAGATTGACTTTGTGAAACGACGCCACGTAGGCCGGCAATTCGTCGCGTGACAACCATCGCAGCACAGCCTTTAACTGAGCCGATTTCGCCTGATTGTGAATCAGCGTCCAGGGAAAGTAGCCTCCCACGCAAACCCGCCCGCCCCGGCGGTTCTCGTACACGGCCATCCCGCAGGCCGCCACCTCCTCGCCGGCGTAGTTGACGAGCCGCGCTAGCGTCTCCACCTTCCCGTCCAGTTTTTTCAGGGCGTAGGCCGGACTGTGGTTGAACGATTGCCGGCAATCTCGCGGCCGACCGGCATACGGACCGTTCAGCCGGTGTTCGGTCAACTCCTCCAGACAGTCAATCGGCAAGGTCCGCTCAACGGCCAACCCCGTCAGCTTCTGGAACCCACGGTCGTTCAGGACCTGCAGCGTCGCGCCGTCCATGTACACGCCGGTCGAGAGAATCTTCGTTATCTCTTCGTCCGACAGGGTGCTGGCCGCTTGCCAGGAAAGCACCGTGGCCGCTGCCGCATCCAGGCCATACGCTGCCGGCAAGCCCAGGTCCAACAATCTCGACGCCTGGTTCAGATACGACAGGCTGCCGAAGACGAACCACTGTCCAGCGTCCGCCTTCAGGGCTGCGGCGGTGTCCATATTCCAAGCCACGAACACGCCTCGCGGCGGCGTCCGTCCCACCGCTTTGGCCAGCCGGTCGTAGAACGGCCGACACCATTCGATCCGCGCCACCATCGGCTCAAACTCATCGAGCGGCTCGTCATTTCCGGTCAAAACGCTGAAGGCGGCCCCCGTACAGCCCGCTCCAATGTGCGAACCAGCTTCCAACGTCGTGATATGCACCGACTTGGTCAAAGGCTGACAAGGAAAGTTTTCGATCTCCGACTGGATCGAAATCACGCTTGCCGGCAGCAACGACACTTGCCGCCCGATGCTGTGCGACTTTTCGATCAGGCCGTTTGTCGTCACATCCTCGTAATAGCCGCCGCCAGGCCGCCAGTAGACGGGCGATTTCGAAGGTCCAGCCAAGGCCGCGGCCCATCCGGGAAAGTCGTACCCCTCGTGAAATCGATCGGTCGTCATAAAGCCCAGCGGCAGCCCCGGCTGCACCTCATGCACCGCGCGCTCGATCACCGTTAGCAGCCGGCCGACGGTTGCCCGGTTGTGGGCCAGCCAGGCTTTCCTTACGGCCAACCGCCGCTCCAGCGGCCCCTCGTTGACCGCCGTAACGAAACTCTCGCGCGTGTACTTCGTGCCGCATTCCTTCTCGAAGATCTCCAGACAGCGATCGCAAAAGCAGGTAAGTCCCAACGGCATGTGCCCCGCCAATCGAATGTCGTCATCAATCCAGATGTAATCCGGATGGGCCCTGGCAACCATGCGATACAACTCGCGTACGTACTCGAGAAACCGCGTGTCGTTGGGGCAAAAAGATCCCCGACACACCTTCCCCTGGATGTCCGTCACGCGCGTGTAGTTGCCGGCCAACGAGTTCGCCAGGTTCTCGTCATGGTGCCCCATTGTCGCCAGCACGTTGATGCCGGCTCGATAGCCATGCATCCGCGCTTGCCGCATCCGCTCGGACAACAATTCACAGCGTTGCTGGACCACCTCCAACGGCATCGGGGGATGCGTATGCGACGTGAAAAAAGTGATCTCGTCGGTCGCGCCCGGGTGCCGGGCAAAGAGCGCCATCAGTTCCGAAAAACGCTGCTCGGGCATCCATTGCTGCGGGCTAATGCGAAACGAGACAAAGGCCCGCTCAATTGTGCCGTGCGTTACCGTGATCGATCGGCCACCGTTCTCAGCGGCCGTTGCGGTACCGGCCACGAAAAACACTGCAAACCAGGCAATTGTTGCCAATTTCATCGTTCACCTCTTGCAACAAGGGAGCTTTGCCGGCAGCTCGGGTGGCCTTATCTTAACGCCGCCCACCACCTTTCGCAAACGATCGATTGCAGCTTATTCGCAACTCCGTTAAGATGCCCGGCATCGTACCCGGTCCCATCTCGCCTTGCCGGACCGAGTGTTTCTGCCGCAGCACAGGATAAGAGACCAGCTCCGATGAAGACCGACAACTGCACCTTTGCCGTCCTCTTTGGCAATCGCGGCTTCTTTCCCGCCTCGCTAATCGCCTCGGCAAAAATCGAGATCCGCGAGGCCGTCGAACGCCAAGGGCACCGGGCCTTGATGCTCCCCGACGACGCCACCCGCCATGGTGCAATCGAATCGGTCGAAGAGGGTCGGACGTTCGCTCGCTTCCTCGATCAAAACCGCGAAACCGTGGACGGGGTGATCCTGTCCCTGCCCAACTTCGGCGACGAAAACGGGGCGATCGCCGCGCTCCGCGATGCCCGCATGCCGATCTTCGTCCAGGCCTATCCCGACACGCTCGACGGCATGAGCCCCAGCCAGCGTCGCGACTCCTTCTGCGGCAAGCTCTCGGTGATGGATGTGCTTTGCCAAAACAGTGTTCCTTTCACGGCCCTGACGCCGCACGTCGTTCATCCCTGTCATAGCGACTTCGCGGCCAACCTCGACTATTTCGCCCGCCTCTGCCGCGTGGTTCGCGGGATGAAGTCGCTTACCGTCGGTGCCCTCGGCGCCCGCACCACGGCGTTCAAGACGGTTCGCATCGACGAAGGCACGCTCCAAAGCGGTGGCATCACCGTCGAAACCGCCGACCTCTCCGACATTTTCCGCCGGGCTCGCGGACTGAACGAGAACGACCGCCGGCTGGCCACCAAGGCCGACGTCCTGAAGCGGTATACCTCGTGGACCGACGTCCCACCGGCCGCCTTCGAAAACCTGGTCCGACTGGCCGTGACCATCGACGAAGTGGTCGAAGAAATGAGCCTGGACGCGATCTCGATCCGCTGCTGGCTGGAAATTCAGCAGGAATTCGGCATTTCGCCCTGCGTAATTCTCAGCGAAATGAACGATCGCGGCGTACCGGCCGCCTGCGAAGTCGACACCGGCAGCGCGATCATGATGTACGCCCTGCAAAAGGCCTCGAACAACGTAGCCGCCTGCCTCGACTGGAACAACAACTACGGCGAGGACCCCGACAAATGCATCCTCTTCCACTGCGGCCCCGTGCCGCGGCGGATGATGGTCGGCCAGGGCGCAATCTCCGGCCACGCGATCCTCGACACGGTCCTCGGCCCGGGCCGCAGCTATGGCTGTAACACCGGCCGCATCGCCCCAAGCCCCTTCACCTTCGGCGGACTGCTCACCCGCGATGGCATCATCCAAACCTATCTGGGCGAGGGCAGCTTCACGTCCGATCCGGTGCCTGCCGAGTTCTTCGGCTGCGCCGGCGTGGCCGAGATCAAGAACCTGCAAGATACGCTGCTGACGATCGGCATGGCCGGCCACCGACACCACGTAACCGTCACGCCCGGCTTGTGCGCAGCCCCGGTGTGCGAGGCACTGACGAAATACCTGGGGTTCGAGGTAACGAGAGTGTAGGATTTCGACCATTAACCACTGACCACGAAAAATGAGCTTTCTCGGCTTGGACGTCGGCACCTCCGGTTGCAAGGCAGTTGTTTTCAACGTCGAGGGCCGGCAGTTGGCTCGCGCCTATCGCGAGTACCCGGTAAAACACTCTCACGATGGCTGGGCAGAACTTGACGCCGAACAGGTCTCGCGTGAATGCTTCGCTGTCATCGCCGAAGCAGTGGCCGCCTCATCTGCTGATTCGGTCATCGCAATGGCCGTCTCCAGCCAGGGCGAGGCTTTCGTGCCCGTCGACGCTGCCGGGCGCATATTGGCTCCCGCCATGGTCTCCTCCGACACCCGCGCGGCGGCCATCTCCTGCCAGTGGCCCGAGACCTTCGGACGCGAACGGCTCTACCGCATCACCGGTCAGACGCCCCATCCGATGTACACGCTCTTCAAGATGCTCTGGACCCGAGAGCATCGCCCAGACATTTGGCGCACGGCGGCAAAGTTCCTTTGCTTCGAGGATTTGATCCATTCGCGGCTTGGCGTGCCGCCGCACATCGGTTGGCCGCTGGCTGGTCGCACGATGACCTTCGATGTGAGCAGCCACCGCTGGTCGCTGGAGATCCTTGCCGCCATCGATCTCGATCCGCAAAAATTGGCCACGCCGCTGCCCTCTGGCGCAGTCGTTGGCACGATTCCGCATCACGTCGCCGCATCGCTGGGACTGGGCGACAAGGTCGTTGTCGTCACCGGCGGCCACGACCAGATGTGCTCGGCCCTCGGGGCTGGCATTGCCGAGCCCGGCGAAGCGATGTACGCCACGGGCACGGTCGAGTGTCTCGCCCCCGTGTTTGAGCAACCGGTGTTCTCGCCCGACCTGATGGTCGGCAACCTCTGCACGTACGACGCCTGCCTGCCCAACATGTACGGCACGATCGCCTTCTGCCTGACGGGCGGCAACCTGCTGCAATGGTATCGCGATCAGTTCGCTACGTTGGAGCGGGCGGAGGCCGAGCGCCGCGGCTGCAGCCCGTATGAAGTGATTTTGGACCAGATGCCCGACGAGCCCACTTCGTTGCTGGTGCTGCCCTATTTCACACCGAGCGGCACGCCTCACTTCGACCTGCACACGCCAGGCGCGATTTACGGTCTGCGGCTCGCGACATCGCGAGCGGAGATTCTTCGAGGACTGCTAGAGGGCGTGGCCTACGAAATGCGAGCGAACACCGATCTGTTGGCCCGCGCCGGCGTGGCGATTCACCAATTCCGCGCGACCGGCGGCGGTGCTCGCAATGATCGTTGGAACCAATTGAAGGCCGATGTGCTGGGCGTGCCGCTGACCACCGTGCCCACGACCGAGGCCGGCTGCTGTGGCGCGGCGATGTTGGCCGCTGCCGCGCGCTTGCAGACGCCCGTTCGCGATCTGGCCCGCCAGTGGATCACAACCGGCCGAGTCTTCGAGCCCAACCCGTTGCGTCACGCCCACTATACCGAGCAATTTGAGCGCTATCAGCGGCTGTACCAGGTGCTGCGGAGCGTGTAGTCTGTTGGTGATCGATTGCCAATTCGCCGACCGGGGCGAATCCGTCATCTTGAGCGAAGCGAAGGCTCCTGCCGCAAGCGTTCCAGGGGACACTGTGACCGCCACGCTTGCATGGCAATGGCGAGAAGCACATCGAGGAGTCTCGTGGTTACGCAAACACCTCGACGCCGGTGAGTGCCGGCTGCGGAAACTCTTTGCCGCAGGCAAGGCACCCCGGCCGATCCCGCGGCACTGGCTGCTGACAGCTCGGACAAGGCAGACGCTCCGGCCACTTGCGATGGGCCAAATACCCGAGGTAAGCCGGCACGCCGAATATCAGCACGAACAGGGCCCAACCGCCGGCCGCCGGCAGCCCGTGCCCTCGATGGCGACGATAGCAGCAAACGCTTAGAACGGCGGCCAGTACGAGATTGACTTCGATCGACCAGCGGTAGTCGCGCCACGCCCCGGCAAGCGCAAGTGGATAGGGGAGCGACCGCGGGCGACTTCTGCCGCTTGCCTCGAAGTCCCACGGATCGCCGGCCAGAATCAATCCAAGCACCGGCGCTGACGGCACGGCCAGCAATTGGGCCATCTTCTGTGCCAACCGCGTAGTCCATGGCCGATGGTCTGGCTTGATCACCGCAAGATCCACCTGGAGATGTCGGACCACCTTGCCCGTCGGCTCAATCCAGAACAACTCATTGCCGAGCCGGCCTTGTAGATTCGTTGTGCGAACCAGGGACTGGCGATTGGGCAATCGTTGCCAAGAGAGAGGAGCCCCACGCAGCCCAGGAGGAATGACCCATCTCTCGACTTCCCGCCCTTCGAAGTCGATGCTCACCACGTGATCCGGCGTGCGGACCAGGAGCAAATCGGGCACCGCCTCCTGGTACGGATCTCTGATCAGCGGGTCTCGTCGCGATTCCTGTGCCGAAATCACGTCAGGAACCTTGCCCAGGCATCGCACCATGCGTTGCTCAAAGTCCACCAGCACAAGGCCATCCTCGGTCACCAGAAATAAGAAGCGGTTTTGGTACGTCTCGTACTTCTTTAGATTTCTCACATCCATCCGAAACTGCTCTTCATAGGGCGGTTTGTCCGAACGGAACCCCTTCGTTCCCACATAGGCGGTCGCACGTTTCGTTTCGATGTCGGAACCAAGAATGTAACCGCGCCCCGGGCTATCTCCGTCGTGGACGAAGAACCAAAAGAAACCTTTCCTCCAGTAACGCGACAAATAGACCAACCGCGATTGCCAGTCCAAAGCCTGAAGCTCTGGTTCCCGCAGATCTTCCTTCAGGGCCGCTGGCGCCACTCCGGGCCAGTAGGGAGGTTTCGCCGGCTTGCCGTCCAATGTCCGAAAGACCACGTCCCCCTTCTCTGGCCGAGCGATCGCCGGTCTCCCATCAGGAAGGACGTAAAGCTGCTCGCGCACCTCTTCGGTCACAGGAAACAGGGCGGCGACAACTAGATACACAATGCCCACCCCCGCGGCCCACACCACTCCCGCCCCCGCAGCAAGGAAGGCCGCGAGAATCGCCGTTTGGACTTGTGCCTTTCGCGTTGCCATCATCCTCGCTCCGTCAAAGGAATTCTCAGGAATAGTCCCGGGTTCGAACGACCAGCACGATTACTGCGACCATGCCGGCGTCGATTGTCAGGATCAGTGCTACCGCAAGCCACGGCCAATACGTCAAGTAGTACATCATCATTACGCCGAACATCAATACCCCAGCCGCCAGCAACGGGAAGAGACGAGTTCCGAACCAACACGCCGGCCGAACCCCGACAAGAAAGGCGCCGAGATACACCACGGTTGTCGCCAGCCATAGGATCCAGGTCTGGACGGTCATCGACCACTCAAACGGCCCGTGGTACGTTCCCGGCGCAGCGGCCCAGAGCCCGACGGCCAAGATCGCCAAAGCGCCGCAAGCGAGATAGATACTACTGCCCACTGCCAGCTTGGCCGCCATCAGTCGATTCCTCGTGGAGGGTCGGTGAAAGAGAAAAGGGTATGTCCCTTGAACCGATTCGCCGATCGTCTGCCGCAAACCCAAGGCGATGACCACGGCCAGCGAAATCCAGACAAACCAAATCGTAAAGAAGTCTTGGTGTACAAAGGGCGTGAACATCGCCCCCTGGGCAAAAGGCAGGAGTCGTGGATTGGCCGATACCATCGCCAAATACAGATAGGCCGCCGCGATTAACAAAGCGATGCCCCGTATCTCTCGCAATTCCTTGATCACTATGGCTCTAAGCATGAGCCTCCTCCTCGGCAAAGATTGGCACAGTCTTGCGACGGCCGCGAGTGAATTCGATGAACGCGTCTTCCAGGTTGAACTCCATTACGTCCACTCGGCACGGCCTCAGCGACTCGAAAAGCTCCCGATGCGCATCGCCCAATCCGACCACGACCAGCTCGATCTTCCGCCCGTTGGGATGATGGCTGACGACACCAGGGCAGGACGGCATCGCGGGCGGCTCCCGGTCGAAAGCCAAATGCACCTTCCGCACCGACTGCCGGAACACGTCGGTTGGGCAGTCGACTCGTAACACTCCTTCGACCAGCACCCCAATTCGATCGGCCACCCGTTCCACGTCGTTGAGGATGTGCGAACTGAACAGAATGGTGCGGCCACGCCGCTGGATAATCTGGATTAACGATTCGAGAAAATCTCGACGGACCACCGTATCCAGACCTAACGTGGGATCATCGAGGATCAGCAATTCCGGGTCGGTGGCCACCGCCAGTGCCAAGGCGACTTGGGCCTGCTGCCCGCGAGAGAGCCGACGAATGCGACGGCTGGGCAACAGCTCGAAGTGGTCGAGAATTCGGTCGAAAAGCGGCTGATTCCACCGGTCACCATAGAACGGCCGCGTAAAATCTGCGGCTTGTCGAATGGTCATCCAGCGATACAACGGATGCCCCTCGGCGAGATAGGCGATGCGGGCCCTGGTTTCCGGCCGCAGTTGCGTGGCTTCTTCACCCAACACTTCCGCCCGCCCATAGCTGGGCTGCGCCATGCCGAGCAGCATTTTGATCGTCGTCGACTTGCCGGCACCATTGCGCCCCAGCAGCCCATAGACTGTCCCTTGAGCAATCCGCAAGTTAAGACTGTCGACGACGCACTGGCTGCCATAGTACTTGGTCAGCCGATCGGTAGTGATCACGTCCGGCATGATGGCCCCTTCGATACGTTAAGAATCCTTCGACCGCCACTGAAAATGCTTGATCTGCTGCGACAACAGGGCGACAACCTCTTCGGCGGTGAATCCCAGATGGACCGCCTGTGTGAGTAAACAATCGATCGCCTCGCGGAGCCGCTCCTGTCGAACCTTCCGCGACAGGTCGCTTCCAAGTTGTGCGACGAACACGCCCCGCCCCGGGAAGATTTTCAAGACGCCTTCCCGCTCCAAATCACTGTAGACTCGTGCTACGGTGTTGGGATTGATAACCAGGTGACGCGATAGCTCCCGTACCGACGGCAATTTTTCATCCGTTTCGAGGGTGCCACGCGCCACTCCTTCGCGAATCTGCTGGCTCAATTGCCGGCAGATCGGCTGACGGCTGTTGGGGTCGATGGAGAACTCCACAGGCACCTCGCTAACTGTACTAGCCGTTTTAGTACAGACGAACAATCGTGTCAAGCGAAGTTCTTGTAGTTTTCCGCCGATCGAACTCGGCTGACGGAGTTCCCCGCCATCCCGCCAGGAACCTGGAGCCAAATTTCGCGATTGTCTAGCGTCAAGCTTTCGACGCTACAGGCCACTGTAACATGCACAAGACAAATCATGGCGATTGGAGAGTTTCCTCCACCGATGTGCAGTGCCGTATTGCTGGCGAGGGGAGAATCTACCCCAGTCCGTGCTTGGCCAGCTTGTCGCGGAACGTCGAGGCTTTCATCCCAAGCGCGGCGGCGGCGGCCGTCTTGTTACCGCCCGAGTTCCGCAAGGCATCTTGCAGCAATTGCTTCTCGGCATGATCGATAGCCGCTTGAAAACCGCCGACCGGGAACCGCTGATTCGGATCGGGTCCGCCAATTTCCGCCGCCAGAATTTCGGCTGTGATCCGGCCACTGCCAATTAAGTAGGTCCGCTCCAAGGTGTGATACAGTTCACGGACATTTCCCGGCCAATCGTGGCGCGACAGAATCTGCACGGCCGCCGGTTCAATCGCGCACGGCCGCTCGCCGGCAATCCGCCTCAAAAGATGCTCGGTCAGCAGCGGCACGTCTTCGCGACGCTCGCGCAACGGCGGAATGTTGATCCGCAACACATCCAACCGATAGTAAAGGTCCTCGCGAAACGTCCCTTCACCGATCTTTTCCAGCAAGTTTCGTTTGGTCGAGGCGATGATCCGCACGTTGGCCTTGATCAACGACGTGCCGCCCACCCGCTCAAAAACTTTTTCTTCAATCGCCCGCAACAGCTTCGATTGCTGCTCCAAGGGAATGTCGTCGACGTCGTCGAGATACAGCGTGCCGTCTTCGGCCAGGTCGAAACGCCCTTTTCGCTGCTGTTCGGCGCCAGTGAACGATCCTTTTTCGTGCCCGTACAATTCGCTTTCGATCAACTGCGGCGGAAACAGCGTGCAGCCGACCTTAACGTACGGGAACCGCCGGCGGTGGGAATTGCGATGGATCGTTGTCGCGATCAAATCCTTGCCGACGCCCGTCTCGCCGTAGAGCAGCACATTGGCATCGGTCTTGGCCGAAATTTCGATCATCCGTCGGACACGCTCGATGCCGCTCGAACGGCCGAGGATCGTCGCCTCGACGTCCGCCACGGAATAGCCCGTCGCCGCCGGTGCGTCGGCCGCGGTAGATTGCCGCTGCCGCTCGATCCGTGCGATCAGCGGGAAGAGATCCTCGTTGCGGAACGGCTTGGTGACGAAATCGAAAGCCCCCAGCTTGATCGCCTCGACGGCCACGGGGATGCTGCCGTAGGCGGTCATCATGATCACCTCGACCGAACTGTTCGCCGGATCCTGCTTGATCCGCTTCAACACCTCGATGCCGTCGACCTTGGGCATTTTGAGGTCGGTCACCACCACGTCGAACCGCCCGGCAGTCAGTTTTTCCCACGCCTCTTCGCCATCGGCCGCGCTGACGACCTGGTGCCCCTGCGTAGCCAGATCATCGGCCAGGGTGATTCGCTTGATCTTCTCGTCGTCGACAATCAGGATTCGCATAACTTGGTAGCTTCGGTGTTCGCGTCCAATGCCGCGTGTCAACCTGACCAGAGCGAGGGATCTTGCCGCAGACTACTCGGACGCCAGCATTGCTTCAATTTACCTCGACCGCCAAGAAAACAAAACACCCCGCCAGACCAGTGCCGGGCGGGGTGATACGTCTTAAACCAAGTCGTTACGCCGTCGCCTCGTGGCCATCGGCCGACACGCCCACGGCCTGCAGGTCGCCCGCCGATTCGCTGCGCGAGCCGACGAACACCAACTGCTTCTTCTCGGCGATCTCCTTGACCTCCACGGTGACCGTATCCATCCCTTGGAACTCGCCCTTGAGCAGTTCCTCGGACAGCGGGTCTTCCACAAAGCTCTCGATCGCACGACGCAGTGGTCGGGCGCCGAAGTCGAGGTTGCTTCCCTTCTTGACCAGGAATTTCTTGGCCTCGTCGGTCAACAGCAACTTCAAGCCACGCTCGGCCAGCCGCTCGCGAACCTTGCTCAGTTCCATCTCGACCACGCCGACCAAGTCGTCCTGCGTCAGGTGGCGGAACACGATCACGTCGTCCATGCGGCCAAGGAACTCGGGCCGGAAGACCTTTTCGATCTGATCCTGCACGCGAGCCTTCATGCTGTCGTACGACGCGTCGTCGTCCGGCTTCTGGAAGCCGAAGGCCGATTCGTTCTTGATCGCTTCGGCGCCGGCGTTGGTGGTCATGATCAGGATCGTGTTGCGGAAGTCAACGTTGCGACCGAAGCTGTCGGTCAAGCGGCCTTCTTCCATAATCTGCAACAGCATGTTGAAGACGTCCGGATGGGCCTTCTCGATTTCGTCCAACAGCACCACGGCGTATGGCCGGCGGCGAATCTTCTCGGTCAACTGGCCGCCTTCCTCGTAGCCGACGTAGCCCGGAGGAGCGCCGATCAACCGGCTCACGTTGTGCTTCTCCATGTACTCCGACATGTCGATTTGCACCAACGCTTCCGAATCGCCGAACATGAACTCGGCCAGCGCCTTGGCCAGCAACGTCTTGCCGACGCCCGTAGGACCGGCGAAGATGAAGCAGCCGGTGGGCCGCTTCGGATCCTTCAACCCGCTGCGACTGCGGCGCACGGCCTTCGAGATCGACTTGATCGCCTCGTCCTGACTGACCACGCGTTTGTGGAGTTCCTCCTCCATCCGCATCAGCCGCTTCGAGTCTTCGGTCGTCATCCGCGTCAGCGGCACGCCGGTGATCTTCGACACAACTTCGGCAATCACTTCCTCGTCGACCACGCCGTCGGTTTCCCGCGACTTTTCGCGCCACTCGTGCGTGATGGTCTGTTTTTTCTTCTTGAGCTTGTCGGCCTGGTCGCGGAGCGCTGCCGCCTTCTCGAAATCCTGGTTGGCGACCGCCTCTTCCTTCTCCTTGTTGAGTTTCTCGACCTCCTCGTCGATTTCCTTGAGGTCTGGCGGACGGGTCATTGACTTCAGGTGCACGCGGGCGCCTGCCTCGTCGATCACGTCGATCGCCTTGTCCGGCAGACACCGCCCCGTGATGTAACGGCTTGACAATTCGACCGCCGCCGCCACGGCATCGTCGGTGATCCGCACGTGGTGGTGATGCTCGTAGCGATCACGAAGCCCCTTGAGAATCTCCACGGCTTCGTTCTTGCTGGCCGGCTCAACCATCACGACCTGGAAACGCCGATCCAACGCGCTGTCCTTCTCGATGTACTTGCGGTACTCGTCCAGCGTCGTAGCGCCAATGCACTGGATTTCGCCGCGCGACAAGGCCGGCTTTAACACGTTACTGGCGTCGATCGCGCCTTCCGCGCCACCGGCGCCAACCAACGTGTGCAATTCGTCGATGAACAGGATCGTGTTCTTCGCCCGGCGGACTTCGTTCATCACCGCCTTGATGCGTTCCTCGAACTGGCCGCGGTACTTTGTCCCGGCAACCATCATCGCCAAGTCGAGCACCACGATCCGCCGATCCAGAAGCAATTCCGGCACGTTGCCTTCAACCACGCGTTGGGCGAAACCTTCGACGATCGCCGTCTTGCCCACACCGGCCTCGCCCAGCAACACCGGGTTATTCTTCGTGCGGCGGCCGAGAATCTGCATCGTCCGCTCGATTTCCTTTTCCCGGCCAATCACCGGATCGAGCTTACCCTGGCGGGCCAACTCGGTCAGGTCGCGGCCAAAGCTGTCCAGCGCCGGCGTCTTCGACTTTCCGGCCCGCTGCTGCTCGCCGGTCGCTCCGCCGCCACCCGTGCCCGGCAGGGTCCCGCCGCGCTCGGTGCCTTCGGCGCCTTCCATGCCGTGGCCCAGCAGGTTGAGCACCTCCTCACGGACTTCCTCGAGTTTCAGCCCCAGGTTCATCAACACCTGGGCGGCCACGCCTTCTTGCTCCCGCAACAGGCCCAGCAGAATGTGCTCGGTGCCCACGTAGTTGTGGTTTAGGTTGCGAGCCTCTTCCATCGAGTACTCGATCACCTTCTTGGCCCGCGGCGTCTGCGGCAGCTTGCCCATCGTGACCATATCGGGGCCACTCTGGACCAGTTTCTCCACCTCCAGACGAATCTTGCGTAGGTCGACGTCCAAGTTCTTCAAGACGTTGGCCGCCACCCCGCTGCCTTCCTTGATCAGGCCCAACAGGATGTGCTCGGTGCCAATATATTCGTGATTGAACCGCTGTGCTTCCTGGTTGGCCAGCTGCATGACCTTCCGGGCGCGGTCAGTAAATCGCTCGTACATGTTGTTCTCCGCTAGAAGCCGATCGCCTCAACAAACTGAAAAATTTCACGCCGCGGCCGCTAGCTTCGTTGCCCGCGCGTCCGCCAAAAACTCGCGTTCCTCGTCGATCTCCAACTCCCACTTGCTGGCGGCCTCGTACCGCGTCAGCACGCTTAGCTGCTCCCCCGCCTCGTCGTATCGCCCCGCATGCCGCAACAAGGTCGCCAGCATCAGTCGGGCATCCACATCTCGCGGATCGCGCCGCAACAGCGACCGCAATATTTGTTCTGTCTGGTAGTAATCACCCTTCAAGTAACAGTCGACTGCCGTTGCGAAGAGGTCCTCTTCACGGCGACGCGTGCCGCCTGCCGATTCCCTCCGGTGTCGGCCCATCGACCAGCCGAGCAACCCTAACCATGTCACCCCGAACACCGCCCACAGTGCCATACGTAGGCCCGGACCGAGCAGTTCGCTCCAACCGTAGCTGGCAAGCAACAATACGTCAAAGACGCCGGCCGTGCCAACCGCCACCGCCAAGCCGAGCCAACTGCCATGCGACCAAAGCAAGCAAAGCCCTGGCCACAGGTAAATTGCCCACGGCATCCTCCGCATGGCGTGCTCCGTCCTTGGCGCTAAAACCATCCTATCTGGTTACAAGCCAGGGAATTGTAACTTCCTGAATAGCCCGAATCAAGGCAACAAAAATCACCAATTAGAGTTAGGATCATTGCCGCTACCTCGGTAATTTGGCAAACTAGAAGAGTCTCGCGCCCTGGGCACCTTATCAAAATACCTCGACACGCTTCTTGGCCTCTGGTCGAAATAGCTATTTTCGCGACTACCCACTTCGCCCTAAACACCATGCTGCTCCATTTCACCGCCGCCAGTGAACGCGCCTTGCTCTATGCATCCGGTTGGTCGAATCGTGCCGGTTGTGACGAATTGGAGGCCGAATCCCTGCTGCTCGGCCTGCTTAGCGAACCGGAGTGCCGGGCCGCCGTCAAACTTCTCAACTGCCGCATTGACCCCGCCGCCGTCCTCCTGCGTTGGCCGGCGCTGGCCGAAGATTCCACGTTCGCCAGCGATATGAGCCGCCTGCGAAAACCCTTTTCGGCCGACGTCGAGTGCTCGCTGCAACTGGCTACCGAGCGTCTCAATCCGCTCGGTCACCACATGGAACTGGCCACCGAGCACCTTTTGCTCGGCCTGACTGCGGCTGCCCACGACGTGGCCCTCTGGCTCCGCGCTCACGGTCTCGATCCGGCCCGCCTTGAGGAAGAAATCTATCAAGGCTTCGGGGCGGCCCCCGTCACTCCGCTCGACCCGCCGCTACCGCTGGAGGAACCACCCCAAGAGGAGCATGGCCTCGTGGTCCAACCGCCCGCCTCGCACGACGCCGCGGCACTGCGGGCGATGGATGCCGCCGCCAACCGCGCCCGCGAGGGCCTGCGAGTGATCGAAGACTACGCCCGTTTTGTGCTCGACGATGGACACCTCACGCTTCTGTGCAAGCAACTGCGGCACGACATGGTCGCGGACTTGGCCCGGATCGCCCCCGAGGCTCGCATCCTCGCCCGCGACACCGAGGCCGACGTTGGTACCGTGCTATCCACGTCCAGCGAACGCCGCCGCGACGACGCCGTGGGCGTGCTGCGGGCCAATTTCTCCCGCCTGCAGGAATCGCTTCGCACCCTCGAAGAGTTCAGCAAGCTCTTCGACCCGGCCTTGGCCGAAGAGTTCCAGCGATTCCGCTACCGCTCCTACACACTGCAGAAGGCTCTCGAAACCACTTGCGCCAGTCTGGTGCGATTGGTCAATGCCCGCCTCTACGTCCTCGTCGATGGCGGCACGACCCGTGAACGGTTTGAGCGACTCGCCCGCTCCCTGGTCGATGCCCGCGTCGGCGTCGTCCAACTCCGCGACAAGACCCTTTCCGATCGCAAGTTGCTCGATCGGGCAAAACTTCTCCGCGCCATTACCCAGGAAAGCCAAACACTCTTCATCATGAACGATCGGGCGGACCTCGCCCTCCTGTCCCAGGCCGATGGTGTCCACGTCGGCCAAGACGAACTGTCGGTCAAAGACGCCCGACTGATTGTCGGCACCGACCGGCTCGTCGGCGTCTCGACCCATAACATCGAGCAAGCCCGTCAGGCCGTCCTCGATGGGGCCAACTACATCGGCGTCGGCCCAACGTTCCCTTCCGGCACCAAACAGTTCGACCAATTTCCCGGGCTGCAATTGCTCAAGCAAGTAGCGGCCGAAATCCGATTGCCGGCGTTTGCCATCGGCGGCATCGACGCCGCGCACCTGCCCGACGTTCTAGCCGCCGGCGTCACCCGCGTGGCCGTTTCGGGCGCGATTACCACCGCCTGCGACCCGGCCCTGGCAGCCAAGGAACTGCTTAGTATGCTCAACGGCAACCAAGTCAGCGGTGAGTAGCGAACATCGGAGTGACTGTTGGCTTCCAGGTACTTAATCATGCCGACCCGCAAGCTTGATCCTGATTTCAAAAGACGTTACCTCGCCAACGCTCTCATCTTCGGCGTTCCCTTTCTGGCGGCTTGGGCCGGCGGCTTCTATTTTGACGATGAGCGATGGCAATTAGGCAGCGCGCTAACGGCCGGTGCTATTGCACTGGTCGGTCTGGTAAGACAAGAGCGAATGTTTCGGCGTTATCGCTGTCCGAGTTGCGGCGAACGCTTGCCTCAGTCTCCCTGCGAGACTAACCAGCCAATTGAGTTTTTCTGCCCTCGCTGCGACGTGATCTGGGATTCAGGGATGGCCCGCGGTGAACCTGCAGGAGGATGATCGGTGTGCGCGAGCACGCAGCCTACGATACTCGTTGCATTACTAATCAGAGGAGAATAGACACGTTTCGCGATGCGGCCGAGGGACTTTTTCGGCCGCCTTTGGCCGATCGCGAAAAATTGCGTTCTGTGTCAACGCTATTGACGTTTAGGTCACTGCCCCTTCACTGCTGGCAAGCCAGCAGTGCCTCTCACCATATTGCTTTGCCGCCACTGCGGTGAAATCAGACTGCTAATACTTATTGCCCTGCAGCCGGCCGCGTCGCCGCAGTGCCGCAAGGCCCATCATTAGGGCGGACATTAATAACAAAACACTCCCTGGCTCGGGGACCGTGGCCACCACGGCGTAGCCGCCGGCGCTGGTGATGCTGAAGCTGGCCCAGGTTCCATTGCTGGTAATGTCAAACGCGTCGTATTTGGTCCAATTCGTGCCGTTGTAACTCCAGACTTCGAGATCGTTGGACGCGTAGCCGCTGCCGATGTCGAAGGAGAGATACATTGGTTTGGCAGTCGTCGGGACGGTGCCGCTGAATGCGAAGTTCCAGGCGTCGAGCGTGCGCTGATTCGGGGCGATCAAGCCTGCCAGCCTGCTCAACGGCCAGCTGTCTATCTCCGTGGCCGTCACGCTGGCCACCGTGCCAGCCGTGCTCGCGGCCAAATAACTCAGGCCGACCGCATTCCCGGTCGCACCGTCGGTGACGAGTACCCGCTGGGTAACGGCCGGATCGATCGAGACTTGCGTTCCGGCCTCACCCGACTGCACGCTCGACACGGTGAACTCGTGGGTGCTAGTGTTCCATGTCCCGCCAATGGCCTGATAGCCGGCCGCTCCGCTCCAAATCGAAGCCGAAATAGGCGCAGTTGTTGTCCCCGAAACCGCGTCGGCACCGGCAAGAAACCGGAAAATGCACCATGGGGACGACGTCGTAATGCTCCCACCGGTAGCAACAAGCGAACTGCCTCGGCCAATGTCGATGGCAAGCACAGAGCCGGGGGCTACGCTAACACTGGCCGCCGTGACGGCACCGCCGCCACTAACGGAAAGCACACCACAATCAACGAGAAGATCACTGTTGTTCAACCATCGCGAGCCGGCGCCATCTACCTTTGCCATTCCATAATAGTCTCCGCGGCCGTAAACGGAAGTGAACCCCCAGCCAACACCACTGAACTGGTTCGATATGCCCGTAGATGCGGTCGTGAGCAGCCCGCCGCCCGTGATCTTCAACGAACCCGTGCCGACCCACATCCCAACCTCGTTGGTGTTCCAAATTGAACCTGGGCCATCGATCAGAACCACACTAGTGTTGAATGATCCATTACCATCCCACACATTAATCCCCGAACCAGAAGTCACGGAAACGGTTCCTCCGTTAGTGACATTTACGGTTCCAGAATTCACGTACATGATGTCGGTGCTCCAGCGCGAACCTGCACCGGCAATATTGACAATGCCCCCATTGACCTCACCTGTTGGGTAATTAATGCCTGTGGCGCCACCTGAATTGACCACAACGGCGCCCCCGCGGATGTCCAGCCTTCCTTTGCTACCCACAGTAATTTTGCCGGTACTGCTCCACTGCGTGCCATCGCCTTCGATGGTCGCGGTGCCCGAGCTGACGTAGGTTGTCGACGACCGCAGGAGACTGCCGCCATTGACCGTTAGAGCGCCGCTGGCCGTATCGCCGATGTAGGCCGTTGTCGCATCGGTCCACGAACTCGGATCGGCCGGACTGACGTAGCCGCTGGAAAAGATCGCACCGCAGGCGACCGGTGCCGACAGGCCAAGACACATGCCCGCAAAAAGGAGTACCGCGCCCCGCAACGAGAAAACCTTGCCGCGCGCCAAAAGAGTTCTACCCCGCATCGCTCACCTCCCGGTATTCGATCGTAAGAAATGCCTCAACCCTTGTTGGTCAGGCCTCCCCTTTGGTTGGCAGACGAAAAAAGGCTGGAAGCCGCCCCTAAAGCCCCGAGGGAAACACCCCCCATCGAGATGCCCTCATCCTACTAAACGTCGCCACAGCGGTCAATCGAATTTGGCGTCCCCGGCAGGGCAAGCGCCGGTTGCCAGCACCGCAGGCAAATTCAGACGCCGGCGGCCGCGGCTCGGCAGTTCAAGCCCTAAGGAGCGACACATGCCGAAAGGTCAACGCTTACCCGGGGCGATGGATGAGGATGTAGCAGAGGCTGTACACCACTGCTCCCACAACTAGGGCAAAAAGCACTCGGGCGATCAATCTTCGGCTACGGCTCGCCGGCTGCTCCTTCATCCCACCAACAAGGAAAGACATGATTCCGTCTGTCAGGAGATAGCAGAGAAAGTCCCACATTCCCGCTTCCGCTTCTGGGAGTTGTCGAACAGTCTCTACAAGGTAAGCAACTGGGAAAACACTGGCAAGCCATGTTGCCGGGCAAGGACCATGCGACGCCGATGAGCCTGACGGCGCGTCTCAGTGCCGAGCCAAGTCCAAATGCGCCCGGGAGCATTGTTGGCCGTGACTTCTGCTGGGCCGCGCTTCGTCGGCGATGGCCTTCGCCGTCATATTTCCTTGGCAAGAAGCGGAAGTCGTGCTCGCAATAGGCGCACTTGTCGAAAAAGCCGGCGGCAAAGCGTCTTTTTCGACCGCGGCACGAGGCTTGCTTTCAGGCGATTCCGTTCGATTGGCGTACGTAACGAATCACCCTCGCGCACGGGCACATTAACTATGATAGAGAAAATCTCGATCTTGGCTGGGCATGGACGCAATGGCCGGCCCGAATCCTTTGGCCGCATCGATATGACGATGGGGCAGGTCGTCAGCATCGTCGGACCGACCGGTTCCGGCAAGACGACACTGATCAACGACATTGAACTGTTTGCCGACGCCGATACGCCGACGGCACGTCGGGTTCTGATTAACGATCGGCCGGCCCCCGCGGAATTTCGATATAACCCCGCGCGGAATCCGATCGCCTTGATCACGCAGCACACGACCTTTCTTTCCGATCTTCCGGTGCGGGAGTTTCTGTTAACGCACTCGCGAATTCGGACGGGCGCGGAGGAGTCGCCGCTGTTGGTGCAGCAGGCCATCGAGTTTGCCAATAAGCTGACGGGCGAGCCGATCGATCTGGATAATCGCATGACAGAGCTTTCTGGCGGCCAGACGCGCGCGCTGTTGATCGCCGACGCCACGGTCATTTGCAGCACGCCGGTCGTACTGCTCGACGAGGTGGAAAACGCCGGCATCCATCGCACCCGAGCGGTGGAACTGCTGCGGCAGTATCGTAAAATCTTCATTTTCGTGACGCACGATCCACGGATTGCCCTATTAAGCGACTTCCGCGTCGTCATGCAGGGCGGATGCGTCACGAAGGTGCTGCACACGAATGAGGATGAGCGTGGTGTGTCAACGCACGTGAACCGGTTGGACGACGCCCTGTCGGCATTGCGCGACAAACTGCGTCATGGTCTACGGCTGAACGCTCAAGAGTTGCAGGAGGTAGCATGAGAGTTGTCGTATGTGCTGGACCGGCCACCACCGGCAAGACTTCGGTATTGCGCCACATCATTCGCAAGATTCTGCAGGCGGGCAAGCGGGTTGCCTTTCTCAAATTGGACGTGCAGTACGCCGACGAGGACGAACTGCTGATCAAGGAGTTTGGTATCCCCACCCGCAAGGTCTATACGGGCGAATTATGCCCCGATCATTGCCACGTCATGGTGCTCGGCGATGCCATCCAATGGGCCGAGCAGTCGGGCTGCGAGGTGCTGCTAGTGGAAACGGCCGGCTTGTGCCTCCGTTGTGCGCCGTACGTGGACGGTGGGTTGGGGTTGATCGTCTTGGAGGCCACCAGCGGCATGAATTTGCCGCTAAAAGTCGGACCAATGCTCTCGTTGGCCGACATTGCTGTCGTGACCAAAATTGACCGCGTTTCCCAGGCGGAGCGCGAGGTGTTTCGCGCCCGGATTCAGGACGTGGCTCCGAACACGATGGTTCGCGAGGTGAACGCCTTGCACGGAATCGGCATCGATCCGCTCGTAACGGAGGTGCTTGAGTCGGCCGAGATCGATGGGCCGCTGATGCTGCGTGGCAATCCCCCGGTGGGCACTTGCACGATCTGCGTAGGCAAGAAGGAAATTGGCTGGCAGTCGCACTTCGGCGTTGTGCGAGCGTTGGACAATCAGACGTTCTATCGAGGCGAGTAGGCGGGTGCGACCTAGCTGGCGTGACCATTGCGGCGACTGCCGCAACCAAACCATGAAGGAGAATCTTAGTGACGCAAGAGGCGAGAGTGGAACTTCCGGGGCTCGATTGTGGCATTTGTGGCTATCGGACTTGTGACGAGTTGCGAGGACAACTGCCTGCAAAACCGGACCTGATTCGGCGATGTATTCATCTTTCAAAGGATCGAATTGCGCCGGAATCCAAAGCATTGCCCGTGGCCGAAGCAAGCGGCGGTGAGACATGCGAGACAGCCTGCGGCGGCTGCGTTCGGCCTCGCGTGGCTCCGACGGGCGGGCAATTGTCTTGGCTCGATAGCCTCGGCCGCGAGTTCGATTTCTATCTGGAGCATTTTCCTGAAGAGCCGGGGCCGCGCGAGATTATCCTGCCGCACAACCCGATGATCACTCGCGAGTTGGACGTTCAGGTGGGCGACATTATGATTGGTCGGCCGCTGGGGATGTCATGCGGCTGTCCGATTACGCATTGCGGCATTGCAACGCAAGTGGATCACAAAACTGGTGTAATGACGTGGTGCGTGACTGGCCCACTCGAACCGCGCCAGAAAGGCTACAAAGACCTTGGCTACTACATTGCCGAGGGCTACGAGGGCCTGGTGCATGAATCACGATGCGAGTTGAAAGTGGGTGCGAGATATTACTTCCAGCCGCGCATGTGCATGCTTCAATGGCGGCACAGTGGCCTAGTCAATTACATCAACCGCACGGGCAATACTTACCAAATCCGCCTGGAAGGCCTGTGGATCGGCTAGGCTCTGGCCGGCAGCGATTGCCGGGGGGCCAAGAAACGCGAACCGCCGGCGTGGCCCGGCGGTTCGATCTCCCTGTGCCGAACATCGCAAGATTACGGGAACGCGAAGACTCCCCCGACCCACGCTCCCGCTTCAAACAAAGCCCCACGAGCACTGATTGGAATCGGATCGAACAGATACGGGGCACAGTTGCCGGCCCGGTAGTAGCCCAGCGTGTACATGCACTCGTTGGGCGTTTCGAGGCCCATCTTGTATGGCAGAATCGGAACCGTGAAGAAGAAGTGGGCCGCCGAGGCGAACGGCTGCAGCCAGGGGCCGGCCATGTGGCCATACCGCTCCAACTGCACGTCTTCAAAGTAAAGCGGCTTGTGGCAGAGGCCAGAAGCCGTCCAAGTGTAGGTGATCGGCGGGAAGTTTCGCTGTTGGTAGGTGTCGTTCCCCAGCGGGCACTCCTTGGGGAGGAAGTTGCCGCCCTTGGGTTCGATATCGGTGCTCAAGTCGGCGATCGGCTTAAGATCCTTCGGCGAAGGACAGACGTCTTCCATCGTGCGCTGTTTGGAGTAGTACTGCTCGAGCAACTTATCGGTGCTGTTGGGGCCGACTTGAGCGCGAGGAATGTTGTATTTTTCGGCCGGCTTGGTCCGCGGCGCCGGGGCCGCGTTCGGCATCGGCGAGGGACGCTGGGTTGGCACTTCGCGGGGAGAAAGATCCGATTGCCCCCCGTCGGTTGCCGGTTCCTCGGGCAGCAGGTCATCAGTCAAGGGCGCGGCGGGGGCCGGCGAGGTCGTCCGCCGGCGTTCATTGGCGTCGAGGCCGCCGTTGGACGGTTGGCTCTGCGCCACGCGGACCCGGCGTGAGGGAACGGATGAGGCCGTGTATTGAGTTTGGCGAACGGCCGAGTCTTCGGCCGGCGTATCGGCGCGTTGCACAAGCCATTTCAGCCGGGCGCCGCCGCGGCCAGTGCTGTAGGTGGCCGAATCGGCGACCGAGGCAGTGCCTGCCGATTCGTCGGTCGGTGCCGACTGCGCTTCGATCACCATCGCGCAGAAGAGGACCGCGAGAAACAGGATCGCTCCGCGAAGGAGCATGGGCGAGTTGACAACAATGACATCTCCGAACCAAGGGACGGCGTTACTTCTTGTCGCCGTCGGCGTACTCCGTACTGTAGTTCGGCGCTTCCTGCGTAATACTGATGTCATGGGGATGACTCTCCCGTACACTGGCTGAGGTAACCTGGATGAAGCGCGCGTCCTTGCGCAACTCCTCGATGGTTCGCGTTCCGCAGTAACCCATGCCCGCTCGCAATCCGCCCACAAGCTGATAGACGAACGGTCCCAACTCTCCCTTGTAGGGCACACGGCCCTCAACACCTTCGGGCACCAACTTGTCCGGTCCGCGGGAGTTGCCTTGGCGATAGCGTTCGCTGGAACCATGAACCATGGCTCCCAGCGAACCCATTCCGCGGTAGACCTTGAAGGTGCGACCTTGGAACAGGATTTGCGCGCCCGGGCTTTCCTGCAAACCGGCAAACAGTCCTCCAAGCATGACCACACGGGCCCCGGCAGCGATGGCCTTGGTCACGTCGCCCGAGTAGCGGATGCCGCCGTCGGCGATGACGGGAACATCGGCCTGCTCGGCGACCTCGGCCGCCTGCTGGATTGCCGTAATCTGTGGCACACCGACGCCGGAAATTACCCGAGTGGTGCAGATCGATCCCGGACCGATGCCGACCTTAACGGCGTCGGCGCCGGCGGCGATCAGATCCTTACACCCTTCGGCCGTGGCGACGTTGCCCGCCACGACGTCGATGTCCCACTGTTTCTTAATGTTCCTTACGGTTTCGATGACGTTGGCCGAGTGACCGTGAGCGCTGTCGACTACGAGGATGTCGACGCCCTTGCCAATCAAGGTTTCGACGCGTTTGTAGTCATGGACGCCAACGGCGGCACCGGCCCGGAGCCTTCCTTGCCCATCTTTGCAGGCTTGCGGAAAGCGCCGCATCATATCAATGTCTTTGATCGTAATCAGACCTGTCAGTCTAAAATCTTCGTCAACCAGCAAAAGCTTCTCTACCTTTTTTGCCATTAAAATCTTCTCAGCTTCCTCAAGCGTTACGGTCCCGGTGGCCGTAATGAGAGGTTCGCGAGTCATAACCTCGGCAATCGGCAGTTCCCAGGCCTCGAGGAAGCGGAGATCGCGGCGGGTGATGATGCCGACCAGGCGACCGTCGGCCCGGGTGATCGGCAGGCCCGAGACGTTGTACTGGTCCATGATCTCGCGGGCCCGGCCGACGGTGGCCTCGGGCGGGAGCGTGGCCGGGTTGCGGATGATGCCGTTGGCGCTCCGCTTGACCTTCTCGACTTCCTCGGCTTGGCGCTCGATGGACATATTTTTGTGAATAATGCCTAGGCCCCCTACCTGAGCCAAGGCGATAGCCATCTCGGCCTCGGTCACGGTGTCCATCGGGGAACTGAGGAACGGGATATTGAGCCGAATACGGCGAGTCAGGCAGGTGGAGACGTCGCAGTCGGCGGGCACGACCTCGCTGTACCGCGGTTCCAAAAGCACGTCGTCGAAGGTCAAGCCGCGATAAGGGCGAAGTTTTTCGTTCATAACGTCCCGCTCCTCACAGATAAGCGTCCCTGAGTAAACCCCGTATTGTCGCCAATTTGGAGGGGAAATGCAAGGAGCGGTTTGCCGGCGTAGGGGGCTTGGTTGACAGGCAGGAAGCTGCTGCTCGCGGCTTTGTTCACCGCCTTTGATCTGGCTGACTACGAGCGAACCTTCCAGCGCGGCGGGTGGAACCGGATTCGGAAAACTTTGTTAGATTTTCATGCTCGCTCTTGACATGCGATGCTGGCTAATGAAAATGGGTTGTGGTCGGACCGCCGTGGACGAACGAGGTAACGGTGGTTAGTTCTGTGGGAAAAATCCGCGTCACTCTGGCGTGGTTCGTTGCTGGCCTTTTCACCATTCTTTCGGTAGGCGGTGAAGGTCTGCATCTGCTGCCCGGCTGTGGGCACCATGCTTGCTGCCAGCACCGCGGGTGCGCCTCGTCGAAACACGAACACCAACACGAACACGAGCATGAATCGTGCGCGTTGGTAGCGTCTTTTCGGCAGGCTGCCGATGCGGAAAGCTGCGAGAGCGTCTGCCCGGTGTGTGAGTTCCTCGCGGTTGCGAAGTGTCTGTTGGTTGCGGAGGCGATCGCGTCGAGCACCGGGCATGTGACCGAATATGTGGCGACGAGCGGCCCTCTTGTCCTGCGGACGTTCGTCTCAGCCTATCGTTGTCGGGCCCCGCCGTTCCAAACGGCCATCTCCTAAATTCGCCTTCCGGGCGACTCGAATCTGGCGTTTCCTCGCGAAGCTAGCGTCCTGCCGTTCTGCCGTGCGCAGTCGGCGAGAAGCCGGTTCGCGATGGCGGCCAATTTTCCGAGCAATCCGCTCGCGCTCAGCGCGGCGGCAAACTTTCGGTCCGACCACCGGTTGCCGTTTGCGCTGGCGCGGCGGAATGCGCTCACGCCTTGGAATTTTTGAAAGTTGCCACTTTCCGCAGAAGGGCCGTATGCCATGAACGACCGAAAAGCTTTCTCGCTGATTGAATTGTTGGTGGTGATCACGATCATCGGCCTGCTCATGTCGTTGCTGCTGCCGGGATTGTCAAGCGCGCATTGTTGGCGGTAAGGTTGGCGTTGAGCGGGCTGGTATTCGCTCCCGCGGAGGCGGCCGCTCATCACGAAGGCGACATCGCCCTGGACAACATCGGCGGCAAGATCGCCATCGGCACATGGGGAACGGGCGGCATCCTCGTGCCGCAGTCGGTTTTCGAGAGCCGCTTCAACGATACGGGCGTCGACCCGAACTGGATCAACGAGCCCGGCTTCGATTCGGAGCAGGGCACTTGGGCCTATCCGTGCACGATTAGCTTCAACATTCTGGACAGTCTGCGAGTCTGGGACGGCAGCGATTTCGATGCAGCGGCGAGTCAGCAAGTGAAGATTACTTACAGTTCTCATGCCAGCTACACGCCGCTCACCCCGTCGGTGGTTTCCGGGTTTGGGGTTGGCGTAGACAGCTACGGCGCTTGGCACCGGCACCTTGCTTTCGAGTTGATGGATAGCGGCGTGGCCCCCGGGGCTTTTGCCGCCGATGGCATCTATCTGTTGAAGCTCGAGCTACTGAGCAGCGATCCGCAGGTTGCCAAGTCTGACCCGTTCTACATGGTACTCCGGCAGGACGAAAACTACTTGGATGGCGGCATCGGCAGTGATTCGCAGCATGAGGCGGCGGCGGTCTACGTAGAGACTCATTTGGCGTCCGTGCCGGAACCAAGCACGGCAATCCTGGCGGCAATCGGCGTCTGCGCCGCGTTGTGGGGCATGAAGCGCCGAAAGTACTGCGGGTAGTGCCGAAGGGAGGTCCGAGCTAGTCTCCCGATCACGAACGCGGATAGGCGGTCAACGGCATCGCCTATCCGCGGTTCGCCACCTTCCATCAATGACACCAAGGGCCACCAATGACAGTAAGGGCACGAAAACAGGGAGACGAACTCTCGCCAAGGCGCGAAGGCGCAACGAGGATTGTTCGCCTGCTTACTCTCGCCCGAAAGCTCGCATCTATACGGCTTTGTCCGCTTCGGGGATTTTCGGCTAGTTGGCGGCCTTTTCCTGCTCCAGGTTGATCTGGCATTCGAGCAGGAAGGCCTCGGCCTGAAGCGACTCTAGTTTGCTCGTGCGATAGCCGGCGGCAGACCGCTGCCGAGTGAAGTCCGAGAGGTCTTCGGCCGCTTTGACAGTCTTTTCCCGGATGCGAATGCGATCGGCTTTGTTCTGACACATTTCGAGCCGGGCCTTAAGAAGGGCTAGGTGGGCCGACTGCCAAGCATTGAAGTCGATGCTACCGAGTTGGTACTGGAGTGTGACGACCGGTCCGATCTTTTCGAGCGTCTCGAGTCGCTGCTGGCGGAGTTTTTTCAGTCGGGCGGCGGAATCCTCTTTGGCTTGCTTGTCGGCCGGGAACCAGCCGGTCAGGAAGTCGCGGAGTGAGCCTTCGTAGACGGCCTCGGCGAGGTGTTCGATGCCGGTTTGATTGCCCCAGGAGTAGTTGATCACGAGCCGGCCCTCGAATTCGCAGAAATCGATGTCGGAGCTGTTGCAGTTCGGGGCCGTGGCGATTCGCTGGCGGGTCTTCTCGTCGAGTTGCTGGTTGAGCACCGTGCGATCATCGTCCGAGACGCGGAGGACAGGATTCAGCGGGCTGGGCGTCCAGTGGATGAGATCGGGTGAGCGGACCACGCGCATCTCAAAGCTGCCGGGCAGGGCTTCGAGATAGAAATTGTAGTAGTAGCCGTCGAGGTAACGCAGGGTGTGCGGAGCCGTGTAGCGATCCTTGGCATAGTTGCATTCCGGCGGCGTCAGGGTCCAGGTTTTGAGGTCCTTGGAGACAGCGAACCGGGCGGTGAAGGCGACGCCGGCCTCTTCCTTGGGCCGGTCGATTTCGAACATCATCACGTACTTGTCGTCGGCCTTACAGATCGAGGTGTTGAAGAAGCCATAGCCCTGCAGTTGCAGCGCGGTCCAAGATTCCCAATGCTCGAGGTCTTTGGAGGCGAACATCTGGATGCGGCCGTGGATTTCACGCTCGCGGCTGTCGGAGGCCGTGACGTAGACGGTGTCGCCGTCGACGAACGCGCTGCCAAAGCGATAGCCTTCGCCGAACGATTTGGTGGGGCGATTGGTGCCATGCTCGCGGAATCGCATGCACTTGCCGTTGCGGTACCACTCGAAGCGATAGACCTTGCCGAGGAAGACGACCGGGGTGGTTTCGACAATGTCAACATCGACGGTACCGAGTTTTTTGATCAGCGGGCGGCCGTCGGCGTCGACTGGGCCAGCGGCGAGGGCGACGTCGGCTACGCCCCATACCAGTGAGGCGAGGCAAAGTGATGAGAGGACAAAGAAGAGCCGACGCGAATGATTGAGCTTCATCTGGATGGGTCCCGAATGGAATCGAGGTTGTTTGCCCTAGCATAGCAGCGGCAAGGGGTGGCGCAAACCACGAGGGCGGGCGCTTTGGCAGGAGCGTCTGCAAGGTCGGCGTTTCCCGATGTGGCTACGCCGGGGGCGTTTTGGCGAGCGGATGGCGGCCGTTTTTCGGGTGCCTTTGAGGGTCGGGCAAAAAGCCGAGAAGGGACGTTTTACCCCCTTCAATAGAGGTATAGATTTTTTTGTTGGACGGTCCTATTTTTCAGATAGCTGGCGAGCGTCGGAGGAAGAGCCGATACACCGGGTTTTGCCGCTGGCCCGATAGAGGAGGGCAACAGGCAACCGCGAAACGGCGTACCGCCCCTTTCTCGAAAAACGCACAAAAGGAAGCCCGCCTCTCGGTGTGCGGGCTTCTTGTGTTTCTTGAAGCAGGGATTAGGGATTAGAGGCTAGGGGCTGGGGACTAGGGACTAGAGAAATAACAGGGGCCGCGCGAGCCAGGGAGAAAGCCCGCGCGGCCGTAACACGGTTTCTTATAACGCAGCTAACTGTCTAGCCGAGGATCGCGGCCAGGTCGGCTTCGGGGGTGGTGATCGGGGCGATGCCGAACTTCTCCACGAGCACCGAGAGCACCGACGGGGTGACGAAGGCCGGCAGGCTCGGTCCGAGGCGGATGTTCTTGATACCCAGGTGGAGCAAGGTCAGCAGGATGGCGACGGCCTTCTGTTCGTACCAACTTAGGACCATTGATAGCGGCAACTGGTTCACGTCGCAGTTGAAGGCGTTGGCCAACGCAACGGCGATCTGGATGGCCGAAAAGGCGTCGTTGCATTGACCGATATCCAATAGCCGGGGAATGCCGCCGATATCGCCGAACTCGAGTTTGTTGAAGCGATACTTGCCGCAGGCCAAAGTGAGGATGACGCAATCGCTGGGCACCTTTTGGGCGAACTCGGTGTAATAGTTGCGGCCCGGCTTGGCGCCGTCGCAGCCACCGACCAGGAAGAAGTGGCGAATTTGGCCCTTCTTGACGGCGTCGATCACCTTGTCGGCCACGCCCAAGACCGCTTGATGGCCGAAGCCGACGGTGATTTTTTGTTCCGGCGCGTCTTCGGTGAAGCCGGGGGCGGCCAGGGCGGCTTCGATCACCGGCGTGAAGTCGCGATTGGGGCCTATGTGTCGTACGCCGGGCCAGGCGACCAGACCGCTAGTGAAGATGCGGTCGTTGTAGGTCTCCTTGGGCTTCTGGATGCAGTTGGTGGTCATCAGGATCGCGCCGGGGAACTCGTCGAATTCCTTGCGCTGGTCCTGCCAGGCGCCGCCGTAGTTGCCGACGAGGTGCTTGTACTTCTTGAGTTGCGGATAGGCGTGGCAGGGCAACATTTCGCCGTGGGTGTAGACGTTGATGCCCTTTCCTTCGGTCTGCTTCAAGAGTTCTTCGAGGTCCTTGAGGTCATGACCGGAGACGCAGATGCACTTGCCGCGTACCGGGGTGACGCGAACTTGGGTCGGTTCGGGATGGCCGTAGGTGCCGGTGTTGGCGGCATCGAGCAGGCCCATGATCGTCATGTTCAACTCGCCGGTCTTCAACGCCCAGCCGAGGAGTTGCTCGGTGGTCGCCGTATCGCAGCTGAGGAAATCGAGCGCGGCGTGGAAGGTGGCATAGACTCCGGGATCTTCTTGGCCGAGGATGCGGGCGTGGTCGGCATAGGCGGCCGCGCCCTTGAGACCGTAAAGGATCAGTTCCTGCAGGCCGGTTACGTCGTTGCCGAGTCGCGATTGCCGCTTGCTGATGACCACTTCTTGGCCTTGCGCGGTCAGTCCGGCGAGGTCGGCGGCCGGTTCCCAGGCGGCGGGACCGGTGAGGAGTTGCGGCAGCTTGCCGGCCTTGGTGGCGGCCATTTCGTAGAGTCTTTTGGCGGCGTCGCGGATCCGGGCGGCCTCCTGCAGGTGCTGTTGGAGTCGCTTGGGATCGAAGTCGACGTTGGTGACCGTGGCGAAGAGGTACTCGATTACGGCGCGGTCGACTTCGGGGTCGCGGGCACCGAGTTCGGCGGCGCGGTGGGCGTACATGGCGATGCCCTTGGCGGCGTGGACCAAGAGGTCTTGCAGCGCGGCGGTGGCGGGATCCTTACCGCACACGCCCAACAACGTGCAACCGGTGCCCTTGGCGGTTTGTTCGCATTGGTAGCAGTACATCGACATGGTGACTCCTCGTTGGAAAGGTGGCTGGCCCGACGGAGGGCTCAATGGATTGATTTGCTGGTGCAGGTCAGGACAAAGGCCCGCGCTGCTTTCCCCGGCGATAGTTTCTACAATGGAATGATAGCGGGTGGGGGAACGGTCCTCCTTGATGTAGATCAAGCCTGCGGAAAAACTTTGTAAATTCTTGGAGCCACGAGTGTTATGGCCGCGGCAACAGGTTTGAACGTTATCGACATTCTGCAAGCCTGCGCTTTGTTTTCTCAGGCCCCGGAGCGGAGTTTTCAGCGGTTGGCGACGATCGCCCGGCTGTGCCAGTTTCGCAAGGGGCAGGTGGTTTTTCGCGAGAACGATCCTTGTCCGGGCGTGTATGTCGTTGGCCAGGGGCTGGTGCGGGTGTATAAAACCGGGCCGGGCGGTAAGGAGCAAGTGCTGCACATGGTCAGCCCGGGCGGCAGCTTTGCCGAGGTGGCTGCAATCGGCGGTTTTCCCGTGCCGGCGACAGCCGAGGCCGAAACCAAGACGATTTGCGCCTTACTGCCGCAGGAGCAATTTCGCCTGTTGCTGGACGAGGACCACGAACTGTGCCTGGGCATGCTGGCCAGTCTATCGCGGTGGGTGCGGCACCTGGTGTCGATGGTCGAAGACATCGCGCTCAGGGATGCCGCAGGCCGACTGGCGCGATTCCTTCTGCAACTGCTGGAATCGAAGCATCCGGCGGACGGGGTGGTAGAATTGCCGGGGCTGAAGCGGCACGTAGCGAGTCAATTGAACTTGACCAGCGAGACCTTTTCTCGCACCCTCCGCCGGCTGGTTGAGGCCAAGCTGATCGATGAAGTGGATCAGACACGGGTGCGAATATTGCATGCGAAAAAGCTAGAGCAGATCGCTCAAGGCCTGTTCCCGAAGTTGTAAGGCGAGGCCTTCGAGAGATTGCATCGCCGCCTCCCGAAGAGTTGCTTACAATCGGGGCACCGCGAAACGGACGTGGTGTTGGAACGATTGCTTAGCAGGCGGGCTGTTTGCACGCTTCTTTCTTCAGCAAAGCGGCGTTGTTCGGATCGAAGCGATCCCTAGGCACTTGCCATCCGATGTCTTGATTGTTTTTGGCTGGGGGTCCGAGAAGATTCTAATGGACGGGCACTGAGGCAAATGGAGTCGTGAACATAGAAGTTTGGAACAGAGGAGGGGCAATGATGTGGATGGAACTTTGGAGGGATGAAGGCGGCGCGATTCTCTCTTCTGAATTGACGCTGTTGTCGGTGTTGACCGTGCTGGGAATGACCACCGGCATGACGGCGATGCGCGATTCCGTGACGACCCAGTTGGCAGAGACGGCCGGATCGGTGGTGTCGATCGATCCGAGCTATCGCTACACGGGCCTCCGCTATACGGGGCCGATTAACGGGTCTTCGGCGACGGTGAACGGCTCGGCGTACGTGTCGACGGTCGGCGGCGAAGCGGGAAGCGATTACCACGCCGCCACCGTCCTTAGCGCGGTCGAACCAAAATAGAGGCAAGCTCGCACGATCGCACGATAAGAGGTGAAAGTGGTGAGGCCGCCCGACGGCCGCCCCTTTTGCTTCGCGATCGTTCCTCCAGTTGATCGTTAAAGGAAAGCCAACGGGCAATCGCCTGCTGGCTTTTTTGTTTGCGCGGACTGGTTACAATGGCGGGACGCGAATAGGGGCTAGGGATTGGAGATTGGAGACGGGGCGCGCCGTACGGCGCGGGGAATGGCGAGCGACACGACAATTGAGAAAGTCAACACAGGCAACGGGAGATGGAATATGAGCGGTTCTCGTGACTCGCAGAGCGATTGTTCGCGGCGGGAGTTTCTTGAAGGCAGTCTGGCGGGCGCGGCCGCAGTGGCGCTTTCCAGCGGGATCGCTCAGGCCAATGAGGAGCAGGGGCAGAAACAGCCGGCCAATGAGCCGAAGCGGCGCAAGATCCAACTCGGCCAGGTCGGCTGTGGCGGCCGAGGCACCTGGATCTCGCGATTGTTTCGACAGCACGGTGGTTACGAGACGGTGGCTGTGGCCGATTACTTCCCCGAGGCGGCCGACCGTTTGGGCGATGCACTGGGTGTGAACAAGACGCGGCGGTTCTCCGGTCTGTCGGGCTATAAGCGGTTAATCGACAGCGGCGTCGAAGCGATCCTGCTGCAGACGCCAGTGGCCTTCTTTCCCGAACATGCTACGGCCGCGGTCGAGGCCGGCCTGCACGTCTACATGGCCAAGCCGGTCGCCGTGGATGTGCCCGGCTGCCAGCAGATCGCGGCGGCGGGAAAACGGGCCACCGCGAAGCAACGCGTGTTTCTGGTGGATTACCAGATGCCGACGGACCCGATCAATATCCAAGTCGCCGAGCGGATTCGCGAGGAAGGGCTCGACAAGTTGGTGCGAGTGACGACCACGGGCATCTCGGGAGGGCACACCGATCCGCCGCGGCAGAAGACGATCGAGGATCGCTTGAAGAACCTGGTGTGGTGCAACGACGTCGCGTTGGGCGGCGGGTTCATTCTGTCGTTCGACATCCACGCAATCGATACGGCCGTGTGGCTGTTGGGCAAGACGCCGGTGGCGGCGGCGGGCGTGTCGAAAATCGCCCGCTGGAATCCCAACAGTGACGCCCACGATGTGACTTCCGTGCTGTTTGAGTACGCCGACGGGCCGATTCACGAGCATTTTGGCCAGGCGCTGCCGAACGCCACCACCGGCGAGTTGAGTTGTCGGGCGTACAGCGCGACGAGCAATGCGGCGCTCCGGTACGACGGGAAATCGCGATACCATCGCCGCCGGGCGAAGCCGTTTGAGGGCGAGGTGGTCGATCTCTACCGGGCTGGGGCAGAACGGAACATCGCGGCGTTTTATGACGCAATCGTCGCCCGACGCTACGAGAATCCGACCGTGCAGCGGGCGGTCGACGGCTGCCTGGTGGGCATTTTGGGTCGCGAGGCGGCGGCCCGGCACGCGCGGCTGACGATGGCAGAACTTCTCAAAGAGAACCGGCGGATCGAGGCCGATTTGACGGGGCTGAAGGTCTAGGAGCTAGAGATTAGGGGCTAGGGGTTAGAGAAGGATGAGGGCGGAGGGCGGAAGGATGAAGGCAGAAGGACTGGCCACTGAAAACTGATCACCAAAGACGGAAGACATTACGGGAGGGCAGCGCAATGACGCGATTATTGGCGGCGGCGTTCGCCTGCGGGGCGACGCCGCTGGCGATCGGAACGGCCATTTACCTTGCCTGGCGGGCGACTCGTTGGGACGGGTTTATGGTCATGGGTCTAGCGACGATCCTCCTGGGACTTGTTGCGTTCCTGGTCGGCATGACGTGCCTCGCCCTGCATCTGTCGAGGGAAGCCGGAGTGCAGCCGGAGCGATCATGGCGTCAAGCGATCCTCGTCGGCGGGCTGCTTTTGATCAACTTTCCCGCGGCGTTTCTTTGCGTGCGCTCCGCTAATGACATCGCCACACGTTATACACTGACGGTCGAGAACCAGAGCGGGGAGGTGATAGATCGACTCGTGTTTGAGGGGGCCTGCCCGCGGTTGGAATTTGAGAAACTCAAGGCGGGTGCCCGACTGGTTTATTGGTTTCAGCCAGAATTTGAGGGTCCGGCAACGTTTGAAGCGAGGCTGGGTGACAAGCGGTTAGAAGGAGTTGTGGACCTTTGGGTCACGGCCGGGCAAAGTTTGACGCTTCGCATCAAACAGAACGGCGGTTTTCATGTAGCGATCGGCAAATGACGCGAGACGAAAGAGATGGCCTTATTGCTGATCGTGTTGACTGTGGCCGTGCTTGCCGCTTGCTGCTGGGCCAATGGTAGCGGGTTCGGTGCCTTGAGTGAACCGGTGGCGGCGATGGGTGCCGTGTTTCTGCTTGTGGTGTCTGCCCTGCCGCTACTGCGGCGAGTGCTGCCGAAGATCCAAGGGCATTACTCGGCCGCAATGTTGTTGGAGCCCGCGGTGGGCGGTCTTTTGCTTTGGAACACCGCGGGAGCCATACCGGCGCTGATGGTTATCGCGTCGGCAATCGGAGCAAAGCTGTATTTCGGCGGGCTGCTGGAGTATCCGGTGGCACCGCTTTTCGGGATTTGGTGTCTGGTGGAACCCTTCACCACGGCGGGCATCGTCGCGCTGCTTTGGAGCCGGCGAAAGGAACTCGCGGGGAAGTTGCTAATGCTGTACGCGATGACGGTGCTTGGGCTTTGGCTGATCCTCGTCGGGATGTTCCTGGCGTTTGCCGTGATCCCGGTTCGGTGAAGCTTGATCGGCAGTCGGCATTTCGCCGCTGTGCCGTCGGCGGCTGAACGGCAACGTAATTAACGATGATTAGCGAAGATTAGGGTTCTTTTTTGGGGAACACTAATTGGCGCTGATTCGCGCTGATCGTGGTGGGGCTCGCTACGCTCGACCCACCCTACCTCGCCAATGCAGCTACGGCGCGATGAGCCGCAGCCCGGCAATTCCGGCGGCCTGTGGTGGGTGTCACGACAATTGGGACTCTGTGATCGGCAATCTGCATCGGCATTTCGCCGACGTGCCGTCGGCGGCTAAACGGCATCCGATCGAATCCCAATCCCCGATCCCCAATCTCAATCCCCAATCCCGATCCCCAAATCCCCAATCCCTAGTCCCCAATCCCTAGTACCCATTCCCCAATTGCCAATCCCTAGCCTCTCGCCTGCCTCTGCGTCTCGGTTCCTGGGTCGGCCGCGTCGACGCGAACCACTCGGATCGCCGGCTTGCCCTCCAACGTGCAGTTGCTCTCGCAGATCCCGCATCCCACGCAAAGATCGCGATCCACGTACGGCTGATGGATCTCGACCTCCTCGCCATCCGGGCCTTTGATCGTGAACGTGCGGAGAATCTTGATGGCCTTCTCCGGCGTCGGACACATTTCCTCACAGCGAATACACGGCGTGTTTTCCGCCCAGGGCAAGCAGAGCGCGTGATCGAAGTACGCCTTGCCGGTCGGCTGCTTGTGCTTTTCTTCCTCGGTTAACCGCGGAATCGCGCCGGTCGGGCAAACCTGTCCGCACAACGTGCAAGTGAACTCGCAGTAGCTCTTTTCAAAGATGAACCGGGGGACCAATCGCGGCGAGAACATTCCCTCGATGCCCGCCTCAAGCATTGTGGGCTGCAGCACATTGGTTGGGCAGACTTTCATGCACTCGCCACAACGGATGCACAGATCCAAGAAGGTTGGTTCGTCGCCTGCGCCGGGCGGCCGCAATAGATAAGGATCGAGGGTTCCCGCCCGCCCCAGCCGGCCAACCATGGTAGCCGCTGGCAGCGTCACTCCCGCGGCAAGTCCCACCAGGACCCCACGGCGGGAAAGATCGACGGGTTGCCGCCGTGGGCCTTTGGAAGGCTTCGCCTGCTTCGGCCGGAACTGCACGATCCCTTTGGCGCAATCGTCGACGCAATTCATGCAGAGGTTGCAGGCCTGATTGAGGAAATCCGTCTCCGACCGATGGGCCTGCATCCGGCAATCGACGGCGCACTGGTCGCACGCCCGACAGACCTTGTTTGGCAGGCGTTTGATCCACGTCCGAGCGGCGAATAGTCCAAAGACGGCCCCCGTCGGACAGAGATGCCGGCACCAGAAGCGGCGCGCGACGAATTCCAAGGCGAAGATCGCGCCGAGCAGCGCGGCCGATAGTCCGGCTAGCTGAAAAATCTGGCCCTGACGCGGCAGCAGGTGCCATTCTTCGCGGGCCCAGTGCTGCCAATCACCGACGGCTTCGTCCGACACGACCCGCTCCAAGGCCCAACTCGCCGATCGGTCAAGATGGGAATCTCCCGCGAAGGTCAAACCGCGGAACAGCAAGCCAAACGGATCGAAGTAGCCAACCAACTGCACAGAAAACACGGCCGCGACCAGAATCGCCAACAACAAGACGTAGCGTGTGGCCCGCAACGTCTCTTCGGCTCGCTGCGGCAGCTTGGCTTCGCAATAGCGATTGGAAGTGCGTGCCAGCGGACGCACGAGCCGATGGAAATAGTCCAACAGTGTGCCCAGCGGACATATCCAACCGCAAAAGAAGCGGCCAAACAGCAAGGTCAGCGCCAGCAGGAGAGCCGCCGGCCAAAAGGCTGCCAGAAATTGCCGGGCCGCTAACATCGCCGTCGCGCCGACCAACGGATCGAGCCGGAAGAAGAGATTTTCTCCGCCTGCCAGCTCGTTGCTGCTGCCATACTCCGTCCGGCGGAACAGCCAAAGGAACAGCAATAGCAGAACCAGTTGTGCGGCCCGCCGCCACCATCGCCAGGGGATCCACAATGGACGTCGCATCTCGGCCTGTCGTCTTGGGCTAGGGCGGGTTGGGTGCAGGCGAGTCCCGCCACTCTTGGATAGACACGTCTTGGGCCACTCGCCGCTCCGTTCCCTGCCCTAGGCCGTGGCGCGTTTGTTCGGTCAACACCTATTGGCATTCAGCAAAGCAATGCAGCGTCCGGCTCACGATTCCACCGCGAAATCGGGCTTCCGCGACCAACCTTCGGTCGGTGCCCGCGCCCTTGTTGCATTACTAATCTGAGGGTCGTTAAGCATCGACCAACCTGATTTTGGTGAGATCCATTTGCCCCAGGCCCAACTTGGCCCCGGCGATGGTCGATCCCACTTGCTCGGGCTTCATCCCAAACAGCGTCGTGGCATAGGCGTCGGCCGCCACGGGATCGGCCGAAGCGATCACCGTGTCGAGCACTTTGACATCTTCCAGCTTGCCGCCCGAGGGACCATTGCGCAACAGAATCCGGGTAGCGTCGACAATTGTCAAACGCGGCCGGATCACGAGGTTCAGGTCGGCGATCCGCTGGTGCAGGTCCTTGTGGATCTTACCGCGGTTTCCGCCGATCACGCCCATCGCGTTTTTCAATCCCAGCGTGAGCTTCGAGAGTTGGTGATGCTTGGCGATCGGCACGTTAATGTAGCAATCGCAAGCGCTCTCCAAGGCGTCCTGATAGAACTCGAATTCGTCAAGCGACTTCCCGTTGACGATCTTCACCGGCACGAACCGCTTGTCGTCGATAAACACGCACTTCGCCCGGGGATCTTTGATCGATTCGACCGCGGCCAGGATGCCGCTATTGTTGTACGAGCGTCGGGCGTCGTTCACCGTCCGATCAAAGACCCTCACCTGCTTCGCACCGGCCGCGAGGCACTGTTCGACAATCGCCTTGACCACATCGGGATGCGTGTTGGCGGCCTGCTCGGGCTTGCGATCCCAGCCGATGTTGGGCTTGACCACTACCCGGTCACCACTCTTGACGAACGCGGCGATCCCACCCAACGGCTTTAGCGCCCGCGTCACGAGTTCCCCGTATTCCTTCCCTTTGGCAACGGTCAACAGGGGATTCTCTTGCGGTTTGACGTCGGCCGCCATCACCGAGGCCACGTTGAAGATCGGCGTCGCCAGAGAGAAACCGGCCGACCATGCCGCCACTTGCTCGAGAAACTGCCTGCGATCCATTCGCTCTCTCCCAACGGGTGCGGGTAGTGGATAGGGGAACCAGCATTTTCCCCCTATTCGCCTGTTTTTGTCAACCTATTGTTCGCCCCGGGCTCCTCTACTTGCCGAGACTGGGCCAAAACGGCTAGCATGGCCACTGCCACCGCCGAACCAGGAGCACGCGCATGACGATCGCCAGTCCCGTGGAACGACTCTCGGATCAGCCCGACCAGCCGGTGCCTTACAACATGGGCTATGTCTGGGGCATCTCTCTGGCCGCCGCCCTGGGAGGCCTGATGTTTGGTTACGACTGGATCGTGATCAGCGGCACCAAACCGTTTTATGAGCGGTACTTCCAGCTCAATACGGCCTGGCAGGAAGGTTGGGCGATGGGCAGCGCGCTGGTCGGCTGCCTGATCGGCGCCTTGCTGGCCGGCGGACTGAGCGATCGCTTGGGGCGGAAGCGGCTGCTGATCTTCTCGGCCTTGGTCTTTGTTGTGTCGGCCCTCGGCACCGCCTTTGTCACTACCTTTTCCGCGTTTAATGCCTGGCGAATTGTCGGCGGCGTAGCGATCGGTTTGGCGTCCAACTTGTCGCCCATGTACATCGCCGAGGTCGCCCCGGCAGTCGTTCGCGGTCGCTTGGTGGCCATGAACCAGTTCACCATCGTCGTGGGCATCCTGTTGGCACAAGTCGTGAACTATCAGATCGACGTGTTGAGCCGCAAGGCGGACGAATTGGCCGTCGGCAGTTTGGCAGGATCGACCCTGGCTTGGGACGCGCGGCGAATTGCCGAGGAACTTGCCTGGCAAGTGCCGCGGACGGAGCGGGCCGACGTGATCGAGCAGTTTGAACAAGGCGCACGACAGCGACAGGGTCTTCACAGCCAGCAGGCGGTGGCGGAAATTGCCAACGAGTGGAATGCCAAGCGGGAAAAGAAGCTCAGCGTGGAAGGGAGCGACAATGCCTTGGCGATCGCGTTGGCGGGCCAGGGTCTCACGGCCACCAATGTATCGCACGGATGGCGGTGGATGTTTGGCGTGACCGCCCTGCCCGGCTGTCTGTTTTTGCTGATGATGTTCTTTGTCCCAGAAAGCCCACGGTGGCTCGTCAAGGGAGGACAGTCGCCGCGAGCCCAGAGCATCTTGGCGCGGATTGGCGGCGAGGAGTACGCCCGGGCGGAGGTGGCCAACATCGAGTCGACGCTCGTCGGCGAGATCGAGCGGGTCGATTTTGGCGAGTTGTGGCAGCCGAAGATGCGGTGGATTCTGACGCTCGGCGTGACCTTAGCCGTGTTGCAGCAGTGGTGCGGCATCAACGTCATTTTCTACTACGCGGCCGATTTGTTCGGCGCGGCCGGCTACACGATTTCGGCCGCCCTGTTCAACATCGTGATCATCGGCGCGGTCAATCTGGTCTTTACCGTGGCCGCGATCAACTCGGTCGATCGGTTCGGACGGCGGCCGCTGATGCTGATCGGGTTCGCCGGCTTGGCTGCGATCCACCTGCTGATCGGCCTCTGTTACTGGTACGAGTATTCGGGGGTGTACGTGTTGGCGCTGATGTTGGCGGCCATCGGCTGTTACGGTCTGTCGCTGGCCCCCGTCACCTGGGTCGTGCTTTCCGAGATCTTCCCCAACCGGATTCGCGGGGCGGCGATGTCGGTCTCGGTGTTCGCCTTGTGGTCCGCGTGCTTCCTGCTGACCTATACGTTCCCCTTGCTGAACGAGGGGCTGGGAACCGCGGGAACGTTCTGGATCTACGCGGCAATCTGTGCCGGGGGCTTGCTGTTCACCATCCGCAGCCTGCCGGAGACCAAGGGGCGGACGCTGGAAGAACTGGAACAGGCGTTGGTCGATTGAAGCGGCCAAGCACCGGTGGTTGATGGCCACAGGAACACGTCGAGCCTGTTCCTTCCGCCCGGCGCAACTGGCCGCTTCTGTTAGCGGCCGCAGTGGTCGCCTGCCGGCCGCCAGCGATCATTCGCGTTACCTAGACAACCAAGAAGCAACCGAGTTAGGAGGTCAGCATGCGTGGACGATTATTGGCCTGGGCGGGACCAGTTACAATCGGTTCCTTTGCCGTCGTAGCCCTCACAGGCATCCTGCTGTTCTTTCACCTCGGCACCGGTTGCGTTAAGGCGGTCCACGAACTGTCCAGTTTCTTGCTGGTTGCTGCGGTCATTGCCCACTCGATCGTCAACTGGAAACCGTTCGTGGCGTACTTTCGCAAGCCCCTGGCGAGAACCGTGATCTGCGCGCTTTTCGCCCTCGGTGTGGCCTCCCCGTTCTTAGCGACCGGCTCCAGCCGTCAGGGCCACGGCCCGCCGACGTTCCTCGCCATTGCCCGCGCGCTTGAGCAGTCCTCCTTGGAGACCGTCGCCGAGGTCGCCAAGTGCAGCCCCCAATCCCTCATCGCGAAATTGGCTGCGCAAGGGATCAAGGTTCGCGACCAAGCCCAGACGATCCAAGAGATCGCTCAGGGGAGCAACCGGCGATCGTTCGAGGTCTTGGGCCAGATACTGCGCGACGGCGGCAGCCGACCTCGCTAGAGAAAAAAGCCCTGCGGTTTGAGACCGCAGGGCTTTCGGTGAGTGGGCGGCATTGGACTCGAACCAACGACTTCCACCGTGTGAGGATGGCGCTCTAACCAACTGAGCTAGCCGCCCGGAATCGCACAAGTCTAACGCAATTGCCGCCTTGGTTCAAGTGGTCGTGGCCAACCTAGCCTCAAACAAGACTCTCCGTTCAGACTGTTGGCAGCTTTCGGCAACCCTGCGCATCAACTGTTGAAGCCCTCCCATTCTGTGACCTTGAGCGTCCGTTAAGGACTTTTTGATCCTCAGGTAAATAACGTCGGGCGTTCTGAGCCAGAAAACTCCTGTTTACCGGCCTCCCGTTCGTCGGCCTCCCGACGTTCCTTTTCTCAACCTCAATAGCCGGCGCTCGCAGGCACCGTAGATTCCTCGCTCCATTTAGAGTGACCGCTGCTGGTTTATCGACGCGGTCAGCCCCAGACGCAAAGGGACACCGTTTATAACACCCTGCGATTGCGGGCGCTGGGACCGGTGATCCCCTTAGACGCTTGGCGGCGGGTCCCGTCGGGCCGGCGGCGGCTCGAACTTCGGCGCCGTGGCCTCTTCGACGATCTCGGGGGCCGCGTAGGCGGGCGGGTCGTAGTGGGACTCGCTGGTGCTCGACGAGGTGTTGGCCGCCGAGTCGATCGCCCCGCGAATCTCGTCTTGGATATTGCGCATCCCCTTTTTGAGGTCGATCAACCGCTTGCCAAAGCTGCTGGCCACCTCGGGCAACCGCTCGCCAAACAGTAACACGGCCAACAGGCCGAGAACCAGCAGCGTGAACGGACTGGGGTCAAGAAATGCTAGCACGGCCAGACACCTCAGCGGATTCTTGACATCGGCCGGACCTAGACGTGAGCCGATTCCGTCGGCTTCGCCTCGGGCGTGGGCTGCGGCTTGGGCTGCTCTTCAATTTTGCTGGTCTTCACGTCGTTTTCCACGCCCTGAAGGCCCTTCTTGAACTCGACGACGCCCTCCCCCAGAGACCGCATGACCTTGGGCAGTCGCGTGCCGAATAGCAGCAGGACGATTACGGCGATAATCAGCAACTCTTGCGTACCGAGACCAAACATATCCGGGATCCTTGGGGTGGCAAAAGACCACCGCGGTTAGGCAAGCGAAAGACCGCTCGCACGATTTTCATTGTACTGGCCGCCAGTGGGCTGTCAAATAATCAGCCGTCCGGGCCTAGTGCGAGTCGCACTTCCCAGTAGCGTCGTCCGCCATCGGAAATAGCGGTTTCGAAGGCGAAACTACGCGACACAGAAACTTGAACTGCTCTAATGGCCCTGCGCGTCGCGGGATCCCGCCGAATAGAGGGGCAGGAAGCGGTAGTACACCTCGAGCGTTAACGTCGCTAGGGCGGTCGTATAAACGCGACCGCCGTAGGCCCCCCAGACCTCACTCGTATCCCAGGAGCCGCTCAAGGGGCCGGTCTTAATCTGGCGGCCGAGAATTGCCGGCCGCAGGGCCTCGTTCCACCGTCGCCAATAGTCGCCCTGGAGCTGATACATCGCCAGGGTGGAGTAATACCAGTAATATAGGTTATACTCGCCGCTGCCCGGCAGCTCGCCCAACAACAGGTCGCCGGCCTCATTGCAGGCGGGGTGTTGGCGCGGCAGCCCCAAAAACTGCCAGCAGACCATCGCCTCGGCGGTCATCGAACGGCTGACTTTCTCCTTGGGGCGGTACGAGGCCCAACCGCCATACGTGCCCGAGGAGACGCTCTGCAAATAGCGGATGATGCCATTGCGGGTGGTCACGGGAATGGGAATGCCCGCCAGTTCGGCGCTCTTCAGTGCCATCAGTTGCCAGCCGAGTTGGCTCGTATCGCCGGCGTCGCCCGGCCGGTAGCGCCACCCACCACCGGCCGAATCCTGCGCTCGCACGGTATAGTCAATGGCTCGGCGAAGGGGTTGCAGCAAGCGGCTATCGCGGGTCATGCCGTAGGCTTCACTCAACGCGCAGGTGGCCATCGCATGGCAATACATAAATTCGAATGTCGCGGCCTGGCCCCCGAGGTTGCCATCGGCGGCCTGCGTGCGAAGCAGGAATTCGAGTGCCCGGCGAACTTCGTTCTGATAGGGGCCGTCGAGGTGGGTGTGACCGGCGGCAAGAAAGGCCAACAGGGCCAATCCGGTCATGCCCGTGTCGGCGCGGCTGCCGGCTCCTTGGCGATCACGGCCAAGAACCTTGGTTTCTTTGCCGGCGCCGTGAACGCGGGGATCCCACCGTCCGTCGGCAGCTTGGTTGTCGGCGAGCCACTTGAGCGCGGCCTTCACCGCGGCTTCGGTCTCGGCGGTCCCACCGCGAGTTTCGACCACGCTCTGCTTGTTCGGCGCGACCCGAAGCCGATAGGCGTCGGGCAACGCCTTCTTCACCTCGCCTAAGGGACGCGCGCTGGCCAAGAGGCTGACTCCGCCGCCGCCAGCGTTTGCGCCGGCCGACGCTTTCGCCGTCTGGCCGGCACTGGTTGGCGGAGTCCCGGGCTTGGCGGCCTCGTTACCCGAACTATTGACTCCGGGGCGATAGGAGGGGTCGTCGTCTGCCGCTGGCCCCAGCGGCGCGGGCGTCGCCTTGGCAGCTACGCGGTCAAAGGGCTGAACGCGAAGCAGATGCGGCGGCACGACCGCCTCGGCGCTAAGCGAATCGGCTGCGGTGATTTCGTTGGGACTGAGCATTGGCAACGGTTGCTCCAGCAGGGCCAACGGCGCCCCTTCGGACGCCGCTCGCACTCGCTCACTGGGCAGCGCCGTGGTCGGAGGCGCAGGCAGCGCCAAAGCGCTGGGAACAGGCGTGGAAGGCCCCTCGCGTCGCTCGGCCGTTGGCGCTTCAATCGTCTCCGGTGTCGGGCTCAGTGCGGCGGCCTGGCGACGGTCGACAACTGCTTGGTCGGGCTCGATTGGCTGCGGTTTCAGCAACGCCACGCCGTCCAGACTGGGCGAAGCGGTAAGATTCGGACTCTCAACACGCACGCTTCGCTTCGGTTCATCCACCGTCTTGGGCAATTCCAACGCAGGCAAGTCGGTGGTCTGCGGTCGCGTCACCGGCTGGCTCGAAAAGGATTCCCACGGTTGATCGGCGGCGACGGTTTCTTGCCCCTCGACCGGGCCCGGGCTCTTCGCCGCATCGGCCGTGCCCGGCGAACTCTGCTCGGCCGGATCATCGGTCAAGGTGACGTGGAAGTAATGCTCTGGCAGCTGCGGCTGCGGCGTCGTGATCTCCACGGTGGCCGCGTAGCTGGCGAGCACCAGGTGCGCCAGCAGCGACAAAGCCATGCACTTCCGCAACGGCTTGTACTGTCCCCAGCGGGTGTACATCACCACGGCCAGACCGGAGGTGAAAATGATTAGCCCGAGCCAAAACAGGGCAATCAGCGGTTCCATCCCGGCGATGAAGTGCCACAGGCGGTCGAAACGCAGATGGCTCATAGGCTAGCGCTTTACAGGCAGGGAACGGACCGTGATCCCAAGGTCCTGGATGCCCGCCTGTTTGCAGGCGGTGAGAACCGAGGCCACGGCTTGAAATTGACCTTGCGCATCACCTCGCACCAACACCCCCAGGTCGCTGTACTGGCGGCGTGCGGCCGCGAGTCGGGCCGTCAATTGCTCGATCGATACCGGTTGTTTGTCGAGGGTGATTGTACCGTCACGAAACACGTTGACTTCCTTGCGACTGGGCGCGGCGGTAAGGGCTCCGCGGTCGACGACCTCCGGGACACGAAGACCAATCTTCCGTTCATCGTCCACGAACCGAGTGCCTAACATGAAGAAGATGATCAGCAGGAACATGACGTCGAGCATCGCCGTCAGGTTCAGGGTCGGCTCATCATCCAGATGGGTCTTAAGGGGCATGGCAATTCCTCCTGCGGACTCAGGCAACCGCCGTACTGGCGCGTCGGGCCTTCGACGTGCTGGTCTTTCGCTCCTGGAGTTCCTCCGCAGAAATCAGGTTGACTACTTGCTGGGCGAGCTTGTCGATGTCGATCACCAGGCGGTCGACGCGGCTGACAAAGACCACGTATAGAATCGAGGCCGGGATGGCGACGGCCAAGCCGCCAGCCGTGTTAAGCAGCGCCTTGGCAATGCCTCCGGCAAGCAACTCTGCCTTGCCGAGGGCGTCGGCAGCGGCAATCACGTTGAAGGTTTGGATCATGCCGAGCACGGTGCCCATCAGGCCCAGCAACGGCCCCACCGTGGCGACGCCATAAAAGACGCGCAGATAGCGTCGCAGTTCGTTCGTTACCCGCTCTCCGGCGTCGATCACGCCCTGTTCGACCTCGACGCCCGGCCTGCCCCATTTCCGCAACGCGCCGGCAAAGACGTTGGCCACTGGGCTGGCATTTTCGGCACATAGTTGCAGCGCCTGTTCGCGATCCAATTGGCCTTCGCCCAATTGCTGCAGGAACCGGGTCACAAACGGCTTGGGAATGACGCGACTGCGGCGCAGGCTGACGACCCGTTCGAGCGTGAACGTGACCAGTAAAAAGGAACACAGGAGGATGCCGTACATCGGCCAGCCGGCATCCGCGACAATCTTCTGCAAGTCGCCGGTGGAGATGTACGGCCGTGGCTCTTCAGCCGCTGTGGGAGTGCCGGGGGAAGCCGCAGGCTCAGCCGCTGCCGATGCCGGCGGTTTTGCGGTGCTCGGCTCGGGGGGCCCGCTGCTGGGCGGCGCGTTTGCCACGCCATAACTCACCAACAACACGCTCAGAATAATCGCCAACAATGCCGGCGTGGCGGTACGCACGGGCCAGCCCATTTTCCTACGGGTGCGCATAGGTTAGATCCCTGAACAGGTTCCCTGAAATCTTCTTCGTATTCTCCGCCCCACGCCAATCACTCAATCCGGACCTACTGGAGCAGGACCGTCAAGGATGCCTGACCGCGGGGACACGTTCACGAATTGTATACCGATATCGCCCAAAAAACCGAAAGGGGACGCTGCCGACGAAACCGAGGGCTCATTTCCGGCTGCGAAAACCGCTTACCCCACTCGGCAATCAGGCCGGCGTCCTTGCTCCTTGCGTTCGAGGTGACCGCGATGACTACGTGCCCTTCGTTGCACCGTTGGGCGCCTTGGTCTTCTCCAAATTGGCCAAGCGTTGGGCGGCCTGGTCCGCGAAGTTCGTCTTCGGGTGTTTTTGCACAATGCGGCGATACAGTTCCTCGGCCGCCCGGGGTTCTCCCAGCAACTCGTGGCACTTGGCGGCTTCGAGCAGGGCCGCGGCCTGCCAGGTCGGATAGGCGTAGAGAATGTCCACCTTGAGATACGCGCGGTAGGCGGCTTCGTAGTTCTTCTGGTGGAAGTAGGTTTCTCCGATCATCCACTGCGCCATGGCGGCCGTCTCCGTCTTGGCCCCCTGCGGAGAGCGAATCACCCGGTCATAGGCTTTTCGGGCCCCTTCAAAATCGGCCTGGTCGGCCAGGCAACGTCCCAACAAATAGTCCACTTCGTACTGCTGGTCGAAATTGGGATAGTCCTTTTCAATCCGCGAGGCAATCGCGTAAGCTTCATTCCATTGTTTCTGCTGAGCATGAATCTGGGCAAGTCGGAGAGGAACGATCGCCATCCAGGACTCCCGCGGCGAGGCCAATTGCGGCAGCAGCTTTTCCAGCCGGCTTTGAGCCGTCGCCAAATCGCCCTGGCGATAGTCGGCCTCGGCGATCCAGAACTCGGCCACCCGACGGCGTGGGCTCTGTGGCAATTCCTGGAGGAATCGCGCAAAGGCTTCGCGGGCTTTCGGCCATTCGGCCTGGGCGACGGCCGCCTGCCCTCGCAAATACAAAGCGTACTCGCGGAGTTGATCAATGGGCTTGGCATGCAGCACTTCGTCGGCCAGCGCCACAGCACGCTCATACTGTTTGGCCTCAAAGGCGCGTTGCGCCAGGCGGCTGGTGGCATCGACCCAATAGCGATGGTCTGGCCCTTGCTTGCGAAGTTGTTCGTAAAGAGTCGCGGCCTCGTCGTCGCGTCCCAGTTTCTCGCTCAACTGCGCCGCCGCGGCGATGGCATCGGTCAGTTGCTTGGTTTCCGGGTATCGCTGGATGATCAACTGGTAGGCCTCGAGAGCCGGCTCCGTTTGGCCGAGCTTCTCCAGGATTTGACCGCGGGCGAAAGCCGCTTCCACGCCGACGGCCGCTGGCGGATTCTGCCGCAAGACCTGCTCAAATGTCGTGGCTGCTTCGGCCAGCTTTCCGCCTTGGTATTGGCTCCAGCCCAACCCCAGCTTTCCTTTGATGGCATACTCCGAAGCGCCGCCGACCGCCAATCGTGACGATAGCTCCGAGGACCATGCGGTGTCCTTGGCGTCGTAGGCCGCTTCGGAAAGCGTTTCGGTGGTCGGCGCCAAGAGCGGATGTGCCGGGTACTTTTGCACCAGGCGATCGTACACCTTCTTGGCCTGATCGATCTGGCCGGCCCGCGCATAGCTGATCGCCAATTCGCCGAGCGCTTTGACCTCGCTGTCGCCCGCCAAATTCCCAGCCAACGCACCTTCCAGCGGGGCGACGGCCTCGCCGTATTTCTTCATGCCCAGCAGCAGCGAACCCAGCACCAACTGAGCGTCCGTCTTCAACTGGCCGGAGGCATTGTCAACCACCGGCAGCAGCGCCGCGATGGCCTCCTGCGGCCGCTTGGCGCCCTCGTAGCTGAGGGCCAGCAAGTAGCGATTTTCCAACGACACGGCCCCTGTGCCGTCAACCTGCAACAACGATTCCAGCAGCGGAATTGCCCCCTCGTATTGCTTGCGTTCGATCAACGAGCGGGCTAGCAGTCGGCGGAGATCTTTGCCGAGAGGACTGCTGGGATAGCGTTGACCGAAGTCGGCGACAACTTGGTCAACGGTCGGATAATCCTTCGCCTGCATGGCCGCCTGCACCTTGCCGCGCAGGGCTTGTTGGCTCAGCGCCGGTCCGGTCGCCTTGCTGCTCAAGACCGCATCGAACTGCTCGACGGCTTCCTTGGGACGATTGAGTTTCAGCAGGGTCAGGCCGCGCCCCAACCGGGCATTAGGCAGCCAGGCACTATTGGCAAATCGCTTGTCGAAAGCGGCAAAACTGCCCAGCGCCTCGTCGTAGCGACCGGCGTTGTATTGCAGCGCGCCCAGATGAAACTGGGCAGCGTCGGCGAGGTTGCTCGACGACTTGGCGGCGACCGCTCGATACAACTGCTCAGCCTCTTCGGCTTGGTGCGTCTTCTCCAATGCACGGGCCAAGCCAACCCGACAATCGTCTTGAAGACTGCCGTCGGGAAAACGTTTTAGGGCATCACGAAAATAGTCCACGGCCGACGCCGGGTCGTTGCCGGCCAGGGCGATATCGCCAAGGTACGGCAGTACAAAACCGTTCAACCGGTCGTTGGGATACTTCTGCAGAAACTTCTGCAAGTCGGGCTTGGCGGCGTCGTACTTTCCGCCCAGGTACGCCGCTTCGGCATAGCGGAACAACGTCGCCCGGGCGTAGCGCCCTTCAGGTTCTCGGTTGGCGTATTTCTGGAACTCCGCCCGAGCTTCCTCCAGCTTGCCCATTTGCAGCAGGGCTTCGCCGAGGAAGAACACCGCCTGATTCGCGCGTCGATCTTGCGGATACTTGTCGGTAAAGGCCCGGAACTCTTCCGCGGCCAGTTTCCATCGGCCACGATCGTAATGTCCGGCGGCCACGGCAAACTGGTCATCGGCTTCGCTTGCCGAGGCCACGCCGCTGATGCTCAAAGCGGCCACCAGCAGCAACAGGCAACGGACAAAGTGGGGAAGGGAACTAAGCATAACAGTCTCTGAGCATCGGGCCCCGACAGGGCAAAGACGAACGGAGGTCGACGTTTCCGCCAAAAAATTGATCCTCATCAACATAACAAACCCCTGTGGCCGCAGCCACCGGGGTTTGTAATTGATGATCGTTGCCACACGAACCGCGGGGACGCGCCGCGCCGTCGATCGTTAGTAGTTGCTGCCCGGCCCCGGATCCACGTTGCCGACCATGTGCAGGTGATCGTGATCGATGTAGATCACCTCTTGGGCTTCCTCGGCCACATTGGTGTACGGGATCGGCCAGCCGACTCGCGTTACTTCGGTGAAGTACACAATGCATTTATAGTGGGCGTGATGAAGTTGCGCCGGACCCGCCAAGGGATAGACCCGCGGCGGATCAACGTAATCGGCAATTGGTTCAACCACGATACGTACATTATTGCGTTGCACTTCGTGCAGCATAGGCAGCCCGCCCTGCAGCGGCCGGGCCTTCTCCAACGCCCGCATTACTTCGTCTTCCGAAGGCGGATCCATGGCCGTTTCCGGACTGCCCGGAGTGATTGGCCCGAGGATGGGCATCCGCTCGTAGCGGCGATGGTTCCAATAACGGTCTTCCGCTTCCTTCTGGAAGTAGGGCGAGACGGGGATGGGGAACGCCAACATCCCAAGGTTCGGGCCGGCGACCGTGCTGCACCCGGTCGACGACAGCAGTGACATTAGCCCGAGCAGGCCCATAAACAACGAAGTGGCCTTGGTAGACATCCCTATCTCCTCGACTGAACAGGATCGAAGCCGTGGTTGCAATAATTATCGAGTAAAGCTACGGCAGACTTGCGGATATTTCCGGTTGTAGGGAAAAATCCGCGATTCCTGGTCAGGCGAGAGGCCCCCGGGGCGTCGGCCACTGTGACCGAACCAGCGATATCATAGGCGCAACGAAAACCCCCACCTCGGAAAACCCGAGGCGGGGGCGTTGTCGCTGGGTCGACATCGATGGCCTGCCCTTACCGGTGCCAACAGCTAGCCGGCTGATCTTTGAAATCGAGGAACCACCAGCCGCTATCCCATTCCAACGTCACCTTCCGCCAGCCCAAGGGTACCTGGGGATAGGGGTAGAAGGGACCAATGTACGGCCAGGCCGTCGGTGAATACTGCTTCGGATAGGTCACCGCCGCGTAGTTCGGGTAAGCCGCGTAGCTTGGCCAAGCATAGTTCGGCAGGCAGGGCTGGTCGTAGCGAGCCGGGGCCGGACCCGCATGGGCAGCCGCCGTGTACATCGGCATCGGAGCGCCATTGGGGGCCATTGGGCCGCGGACATTCTGGGCCACGCGAACCGGAGTTTGAGCGACCCGCGACGTCGGCATCCGATCGTCCACCGCCATCCGTTGCAACAACGGCTGCGGCTCCTCGGCCGAAGTCTGCTCGACTGCCGACGGCTCCTCTTCCACCACGCGATCGTCGTGAACCGTTTCGACGCGCGAGGTCGGCTGTACGGCCGCGTCGGTCATGCGCTTGCGAAGCGGATTCAACTTCTTAATCGCGTTCTTGACCGGACGTTCCTCGGCGGCCGGCTGGGTGACTTCGGCCGCTTCTTCCATTTCCTGCCCGTCGATGCTCAGTTCGTTGACCACCCGCTTGACCCCCTGCGTCCGCATGGCCAGCCGCAGGGCGGTCTTCAACTGCTCTTGGCTGGTGACTCGGCCGCGGAGCCAGGCGGTACCGTCCTGGTAGGTCACGCCGATTTTGTAATCACTCATTTTTCCACTGCTGCGCAGACTCTGGGCGATCTGCTCGGCCATCTCTTGATTGCCGGCAAAGGCCAGCAGCGGCATGGCTGCGGTCACCGCAGCGACCGCGACACCGATCAACAAACGTCGCATGTTTACCCTCCTCGTTGGCGCTATCCCAGCCGCGTCGCTCGCAGCGAAATAGCCAGTAATTAATCTGGATCTGGTCAGGCCCAGCAACAGAACCGGCCGGAAAGATGCGAGGAGGGGCCGCCACGCCGCTAATTGCAGCGGACGGGATCGTGGAAGTGCCCCCCCGGGCATGTCCGCATCCGATGTTTGCTACCCGATAATAGGTTTCGGTTGCCGGTTGTGCCGAAAGGAAGCTTTTTTTCGATTTTGATGGCCTGCACGGTTGTAACAGCACCGCGCAACATCAAGCTGGGAAAGAGAGTCGAAGAATTCCGGCGACCGGGTCACCAGGTGGCCGCTTTGCTGCCCGATCGGAAATCGCAAGTGACCATCAAAACCGCGAAGGCCAGGGTCACCGAGCAGCATATCCAGCAGCCCGGACCAACCGCCATTGAGACCAACGAAGCCGCCCCCAAAAGGGGCAAAATAGCAAAGAAGGCAAGCTGGCAGAGGGCCTGACGTCGCGATCCTTCGCTCAGTCGGGCCAAACAGGCACTGGCAGCGCCGATTACTTGGATGGCAATGAACGTCCAGTAGGCCGGCAGCGGTTCGAATCCGTTCATGGGCAGGAGAATCCTTTCTATCTCCGCTCATGATACCCGCAAACCGCCTGGCCAGGAAATAGAAACTAGAGAAGCAGGGCAAGAGAGCATACCCCGCTACCAGACGAAGCCCAACTTCAAGCCGGTCGTGTACATCTCCGCGCCGTCCCAGAAATACTCCTGCGCGGAGGCGTCACCATGCCGGTGGTAGTCTTCGGTTCTTGGCCACGACATCGCCTCGAAGGTCGCGGCAGCAACGAAATGCTTGCGACGCAAACCCAGCTCAATCTGGCCGGTGAGTCCGGCCTGGGGATACTTCGGTCCCCGTCGGACGGTCCCCCAGTATTCCGGCATCTGCAGATAGTTGATTGCGGTGCAACCAATTCGAGAAGTAAGAAAAAACTCGCACCATTCGTTGCGGACCCATCGCAACTCGGAGCCAACGTACGGATAAATGGTCCACCAAGTCTGCCCGTACCCAATGGAGCGGTCACCGAAGATCGTCGTGCCATCACTGACATCGCGGTTCCAGAGCCGGGTGCCAAGTCCGGCAAGAAGGGTAATTGGAGCCCCGCCCTCGACCTCGACATCCCAAAGGTACTCGATTTCCCCACGGCCACCGAAATGGTTTGCCGAGGCATCGTTGGGCACCCAGTCCTGAACGTTGCCGTCGTCATCGATGCGATACGGATACCGACCCGCATACTTCATCGAGCCGCCAAAGAGTTCCAAACGGGCTCGCTCGGCCCCCCAGCGACGCTGATAACCGACCGTCCACAACTCACCATGTTCGTCGTCGCGTTGCTCGGTGCCATAGCGAGTAATCCACTGCATGTACTCGATCTTCGTATACCAGAACGAAAGTGCGGGGGTAGCCAGAAAACTCTCGATCCGGTCATCGGCCAGAGGGGGCGACTCCAATTCGCCAGCCAGCGGCAAAGGCGCCTGGGGCATCGGCACCTGTTCACAGCGACACGAGGCGGCAATCGCGCTCGGCCAGGGCACGCCCACCACGGTGACTTCGGCCGGCAAGGTCGCGACGCTGACGAGCGCAATGACGATTGACCCAGCAATTCGACAAACGAATTGTCGTCGTCCATTCGGCGTCATCACAGTCCCCGCGGGCATCAATACACCAACCCCATTCGCAACCCGGTGGTCGTCATCCAGGAAGTCCGCTGCACGCGTCCATCAACCTCGTCCGATTTGCCCCACGACATGGCCTCGAAGACAACCGATGTGAAGAAGTTCTCGTGGCGAAGGCCCAGTTCGACTTTGCCGATCAGACCGGGTTCGGGAAAGAGTGGGGCGGCCGAAGGATAATCCGAGTTGTCATAGGTAAAGGTCGTCGCTCCCAGTCGCCCCGACACGAAAACCTCGTCGCAACAGTGTCCCCAGCGTTTCTCCATGCCCACGTACGGATAGAGGGTCACCCAGGTCTCCTGGAACCCATCCTGAATCTCGGTGGTGTTGACAATCACTCCGTCCGCCACATCGCGGGTCCAGAAGCGCGTTCCAATCCCGGCAAAGACGTCGAATTCGGGCCATCGCTGCGGGCAGACATCCCAGAGAATCTCGAACTCGGCGCGGCCGCCCAAGTAGCGCACCGTGCTGTCCATCTGCTCTTTCACCCAGCTTGGTCCGCCATAGTGCATCGTGCCGGTAAACAGTTCGAGCCGCAGTCGACGGGCCTTGAACGAGCGTTCATAGCCGAGGGTATAGAGCGTGCTATGTTCGTTGACAACGTCGTTGCCGCTGTCATCGCTCTCCTGCCACGTGAAGTAGTCGAACTTCGCGTACCAGTCGGCCTCGAGCGGGTGTTTGGCGAGCGTGAACCACCGTGGCGGTTCGACCGCAATCGGCGGCCCGGAAAGCCCTAGTTGCACGTCCTCATCGGCGCCCGGGATAGGCGGTGGTGGCAATAGCGTGCCAGGCGTCGGCATCGAGGACGGCGCCTCGCTTAGGCGCTTCTCTTCAAACTGCGGAGCTGGCCGATCGGGCCACGGCGATCCGATGGCCGTCACCTCGGACGCTGCCAACGTGCCCTGGCAGACGAGGATCGCTGCCAAAGCAAGTTGGCAGGCGATCATCCGGGTCGCGTTGGTCCGATTCACCGCCATCCGTCTTGCCACTGCCTCCGACCAAGCACTTTGCAGTAGGAGCCTTTGAAAGATGCCGCCCGTTGTTTGGAAAAGAGGATCAAACCTGAGCAAGGCGGATTGGAGCGGGCATCGCACCCGCCCCAATCCTACGCATTTCTCTTGCTAACGAATGAGTTTCTTCAACTCCGCTTCGAGGTTCGCCACCGAGACGCTACGGTCGACGACCTTCCCCTGCTGATCGACAAGGATCATCGTCGGCACCGTGATAATTCCCAGCGCGTTTGCCGGCCGGCTCTCCAGCCCGCCTTGCTCGAACACTTGCGGCCAGGGCAGCGGATTCTCGTCCAGGTAGGCGTTGAGATCCTTAATCTCGTTGTCCAGGCTAACGCTGATAATCGTGAAATTGCGGCCGTACTTGTTCCACAACTCCTTGAGCGTCGCCATGTCGGCCTTGGCCGAAGCGGAGTAGGTGGCCCAATATTGGATCAGTACCACCTTGCCACGATAGTTGGCCAGATCCACAGGGCTGCCCAACGGGCTTTGGCCGTTGAAGGAAATCGTCTTTCCCACTGCGTCCAAGCGAGTCTGCGCACCGGCCGCTTTCTTGGCCTCCGGCGTGTTGGCAAACTCCTTGACGATCCGCGAGTACCACTTGTCGGCCTCGCTCTCCTGGCCGGCGAACTCCTGGCCGATCGCTAATTGGAACATCGCTTCGGCAGCGTCCGGCGTGCCCGGATAATCCGTGACGTACTGCTCCAGCGACTTCAACCACTCGCTTTGAATCTTGGCGTAGTCCGCCTTCGGGGCCTGCATGGCCAAGGCGTTGGCGGCCGTCAATTGGCGGAAGCGAACACAAGCCGCCAGGTTGCGGTCGGCGGGGTTCTTCTGCAGTTTCTCGGCGATCGTGGCCAGCCGCTCGACGCCGTCGGGATAGGTGCCCATCTGCACGGCGGCCGCGAGCATATCGGCCAACTGCCGAATCCAACTGGCCCGCTCGTCGGCGGTTCGCGATGCGGCGGCGATCTGCCACAGCAGGTCCGCTCGGCGCTTGGTGTAGTTGGCCTGATCGCTGGCAGTCGTTGCCTGCGCGGCCTGCTGGTCAAGAGTCTCCAGTTCGGCCAGCAACTTCTGCTGAACTTCGCTATTGGCGTTCGTCCCGGCATCGTTTCGGCCGCTCGTGGAGACCACGAAAAAGAAGCCGTGCGGCCCGGCGTCGGCCTGTCCTTCCACGCTGATCTGCGGGGTGTCGATCAGGCGCCAGACGTCGCCAACCTGGACGAGTGTGCCGATTTGCACCTGACCATGCTTGCCGGCACTCTCGACAATCGCCATCGCGTTCTCATAGACGAACATGTCGCGGGTCGATTGATCGGTGCCCGCCGGGACGACGCCAGGTCGATTCGCACTGAACTGGACCCAGACGGTATTGCGATTGAAAGCCCGCTGGTCGGCGACGAGAGTCTTGAATCCCTGCGTTGCCTTGGTGAGCTTGTCGGCCACTTTTTCGGCGCGGATCTTACCCAAGCCCAGCGACTTCAGTTCGTTCGAGGTAAGCAGCAAACGATTGAAGCGTTCCACGTCGCGATTCGCGATGGCGGCAACGACTTCGGCCGTGACTTCCTCGGCCGAAATGGTCTTCCAGGAATCGATCACGCCATCTTCATTCGTGTCGACACCCCAGCGGGCGCCAGCCGTGTTGAACCAACGGTGCTGGTCGGGCTTGCCATTGTAGTTCGAGTCGATATCCCGGTAGACCTCCAAGCCGTCCTTGAAATAGCTCCACTGGTCCACCACATTATCGTTGTTGGTATCGACGAACCGACGCAGCATCAGGCCGGCCGGCCCTTCCACGATCCAGCCAACGTGACCATTGATCTTCTTGGCCACGATCTTGCACTTTGGGGCCTCTTCGGCCGTGGGACGATCGTAATCGACACCGCTTTGCATGGGCGTCAGCTTCAACGCTTGGTCGGCGCTCGGCGTGGCCGCTTGCGACCCTTGCGAAAGCGCAACGAAGTGAAGCAGCGAAAGCCAGGCGAAATGACGAAGACCGCGATACATGTTGCCTCCTTGGCTGAGGGCCTGTTTCGAACCATTCGGCCGCAACAACTCCCTTCCAGAGGGGATCGGCGCAGCCGCGCATGGACACCGGCATAGTATTCGGCTCCGCTGGACCCAAAAAATGAGTCGATTGCGGGGACTTTTCCGGTTAAAGGGAGTTTTCCGGGGGTTTGACAGCCGGCGGCCGTGTTGTAGAATCGTGGGACCGGGCGCATAGCTCAGTTGGTTAGAGCGCGTCCCTGATAAGGACGAGGTCTGCAGTTCGAGTCTGCGTGCGCCCACTTTCGGCGTGTCGGTCTCCTAGAGCCGGTCCGCCGATCACCAAAAGCCTTGGCATCCAAGGCTTTTGGTGTTTCTTGGCCGGGCGACAGTCGCCGGCCGGGGGGACTACTTGACCCGCTCTCTTGGTTGTCCTCTCCAAAGGACGGCGATGCAAACCGCTCTTCCTTTTGGGGATCCCGCCGGCACTGTTCGGCGATCGGGCAGGCAGGTCTCTGGGGACGCCCACTGATTACCTGCGGACCGCCACCCGCGCAGCCCCCACTGTTAGAAGTGGCGCGTCACCGGCGCGTGTGTGTCCGGAGCCGCCGGCTTGCCCGGCATCCGCTTTGCTCGCTCTTGAACACGTCGTGCAGGGTGACCCATTTCGTCCGTTGCAAAGTAGAAGGAAGGGGAAACATGAGTAAGGTTAAAACGCTCTCATTCGCATTGGCGGCCCTGTCGCTACTACTGGTCGGGGCCGCCCGGGGCGGGCCCTTGGAATTGAAGCAAGTCGCTGCCGAGGCGAAGTGGCTCGGTCATGTCGACTTCGACGCCGCTCGCTCCTCCCCGGTTGTCTCACGCTTTATGAAAGAATGCGGCAAAGAACTCCCGATGCTGCGGTGGCTCTCCTTGATCTGTAAACAGGCCGGCTTCGACGACTGCCAGAAGTTGCATGGGTTAACGATCTACGGCCTTGAGTTCGGACCGCATCGCGGTGTCGTGCTGGTGCATGCCGATTGGAACCAGCAGGCATTGGCCGAGAAGATCCAGAAAGCTCCCGATCACAAGAAAATCGAGTATAACGGCCAGCCTGTCCACCTGTGGACCATGCATAAGGGAACAAGGTACGCCCATCGCGCGGCGGCGACTTTTCCCAAGCCCGACCTGCTGGTCCTGGGCGCCAATCTTGAACTGGTCATCGGGGCGCTCGATGTGTTGAACGACAAAGCGGCGAATCTCACCGCCGCCAAGGGCGAGTTCGCGGCCAAAGTGCCCGAAGGGGCCATCTGGCTATTGCGTGTCAAGGACGTCGGGGACAGCCGCATCGCCAAACGCTGCGGGATCTTTCAGGCCGTCGAGACCGTGAATTATGACGAGGGCCAGCGCGGGAGTCAGTGGTTTGGCAATTTGCGCGTGGTGGCCAAGTCGAAGACCGACGCCGAGGATCTCAAGAAGATCCTGGACGGCCTGACGGCTGCCTTTGCCTTGCACTTCCGTGATCGGCCAAAACTGGCGGAAATTCTCCGTCACATGCAAGTCGCCACGGACGGAAATGTCACCGTCGTGACGTTCAACGAATCGGTCGACAAGCTGGCCGCTCACATGCCAGAGTTTTGCCAGGAGATTGGCAAACAGCTTCGCATGCACAAGCGCTGGATGCTGCAGAAGCAACTCGATCGGCGCGACGGCCCGGGGACTCCTCCGTGTCCGATGTGCCCGATGATGCGTGAAGCAGAAGGGGATAAGTAGCTGGCACATGCCCGCGCGTTGCGGCGGTAACAGACGGCAGGTGACTGCCATGAGCCCGCTCCGTCCCCGGGGATCCCCGTGGGGACGTGAGCGGGCGGAAACTTTGCCGCACGTCAGCGATCTTGCTCGCTCGCCTCTTGCCGGTGGCTGTTTCCCGCTGACGCGTCCTCGCGGTCCTTAAGTTCGTCGACGATCGAACGCTCCCACAACGGGACGCCAACCACATAGCCTGCCCGGCCGATCATGTGAGCGGCGATCGGCGCGGTGAGAAAGATGAAAACAACCGTGGCAACAGCCCGGGCGGCCGTCCCCACCTCGTGGAAATGGATCGCCACGGCGGTGAGGATGCAAACCAATCCGAGCGTGCTAGCCTTCGTCGAGGTGCCAATCCGCATGTAGAGATCGGGCATGCGCAGAATTCCAATCGCAGCCAACAACATGAACAGACTGCCGGTCAGTAAGAACACCGCTACGACTGCCTCAATCATCATGGCCACTCCGTTCGATGAAGCGGGCGAACGCCACTGTGCCAAGAAACGCCACCAACGCCAGCGTAATCGCGGCGTCAAACAGATGCGGCTGATCCGTGGCAATGATGTAGGTCGCCACCACCGCCACCACCAAGATGGCAACCAGGTCCAAGGCTACGACCCGATCGGGCATATCGGGCCCGATCAGCAGACGCACGAACGCCAAAATCAAAGCCACCGCAAGCATCGAGGCGGCGATCAGCAGTGCGATCTGCAGGAATGTCAGTTGCATCATCGAAGCACCTCCAACACCCGACGTTCAAAGCCCACCTTGATTTCACGCCGGGTCGCCTCGGGAGTGCGGATGTACATCGAATGGACGTAGAGCGTTTGATGATCGGCCGAAAGGTCCAAACTGATGGTGCCGGGCGTGAGGGTTACCAGGTTCGCCAGGAGTGTGATTTCGGCACTCGTCTTAGCCTCCAAGGGAACCGCCACGATGCCCGGCCGCATATGGTGCCTCCGGGTCACCACGTCGTAAGCGACGCGCAGGTTCGACAGAAGCAAGACCCAGAGGAAGAACAACGCCAGTTCCACCGTCTTGCGCAACTTCCACAAGTATCGCGGCGAGTCGCCTCCCCTCTGCACCAGGGACAGCACGACCGCGCCCAGAAGGAACCCGATCACCAAATTGGCCAGCGTGATTTCGCCGTTGAGCACGGCCCAAAGGATGGCCAAAAACATGTTCCAAACCAAAGTCGTCATGGCCGGTCTCCTGCGCGGGGCCAAACCTCGACGGAAGCGGCGGAGGGGGAAGAGAGACTTGCCCGCGCATCGTGTTCAAAACGCTTCTGGTTCTCTGCGGTTTCACCGAGAACCGCCGTCAGGTAGCCGCGCGGGTCCTGAAGCTGTTGAGCCGCCTCAACTGACAGGTCAAACACCGGCCCGGCCGACAAGCCAATCAAGAGGGTGATCAGCGCGAGGGCACTCACCGGCACTAGCAAGACCGGATGGTACTTGTCGCGGACGGCATTCTGGCCGTTGTTTGCCGACGGCGCCGGTTTCCAGAACGCCTCGATCCAAATCTTCGTCATGGAATACAAGGTAAGCAGGCTGACCGTCAATGCAACGGCGGCGATCGCGAAGTACCGGCCGCCAAAGGCCGCCTGAATCAGCGAGAGCTTGGCAAAGAAGCCCGACAACGGGGGCAATCCGGCAAGCGAGAGGGCCGGCACCAGGAACAGAATCGCCAAGGCGGGACGGCTAGCCAACCCGCCGAGATCCTTGAGTTCGTAGCTTCCCCGTAGCTGATGGGCAATGCCGCTCACCAGAAATAGGTTCGTTTTCACCACGATGTGGTGGGCGATGTAGAAGATCGAGGCCGCCAAGGAGAAGGCCGCCAGGGGCGTGGAGGCGGAAAGCCCAAACAAGGCGAGCCCCATGATCATGTAACCGATCTGGCTGACAATATGAAACGAAAGGACGCGGCGAAACTCGTGCTGGGCGATCGCGCCAAGGACGCCGGTGATCATGGTCAGACCCGCAATCCAAAGAAGGAGGGTGTGGGTATAGGCCGGGTTCTGCAGGAACAACAACGTGAACACGCGAATCAGGGCATAGACGCCGACTTTGGTCAGCAGCCCGGCAAAGATCGCGGAAACGGCCACCGGCGGCGTGTGATAGCTGGCAGGCAACCAGAAAAACAGGGGAAACACGGCCGCCTTGATGCCAAAAGTGATCAAGAACAACATGGCGACCGTGGTGGTTACCCCGGCGGGCACGGTCGCGAGCTTATTGTGAAGATCGGCCATGTTGAGCGTGCCAGTCACGCCGTAGAGAATGGCCACTGCCGTCAAAAACACGGCCGAAGAGAGGAGATTGAGGGTGACGTACTTGATCGCGCCCTCCAACTGAGCCCGTTCGCCGCCCAGCGTCAGCAGCACGAACGAGGCGATCAGCATCACCTCGAACCAAACGTAGAGATTGAACAAGTCGCCGGTCAGAAAGGCGCCGCAGACGCCTGCCAGGAGGACGTGAAGCAAGGGATAATAGCCAAAGACCTCGCGGCCGCGGTCGATGCTAACCAGAGAATAAACGGCCACCGACAGCCCCATCAAGCCGGCCAGCAACACCATGATCGCCGCAAACAAATCGGCCACCAAGGTGATGCCGTAGGGAGCCGGCCAGGCCCCGACCTGCACCGCTTGAATCCCCTCGGCCCGGACGCGCCATAGGAGCGCAATGCTCACTCCCAACAGTGCGGCCGCACCGAGGAGCCCGAGCCAGCGGTCCAACGCCGGTTTCCGCCAACTCAGGGTGGCTACGGTCGCGGTCGCCAGGGGAATCAGGATGGGGAGTACCAGCAGCGTGTTCATGTGTCGGTGGTATTCATCTTATCGAGATCATCACTCCCCACCGCTTGGTATGCCCGCTGCAGCAGCACGACGGCAAAGGCGGTGACGCCAAAACTGATCACAATCGCGGTCAAAATGAGCGCTTGCGGCAACGGATCGGCGGTCGGGAGGTCGGGTTGCATCTTACCCAACGCCACGATCGGCGCGTTCGCCCGCGTCAGACCGCCAATTGTGAAGATCGCCAAGTTGGCGGCATGCGAAAGCAACACCAAGCCGATCACCAGTTTCACCAGGCTTCGCCGCAGCATCAAATAGAAGGCGGCGGCAAACAGCCCACCGGCGACGACGGCCAGGACGGTTTCCATCTTATTGCTCCAACAGGGAAAGGGTAATCGTGAGGTTCACTCCGAGAACGACGATATAGACGCCGACGTCAAACAACAGCGGCGTGCCCACGTCGATCTCGCCGATTCCCGGCACAGACCAAGAGACCCACTGGCCGGTCAGGAAAGGTTGGCCGTTCAAAAGCGCGACGAGCCCGCTGACCAAAGCGACGGACAACCCCACCCCAATCAGCATGCGGGGATCGCATCGAAGCACTTGTCGGAGGGCGGCCGTGTCGTAGCCGATCGCGTACAGGATCAAGGCGGCCGACGCCACCAGGCCGCCGACAAACCCTCCCCCCGGTTCCTGATGACCGCGGAGAAGCAGAAACACGGAAAACAACAGCATGATCGGCAGGAGATATTGGGCCGCCGTTCTCAAGATCAACGAGTTCATGTGCGTTCCCCCCGAGGCCGTAGTCGCAACAAAGCATAGACGCCGATCGCGGCGACGACCAACACCGTAATTTCCCCTAACGTGTCAAAACCGCGGAAGTCCACCAGAATCACGTTGACAATGTTTCGGCCGTGCGCTTCCTGAACACTGTGCTCGACGTAATACTGTGAAACCTTCTCGGCCGCGCGGTAATGAATCGCCGTCAGAATGAGAACAGTCATCGTTGCACCGGCCGAGAGTGCGATCACCGCATCCCGAGTTCGCGCCCAGGGCGGGGACAACACGGCGAACCGCGGCAAGCGATAGAGCACCAACACGAAAAGGATCACCGTGAGCGTTTCGATCGCAAATTGGGTCATGGCCGGATCGGGCGCGCCGAAGAGGATGAAAACCAGAGCCACGCTGTAGCCTACCACGCCGAGGGCAGCGATCGCCGCCAGACGGGTCCGCGATCGAACCGCGGTGACCGCCGCCACCAACAGCAGGCAGGCCCAGACGACCTCATAGAAGCGGACATTCGTGTCCAGCGACGACGTGTTCCATCGCTTGCCCGACGCCAGCGCATACCCGACGAGTCCAACCAGCGTCCCGAGGATCGTCATGATGTAGACCCGCAAATAGCCGCTTTGCAGCACTCGCGTCTGGCTGATCGCCAGCCAATTCATGCCGCCCAACACGCCGTCGTACCAGGCAGCCGGTCCGTAACGCAGGAGCACGTTCCAGCGCTGGTTGATGGCACGAATAGGCTGCCAGAAGGCGTACAGGATCAATCCCATGGCGATGCCTGCGGCGCTTAGGCCCAATGCGGGAGTCAGACCATGCCAGAGCGCCAGTTCCAGCGCGGCGTGCGGAACTGTTGCACCGACCGCGGACGAAGCGGCCGCTCCCAGCCCCGGAGCCACCAGGAAAGGAAATAGCCCGCAGGCGAGACCGCCGGCGGCCGTCACCAGCGGTCCCAGCCAGAGACTCATCGGCGCCTCATGGGGCGCCTTCGGCGTGTCGGGCAACTTCCCGAAGAAAACCCGCCAACCGACAATACAGGCGGCCGTCACCGAAAGCGCGCCCATGATCGCGATCCCCGCCGCCAAGAACCACGCCTGTTTAGCCTCCAGCGAGGACTCCAAAAGCAACTCCTTGCCGACGAACCCGAAGAACGGAACAATGCCCGCAAGCGACAAAGCCGCCAGTGTTCCGGCGACCGCCGAGATCGGCATGGCCCTCCACAGGCCGCCCAAACGGTCGGCATGTCGCACGCCCGTCTCGTGCGCCACGTTGCCCGCGACCAGGAACAAGGCCGCCTTGTACAGCGCGTGCGCTACGAGATAGACGATCGCGGCTTGCAGCGCGTGAAGCGTGCCGATTCCGATCATTAGCACCAGGGTCCCCAGGGCGCTGACGGTCGAATAGGCCAGAACTCGCTTCAGATCCGTGTTGCAGATGGCCAGGTATCCGCCAACGAGCATGGTTGCCATTCCCACCGGAACGATCGCATACCACCACGCCTCCGTTCCGCCCAGGGCAGGATGCAGTCGGGCGATCAAGTACACCCCCGCCTTCACCATCGTCGCCGAATGCAGATAGGTACTGACGGGAGTCGGCGCCTCCATCGCCGAGGGCAGCCAAAAGTGAAAGGGAAACTGCGCCGACTTGGTAAACGCGCCTACCAGAAGGAGCAACAGCATGGGAAGGTACAACGCGTGCTGCCGGATCTGCTCGCCGTGCGATTCTAAGCCCGACAATTCCATCGTCCCCGCCAGTTGCCCCAACAGCAGCAACCCCGCCAGCAAGGCCAAGCCGCCTCCACTCGTGACCAGCAGGGCTTGCCACGCCGCTTTGCGGGCTTCGGCGCGTTCGTGTTCAAAACCTATCAACAGGAAGGACGTCAGGCTGGTCAATTCCCAAAACACGTACAACGTGAGCAGGTTGTCGGCGAGGACCACTCCCAACATCGACGCCATGAAAGACAGCAGGAAGGCGTAGAATCGCCCTAAGTGCGGATTTCCTGCCAGATAGCCGCCCGAATAGATGGTCACCAGCACGCCAATCCCTGTGACGATCAGGGCAAACAGCAGGCTCAGACCGTCGAGGTAAAAGGAGAAGGCGACGCCCAGTGACGGCGCCCACGGATAGGCTTCCCGAAAAGTCTGACCGGCAATAATCGGTTCGACGTAAGTCGCCAAATAGCCCGTCATGGCAAGCGGCAGCAGTGCCAGCAGCCAGCCACTGACCCGGCCGGCATAGCGGTGCAGCCATGGGGCTATTACGGCCGCCGCGAAGCCAGAAAGCACTAGAACCGAGATCGCCACCGTTCGCCCTCACTTTCCAGACGTTCCCAACTTCTTTCAATGGCACAGGAACAGCGGTACGCGACCGGCCGCCAGAACCCGCGTCGTCACCGAGCCAAATGCCAGTTCTTGCCATAACGAACGGCCGTACGCCCCCATCACTAACAACCGCGCGTCGACCACCTCCACCTGGTCGAGAATCACTTTGTCTTCCCACTTTTTCGAGCCAATCGAATGCGGCATCGCTTCAATGTCGTGCAATGCCAGAAATTGGACGGCCTGCTCCGCCAGTCGCTCGGCCGTGGATCTCTCGGCATCGATCGCCAACACGTGAACCGGATCGCTCCCCTGCAATCCTAGCGACAGGAACGCCTGCAAGGCCCGATCGGCATGCGGACTGCCATCGTACGCAACGAGGACTGATGTGCCACAGGGCAGACTCTCAGGTACGGTGACTACGGGCCGAGAGATCTGTCGCAACACCTTCCGGAGCGTCTCGTCCGGCCAATCCTGTGTCTGAAAGTGAAAGTAGGTCTGCTGCCCCAACATCGTCACATCGTACATTCGCGATTCCTGTACGATCTGCTGCTCGGGCATTCCGATGTCTTTCAGCAGGATGTGGCTGACTCCCTCAGCAGCGCAGCGTGCGGCGAAGGCCTGCAGAATTTCTTCGACCCGGCGGCCCGCGTCAGCCAACCGCACACGGTCACGCTGCGACTTGTAATGCCCTGCACCGAGCGGTACCGGTTCTTGGCGACAAATGCCCGGCTGATCGACAATGCCTAGCCCCGCCAACAACGCGCCGAACTGACGAGCCCAAGAAATGCTGAGTTGGACCGCCGAATTGCTAAAGGCGGATCCGTCCAATCCGACGAGCATGCTTCGAAGCATAGGACACCTCGTACTTCCGAAAGGCGTGCCCGTTTGGCGCCTACTTCATCCGATGCAATTTGTGGAACCATCCGGGACGACCCGAGCGATAAACCTTGGCGAAAGCTCCCAAGCGCACTGCCCAGATGCTCAACCGAACCTCGTTTCCCACTACGCGGACGTCGGCCCACCTGCTAGTCGGAATGCCGCCACCGGCAATTAGAACGTCGGAGTGCGGCCGCTGTCAATTAGATCAGTAGCCGTCGCAGAAGAACCACCGACTCCGAAGCCTCGAGCCCCAATGGCCAGACGGGGTGAGTGTAGCGCTGGGACTGCAACGGAGCGACACCCGCAGCAAGATGATTGGATTGCAGACAGCGGGCATGAAGGCCTGCCAACGTCGACGAGGCATCCTTTTGGATCGACGTATGTAAGCGCCCGCAACTGCGAGCGAATGCCCAGTCGCAGTGTTCCGCTTGATACGTCTCAGGCTCGAGCGGCCATTGCCGAAACCAGTTGCAGCAGGCATTTCCCGGACATGTGAGATACAAACCGCCGGGCTCTCCGGCAGCCGAGGCCGACGCGCCAGCGCGACGTTCCATGGAATCCCAGTTCTCGGCCTTAAGAAGTCCGGTGGGGACGAGCAGCAAGGCCCCAAGGAACAAGAGGTTCCCTGTTTGCTCGCGCCACGGAAATCGCTGGGCGAATCGCATACCTTCACCACCTGCTACTTTTATCTGGTCACCAAATGCTACGCATCTTTAACCGCCCAGACAAGCTTCCCCCACTGGCTAGAGCGTGTCGCCCTTGCTCGCGGCGTGGCATTGCCATCAAACAGCACCGTCCACGGCGAATTTGGCTCCCTTTTGCCCTTCGCGAGACGAATTGGCCGTGCCCACCCAACCACCCCTGTATCGTAGACATGAACCACACCGAAGAGAGGCTCAAGCCAAGCCCTGTTCCTCCTGATAGAATAGGGCTCTCAGGTGTTATCCGCCGATGGCCAACTGCCAGTCGCGAGGTGCAGTAATCGGTTGCGGCCGGTCGCAACCCGGCAGGCGATGATCAGCCAGTGCGATCGACTGACGACCAATGCCCAAGTGTTCGTTGCCGATAACATCCAAGTGACCGTCGACGCTCTCCGCAAGGTTTAGGCCATGAAAGAAATCGCCGTTGCGTTTGCCCTTACCTTCTTTGCTGGCATGGCCACGGCAATTGGCAGCATCATTGCCTTTACCGCCAAGCGAACGAATTATCGTTTTCTTTCCGTGGCCACCGGGTTCTCGGGCGGAGTAATGCTCTATGTCTCGTTCGTGGAAATCTTTCCCAAGGGAGGAAGCTCGCTTTCGGAAACCTATGGAGACTACTGGGGAAACTGGCTCAATGTCGCTTCCTTTTTTGGCGGCATGCTGTTGATCGGCCTGATCGACAACCTGATTCCATCCGCCGAAAACCCTCACGAGATGCACTCCGAGGCCGAAATCAAGCCGCTGCACGACACAAGCGCCCCGCTGCCCGATTTTGATGCTACCGCCACCGCGTCCAGTGAACCGGCCCTCGGATCCCACGACCATCGCCCCGACCATCACAAACTCATGCGGTTGGGCCTGTTCACCGCGTTGGCAATTGGCATCCACAACTTTCCCGAGGGGCTGGCAACCTTCATCGCCGCCCTGCAAAATCCGAGTCTCGGGATCGCCATTGCTCTGGCGATCGCGCTGCACAACATTCCCGAAGGAATTAGCGTTTCCGTGCCAATCTTCTATGCCACCGGCGACCGCAAAAAGGCCTTTTTGTACTCGGTGTTAAGCGGCTTCGCCGAACCTCTTGGAGCCGCCATCGGCTATCTGGCAATTCTTGCATTCGTCGGCGGTGACAACGGCGGAGTCCCGAACCAAGTGATGGGCATCCTCTTCGGGGGCGTGGCCGGCGTGATGGTCTATATCAGCCTGGACGAATTGTTGCCCACGAGCAGGGCCTATGGAAAAGGTCACGACAGCCTGCTGGGACTACTCGCCGGAATGCTGGTCATGGCCCTCAGCCTATTGATCATGCAATAGCCGCATCGCGCGAGCGATAGTCATAATGCGGGCATCCGTAATCGGCGATCTCCTCCGAACCGTCATCTTCTTCGTCCCAGTCGTGGCTGTCATCCACCTTGGTCGAAAACCGACTGATCAGCACGAGCAGGCCCGGCAGCGTCAAGGCGCTAAAGAGGCAGCAGGCCATCCCGAGCGTCAAGACCCGGCCCAGACTCTGCAATCCCTGGTGACTGGCAATCATCAGGCTGCCAAAGCCCACCATATTTCCCAAGGTATTGATGAAGACGGCGTTCGCCGTGGAATCGCTGATCCGGTATTTCCGTCCCCGCTGCGCGCGGAAATCGTGGACTACATGGACCCCGTTATCGACCCCGATGCCCAAGATCAAGGGCAGGACAATCATGTTCGCCGAGTTGAGCGGAATGTTGACCAGCCCCATAATGCCGAACATCTGCAGCATCCCCAGGGCGAGCGGCAACAATGCCAGAAGGGTGTAACGAATGCTGTTGAAGTCCAAGTAAACGACATAGCAAACAATGACGGTCGCAAACACGGCCGCCTGTTCGTAGCTCAGTCGCATCTGACGCGAGGCCTCGTAAATCTGCATCGGATTGCCCGTGGCATCCGCATCCACCCCCCGTACCTCGCGAATGAATTGCTGGGTGGCCGCCATGTCCCAGATGTCAGCCTTGCCGTAGATCTTCAAGAGGTGCTTTCCGGTTTGCCCGACAAAACGGGCCCTCAAACCATCCGGAAGATCGCTCAATTGCGGCGGAAGGGGATCCGATACGGATTGCAGGACCTGCAAACGCTCAAGCACGTCCCCCGCCAATCGTTGCTGGTATTGGCCGACTCGGGCCGACACTTCCGCCGGCGACAACTTGCCGATGCTTTCGCGCACGGAGGCAAGCCGACGGGAAATCTCGCGAGTCTCTTCCCGATTAGGCAGCATGCTCGCCAGTTTCGCTACCTGGGTCCCAAGTTCATCGGCGGTTGCCACTGAAATTTGCGGCGCCGCCGATGGCAAGCGAGAAAGCCGCCCTCGAATCTGTTCGATCATCGGCTGCCGCCGTGGATCGGCGTTCGGCACCGCGGAGGCAATCTCTTCCACGCGGGCAACGGACGGCAGTCGGCTAAATGCTTCCTTGCGTGCCAGCGCCTCCTCCCGGTTGTTGGCCATCGATATCGCGAAATAAGCGTTTTGTCCCGTTCGCTCAGTCATTGCCTTGCCAAGGCGAACACTTTCGAGGCCCGCCGGCTGTAGATTCATCAGGTTGTGATCGTACCAGAGATGTCTCAAGCCAACCGCCGCCGTGGCGGACACGGCCACCAACGCCAGCAGCGTGAACACGGGACGGGCGTGCAAACCGCCCAGGTACTTGCCCAACTCCAACTGCGTCGGCATCGCCCGCACGGACCGCCGCCCGTCAAAGAGTTGAATCAGCGCCGGCAACAGTACCGTGGCGGCGACAAAACAGAGCAGGATTCCTCCGCCGGCAATCATCCCCAATTCGGCCACGCCGGTGAACTCGGTGAAACCCGCCGCAAAGAAGGCGATCGCCGTGCTAATGGCTCCGGTGGCAATCCCCGGCCCCACGCTGCCGGCCGTCGCCACCAACGCTGCCGCAGTGGAGCGGGCTTGGCCGCGCTGTTGGAGATAGCCCGCCAGGTAGTAGACACCGAAATCGATGCCTTGGCCGATCAGTATGGCTCCAAATGCGCTGCTGAGAATGTTGAGATGTCCGATCGCCAGCGTGGCAAAGCCAAATGCCCATGCCATGCCAGCCATCAGTGCGACATTGCCGATCAACGGATGCCGCCACCCGCCAAAACCGGCCAGGAATACGAAGGCCACGCCCACGAACGACAACAGGCTCGCCTGGCTCATCGACGTCTGGCTGGCACGCATTTCGTCGTTTTCGATTACGGGCAATCCCGTGAGCCCAATCTGGACGTCACGATGCTGAGCTTGCACTCCAGCAACAATCTGCCGCAGCGCGTCAAGACCTTTCGTATGGGGATCGAAACTGGTCGCATCGGCAGCAGCCAATTTCAACATGACAAAGCCCAGTTTGCCGTCCTCGGTGACCAAGGGACGCGAACCGAGCGCGGCTAGTGGAGTGACCGACCCCAATACCGAGTCCCACGGCCATTGGTACTTTTCCGCGGGCTCCAAAGCGGCCGACAACATCCGCGTCGCTTTCTCCAACTCGCCCAACATCTCGGCAGACGAAGCTGTTGGTGACGTCGCCGTCATCTCGATGCCCGTGGCGATCTGCCCAACCATCTTCCCGATACTCAAGGAATCCCAGTCTCCTTGGAGGATCGGAGCCGAGCGCTCCAAGAATCCAGCAACCTGTCCCAACTGATCGGGCGTCAAATAGTGAAGTCCCTTGCGCTGCAGGCACGAAAGGTCGTATTCGTGCATCACCGCGGAGAAGAGCTTGGGCTGCTGCCGAATAGCCCCGGCCAGAGTCGCCATCACGGCGATCACCTGTGGGCGAGAATTGGCCTCCACCACGACAACAATGTCTTCCTTGTCACCAAACTCCTTGGTGTAGGCCAGCCATCGGCGATGATAGTCGCTCTTGGGATTGAGTAGGTCCGCCCGGCTGTTACGGAAGCCAAGTCGCGTCGCGGTCAGGACAACGGCCGCCACGGTGACCGCCAGCGCAATGGCAATCGTCAGCTTTGGGAATTGAACGGCAAGGCGGGTAATCGTTTGCAGCGGCCGCGAGAGAGCAGAGGTCTCTGTCGTTTCCGCTTGCGACGATGGATCCAGCGACATTTTGGAGGTCCCGAAGAACTCGTGCTCTCGCCCGCCGAACAACCGCTGTTGATACCCAGGTGAATAACGCCGGACGTTCTGCGCCAGGGGCTCTTTGCCGGCCTCCCGACATTCTTTTTTTAAGCCTCAATCAACGCCTTGCTTCCTAACCCGGCCGAACGGCGGGGGCGGCATTCTAATGGCACCCGGCATTAGCGTCAACTGGGGTATGCGGCGAGGGGACCGCTGGCGGTATTGCCCACTCGACAGGTCTTTCGATCGCTTGCCCGGGGGGCCCGCGTTTTCGCCAGCTTCTCAAATGTCCCCTGATCAAGACGGAAATGCCCCCCGGACGTTCCCCCTGCCCGACCAATGCGAGCAAGGGAATCGCCGCCCCCGCATCCCTATCCATTGACAGCATCCTGGGTTAGAATCGATTGATTCGGAGGCGGCCAAGCGGTCCCGACTGGGACGCTGATGCGGCCGGTCACCGGACTCCGCCGCCTGCAAAGTTTCTCCGCCCGGTGTGCCGAGGGCACGGATCGAAAAGGCTCCGTGGCTGAGCAGGCAGGAAGACGCAAGACCATCGGCCGCAAAAAGAACGTTATTTTCTGACACGTTCCATGAAACAAATCCGTAATTTCTGCATCATCGCCCATATTGACCACGGCAAATCCACCCTGGCCGATCGCTTGATCCAGGCCTGCGGCGGCATTTCCCAACGCGAGTTTCGCGACCAGATCCTCGACTCGATGGACATCGAGCGCGAGCGCGGGATTACGATCAAGAGCAACTCGATCACGCTCTCCTACCGGGCCCCCAACGGACAGGACTATCAACTCAATCTGATCGATACGCCCGGCCACGTCGATTTCTCCCACGAGGTGCGGCGCTCGCTCCTGGCTTGCGACGGCGCGCTGATCGTGGTCGATGCGTCTCAAGGGGTGGAGGCGCAAACAGTCGCCAACCTCTACTTGGCGCTCGACCACAACCTGGAACTGCTGCCGGTGATCAACAAGATCGATCTGCCGGCGGCCGATGTCGAACGGGTGCGCGAGGAAATCGATCAGGAGCTGGACCTCGACCCGTTCGCGGCCATCCCCGTCTCGGCCAAGACCGGCGTCGGCATCCAGGACGTGTTGGCAGGCATCGTCGAGAAGCTGCCTTGCCCCAAGGGCGATCCGGCCGCACCGCTCAAGGCGCTTATTTTCGACGCCCAATTCGATCGCTATCGCGGCGTGATCCTCCAGTGCCGCGTTATGGACGGCACCGTGAAAGCGGGCGACACCATCCACTTCATGCACTCGGGCTATGACTACACGGTGGAAGAGGTCGGGATCAACCGGCTGAAGTTCTGCCCCACCGAACAGCTCAGCGCCGGCGACGTGGGCTACATCATTGCCGGGATCAAGAGCGTACGCGACATCGAAGTCGGCGATACGGTCACTCACCTCGATCGACCGACGGCCGAACCCGTTCCCGGTTACCAGAAGGCCAAGCAGGTCGTCTTTTCCTCGATCTATCCAATCAATTCAGACGAGTATCGCGAACTGCAGAAGGCCATGGACAAGCTGGCGATCAATGACGCCGCCCTGACCTACGAGAAAGACAGTTCGGCGGCCCTCGGCTTCGGTTTTCGCTGCGGGTTTCTCGGCCTTTTGCATCTCGACGTGGTCCAGGAGCGCCTGCAGCGGGAGTTCGACATCGGTTTGGTCGTTTCGGCCCCCACCGTGAAGTACAAGGTCACCTTGAAGGACGGCAGCAATCTCGAAGTCGACAACCCCGGCAACTGGCCCGATCCGTTCAACATCGCCAGCGTCACTGAACCCTACATCAAGGCCACCATCCTTACGCCCGAAGAATACGTCGGCCCAGTGATGGAGCTATGCCGCGAATACCGCTCGGCCGGCCAGCAGATGCAGTATCTGTCCCCGGGCCGCGTCGAGGTGATCAGCGAAATGCCGCTGGGCGAGGTGCTCTTCGACTTCTACGGCAAGCTGAAGACGGTCACCCGCGGCTACGGATCGTTCGACTACGTGCCGATTGACTATCGCGATACCGACGTGGTGAAGGTCGAAATTCTCATTAACGCGGAACCTGTCGACACGCTGGCCTACTTGGTCCATCGCGACAAGGCGCGGGCCCGCGCGCTGCACTACTGCGAGCAACTGGCCGAAGCAATTCCCCGCCACCAGTTCAAAATTCCGATCCAAGGCTGCATCGGCGGCAAGATCATCGCCCGCACGACCATCCAGGCCTATCGCAAGGACGTGACGGCCAAGTGCTACGGCGGCGACGTCAGCCGCAAAAAGAAGCTGCTGGAGAAGCAGAAGAAGGGCAAGGCCCGCATGAAGCAAGTCGGCCAGGTCCAAATCCCGCAAAAGGCCTTTATCTCGGTGCTGGCGGCGGAGCGGAAGTAGCGGGGCGGATTAGGAGGGCGACCGGAAAAGTTGCCTGGTCGCGAGCCTTTTCCCTTTTTAACCGCTTCGGCATCCACCTGATCTCCCGGCCCGACCGGGTCGCGGTCAGCTATGAATAGCCATGCGTCCTCGTTGAGCAATCGCCGATATTCGTCCAACAGCGATTCCGTGCGGTGATGTTGGGGCAGGCCGAAATATTCAATGAGCGCGTCCTTCCCCGAACGTCAAATGACGTTGTATAGCGCATCTCGATGCCGCGTTTTAGAAGCAGGGGGGGCGCTTGACTCTTGCAAGGGGGAGCAGGACAATCAGTGCTTCAAAGAGGAAAGGCGCACGTCACCGAGCTGAAGCAATCAGCCGTGCCTCCTTTACGCGTTATTGTAACACGCCTAATTTGCACGAAAGGCGCTTACGCGATGGCAAAGAAGACGGGTACGAATACGAGCATTTCGGAACCAAAGTTTCCGTACACTCCTAGCCCCAATTCGCTTCGAAAGTTGTTAAAGCAGATGCCCGACAAACCGAAGCCGCAACGCATGACTTGCGAACTCCTCAAGGGCTGGGGGTTTACCAGTTCAAACGATCGGTGCATCCCGGGGATTTTGAAGAAGCTCAATTTCTTGGATTCGTCCGGTGTACCGAATCAGAATTACGAGTCTTTCATGCTGGGAGGCTCTGGCCCAGCCACGATGGGAGCACAAATACGCCGGGTGTATGCTCCTCTATTTCAGGCATCGCATCGGCCACATGAAGAGAACGATCTGAAACGTCTGTTCCATATCCATTCTGGTGGGAGTGAGAGTGTCGTCAATTATCAAATTCAGACGTTTAAAGCACTCTGCGAATTTGCTTCGTTTGAATCGCTATCCTCCGACTCGCAGACGACCACTGATGGACAGGTGACCGCTGGAGGAGCCCACCCAACGACAGGACGAGGGTCGGCAGGTGATAGTGGTCCCTTCATTCATATCGACCTACACATCCATCTCCCCGAAAACAAGACGACCCGCGAGTACGAAGGCATAATACAGGACATTGCTCGTTACATCTACATGCGAGAGGTTGGCGTCAATGGGCACTAATTGGCCGGAAGAACAAGCAAGGATATGCGAAAACTTCACGAAGCTGCGTGTAAAATATGGATCACCATCTGCAAATACTCAGACTGTAACTGCCGCCGGAATAGTAGCTGCGCTCAATCAATTTCAAGAATGTGTGCGTTATCTGAACACTCGACGGTCGTCAGGAGCGATTCTGAACCTTGAGAACGAGGCAGATGTTCAAGACGCAATTTACTTGATGCTGCGGCCATGGATACAGGACCTAGTAGCGGAAAACCCGGCGGATAGAATTGCGAATCGTTTCACTATTAAGGACTTCCTTTCGCGGCAAGCGAGGTCAGTAATCGAGGTTAAGTACATTCGGGATGCGAGTCACGGAAGAGGCATCTCAAGGGAAATGCATGATGACATCGAAAACTACCGCCATCATGGTCATTGTGACAACCTCATCTTTTTTGTATACGATCCAAACTCTTTGATTCCTGATCAGCAGAAGCTCCGTGAGCAAATTGAGGAAGAACGCTTCTACAAACAGAGCGGGCGTACGTTGAAATGCATTCTGATTGTCAAGCCCTAGGCCGGCATGACAAAAGAAAGCCGCATGGAGCACGTGCTCGGCAACTCTCTGCGACCAATTAGCCGAGTCGCTACTACCGAATCTCCGCCTCGACCAGCTTTGCCAGCAAGGCGAGTGATTCCTGCCAGCCCAGGTAACACTCCTCGGCCGGGATCACGTCGGGCAGTCCTTCTTGGACGATCTGCATTTCCGTTCCCACCGAAACTGGCGTTAGCTCAATTGTTACGCGCATCTCGCCCGGCAAGCTCGGATCGTCAAAACGGTCGGTGTGACGAATGCGCTGGTGCGGAAGCAATTCGAGGTACTCGCCGCCGAATGTGTGCAATTGGCCGGTGGTGAAGTTGGTAAACGACATCTTGTACGTGCCACCTACCCGGGCGTCGAGGTGATGAACGTGACCGGTAAAGCCGTTGGGTGGCAACCACTTGGCCAAGGCGTCGGCATCGAGGAAGGCTCGATAGATCCGCTCGGCCGGCGCTCGCAACACGCGATGAAACCGGACAGTATTGGGCATCGCCCCACCCCTTTCGTAACACAGCCGCGGCTCCTTAGAAACATCCACCGAGCCCGACGAGCTCCGAACGCGACCGTCTGGGCCACTATTCCCCTTCGCGATTCGGATTGTCCATTTGGAAAAAATTGCTTTGTCGACCGTCAGTCCTATGCTCCTGAAAGAGGAAGACCAGTTGCCGATCATCGAACGATCGGAACCACTGGTCCCAGTCGATTTCTTGCAGCCGCTTGCCACCCGGCTTGTCGAAGCCGGGGAAGTTGAACTGCAATACGCCCGGACGATTGCCGTGCTCGGTGCCCTCGATGGTGGCGGGCACCGCCTCTCGCTCTTTGGCCCAGTGCCGAATCACCTCATGGCTGCGCGTGGCCAGCGACTGACCGGGATGATCTTCATGCTCCTTCGGCGAGTGGACCCACTTCGCTCGTTTCGTGGTTTTGGAAAGCCCTTGGTGCTCCTCGATAAACTTGGCCTCGTCAGCCGTAACGTTTTTGGCTTTGAGCGATTCCCGGGCGTGCCCCGCCTCGTGTTTCTTCTCCGCGGCCATGGCGAACTCCTCCAAATGCAAGGTCACCGAACGGAGGTGCAATCCCCATGCCGCCCGGGCAATGGTGCTGCCCATCAAAACCGGCCATAGGTTATAATGGCCCCACGGCCTGTTCCCGTCCCCTGCCCCGTTATTGACCTTCGGATGCTCTGCTCGCCAGACCCCCTGCAGCCGATGACCACTACCACTTTTTCCCGTGCCCCAGGGGCACCCTAAAAATTATCGAGAATCGCGCCCAATTCGGTCGCGCGATGAGATGAAAATGCCGGCTTCTCCACAAACGCCGATCGGCCTCTACGTGCACGTCCCCTTCTGTCGAAGCAAGTGCGCGTATTGCGACTTCGCCTCCCAGGCGGGCCGCGAAGCCGACATCCCGCGGTATGTGGAAGCGATGATCCGAGAAATAGCGCGGCGCGGCGAGGAAACCGGTCATCCGTGCGCCGATACGGTCTTCCTTGGCGGCGGCACACCCTCGCTTCTCGACGAATCCCAGGCGGCACGCATCCTCGCCGCTCTCCACGAAGCCTTTCCAATTCAACCGGACGCCGAGATCACCTGTGAAGGCAACCCAGGTACGCTCACCGTGTCTTTTGTCCAGGCCTTGCGCCAAGCAGGCGTGAACCGCCTATCGCTGGGCGCCCAGGCCAGGCAACCGCATCTCCTTCAGCGACTGGGCCGCATCCACGACTGGCACGACGTGATCGCCTCCGTCGAAATCGCCCACGGTGTAGGCCTGGAGAACATAAACCTCGACCTGATGTTCGGCCTGCCTTGCCAAACCGTCTCCGATCTGCAGGAAACGCTTCAGGCCGCCATTGCGCTGGCGCCCACGCACCTCTCCTGTTACGGGCTGATCGTTGAAGAAGGAACGCCCCTCTGCCGCGACATCGCCGCGGGCAAACTGGTTCTGCCCGACGAGGAAGTCGAACGCGAAATGTACGAACTCGTGCGGCAGATGCTAGCCGAACACGGCTTTCAGCAGTATGAAATCAGCAATTTCGCCCGCGCCGGCCACGAATGTCGACACAATATCGGTTGCTGGACGCGCCAGCCGTACCTCGGCTTCGGCTGCGCGGCGCACAGCTTCTTCGGCGAATGCCGCACGATCAACCCGCCGACGCTCGACGCGTATTTGGCTGGCGAAGAACCGAAAACCGAGCCTATCTCCAAAGACGAGGCGCGCTTCGAGAGCATGATGCTTGGCCTGCGGATGACAGGCGGCGTCCGCGACGCGGATTTCACCCGCATGCACGGCCTGAGCATCCGCGAAGCCTTCGCCGAAAGACTCGAGAAACCGATCGCCGCCGGGCTACTGGAGTGGCACAACCACGCGATCCGTCTTACTCGCCTCGGCATGGATCTACAAAATAGCGTGCTGGTAGACCTCATGTGAGGTCGAGGCAAGCACCTCCGACAGAGCGGCAAGGATCGCCGAGCCCGTTTCAAACGGCCGACAGATGCTCGCTCCAGCATGCTTCGCAAAAGATGCTCGGATTCTCTTCGTTTGGCTCCGACCACTTCCCGCAGCACTCACACTGCATCCAACCGCAATGGGCACAGGCGTGCGCCCAATCGGCCAAGGCTTGACGGCATTCAGGATTCGGGCAAATCCGAGTTGTTACGCTTTCCATTCTTCCTCCCCGCGAACAATTCATTCGCATCGCAAAAGTTGCGGCTTAACCCCCAGCCACGTGCAGTTGGTTGTCAGGGACGAATATGCTTGGACCGGCACATTTTTGCTATCGGGAAAGCTCTGAGGATAACGGAGGGCATCAAGCGGTTTCGGCTTCAGGGGCACCTCCATGCCTTGCCTCGGTTTCAGTTCCACGGCCATATTAGCCTAGCCCCAAAGCGATCTTTTGCCAACCCGTCAGACCGAACTGGTCTCGGCGATGCTCAGGCTCGGCATCCTGGTCTCGCCTTCGTCACAATCTCAGCATAACCGCAATTGTGTGAAGCTCGCCATTATTCGAACCACCATGCACACGGTGACGGTGGTTCCGCTACAAGCGTCGCTCGCCCTACCGGGAGTGTGTTCAAGGTGCCACGTTTTTCGACCTGACACAGCCGCCGCCGCGCACACATTTTTAGACCGACGTTTACACGTGCAATCGGCCGGCGACCAGCATCAATGCGGAACGCCACGCAGAAGCCAATAATGCGGGCCAACATGGCTTTGGGACTTACACCATGGTGCAATCGTTTTGACCACAAAACAGCAAAGGGGTTCCGACGCCGCCATCGGAACCCCTTATTTCCCAGTAGCTCGACGCGCCAAGCTGGGATTCTCTCTTGACGGCGAGTTAGCGAAGAGGTTGGCTCTTCACGGGCAAGGTGTTATACGGGGATCAAAGCCATGTCGTTGGCCGTGCCATCGGCATTGTAGACATAGGTGACCGTGTACCTCACCCCGTTCACAGTAATTTGACTGCCTTCGGGAAGGCCGTAGAACGTTCCGCTAATGGGGTCGCTGCCATCGTTGACGATCAGCACTGAAATCTGGCCGGGCGATGACGGGACCCCGTCTAGTATGAGGACACCGGTAACAATCGTCACGGTACCGGTGACGTTCAGTTGGTCACAAGCTGGCGATCCGTCTGCGAGTGTGGCTTTAAAATACCCGACGGAATTGGCGTCCCCGAAAGTGATGCTTCCCGTGTTGAGAGTGCCAATTCCGCTGCCTCCGTTAGCGCCAGGAGAAACCGTGCCCCAGTTGATCACAGATACGTCGCCCACCGTGCCGGTGCCAGAAAGGATTGTTCCTCCGGTGCCACCGAAGGTAACGTTCCCCAAAGCTCCCACGACGCAGAGATTACCAGCGACGATTTCTGTACCACCCGTCAAGGTATTGGTGCCGGTGAGAGTCAATCTGCCGGCCCCCTGCTTGACCAATTTCAAGGGATGCGACGCGTCATTGGTAATGACGCCGGCATACGTCGTGTCCGACGAATTGTTCACTGTCAGCGTCTGAGTTCCCGTGCCGGCGGTGTTGGTGATCGTTCCGCCCGTGGACGGCGAAAAATACTGGACGGTGGCGTTGTGGCCATAGAGGTCAAGAGCGGCGCCTCCATAGACGGCCAGACCGGGTACATTAAGCTCTGTGCCGAGTTCCACAGTTCCCCCACCCACCGAGAGATAACTGGCGGTCAACGTCCCGTTTAGCGTCAGTGTGGCCGCGCCTAGTTTCTGCAGGCCTATGTTTGATCCGGGCGGTGACTCGCTCAAAGCACCGTTGATCGTCACGGGGCTGTTGACCGTCAAGGTCGACGAGGCTGTGAGGGTTCCTGAACCGTTGAACGTCAGAGCACCATTATTTGTAGCGTCGCCCAAGGTGATGGCGCCAGCCAGTTTCAACGGATTGTCCAAGGAATGCGCGTTTGCATTGCTCGAACTCAGGGTGCCGCCGTAAAGCTCTAGTGTGCCGCTTCCGAAGGCACTGTCACTGCCAATACGGACCGTTCCGCCATAGATGCTGCTAGTCCCCGTGCACGTTCTTAGCCCATTGAAAATTAGGGTGCCAGCGTGGCTCGAGGGGACATAAATGCCTGTTGGATTGCTGACATTGTCGGTGAACGTGATATTGATTGTGCCAGTCGCTCCGCTCACCGCACGAAAGCCAATCTGCCAAGTCGTACCCGCTGTGATCATCGAGCCGGAGATGAAACTGCCCTCGCCATTGATTGCACAACTGCCCCCAGCGAACACGACCGCGCCCACTCGCGTCAGCGAAGGGACGCTGATCGCCGTAGTGCTTTGGGTGCCAACGCCGCTGCTATTGATCATCGCCACACTACGCCCGGCGTTGAGCCAAGGCAGGTCGCCTCCGTTGGGATTGCCCAACAGCCATGTCTTGTCGGTCCAACTTCCACCACTACTGGCGCCGTTCCAGTAAAACATCGCGCTGGCACCATCGGACATATCCACAAGCGTGCCGCCGATTACTGTCTCGCCACCCGTGTAGCTGTTGGTGCCAGCAAGCGCAAACGTATTGGGACCGTTCTTAATAAGAGATGCGCTACCAGTTAGATTGGCATCAATCCAGCCGTAGTAGACGTTGAAGGAGGAACTAGCCGATAACGTGCCGTTGGTAATTACCCCGTAGTTCACAATCACGCTGGAGACGGGGCTTGACGTGTTGCTGTAGCCACCAAGATCAAGAATACTACCGTTGTTGATTGTCGCAGCTCGCCCACTGGGCAAGGCAGCACTGGCACCTAACCGCAGTGTGCCGTTACTGATTGTCGTACCGCCGGTATACGTGTTCTCTCCGGAAAGAGTCAATGTGCCAGTGCCGTCCTTGACGAGCATGAGAGGATGCGACGCGTCGTTGGTAATGACGCCGGGATAGGTCGTCGTTAACGAACCGTTAACGGTTAACATCGTGGTTCCCGCACCGGCAGTGTTGGTGATCGTCCCGCCTGAATTCAAAATGCCTTGAAGGCTTGCCACTGTGGCACTGTTGCCGTACAAATCGAGTACCGCACTGCCATACATCTTCAAGTGCCCATTGCCGAGAGCGCTGCCACTACCGATTCGCAGCGTGCCGTTAAAGACGCCCGTGTCGCCTGTGTACGCGTTTGAACCAGTCAGGGTCAACGTGCCGGTACCGGTCTTGACAAAGGCTAGGGGATGCGACGCGTCATTCGTAATGACGCCAGGGTAGGTCGTTGTGGACGAACTGTCGACGGCAAACGTTACGGCGCCTGTGCCGGCAGTGTTGGTGATTGTCCCACCCGTGCCCAAAAGCCCCGCCAGACTGGACACCGAGGCGGAGTGGCCATGCAAATCGAGAGTCCCGCTCAAGTACATGGTCAATTCAACCGGGTTACTGGCTGTTAGCGCACTGTCGCTGTCAAGTAGCAGAACGCCGTCAGCCACCGCGAGTTCGCTCACGGACAGCACTCCGCCTAGCGTCACGGTTCCATCGCCGTCTTTTACGAGCCAGCAGCTCCCTCCGCTTTCGCTCACTGCCCCCGAGACGGTCAGCCCGCTGGACGCGTCGCTCACATCGAAGGTAAGTCCTCCGCTGAGGACGATATCGGTCGCGATCGTGCTGGTAACGCCCGTATTCACCGTGACGCTACCGCCCGAAGCAATCGTCAAGTTGTTTCCACCATACGGGTTGATCGAAAAACCGCTGGACTGAAAGTCGATCGAGCGGATAGCCGTTCCGGCAGTCAGATCATTGTACGTATCGACTCCTGAACCCACGAAACAAAGATCGTCGCCGGCTTGGGGCACTTGATTGTTCGACCAATTAGCGGCCGTGCCCCAGAGGCCGTCGCCGCCGCCACCGGTCCACGTGCATACCGACAAAAGCATCCTGTGTTCCAGGGGCTCCAAACCAAAGGCCCGTTGCGATCGAAAGGCTCGCTTGTTGGGTTTCGCCCTTCCACGGAGACCCAGCCAACTGGAAAGAGCTTGCAGAGGAGATGACTTTTTCGATCTGCGCATGGAATCACCTTGAAATAGAGTCTGGCAAAAGAAAACCTTAATTGTTCAAACGAGAGTCACGTCTGACGAGTCGCAAGGACATGCGTCACGGGGAAGTGGCGGTCCGAAGAAGGTGCCCCTCTGCGCCCCACTCAACGTTCCTCTATCAGAATATTGGGCATGGACTCGCGATTATTGCCCACACATTTCCAGGAGGAACGCAACATTTTTGGAGGGGGCCCGTTTTTTGACCTACGAAGAGTATCCGACCGTGCGCCTCGCAGACTGGCAAGCTGGAAAAGGCAGCAACATAAAGCGACTGTGCCTGAAGTCCTAGATGTCAACATCCAGGCGAACCCAGTATTTTGCCCGAATCGCCGTCAATTCTGGGCAAAGGGTCTTCAATCGCGCACAACGACGATAGACCGCCTTGCGTGTCAGTCCAGTTGCCTTGGCAATATCTCCTGGACTTTGCCCCTCCAGAAACCAGCGACGAAACACCTCGTAGTTCTGCGGTGACATCCGTTGACGATAGTCAGCTACCAAGGATTGAATTCGTTCCCTCAACTCCGCTTCGGCGTACGCGTCCTCGGGGCCAGGATGATGTGAATATAAAGCCGTCGCAGCACTCTCAATCGTGCAGCGATGCTCCAGCTTAAGGGACTTAAAGCTTTTGGCGAGACGCCGAACCGTCCGGCGCACCACGCTAACCAACCATGTCGCTAGGCTGCCTCGGCTTGGTTCGTAAACCAGTTTTCGCAGTGCTCGGAGAAGTTCTCGCCAGACTTCCTGGATCGCGTCGTCGAGCATACACACTGGCCGCCACGCGCCCCAAGCAGAGGTCACCGCATGCTTGACCAGGTTGCAGTACTGACCATAGAAAGCATCCCATGCGCACTGCAACCGTGGCGGCACGGGTAGATAATTGCTCAGACACCATAGATACGATTGAACTTCTCGGAGCAATCGCAACTCGCGGCCGCAGCAGCCAATCTCCCATAGGACGGGTGAAACCCCATACGCGACGTCGGCACTCGTGCCCCCCACCCGCTCGTCGTGAGCAGTTGAATCGCAAATGACTATGAGGTTCGCCTCATTTGGATGCAATCTCTCGTCGCCTTGTGAGATGGCAGTGTGGTGTTGAAAATAGGCCTTGGAAACGGTTGCAGCCGCCCCCAAAGAAACGTGGGAAAGACTTCGCCCCCTGTACCCGCCGGTGTTCACCCCAGATGCTCGCAACATGATGAGAATGCCCCCGGTATCTCTTATGATCGAACTAGCCATTCGGCCCGTCACGATGCGAATCTGTTAACCGATAAAACGAAGGGAGTCAATGACCGATGCGACAAATTCGCATGCCCGGTCATTCATATTGCCAGACCCGGGCGACGTTCCGCCACTCCCCTGTACCCAAGCATGTCCCGACCAACATTACGGCCAGCACATCGCGTTAAAGTGCTGCGGTGTTGAGGGGAGAGTTCAAGAGAGAAGTCTGTCGATGACGTAGCATCGCTGATGCGGCGGCCCAATCACCTCAATAACCTGCGGGCAATGGGTCAGTGCAGAATGGGGTCTCGATAAGCTCGCTGCCAAATACCTCATCGCCTGTTTCGGGCAGCTTGGCATCAGGCCTTTCGAGAGACTGTAGTGCAAGCGTTTTGTCAACAAGGCCCTCGGTGGCCACTCGGCTTGCCCAACATTTGCAAAGTGGGCATGCGTTGCCTCGGCGGCGAGGACGGGGCTGACTAACGCCCGTAACCAGCCCGCGAGCGTGACGAAGGGTTATTTATCGGAATGCCCTTTCTGCAAAGAGAAAGAAAAGGTGGCAACTGTCATGCAACTTAGGCAATTAAACGGTCACTCACTCCAGACAGTCGTTGTTCACACAAGGTAGGATTTTTCGCCTAATTGCCATGCACGTGATAGACCATCCGACAGAAGCAAGAACGCGAAGCGACTTTCTGTCTCGCTACTGCGACCAATTCAGATGATGGCACGAGTTTCGTTCAGGATGACCCAATCTAGCCAAGTGTTTCGAAGGAATAGCAAGCGAACAATCGTGGGCGCTTTGGCGTCCGCTCATTTCGTAGTTGAGTCGTCTTGCGACAAATAGGGGCCCAGCCATGGATGTCGAGGAAAAGCTGAGTGAGCACAGATACCGGTGCGGATGGTTCAAACCAGATGGCAAATACGTCGACAACGAACTCGCCCTCGAGCTTCTGGCCCTCCGTCAACGACTGCCACTGCAAGTCAAACGCGGGATTGACTATCTGAGGACCGTCAGTCCCGTTGTTGTCCAACACGGCAGGACTCAAGTGGCGCAAGCCCCTCACGCCCAGAGGGCGTGAGGGGCTGTGTCGGAGACGATCGTTCGACAACGTAAAGAACTATGCCCTATGCGTCACCCTCTTCTGCACATCGGTTTCCAACACACCGAACACCCCTTCGTGACGCTGGATCGTCATTGCCAGGGCGTGAAACATCCGCTTGGCCGTGTAGAAGTTGGTGATGATCCGCTGCGTGACGGGGATCGGCTCGGTTGGCACGCCACACGGCTGTGGATTGAGGCCGAAGTCGATGATCAATTCTTCCGGAGTCCCGCTAATCCGGCAGAAATTCGCGTAGCACGCGGCCACCTTCGAATCATCAATTTGGATTTGAACCTGCTGTTGAGCCGGAGCGGCGGCTTGGCCATCAATGGACGCGGGTTGCTGTTCGAGCGCAACGGGTGTGTTGGAATCTGACATGAGATGCTCCCTCAATTGCTAGAAGTGCCCTGGAAATAGATCTGCCCATCGCACGGCGTTCGTGCGTTGAGGTGACCATGCAGCCTAACAGGTATTCGGCCAATGTGCAACGAGCGGAACTCCCAATAGCACGATGACAATCTCCGCCGACGTAATTCCCTGCAGAACCCACAGGCTCCATTGTCCGTGGAAGGTTTGCTCGTTCACAGCTTGACTTTTCTTGCGGACGTTTGCTAAACTCCGATCATTGAGTTCAGGGGAGAAAGCGACTTGCACTGTTGACGCAGTGTAGTTGCTCGGGTGTGGAGCAGAAAAGCGAGGCAGCTCTACGCATCGCGCTATGTTGGCGTGAGGGGCGACAGGGCAGAAACATCTTTTCAGCCTGGGATTGATAGACATTCCGTAATAGGCCAGCAGCGGTTCCGGGCCGGCATCGCTTTGTCGGTTTGTTTCGTTGTGCGCCTGGAGGCCAAGCCACCGGCAGGATTGGTCGGTGCTCGGTCGCGGTATGCAGCAACCAGATGCAGGACGATACGCACTACTTCACGTCGAGTTGGAGCACCTTCATTTCGGGCGATGGTTCACATCCGGCAACGCTGGATAATTGTGTCTCGCTATGCTGCACTGCCGGACGCTTTGAGCATGCGGCAGTCACCACGGCCCTCACACTTTGCGGGCCAAGTGCGGTTGTGTGGAGCGTACAAGCTCCTGACGATGACTGGAAGCTAGCTCTGGATGTTCAGTCCTTTCTGCAGTGCTTGCAGCACCGACATCCGATTCCGAGGCAACTTCAAGCCGCGTGGGAGCGATTCTATCGAGTGTATAACGCATTGATTGGCCGCACGATTCGCAGCATGTGCAGAGTCGCTGTACTTAGGCGTATGCAAGAGGATTTTGTGCAAGAGGTGTGGCGCGAAATTCTTCATAGCCTACAAAGACTTACGTTCTGTCCAGCCAATGGCAGCTTAGCGGCGTGGTTAATAGGGCTGACCAGACAATGTGTCTTTGGTTTGTTAGCCAAATCGGAAGCCGAGCGGGATCCGTCGCAGCCGACGCTCGACAAATTGGCCATCTGCTCCGACTTAGGGCCGGAGGAGTGCTGCTTGTTATCAGAAATCTTGCTTGAACGCGAGGATCTGCTTACCAAGTTCCGGGCACGAACATCCGAAAAGACCTACGAAATCTTCCATCGCCGTCACTTCGCCGGAGATGATGTGGAACAGATCGCCACGGCCGTTGGTTTGGAGCGTGACGTTGTCTATCGCCGCTATTGGCGGGCCAAGCGGGTGTGGAGCGATTTAGTGAGAAGGTCGACAGTTTGGGGGCAATGCGAAGCCGATCCTTCTTCACCGCATGGTAATCGGTAGAAGTTTTTTGGGAATTTCGAAGATTTTTCCAAAAACGCGCGAGAGATTTTTGGGCTTCCGCCCCAAGAACAATATAGAGGGGCATCGTCTCTCTTCAGTTTGACCATCCCGTCCTCGATCCTCCCACAAAGTAGTGCTGGGGGGGCGGCGTCCAGATAATCGAAAGAGCCATATTCATGTGCAAAGCGAAAGCATCGTCTCCGTGGCGGAAACTTTTGGACCTCGTTGGGTTGGGCGAAAAAAAGAAATGCCGCGGGGGCTGCTCGCACAATCGCCGCAATTTTTCCCTAGAGCCGCTGGAAGAAAGGGCCCTGCTGACGGTATTGACCTGGGATCCTGACCAAAATTCCGGTAATGGCTTTGGCGGCAGTGGTGACTGGATGGGAGGCGCCAACTGGTACGATTCAGCCACTCAGCAATATGTGCAATGGACCAGCGGCGATGAAGCCGTGTTCACGGGAGCGCCGGGTACGATATCGCTCGATGCGGCGGTAACGGCGGCAAATCTCTCGTTCAATGACAGCAATTTCACCATTGCGGGTACGACGAACGGCCTGACGCTCAGCAACAGCATCACGGTGGCTAGCGGCGTCACCGGTACTACAATCTCTGCTCCCATGGTACTTGGCGGTGGATTGACGACGAATGTTGTCAACACGTCGCTCGCCCTGTCGGGTGCTATCAGTGGCAACTATGGTGTCACCAAGACGGGCGGTGGCACGTTGTCCCTGACCGGCTCGCTTGGCTATCAAGGTTCTACGACCATCAGCGGTGGCACCCTGCAATTGGACAGCGATACATCGCTGCCGAGCGGCCAAACAGTCACGATCAACAACGGTAGCGTCTTGGACTTGGGCAACAACAACCTGCCGTCCAGCTCCGTGGGGAACGTCTACCTCAATTCGGGCGTAATCACCAATGGCACGATAGAGTCCAGTGGGACATTCACAGCGGCCTATGGTTGGGCGGATGCCACGCTCATCGGCCAGCAGTTCATCAAAACAGGCGACGCCACGGTGGCTCTGGCAGCCGACGACAACGAATTCGAATACGGCATTTCCGGGACTGTGGTCGATATGAACACCGGTTCCGCAGTATTCTATTGGCACGGTGATACCTCCGAGGGCAATTGGATGGAGCGGAGATGGCTGCTAGGAGGGGCAGGCGGTGACGACCTCCCCTGGCTGAACGCCCGAGGCAGCATGGCGACATTCAACTACTCTGGCATCGGCACGTCGGACACCACGCTTGTCACGATTCCGGAGTCCACCACGGTGCAGGCTGCGGCCATCATTTTCTCCGGCGGCAACTGCACAGTCGCCGGCGGAGAAATCACTCCGACGTCGTATTTAACGTCCGCGCTTTCCGCATGGCAGTTGGGCGTTCGTGCTGTGGCGGGAGCAACGGGTACGATTAGTTCTGCCATTGTTGACAACGGTAGCCAGCCGAGCGGTATTTATGTTTCGGATGGGCATGCGGGTACCCTCGAACTCACGGGCGCCAACGACCTAAGCGGCGACAACTATGTTGGCTCATATAACGGCACGAGCGTTGTGCGTGTCGGCAGCGACACAGCATTCGGTACGGGCCTCTTAACGTTAAATGGCGGCACGTTGACTTCCACCGGTTCCAGCCCGCGGACAATCAGCAGTTCGTTGAAGTTGACCGGTTCGGCAATCACCTTGGGCGATGCCACGAAGAATGGCAGCCTGACATTTAATGGCACCTCAAGCTCTCTGACCACGAACGTAACTGCTACGGTCAACAGCCCGGTGACAATGACGGAAAACTTTGCGGGAGCCTCCTACGCATTGATCAAGACTGGATCCGCCACACTGACTCTTGGCGGCAGCAACAGCCTGGGGTTCGTTGTCGTAAGCGGGGGAACTCTGGAATTGGCTAGCGACAACACTTTTGGGGCCTCTAGCACCACGCTCGTGCGAGTGTCGGGGGGCACTCTGGATTTGAAGGGACACGATATTTCGGTAGGCGCACTTACTGATCCGATCGGTACGGGCACGGTAACCAACTCGGATGGTACCGGGACGACTTGGTTAACCATCAACGATTCCATTTCCTATGCCTTTTTGGGCACGATTACCGAGGGATCCGGTCATTCACTTGCACTGGTAAAAAATGGGACGGCAGCGCTAACCCTATCTGGCAGCAACAACAATTACTCCGGTGGAACGACACTCAACTCGGGCACGTTGCGTGTTGGCAACAACAACGCCTTGGGCGCCGGCACCTTGAAGCTGGCTGGCGGTACCTTGAGTTCGGACAGTTCGTCCTCACGGACGTTGACCAACCCGCTGGAGTTGGCCGGCGCAGTGGTGTTGGGGGACTCGACCAATTATGGAACACTGACGTTTTCCTCAGCGACAACGGGAACCATAACGGCCGATTCGACGCTCACGACTAATAGCGCAGTGGTAATCAATGAGAGCCTTAGCGGGGCGCATTCGCTGACGAAGAACGGCTCCTCGCTTCTGACGCTCGCTGGCAATAACAGCTATTCCGGCGGTACAATAGTCAATACAGGTTATGTGCGTGTGGGCAGCAACACGGCCTTTGGCTCAGGGCTGCTGACGCTGGCCAACAATATTGCTCTTGGGTCCGATAGTGCCACGGCCCGCACGATAGCCACCCCACTGTCCTTGGGCGGCGCGGTAACCTTGGGACACACGACCTACAATGGCACCCTAACGTTCACTGGGGCTTCCGCCGCTTTGACGGCCAACACAACGCTGACGACCATCAGCCCGGCAGTGATCAACAATAGCATCGGGGATGGGGTAGCGGACTACTCGCTGACGAAACATGGCGACTCGGTTCTGACTCTTGCTGGCCAGAATAGCTACTCCGGCAACACCACGATCAATGCCGGCACGGTACGCGTCGGTAGCGACGCGGCATTCGGCACGGCCCTTCTAACGTTGAATGGCGGCACGCTCAGTTCCGCTGATTCGACCTCGCATACGATCAATAACACGCTGGCATTAAACGCCTCGGCGGTCGCCTTGGGCGATGCCACGTACAATGGAGCCCTAAGCTTCAATGCTGCGACCCAAACACACGCCTCTCTTGCGACGCACGTGACCCTTACGGTCAACAGCCCGGTGACGATGACGGAGAACTTCTCGGCGAGTTCCTACGCATTAAACAAAACGGGGGCGGGCGCATTGACCCTTGGCGGAGCTAATGAGCTACTCGGAGTTGCGGTAAGCGCAGGAACTCTCAGGTTAAGTGCCAGCAGCCCGAACGCGCTAGGCACCGGTTCAACGCTTCTCCGTGTTCACAACAGCAGCACCCTCGATTTGAACGGCAACGTGATAACGGTGGCAGATCTCGCCGGCAGCGGCAGCGCCGCTACGATCACTAACACCAACACCAGCCACGGCGCCTCGCTCACCATCAATGACACGGTGGCCACGAACGGGACGTATCCCGGCATGATCACCAATGCCGAGAACTGCACGCTAGCGATTGTCAAGGCCGGAAGCGGCATCCTAACGCTGTCGGGCACGAGCAATTACAGCGGTGGCACGACGGTGAGCGGCGGCACGTTGCGCGTGGGCAATAACAGCGCGCTTGGCACGGGCAACCTGAAGCTGGTGGGCGGCACGCTAAGTTCGGATAGCTCGTCCTCCCGGACGTTGACCAATCCGCTGGAGTTGGCCGGCGCGGCAACCCTAGGTGATTCGACCAACAACGGATCGCTCACATTCAACGGGGCTTCGGCTACGCTAACGGCCAATTCGACGATCACGACCGTCAGCCCTGTGGCGATCGTCGACAGTATTGGTGGCGGCTACTCGCTGACCAAAGCGGGCGCTAGCATGCTTATCCTTGCGGGAGCCAACACTTACACCGGCGAGACCCGGATAGGGGCTGGGACGTTGGTACTCGGCAACAGCCTGGCCCTGCAGAATAGCACGCTCAACTTGGATGCTGCCGATACGGGTACCCTGAGTTTTGACGCGCTGACCACCAACGCCACCTTTGCGGGCTTGAGCGGATCACGCGACCTCAGCCTAGAAAACGCATCGGCGGCGGCGGTTGCCTTAAGCGTGGGGAACAACAATGCCAGCACGACCTATTCGGGAGTGCTCTCAGGCATCGGTAGCCTCACCAAGATCGGTACCGGCACCTTCTATCTGACCGGCAACAACACGTACAGTGGCACGACGACGATCAGCGACGGGGCGGTGTACGTTGGTGGCGGCACGACGACCGGGACATTGGGCTCGGGGGCGGTCACGAACAACGCGTCGCTGGCGTTCAACCGGAGCGATGCGATCACGGTTGCCAATGCGATTTCGGGGACCGGGACGGTCGCAGTCAGCAGTTATCGTACGGTGACCTTCACCGGGGCGGTGGACTGTGGCGGCGGACTGACGGCCGAAGGCTACAGCATGGTCAAGATCGGCGATGGGACGAACAACACGGGCAGCATTGCCGGGACGATAAATCTCTCGTCCGGCAGCGAACTGCAATTCAACCGACCGGAATACACCTTTGCCGGCCACATCCATGGCCAAGGCAACGTCCGCGTCGTGAGTGGGAAAACGTTGAAGATTGGCGCGGATCATTCGGATATCCTGCCGAACGGTGTCGACGGCACCGGCAGCATGATCGTGGACGGCACGATCGACCTGAACGATCACGACCTGACGTTGAGCCAACTGCAGGGCAGCGGCGTCATTACCTCGAACGTGGCGAGCACGAATCATACGTTGACGGTGAAGAGCGGGAACTTCGCGGGCACGATTCAGGATGGCGCATCGGGGACGGGGGTTATTGCCTTAGAGAAGACGACGACGGGGATCACGCTGTATTTGACCGGCGACAACACGTACAGTGGCACGACGACGATCAGCGGCGGGGCGGTGTACGTTGGTGGCGGCACGACGACCGGGACATTGGGCTCAGGCGCGGTCACGAACAACGCGTCGCTGACGTTCAACCGGAGCGATGCGATCACGGTTGCCAATGCGATTTCGGGGACCGGGAC
>CALGFD010000048.1 GCA_937881075.1 uncultured Planctomycetales bacterium
AGAGGATGTCGGGCGGCTCGACGCGATAGGCGGGCAGGGCGACCATCCCCAATTCGCGCGGCGGCTCCAACTGCGGCGGGGCCGGGCGATCCAACGAGTAGTCGTAGAAGTCGACGGCGTGACAGCCGGAGAGAATCTGCACGGCCAGAGCGACCGTCAGCCAGCGGAGCCAGTCGAGGCTTCGACCACCGCTAGCGGCCCAGATACGCCGGCCACGGGCACCGCCAGTGGCTCTCACTCGCTCCGGAGGGCAGCGTAGGGTGCCACTGCTGGCTTGTCCAGCAGTGCCTCGGGCGCTGCTCAAGTGGTCGATTTCCGTGTTCATCGCTGTTTCCCCCGCCGTTCCCGAAGAGTCGCGCTTGACCGATTGTTTTTATTGATACTCAGGTAAATAACGTCCGGCGTTCCAAGCCAAAAGCTGCTATTTACCGGCCTCCCGTTCGTCGGTCTCCCGACATTCCTTTGCTGAACCTCAATAGCCGGCGGTCAGCAACCACCGGATGCGTTTTTAGTTTCTTTTGCTGTTCGATTTCGCCAGCAGTTCTCCGCGGGCTGTTAGCCCCCCGGCTATTTTTTTCCTAATATGTCGCCACGGTGTTTGGTGCCTTGGGGAACACTAATTCTCGCTAATCACCGCCAATTGAATCCCTCAGCAAAGATCCGTGAAAACCAGCGTTCCGGCTGTGGCTCCTGTGATTTGTCATTCTGAAGCGAGGCTTCATTCCCAGGGCTGTCAGTCCCCGGCTGTTTTTGTCCTATATCTTGCCGCAGTGCTTTGCGGCGTCTTGTTTCCCGTTTCTCCGATTGCCCTGCATCATGCTGAGCGAAGCGAGGAATCTGGCCTGGGTTCCGGCAAGATCCTTCGCTGCGCTCAGGATGACATTGCTCCGCTGGGCGCGAGTCGCGTCAAGTTTCCTCGGTGGTGTTTTGGGGAACACTGATTTTCGCTAATCACCGCCAATTGAATCCCTCAGCGAAGATCCGTGAAAACCAGCGTCCCGGCTATGGCTCGGCTATTCGGCTGTCAATCTGGGGTGTTTTGTCAGGCTGCGCAATGGCGCCCGCAAGTTTTTCCCAAACACCCTCGTCGGAATAATCGGCAAACTCGCCAGGAGACTTTGCCTCAATTTGGGAGGAAGCCGAGAAACGGGCGGGGAAGAGCCTCGAAAGGCAACCCGGCGGGCGGCCGAAAGAGAGGAGACCGCCGGGCAAGAAAAGAAAAAAGCCCGCGGGGGAGGCCGCGGGCTGATTCAGCGAACTAAGAGCAGCAACTGCTATTCAATCTTCGATTCATCCAACACGTCGGTGAGCGGAAGAGTGATTACGTTGCCGCTAGCATCCTTCGCGTTGCAGTATTGTACGCCGTACTTGTTCGACGTTGTGTTCACCGGGCAGCCCTTATCCCATGGCGTCATGAGATGGATAAAAGTATTGATGTCGATATCGTTCCGCAGAAATGTTTGGCGCCCGTCACAGAAAGTCGCATTGAAACCGTTATTGTGACGCGATAGGACCTTGTCACTGACTCGGGGGGTGCCATCCACAAACGTTCCCCATTCGAAGGCCACATCGACTTCCATCATGCCAACGCCGGTGCTAGTGTTCGTGCTCATCCAAACGGGCTTATTGCTCGCGCTGGTGCGCGGGAAGACAAGTTTTGGCATATTGGCGTCGGTTGGATTTTCTAGGATGGACTCGGCCAAAAGCATGGTCATTGAGGCGCCGTCATGGGAACTGACATAGTCGATGCCCTTCGGCTTCGCGCTGCCGATCGCCCTTGTGCAGACGCCCATGGCCGGGTCTTCAATGACAACCGTGTTAGTGCCGCTAGACAAATTATTTACACCGCGATTGCAGACGTAACCGAGCCAAGGATTCGAATCGGAAGCCATGGTCGGCTGGTCTGTGGGGCACGTAAGAATCTTCAGGTATACCAACGGGCTTTGCGCCGGAAGTGTGATGCTTCCCGATGTCCCTGTGCCGTCTATCGTCGCTGTAAGAGTCGTCAACTCGTCGTAAACATCGCGGCGATCCAGATAAGGAAGCAAGGGCACAACCCAGCTTACCGGTACCAAGACGACTCCGCCGCCGGTCTTCTTCATCTGAAAAGAATTGACGTAGCCCGGAAAATGCTTACGCGCAGACTCGAAGTTCTGCATCGCCAAGCTGATCTGATGCTGGTTATTCGCGCACGAATTGCGTCGGGCCGCTTCGCGGGCGGCTTGGACGGCGGGCAGCAAGAGACCAATCAACGTCCCGATGATGGTGATGACGACCAATAATTCCACGAGCGTGAAGCCGTGACGCTGTTTGCGACAAGACATAGTCTGTCTCCCCTCGTTCTCTGTTCGTAAACCTCTTGCCCAGGCTTCATTGTGGCATATCCACCCGAAAAAATCCATAGATTTCCCCCCGGCAAAGGCGCGGTACCGGGCTTGCCGCCGCCGACTTGCGCGGAAGACGTCGGGCGGGTCGAGCTAACCGATGTGCTGGAGGGGCTTCGGTTGCGGCGTCTCGACCATCTTTCGCCGTGCGATGGCAAGGGACCTACCGGGTTTGCGAGCCCCGGCCAAGAAGGCGCGCGACCTCGACCCACCCTAGGGCGAAAACACTTTCGCCCTCACCCTAACCCTCTCCCGGAGGGAGAGGGGACAGAGTCGGGCTTTCCCTGTCCGGACCGGGGTGAACTCCGAAGCGGCAGTCATGGTCCTCCTGCCACGTTGTTTTCCTCAGGCGAAGCGCGAGGACTACGTCCGGATCGGCCATTTCCCCACTCGTAGTCCATCCAGATCGGCAATATCGTCAGGGGGAGCGTTAGGGCTGCGTTTGCGGAATGTCCCTTCGGCTGGCATTTTCTGGCCGATTCTGGAACAATGAACCGCAGTGGGCAAGCGTCGGTTGCGGAGGAGGGATCGGAAATGCTGCGGCACGAGCGAGAGGCTTTTTGCTATGTAGGTCACGGCTGCCGGCGGCCCCGACATGGTTTCACGTTGGTGGAATTGCTGGTGGTAATCGCCATTATCGGCGTCTTGATGGGGCTGTTGCTGCCCGCCGTGCAAATGATACGCGAGGCCGCCCGGCGAACGACCTGCATCAATCACCAGAAGGAGATTGGCCAGGCGGTTTTGCACTATGAGTCGACGAAGCAGCCCGCCCGACTGCCCGGCTACGTGAACAAACTAGGCACGAACATCGTCTCCTGGGTGCCCCCGCTGCTGCCGTTTTTGGGGCGGAACGATCTTTGGGAAGACTGGCGTGATGGAGCAGGGACAGGCGTTCAACTGAACTTGGTCGTCTGCCCGAACGACCATGGTGACCAGCAGGCAAAACTGACGTACGTGGTGAATGTGGGCTCTTATAAGACCGCGGCCGCGAAAGACAACTACAGTGACTTGACGAACATGCCGCCGACATTGTTTCTGAACTTGTCCGGCGGGCCGTCGAGCGCTATTTCCATGTCCGACGTGAAATCGCCGTCAAACACGATTATGCTGACGGAACGACAGAACGAGGATCGAGTTTGGAATGTCGTTCCCGCTGGTTCGCGGGCGATGTTCGGTTTCGCCTGGCCGGATCCGGCGCTGCCCACGTACACGACCACAACGGTCCAAGACGTGTTTGCCGCGCCGCTCTTGCATCCCGGCATCGTGGTAATGACCTTCTGCGATGGCCGGGTGGACGCGATCAGTGCCGACGCCTCGTGTTCGGTGTTCCGGGCGATTCCCTAACCTCGACTGATCTGCCGCATGACCGCGCCGTTGTTGCCCGCCCGTTTCTTGTTTCGCTTCTCCGTGCCGTGCCGGTACCGCAATCCGCTTTGGACGGCCGACGGGGCGCGGCTCGACGAAAGCTATCGTCTGGTGAGCCTACCGGCGCTGGAAGAGCGGGCGTCGTGGGCCGATGTGCGGGCGGCCTGGAGCGAGGCCGGGCTGGCGTTCGCCGTCGAAGTGCGCGGCAAGCAGCAGGCCCCGTGGTGCCGCGACTCGCGTGTTGAAGACAGCGACGGGCTGCGGTTGTGGATCGACACCCGCGACGTGCATAACGTGCACCGCGCGACCCGTTTTTGCCAGCACTTTATCGCCTTGCCAGGCGGAGCGGGCAAGCGGTTGGATCAGCCGGTTGTGGAGCCCGCGCCGATTAATCGCGCGCGGGAATTGCCGCCTCCGGTCAAACCGAGTCTTCTGCACGCGCGTAGCGAGCGATTGAAGGACGGTTACCGGCTCGAAGTTTTTTTGCCGGCCGAGGCGCTTGCCGGTTTCGATCCGGCGGAACACCCGCAGTTGGGCTTCACGTATGCGGTGATCGACCGTGAACTGGGTGAGCAGTCGTTTAGCGTCGGCAGCCCGATGCCCTATCACGAAGACCCAAGCCTGTGGGCGACGTTGGAGTTGGTGAAGTAGGAAGGCCAACTTGTCGCCCTCTCGTGGAACGCGAGAGGGCTCGAGCTTACGTACGGGCGGAGGGCGTGATTTCGCGCACGCAGATTGCGACGACTGAGGATTCTGATCTTGGAGCTGCCCGACGACGCGTTTTTCCCCTCCAGCGAGTTGCGGGAAGGATACTGAGGCGTACGGCCGGGAGTCAAGAGCGAAAGGCTCCCGCGCCCGATGCCGTGGTCAGGGTCATCGTGTCAAACGGGGGCGCAGCAACTGTTTGTGATCGTGCGACTTGCTGATTGATACTCCGCGCCCTTCAAACCGGTCCATATTGCAGCTTAACGCGGGGGGTGTTAGGCTGGTGTGCATCGGCCTGCGGATGTCAGTGGTCTGGTTGCCCTGCCATTTCGATCCTTCCATACCTGTTCATCCCACCAATGTGCGAGGGAGTACTCATGAATCGCAGCAGAGAGACGCGTCGTGATTTCTTGAAGACGGGCACGGGCCTGCTGGCCGGCAGTTTAGTGGCACCCTATTTTCTTACCGCGGCTGGCGCGGTGGCCGAAGAACCGACGAGTGATCGCATCACCATGGCCGCGATTGGCGTCGGCGGTCGCGGTTCGGATATCGCCAGCGTTGCCGCGAGGCTGGCCAATATGGTCGCCTGCGCGGATGTGAACACGGCGAACGCCGAGAAGTTCGTGGCGCGGATCGGCGGCAAGTGCGAAATTTATCAGGATTACCACAAGGTTCTCGATCGCAAGGACATCGAAGCGGTCACGATTGGCACGCCGGACCATTGGCACATCAAGGTTGCCTTGGACGCGCTGGCGGCCGGCAAGGATGTCTACTGTGAGAAGCCGTTGACGCTGACGATCGACGAGAGCCGCATCATCTGCAAGGCCGTCAAGCAAAGCGGTCGCGTGTTCCAAGTCGGAACCCAACAGCGCAGCGAATACGGCAGCGCCTTCCTGGAAGCGGTGGCCATTGCCCGGGGAGGTCTGCTGGGCAAGAACTTGACGGCCCGTGCCTCGGTGGGGCCGGGGACGGCGGGTGGGCCGTTCGCCTGCGAGACAGCGCCGGCCTTCCTGGACTGGGACTTCTGGCTCGGCCAGGCGCCGGCGGTCGACTTCTGTCCGAAGCGGATCGGTTGGAACTTCCGCTGGTGGTTCGACTACTCCGGCGGCCAAGTCACCGATTGGGGCGTGCATCACACGGACATCGCCCTCTGGGCTTTGGGGGGCGAGAACACTTCGGTCTCGGAAGTGGAAGGCAAGGGAGAGTTCCCCGTTGGCCGCGAGTTGGTCCGCGACTACTTGCTCGGCAAGAAGTCGATCAAGGATCTGCCCAATAGCTACAACGTGGCGAAGTCGTTCAGTTGCGACCTGAAGTTGCCCAACGGCAACTCGATTAACCTCAACAGCGTCGGAAACGACTTGCATCTCTACGGCGAGAACGGCCGCTTGGCCGTCAATCGCGGCGGCCTTCGGGGCAAGTTCGTCGACGAGCTGAAGAAGGACCCCGAGAAGAAGCAGTGGCTCGAAGAGGAAGTGGCCAAGCTCTACAAGGGCAAGCGCAGGCAAGGCCACATCCAGAACTTCCTGGACTGCGTGAAGGATCGTTCGCTGCCGATCTCGGACGTCTACACCCACTGCAACTCGGTGAACGCCTGTCATATGGCGAACATTGCCCTGTTGCTCGATCGCAAGGTGGTTTGGGATCAGCAAAAGCAGGAGTTTGTGGGCGACGTTGAGGCCAACCAACTGACTCACCGTCAGCAGCGGCAGAAGTATGCCTTTGGTGCGTAGCTGCAATTGATAACGAGCAGGGCAGGGGCCCCTCAAAAGGCTCCTGCCCTGTTTCTTTATGCTGGATATATGATTTCGGATTTCGAATTTACGGGTTGTCGGGTATAAGTTGCGACTTCATCATTCATTATTTCGGCGAGCCGACGTTCCGTCGGCTGCTAAACGCTACTTCCCTAATCTCTAGCCCCTCGCCCCGCGCTCATGTCCTACTGGCAAGACAAAGTCGTTTTGGTAACTGGCGGTTCCAGCGGCCTGGGGCGGGTGATCGCCGATGCCTTTGCCCAGGCATGCGCGAAAGTTGTCATCGTGGGATTGGAAGCCGACGCGGTCCGTCAGGCGGCCGAAGAAATGCGGTCGACCGGCGGCAATGTGCTCGGCATCCAGGCCGACATCACCCGCCAAGAAGACGTCGACCGGCTGTTCGCCGAAGCGATCGGGCACTACGGCGGCCTCGACGTGTTGGTCAACAATGCCGGCCGCTCGATGCGCGGCAAGGTGCTCGATACGACGCCAGAGCAGTTTCGCGATCTGATGGAACTGAACCTGATTGCTTTGGTCCGCTGCACCCGGGCCGCCGTGCCACACCTGCTACGGCGGCAGGGCCACGTGGTAAATATCGGGTCGCTGGCGGCGAAATCGGCCGCCCGCTGGGTCGGGGCCTATCCGGCCACCAAGTTTGCTGTGGCTGCCTACAGCCAGCAGTTGCGATTGGAGCTGGGACCGGAAGGATTGCATGTCCTGCTGGTCTGTCCTGGTCCAATCCAGCGCGATAATCCGCGATTGTATCCACTGGCCGGTTTGGAAGACGTGCCCGAATCGGCCCGGGCGCCGGGCGCCGGTGTTCACGTCCACGCCATACCGCCGCAGCGTCTGGCGGCCGATATACTGAAGGCCTGCGAGCGTCGGCAGCCCGAGTTAGTCCTTCCTGGCAAGGCCCGGCTGCTGTTTGCCATTTCGCAGCTTTGGCCCAGCCTAGGCGACTGGATCGTGCGGCGGAAGACGGCGAAGGAGTGAGCCGGAGTTGAGCAGGGGATCACAGCAGACAGGAGCCGGTCATCTGCTCCCTGATCCACTTTTCACCTACTCTCCCGTTCCCTCTCAGGGCCAGCAATTCCTTGTCGTCAAAAGGGGGTAATACCCATCGTTGAGCCGGCCGGTACGGGAGGGGTTGTCTGGGCCGACGTACCCTCGGCCCCTAAACGGTCATAACCCCGCAATCCGTTACTGCACTGTTCGTTCTCCTCCCCCTTGTCGGGCGCAATATCTTCTGTCACCATATGGGGTTTGGAACGCGTAGGGTAGCGGCCTTTTGTCGCTATTGGTTCTGCTAATAAACGCTTACTGTCCCCGCGATACACATCCACTCTAAAGGAGCTTGATGATGGCAGCGTTTCCCGAGATCAGCAAAATCCGCTATGAAGGCCCCGAGTCGAAGAACCCGCTGGCCTTCCGTCATTACAACGAGAGCGAAGTGGTCGAAGGCAAGACGATGAAGGACCACTTTCGCTTCAGCGTCGCCTACTGGCACACCATGCGGGGCACGGGCGCCGATCCCTTTGGTCCCGGCACCATGCATCGCCCTTGGGAAGCGGCCACCGATTCGGTCGACAACGCCATCAAGCGAGTTTGCGTTGGTTTTGAGTTCATCGAGAAGCTCGGCGCTCCCTTCTATTGCTTCCATGATCGCGATGTGGCGCCCGAAGGAGCTACGCTGGCCGAGAGCAACAAGAACCTCGACGCCGTGGTCAAGGTCTTGAAGGAACAGCAGGAGAAGACGGGCATCAAGCTGTTGTGGGGCACCGCCAACCTGTTCAGCAACCCGCGTTACGTGCATGGTGCGGCCACCAGCTGCAACGCCGATTCGTTTGCCTTCGCCTCGGCCCAGGTGAAGAAGGCCTTGGAAGTCACCAAGGAACTCGGCGGTCAAGGCTACACGTTCTGGGGCGGCCGCGAAGGCTACCAGTGCCTGTGGAACACCAACATGAAGCGCGAGCTGGATCACCTCGGCGCTTTCATGCACATGGCGGTCGATTACGCCAAGAAGATCGGCTTCACCGGCCAGTTCTACTTCGAACCGAAGCCGAAGGAACCGACCAAGCACCAGTACGACTTCGACACGGCCGCCTGCGTGAACTTCCTGCGGACATATGGCTTGCAGGACTACGTGAAGATGAACATCGAGACCAACCATGCCACGCTGGCCGGCCACTCGGTCGAGCATGAACTCGAGTTCGCCGGTTCGCAGGGCTTCTTGGGCTCGGTCGACGCCAACGCCGGCGACCTGCTGCTGGGCTGGGACACCGACCAGTTCCCGACCGACGTCTACATGACCGCCAAGATCATGCTGGCGATCATGAAGTACGGCGGATTCACCACCGGCGGTTTGAACTTCGACGCCAAGGTGCGCCGCGAGAGCTTTGAGCCGGTCGACCTGTTCCACGCCCACATTGGCGGCATGGATGCGTTCGCGAAGGGTCTGAAGATCGCCGCCGCGATTCGCGCCGAAGGCACCTTGGACAAGATGGTCAAGGATCGCTACAGCTCGTGGGATAGCGGCATCGGCGCCGAGATCGAAGCCGGCAAGCACAGCTTCGAGACCTTGGAGAAGTACATGCTGGCCAAGGGCGATGCCAGCCCGTGCACCAGCGGCCGCCAGGAACTGTTCGAGAACGTGGTGAACCGCTACCTGTTCTAAAGCATTTTCTGAAGCGGGACTATTATTAGTTCCGTAGGGTGTGTTCTGGCACGCACCAGTGAACGACCAAAGCTACGGAGTCGCGGCTACCGCCCGGCTCCGTAGCTTTTTCTATTGGCACCACAACTATTCTTGTTTGCCCCACTGAGACACAGAGGGCGCACGGGAAACGAACTCATTCGGAGCGGACGAGGTAGCACGAAGACTGATCAAAATGCCTTGGCGTTGATCACCTTTCCATCTCTTCGGGAACCGAGCCGGCTGAACGTGATGGGGTCGATTGAGTACGCGATGGAATGCACCGAGCCATCGCAGAAGACCATGTGAAAGGCGTTGAAATGCGCGCTGCCGAACCGCCTCGTACAGTCCTCGTAGCCGGGCGTGTCTTGCCTGGGGCCCCGGCCAGCCATATCACTTCCCTCTTCGGGCACCCACCGGGTAACGTCCCAGTCATGGCCACAGAAAGCACTATTGTTGTCCGAGCAGGAGCCGGTGGTGTAGTAATCTGGATTCAAGTACTTCTCGCCAGCCAGAAGGGTATTACTGAGGCCGTCCGTGATGTCGCTAGGCCGCACTTCGCTGCGGACGCTGATAACACCATCGATTCGAGCCTGCAATTGGTTGTTCGTTGCCGAGTTATCCCAGCAGTTTGGGTAGAGGTTGGCGGAGATGCAATTGGCGTTAGCCCCTCCAATACCCATCGCGTCATAAGTGCCGCCATTGGCGGCGTAGTCGGCCATTCCAAGGCCTCTGGACGGGGTGCCGGCATTCACATGAGGCTGGTCCCACGCTTCGGGAATGGTCACCGGCTTTCGCCGGCTAGGGCAATAGAACATCGGGACCACGGTGCCGCGGAGTTGCGCTAAGGCGTCGAATCTCGCACTCCAGGCCAATCCAGCGCCAATCTCGTGGAGGTTTCCCTGTTCCATGTAGGGCAAGATGCTGTAGAGCCAACCGCCGGGCTGCTTGCGGCCAAAACCCATGTTGGGGTCGCCGGTCCAATCGTATCCCCAGCCGCCGGACGGATAATATACTTGCGCCTGCTGGTGGCTAATCGCGGCAAGCCCCAGTTGCTTGAGATTGTTTTGGCATTGCATGCGTCGCGCAGCTTCCCTGGCCGCTTGAATGGCTGGCAGCAACAGGGCGACGAGCACGCCAATAATGGTGATCACCACCAATAACTCAACAAGCGTAAAGCCATCTCGGTGTGAAGTCTTCATGTTGGTATCCGAATGGAACGAGACAAGTCGCCTTTCCTTCACATAAGCATTATGGTGAGGGCGGCGCCAGACCTTTTTCGGCCTGCCTGAGCGCCGTCCTCACCTACAGCCTCTCATCCGGGAGGGGGCTGATCACAATTCTATTTCCGTTTTCTCCAGGCATAGGCCAACATGCCAACGAGGCCAGTAGTCAACAGGGCCAGGGTGCCCGGCTCGGGCGTGGCCGAGGTCGTGCCGGTCAACGAGAATGACAGGTCCAATCCCAGCGCCCCAAGGGGTACCGGTCTGGTCGACGAGGGTGTCGGCGTTGGCGATCGCACAGAAGCCCAACACCACGGCGACTGCTACAAAAACTCTTGCGATTCTCATGCTGCTCTTCCTTCCAGAAAAGACGTCTGCCCGATAGGTATTGAACTGCAGGTCTGGAGGGGGCAGGTCCCCATCCAACCTGTCTCCGGCCCCAGGGCCAGGCAGTCTGGACTCCGTTCGTTTCGATCGCGAATTGATGTCGTCGCCTGTTAAGCAGCAGCGATTCTGCTACGCAACACACGCGCTCGCGATATTCCTTTCAAGGTCACACTTCCTGCGTGGCCCTCGCAGGGCGGATATCCTAGTCGCCCTCGCGATCTTCTGTTTCTCCCACGTCTTTTCGCCAATCACGCGTCGCAGAACCATTCAACTCGACGCGGCATGCCATGATGTCAAGTCGTTGCAGTTCTGTGGCACCGGGTTTGATTTGAACCGCGTCCGTATTCCAGACATCCACCTCCAACACGTTTACCGACGGCGAGAAACCATCAGATACTTGAAATTCCGCCCATTCCACAAAGGAATTAGGCAGGTCGTTATGCAGTTGGGCAAAGTCGATTGCGCGACCGTTTAGCCGGATTGCCGTGACGCGATCATCGGCGATGAACTTGCCGTGCAAGACCGCCGTATTAGCCAGCATTCCCGTTAGATTGAAAGTCGTGCGGAACGTGTAGGTGACGCCTTTGGAAGGTGGGGAAAATCGACTGTCGGTCGAAATCCACGCCGATCTGGAATTGTTTGGCAGTTGAAAACGGCCGAGCTTCCCGTTGGACTGCCGGATCGTGACAATTGGCGTCACGATCGCCTGCCGCGTTTGGAAGTTGGGTTCATCGCTCTTGGCCACGATCTGCCAATGCCAATCGGGTTCGCCTTCCTTGCGGCCGGCGCCGGTGTGGAACAGCCTGATCGGGGCTCGCTTGGGCATTGATCGGACAAAGGACGTGGTGGCAGACTGGCCACGCAGGCTGGTCGCGCCATCCTTTCCGGTAACCACGCTCGTCGATTGATTCGCTTGCAGGAGCATCGGCGGACCACTCCCACGAACGCCGTCGCTCGGCCACACCCTGATCTTGCCCTGGAACACGTGGGTGTGGCTCGTGCCCGAGCGGTCCACTTCGACGGCGAACTCGGTGCCGAGGTCGACGATCTTGGCATTGGGGGTGCGAATGGTAAAGAGAGGCGACGTTGTTGACGAACGTGCCGGCTTTCCGGCGGGGCCATTTGCCGCCGCGGCTTTTTCGACGTCGCGGGCCTTTGCCGTGACGCGTGCTGTCAGCTTACCAAGCGTCAAGTAGCCGCCG
>CALGFD010000049.1 GCA_937881075.1 uncultured Planctomycetales bacterium
GTCCGCCTTGACAAGCAACAGACCTTCATAGAAGGGTGCGTGCTCGCACGCACCACTTGTTCTTTGGCCGGAGCAAGCATTAACGGCAACAGCTAGGCGCGACAAGGAGCGTATACGACTGCGGCTAGTGAACCTATGCCTCGCCGCCCAACGCCACTTCTCCCGTCCTCAGCAGCCGCAAAAACTCGCGATTGCTCTCCAGCAAATCGGGCAACGCTGCCATCTCTGCGACCGTCATCCAGTGCACCGAGTCAACTTCGCGCGGGTTCGGCGTGAGCACCGCACCGGCCGGCACTTCGCCAAACCACCAGGCCAGTTGCACCTTCCACGCGGTGACGCATTCCCACAGCCGCCGCACCGGCCGAAACTCCACGTCGATCTCCTCGCGAAACTCCCGCCGCAAGGCTTCTTCTTCGGTCTCGTCGCCTTCGATGCCGCCACCGGGGAAGCAATAGACCAAGGGAGCCACGACCGTGCGGGCCCGGCGGATCACTAGCATCCGACCATCCCGAACGGCAATGCCGACCGCCCCGCGGCGGCCCGGATCGTCGGGAATATGCATCTCGCTGCTCATCGGATTCCCGGGAAAACCGCCATTCTTAGCACTTATTTCGGCATCCCCAAGGGCGGCCGAAAAAGTCGCTTACCGCACCCGTGTCGGCAGGATCACCATCGGCACGCCGGCCCACTGCAGACGCCGCTGCAAGGAGTAGGCCGTCTGGTTGTGCAGCAAACGATGTAGCCACGTGTCCTTCTGGAAGACCAATTGCCCGGCGAAGAAAGTCGACTTGGGATACTTCCGAGCGATTTCCAAACAGGCGTGCTCCAGTTCGTCCACCGCGTCGGTGCCAATCGAGAGATAGGAAAGCGTTGGCATTCCCAACCGCCGCCCCAAATCGACGTATTTCTGCAGTTGCTCCTCGCAGTGTATGCGAAGATCGTCTACCGCGTCGCTCCCCTTGAAGTTACCCGAATCGATCACCCCCACGGAGACGAAGATGAAACTCTTGAAATGGTCCGGGGCGAAGCGGATGGAGTTCAACATCGTATGAATGCCCAGCCCGCCAAAGTCGCCCACCATGATTACCGCCGCCGGCTCGCTCGGATCGGGCTCCGCTTCGTTCGGCGTGCCGGTGGTCGGCAGCCGGGCGAGCGTCTCGTTCAGCCGCTGCAGGTTCTTGCCCACTTTGCGGTAGTAACGGTTGATCAAGAAGCAGAAGCCAACGCACAAGCCGGTGGCCGAGACGGTCCGCCAACCGCCTTCATCGAATTTGGTCCAGACGGTGATGCAAAGAATCGTAACGCACAACATGCCGCCGACGACAAACAGCGCCAAGCGTCTTCGCCACAAGGGATCGTGCCCCTTGAGTACCCACCAGTGGCGACACATGCCGATCATCGACAACGAAAACGTGACAAACACGTTGATCGAGTACATGATCACCAGGATGTACGTGCTGCCACCGGTGTAAAGCAGCGCCCCGATCGCGGCCAGTCCCATCAGAACAATGCCGTTGTGCGTCGCCAGGCGTTCCGAAAGGTTGGCGAACCACCGCGGCATCCAGGAGTCCTGGGCCATGTTGGCCAACAGTCGCGGGCCGCCAATAAACCCAGCCTGGGCAGCGACGATCAACAACGCCCCTTCCGAGACCAGAGTCAACCAAATGAAACTGTCCCCCAACCAGGTCGAATCCAGACCGATTTCCCGCACAAAAGCCTCGGTCAGCACCAGGTTGTAGGTCTTGTTGCCGCTGCGCGTAATATCCAATAACAGGTACGCCACGATCAATCCGGCCGCCGTCAATGCCAGCGACCAAGCCATATAACGCATCGTCCGCCGGGCGGTTTCCACGCGCGGCTCGCGCATCACCTGCATGCTGTTCGATACGGCCTCAATTCCCGTGAACGTGCCGGCGCCGAGCGAATAGGCGTGCATCAACAAAGCGAACATCGCCAGCAGGCCAAACTTCGGATCGCCAACACTACCTTTCACTTCGGTGACAATGTGTCGGCCCATGTCGCCAACCGCCGGCAGGTTCCAGCCGATTGCGCCGACGATCAACAAGGCGTGCGTCAGCAGGAATAGCAGAAAGATCGGCAACAGAACCTGGATCGATTCCTTGACGCCGCGCAGATTGAGCACCACCAAGAATATTATGGCGCCCACCTCGACGTACAGTTTCCACGGCGAGTTGTACAAACCGGGAATGAGCCCGAACAACGCGTCGCCGGCAGCCGTCACTGACACCGTGATCGTAAGCACGTAGTCAATCAGCAGCGCGCAGCCCGAAATCACGCCAATTTTGCGCCCCAACAGCTTCGAAGCCACCAAGTAACCGCCGCCGCCGCTGGGAAACGCCTCGATGATATGGCTATAACACGCCGAGATGATGAATACGGTCGCCGCAATGGCGAAGGCCAGAAAAATGGCCAGATAGCGGTGTGTACCTAGATTGTCGAACGCCTCGGCCGGACCGTAGGATGTCGACGAAAGGCCGTCGGCTCCCAGTCCCACCCACGCCAAGAACGCCACCAGCGAGACGTGCGTGAAGATCGACTTGTCGGCCAGATTCCGAGGCTTGCCGATGATCAGTGTCTTCAGCCGATCCGGCAGGCTCGGCTCCTCCGACTCCACAATTGGGCCGCCGTCCACGCCGACAATCGTGCCGTCCCCCTTTTCTGGGCTCGGAACCACGATCACCTCGGCGGTGCCGGGACTCGGCGAAGCACCCGATTGCTGCGGAGGCTGGGCCGTCTCCGAGGAGGAAGACGTCGGGCGAGGCTCTCCCTGCGGTCCCCCGGCCACCTCTCCATTGCCCGCTGAATTTGCACTGCCGGCCACGTTCGTCCCTTGATCCATGAACCACCCGACGTTCGAACCGCGTCGGTCAAATCCCACTGCGCGGGTGCGAACACACTAGTCTCGTTTGCACAGGCAAGGTTTGCAAGCCCCCGCAACCGCCGAGGGCCGCGTCCGCCACCGTAAGACGATAAAATGAAAGAACTTATGCCTCCCGATCCAACTCGGCTCGTCATTTCGCGGCGGAAGTGGTCATTGCCTCCGCTATCCCTGCCGTTTTCGGAGCCTCACCGGCTGATTCACGAAATTCCGCCGGTGTCGGTACACGTTTTCGCATCTCCCCACTGTCGGCGGATTCCCCCGGACTGCCCAGTCGTTGGTATTGTTGCCCTCGGCAAAGTTGTATATTAGAACGATTCGCGCCTATTGCGAGGAGCATCATGTCTGTGGTCACGGTTGAACAGGTTCGAGAAGCCGGTGTGGTGGGAGCAGGCGGAGCCGGCTTTCCCACCCACGTCAAACTCTCCGGCAAGGCCGACACGGTCGTCGTCAACGCGGCCGAGTGCGAGCCGCTGCTACATAAAGATAAGGAAGTCCTCCGGGAGTACGTCGACGACGTGATCGAGGGCACCGCCGACGCCATGCGGCTGGTCGGGGCCACCCGCGGCGCGATCGGGATCAAGGAAAAATATACCGACGTCATCGCGTTGCTGCGTTCCAAGCTGCCGCAATGCATCGACGTCGCCCCGTTGCGCGACGCCTATCCCGCTGGCGACGAATTCATTCTCGTCTACGACGTGTTAAACCGCGTCATTCCGCCTGGTGGCATTCCGCTAGCCGTCGGCGCGGTGGTCATGAATGTCGAGACGGCGATGAACATTGCCCATTCGCCCAATCACCCCGTGACCGAAAAGTATCTGACAGTCGCCGGCGCGGTCGCCGAGCCAGTGACCCTCCGCGTGCCCCTGGGGGTGACCTTGTCCCAATGCGTCGCTGCGGCAGGCGGCCCGACCATCGCCGATGCCAACTATATCGTGGGCGGCGTGATGATGGGCTACCTCGAACAGAATCACGACGCCTTGGTCGACAAGACGACCGGTGGCGTGATCATTCTGCCCGATAACCACGTCGTGGTGCGGCGTCGTCGCCAGGATTGGAAGCAGATTGCCCGCATTGGCCGCAGCGCTTGCGATCAATGCAGTTTCTGCACCGAGTTGTGCCCGCGCTGGCTCTTAGGGCATCCGATCGAGCCGCACCGCGCGATGCGAAGCCTGGAGTTCAACCAGGTCGGCGAGGCCAACGTCATTGGCACCCAATTTTGCTGCGAATGTAATCTGTGCAGCCTCTACTCCTGCCCAGAAGACTTGGATCCCAAGAACGTTTGTGGCCAGAACAAGCGGCGGCTGATGGCCGAAAAGAAACGTTGGGAAAACCCGCCCTTCAATCCCCGGCGGCCCGAGTTGCACATGGCCAATCGCAAGGCGCCGATGGGCCGACTAATGACCAAACTCGGCCTGAAGCAGTTCCGCAATGTCGGCCCGCTGAACGATACGCCGCTGCCAGCGAATCGGGTCGGCATCAAGTTGAAACAGCACGTCGGCGCTCCCTGCCAGCCGCTGGTAAGCGTCGGTCAACAGATTAGCCAAGGCCAGAAGATTGCCGAACCGCCGGTGGTCGACGGAAAAGCGGCCCTCGGTGCGCCGATCCATGCCTCGATCGATGGCACCGTGACCGCCATCGAAAACGGCATTATCTGGATCAACCGTTAGTCCCAAGACTCTAGCCCCTAGCCCCTCACCTCTCGCCCCCAGCCCTAGCATGTCCACTCCCAAATCGATCGGCGCTATCGAACTTTCGAGCATCGGCATTGGTTACCAGATTGAAGACGACATGCTCAAGGCAGCGTCGGTCGAGTTGATCCTTGCCCGCACGATTTGCTCAGGCAAGTACCTGATCATCGTCGGCGGCAGCGTCAGCGACGTCGAATCGGCCATTCGCGCCGGGCTGAATGCTGCCGGCGAGGCGATCATCGACCACCTGATCATTCCCAACGTGCATCCCCAAGTGTTTCAGGCGTTGGGCCAATCCGTCGTCCTCGGCCCGAACGAGGCCGATGCGTTGGGTGTGATCGAAACCTTCAGCGGCGTGAGCGTCATCGCCGCCGCCGATGCCGCCGCCAAAGCCGCTCGTATCACTCTGTTCCGCATCCACGTCGCCATGGCCTTGGGCGGCAAAGGTTTGTGCCTAATGACCGGCGCCGTGGCCGACGTTCGCGCCGGCGTTCAGGCGGCCGCCGAAGAAGTCCGTTGCCGCGGCCTCCTGGTCTCCGAGATCGTCATCCCACGGCCCAGCCGGGAACTTTTTGGCGATTATCTGTAATCGCTCGCCTACTCGACGATCAGCTTCCGCAGCTTGCCGGTGCCCCAAGGCGCTAAGGCGATTTCAGCAACCAGCTTGCGTTGCCGCGCCGCATCCTCATACTGCCGCCCGGTCCCCTCGGGAACGTAAAAGCTTTCGAGCCCGTAGATGATGTTCGTGCCGCCGTAGCAATAGCGGCGGTAAGTGCCGCGAAGGAATTTCCCCGACGTGGGCCGCCGGACACTAAACTTGGTCGCATGCCAGCAATCTCCCTGAACGTCCTTTTCCAGACTGACGTAGACCGTTTGCTCTTCTGGCTCGTGCGGCCGCCA
>CALGFD010000050.1 GCA_937881075.1 uncultured Planctomycetales bacterium
TCATTCATCATTCATCATTCATCATTCATCATTCATCATTCATCATTCATCATTCTGCATTCTGCATTGCTCATCACTCGCCGAGTTCCTCGAGCTGCCGCTCGACCTTCTTGCGCGTGAAGCCGGTTAGCGCCGGCAGCGCCTGCTCGTACCAGTAGATCGTCCGCATCCGCGCCAAGCGGCGATTGTCGGCGGTGACTTTTTTGGCTGCCTCATACCAGAGGTCGGCCAGGGCCAGCATATCGGCGGTCGTGCGAGGCCCGGCCGCCAATTCCGCTTCAAGCGGCTTCTGCAGGGCCGCTTCACCTCCCTTCTCAAGGAGTTTCATTCCCCGCGGCCAGTCTTCCTTCACTCGGCAGTAGTAGCGGCCGGCAAGCTGGTTCGCCTGGGCGTCGTCGGGATCTTTCGCCAAAACCTTCTCGGCCGCGAGGAACTGCAACTTCAGTTGGATGCGGTCGTCCAAGTCGGCGGTCGCCGCCTGAAACTGCTTGACGGCCGGTTCGTCATGAGCGGTTTGAGCCACTTCGCGCCCCTTCCGCAACAGTTGACCTGCCTCGGCGTACTGTTCCTGCTGCATCGCGCCGCGGGCCAGTTCGAGCATCAGCCGCGCGAACGACTGGTTGCCGACTACGTCGCGCGGGGCGCCGGCGGCTTTGATCAGAAGGTCGGTGGCCATGGCCCGCCAATTCAACTCGTACTCCTCGCCCATCCGGGCCATCACCTCAATGAACAAGCGTGAGTCAACGGCTGCCAAGGCCAAGTCGCGGGCTTCGCTCATGAGCATGAAACGGACCGTCCAATCGTCGCGCGTTTCGATCGCCTGCTGAAAGAGAACCCGCGCCAGGCTGCGTTTGTCGTCGCGTTCTCGGGCCGCGGCATAGCGGTCGGCGAAAACCGTTTGAATCTCTTGGCGGGAGCGTTGCTGGGCCTCTTCGCTGGGAATCGGACGACGGGGAGGCGGATCCGACGACGGCGGCGAGCCAATGTCAGGCCTGGGTTCCGGACTGGCATCGGCCGGCTTCTTCGGAACAGCCACCTCCTCGGGCGTCGCCTCCCGACTTTGAGACTTTTCCGCTTCTCGGGCCGCTCGAGCGGCAGCGGCAAATTGCCGGGCCTCTTCCTTCTCGGCGGCCGTCGGCGGGGTGATCGGCCGATCCAGGGGAATGACCGCGACCGGACGCCGTTGCCCGGCCTTCCACTGGATGACGCCATACAGTCCGCCAAGAGACACGATCACGCCACCGATCAGGACGATCACCAGCCAATTTCGCGGAGATCGTCTGCGGGCAAACGCCCGGTTGCGCGGCAACGATCGGGTGCTGAAGAAGATGGGCGCTTCCTGGGCCGAAATGGGGCTCAGTCCCGAATGTCGGCTGGCCTCCATCGCCCGAAGCTGCGAATCGTACACCGCTTTCGCCTCGGCATTGCCAAGGCATTGCGCGGCCGCGACCAGCTCGGCGGCGAGCTGCTCGGCGTCGGCCGCATGCTCGCTATCTCGCAAGCTCTGCAAGTAGTTGAGCTGCCGTTTGGCTGCGTGCGCGAGCACTTCCGGATCGGCCTCGAACAGTTCAACCCCCAGCAAGCGATAGTGGTTGGGCGGACGCTGGGGGTCCCGAATACTGAGCCAAACTAGATAGGGGTCAAAAGATTGCGGCATACTGCTATTATGCAATTGCCTTTGGACCGCGGCAAGAAATCGCGCCGTGGCAATTGGTTACGGCGACGACGAGCCCTTCCCGCACGCTGAGCTTGGCCGCTGGGCCTATTGGTAATCAGCGACGTAATGCAACGGTCGCGTCACGATTCCACCACGAAGCCGGGCTCCCGCGACCAACCTTCGGTCGGTGCCCCGCCCTTGTTGCATTACTTATCTGCAGGTCAAAAAATGGGTCCACACAATAGCGAAAGTGGCGGCGGACGTCGACAGCCGACCAATTGCGTGGTTTTCACGCTGGCAACGCTTTCGGTGTTCCCGGTTCTATTTAGAGCGCTCGGCCGCTTCAGTTGCGGGCCTGCAAGGTCTGGCTGAAATGCCGCGCCGTCTGCATTGCCGCGTTCAGCATCGTGTCGCTCGAGGTCGACAACTGGCCTTCCACGGGCTTGGCGGTCAAGCGGGCCGCCGAGACGCGGATGTCAGGCTCGACACCGACCCGAGCAAAGGGCTGGCCATGCGGCGAATAGAATTTGGCCGTGGTCAATCGCACGCCGGCACTGGAATCCTCCAAGGCAAAGATGCCCTGAACCGAGCCCTTGCCGAAGCTGCGGGTACCGACGATGGTGCCGCGGCGGTGATCGCGGATCGCCCCGGCGAAAATTTCCGCGGCGCTGGCGCTGTCCTGATCGATCAGCACGACCAGCGGCATCCGCCACTTGCCTTGCTCATGGGCCGAGTAGGTGAAATCCTCTTGGACGTTGCGACCACGCGTCGAGACGATCACGCCACGATCGATGAAACGATCGGCCACTTCAACCGACGAAACGAGCAAGCCGCCGGGGTTGCCCCGCAAATCGATCACGAGACTCTTCATCCCCTCGCGATAGAGCTTCCAAAGTGCCGCGTCGAGATCGCGGGCGGTCGTCTTCTGGAAGCAGGTCAAGCGCAGATAACCGGTGCCGTATTGGGGGTCGACGATCGCAACGCGATCGACGCTGGGGACTTCGACCACGCGACGGCGAACATTAACTTGTCGGGGCGACTGACCGGGCGCGGCTAAGCTCAAAACCGCAGTGCTTCCGTCCGGACCTTGCAGCAGGTTGGCCGCCTGATCGGTGGTCAGCGAATCGGTCGCTTGGCCGTCGATGCTGAGAATGCGGTCGTTGACGCGAATGCCCGCCTCTTCCGCCGGACTGCCGGTAATCACGGCGACGATCGCCAATCCGCCATTCTGGGCCCGGAGTTCCACCCCCAAGCCGACGAAGTTGCCTTCGATCTGCGAATAGACTTCGTTGAGTTGGTCGGGGGTGAGGAAAGCCGAATAGGGATCGAGGGAATTGGTGGCGCCGCACAGGTATTCAAACACCACGGCGGTCTGCGGCAGATTGAGCCGTTGTTCGGCCAGTCGGGCCACCGCCGCCACGGTCTCGGTTGCGTCGGCTCGGCTGACCACCGTCCGCGCGCCAATCAAGGCGTTCAGCTCTTCCCGGAAGCTGTCGATGTCCAATCGGCGCTGCTGGGGAATATTGCTGTCGACGAACATCGGTTCGCCGAGGGCCAGCGAGAAATTGCCAGTCCCGCGCTCGACCAGTTCCTTCCAGCGCGGCACGTCGACGTAATGGGCCTCGATCTTCAGCAGCACCTGCCCGTAGAGCGAGAGGGCACGCCCCGCCGGCAACTGGCCCACGGAATCGCGGAAGCTGCGGTCGGCGTAGCGACGCTCGAGGTCGTAGTGCAAACGCGCAGTATTGAAGTGCCGCTGCAGCGCGGTCTCTTGGGGATACTGGCGAACGGCCTCTTCGTAATGGGCCAGGGCTTCGCCCCAGCGACGCTGCGTTTCCAATTGCTGGCCGCGGCGAAGCAGGTCGGCAATGTCGCCGCGGGGGTCCGAGATCGTGATCGTCGTCGGTAACTGGGCGGTCGCTGCCGAAGCAAACAGCAGCGCAAGAGCGGCCAGACAGGCGCGAAGGGCTATCGAGGGGACCCTCAGTGTCATGGTGTCGTCCGTTGTGGCGGGCTGGTCGTCAGAACCCTACGGCTCCGCAGCGACGTCTCAAAGGTCTTAGGGGCTGGCAGGCGAGCAGGCCGGGAAACGGGTCCGGTCTCCCGACCTAAAGGGAAGGTTACTTCATGTTTTGGACGCTGTCAAAAAAATACCGATTGTTTTCGACGCTATAGACGCTACGCCCCGAACAAACGGACTTCGGCGTTCCTTTGGTGCCGAATAGCTGGGAGTTTGTGGTGAATAATCGCTGCACCGGGTGTAACAACAGCGACCGTCGGTAGCAAAGATTCCAAGTAAGCGGCCGGCTGGTACCTACGGAAAAGCCCCTACAGCCGGTACAGCTAAACGCCTTCGCGGCGTGGGCCGCAGCGCCTGGTCGGCCGAAGTCAGAGGAGGAAAGCCCGGTCGACTCAGCCAAAGCACCCTGTCAACAACGATCAACAGCTCGAGTTTCGGCGTCTAGCAGACAAACACCGCCGCGGCGACGACCGTGGTCCAGAGGCCGTCCTTGTCGCCTTCGGCCGTTTGGACGCAGGCCCGGGTGTTAACGATCTTGCCCGACATGCGATAGATCTCTTTGCGGTTGTCGTAGGCCGTCTCCGGATCAAACTCGATGCCCAGGGTGGTGGCCAGCATCGTCGCGGCCATATCTTCGACCAGGTCGCGGAGCTTCGGCTCGGTGATGCCGAAATCGTGGTGCTCGGAGATATATCCGTATTGTTCGCCCTTGGCGGGCACGGCCAGGCCAACGCCGGCCCCCACCATCCGCGAGGGTTCATTGGTTGATGCTTCGGCCAGGACGACGTGGACGATCTGGCCCGCTTGCAGCTTGTTTAAGCCGCGGCTCTTGGAGACGACCTTGCAGTGGGGTGGGAAGATGCTCGATACGCGGACGAGGTTGAACGTCTCGATGTCGGCATTCCGCAGGGCGAGCTCAAAGCTCTGCAAGCGGTTGCGATGCTTGCCGACGCCGTCGGTGAAGAAAACCTCTTTGGGAACGATCGACGAATAGGTTTCGCCCACGTGACTCGCCTCCGCAACAGCGAAAGGAATAAGGAATCGATAATCAACAGGTCCAGTCGGAACAAGCCAAATTACCCGATCACCGCCGTCTTAGCAAGTTGACTGGGCGGCATAGAATAGTAGCACGCAGTTGCACCCTGTCCGTTTAGCGGCACCCTGTCCGTTCAACGGGCCGAGGCACATTGGCCCGAGGCGACTGTTTAGTGGCCCACGGTACGTCGGCCCGAAGCGTCCCGTTTAGCGGTCCACGGCACATCGGCCCAAGCGACTGTTTAGCGGCCGACGGCACGTCGGCCCAGGCACCGCGCCGACGGCGGCGATTTAAGTTCCGTTGCCACCTCCGGTTGTCCGCTGCGTATCTCCCTTGACAGACCTGAACGAATACCCTGAAATAGGGCCATCATGCGTCACTTGCACGACGGCCGCCAAGACGGCCTGCAGCCTTTGGAAAGTCTAGACGTCCGGCAGGCGACCAGTTTCGCCGATCTGCTGCGTCGCATGGGCCGCACGGCGTTCGGCGGACGCGAACTCGGCGAGGCCTTCGACGTCCTTTCGGCGATGGCGGCCGACCCCGATTGCACGATTGTCGTCACCGTCTCCGGCGCGATGACCGTGGCCAAGATGGGCCGCGTCCTCTGCGAGATGATCGACGCCGGATGGGCCCATGCGGTGATCAGCACCGGCGCCATCATGGCCCACGGTTTGTCGGAAGCCGTCGGCGGCGTGCATTACAAGCACGACCCCAAGTTTTCCGACGAACAACTCTACGAGTTGGGCTATAACCGCGTCTACGACACGGTCGAGATGGAAGCCAACTTGCATCGCGGTCAGGATCTGCTCTCGCAGGTGGTACGGAAATGGGATCCGGCTCAACCGCTCTGCTCCTGGCAGCTTAACCGAGAGTTGGGCCGGCAGTTACATGCGTCAGGGCAGATGCCGAGCATCCTGGGCTGTGCCTACCAGCGGCAAGTGCCGGTGTTCGTGCCGGCCTTCACCGATTCGGACATTGGCTTGGCTGTGTCGAAAGAGTTTTTGGGACGCGGCTCGCTGCCGAAAGACCCGAGCGAGTATGAACAGTTCTTCGCCCAGGTGCCGCACTACAATCCCTACCTGGATTTGCATCACTACGCGCAAAAACTGCTGGCCGCGAAGCGGTTGGGCATCTTCACGGTCGGCGGCGGCGTGCCGCGGAACTGGGCCCAACAGGTCGGCCCGTTCATCGACATCCTCAACATGCGCCTCGGAAGCAATTTCCCGCTGCCTCGCTTCCACTATGCCGTGCGACTTTGCCCCGAACCGGTCCATTGGGGCGGCTTGAGCGGTTGCACCTACAACGAAGGCGTTTCCTGGGGCAAATTCGTCAGCCGCGAGGAGGGCGGACGGTTCGCCGAGGTCCACTGCGACGCCACCATCGCTTGGCCCTTGCTCATCCGGGCCCTGTTGGAGACCAAGGACGCCGGGGCCGCCGCCGGCGCGGGGAGTTGATCGTGTCTCGATCGAACTCCCGGCCGTTGCCAAGCCCACCGGCACACTCTCTCTGCTGCTCGTTGATCGAGTGGCCCAAGGATTTCTCATGAGTATGGAACATCCGCATTTCATGGCCCTTCCCTCGCCCGACCGCAATCGGGCCGACGCGCTGTTGCTGCCGTTGCCCTTGGAAAAGACCGTTTCCTACGGGACGGGCACCTCAGGCGGCCCCAGCGCCATCCTCGAAGCGACGCGCCAGGTCGAAACCTTCGATGAAGAAACTCGCGTCGAATTCGCCGAGAAGCCCAAGATCTACTGCCTGCCGCCACTGTTGATGAACGGCACGATCGAGGCTTGCTTGCAAGCAATCCAACACCAGGCGAGGTCGCTGCAGGGAAAATTCGTGGTGTCGCTCGGCGGTGAGCATACGGCCACCTACGGAACCGTCTTGGGATTGGCCGATGACCCGGCGCATGTGACCGTGGTGCAGATCGACGCACACGCCGACCTGGCCGACCGGCTGCATGGCGACTATTGGTCACACGGCACGGTCATGCGGCGTTTGTGGGAAAAGGGTTGCCAGCTCCTGCAGATCGGCATTCGCAGCCTGACTCGCGACGAATACACCTTGTCCACCACCGAGTCGCGGATCACCACTTATTTCGCTCATCAACTCGACGCCGAGTGGCCCAACCTGCTGCAATCGCTGCGGGACTTGAAGGGCAAAGTGTATTTGACGATCGACGTCGATGGCTTGGACCCGTCTGTCATTCCCAGCACCGGCACGCCACAGCCCGGCGGGTTGTCGTGGAAACAAGCGATGGACGTGATTCGGGTGCTGACCAACGAGTCGCCGTGCGAGCTGATCGGCGCCGACATCGTCGAATTCGTGCCTTCGCCGGTGGCCCCCGGCTGCGATCCCGTGGCCGCCCGACTGCTTTGCAAGTTGCTGGCGTATTGGTGGATGGGGCGGCAGTAGAATGCCCGCCGTTTGCGGAAGTGTGGCCGGCCTGCCGCGCAACCGAGACCGCTCCGGTGCCACGGCTTCAAAAGCATTTCTAAACCTCAAAGCGTCAGCAGGGCAACCCCGAGGACGGCCAGCACCGCGCCCGCGATGGCCCGCGCCGTGACGCGCTCGCGGTAGAGGAACACGGCAAACGGCAGAATCAACACCGGCATCGTGGCAATGATGGTGGCCACCACACCGGTCGGCGCATGTCGCAAGGCAACCATGTTCAAGGCCACCCCGATAAACGGGCCGACGATCGCGCCGAGGGTGACAATCGCCATCGCCCGGCGGTGGCGTACCGCAGACAGCATGGTCGGCCAGCGGCCGCCAAGGGTAATCAACACGGCATAGCCGGGCAATGCGCCCAGCGCTCGGATCATCGTCCCGGCCACCGCGTCGTACTGGCCGATGCCTTGTTTCGAGATCACTTGGGCGATGGCTTGCGTGACGGCGGCAAAGATGGCCAGAGCAAGCCCGCGGCCGCGATGATGTCTTAATGCAACCGCGCAAGAACCGCCCTCGCCAGCTTCCGGCTGTTCAAGCACGACCCACATGACGCCCCCCAGAGTGATAGCCATGGCCGTCCAGTGCCGCGCGGTCAGGGCGTCGCCGATGCTGGCCCAGGCGATCACGGCGGCGATCGGCGGCACCAGCGAAAACAGCAACAACGTCAGTCGCGGCCCGAGCAGCAGCATCGCCTTGAACAGGCAGACATCACAGAGAAAAAAGCCGAAGAAGCCCGAAGTGGCCAAGAGGAACCAGGTCTGGGCGTCGGCGTCCGTCGGCAGCCAAAGACCGCGGAAGGCATAGCCATAGCCGGCCATCAATCCGCAGGCCAGCACGAGGCGGATGAAGCTGACCGCCAGTGCGCCGATGTGTCGCCCGGCCGACGTCCAGGCCAATGCCGAGAGGGTCCACAGCAGCGCGGTTGCCAGCGCCGCCAATTCGCCGAGGTGCAGGCCAGACATCGAGGATCCTGCGGCCAAGGTGCCTATCTCTTTCCCAACAACGCGTCGACCGCCGCACCGATATCTCGACAGGCCATAAGGCTCTCGCCAACCAACATCGCCTGCACGCCGGCCGCTTCGAGGCGCTCGACCTCGCCGCGGCTGCGAATGCCGCTTTCGCCGACAACGGCCCGATCGGCCGGAATTTGCTGCCGCAGCCGCAAGGTATGCTCCAAATCGACCTGAAACGTGTGGAGGTTGCGGTTGTTGATGCCGATCAGGCGAGCGCCCATTCGCAACACTCGCGGGAGATTGTCCGGCTCGTACAGTTCCACCAGCGCCGTCATGCCGAGATCGCGAATCGCTCGATAGAGACTGAGAAGCAGATCATCATCGAGGCACTCGGCGATCAGCAGCACGGCGTCGGCGCCGCAGACACGTGCTTCCAGCACTTGGTACGGGTCGATGACAAAATCCTTCCGCAACAGCGGCAACGCGACCGCCGAACGGATTCGCCGCAGATAGTCGAGGCTGCCCTGGAAGTACGGCTCGTCGGTCAAGACGCTGATACACGCAGCGCCGTGGGCTTCGTACGTCTTGGCAATCGTCACCGGCTCGAAGTCGGCCCGGATCACGCCCTTGCTGGGGCTGGCCTTTTTCACTTCGGCAATCAAACGAAGCGGCGGCGCCGAGGAAACGGCGGCAAAGAAGTCGCGGACCGGCGGGGCGGTGGCCAACTGCTGCCGAAGCGCGGCTTCCGGCGCCCGCTGCTTGGCCAGCGCTAGTTCCTCGTGCTTCGTGGCGATGATGCGGTCGAGAATGGTGGGCATGGAGGGATTTCGTGTTGGGTCAACCACTGCCAAGCCCGCCAGCCTGTTCAGGATATCGGGCCCGATTCTGCGCCTCGCTCAGAATGAAACTGGTTCAGATGTCTGCCACATTCCGTTAGTGCTTGAAGTGGCGACGGCCGGTGAAGATCATCGGCAGGCCGTGTTGGTTACAGGCGGCGATCACGGCATCGTCGTTCCGGGAACCACCGGGTTGAATGATCGCAGCCACCTGGGCGGCGGCCGCCTTTTCGATCGAGTCGGGGAATGGAAAGAAGGCATCGGAGGCCATCACCGAACCGGCCACACGCGTGCCCGCCTTGTTGATGGCTATATCCACCGAATCGACGCGACTCATTTGGCCGGCGCCGGCGCCCAACAGCATCCCGCCGCCACAGAGAACGATCGCGTTCGACTTGACGTGCCGGACCATTTCCCAGGCAAATCGCAGGTCGTTCTTCTGCTCGTCCGTGGGCTGGACATCGGTCACGATCTGCCAGAGTTCTTCGGGGTCGGCCTGAACGTCGGCTTCCTGCATCAGGGCGCCGCCTTCCAGACAGCGGAAGGTCCAGGCGGATGGCGAACGATCGAGATCGCCAACTTCCATCAACCGGACGTTGGCCTTCCATTTCGGCTTGGTGGTGAGGATATCGAAGGCCGCGTCGGTGAAGTGCGGGGCCACGATCGCCTCGACAAACAGCCCCGGCGTGGCGAGCACCTCGGCCGTCGCCGCGTCAACCGTGCGATTGAGCCCCAGCACGGAGCCGAAAGCGCTTTGCGGGTCACCGTCCATGGCCCGCTGCAAGGCCGTGGCGAGCGTGTCCGCAACGGCCGCGCCGCAGGGGTTGTTGTGCTTGATCACCACCGCCGCCGGCTCGGCGAACTGGCGGACAATCGCCAGGGCGCTGTCAAGATCCAAAAGGTTGTTGTACGAAAGCTCCTTGCCGTGCAACTGCCGAGCGGCCACCACATTCGCGCTGGCGCTTTCCGGCCGAGCGTAGAGGGCCGCTTGCTGATGGGGATTCTCGCCGTACCGCAGCACCGTCTTCCGCGTGAGGCTCATCGTCAGCGTGCCGGGGAACGGACCTTCGGCCTTCGCCCCAGCGAAGAAGTCGGCAATCACCCGGTCATAGTTGGCCGTGTGCGCGAAGGCGTCGCCGGCCAGCCGGCGGCGGAGTTCGAACGTGGTCGACCCGTTGGCATTGATTTGTTCGAGGATCTCCGAGTAGTCGGCGGCGTTGGTGGCGATGGTGGTGAAGGCGTGATTCTTCGCCGCCGCACGGACCAGGGTCGGCCCGCCAATGTCGATCTGTTCGATGGCCTCGGCGTCGCTCACACCCTTCTTGGCGATCGTGGCTTCGAAGGGATACAAGTTGACAACGACCAACTCGAAGGTCAGGATGCCGTGCTCGGCCAAGGCCTTCATGTCCGCGGGATTGTCGTGGCGACAGAGGATTCCGCCGTGGACCTTGGGGTGGAGGGTCTTCAGGCGGCCGTCCATCATTTCCGGGAAGCCGGTATACTCGGAAACGTCGCGAACGGGAATGCCTTCGCTCTCCAAATGTTTGCGGGTTCCGCCCGTGCTGTAGATCTCCACGCCCGCCGAAACCAAGCCGCGGGCGAAGCCGGCCAGGCCAAGTTTGTTGCTGACGCTGATCAAAGCACGTTGAATGCGAGGCGAGTCCATAGTTCCCTCTCCTGAAAACCGGTGCTTCCTTGGGGATCGCTTGGTAGGCACGCGATTGGCGACGCTTGCGGGCATCCAAGGATGGGCGGCCAGGAATCAACCGACCGTATTCCCAAGGTTTACGCCTTCCGGGGTTCGCGGTCAAGGACCCCTCGCGGGATTGGCTACGAAGATCCGCACGGCCAGTTGCCCGCAAAATCAGCATTCGCCCCAGGCGTATGGAATCCGCTCGGGGCAGCGTCATCAGCCGCCAAAGGGGTTGTCCCCCGAAGCGCCGAACGGGTTGTCGGCGTCGTCGCGTTTCTTCGCGTCGGCCTTGGACTTGTCGGCCTTCTTATCAGCCTTCTGGGACTTGGGCTTCTCGGGCTCCTGCTCCGTCACCCGCGAGGCCTCGGCCTTCCAGGCGTCCTTGCGTTCCTTGCCGTGCTGAATCGGCTGGGCCTGCGTCGTTTCCCGCAGACACTGGATCAAACCGCTCTCACTGGCGAAGTAGATGCGATCGGTATCCGTGTTGGCGACTTTCAATCCGACGCCGTTGATCGGCAACGTATCGATCTTCCTGCCGGTCGCCCGATCGAGGATCACCAACCGTCCCAGGCGGTCGACGGCATAGACGCGGTTCTTGCTGGCAGCCACGAATTGTTGCGGACTTTCGGTCCACCAACGACTCTTGCCGGTTTTCCCTTCGAAGCAATACATGCCGCCTAGTTCGGTGGCGACGAAGACCTCATCATCGATGACGGCGGGCGACTCCGTAATCGTCTCGCCGGTTGGATACTGCCAGAGGGTGCTGCCCGTTTCTTCCTGGATGGCGTAGATGAATCCGTCGGTGGTGGCCGCAAACACAATGCCCGCCTCGCCCAGGACCTGCGGGTCGGCCGGCAAATAGGCGGGCTTGGCGAGGATCGGCGTCCTGGTTTCCAAGCGGTACTTCAGCACCAGGTTGCCGGCCGCTTCCTGGTCAATCCGGCCGAAATTGAGGCAGCCACGATCGGTCGGCCAGACGACGTACTCGCCGCCGGCAAACTCGCGCGTCACCAGCGGCGCTACCAGCGCCCGGCCGAACGACTGGCAGAACAGCGGCGGCTCGTCCTGTTTGGTAAGCCGAACCTTTTTCGACGCCGTGACGTCGGCCACCGTCGTGCCGCCGGTTGCCGCATCGTCCGCCTTCTTTGGCAAGTTCGTCCCCTCTTCCACCCGATACGCGATCATCATGCCGCTGACGATCGGCGTGTAGGCACGCCGCGTGCTCAGACCGGGACCGGCCCCCGGAGCGTCCTGAATCTCCTTCTCGTAAAGCAATTCGCCCGTCAACCGGTTGAGCACGAAAAGACGCGAACCAACGACGGCCGCAAGAAGATTGCCTTTGGCGGCCAACGGCAAAGGGGGATGGCCGGCCCGCCCCACGCGCTGCGACCAGAGCGTCTTGCCCGTCTCCGCATCCATGGCATGGATCATGGCCGCATTCGTTTGGGCATAAATCGCCCCTTCAAAATACAGCACATCGGTCAGCCGCGCGCGACGCTCGTCGAGTTGGACTTGCGCGAACCAGGGTCGCGTCAGACCACAACGGGCAGCCGCCGGTTCCGATACCAGTTGCCCCGAAGCGGCCAAGAGCGCCGCCGGGGACAACATCGCAAAGCTCATCAAGGCGAGAATGGGCAGACGTACGGGCATAACAATCCTCGCGGTCGTTTTCGGGGTGACCGCCTCCCATCCCAGCAAACCCTCCCGAGAAAGCTGCCAGGTGTGGCGGTAGATTGGGCCTGACGACACATGCAGAAACGGCGACAGGCACACTCCATGATAATCGCGAGAGTATGAAAAATCACCTGGAAATCCGTTCGTGGAGATGCTGAGCAGTGGCTCATCTTGGGGGGAAGAGGTTTTTCACCCCTCTTGCCCCAACCGCACCGCCTAGACTCGACCGCCGCCGGAACCTACCATAAGAAGCTTCGCCGACGGGGAGAATAGTGGGATGGATAGTAAGAAATCAGGCGTGGATATCGGCAAGCAGGCCGAGGAGACTCTCGGATACCTGAATTTCTCCTCCGGCGCGGCGGACCCCCGATTTCTCAATAACATCAACGAGTTGTTCACCGCGACTGCCGGCAACGGCGACCGACCTGCCTGGAAAAGCCTCAAAGAACTGTTGCTGGCGCAACTGGCCAGCCTGAAACAGTCGTCCGACGCCTTCCGACACTGTGAACAAGCCGAGGCCGTGCTTCGGCTTGTGTTCGACGAAGCTCTGCCCGCGTACCGCGAGTTCCATGCGGACCTGCTGTTTCACCTCAGTGACGAAGAGCTGTACCAGCCGCTTTTCATCGGCCGGGTCTGCGAGGCCGTCTTGCAGCAGGGCCCGCCGTGGGACGAGACCGGCCGGATCGTCAACGGCGCCGTGCACCAGTTGAACGATTACCTGGGCCATCGTCCGGTCGCCGTGCTGCGGACCGAGCAGAAGATTCAGCCCTACTCGCACGAGCGGGTGCGGCCGATTCCGTTGTGGATCCAGGGCGCCGGCATGGCCTTCGGGCCGTACCAGGAACTGATCAAGACGGCCTTGGCGATTCTCGATGCAACGGCGCCGGCGATTCTCTTCGACGCCATGTTTGCAATGGACCAACTGGACGAGTTGGCCGTGGATCCCCGCGCCTACGACTTCGACCACCCCGTCAACAAGCGGCCAAACTATATCTTTGGCCAATGGGATCTGGCGAAGCTCGACAACGCCGGGCGGTCCCGCCGTTTTGTGCTGCAACAGGTCACCTTGGAGGCGATGCTCGACCGCATCCAGCATCACGGACGGCTGTCGCGGAAGCAAGTCCTTTTTGAAGAAGCGGCCGTGCTGGCCGGCACGATGCTGATGGGCTCGGGCATCAGCGGCAATCGCCCCGACGCCCACGATTCGACCGTGACCCTGGCCACCCTGGTGCAAAAGATCGCCGTCTATCGCGACGCCTTCTACGAGCAGTTGCTCGTGAAGATGCAAGGTTCGCACGGCGACCGCTTGCGGGCGGAGGCCTTGGCCCTGCGGCAACCATTCGGCGGCGCGCGGCAGCACTTCAACCACTACCTCGCCCGCCGGCGGGCCAGCCAACTGGAACACGTGCACCTGGCCCAGACGTTCGCCGCCATCGGCTACACCGACGCTGCCCACCGCCAGGTGGCGGTCGTGCCGGTCGCCTCGGCGCGAATGACCTGTGAAATTCGCTGCCGAATGGCCACCGCCCACCTCGCCGTCGAGCGGGGACAGTTGGCCGAGGCCGCCGCTGAACTGCCGCAGATCGAGGATCTGCTCCACCGCGCCATCCGCTGCGGGGCAATCGTCGATCCCTGGAATATTTTGGGCTTCGGCGGCGAGTACAGCTTGTTCCCGGCCGTGGAAAACAGCGTGCACGATCATCGCGTCGATGACCTGCTGGACTTGATGAGCGACGTTTTCACGCTCTACGTGCGAATTCACAAGTCGGCCGCCGCCGCCGGCGAGAGCGAACTGCAACAGACGCTGACCGAAAGTCTCGGCAAGCTCGCCCGCTGGTGGGACAAGTTCGCCGTGGTCGAAGTCAATTCGGTGGAAGGCATTTCCGGCCAGGCCACGCTCGAATCGGCCGAGAGTGTGGCGGCAGCGCTGCGGGCTTGGCACAAGGCCGGCGCGGCCGCCGGCGACTTGGCCTTCTGGCGGCGGCATGTCGAGCATTTCCGCTCGGCCAAAGCCTACGCCTTGGTGATCGACACCCTCTTGGACCATCGCGATTTCGTGGCGGCGATGGCCCTGATCGTCCAATGGCTCAGCCAGGCCGCGGAAATTCCCCTTGTGGAAGAAGACTATTCCTTCCACGACCTGGCGCTGGTGTGGATGGAAGAACTGTGGCAGCATGACGGCACGGCCGAAGTGAAAGGGCTGCCGATCGCCCCAGCCAGCCAGGCGGGTGAAACGACCAACGTCCGTCGGCCGGCCCCTGCCCTGCCCCAGGCCGAACGCTGGCCCCTGGCGCGAAAGTTCCTCGATTTTCTCGAAGCCAACGCCGACGAAGATTGGCAAGTGCCGCGGTTCGAGATGGCCATCGAATTGCTCGGCAATGGCGGCCGGCACGAAGGCGACGAGGACTTCGACGGCGACGACGAGGAAGAACCGGAAGAAGACGATCTCTTCAGCGCTGCCTACGAGCAGGTGACCTATCGCGACAGCACCGACGACGGTATCGAGGGCGAGTTGTCCGAAGGCGGCCAAAGCCCCACCGATTTTGAATTGGTGGGCGAGGCCGAGCGGATCGTTAGCCGCTTGAACTTCCTGAGCACCGTGGCCCAGCTATGGAAATTGGCGGCCACCGCTTCGATCTCGCGCGGCGACGACGAACGCGACGAAGTATTGGCCGGCTGGTTGAAGCAAGCCACCCAGAACCACAAGCAGTTGCTCGATTTGCTCTCCTCGGTCTATCGGCACCGCATCGCCCCGCCCCGAGGCACCCAAGAATCGCTGGTCGAATATGATCGCCGGCGAAGCGTCAAGGAAACGCTCTGCGACGAGATTATCCAGACGACCGTCGAAACCGCCGATGCCGCCCGCATGATCCGCGCGGCGATGAAGAATCCCGTGCCGGTAACCGACGTCGAGGAATGGGAGCTGCCGGCCTGCGAGGCGCTGACCGCCTTGTTGCACGGCGACATCCAGCGGGTGCGGCAGGTGTTTCCGGCCTTGCTCGAGGCGCTGTCGAAGCAGCCGCTGTTGTACATCGCCTTGGCCCGCGGCGGCAATCCGTTGCGGATCGTGGCCTCGCGCGGGCGGCAGTACGTTTTGCGGCGGCTCTTGAACTATCTGCCGCGGCAGGGCCTGTTGGTCGAGGCCTGCCAGTTGCTCGAAACGGCCCAGCGGATGGAAACCAGCCATCCGGTCGGCCCCGGCGCGATCACCGAGTTCGACAACATCTTCGAGGTCGGTTGCCAGGCGATTACCGAATGCCTGGTGCTGTCGTCCAACGAGTGGCACAATGGCGACAAAAAAGCCTCGGTCCGCCGGGCCGACGGCGAGCTGATCGAGGCCCTCGAACAGACGGTCGAAATCCTGCTGCGCTCCTGGCTCCGACACAGCCGCGGCGTGCGACTGTCGGTCCTCGAAACAGTGAACGATGGCCAAGCTTGGGATCGCCTCAAGCAGTTCATCGAAACCTATGGCAGCGACCTCTTCACGCAGCGGTTCCTCAACCTGGGCAATCTCCGCGGCATTCTCCACCAGGGCGTCGAGGAGTATCTGGAAATCCTCCGCGACGAGCCCGACGCCGAGGAGCAGTTCCGCCTGATCGACGACCTCGACAAGACGATTTCCGTCAAACAGGCCGCCCAGTGGCTCGATATCGCCATCGAAGCGGTGGTCGAAAACTACGCCGAGTACATCGACTACAACAGCATCACCACCCAGTCGGACCGCGGCGAACTGCTCTACACGCTGTTGGACTTCCTCCGGCTGCGGGCCAACTACGACCGGCTGGCGTGGAACCTGCGGCCGGTGCTCTTGGCCCATCAGACGCTGGTCGGCTGCGGGCGCGACCGGGCCGCCGAGATTTGGCGTCGGGCCATCGCCAAGCGGACCGGCCCCATGGCCGACGAACACCTCGCCCGCTTCGAGCGGCTCTGCAAGAAGTACGGGATGCGGCTGCCGAGCATCGCCGACCATCTGTCGGAGCGGTTCGTGCGTCCGTTGGAGATCGACCGGCTGTGCTCGCTCGTGCGCCCCGCGATCGACGAGATCCGCAACAGCCGCCCGCCCGAGGCGCTGAAACTCCTCGAGCAACAGGTCGAACAATTCATGCGGGAACCGTCGGGGGCCGGCTTCGAGTTGCCCGGCTGGCTGGCCGCGCTCGACCAAGAGTTGGAACAGGCGCAGTGGCAGGCCTCGCTGGGCGGCGGCGACGAGGACGACGCCTCGTTCGACGCCCAGGTGCACATGCCCCAAGTGCTGCTCTCGCGCGAGGAAGTCGCCGAGCAGCTTACGAAGCTGCAGGCGAAGGGGTAGCAGCGATTGCGTGCAGGGTGCGACCAGTTCCTCGCCAGCCGGTGCGCTAGGGTGGCCCCGGCTGCTTGTCAGCCAGTGCAAAAGCCAAAGTGGCGTAGGGTGGCACTGGCTGCTTGCCAGCCAGTGCAAAAGCATCAGACGCGCCGACCACAGAACAAAGGAAGTCTATGACCATCCGCAAGCAGTTGGGCAAGAAGCGTTGCGTCGCAATGGTAGCGGCTGTCGGCTGCTGGGTGACGTTCATGACCGCCCTGATCAGCGCTCGACAATGGCCGGCCCTGGGCCTGCCCGTCGCTACCGCAACTTTTCTCGGATTCATCGGCGGGGTGCTCTACCTGCTCCACGGGCAACGATGCCCTAACTGCCAGAACAATCTCGGCTATACCCTTCAGAGCTCACCGATGTTTTGGACAATCTCCGACAAGTTGAGGTTCTGTCCGTTTTGTGGAGTAAGTCTCGACACGGAAATTACACAGCTTCCCACCGACGGCCCGCCGCATTAGGCGGCTGGTTGGCACTGCCTGCTTGCCAGCCAGTGCAATGCCAGTACAGCAACAAGGCGTTTCCAAATGCAAACCCCGAGAGGTTATCGAAAACGGGTTCGTCACTACGACTTGCCTGGCGATTGTCGCGAATTGACTTTCTCGTGTTATCATCAAATGCCTTTGCTCGATGACCAATTACGGTGCGTGATGCTGGCCCGAAGCATTGATCGCTCGTTGGAAAGGCACGCGTTTCGCCTGGCTGCGTTTGTGTTCATGCCCGAGCATGTTCACTTGCTCATCTGGCCTGCCTCCGATCGCGTTGACGTCTCCGCCGTTCTCAAGGCAATCAAACAGCCGTTCTCGAATCGCGTGCGAAGATTACTCGAAGACGACAACCAAATGCTGCTGCGTCGGCTCACAGTTCGGGAACGGCCAGGGAAGCTTGCCTTTCGATTCTGGCAAGAAGGTGGCGGTTACGATCGGAATCTGACCGAGCCTGCTGCTATTTGTGCTGCCATCGAATACATCCACCTCAATCCTGTAAGAAGGGGATTGGCAATGGACGCCTTATCTTGGAGATGGTCTAGTTGCCACCATTACCACGGCAGCACGGCCGACCGGGAATTGCCCCGGATACACGGCCTTCCCTGGCAATACCTTGCTTGATTTTGCCCGACAGTGGCTGCTCGCCGCCAGTACAGTAATGGCTGCCTCGGTGGCACTGGCTGCTTGTCAGCCAGTGCCATGCCCGTGCAGCACTGTCCGTAAGCTGGCACTAGCTGCAGGTAGGGACGTGCGCAGGGTGGCACTGGCTGCTCGCCAGCCAGTGCAGTAAGCAAATCGAACACACATCGCGGTGCTTACACGTGCGCACCCTTCTATGAAGGTCTGTTGCTTGTCAAGGCGGACGGGCGAAGGAAGCA